>NZ_JBIWFV010000001.1:0-1092452 GCF_044763255.1 Streptomyces sp. NPDC096176 | reverse complement strand
TGATCTTGTGGATCTTCGTGGCGTGCGCCTCGCCCAGCGCACCGCCGAAGATCCGGAAATCGTGCGCGTACACGAAGACCGTCCGGCCCTCCACCGTGCCCCAACCGGTGATCACACCGTCGGTGTACGGCTTCTTCGCCTCCAGCCCGAAACCCTGCGCACGATGCCGGCGCAGCTGCTCCACCTCACGGAACGAGCCCTCGTCCAGCAGCAGAGCGATCCGCTCACGCGCCGTCAGCTTCCCCTTGGCATGCTGCGCCTCGGTCGCCTTCTCACTCGGCCCGCGCACGGCCTGCTCGCGCAGCGCCTGCAGCTCGGCCACCCGGCCCCGGGCGTCGGTCGGCTCGCTGGTGGTCTCGTCCAAAACGGTCATGCATCGACCCTACGGATCCGACCAAGAAAACCCTGCCGTCGACTCTGTACAGTCTCGCGCCCGTTCTCCTGTCGGCCTTCGACAGAACCATTCCGCACAGAGCGCCAACCACCAGCTCAGGCCAGCTGTCCTTTGTCGGGGTCCGACAAGCACGTCGGCTGAGAGCCACCTCACAGCCCGGACACGCCGCATACTCCGGTCGGGTTAATTCGGCGGCCGGCCCACCGTACCGGGCCGCCCGCCGGAGGCACTCAGCTCCCACCGGAAATGCTCAGCTCCCGCAATGGAAGCGGGCGTCGCCCCAGTCGGCGTGGTCGTTGCCGTTGCCGTCACCGCCGTCGCCGACGATCAACTCGACGTAGTCGGCGCCCGTGACGTCCGCGATCAGCGGCCAGGCCGCGTCCGTGGCCTTCAGCACCGGGGAGGCGGCCTTCTCCGTGCCGTCGGCCAGGACACTGAAGCGCACGCTCCCGCGCGACGTCTGGACATCGTCCACGCCCAGGTCCGCGGTGAAGGAGGTGCACTTTCCGCCCAGGTAGTACCGGACCTTCGCCGGCGCGTGGCTGCCGAGCCCCTTGTCGTAGGTCACTCCCCCGATCCTGAGCGGGCTGCCGTCACCGGTGCCGGTTTCGCCGTTGGACAGGTCGCGCTCGACCGGGCCCCAGCCGTTCTCGGCGGACGTCCAGTCGAGGTCGCTCGCCCAGGCGTCGGCGGCCGGCGGCGGCGGAAGGGTGCGGACAGAGGTCGCGGCGGTGAGCTTCCGCGCGGAGCCGCCCACGGTGTACGTAGCGGTCGAGCCGATGGAGTACGCGCGGTACTCGGCGTCGACGGGCGGTGTGACCTGCCATGTCCCGGTGGCCTTGGCGCCGGGTGCGACGGTTTCGAAGGACACCGGGCCGGTCGGTTCCGCCTTCCACCCCTCGGGCAGTCGGAGGGCCAGCTCCACACGGGCGGCGGCGGTCGTCTCGTCGTTGGTGAAGACGGCCTCGACCTCGTTCTTCTCGCCGGGTTCGAGGGTGGGCGGGGCACTCACGCCGAGCGTGCCGCAGGCGGCCCGCTCCGCGGCCGGGCCGAGGTCGGTGACCGTGAAGGCGTCCAGCACGAAGTCCGCACCGTCCGGAGCGTCGCCACGCTTGCGCAGCCCCGTCCAGGTGTCGCCGCAGCCCGCTGTCACCGTCTCGGAGAAGTGGCCGGTGGAGCTCCCCCGGCTACCGCTGGGAGGTGCCCCCTGCCGGCCGACGGGGGTGCGGCGGCGCTCGACGGAGCCGCCGGTGGCCCGGTCGTAGCCGGTGACCCACTCGTAGGCGCCGGCGTGGCTGGACTGGTAGTCGTACTCCACCCGGTAGCTGTGCCCGTCCTTCATCGGTACGGTCCAGGGCGCGGTCCGGTACACCAGGCCAGTGTTCTCGTCGTGGGCCTTGAGGGACTCCTTGCCGCCGAGCACGTCGTCGATCAGCTTCCCGTTCCAGCCGGCCTGGGTGTACGGGGCGTGCAGTTGGCTCACATGGGTGCGCGGGTCGGTGGCACCGCCCGCGTCGCCCTTGAGGAAGGGGCCCCAACCCTGATCCACGGCCTCGAAGTCCTCGTGGACGAGCGATCCGGGCCTGGTGGCGGGCGCGTTGGCGACGATGCGCACGTCGTCGATCCGCACCCGAGCGTCGTGGCCGGCCCCGGCCTCGATCTTCAGCGTCGTCGTGCCCTTCGGCGCGGTGAAACCGACCTTGGCGCGCTGGAAGTACGTGCCGTGCCAGTCGGAGGCGGCGACCTGGTTCCTGGCGGTGGAGCGTTCGACGGCCACGCTCCTGCCGCCGATGGACAGGGTTGTACGGCGGGAGGCGTCGGGCTCGACCTCGATCCATGCGGACGCGGTGTACCGCTCGCCCGCCTCGAGGCCCTTGATGCGCTGCGAGAGGGCGGAGGCCGTGGGGCCGTCGAGCGCGGCGCTGTTGCGGCCCTGGTCGTCGGTGTCCCGGCCGACCGTGCCCTGCCGGTTCCAGGCGCCGAGGCCGGCGTCGTTGAAACCGGGGTCGGCGACCGGGCCACCCTCGCCCCAGCGGGCGTCACGCTGCTCGGGGGCGTCGTCGGGGTAGAGCACGTACGGCTGTCCGGCGGTGGCGGTGAGCGTGATCCTGCCGTCCTTCGGGCGTACGGTGCCGGTCTTCACCCGGCCGTTGTCGGTGAGCTTGTGGACGGTGTACCCCCCGTCGCCGGTCACGCCCCAACTCGTGGTGCCACCGGCCTTGTTGTAGTGGTACAGCTTTCTGCCGCCGTCCCACGGGAGCAGGTAGCGGTCGCCGTCCAGGACCTTGCGGTCGTGGTCGTAGAAGGTACGGCGGCCGTCCTCCACGGTGCCGCGCAGGCCGCCGGTGAAGCGGAGGTCGTTGCCGTTCCAGCGGGTGATCCGTTCTTGCTGGAGGTACTTGGCGGGCAGGTCGCGCTGCCAGACATTGTCGTAGAAGGCGTCCCAGTCGGTCTCGCCGGTCCAGCCCTCGAAGTCCTCGAGGGCGCTCTGGCCGAGGACCGGGTGGTTGTTCCAGATGTCCTTCTCGCTGTGGCGGATGAAACGGATGATCTGCGAGTTGAGGCCCTTGTTGGTGACGCCGCCGTAGTCGAGGTCGTTGGCCCAGTGGGACCACAGCGACGCCCGCTCGAACTTGTCGGACCATTCCGTGCCGACGCTCCAGCCCTGCTTCTGGACCGCCTGCATCGTCTTGTCGGCGATCCAGCCGTGCGAGTAGTAGACGTCGATGTAGAGGAAGTTCAGGTTGCGGTGGGTCTCGTCGCGCAGCTGCTGGAAGCGTGCGGCCAGGTCGCCGCTGTTGATGTCGCGTCGCTGGTCGATGTAGTAGCTCTGGTTGAGCCAGTTCCAGCCCGGCTTCGTCTTGTCGACGAGCTTCTCGTCGAAGGCGTTCGCCTCAGGGTAGGACTCGGTGGCGTTGACGTGCACGCCGAAGGTCGCGCCCCACTCCTCGCCGGCCTCGAGGAGCTTGTTGAGGTCGGTGAGTCCGCCGGCGCGCTTGTTGTAGTTGCCGCCGTAGTCCGGGTGGGCCGAGTCGTGGCCCTCCGAGCCGTAGCCCTTGAGCACGGCCAGCTGGCCGAGCCCGTCGGTGGCGAGCGAGATGCGCTTGACGTCGTCGAGGGTGCGCAGGAAGGGGTGGGTGGCCTGGCTGGCGAAGTTGAACGGGATGTGGGTGACCACGCGGTCCGCGGTGTCCTTGCTGCCGGGTGCGGTGATGCCGATGGAGCGGAAGGCGATGGCGCCGTCCTGCCAGTCGACGTTGCGATCACCGTTGGCGTCGGGCGTGACCACGACCTTCGCCCAGGGCAGGTTGTCGCCGCTCTCCGGCTTCGGTGCGCCTGCCCCGCGGTACGTCCACTGCCCCGACCAGACGCCCACGCGCGTGGAACCGTCCGCGTCCTTGGTCGCCCGGTGCCAGAAGCGGGCGTCGTCGCCGCCGGTCGGACCGCTGGGCCTGTCGTAGGAGGAGTTGGACTCGACGGCGGCGGCGAGCTTGCCGGTGTTGACGATGGCGTACGAGGCACCCACCGGGGCCGCGTCGGCGGGGGTCGCGGCGGTGACCTCCGTGAAGACGTCCGCGGTCCGCGTCGAGTCGGGGTCGAGCCGGGTGAACGCGGTGGCCGCGCCCCGCTCCGTACTGCCCACGGACACCAGGTCGTGACCCGGTATGTCGATCGTGCCGACCCGGAAGGCGTCGCTGTCGCGGACTGCGGTCACCTTGAACGTCACGGCACTGCCCGAGACCGACAGGACGGCGTCCATCTCGACGGCGGGCAGCTCCGGGAAGACGAGGGTGTAGCGCGCAGCCGCCCGCTCGACATGGGGCGGGGCGTCGAGACGGACCTCGTACGGCGTGCCGTTGAGGGTCACTTCGGTGACGGGGGCGGTGCTGCCGAGCAGCGAGGCGCCGGACGCGCGATCGGTGTACGACAGGACGCGGGGGAAGTCGTCGGCGACGCTCACCGAGAGCCGGCCGGAGCTGAGGACGGGCCCGGCACCGGACGCCGACACGGCTCCGGGCCCGTCGGCCGGTGGTGCCGGGTGTGCGGGCCCGGCCAGGGCGAACACGGCACAGGAGGCGACGGCCAGCGCGCAGGCCGCACGGTGTCTACGAGGCATGGGAACTGAGTAGTCGTCCGTTCTTCGCGGCGTCAACGAAGTCGGTGACGGCCGCGTCCGGCAGTCCAACAACCGCCGAGCGTTAGTCCAAGTCGCCCTCCGGAGGCGGCGCCTTGTGAAAGTACCGGCGAATTGAGAGCGCTCTCAGCAACAACTCTTGACGACCGCCCCACCCGTGGCGAGAGTGGGACTCCCCCCACAACAGCAGGAGTTCATCCCGTGATATCCCGCCGTACGTTCCTTACCGGCGCTGCCGCCACCGCCACAGCGCTCACCTACCCCGCCTGGGGAAGCGCTCTCAGCCCCGACGCGGGCGCCGCGCCCGCCACCTGCGAACTCGCCCTGGAGAACTCGTCCCTGCCCGGCACGGTCCACGCCTACGTCACCGGCCACGAGGACGGCACCGGCGACTGGGTACTGCTGCGCGCCGACGGCAGTGTCCACAAGCCGTCCTCCCCCTCCGCGCCGCAGACCCCGCTGGGCGTCGACTGTTCCATCCCGCTGCGTGCCGCCGGCGAGGGTCCGGTGGTCCTGACGCTGCCGCGGATGTTCGGCGCGCGGGTCTACTTCGTCCGCGACAACAAGCTGGACTTCTTCGTCAACCCCGGCCCGTCCCTGGTGGAACCGGCCTTCGCCACACCGGCCGACCCCAACTACGGCCGCATCTGGTCGTTCTGCGAGTTCACCTTCAACTCCTCGCAGCTGTACGCCAACATCAGCTACGTCGACCTGGTGACAGCGCTGCCCATCGGCCTCACGCTCACCGGCGACGCGACCCACGCGGTCGCCCCGCTCCCCGACGGGGCGCTGGAGCAGATCACGGCCGACCTGATCGCCCAGGCGGGCCGGGACGGGCAGCCGTGGGACAAGCTGGTGATCCGGGGCGGCGAAGGCCAGGTCCTGCGGGCGATCTCGCCACAGACGCTGATGGCGCCCTACTTCGAACGCCCGGCCGAGATGCCCTTCCGTGACGTCTTCGACGCGTATGTCGACCGGGTGTGGGACAAGTACCGCGCGGAGGATCTCCGGGTGGACCTGCAGGGCGGGCGAGGCGTGCTCGCCGGGCGGGTCAACGGTGATGTGCTGACCTTCCAGGGCGGCCACACCTTCGCCAGGCCGTCATCGCGGGACATCTTCACCTGCAACCACGGCCCGTTCGCCAACAACCCGAACGACCCGGACGACAAGAAGGCCCTACTGGCCCGGATCTCGGCGGCGTTCAACCGGACCACCCTGCTGACCCACCCGGAACAGCCGAACGGCGCGACCGCGGCCGACTACTACCGCGACCCGTCGACGAACCACTGGTCGCGTGTCGTCCACGCCAACTCCCCGATCGGATACGCCTTCCCGTACGACGACGTCCGCCCGGACGGGCAGCCCGACGTCTCCGGCGCGGCGCACGACGGGAATCCGAGGCGCTTCACGGTGAGCGTCGGGTCCTGAGCGTACGTATCCCTTGATGCCCGTGCGGGCGTCCGGTCCGGGGGGCCGGACGCCCGCACGTCGTCATGCCGTCACTGATGTCGTCATGCCGTCACTGATTCGGATCAGCAGCCGCCGCAGTTGTAGTACGTCACGTCCCAGTGGTTGCCCTCGTCCGCGTAGATGTTGCCGGAGCCGGACTTCCACTGGGGCGCGCCGTCTCCACGGACGCCGATGTAGGTGAAGGTGTTCTTGATGTAGTTGCCGACGCACGTGTACTTGGAGTAGTCGAGTTTGTAGCCGTTCCAGTGCGAGTACGTGCCGCCCGCATGGCCGGTCTCGGTGCCACCGGTGATGTTGAGGGCACAGCCGCTGGCGCTTCTGAGGGTCTGGGCTCCCTTCGCCGTGGCGAGGTTGAGCTGCTCGAAGGACGTACAGGTCGGGTTGTTGCGGTTCGAACAGCCCCCTGACGAGGACCAGGTGATCCCTGACGAGCGGAACATCGAGGTCGCCGTGGAGTGGCTGATCTTGGTGGCGGCATGCGCGTCGGTGGCCGTGGTGAGTACGCCGAAACCGGGGGCGAAGAGCGCGCCGGTGACGAGCGCGAGCGCGCTGAGGACCGAGCGGATTTTCATGGGGGATCCCTCCTGCTGGTGACCGCTGTGGACCGTGCTTCCGGTGGGACGGCTGTGCAGGTGGAGCAGACAGATGGTGCCCGAGTTCTACGCGCGTCCGCCAGAGGGCGTACCCGTCTTCCGGATGAAGCTCTGGGTTCACCACCCCGAAGAAGTTGAATATTGTACGGAATAGGCCTACAGTCGACTTCGTTGAAGCTTAAACAACTGCGCAGGGAGCTCCCGGCGCACCGTCCCCAAGGAGCAGTCATGGGCCTCTTCAACCGCCGCACCACCGACGTCGCCGTCCTCGACACCGCCGCCACCACGCCGCAGGTGGACCCGGCACTGACAGCGCTGACCGGCGAATACACCATTGACCCCGCACACAGCAGCATCGGCTTCACCGTCCGGCACGCCATGGTCACCAACGTCCGCGGCACCTTCGGCGAGCACGAGGGCACGCTGTTCCTGGACGGCACGGACCCCTCCCGGTCCACCGCCTCCATCGAGGTCGCCATCGCCTCCGTCGACACGGGTATCGCCGACCGCGACGCCCACCTGCGCAGCGGCGACTTCTTCGACGCCGAGCAGTTCCCGAAGATGACGTTCCGCTCCACCGGCGCCGAGCAGGTGGGCGGCGACAAGTACCGCATCACGGGCGACCTCACGATCAAGGACGTGACCCGTCCGCTCGGCATCGACCTGGAGTTCCAGGGCTCGGCCACCGACGTCTACGGCAGCGAGCGCGTCGGCTTCGAGGGCAGCACCGAGATCCTGCGCTCCGACTGGGGCCTGACCTGGAACGCGGCCCTGGAGGCCGGCGGTGTGATGGTCAGCGACAAGGTGAAGCTGACCTTCGACATCTCCGCGATCAAGGCCGCCTGACCCACTGCGCCGGAGCGCAGCACGAGCGCGCCCGCCCCTGCCCCCTCGGCACGGGCGGGCGCTCGGACGTGCTCCCGCGTCTCCGCTCTGCGGCCCACTTCGCGTTTCCGGGACAGCACCCGTTTCGTCGGGTCGGCGTGAACTCCAACCGAGGCACGGGGACAAGGTCATGGCCCCGGGCGCTTCGGCGCACTTCCGGACCACGGCGAGTTCTGGGACTGACGGCGAGTTCGGGGGCCGGGCGACTGCCGGAGCGACGGCGCCCGCCCCTGCCGTGCTTGCGGCAGGCGGGCGGACGCCGGAGGGCGATACGGCCGGGGGCGGGTCAGAGGCCTCCGGTGTTGAGCAGACGGTTGGGCGAGCCGGCGCTGATGCCGGTCACCACGTCCTTGGTGGACTGCTCCACGAGCCACCCCGCGACCTCGTCCGCGCTCGCCGTCGGGTGCTTCGACGTGTAGAGCGCGGCGACTCCGGCGACGTGTGGTGACGCCATGGAGGTGCCGGTCAGCGCGACGCTGCCTCCGCCCATCCTCGCGGAGACGATGTCCGCCCCGGGGGCGTAGATCGCAAGGCAGGTGCCGTAGTTGGAAAAGTAGGTCTCCTGGTCGGCGGCAGTGGTCGCCCCGACGGTGACCCCGCGTTCCGCGGATGCGGGCGAGACATTGCAGGCGTTCCGCGCTTCGTTGCCCGCCGCGACGACGGGCAGGACACCGCTGTCCGAGAGCGCGTCGGAAGCGTTGTTCACAGCGGTCGACCTGTCGCTGCCGAGAGAGGCGTTGAGCACGGCGGGCTGTTCGGCGTTCGCAGCCACCCAGTCCATGCCGGCGATGATCCCCGACAGGGCGCCCCTGCCCTCGCAGTTGAGCACCCGGACGCTGACCAGTGAGGCCTTGCGCGCCACACCGTAGGCGGCGCCCCCGACGGTGCCCGCGACATGGGTTCCGTGGCCGTGGCAGTCCTGGCCGCGCCTGCCGTCGCCGATCGCGTCGTAGCCGAAGACGGCCCGGCCGCCGAACTCGGAGTGGCCGTAGTCGATCCCGGTGTCGAGGACGTACACGTCGACGCCCTGTCCGCTGCCGGCCGCGGTGAAGTCGGAGTCGAGCGGCAGCTCGCGCTGGTCGATCCGGTCGAGTCCCCACGACCGCGCCGGCGCCAGGGAGGGCGCGGGGACCAGCGCCGAGACGGTGGCGTCCTCCTCGACGGCGGTGACGCCGGGCATCAGCCGGACCTGCTTCAACTGGTCGGCCGTGAGGTCGGCGGCGAATCCGCGCAGCACCGACGTGTAGGTGAACAGCGCCCTGACACCGACCTCGCTGGTCATCTCGGTCGAGTCGGCACTCTCCGCGAGGGTCACGATGTAGCGGCCGGGCACGGCGTTCGCCGCGCGGTGCAGCGGGGCGAGCTCGGGGACGGGGACGGACTGCGCGCTCGCGGTCAGCGGTCCGGCCGTCGCCAGCAGGGTGGTGACGGCGAGGGCGGCGAAGGCTTTGAGCCTGGTTCTGTTGCGCATGCGCACGAGACAAGCACGCTGCGTATGGGAATCCTACTCTGGGTAGCAGTTGCGGGTCGCGCCCCCACGGTTGCCGTACATGCCGTGCCCGGGTAAGTGGTCAGAAGCCTCCGCCGCTGTCGAAACCACCGCCGCCGAAGCCGCCGCCACCGCCCCAGTCACTGCCTCCGAAGTCGGACGAGTCGAAGTCGCCGCCCGAGTACTCGCCGCCGCCGTAGTCCCCGCCGCCGTAGTCACCCGCGTACGCGGGTGTGGCGAGCATGTTGCCGAGCAGCGTGCCCACCAGCAGACCTGGCAGCAGACCGCCGCCGAAGTAGCCGCCGGCCCAGGGGCCGTAGGCGGGGCCGGCCTCCCAGTAGGGGCGGCGTCCGTAGCCCGTGTCGACGGTGCGGGCCATCGGGTCCTGGCCGTCCTCGACGCGCGCCGCGTCGGCCGCGCACGCGGGGACGTCGCGCGCGGCACCGCCCGCGGGAGCCCAGGAGATGTCCTTGACCGAAAGGCCGTGGCGGGGATCGAAGAAGCAGGGTGCACGGCGCTCGGGGATGGGCCGGCCCTCGCGCCGGGCGGCCAGCACGGCGAGCGCGAACCGCCCCTCGTCCAAGGCCTCGGTGACCCCGCGGACGTCGCCCGGGTGCCGCGCGGCGCCCATGCGGGACTTCGCCGTGTCGTACGAGTCGAGGGCGCGCTCGTACTCGGCGCGCATGGCGTCGTCCGCGCCCTGCTCCGAGGGGTGGAAGTCCAGCCGGTCGAGTTCCTCGCCGAAGGCGGTGATGTCCTCGTCGACGACGACGCGGAGCTTCTCGAGTGCGGCCCGCTCCTCCTCCGCCTTGCGGCGGCGCTTGTTGCGGAGCAGGGCGTAGGCGCCCGCACCGCCGGCCGCGAGGACGCCGCCGAGGACGATCAGCGATCCCGCACCGGCGCCCTCGTCACCGCCCGAACCGGGATCCCAGGAGGCCGGAGCGCTGCCGCCGACCTGGGGCAGCGCCTGGTCGACGAAGTTGTCGAGCTGGGTGGCCGCGTCGACGGACCCACCGCCCTTCACCGCGTTGGTGAGGTTCTCGACGGCCCGGTTGGACATCACGGACGCGTCGGCCCCGGCGTCGAAGCCGTCACCGAGCCGGACACCGTACAGGCCGGTGACGCCGGTCTCTGCACGCAGATTGCGCAGCAGGTCGTCGGGCGGGAACTCCGCGGTCGCGGGCAGGACCGCCACGAAGACGGGCTTGTCGGCTTCCTCGATCTGCGTGGCGAGCGAGGCGGCCTCGGACTGCGAGAGCTGGCCGGTCATGGCCGGGTGGACGTACACCGGACCCTGTTTCAGGGCGGCGGCGACGTCGGACAGCCCCGAGGCCTTGGCAGCCGCGCCGGAGGCCGGCACCAGGGCCAGGAGCAGCAACAGGGTCAGCCCCGCGAGGGCCGACACAAGAGCGAACGGCCGTGTCCTCATGCCTTGAAACTACCCGAACAGCCGCAAACAAGACATAGGTGCGGGCCGGCGGTCTGTCACCGCCGGCCCGCACGAGTCGGCGGCGGTGCGGGCCGGCGGTCTGTCACCGCCGGCCCGCACGAGTCGGCGGCGCACCCGCCCTGCCGGATGCCACCGCCGAGGTGTGGGTCAGCCCGCCCGGTAGGCGGCGATCAGCTTGGTGACCGCGCCCGACGGGTTGCCGGTGAGCAGCAGGTGGTCGGCCTCCGCGAACGGCTTCGCAGCGGCCTCTGTGATGTCCGAGCCGATCTTCTGCTGGACGATCAGCCGTGCCTTGCCCACCAGTTCCCTGGCCTGCGGGGACGTGCCGTGGCCGGTGGCCTGGAGGACCTTGGCGGCGACCGTGAGCGCCTTGAGCGTCGGCTCGCCGCCGCCCGGCGTCCCGGTGAGGGTGGTCAGGCCCCAGCCGTACGGGAACTGGGGGTCGTACGACGCGTCGCCGACGTTGATCGGCAGCTGCGCCTCCGACGCGGGCCAGGTCACCGGAAGCTGCCCGGTGAAGGGGCGCTTGCCGTACAGGACGTCGGCGACACCGTCGCCCTCCGTGCCGGGCAGCCAGGACGCGACGAGCGCGTCGATGCCGGCGAGCCGGTCTCCGACGAGCTGCGGGCGGCCGGAGACGACCAGGACGGCGCACTTCATCGCGGCGCAGACCGTGTCGACAGCGGCCTTGTCCGCGGCGGTCAGCTCCAGGTCGTTGCCGTTGCCGACGTCGCCGAAGCCCTCCGCGTACGGGGTCTCGCCGACGACGACCACGCCGACGTCGTAGCCGTCTGTGCCGGCGGAGGCGTCCTTCGAGTAGTCGATCGTGGCGTCGGGGGCGGCCTTCTTCATTCCCGCGAGGATCGTGGTGCCGGTGGTGATGTCGCCGGAGGAGCCCTGCCAGCTGATGGTCCAGCCGCCGGCCTGATTGCCGAGGTCGTCGGCGTTCGACCCGGCGACGTAGACCTTCTGGGACTTCTTCAGCGGCAGCACCGCACTGTCGTTCTTCAGCAGCACCTGGGACTTGGCGACGGCTTCGCGGGCCACGGCGCGGTGTTCGGCGGAGCCGACGTCGTCGAGGTTGGTGGTGTCCGCGTAGGGCTGCTCGAAGAGGCCGAGCCTGAACTTCTGGGTCAGGATCCGGGAGACGGCGTCGTCGACACGGGCCTCGCTGACGCGGCCGGCCGTGACCTCGTCCTTCAGCGTCTTCGTGAAGTCCTGGTAGTTGGTCGGAACCATGATCATGTCGAGGCCGGCGTTGACGGATGTGCGCACGTCGCTCGGGTAGTCGCCGGGGATCTGGTCGATGGCCTGCCAGTCGCTGATCACGAAGCCCTCGAAGCCCATGCGGTCCTTGAGGACGCCGTTGATCATCTCGGCGTTCGCGTGCATCTTCACCGGGCCCGCGTCGTCGCCCACGATCTCCAGCGAGGAGTACGAGGGCATGACCGTGCCGGTACCGCGCTTCACCGCCTCCGCGAACGGCGCGAGATGCACTGCCTCCAGCTCCTGCCGTGTGACCTTGGTGACGCCCTGGTCGATCGTGTAGGAGCCGGTCGTCGAGGAGCCGAACCCGGTTCCGCCGTCGCCGACGAAGTGCTTGGCGCTGGTGAGGACCTTGTCGTTGCGGTCGAGGTCCTTGCCGTTGCGCGCGCCCTGCATCCCGTTGATCACGGTCTCCATCGCGGTGACCAGCGCCGGGTCCTCGCCGAACGCCTCGTACGAGCGGCCCCAGCGCTCGTCGCGGGTGACGCACAGGCAAGGAGCGAAGTCCCACGGAATCCCGGTGGCGCGCACCTCCTTCGCGGTGACCGCGCCGGTCCTCTCGGCGATCTTCGGGTCACGGCCGGCGCCGATGCCGATGTTGTGCGGCATGATCGTCGAGCCGATGACGTTGTTGTGGCCGTGCACCGCGTCCACGCCGTAGATCAGTGGGATCTGGAACCGGGTGGCCTGGGCGCGCAACTGGTACGCGTCGACCATCCTCGCCCATGCCTCGGGCGCGTTCGGAGTGGGTACGGAGCCGCCGCCGGAGAGCAGCGAGCCGAGGTCGTAGGAGGCGATGTCGCCCTGCGACTTGAGGGCGTTGCGTTCGGCCTGGGTCATCTGTCCGGCCTTCTCCGCGAGGGACATGCGGGAGAGCAGGTCGGCGACGCGCTTCTTCACCGGGAGGCGGGCGTCGAGGTACGGCAGGCCATGGGCGTTCACGACGACCTGCGGTGTCTCGGCCGGTGCCTTGGCGCCGGTGACGGTGAGCTTCAGCGGTACGGTCTCGGCGGACTCGGCCGAGCCGTCCTTCCTGGTGGCGACCGCGACCGTGCGGGATGCGCCGGAGGCGGTGCCGGCCGGGAAGGTGACGGATCCGGTGACGGGCTCGTAGTCCTTGCCGGACGCGGCGGTGCCGCCTTCCGTGGTGTAGTCGACGGTGACCGCCTCGTCGGTGGGGACCGACCCCGTGGTGGCGACGGAGACCTTCACGTGGGCGGTGCCGCCCTCGTCGACCGGGTACACGGCGGCATCGGTGACGACCTTGGCCTTCAGGGCCGGGTCGGCCTTCCCGTACAGCTCCATGCCGTCCATGGCGAAGGAGCCCGGGGCTCCGGTGGGCAGGGTGAGCGCCCAGCCCCACATCTCGTTCAGGCCGAGGACCTGGTCGATGCCGCCGACGGGCTGGTAGTCGGCGCGGTAGACGAAGTCCGAGAACGGGATCTCGACGAGGTGCCAGCCTTCCCAGTCGTCGGTGAACGATGTGGTCCACAGCTCCGACGCCTCGCCGTTGGCGCCGCCGTCCTTGATCTCGAAGTTGATGCGCTTGCCCGAACCGGGCGGCAGCGGGGCGGTGTTCTGGCCGTACCACCAGAAGCGGATGCCCTTGGACGCGGTCCAGTCGTGGGCGGGCTTGTCGAACGCGAAGTCGTGGCTGACGCCGCCCCAGCCGCTGATGTCGTAGGTGCCCTCGATGGCCTTCGCGCCCTCGGGGGCGTCGGCGCGCTCCTTGACGGCCAACTGAGGCTGATCGTCGGCGTCGCTGCCCCAGGTGAAGATGCCTTCGGCGGGCGGGCCCGCGAAGGGGATCTCGCCTTCGAACCGGTCGACGGGCACGGGCGCGGGCTCGTCGGCGGCGGCTGCGCTCGGCAGCGCCCCGGCGAGGAGCGAGCCGAGCACGGCGGTGGCAGCGATCACCGCCGTGCAGGTTCTGGTTCCAAGGCGTGGTCGTGGCATGACGGCTCCTTCGACAGGACGGGGGTGTGCGGGGCGCAGGGTGCAGGAGGTGGCCGGCCGGGTGGGTCGGAAGGCGTGGCCGGCGGGGCGGAGCGCGAAGGGGCGGGTGGTGGGGCGGCCCTGCCGGGTCAGGGCGTGGAGCCCCGGACGACGAGTTCGGTGGGCAGCACCACCGGCTCGTCCGGGATCACCTCGCCGGAGAGCCGGGCCAGCAGCAGCCGCGCTGCGGCCTCGCCCATCTCGCGCATGGGCTGGCGGACCGTGGTCAGCGGAGGCTCGGTCTGCCGGGCCATGGGGATGTCGTCGAAGCCGACGACGGCGACGTCGTCGGGCACCCGTCGGCCGGCGCCACGCAGGGCACGCAACACGCCCGCGGCGATGAGGTCGTTGTGCGCGAACACGCAGTCGAAAGGCTCGCCGTCCGCGAGTGCCCGTTCGACGGTCTGCCGACCGAACGCCTCGGTGAACTGGCCCTCCATGACAAGGTCGGTGGGCAGGACGTCGAGGAATCCCGCCAGCCGCTCCTGTACGCAGCCGAAGACGACGGGGCCGGTCGCGAGGAGTGGCCGGCGGCGGCCCGCCGCGAGCAGATGGCGGGCGGCCGACGCGCCGCCCTCCCGGTTCGTGGTGACCACGGAGGGGAATTCGGGGTGGTGCCCGCGATCGTCGATGAGGACGACGGGCAGGCCGCGGCGATGCATGGCGGTGATCGTGTCGAGGGTGTTCTCCGGCTCGATGACCAGCAGCCCGTCGAACGCCCGCGCGGAGACCTGGCTGGTGAAGTGGTCGACGGACTCGGCGCCGCGGTTGCAGGTGAACAGCAGCAGGCCGTAGCCCGCCGCCTCGACGGTGTCCGCGACGCCCTGGAGCACCTCGCCCATCCACGGCCAGGTGAGCGGAGGCGTCAGCATGGCCACGGTGCGGCTTCGGCCACGGGCCAGGCCGACCGCTCCCGAGCTGGGCACATAGCCGAGCACACCGATCACTTCACGAACGCGGGCTGCGGTGGTGGCGTCCACATCGGCCTTGGTGTTCAGGACACGGGACACAGTGGTCTTGCTGACCCCCGCCTCACGTGCGACATCGGCGATGGTGACACGCATGGGATGGCCTCCGCGTCGAGGTCTGGTACCGGTACCGGAACCGCTGCCGGAACCGGTTCCGGCGACGGTGCGGTGAGTCAACAGGCGGGCCGCTCCGCCGTCAAGACTTCACGTCGAAATCCATCGAAGTCCAAGTTCCGGGCCATAGCGAGGACTTGTGCGTTCAGGTTCTGAATGTGCAAGGCCTTGACGGCGGTTCACAACGGCAGTTCACTTCCGCCTCGACCCCCACACCTCTGCCGAGAAGGGCCACAGCCCATGGCACGACAACGACCGATGAGGACACTGCGCCTCCTGCTCGCCGGCGCGCTCGCCACCACCGGACTCACCGGCCTCTCCGCCGGCACCGCACAGGCCGCCGGGGAACAGGTGAACATCTGGCTCACCACCACCGACGACAGCGGCGGCCGCCATGTCACCCGCGGGCTGCAGCAGCAGACCCCGGTCAACTTCCAGGCGGGCAACGGCGGTGGCGGCACCGCCGTCACCGTCGACGAGAACACCCGCTACCAGACCTTCACCGGCGGCGGAGCGTCGTTCACCGACACCGCCGCCTGGCTGATGAAGGGCAGCGGGGCGCTGTCACAGGCCACGCGGCAGCTGCGGAGCTGAGCACGCGGCCGGACGGGCGGCGCGGCCGGTGGAACCGGGCCGCGCCGCTCCGTCCTGTGCACGCCAGGAGAGCCGGGGTGCGCCGCTGACGCCCTGCGGCGGCTACTCCGTCGGCTCGACGCCCGCGCGCAGCAGGCCGTACGTGTACGCGTCCTCCAGTGCCTGCCAGGACGCGGCGATGATGTTGTCCGCGACGCCGACGGTCGCCCATTCGCCGGTGCCGTCGCCGGTCGTGATCAGTACGCGGGTCGTCGACCCCGTGCCGTGGCGGCCTTCGAGGATGCGGACCTTGTAGTCGATCAGCTCCAGCTTGGCGAGCTGCGGGTAGATCTTTTCCAGGCCCACCCGCATCGCCCGGTCCAGTGCGTTGACCGGGCCGTTGCCCTCGGCCGTGGCGACGATGCGCTCGCCCTTCGCCCACAGCTTCACCGTGGCCTCATTGGCGTGCGTGCCGTCCGGGCGGTCCTCGACGATCGCGCGCCACGACTCCGTGCGGTAGTAGCGGCGGGCCCTGCCCTCCGCCTCCGCGCGCAGCAGCAGCTCGAAGGAGGCGTCGGCGGCCTCGTAGGTGTAGCCCTGGAGCTCGCGCTCCTTGACCCGCTCGACGACCCGGCCGACCAGCTCGCGGTCGTCGCCGAGATCGATGCCGAGCTCCTTGCCCTTGAGCTCGATCGAGGCGCGCCCGGCCATGTCGGAGACGAGCATCCGCATGGTGTTGCCGACCAGCTCGGGGTCGATGTGCTGGTAGAGGTCCGGGTCGACCTTGATGGCGGAGGCGTGCAGTCCGGCCTTGTGGGCGAAGGCGGAGACACCCACATAGGGCTGGTGGGTGGAGGGCGTGAGGTTGACGACCTCCGCGATGGCGTGCGAGACACGGGTCATGTCCGCGAGGGCGCCCTCGGGCAGGACCTTCTTGCCGTACTTGAGCTCGAGCGCGGCCACGACCGGGAACAGGTTGGCGTTGCCGACGCGCTCGCCGTAGCCGTTGGCCGTGCACTGCACGTGAGTGGCGCCGGCGTCGACGGCGGCCAGGGTGTTCGCGACGGCGCAGCCGGTGTCGTCCTGGGCGTGGATGCCGAGCCGCGCGCCGGTGTCGGCGATCACGGTCCCGACGACGGCCTGGACCTGGGCGGGCAGCATCCCGCCGTTGGTGTCGCAGAGGATGACGACGTCCGCGCCGGCCTCGTACGCGGTGCGGACAACGGACTTGGCGTACTCGGGGTTGGCGCGGTAGCCGTCGAAGAAGTGCTCGCAGTCCACGAAGACCCGGCGGCCCTGCTCACACAGGTGGGAGACGGTGTCCCGGACCATCTCCAGGTTCTCCTCCAGGGTCGTGCGCAGGGCGAGCTCGACATGCCGGTCGTGCGACTTGGCAACCAGCGTGACCACGGGCGCACCCGAATCGAGAAGCGCCTTGACCTGGGGGTCCTCGCTCGCCTTGGCACCCGCGCGGCGGGTCGCGCCGAACGCGACGAGCTGGGCGTGCCGGAAGGTGATCTCCTGCTGGGCGCGGGCGAAGAACTCGGTGTCGCGCGGGTTCGCACCCGGCCAGCCGCCCTCGATGAAGCCCACGCCGAACTCGTCAAGGTGCCGGGCGATGGTCAGCTTGTCCGCGACCGTGAGGTTGATGCCCTCGCGCTGGGCGCCGTCGCGCAGCGTCGTGTCGAAGACATGGAAGGCGTCGTCGACACGGAAGCCGTCCGTGTCCTTGGCCTTGGTGGTCATGGCTGTCTTGACTCCTGTCGGATGAGTGGCTCCGGAAGTTCTGGCTCCACTTGCCCCCATCTTCGCGCGCGGTCCGCCTCCGGCCACGGGTGAGGCCGTAAAACGAAAAAACCCCTCGCGGGTGCGAGAGGTCTGCGCGCGGGTCTGGGGCACGGTGCCGCCTGCCGCGGGATTGCTGTCCACGGGTTCAGCGGTCACTGCGGACCGGCGCGCTGCTGCCGATAATCATGGCGAACGAGAGCACGGGGGCAGTTTGCCACAGGGTGGGTGGGGCGTGGACGCGTGTCTCACGATGCGGGCGGGTCTGCTGCGGGGGCTCTTCCCCCACCCCGCCCCTTCCCGAACCGGGGCAGGCCCCGGACCCCGGCGCCGGCCTTGTCGGGCTTCCGCCCCGAATCCCGCGCCCCCGGGGGTTCCTGGCCCCTGGCAACGGCGCCGGTCTCGTTTCGGGGGCTCCGCCCCCAACCCCGCGCCTCAATCGCCGGCGGGGCTCAAAATGACCTCGAACGAGGTCGGGGGGCGGAGGTTGCCCCGCTCATCAGGGCTCGAACGCCGGCCGGAGCTCACGATGCCACCGGCGACCCGAACGCCGACGGAAGAAGAGGTGCCCCGCTCATCGGGGCTCAAGCGGGGGCGGGGGCTCAAGTAGTCACCGGCTGGGGGGTGGAGGGGGCAGCAGGGCTTCGGACACGAACTCGCGGACGTGTGCCAGTACCTGGGTGCGGCTCGTGCCCGGTATGCCCACGGCGACGTGGACGCTGAAGCCGTCCAACAGGGCCCGGAGTCTCGCCGCGACGCGATCGGGGTCGACGGGGCGGAATTCGCCGCGGGAGATGCCCTCGGCGAGCAGCGCGACCAGGTCGCGGTGCCAGGCGCCCTCGATCGCGGCCTGGCGGGCGCGGGCGTCGGCCTCCGCGTTCTGCGAGCGGTTCCAGACCTCGAGCCAGAGCGTCCAGTGCGGGTCGCGCGGCCCTTCGGGCACGTACAGGTCGACGTACGCGTCGAGCCGCTCCCGTACCGTCGCCTGTCGGGACAGCAGCGCGCTGCGCTCCGCGCCCAGGCGGCCCTCGCTCCACTCCAGGGTCTGCAGGAGCAGCTCGTCCTTCGTGCGGAAGTAGTAGAGGAGATGGCCGCTGCTCATCCCGACCTCGCGGCCGAGCCCGGCCATGGTGAGCCCGTCGAGCCCGCGCTCGGCGATGGTGGCCATGGCGGCGGCGAGGAGCGCCTCGCGCGGCGGTGCGACGTTGCGGCGGCGGGCGGCTGGGGTCATACGGCGGCTGCCGGAAGCGAGGCGTTCACCCGTACGTTCTACCCGATCGTGCTCGGTCGTCGTCGGCGAAGGTCCGCCCCCGCCACACCGCTGTCAGATCTTCGGCTGCTGCTGGGTGATGCAGTGGATGCCGCCGCCGCCCGCGAAGATCGCCCGCGCGTCCACCAGCGTCACCGTCCGCTCCGGGAGGAGCCGGCGGAAGATGCCCGCCGCGATCTCGTCGCGGGGGTCGTCGAAGGCGCACAGGACCACGCCGCCGTTGCAGATGTAGTGGTTGATGTACGAGTAGTCGACCCACTCTCCGTCCTCGTCGACGAGGACGGTCGGGGCCGGGACCTCGACGACCTCCAGGCGGCGGCCTCTGGCGTCCGTCTGGGCCGCGAGCAGGGCCACGTTGGCCTTGGAGAGTTCGTGGTCGGGGTGGGACGGGTCGGGCTGGGTGTGGACGACGACGACTCCCGGGCGGGCGAAGGCCGCGACGATGTCGACGTGGCCCCGGGTGCCGTACATGCCGTAGTCGCCGGTCAGTCCGCGCGGCAGCCAGATCGCCTTCTGGGTGCCGAGCCGGGCGTGGATCTCGGCCTCGACCTCGGCGCGGGTCCATCCGGGGTTGCGCTCCGGGCCGAGTTGGACCGTGTCCGTGAGCAGGACGGTGCCTTCGCCGTCGACATGGATCGCGCCGCCCTCGTTGACGAGGGGGGACGGGTGGACGGGGACGCCCGCGAGGTCGGCGACGTGACGGGCGATCTTGGCGTCGTGCTCCCAGCGCGCCCAGTCGGCGGCGCCCCAGCCGTTGAACACCCAGTCTACGGCGGCCAGTTGGGAACCGTCGCTGACGAAGGTGGGGCCGATGTCGCGCATCCACGCATCGTCCAGGTCCCGCTCGACGACGTCGATGTCCAGGCCGAGGAGTTCGCAGGCGGAGGGTACCTGTCCGGGGCCGGCGACGACGGTCACCGGCTCGAAGCGGCGTACCGCGCGGGCCACGGAGGCCCAGGCGGCCCGCGCCTCCGCCAGTTCCGCTTCGTTCGTGAACGTGGGGTTGGGGCCGGGCCAGGCCATCCAGGTGCGTTCGTGGGGGGCCCATTCGGCCGGCATGCGGAAGGTCACGGGAATCCTCGGTTGCTGGGAGGTGCAGGCTGTGTGGTCTAGAGGAAGTAGAGGCGGTTCAGGGAGATGGACTCGGCCGGCTGCGAGCGCAGCGGATCACCGTCGAGCGTGACCAGGCCCGTGGCGCCGTCCACCGACACGTCTCCGATACGGGAGTTGAGCAGCAGGTCGCCGGGGCCGATGCCTCGTGTGCCGCGCACCGCGACCCTGCGCCGGCGTGTGGGCATCAGGTCGGATCCGAGGTCCACGGCGGCCTGGGCCACGAACGCGACGGAGATGTCGGCCGGTGTCGCCCCGTAGGCGCCGAACTGCGGGCCGAGCACCAGTGGTTCGCAGGTGTCGGTCGCCGCGTTCGGGTCGCCGACGACTCCGTAGGCGGGGAAGCCGGACTTCAGAACCAGTTGGGGTTTCGCGCCGAAGAACTCCGGTCGCCACAGCACGATGTCGGCCATCTTGCCGACCTCGATGGAGCCGATCTCGTGGGCGAGGCCGTGGGCGATGGCGGGGTTGATGGTCAGCTTGGCCACGTAGCGCAGGACGCGTGCGTTGTCGTCGTGCGCGCCGTCGCCGTCCATGGGGCCGAGTTCGGCCTTCATCTTCCCGGCCATGGCGAAGGTGCGGCGCACGGTCTCCCCTGCACGCCCCATGCCCTGTGCGTCGGACGAGGTGATGCCGATCGCGCCGAGGTCGTGCAGTACGTCCTCCGCGCCCATCGTTCCGGCACGGATGCGGTCGCGGGCCATGGCGGCGTCGCCGGGCAGGTCGGTCTTGAGGTCGTGGACGGAGACGATCATGCCGTAGTGCTCGGCGACGGCGTCCCGGCCGAAGGGCAGGGTGGGGTTGGTGGACGAGCCGATGACGTTCGGCACGCCCGCCATCTTGAGGACGTTCGGCACGTGTCCGCCGCCGCAGCCCTCAATGTGGAAGGCGTGGATCGTGCGGCCGTCGAGGACGCGCAGGGTGTCCTCGACGGAGAGGCATTCGTTCAGACCGTCGCTGTGCAGCGCGACCTGCACGTCGTGCTCCTCCGCGACCCGCAGCGCGGTGTCGAGGGCCCGGGTGTGCGCGCCCATGTCCTCGTGGACCTTGAAGCCGGACGCGCCGCCCTTGGCCAGCGCCTCCACCAGCGGGGCGTCGTCGGAGGACGAGCCGCGCGCGAGGAAGCCGATGTTGACGGGCCAGGCGTCGAAGGCGTTGAAGGCGTGCTTCAGCGCCCAGGGCGAGTTGACGCCGACGCCCCACACGGGGCCGAACTCCTGGCCGATGACGGTGGTGACACCGGAGGCGAGTGACGCCTCCATGATCCGCGGGGAGAGCAGGTGGACGTGTGTGTCGACGGCGCCCGCCGTGGCGATCAGGCCCTCGCCGGAAACGATGGACGTGCCGGTGCCGACGACGACGTCGACGCCGTCGAGGGTGTCCGGGTTGCCGGCCCGGCCGATGGCGTAAATGCGTCCCTCGCGGATGCCGATGGACACCTTGCGGATGCCCTGCACGGCGTCGATCACCAGAACGTTGCTGATCACGACGTCGCAGGTCTCGCGCACCGCGGCGGCCTTCAGGTGCAGGCCGTCGCGGGCGGTCTTGCCGAAGCCGGCGAGGAACTCGTCGCCGGGCTTCTGGGCGTCGGACTCGACGCGGACGACGAGCCCGGAGTCGCCCAGGACGACCCGGTCCCCGGCGCGGGGGCCGTGCACGGATGCGTACTCGTACGGGTCCATCAGATCTCCTCCGCTCCGAGGTAGCCGCAGGCCGCGGCCCGCTTGAGTGCTTCTTCCTTGGCGCCCGGCGCGTCGAGCGGACCGTCGACCAGGCCGGCGAATCCGATGGCGATCCGGTCGCCGCCGATCGGTACGAGGCCGATCTCCGCCTCGACGCCCTGGTCGAAGCGGACGGAGGAACCGGCCGGGACGGCGAGCCGCATGCCGTATGCGGCGGCACGGTCGAAATGAAGCCGCGGGTTGGCCTCGAAGAAGTGGAAGTGGGAGGTGACGCTGACGGGCACGGTCGCCGTGTTGCGCACCAGGAGCCGCAGGGCGGGCGCCGCCTCCTCGTGAGCGGGGGCGGGCAGCAGGGCGCCCGGGGCGCGCTCCTCCAGTCCCCCGCCGCCGATCGGGTCGGAGACGACGGCGAGGCGGGACCCGTCGTCGAAGACGGCCTCCACATGCACCTCGGTCACGACGTCCGCGACGCCCGGGAGGACGTCGTCGGGGCCGAGCACCGAGCGGGCCGCGTCGATGGCCTCCGCCAGTCTGCGGCCGTCGCGGGCCGCCTCGCAGACGGTGTCCGCTATGAGCGCGGTCGCCTCGGGGACATTGAGCCGCAGGCCGCGGGCCCTGCGCGCCCGCGCCAGCTCGGCGGCGCCGAAGAGCAGCAGCCTGTCGCGCTCGGTCGGGGTCAGTCGCACGTCCACACCTCCAAGTTCGAGCACCACTCTAACCATGTCCGCGGATTGAACGAAAGCATTGACTTCAAGCAAGGCATAGCTCACATTGAGCACCATTCAATTAGAGCGTCACTCAAACAGCGAGCTCGAGGGGCAGCCCATGCCGGTGGAACAGCACGGAGTCGACACCATCCCCGAGGCGGAGCGCACCAGCACTCCGCGCGATCTCATGTCCATCCTGCTGGGGTCGAACCTCTGTCTGGGGGTGATCGTCTTCGGCTGGCTCCCCGTCTCCTTCGGACTGGGCCTGTGGCCCGCCGTCACCTCCGTGGTCGCCGGCACGATCGTCGGCGTGGTCGTCACCGCTCCACTGGCCCTCGTCTCACTGCGGACCGCGACGAACCTGTCGACCTCCAGCGGCGCGGCCTTCGGCGTGCGCGGCCGGCTCGTCGGCTCCGTCGTCGGGCTGCTGCTCTCGCTCGGCTACACGGCTCTGACCCTGTGGATCGGCGGCGACGTGATGCTCGGGACCCTGGCCCGGATCGCCGGTGTGCCCACCGGAGGTGTCGCACACACCGTCGTGTACGCGCTGCTCGCCGCATGCACGGTGGTCGGCGCGGTGTACGGCTATCGGCTGCTGCTGCGGCTGAGCAGGATCCTCGCGGTCGGCATGACGGCGCTGCTGCTCCTCGGCCTGCTGGCCTATGCGCCCGCGATGACCACCGCGGCCCCGCCGGACACCCCGTACCTGCTCGGCTCGTTCTGGCCGACCTGGCTGCTGTCCGCCGTCGCCGCCGGGCTCAGCGGGCCGATCGCGTTCATCACCCTGCTCGGCGACTACACCCGCTACATCTCGCCCGAACGGCACAGCCCGCGCAAGGTCCTGCGGGCCACCTGCCTGGGGCTCACGGCAGGACTGCTCGTTCCGCAGCTGTTCGGTACGTACACGGCGCTGGCCGCCCGCGCCGGGCTGGACTACGCGGGGCCGCTGGTCGCCGCATCCCCCGCCTGGTACGTGATCCCGCTGCTGGTCGCCGCCGCCGCCGGCTCGGTCGGCAACGCCGGTCTGATGCTGTACTCCATGGGCCTGGACCTGGACGCGATCCTGCCGAAGGCGACGCGCACCCGGGCCACGCTCGTCGTCGCGGCCCTCGCCACCGCGTTCGTCTTCGTGGGCCACTTCGTGTGGGACGCCCAGTCGGCGATGACGTCGTTCGTGCTGCTGCTCACCGCGGTCGGCACGCCCTGGGCGGTGATCACACTGATGGCGCACGTCCGCTGCGGCGGCGCGTACGACGCGGAGGCGCTGCAGGTCTACAACCGCCGTGCGCGTGGCGGGATCTACTGGTTCCGCGCCGGCTGGAATCCGCGCGCCACGGCGTCCTGGGCGCTGGGCGCCGCCGTGGGTCTGGCGGCCGTCTCCACCCCGCTCTACGAGGGCCCGCTGCTCGTCCTCACCGGCGGGGTGGACTGCAGCTTCGTCCTGTCCGGCCTGGTGGGCGGCGTCATGTACGCGGCACTGAGCACGCTCGCGACCGAGGCCCGGCAGCCTGCGTTGCAGGGCGCCGGGCCTCAGTAGCGGGCGGTGGGCGGCAGGACGTCAGCCGAGCTGGTGCATCCAGCCGTGGACGTCCTCGCCGGCGCCGGTCTGAATGTCGAGGAGCGCCTTGCGCAGGTTCATGGTGACCTCGCCCGGCTGACCGCCGGACTGTGTCCACTCGCCGCGCGCCGACTTCACCAGGCCGACGGGCGTGATGACCGCGGCGGTGCCGCAGGCGAAGACCTCCTTGAGCGTGCCGTTCTCGGTGTCGGCCTGCCACTGGTCGATGGAGACCCGGCCCTCCTCCGACTCGTAGCCGAGGTCCTTGGCCAGGGTGAGAAGCGAGTCTCGCGTGATGCCTGCGAGCAACGAACCGGTGAGCTCGGGCGTGACGATCTTGAATCCGTCGCCGGAGCCGTTCTCGTAGACGAAGTACAGGTTCATGCCGCCCAGTTCCTCGACCCACTTGTGCTCGACCGCGTCGAGGTAGGCGACCTGGGCGCAGCCCTTCTGCGCTGCCTCGGCCTGCGCGAGAAGGGACGCGGCGTAGTTGCCGCCGGTCTTGGCGTCGCCCATGCCGCCGGGGACGGCGCGGACGCGGTCCTCCGAGAGCCAGATGGAGACGGGCTTGACGCCCTCGGGGAAGTACGCGCCGGCCGGGGAGGCGATGACGATGAAGAGGTACTCGTTGGCCGGCTTCACACCCAGGCCGACCTCGGTCGCGATCATGAACGGGCGGAGGTAGAGGGACTCCTCGCCGCCGTGGGGCGGAACCCAAGCCGCGTCCTGCTGGACCAGGGCGTCGCAGGCGGCGATGAACGTGTCCACCGGCAGTTCGGGCATGGCGAGGCGACGCGCGGACCGCTGGAACCGCTCCGCGTTGGCCTCGGGGCGGAACGTGGCGACGGAGCCGTCGGGGCGGCGGTAGGCCTTGAGGCCCTCGAAGATCTCCTGCGCGTAGTGCAGGGTCATGTTCGCCGGGTCGAGGGACAGCGGTCCGTACGGGACGAGCTCACCGTCGTGCCACCCACGCCCCTCCGTCCACTTGATCGTCACCATGTGGTCGGTGAAGTGGCGGCCGAATCCCGGGTTGGCCAGGATCCCCTCGCGCTCCGCGTCGGACAGCGGGTGCGAAGAGGGCTTGAGCTCGATCGTGGGCGTCGTCATGAGTGCAGTGTCCTTCACCGGTTGTTGTGACGGACCGCGCTCACGCCGATTGCTTGGACGTCCGAGCATCGCCGTGCACACGGTCCACGTTCGATTATCGCCCGTGGAGGATCGTGCGGGGAACGGCGTGGGTGCGGCCCAGGATGATGGTCGCACCCGGGGGCCGCACAGGAAAAGCCGCCGGGCGCGGTGGAGATGCGACCCGGCGGCTTCTGGGAGTGTCCGGGGGACGCCCCCGGAAGTGGTGTCCGGCGGGTCAGCTCGCTACTCGTACCGCGAGCGCGTCGCCGATCTCGTCCGTGGTGCGCGTCGTGCCCGGCTCGCGTTCCGCGAGGTCGGCGGCGACCGCCTCCTCGATGCGGACGGCCTCGGCCTCGTGGCCGAGGTGGCGCAGCAGGAGGGCGACCGACAGGATCGTGGCGGTCGGGTCGGCCTTGCCCTGGCCGGCGATGTCGGGAGCCGAGCCGTGGACGGGCTCGAACATCGACGGGAAATCACCCGTCGGGTTGATGTTGCCGGAGGCGGCCAGGCCGATGCCGCCGGTCACGGCGGCGGCGAGGTCGGTGAGGATGTCGCCGAAGAGGTTGTCGGTGACGATGACGTCGAAGCGCTCCGGCTGGGTGACGAAGAAGATCGTCGCGGCGTCGACGTGCAGATAGTCGGTGGTGACCTCGGGGTACTCCTTGCCGACCCTGTCGAAGATGTTCTTCCACATGTGGCCGGCGTAGACGAGGACGTTGTTCTTGTGGACGAGCGTCAGCTTCTTGCGGGGGCGGGAGTTGGCCCGCTCGTAGGCGTCGCGCACGACGCGCTCCACGCCGTAGGCGGTGTTCAGGCTGACCTCGGTGGCCACTTCGGCGGGCGTGCCGGTGCGCAGGGAGCCGCCGTTTCCGGTGTACGGGCCTTCGGTGCCCTCACGGACGACGACGAAGTCGATGTCCGGTCGGCCGACCAGCGGAGTGGCCGTATTGGGGAACAGCTTCGACGGACGCAGGTTGACGTAGTGGTCGAAGGCGAACCGCAGCTTCAGCAGCAGACCGCGCTCCAGCACGCCGGACGGCACCGACGGGTCGCCGATGGCGCCGAGGAGGATCGCGTCGTGGTTCTTGAGGGAGTCGAGCTCCGCGTCGGGGAGAGTCTCTCCGGTGCGGTGCCAGCGCTGGGCGCCGAGGTCGTACTCCTTGGTCTCCAGCTTCACATCCTGGGGCAGGACCGCGGCAAGGACCTTCAGGCCCTGCGCCACGACCTCCTGGCCGATGCCGTCACCGGGGACTACTGCGAGATTGATGCTGCGAGACATGTCGGCACCCTACTCCCCGTCCCATTCAATGACACACAAGGTCCACCATATGGACGGGGGGAAGCAATGCGGATCAGTGACCGGTGGAGCCGCCGTTGTCCCGGCGGTCGAGGGCGCGCTGGAGGGCGGCGGCGGCGTTCTTGCGGTCGGACTCGCTGGTGCGGGAGGCGTGACGGACTCGGCGGGCGGTCGCAGCGGACATGATGATCGACTCCTTGAGATCGGAAGAGATTTCGAGGCGCCGGAAGGGGCGGGGAGCGATGCCGCAGGGGTTGCCTGCACGGGGCACGGGCTCACGACCGCCATTCGCTGGATCGAGCGAGACGTTCGGCTCCTACAAAGCTAGGTCAGCTCGGCCGCTCTGTCTCCACAATTACTCGGACTTCCTACTATCTGAGACGCGATCTTCGCGTGAAGGATCGCCAGACCATCTGGATTGCTTTCCCACCTAGGTGGTAGTGACATGGCGAGCGCGGGGCCGGCCGCCGCCCTCGACGCGCCGCCCGCGTACGGTCACCAAGTCCTGCGGGGACACCGCTCAGGGCCGCCGGGAGGGGTTCAGAGAACGTCCCCGTCGCGCCAGTCGAAGGCCAGCGGGCCGGCGGCGGGTTCGGGGAGCGGCGCGCCGGCGGCGGGGCGGAGCCAGGTGGAGTCCTCCTCCTCCGGAAGGCGGACGGTGCCCTGCGGGGCCATGGCCTCGATACGGCCCCGCCACAACTGCCACCCTCTGACGCGGTACAGCCCGGCGCCGTCGTCCGACGCGGACAGCGCGCCGAGGTCGTACGCCCCGTCGATCACCGTCTCCAGCGCCTGCATCACCCGCCCGCCCAGACCCTGGCGGCGGCGGTCGGCCCGGACCGCAACCGCCTCGACGTATCCGACGCGGTATGACCGGCCCGTGTGCAGCACCCGCCGCATGATGACGCTGCCGTGGGCTGCCACACCCCGGCCGTCGCGGACGAAGGCATGCACGCCGCCGAGGGCGTGGGCCCAGTCCTCGTCGCCGAAATCGCCGCAGAACGCCTCGTGCAGCATGGTCCGGATCCCTGCGAGACCGGACTCGGAGAGCTGGTGGGTGTGGGCCGTGCGCAGCGCGTCGGTCACCTGATCGGTCATGCGGTCACTGTGTCAGGCCGCGCCGGCACCGGGTACCGGGTTGCTCCTAGGGCCGGTACCCGGTGACGGAAAACCGTTCCGGCGCAGGTGGTTCGGCGAGCGTGGTCAGATCCTGCCGCCCGTGAGACGGGACAGCGGGCCGCGCTGCCGCAGGCCGGAGCGGCGGCCGAGCGCGTACGAGCCGGCCACCGCGGTGACGACACCCGTCCCCGCTCCGGCGACAACGGCCTTACGGGCCTTGACGATGCTCCAGACGACGCCCGCCGCTCCTGCCGTGGCGCCTGCGGCGGCGACGGCCGTGCGCTGGACCGTCCGTGCCGCGGACGCTGCCTTCTCGGTGGCCGCGCCGCCGAAACCCTGTGCCGCTTCGGCGGTTTCGCTCGCCGTTTCCTTGGCGGAGCGCTGCGCTCGCGCCGTGCTTGTACGTGCCTGCGTCGTCTTCTTCTTGGTCTCGGTCATGGTCTTCGGGTATCCGCCCCGGGAGCGCGCAAACTGACCGGCTGTCACGATGCCTTGGGCGGCGGCCGCTGTTTCAACGAACTGTTTCGCCCAACTGCCCACGGGCACCTGCGTACCGGAGGTGGCCCATGAACGCACGCACGGTGACGGTACGCGGCCGGGCGAACGCCCGGCGGGCGGCGAACGGTTCGGTCGTGGACACGGCCGCACGCTGGGGATTCGTCGCACGCGGGGTGATCTATCTGCTCGTCGGCGTCCTCGCACTGCACATCGCGTTCGGCGGCGGAGGCCGCCAGGCGGACCGGGGCGGAGCGCTCGCCGAGCTGGCCGGGCAGCCCTTCGGCGCGGTGCTGTTGTGGGCGCTGGGTGCCGGCCTGGTCGGCATGGCACTGTGGCGGCTGTCGGAGGCGCTGTTCGGTGCCTCAGGCCCCGACGGACACAAGACGGGCAAGCGGCTGCTGTCCGGGGGGCGTTGCCTCTTCTACGGCTTCGTCGCCTACTCCGTTCTCGCGTTCGCCGCCGGTGACCGCGGCAGCGGCGGCGGATCCAGCGACCAGCAGTCCCGGGACGTCACGGCGAGGGCACTGGAGGCGCCGGGCGGCCAGTGGATCGTGGGCCTGGCGGGCGTCGGCATAGCCGTCGCCGGTACATGGGTGGCCGTGCGGGCCGCACTGCGCAAGTACCGCAAGCATCTGAAGCGGAGCGGCATGTCGCACCGGGCCCGGCGGTTCGTCGACGTGACCGGCGTCGGTGGCGGTGTGGCGCGCGGCGCGCTGTTCGCGGCGATCGGCGTGTTCGTGGTGCGCGCGGCGATCGAGTACGAACCGGATCAGGCGAAGGGCTTTGACGACACGCTGCGCTCGTTCGCCGACACGCCGGCGGGGCCGTGGCTGCTGGTGCTCGTGGCCGCGGGACTGGTGCTGTTCGGGGTCTTCTCGTTCGCGATGGCGCGCTGGCGCCGGGTCTGAACAGCGGGCTCCGGCCGGAGCCGGGTCTGAACAGTGGGCTCCGGCCGGAGCCGGGTCCGAGCGGCGTGCTGCCCGGCCGGCGCCGGGTCGGTCCCGAGCGGCGGGGGCATGGAAACCGCCCCCGTTCCGGCGTGGGGGCCGGGACGGGGGCGGAGACGTGGGGGCTGCCCGAGGGGCCGGGGGGTCAGCCCATGTGCGGGTACGTGTAGTCCGTCGGCGGGACCAGCGTCTCCTTGATCGCACGGGTCAGCGTCCAGCGCATCAGGTTCTGCGGGGCGCCGGCCTTGTCGTTGGTGCCGGAGGCACGGCCGCCGCCGAAGGGCTGCTGGCCGACGACGGCGCCGGTCGACTTGTCGTTGATGTAGAAGTTGCCCGCGGCGTAGCGGAGCTTCTCCATCGCGTGGGCCGCGGCGGCCCGGTCACCGGCGATGATCGAACCGGTCAGCGCGTACGCCGACACCGACTCCATCTGCTCCAGCATCTCCTCGTACTTGTCGTCCTCGTAGACGTGAACGGCGAGGATGGGGCCGAAGTACTCGGTCGTGAAGACCTCGTTCTCGGCGTCGGAGCACTCGATGACCGTCGGGCGGACGAAGTAGCCGACGGAGTCGTCGTAGGTGCCGCCCGCGATGACCGTGCAGGTCGGGTCCTGCTCGGCCCGGTCGATCGCGGCCTTGTTCTTGGCGAAGGAACGCTCGTCGATCACGGCGCCGATGAAGTTCGTCAGGTCGGTGACGTCACCCATCTTGATGCCGTCGACCTCGGCCGCGAACTCCTCCTTGAAACCGGAGTTCCAGATGGAGGCGGGGACGTACGCGCGCGAGGACGCGGAGCACTTCTGGCCCTGGAACTCGAACGAGCCGCGGGTCAGCGCGGTCTTGAGCACGGCGCGGTCGGCGCTGGGGTGCGCGACGACGAAGTCCTTGCCGCCGGTCTCACCGACGATGCGGGGGTAGGAGCGGTACTTCTCGATGTTGTTGCCGACCGTCTTCCACAGGTGCTGGAAGGTCTTGGTCGAGCCGGTGAAGTGGATGCCGGCGAGCATCGGGTGCTCGAGGGCCACCTCGGAGACGGCGATGCCGTCGCCCGTCACCAGGTTGATGACGCCCTTGGGCAGACCGGCCTCCTCCAGGAGCTGCATCAGCAGCACGGCGGCGTGGGTCTGCGTCGGGGACGGCTTCCAGACCACGACGTTGCCCATCAGCGCGGGCGCGGTCGGCAGGTTGCCGGCGATGGCGGTGAAGTTGAACGGGGTGATCGCGTAGACGAAGCCCTCGAGCGGGCGGTGGTCGAGGCGGTTCCACACGCCCGGCGAGTTGGCCGGGGGCTGCTCGGCGAGCAGGTCACGGGCGTACTTGACGTTGAAGCGCCAGAAGTCGACGAGCTCGCACGGGGTGTCGATCTCGGCCTGCTGGGCGGTCTTCGACTGGCCGAGCATGGTCGAGGCGGCCAGCGTCTCGCGCCAGGGGCCGGCCAGCAGCTCGGCGGCACGCAGGATGATCGCCGCGCGGTCGTCGAAGGACATCGCGCGCCAGGCAGGGGCGGCCTCGAGCGCGGCGTCGATGGCGTCCTGCGCGTCCTGCTGGGTGGCAGCCGCGAAGGTGCCGATGACGGCCTTGTGGTTGTGCGGCTGCACGACGTCGACGCGCTCGCCGCCGCCCATGCGCCGTACCCCGCCGATGGTCATCGGAAGGTCGATCGGGTTCTCGGACAGTTCCTTGAGCTTGGCCTCGAGACGGGCGCGCTCGGGTGAACCGGCGGCGTAGCCGTGCACCGGCTCGTTGACCGGGGCGGGGACCTGGGTGACAGCGTCCATGAGTTCCGTGACTCCTTTGCGAGGGGTTGGGGAGGGCTCTGCCCTGGTGTCAGTTCTTGGTGATCATCGAGCGCACGAAGAAGAGCAGGTTGGCCGGCTTCTCCGCGAGGCGGCGCATGAAGTAGCCGTACCAGTCGGTGCCGAACGCGGTGTAGACCCGCATCCGGTGGCCTTCGGCGGCGAGCCGGACCTGCTCGTCGCTGCGGATGCCGTACAGCATCTGGAACTCGTAGTCGTCGAGCTTGCGGCCCGCGCGGTGGGCCAGGTCCTGCGCGATGGCGATCAGGCGCGGGTCGTGGGACCCGATCATCGGGTAGCCGTCGCCCTCCATCAGGATCTTCAGGATGCGGACGTACGCCTTGTCGATCTCGGCCTTGTCCTGGTACGCCACGGAGGCGGGCTCCTTGTACGCGCCCTTGACGATACGGACGCGGCTGCCTGCGTCGGAGAGGCGGCGGGCGTCGTCCTCGGTGCGGAACAGGTAGGCCTGGATGACACAGCCGGTCTGCGGGAAACCCTTGCGGAGCTCCTCGTGGATGGCAAACATCGAGTCGAGGGTGGTGTGGTCCTCGGCATCCAGCGTAACCGTCGTGCCGATGGCCGCGGCGGCCTCGACGACCGGGCGGACGTTGGCGAGTGCCAGCTCGTGCCCGCCTTCCAGCGCCTGGCCGAACATCGACAGCTTGACCGACATCTCGGCCTTGGCGCCGAGACCGAGGTCCGCCAGATGCGCGATCAGCTCGAGGTAGGCGTCGCGGGCGGCGGTGGCCTGCTCGGGCGTGGTGATGTCCTCGCCGACGACGTCGAGGGTGACCTCGAGACCCTTGGCGGTGGCGTCCTTGACGATCGGGACGACCTGCTCGACCGTCTCGCCGGCGATGAACCGGGAGACGACCTGCTTGGTCCCCGGGGCGGCCGACACGAAGCGGCGCATTTTGTCGCTGCGCGAAGCGGCGAGGATCACGGGACCCAGCACGGGTACCTCCACGGAACAGGCGTTGAAAGTGGCCGAAACCGAAAGACCCGGAAACGGCACGAAGAACCACCCTGAACCTAAGGATCGCTCTGACCGCCTGCCATCGACAGCTGTCACGCATCCGTGTCCCGGATCTCAGACATATGTCTGAAGGGGATGCGAGAATGGCGAGGTGAAGGGCGACTACCAGGATCTCGTGGACGAGCTCTCCGCGTTGCTGGCCATGCCCGCGACGCTGGAGAACCGCGACTTCGGCCTGATCGCCTTCGGTGCGCACGACAGCGACGACGACACGGCGATGGACCCCGTCCGCACCCGCTCGATCCTGACCCGCCGCTCGACGCCGGCGGTGCGCGCCTGGTTCGAGGGCTTCGGCATCACCCGGGCGACAGGCCCGGTGCGGATCCCGGCCGCTCCGGACGCGGGGGTCTTCCGCGACCGCATCTGCCTGCCCGTACGGCATCGGGGCATCGCGCTCGGCTATGTCTGGCTGCTCGACGCCGACCCCGGGCCCACGGACGCACAGTTGTCCGCGGCGATGGAGGTGGCGGGGCGGATCGGCGCCCTGCTCGCGGACGAGGAACGCGCCGGGGCGGATCTGTCGCGCGAACTGCGGGCGGTGCTGACGGCGGAGCGCGGCTGGCAGTACGACATGGCCGTGGACGCGCTCCGCACGGAGCTGGGCAGCCAAGCGGAAGGGCTGCACACGCTGGTGTGCGTGACGCCGTGGCCGACCGGTGACGCGCCGTCGGCACGGTCGCTGCCGGGGGCAGCGGCGCTGTGCACGGTGCCGTTGGCGTCACTGGCCACGGGCCCGGCGGCCCACGCCGTGGGCGCGCTGGTCCGGCTTCGTTCGGCGGACAACCTGGCGCCCGCGCTGGCGGTGGCCTCACGGCTCGCCGAGGCGGCGGGCAGCGGGGCGGGTGGGCCCGGGACGCGGCACGGGACGGCAGGCAGCTCCGGGACGGGGCGCGCGGCGGCCCCTGCGGGCGAGCGTACGCCGGGCGCCGCCGACGGGCCGGAGGCCGCCGCTCGTGGCGGTCGCAGCGCCGCGGGCATCGCGGACCCGCTGCCCGGGCTGGGCGGCCTGGGCCGCGCCTGGCGCGAAGCACGTGCGGCCGCCCGGGCGGCCCTGGCCGAGCCCCGCCTCGCGCCCGTCGCCCGATGGGCCGACCTCGGCCCGTACCGTCTGCTGACCGGGCTCACTCCCGGAGCGGCCGACGACCCCGCCGTGCGCGCGCTGCTGGCGCCCGCGCACCACGAACTGGCCCGCACGGCGGAGGTGTTCCTCGACTGCGCGGGGCAGGCCGGCCGCACGGCGGCCTCGCTCGGCATCCACCGGCAGACGCTCTACTACCGGCTGTCGCGCGTCGAACAGCTCACCGGCCTCGACCTCGACGACGGGGAGCACCGGCTGCTCCTGCACATGGCGCTCAAGAGCGCACGGCTGTAGCGCGTGCGGGAGGCAGCGCCCTGTCGGCAGCGGGGCGCGGGGCCGCCTTTCCGCGACCCTGGCCTCGAACTCCGGCATCCCCGGCCTCAGGCTGGGGCGTCGGCGCGCACGGACGTCAATGCCTCAGCGGTGCGCTGCGGCCCGGTGGGGACGGGGCTCGTGACCGGAGCGTGCGGCTCGGCCGCGGGCCGCGAGTCGGCCGTGACCGGCTTACGCAGCAGCAGCAGGGCCGCGTCGTCGTGCAGCCGACCGCCCACATGCGCCTGCAGCTCGTCGTGCAGAGCGGCGACGGTGCGGGACGGCTCGTCCGACACATGCCGCGCCATCCCCTCGGTGAGCGGGTAGAACTCACGGCTGTGGTTGCGCGCCTCTGTGACGCCGTCGGTGTAGAGAAGCAGCTGGTCACCGTCTTCGAAGGGCAGCACCTGGAGGCCCGGGGTCTCACCGGTGAGGCCACTCAGGCCCAGAGGCGGCACAGGGTCGACCGGTTCGACCGGCGCGACCATGCCGTCGTGGACCAGCAGCGGCGGCGCGTGCCCGCAGTTGACGACCTCCATGTGCCCGTCCCGGGGGTATCCGACGACCACGGCGGTGACGAAGTCGTCGGAACCGAGGTTGCGAGACAGGCTCCGCTCGATCCTGCCGACGACCTCCAGGAGGTCCGGTTCGTCATAGGCGGCCTCACGGAAGACACCGAGGACCAGGGCCGCGGTCCCCACCGCGGGCAGCCCCTTGCCGCGGACGTCTCCGACGATCGCCCTGACCCCGTGCGGGGTGGACAGAAGAGCGTAGAGATCCCCGCCTATCCGGGCCTCGGCCTCGGCGGCGCTGTAGCGGACGGCCGCCTGGAACTCGCCGACGACGGCGGGCACGGGCTTGAGGAGGGCGTGCTGTGCGGCCTCCGCCACCGAGCGGACGGCCGCCAGCACCTGCTCGCGCCGCACGCGCAGCGCACTGGCCAGGCTGCTCGCCAGGGTGACGGCCACCAGCGCGGACAGCACGATCGCCTCCTCGCCGCCCGAGGCCCGACCGCGGGCGGCGAGCACGGCCGCCAGTACCACGGCGAGCAGGCCGATGCGCAGGACGGTGCGCGGCCTGCTGGTGACGGCGGCCAGCGCGGGCCCGACGGCCAGCAGCGGCAGCCAGGTCATGCCCGATCCGCCAAGAAGGTCGAGGACCGCCACGGCGACGACGATCAGGGCCGGCACTCCGACGACGGCATGGGCCGCGATGCCCGGCAGGTCCGGCGCGCCAACGGCAGGGGACGGGGCCGCCGCTGTGCCGTTCGCCTGGGTCCGCCCTCCAGAGCCGGCCGCTCGCTCGGCGAGGCTTCGGAGTCCCGAGAGGCACCGGGACCAGGACGTCCGGAGGGCACGCTGATGCTCTGGCGTCGGGCCCATGCTTTTCAACCGCAACTTTCTATCCCGTTCCCTTACAGCCGTGTGTCTGCTTTATAAGGAGATAGGTAGATATGCGGGTGCCACAAGGGCACGTTTTTCAAATAGTGAGCGACAGGCCCCTCGTCACACGGTTCGCTGCCGGCATCAGCCGTGCTCGGACCTGGTCGACACGGGAGAGCTGGTCCGCCGGCAGGGAGACACCGAGCGAGCCGAGCCTGTGCCCGCTGTAGACGGGCACTGCGACACAGACCGTTCCGAGGGTGTACTCCTCCAGGTCCAGGACGGCCGGCTCGGAGGGTGCCGCCTCGAGCCGCCGGAGCAGTTCGGAACGGCGAGTGATGGTGCGGGGCGTGAGATCGGCGAGGGCGTGCCTGGAGAGATAGTCGTTGCGCGCCTCGTCGTCCAGCTCACGGAGAACGCATTTGCCCAGCGCCGTGGCGTGTCCGGCGTCCTCGAACCCCACCCAGAGGTCGACCCGGGGAGCACGGGGGCCGTCGACGATCTCGGCGACCCGGATCTCCCCGTCCTCGTAGAAGGTCAGATAGGCGGCGGCCGCCAGTTCGTCCCGCAGCGCGCCGAGCGCGGGACGGATACGGCTGAGCAGCGCCTGCCCCCGACTTCCGGCGTGCAGCACTTGGAGCTTGTCCCCGAGGACAAAACCGCCGTCCTCCAGCTTCCGCACATATCCGTCATGGACCATCGTCCGCAGCAGGTGGTAGGCGGTGGCCAGGGGCAGCCCCGCCTCCCGCGCCAGCTGCTTCGCCGTCGCGCCACCCTCATGAGCCCCCACGGCTTCCAGCAGTCGGAAGGCTCGCTGCACGGAAGCGATGAGGGTGGGGCCGCTCTCAGCACCCATGCCTCCAGCTTGCGCCGGGCGGATCCGGCGGGCAAGGCAACGGGGCGTCGCGGGCCGTCGCGACAGGCAGACGGGCGCCGATATTTACGACCGGAAACGGAACGGAGCGAATGGTTCCGTGACAACCGCCACAGCCCTTTCCGGGCGCCAGGAAGGCCGATAGTAGATACCGCTCCGGCGACATAAGGAGATTTGTCCATCTCGATACGGACATGCCTCCCACGGCGTTCGACGACTTCGCCGCTTTCGATGCCTACGCCCGTCTGTAGGCCGTGGAGCGCCTTTTGATGGGGCATCACGGACGTCGGCACCTCCCGCCCACGGGGCAGCACGACCGTACGCCCATGGCAAGGAGAGGTGGGCACTACGAAGCGAGGTAGTAGTGGACCCTCGTTGCCCTCCGCTCGCAGCCGTCCTAACAATGGCTGCCCGCAAAGGCGTCCCCGCAGGTCACACACAGAACGTGCCAGGCCAACCCCTCTCGGTGGCGCTCCGCGATGACGAATGAGGTCACACATGAGCAAGCACCGCCGACCGACGCACTACCGGAAAATAACCATCGCTGCCGTCGCCATGGCCGCCGTGGGTGTGCCCTCTGTAGCCATGGCTTGTATGGGCCCGGAGGGGGATCAGGACAGCCGGGCCCGCGGCGAGTGGCAGAGCGTGCGCTCCGACCAGCGGTGGCACGACGACGAGTCCGGCCGGCAGTGGGGAGGCGACAGGTGGGACCGGAAGCCGACCCGGCCCGAATCACAGACCCCCACCACGCCGCCGGCCACCCCGAAGCCCACCGCGCCGAAGGCAACCGCGCCGAAGCCGGCGGCCCCCAAGCCGGCCGCTCCGAAGCCGACGGCCCCCAAGACCCAGGCGCCCAAGCCGGCCGCTCCGAAGCCCACCGCACCGTCCACCGCCGCACCGGCGTCCGGCGATGTCGCCCGCGTCGTGGAACTCGTCAACAGCGAGCGCAGCAAGGCCGGATGCTCGCCGGTGACCGTGAACGCGAAGCTGACCAAGGCCGCGCAGGCACACAGCGAGGACATGGCCTCCCACCGGAACATGTCCCACACGGGCTCCGACGGGTCGGACGCGGGTGACCGCATCACGCGTGCCGGTTACCACTGGAGCACCTACGGCGAGAACGTCGCCTACGGTTACTCGACTCCCGAAGAGGTCATGGCGGGCTGGATGTCCAGCCCCGGCCACAAGGAGAACATCCTCAACTGCGAGTTCAAGGAGATCGGCGTCGGTCTCGCACAGCCCGACGACTACTGGACGCAGAACTTCGGCACAGCCGGGTAGGCGTCCCTGCGGAAACGCGACCGGTCGGCGCGACGCAGTTGGTCGAATCCGCCCCGCTGGATCTTCCGGCGGGGCGGAGTGCTGCCCCGCCCCGGCGAGGGGCCCGGTAGGCCGCCCAGGCGCGCCCGCGCAGCGGAAAGGGCCCGGTGTGGCACCGGGCCCCTTCTCGTACGCGTGGACGCGTGGCGCGGAGGGTCAGTCCGCGAGGTTCACCGAACGGGCCGAGGTCGCGCCGATCTCCTCCGCGATCTCCGTGAGAACCGCCGGCGGCACCGTGTCGTCGACGGTCAGGACGACAAGCGCCTCGCCGCCCTCCTCCGCACGGGAGACCTGCATGCCGGCGATGTTGAGACCGGCCTCGCCGAGGATGCGGCCGACGGTGCCGACGACACCCGGGCGGTCCTCGTAGCGCAGCACCGCCATGTGGTCGGCGAGTGCGAGGTCCACGTCGTGCTCACCGATCGCGACGATCTTCTGGAGGTGCTTGGGCCCGGCCAGCGTGCCGGAGACCGCGACCTCCTCGCCACCCGCGAGCGTGCCGCGCACGGTGACGACGTTGCGGTGGTCCGGGGACTCGGAGCTCGTGGTCAGGCGGACCTCGACGCCGCGCTCCTGCGCGAACAGCGGGGCATTGACGTACGAAACAGTCTCGTCGACGACGTCTTCGAAGACACCCTTGAGCGCGGAGAGTTCGAGCACCTTGACGTCGTGCTGGGTGATCTCGCCGTACACCTCGACGTCGAGGCGGACCGCGACCTCGCTCGCGAGCGCGGTGAAGATACGGCCGAGCTTCTCGGCGAGCGGCAGACCCGGGCGCACGTCCTCGGCGATGACACCGCCCTGGACGTTGACGGCGTCCGGGACCAGCTCGCCGGCGAGCGCGAGACGCACCGAGCGGGCGACGGCGATACCGGCCTTCTCCTGGGCCTCGTCCGTGGACGCCCCGAGGTGCGGGGTGCAGACGACCTGGTCGAGCTCGAAGAGCGGCGAGTCGGTGCAGGGCTCCTTCGCGTACACGTCGAGGCCCGCGCCGGCGACCCGGCCCTCCTTCAGCGCCGTGTACAACGCCGCCTCGTCGACGATGCCACCGCGCGCCGCGTTGACGATGCGAACGGCCGGCTTGACCTTGTGCAGCGCCTCGTCGCCGATCAGGCCGAGCGTCTCGGGAGTCTTGGGGAGGTGGACGGTGATGAAGTCGGAGACCTCGAGCAGCTCGTCGAGCGAGAGCAGCTTCACGCCCATCTGGGCGGCGCGCGCCGGCTGGACGTAGGGGTCGTACGCGACGATCTTCATGCCGAAGGCGGACATGCGCTGGGCGACCAGCACGCCGATGCGGCCGAGGCCGACGACGCCGAGGGTCTTCTCGCTCAGCTCCACGCCGGTGTACTTCGAGCGCTTCCACTCGCCGTTCTTGAGCGCGGCGTTGGCCTGGGGGATGTTGCGCGCGGTGGCGACGATCAGACCGCAGGCGAGCTCGGCGGCGGTGACGATGTTGGACGTCGGGGCGTTGACGACCATCACGCCGGCCTTGGTGGCGGCGGAGACGTCCACGTTGTCCAGGCCGACACCGGCACGGGCGACGACGCGCAGCTTCTTCGCGGCGGCGATCGCCTCTGCGTCGACCTTGGTGGCCGAGCGGACGAGGATCGCGTCGACGTCGGCGATGGCGGGGATGAGCTCCGCGCGGTCGGCGCCGTTGCAGTGCCGGATCTCGAAGTCCGGGCCCAGCGCGTCGACGGTGGCGGGCGAAAGCTCTTCAGCAATGAGTACGACAGGTTTCGAGCTCACGTGGGTCCTCACAAGTCCAGTGCGGACGGCCGTCCCGACGGCCGCAGGCGGTGGAGGGGCAAGCCGCGTGGAAGACGCACGACACTGTGGGCCTGACGCGTAGGTGTTGTTGAGCAGTGTAGTGGTGCCGCACGGTGCGTTTTGCGCCTCGTTGGCAGGATCACTCGTCCGTGGCTGGACGAAGTGGAGAAGCGGTCGGGCACTTCGGGCGAGGGGGCCGGAGAACCGGCCCCCTCGCCCCCAGGATCACGCCTCGTCGTTGTCGACCCAGCTCATGAGCTTGCGCAGCTCCTTGCCGGTGGTCTCCAGCAGGTGCTCGGAGTCCTGGGTCTTGTACTCGTTGTACTTCTTCAGACCGCCGTGGTACTCGTCCATCCAGTTCTTGGCGAACGTGCCGTCCTGGATCTCGGCGAGGACCTTCTTCATCTCGGCCTTGGTCTGGTCCGTGATGATGCGCGGTCCGGTGACGTAGTCGCCCCACTCGGCGGTCTCGGAGACCGACCAGCGCATCTTCTCCAGGCCGCCCTCGTACATGAGATCCACGATCAGCTTCAGCTCGTGGAGGCACTCGAAGTAGGCGATCTCCGGCTGGTAGCCGGCCTCGGTCAGGGTCTCGAAGCCCGCCTTGACCAGCGCCGCGGTGCCACCGCAGAGGACGGCCTGCTCACCGAACAGGTCGGTCTCGGTCTCCTCCTTGAACGTCGTCTTGATGACGCCCGCACGCGTGCCGCCGATGCCCTTGGCGTACGACAGCGCCAGGTCGAAGGCCTTGCCGGTGGCGTCCTGCTCGACGGCGGCGATGCAGGGAACGCCGCGGCCCTCCTCGTACTGGCGGCGGACCAGGTGGCCCGGGCCCTTGGGGGCGACCATGGCGACGTCGACACCGGCCGGCGGCTTGATGAAGCCGAAGCGGATGTTGAGGCCGTGGCCGAAGAACAGGGCGTCGCCGTCCTTCAGGTTGTCCTTGATGGACTCCTCGTAGACCTGCGCCTGGATCGGGTCCGGGACCAGGATCATGATGACGTCGGCCTCGGCGGCGGCCTCGGCCGGGGTCACCACGCGCAGGCCCTGCTCCTCGGCCTTGGCCTTGGACTTGGAGCCCTCGTGCAGACCGACGCGGACGTCGACACCCGAGTCACGCAGCGACAGCGCGTGGGCGTGACCCTGGCTGCCGTAGCCGATGACCGCGACCTTGCGGTTCTGGATGATGGACAGGTCGGCATCGTCGTCGTAGAACAGCTCGGCCACTGGGATATCTCCTTGAGGTGCACGTCGTTGGAATGACGCTGTTTGCGTCCCACCGTACGGCGGGATGGGATCGGAAGGTCTCGGGGTCTCGCCAGGCGAGAAGGGTGTTACGCGCTGCGGTCCAGGGCGCGCAGCGACCGGTCCGTGATGGAGCGGGCGCCACGCCCTATGGCGATCGTGCCGGACTGGACGAGTTCCTTGATGCCGAACTGCTCCAGCATCTTCAGCATCGCCTCGAGCTTGTCACTCGAACCGGTGGCCTCGATGGTGACGGCCTCGGGCGACACGTCGACGGTCTTGGCACGGAACAGCTGGACGATCTCGACGATCTGGGAGCGGGTCTCGTTGTCCGCGCGGACCTTCACCAGCACGAGTTCGCGCTGGATCGCGCCGCCGGGCTCCAGTTCGACGATCTTCAGAACGTTGATGAGCTTGTTGAGCTGCTTGGTCACCTGCTCGAGCGGCAGGTCTTCGACATTGACCACGATGGTGATGCGGGAGATGTCGGGGTGCTCGGTGACACCGACGGCGAGCGAGTCGATGTTGAAGCCGCGGCGGGAGAACAGGGCGGCGATCCTGGCCAGGATGCCGGGGGTGTTCTCCACCAGGACGGAGAGCGTGTGCTTGGACATGTTCGTCGTTCCTCTTCCTACAGCTCTTCCGGCTCTCAGTCGTCTTCGTTGTCGCCGAAGTCGGGGCGGACACCGCGCGCCGCCATGACCTCGTCGTTGGAGGTGCCGGCGGCGACCATCGGCCACACCTGGGCGTCCTCGTGGACGATGAAGTCGATGACGACCGGGCGGTCGTTGATGGCGTTGGCCTCGGCGATGACCTTGTCGAGGTCGTCAGGGGACTCGCAGCGGATCGCGTGGCAGCCCATGGCCTCGGACAGCTTGACGAAGTCGGGGACGCGGGTGCCGGCGCTCTTCTCCAGGCCGGTGGCCTCCGGGCCGGAGTGCAGCACGGTGTTGGAGTAGCGCTGGTTGTAGAAGAGGGTCTGCCACTGGCGGACCATCCCGAGCGCGCCGTTGTTGATGATCGCGACCTTGATCGGGATGTTGTTGAGGGCGCAGGTGACCAGTTCCTGATTGGTCATCTGGAAGCAGCCGTCGCCGTCGATCGCCCAGACCGCACGGTCCGGGGCTCCGGCCTTGGCACCCATCGCGGCCGGGACCGCGTAGCCCATCGTCCCGGCGCCGCCCGAGTTCAGCCAGGTGGCGGGCTGCTCGTAGTCGATGAAGTGGGCGGCCCACATCTGGTGCTGGCCGACGCCGGCCGCGAAGATCGTGCCCTCCGGGGCCAGTTCGCCGATGCGCTGGATGACCTGCTGCGGGGCGAGGCTGCCGTCGCCCGGCTGCTCGTAGCCGAGCGGGTAGGTCTCGCGCCAGCGGTTGAGGTCCTTCCACCAGGCGCTGTAGTCCCCGGTGTGGCCGTCGTTGTGCTCTGCCTGGACGGCCTGGACCAGGTCGGCGATGACCTCGCGGGCGTCACCGACGATCGGCACGTCGGCCGTGCGGTTCTTCCCGATCTCCGCCGGGTCGATGTCGGCGTGGACGACCTTGGCGTACGGGGCGAAGCTGTCCAGCTTGCCGGTGACGCGGTCGTCGAAACGGGCTCCGAGGGCGACGATCAGGTCGGCCTTCTGCAGCGCGGTGACGGCGGTGACCGCACCGTGCATGCCCGGCATTCCCACGTGCAGGGGGTGGCTGTCGGGGAACGCGCCCAGCGCCATCAGGGTGGTGGTGACGGGGGCTCCGGTGAGCTCGGCGAGAACCTTCAGCTCGGCGGTGGCGCCGGCCTTGAGGACTCCGCCTCCGACGTAGAGGACCGGGCGCTTGGCGCCGGTGATCAGCTTGGCGGCCTCGCGGATCTGCTTGGCGTGCGGCTTCGTCACCGGGCGGTAGCCGGGCAGGTCGGTCTGCGGCGGCCAGCTGAAGGTGGTCCTCGCCTGGAGGGCGTCCTTGGCGATGTCGACGAGGACGGGGCCCGGGCGGCCGGTGGAGGCGATGTGGAAGGCCTCCGCGATGGTGCGCGGGATGTCCTCGGCCTTGGTGACGAGGAAGTTGTGCTTGGTGATCGGCATCGTGATGCCGCAGATGTCCGCCTCCTGGAAGGCGTCCGTACCGATCGCCTTGGAGGAGACCTGACCGGTGATCGCGACCATGGGCACCGAGTCCATGTGCGCGTCGGCGATCGGCGTGACCAGGTTGGTGGCTCCGGGACCGGAGGTGGCCATGCACACCCCGACCTTGCCGGTGGCCTGGGCGTACCCGGTGGCCGCGTGACCCGCGCCCTGCTCGTGACGGACGAGAACGTGGCGGACCTTCGAGGAGTCCATCATCGGGTCGTACGCCGGGAGGATCGCGCCGCCCGGAATGCCGAACACCGTGTCGGCCCCTACTTCCTCGAGAGAGCGAATGAGGGACTGCGCACCCGTGACGTGTTCGACGGTGGCGGACGGCTGTCCGCCGGTACGGGCCCGCGGCTGCGGATGGTGGGCCCCGGAGGCCTGCTCGGTCATCGCGTTCTCTTCTCGAAGCTGAGGGTTTTGAGAGGGTTTGGTACGGGTTCGATTCGTGCCGGTGCAACAAAAAACCCCTCGTGCCGCGAGGCAAGCGAGGGGAGCGCGTCGGGAGGTGTCTGCAGAGCCGTCGGTGCGGCTCTGCTCAGCCGACGCGCTTTCCAAGTACGAGAATTCGGGTGCGCATGGCACTGACCCTCCCCCCGGCGCGCCATCACTGTCAAGTGGGTGGGACGCGCGTCTCACTATTTGAGCCATTCCGGGCAGGGGGAACGCCACCCGTCAGAACCGGCATGGCCATGCTGTCGGGCATCGGGAACTCGCCCCTGACCAGGGCGCGCCGCAGCCGGTACTCGTCCAGCGGTCCGGAGAAGGCCATGCCCTGGCCGTGTGTGCAGCCCATGGCACGCAGCGCCTGCACCTGCTCCGGGACGTCCACGCCGTCGGCCACCGACTGCATGCCGAGATCGCCCGCGATCCGCAGCAACCCGCTGGTGATCTTGTGGAGTCTCGCCGACTCGACGACGCCCTCCACCAGTCCTCTGTCCAGTTTCAGTACGTCCACAGGGAGCCGGCGCAACGCGTTGATCGCCGCGTATCCGCTGCCGAAGCCGTCCAGGGCGATCCGTACGCCCATCCTGCGCAGGGCGGTCAGTCGCTGCTCCAGCTCGTCGAAGGAGATCCGGGGGTCGCTGTCCGCGAGCTCGATGACCAGCGCGCCCGAGGGCAGACCATGCCGCGTGAGCAGGGCCTCGATGGAGCCGAGCGGCAGCGATCTGTCCAGCAGGAGGCGGGCCGACAAACGCACGGAGACCGGCGTTCTGTGCCCGATCCCGCCCCGCTCCGCCGCCTGCCCGACGGCTTCCTCGAGCAGCCGGCGGCCGAGCTCGGCGGTCCGGTCGCCCTCGTCGGAGACCCGCAGGAACTCGGCGGGCGTGAACAGGATGCCCTGGGTGGAGCGCCAGCGGGCCTGCGCGGAGACCGCCGCGATCCGGCCGCTGGTGAGGCTCACCACCGGCTGGTGCAGCAGCGCGAACTCGCCCTCGTGAAGCGCGCTGCGCAGCCGTGCGGCCAGTTCCGTGCGGCGGACCACCTCGGCCTGCATCTGGGGCGCGTACAGCTCGACGCGGTCCTTGCCGCCGGCCTTGGCCCGGTACATGGCGAGGTCGGCGTTGCGCATGAGGTCGGTGGGGCTTATCCCGGGCTCGGCGAAGGCGACACCGATGGAGGCGGCGACCCGCACCTCGGTGCCGTCGATGCGGTACGGCTGGGAGAGCATCAGCCGCAACCGGTCGGCGATCTCGTGGACCTGGGACTGGCGGGCCGCCCGGTCGCGGGAGCCGTCGCCGACGATGAGCGCCGCGAACTCGTCGCCGCCGAGCCGGGCCGCCGTGTCCCCCGCCCGTACGGATTCGGCCAGTCGCCGCGCCGCCTGGATCAGCAGCTCGTCACCCGCCTGGTGGCCCAGCCGGTCGTTGACGCCCTTGAAGCCGTCCAGGTCGATGAAGAGCACAGCGGTGCCCTCGTCGCCCGATCTGCGGCCGGTGAGGGCGCCTCTGACCCGCTTCGTGAACAGGGCCCTGTTCGGCAGGTCGGTGAGCGGGTCGTGCTCCGCGTTGTGCTGGAGTTGGGCCTGGAGCCGTACCCGCTCGGTGACGTCCCGGCTGTTGAAGATCAGGCCGCCCTGGTGGCGGCTGACCGTGGACTCCACATTGAGCCATTCTCCCGAGCCCGACCGGAACCGGCATTCCATGCGGGTCGTGGGCTCCTCCGAGGGGGCGGCCGCGAGAAAGCGGCGCAGCTCGTGCACGACGCGGCCGAGATCCTCGGGGTGGATGAGCGAGGCCAGCTCGGAGCCGACCAGTTCCTCCGCGTCGCGACCGTAGACCCCGGCGGCGGCGGGTGAGACGTAACGCAGCACCCCGGAAGGCGCGGCGATCATGATGACGTCGCTCGATCCCTGGACCAGCGAACGGAAGTGGTTCTCCTTCTGCGCCAGTTCATGGGTGAGGGCGATGTTGTCCAGGAGCATGATGCCCTGACGTACGACCAGGGCGAGGACGACGGTGCACCCGGTGAGGACGACGACCCGGTCGACGCGGCGGCCCTCGATGACGTTGTAGAGGATGCCCAGCGTGCAGACGGCCGCGGCGAGGTACGGGGTGAGCGCGGAGAGCGAGCTCGTGATGGGGCGGCCCGGGTGCCTCGGGCCCCCGGGCGGCCGGGTGGATTCTGACATCCTGCGCGCTCCCCAGGGGGCGTATGCGAGCAGCAGCGAGCCCGCGAACCAGCCGGCGTCGAGCAGCTGACCGGAGCGGTAGCTCTCGCGCAGCAGCGGTGAGGTGAACAGGGCGTCGCACAGCACGGTCAGCGCGAGGCCCGCGATCGCCGTGTTGACCGCGGACCGGTTGGCGGACGAGCGCCGGAAGTGCAGCGCGAGGACCATGCTCACGAGCACGATGTCCAGCAGCGGGTACGCGAGGGCGAGCGCGGCCGGTGCGACGCTCTCGCCCTGGGCCCGGGCGGTGTGGGCGAGTGCCAGGCTCCAGGAGAGCGTGAGCAGCGAGCCGCCGATCAGCCAGGCGTCGAGCCCGAGGCAGACCCAGCCTGCCTTGGACACCGGTCGCTTGGCGAGGACCAGGAGTCCGACGATGGCGGGCGGGGCGAAGCAGAGGAAGAACACGTCGGCCACGGAGGGGCTCGGCACCTCGCGGCCGAGCACCGCCTCGTACCAGCCCCAGACCGCGTTCCCCGCCGCCGCCATGCCGGAGGAGAGCGCGAACAGCAGCCAGGCGGGCCGGAAACGGCACTTCGCCGTGCGGGCGTAGAGGAGGCACGAGACGGCGGCGATCACGGCGGCGACACTGAGGCCGAAATCGCCCATGATCACGGCCAGTTCGGGTGAGCCCCAGCCGAAGGCGGCCCCCACCCCGTATCCGGCGCACACGCCCGCCAGGACGAGCTGGCGGACGAGCGCCGAGCCGCCGCGCGGCAGGGCGTCCCGGAGCACCAGCGCTTTCGGCGATCTCATCGCGCGGTCCAGGGATGCGCCGCCCGCCCCGGAGGCGGAAGCTGCCTGTGAAGTGGAGCGCACACACGTCGCGGACGGCTGCTCCGTCGCGTCGGATCGTGAGTCCATCGGCCTTGCATCGCCCGTCGCCCCCCTCACGTCTGATCGGCAATCAGTTCGCGCCACAGCACCACCCCTCGCAGGTGCAGCCCCCAGGTCGGGACGATACACCAATATCGTCACTCAGGGACATAGTCCCTCTACTCTGCGTGACGGTCTGCCACGATCAAGGCACGCCATGCATTCGAGTGACTCCGGAGCGTGTTCGCCATCGGGGCCGGAAGAGCGTTATCCGGTCGTCATGACGACGTTGCGCACAGCCTCTCCGGCCGCGAGCCGGCTGACCTGAGCGGCCAGCAGCCGCTTCGCACGCGGCATGAACGCCGAGGTGGAGCCGCCGACATGGGGACTGATCAGGACTCCGGGTGCGTGCCAGAGCGGATGACCGGCGGGCAGCGGCTCGGGGTCCGTGACGTCGAGCGCGGCGGTGATCCGTCCGCTCTCCACCTCCGCGAGCAGGGCCTTTGTGTCGACGACCGGTCCGCGGGCGACGTTGACCAGAAGCGCGCCGTCCTTCATCCGACCCAGGAAGCCCGCTCCCACCAGGCCTTTCGACTGCTCGGTGAGCGGCGTCGACACGATCACGACGTCAGCGTCGGGGAGCAGGGCCGGGAGGTCGGTGAGTGCGCGCACTTCGCCGCGCTCCGTTGCCCGGGCGGAGCGCGCGACGCGCGCCACCCGCGCGCACTCGAAGGGTGCGAGCCGGTCCTCGATGGCGGCGCCGATGGAGCCGTAGCCGACGATGAGCACCGACTTGTCGGCGAGGGCCGGATAGAACCCGGCACGCCATTCCTCGGCGTCCTGGCCGCGTACGAAACCGGGGATGCCGCGCAGGGAGGCCAGGATCAGGGCCAGCGTGAGTTCGGCGGTGGAGGCCTCGTGGACACCCTTGGCATTGCACAGTTTCACGCCGGCGGGCAAGGACGAGAGCCCTGGTTCCACATGGTCGATGCCCGCGGAGAGGGTCTGAACGACCCGTACGGACTTCATCGCGGCGAGCGGCCGTACGGCCACCTCCATGCCCTTCATGTAGGGGACCGCGTAGAAGACGCAGTCGGCGGGGTCGGCCGGGAACTCGGGTCCACCGTCCCAGAAGCGGTAGTTCAGGCCCGCCGCGGACGGCGCGGGAAGCCCTTCGATCTCGTCGGCGGGAACGGGAAGCCACACGTCAGCAGTCATGGTCAGGAGGCTATGCGACGGCCTGCGCCGCGCATTGGTTAGTTTTGGGGGCGGCCGAGGGAGAGGTACGGGGAGTTGGAGCGCAGGTCAATCGGTGCGGCGGGCCTCGAAGTGGGCGCGGTGGGCCTCGGCTGCATGCCGATGAGCTGGGCGTACACCGGCTCCCAGCAGCGCGGGGAGCGGTCGCTGCGTACCGTCCACAGCGCCCTCGACTCCGGCGTCAGCCTGCTGGACACGGCCGACATGTACGGGCCCTTCACCAATGAGCTGCTGCTGGGGCGGGTGCTCAAGGAGCGACGGGCCGACGCCTTCGTGTCGACGAAGGTGGGTCTGCTGGTCGGCGACCAGCACATCGTCGCCAATGGCCGCCCGGGATACGTGAAGCGGGCCTGCGACGCCTCGCTGCGCCGGCTGCAGACCGACGTGATCGACCTGTACCAGCTGCACCGCGCCGACCCCGAGGTCCCTGTCGAGGAGACCTGGGGCGCGATGGCGGAACTGGTGGGCGCCGGCAAGGTGAGGGCGCTCGGGATGTGCGCGGTCGGTGCGCGGGCGCCGCGCCGCTCGGCGGGCCACCTGCACGAAGGAACGATCCGCCAACTGGAGCGGATACAGCAGGTGTTCCCGGTGAGCGCCGTACAGGCGGAGTTGTCGGTGTGGTCGCCGGAGGCGCTGGAGCGGCTGCTCCCGTGGTGCGAGGCGCGCGGGGTGGGGTTCCTGGCCGCCATGCCGTTGGGGAACGGGTTCCTGAGCGGGACCCTCACTCCGGGGCAGGGGTTCGAGCCGGACGACGTGCGGGCGCGACACCCGCGGTTCACGGCGGAGATGATGGCGGCCAACCAGCCGGTGGTGGCGGGGCTGCGCAGGATCGCACGGCGGCACGGCCCCGGGACGACTCCGGCCAGGGTGGCCCTTGCCTGGGTGCTGGGCTCGGGCCGGCACGTGGTGCCCGTGCCGGGGACGAAGCGCCCCGAGTGGGCGGTGGAGAACGCGGGCGCCACGGGACTGCGGCTGACGCCGCACGACCTGGCGGAGATCGCGGCGCTGCCGGCTGCGCGGGGGTCGTGGGACTAGGGGGTCGTGGGAATCAGTGTGCTGTCCGGACAGCACACCTGGTGCCATGGGCCGCAGACTCGGCTGGGACTTCTCGGCAAGATCGGGAACCTCGACAGCCGCTGCGGTGTATGAAGAGCAGGAAGGCAGCTCCAGTCGCCGTCGAAGGGATCAGAACCGTGCACCGTCCTGCAGCGGCCGTCGCGGCCGCCGTCGCGCTCCTGTTCGCGGCCGGGTGCTCGTCGGGCGACGAGACGCATCCGGCCAGTGAGACCTCGGACTCCTCCAAGGGTTCGGCCACACCTTCGGCCCCGGCGTCGAGTGCCGTGCCGAGCGCCTCGGCTCCGCCCGCGACGGGGTCCGTGAAGGTCGTCTCCACCCTGACCGAAGACCTGAAGTCGCCCTGGGGCGCGGCGGCGCTGCCGGGCGGTGACCTGCTCGTCGCCTCGCGGGACGAGGGGACGATCACCCGGGTCGACGCGGAGAGCGGCAAGAAGACCGAGATCGGTTTTGTTCCGGGGGTCGAGCCGGGCGGCGAAGGGGGCCTGATGGGCCTGGCCGTCTCCCCCACGTTCGCCTCCGACCACATGGTCTACGCCTACTTCACCACTGCCTCCGACAACCGCATCGCCCGTCTGCTGTACGACGAGCAGAAGCCGGCCGGGCAGCAGCTGGGCGCTCCGGACACCGTGCTCCGGGGCATCCCCAAGGGAGTCATCCACAACGGCGGGCGGATCGCGTTCGGCCCCGACAAGATGCTGTACGCGGGCACGGGCGAGACCGGTGAGACGGGCCTCGCCCAGGACAAGGAGTCCCTGGGCGGCAAGATCCTCCGTATGACGCCGGACGGCCGACCCGTCCACGGCAATCCGGACGCCGACTCCGTCGTCTACTCCTACGGCCACCGCAATGTGCAGGGGCTCGCCTGGGACTCCGAGAAGCGCCTGTGGGCCGCCGAGTTCGGGCAGGACACCTGGGACGAGCTCAATCTCGTCGAGCCCGGGAAGAACTACGGCTGGCCGGAGGTCGAGGGCAAGGCCGGCAGGTCGGGGTTTGTCGACCCGGTCGCCCAGTGGAAGACGGCGGACGCCTCACCGAGCGGCATCGCCTACGCGCAGGGGTCGATCTGGATGGCGGGGCTGCGTGGCGAGCGCCTGTGGCGCATCCCGCTGGCCGGAGCGGAACCTTCCGCGGATCCCCGGCCGTTCCTCGAGGAGAAGCACGGCCGCCTGCGTACGGTCGTTTCGGCGGGCGGGGACCAGCTCTGGCTCGTCACCAGCGAGACGGACACCCGGGGCACCCCCGAGCCGGGCGACGACAAGATCCTCCGGCTGGAGGTGCGATAGGGCCTCTCAGCCGGCCTGATCCGACGAGACCCTGAGGGGTGGTCGATTCGTGTTCAACGCCTTCGAGGAAGTCTTCGCGCCCGGCCGCAAGCACACCGACGACGAACGCAACCGCCTCGCGCTCACCCGGGTCGACGTCGCCGACGGCGACCCGGGCCGCGGCCCCATAGACCTCGCCTCGGGCAAGGTGACGGTCAGAGCGCCGGCCGCGGAGCCGTCAGACGACTCCGTCGTCGGCCAGGTCGGCGAAGAGACGGAGCCGGTGGGCGACGGCGGCGGCTTCGCCACGGCCGGAGACCCCGAGCTTGGCGAGGATGTTGGAGACGTGGACGCTCGCCGTCTTGGGTGAGATGTACAGCTCCTCCGCTATCCGGCGGTTGGTGTGGCCGGCCGCGACCAGGCGCAGCACATCCTGTTCACGGCGAGTGAGGCCGAGCGCCGGAGCGCCGCTCGCCGCCCTGGTCCCGGCGCCGGCTGCATCGGCCGGGCCGCCGGTTGCCTCGTCGGCGTCCGTGCCTGCGTCCTCGGTGAGGGAGACGCGTGCGCGCCGGGCCAGCAGCGCGACGTCCTCGCCCAAGGGGCGCGCACCGAGTTGTTCGGCGACGGTGCGGACCTGGCGCAGCAGCCTGCCCGCGTGGGCGCGGTCCGGGTCGCCCGCGCCGGACCCGGCCAGGCGCAGCAGCGACTCCGCCCACCGCAGCCGCACTCTCGCCAGGTCATAGGGGCGATCCAGCGTGTCGAAGGCCGCTCCCGCTTCCGCCCAGTCGGTGACCGCGTCCGCGCCGTCCGCGCGTCGCAGCTCCGCACGCACCCACAGTTCATGAGCACGCCACAGGGGCACTGAGGTCACCAGGTATTTCGCCGCCCTGCGGATGCGTTCGACCGCCTCCGCGCGGCCCGGCTCCGCCGCGGGCAGCCCCCGGGTGTCGGCCTCGAGGCGAGCGGCGGCGAGCAGCAGCGGCCAGGCGAGGTGGTGGGTGCCGGGCGGGAATCCGGAGCGCATGGCACGCTCCGCCTCCGCCCGCGCGTCGAAGAGCCGCCCTTGGGCGGCGGCGATCCGCAGCGCGACCGTCGCCGCGGGCAGCGCGGTCTGGGGTACGGGGGTGAGAGGGCCGAAGTGCTCCTTCGCGGCCTCCAGCAGGGTGGCTGCCGTCGACGTGTCTCCGCGGTGCAGGGCGAGTGCCGCAAGCCAGATACCCGCGTATCCCCGGGGTTTGGGGCCGAGCGCGATGTTCAGGGCGCGCGTGGCGGACTCCCGCACCTCCTCCCATCGGCCGAGGGACAGATACGACTCGGCGAGGTTCACCCTGACCCACGCCTCGCTGTCGAGCAGGCCGTACTTCTGCGAGATCTCGATCCCTTGGACGAGGACGGGCACCGCCTCCTTCGAGCGGCCGAGACTCTCCAGTACGCACGACAGATTCGCATGCGCGCTGCTGATGTGCGCGGGCAGGCCGAGTGCGACGACACGGTCCCTGACGGCGTGCATCTCCGCGAGCCCCCCGTCGACGTCGCCGGCGTCGACCATGAGGCCGCCGAGGGTGAGGCGGGCACGCAGCTCGATGTCCTCCTCCCCGACCATCCGCGCGTACTGCACGGCCTGTTCCGCCGTGGCGAGGCTGCCGGGACCCGGGTCATAGAGCATTCCCCACACGGCCGCCTCCACGAGCACCTCGGCGTGGACCGCCGACGGCGGCAGACCGCGCACGAATTCCTGGGCGGCGCTGAGCTCCGCCCAGCCGTCGCCGCGGCCGAGGGCCGAGATCAGCCGGGAGCGCTGGACCGAGAACCAGGCGGCACGCAGCAGATCGTTCTCCGCCTCGGCCATCCGCTGACCGCGCTTGGCCGTCTTCAGGGCGCGCTCCCTGTCGCCGCAGAACCGGCCGGCGACGACGGCCTCCGCCATCAGGTCGAGGAAACGCAGCGGTGTGGTGGCCGGGTCGCAGCCGCACGCGGGGTAGACCTCGGCGTAGTCGAGGGGTCGCAGCTCGGCGCGCACCTCGGCGGGAGCGCTGTCCCAGAGCTCCATCGCCCTTTCCAGCAATCGCAGTTGCTCGGCATAGGCATGACGCCGCCGTGCTCCCACCGAGGCCCTCAGCACCGCGGGGAGCGCCTTGGCTGCGTCGCTGGCGCGGTACCAGTAAGTGGCGAGGCGGGTCGCCCGCTCCTCCTCCCGTACCAGGTCGGGTTCGGCCTCCAGAGCCTCGGCGTAACGTCGGTTGAGCCGCGAGCGTTCGCCGGGCAGCAGGTCGTCGCTCACGGCCTCGCGGGCCAGCGAGTGACGAAACCGGTAGCCGTCACCGTCCGGTGCGGCCAGCAGGATGTTCGCGCCGACAGCGGTGCGCAGCGCCGAGATGAGGTCGTCCTCCGACAACCCGGCGACGGCGTGCAGCAGCCCGTGCTCCACGGTCGAGCCGCCCTCGGCGACGACCCGTGCCACGCGCTGCGCGTCCTCGGACAGAGCCTCGATGCGTACGAGCAGGATGTCGCGCAGGGAGTCGGGCAGGCCCGGGCAGTTGCCGTCGCTGAGGCCGGCGGCCAGCTCCTCGACGAAGAAGGCGTTGCCGTCGGACCGTTCGAAGACCTCGTTCACCAGCGCCGGGCTGGGCTCCGCGGCCAGGATCCCGGCCATCTGGCGTTGCACCTCGGCGCGGTTGAAGCGCGGCAGCTCGATCCGCTGGACGGTGCGCAGCCGGTCGAGTTCGGCGAGGAAGGGGCGCAGCGGGTGGCGCCGGTGGACGTCGTCGGAGCGGTAGGTGGCGATCAGGACGAGCCGGCCGCGGCGCAGCGTGCGGAACAGGTAGGCGAGCAGATGCCGGGTGGAGGCTCCGGCCCAGTGCAGGTCCTCCAGCACGAGGACGACGGTACGGTCGGCGGTGACACGTTCCAGCAGCCGCGCGGTGAGTTCGAAGAGGCGGGCCATGCCGTCCTCGTCGTGCCTGCCGTGCTCGCCGCCCGCCGCACCCAGCTCGGGCAGCAGCCGCGCCAGTTCCTGCTCCTGGCCTTCGGCGGCTGCGGCGAGCTCCCCGGGGAGCCGGCGGTGCAGCGTGCGCAGAGCGGTCGAGAAGGCGGCGAACGGCAGCTCGTCCGCGCCGATCTCGACACACCCGCCGACCGCGACGACCGCGCCGCGGCGGCACGCCTCGCCCAGCAGCTCCTCGACGAGCCGGGTCTTGCCGACACCCGCCTCGCCGGAGACGAGCATGGCCTGCGGCTCGCCCGGGCCTCCTTCGGCGCCGGGCGAGGCGCCACCGGCGGCGCGGGTGAGCGCGTCGGTGAGACGGGTCAGCTCACCGGCGCGGCCGACGAACACCGGGCTGACGGACCTGGTTTCCACACCGGCGAGCATCGCACAGCCGTCCGGGACCGCGGGAGCTGTGATCATCATTCGCTCAGGCATGGTGCGAGGTCACGCGGCCCTGGCGAACCGGCTGCTTTCCGGCGAACTCACCCGGCCGTCCCCTTCGTTCCTACCGGACGAACGCGCGGTGCGACGAGCACGCGGCGTCCACGGCACACGGCGCTCCGCCTCTGCCTCGCGGAGCAGGTCGGCGCGGCGCAGCTGCTGGATCTCGTAGTCGAACATCTCGTTCCTCCTTGTTGTCGGGGCTCTGCGGCCCCGTTGATGTCTCCACACTCGCGCCTCAGGACGGGCGGGCACATCGGGCGACTGCCGGATCTTCGGGGGCCTGGGGGCCTTAGACCGCTGGGCCGGGGGTGCTTAGTCCTTGGCGGGGCCCGGCTGCTCAGTCCTTGGCCGGGCCAGCGGGCCTCGTACTACGGGGCTCTGGGCGACCGGTCCTTGGCCCGTTCGCGCCGGTTCGTCTGCGGGCTTCGGTGTCGGGCGCCTGAGGCCGGGCGTCAGCACGAGGGTGACCGCGGCCGAGGCGGCGGCCATCACGGTCATGGCGGTGGCGGGCGAGGTGAGCTGCGCGACACCACCGGCGACCGCCGCCGCGACGCCCTGCATCGTGAGCATTCCCGAGGAGTGCAGCCCGAAGGCATGCCCGCTCAGTTCGACGGGCGTCAGGGACATCAGGCGTTCCTGCAGCAGCAGGCTCGCGGAAAAGCCGATCGATCCCACGGCCACGGCCGTGAGCGCCACCGGCAGCGCGGGGTGCAGTACGAAGATCAGGTACGGGGTGGCGAGCAACAGCAGCAGCGGTGGCGCACCGAACCGCTCGCGCCAACGCCTCGGCATGAACCGGCCGGTCAGGGTGTCCCCCGCCAGCATGCCCACCGCCGCGAAGGCGAACAGCAGACCCGCGTGGCGTGGGGCATAGGAGACGAAGAGGGACTCGCAGCCGACGACGAGCCCGTTGGGCACCCACAGGGCGAGGTAGACGCGGCGGCGCGGTTTCACCGCCCAGAGGCGGGCGTTGGTCCGCCAGGTCTCGCCCACCGACGGCCGGCCCTTGGCACGCGGCGGCCGTCTCGCGAGGCCGGCGCGGGCGACGGCCGCGGCGACGACGTGCAGGGCGCCGCCGGTGAGCAGGGCGCCGCGCGGGGTCAGTACGTCGACCAGTACGCCGCCGATCGCGTAGCCGCAGATCTGCAGGCTGCCCGCGCACATGTTGAGCACCGACCGGCCGAGCAGGTAGCCGTCCGGGGGGAGGATCTCGGTGAGGAGGCCGTAGCGCACTCCGCCACCGACCGAGCCGATCATTCCCTGTACCGCCAGGACCACGAAGATCGCCCACACCGGCAGCCCGGGCAGAGCCGGCACGGCGGTGCCGACGGAGAAGGAGAGCGCCAGCCCGACGGTCGCGGCACGCGGCGGCAGCCGGTCGGCCGCCGACAGCAGGACACTCGCGCCGATCATCTGCGCCAGCATCGGGCCGAACATGCTGAGGGCGGCCAGGAGCGGCGACCCGGTGGCACCGTAGACCAGTGTGCCGAGAGCCAGTCCGCTCACGGTCAGCGCCGCCACGTGCGCGGCGGAGGCCGCGAGCAGCGGAACGAACTCCGGTGTTCGGAAGAGCGGTTGGTAGGTGTGCATGGACGGAGTGTCCGCAGCCGACCGGACGCGGAGTTAATGTTTCGCGCGGAGGCGAAACGATGGGCTGGTGGGAAGTCAACGCGGACACGCTCGCGAGCAGCCGGTTCGTCGTGTCCCCGCTGTTCGAGACGATCGCAACCCTGATGGTTCTGGAGAAGGGCTCGGCGACGCACCCGGCCGAGCGCCGCCGACTGGACAGGCACCGGCAGGCCTACCGGCAGCGGCTGGCCTCCGATCCGGTCACCGCACTTCTGGTGTCCGTAGCGCTGGGCAGACACCAGTGGACAGCCGACTTCCTGACGCCGGTACCGTCCCACGAGGCAGAGGCACCAGGGGGCGCGGAGTTCGCCGGCGCGCTGGCACGTATCCGCGAGACGCCGGCCGACACCGCCCGTGCCGACCTGGAGATCGCTCATCGTGGACCTCTGCCCCGCTCCCTGCTCCGCCCCGATCTGCCGCAGCGCATCGCGGACCTGCTGGAGTGGGTGTGGCAGGAGGCGGTGGCGCCGGACTGGTCGCGGCGGCGCCGTGTCGTCGAAGCCGACATGGTCGCGCGCACAGGTCAGTTGAGCCGGGCGGGCTGGGCGTCGGCACTGGACGACATGCATCCCGAGATGCGGTGGCTGGGCGGCAACCGGCTGCAGATCAACGCCCGTTCCTATCCGCCCCGACAACTGCTGGGCTCACAGCTGCTGTTCGTACCTGTCACACCGCGCATGGGCTGGATCTCCACGGAGAGGCCGGACGCCGACGGCGCGGTGCATCGCTACGCCGTGGTGTACCCGTGCTCGGGCGCCTTGGCGGAACCCGAGCGGGCCACGACTCCCAAGGCGCTGGCCAGGCTGCTCGGCCCCGGCCGGGCCCGGGCCCTGGTGCTGCTCGACAGCCCGATGAGCACCACGCACCTGGTGGCACTGACGGGCCAGGGGCTGGGTTCCGTGGGCCGTCACCTCAAGGTGCTCCTGGACGCCGGCCTGGTCGGCCGCCGCCGCGCGGGACGATCCGTGCTCTACTACCGCACCTCCGCCGGGGAGGCGGTGATCCGGGCGCAGGGGGCGTGACGTACGGCGTGGAGGCCGCCCCGCTGCGGCTCAGGGCTCGTGCACGGCGGGGGCCCGCCCGCTGCGGCTCAGGGCTCGTACACGTACGGCGTCGTGGTGCACAGCGGGACGAAGCCGAGTCGTTCGAGGATGGGCCTGCTGTCGTCGGAGGCGTCGACCTGCAGATAGCGGACGCCCTTGTCCGCGGCGATACGGGCCCGATGCGCCACCAGAGCCCGGTAGATGCCCCGGCCGCGCCAGGCGGCGAGGGTGCCGCCGCCCCAGAGACCGGCGAACTCCGTGCCGGGGTACAGCTCCATGCGCGCCGAGGAGACGGGCAGATCGCCCGCCATGGCCAGAGTGATGTCGAGTGTGTCGGGCGCGCCCGCCAGTTGGGCCGTCAACTGCTCGCGCAGCCGGGCGCTGCTCGTGCCGAACGCCTGCTCGTGGACCTGTGCGACCAGGTCGACGCCCGCCGCGTCGGTCACCCTCTCCAGCCGCACGCCGTCGGGCAGTTCGACGCCGGTGGAGAGAGCGGTCACCTCGCCGACCATCACCGTTTCGTCCGGCTCGGGCGTGAACCCGGCGGCGAGCAGCCGCCGGCCGAGGTCGTGCGGGGTGTCGTAGCTGTACAGCTTCCATTCGAAGGGGCGGCCGAGGTCGGAGAAGTACCGCACCTGCTCGGCGATCACCGTGTCGGCGGTGTCCGGGCCGAGTGCCGACCAGACGACGCCGCTCCAGTCTCCGTCGGCGCCGGTCTGCCGCACCACGTCACCCGCCCGTTCTCCGGGTGAGGCGTCGCGGCGGAGCCGTCGGTCGAAGAGCGCGAGGGCGGCGTCCTGATCACTGTGGTCCATCCGGGCATTTCAGCAGCGACGAGGCCGGACGGCCATCGGTTTTCCACCGGACCGGCCCGCACCTGCGCCCTGCGGCCTGCGGGCCCACGGGGCTATGAGCCGGACGACGCCCGGTGCTTGTGCCACTCCGAGGCCAGCACCGACCAGACCTCGGTGCTCTGCCACACCCCCTGGTGCAAGAAGTCCTCGCGGTGGGTGCCCTCATGGGTCATGCCCAGTCGCCTGGCGACGTTGATGCTCGGCTCGTTCGCGGAGGAGACCCGCCACTCAACGCGGTGCAGTCCGCGCGCCCCCAGCGCCCAGTCGATGATCACGGTCACCGCGCGGGTCACCAGGCCCCTGCCGACGGCCGAGGGCTCGAGCCAGCAGCCGGCTTCGCAGGTGCCGCCGGCCGGGTCCATGGTGCGGAACAGGACGCCGCCCACGAGGGTGCCGTCCATCCAGATGCCGTAGATGCGGCCGGCGTCGGCGGCCGCCTTGTCCGCGTACGACTGGAGGAACTCCCTGGCCGAGGCGGCGTCCTTGGCGCGGTCCGGCAGCCCGACGTGCCGGCCGATGAAGTCGCGGCCACGCTCGATGTGGGCGAAGAACTCGTCGGCCTGCCAGGGTTCCAGCGGACGCAGTTCCGCTCCGTCGTCGCCGAGACTTGTCGCGAACACAGGGCTCCTCCTCAGTCGTCGCGCGAGCGCGGATCACGGCACGCGCACGGTCGGGGCGCCGCCGCAGGGTCACGGCACGAGTTCGCCGTCCCCCACGGGGCGCTGCTCCGGGATCTTCGCATGCACGGCGTCGCGGCTTTCCGGCTTCTCGATGCTGATCCGCGGCAGTACCCGGTCCAGCCACCCGGGAAGCACCGGGCGATTGCTGCCAACGGACCGGCTCCCCTGCGGTTCGTTGATCTTTGTTCGGGAACGGCCCGAAAAGAACTCATGACCTGTACAAAGGGATACTCTGAGAGTCATTTCGATCTTTTGCGCCATCCGTGTCGTGCGTCACACGGGCGGAACACATGACGGCGCCGTGGCTGCGGCGCCCGGCCACGGCGACGGGAATCGGCCTTGGTCCACAAGTCCCGAAGATTATTCGGTGCCGGCTGGCACCATGGCCGACATGGAAAACAGGGGGATCCACCAGACGGCCCTGACGCCCGCGGACGCCGCGGAGTTCGCCCGCATGCTCCATGACGCCCCCGGTCCGCACCTCGGCCGCTCCCCCGTCCCGGTGCTCGTCCACGACCCCGGAGCGTCGTCCGCCGAGCGGCGCGCCGCCCTCCAGGTGGTGTACGACGCGATCGTCGCCCGGATCGGTGAACCGACGCTCTACGGCGGATCCTCCGAGGGGCCCAGCGTCCGCTGGCGCGACGGCCGCCGGGTCGTACTGCTCGCCGGGGACCGACAGCACGTGGGGCTGTCGGTCCATGACACCGCGACATTGGAGAGCGAGGAGCACCGCGCCTTCGAGTGGGGCGGCGCCTGGTCCGGCGGCGAACCTCATGACATCGCCGCCCTGCCGTACATATGGCAGTTGGACCGCAGCGGACCCGGTGAGCGTCCGATCTCACGTCCCAGCGAGCGGCTCGCCGCCGGTCTCGCGCAGTTTCAGTACGGGCTGGAGCTGCTGCTCGCGGCGTGGGCGGAGCAGCTGCCGGTGCAGGTCGGCTTCGACTGGGCGAGCTTCTGCCTGACCAGTGCCGCCGACCGCGGCCGCCAACTGCTCGTCTCCTACAGCCTCGAGGACGGTCTGCACGCCTCGATCGACGACCGCGACGGCGAGGACAGCGAGACCCGGGCCCAGGTGATGCTCGCCCGCGGCTGGCAGAGCAGGGACCGCGGCTGGTGGCAGACGGATTTCACCCACCCCGAGCGCGCTTGCGCCACGGCCCTGGCCGCCCTGGTCGTCACCGAGCTGCACGCCCGCGGCACCCGGGCGCCGGAGGAGCTGCGCGCACGGGACGTGAGCTGCAAGGACCGCGGCGAGTTGTGGCTGCCGGGCCTGGGCATCCGGCACTGACCCGTAACCGGTCTGCGCTGCGGAACGCGCCGGCACTGACCCGTAACCGGGCCTGCGCTGAGCCGGCCCGGTGGCGGCACTGACCCGTAACCGGGTCCGCGCTGAGTCGGCCCGGTGGCGGCACCGTCCGGTACGGCGGCTCGGCGCGTTGCGCGTTACTCGAAGGCGCCGACGAGGCCCATCACCGGCTGCGCCTGGCTGGTCAGCGGGTCCAGCTCACCCGGCACCTCCGCCAGCCGGTTGAGACCGGCGAGTTGCTGGGACGCGGTCGGCACCTCGCCACGGTGCTCCGGCGCGACGGAGCCGGACGTGAGGGAGTCCACCGTGTCCGTGACGGACAGCGTCCCGACCGGGAGCGGAGAAGGGGCCGCGGTCGCGGCGGGGGCGGCGAGAGCGGAGGCACCGGTGGCGAGTGCGAGGGCGGCAAGTACACGTTGTGCTTTGGTCATGCCGTGACAACGGCCCGGCCCGCGATCGGTCACGGTGAAGCAGGCGCACGAAGAGGCGGCGCACACCGAGTGGTGTGCGCCGCCCCTCACGAACGAAGCCCTCGTCGCGGCCGTCAGCCCTCGGCGACGCCCAGCTTCTCCAGGATCAGCTCCTTGACGCGCGCCGCGTCAGCCTGGCCTCGCGTGGTCTTCATGACCGCGCCGACCAGCGCGCCGACCGCCGCGATCTTGCCGCCGCGGATCTTGTCCGCGATCGCCGCGTTGCCCGCGATGGCCTCGTCGACGGCCGCGCCGAGCGCACCCTCGTCCGAGACGACCTTCAGACCGCGCTTCTCGACCACGGTGTCCGGGTCGCCCTCGCCGGCGAGCACGCCCTCGATGACCTGGCGGGCCAGCTTGTCGTTGAGCGAGCCCTCCTTGACCAGCGCGGTCACCCGCGCGACCTGCGCCGGGGTGATCGGCAGCGCGTCCAGCGCACGGCCGGACTCGTTGGCGCTGCGTGCCAGTTCGCCCATCCACCACTTACGTGCCTGGTCGGCCGGTGCGCCCGCCTCGATCGTGGCGACGATCAGATCGACCGCGCCCGCGTTGAGGATCGACTGCATGTCGTGCTCGGAGACGCCCCACTCCTCGCGGAGCCGGTTGCGCCGCACCCGGGGCAGCTCCGGCAGTGTGGCGCGCAGCTTCTCGACCCACTCGCGGGTCGGCGCGACCGGGACCAGGTCGGGCTCGGGGAAGTAACGGTAGTCCTCCGCCTCCTCCTTGATCCGGCCGGACGTCGTGGAGCCGTCCTCCTCGTGGAAGTGACGGGTCTCCTGGACGATCGTGCCGCCGCCGCCGAGGACCGCGGCGTGCCGCTGGATCTCGTACCGGGCCGCACGCTCCACGCTGCGCAGCGAGTTGACGTTCTTCGTCTCGCTGCGGGTGCCGAACTTCTCGGTGCCGTTGGGGCGCAGCGACAGGTTCACGTCGCAGCGCATCTGGCCCATCTCCATGCGGGCATCGGAGACGCCGAGCGCCTTGATCAGCTCGCGCAGCTCGGCGACGTACGCCTTGGCGACCTCGGGGGCGCGCGCGCCGGCGCCGACGATCGGCTTGGTGACGATCTCGATCAGCGGGATGCCGGCGCGGTTGTAGTCGAGCAGGGAGTGCGACGCGCCGTGGATACGGCCGGTGGCGCCGCCGACGTGCGTCGACTTGCCGGTGTCCTCCTCCATGTGGGCGCGCTCGATCTCCACACGGAAGACCTCGCCGTCCTCGAGCTGGACGTCCAGATAGCCGTTGAAGGCGATCGGCTCGTCGTACTGCGAGGTCTGGAAGTTCTTCGGCATGTCCGGATAGAAGTAGTTCTTCCGGGCGAAGCGGCACCACTCGGCGATCTCGCAGTGCAGCGCCAGACCGATCTTGACGGCCGACTCGACGGCGACCGCGTTGACGACCGGGAGCGAGCCGGGCATGCCGAGGCAGGTGGGGCAGGTCTGCGCGTTGGGCTCCGCGCCCAGCTCGGTCGAGCACCCGCAGAACATCTTGGTCTTGGTGCCGAGCTCGACATGGACCTCGAGGCCCATGACGGGGTCGTAGGACGCGAGAGCGTCCTCGTACGACACCAGTTCAGTGACGGTCACGATGAAACTTTCCCTCTCAGCCCAGCAGAACGTCGTCGTCGCCGAGCCGCTTCAGCTCGCGGTAGAGGATGGCCAGGCCGGTGACGATCGCGGCGGCGGACACGACGGCGTCCGCCAGCCGGAGCATGTCACCGTCCGAGCGGGCGAGCTTGGCCTGCTTGGCAACGCTGATCGCGCCGAACGCGGTGCTGCCGAGCGACACGTACAGCCCGGTCTTGGACTTCTTGAAGTTCTTGGCCTTCTTTGCCATGGCACTCATAGCGACGGAGCCTCCTCGAGAAGCGGGTGCCCCCACTTTTCCACGAAGGCCGCCTCGACGGCGGCTCCGACCTTGTACAGACGGTCGTCCTTCATGGCGGGGGCGATGATCTGCAGACCGACGGGCAGGCCGTCCTCGGGCGCGAGACCACAGGGCAGCGACATGGCGGCGTTGCCTGCCAGGTTGGTCGGGATGGTGCACAGGTCGGCGAGGTACATCGCCATGGGGTCGTCGGCGCGCTCGCCGATCGGGAAGGCGGTGGTCGGCGTCGTCGGGGAGACGATCACGTCGACCTTCTCGAAGGCCTTCTCGAAGTCCCGCGTGATGAGCGTGCGGACCTTCTGGGCGGAGCCGTAGTACGCGTCGTAGTAACCGGAGCTGAGCGCATACGTGCCGAGCATGATGCGGCGCTTGACCTCGTCACCGAAGCCGGCCTCACGGGTGAGGGCGGTGACCTCCTCCGCGGACTTCGTGCCGTCGTCGCCGACCCGCAGGCCGTACCGCATCGCGTCGAAGCGGGCCAGGTTCGAGGAGCACTCGGACGGCGCGATCAGGTAGTAGGCGGAGAGCGCCAGGTCGAAGGACGGGCAGTCCAGCTCGACGATCTCGGCGCCGAGCTCCTTCAGCAGTTCGACCGACTCGTCGAAGCGCTGGACGACACCGGCCTGGTAGCCCTCGCCGCGGAACTGCTTGACGACGCCGACGCGCATGCCCTCGACGCTGCCGCCCAGGGCGGCCTCGACGACCGGCGGGACCGGGGCGTCGATGGACGTCGAGTCGAGCGGGTCGTGTCCGGCGATGACCTCGTGCAGGAGCGCCGCGTCCAGGACCGTGCGGGCGCAGGGGCCGCCCTGGTCGAGGGAGGACGAGAAGGCCACCATGCCGTAGCGGGAGACCGCGCCGTAGGTGGGCTTGACGCCGACCGTGGCGGTGACGGCGGCGGGCTGGCGGATCGAGCCGCCGGTGTCCGTGCCGATGGCGAGCGGCGCCTGGTAGGAGGCGAGCGCCGCGCTGGAGCCGCCGCCGGAGCCGCCCGGGATGCGGGTCAGGTCCCACGGGTTGCCCGTCGGGCCGTAGGCGCTGTTCTCGGTCGAGGACCCCATGGCGAACTCGTCCATGTTGGTCTTGCCGAGGATCACGACGTCGGCGTCCTTGAGGCGCTTGGTGAGCGTCGCGTCGTACGGCGGGATCCAGCCCTCGAGAATCTTCGATCCGACGGTGGTCGGGATGCCCTCGGTGGTGAAGATGTCCTTGAGCGCGAGCGGAACACCGGCGAGGGGGCCGAGCTTCTCGCCGTTCGCACGCTTCTCGTCGACGGCGCGGGCCTGCGCGAGGGCGCCTTCGCGGTCGACGTACAGGAAGGCGTGGACCTTCTCGTCGACGGCCTCGATACGGGCCAGGTGGGCCTCGGCGACCTCGACGGCCGTGAGCTCGCCGGAGGCGATCTTCGCGGCGGTCTCCGCGGCGGTGAGCTTGATGATGCTGTCCGTCATGTGATTAGTCCTCCCCCAGGATCTGCGGCACCTTGAAACGCTGCTGCTCCTGGGCCGGGGCGCCGGAGAGCGCCTGCTCGGGGGTGAGCGACGGACGGACCTCGTCCGCACGCATGACATTGGTCAGCGGCAGCGGGTGGGAGGTCGGGGGTACGTCTTGGTCGGCGACCTCGGAGACGCGGGCGACCGCGCCGATGATGTCGTCGAGCTGTCCGGCGAAGTGCTCGAGCTCTTCGTCCTTCAGCTCCAGACGCGCCAGCCGGGCGAGGTGGGCGACCTCCTCGCGCGTGATGCCAGGCATGCAGCGATCCTCAGGGGTGAGTGCGATGGTTTTGGCCCAATCCTATGGGGCCGGGGCCGCGGACCGTGAAACGGTTACGGCTCGCCCCCGTGAAACAGGGCCCACGAGGGCCTCTCGTTCGGATCTTGCCTGGCTCGCGTGCCCCGGGGTGGCGCCCTGTGCGGCGTCACGTCACGTCACGGCGCGGTCCGCGCCGGACTGGGCCTGGGGCAGTTCGCCCGCGGGGAGCGCGGGCCGGTGCCAGCCCCGTTCGCCGCGCGCCAGCAGCCACGCCGTCGTCTCCTGCGGCGGCATCGCCGCGGCGACCAGCCAGCCCTGCACCGCGTCGCAGCGCAGATCGCGCAGCCGCTCCCACGTCTCGTCGTCCTCGACGCCCTCCGCGACCACCAGCAGTCCGAGCGAGTGGGCCAGGTCCACGGTGCACCGGACGATCTCCGCGTCCTCGGCATCGACCGCGAGCCGGGCCACGAAGGAGCGGTCGATCTTCAGTTCGCTGACCGGCAGCCGGCGCAGATGCACCAGGGAGGAGTAGCCGGTGCCGAAGTCGTCCAGCGACATCTTCACGCCGTGGTCGGCGAGCCCGGCCAGCGTGTCCGCGGCCCGCTGCGGATCCTCCAGCAGCACATGCTCCGTTATCTCCAGCTGGAGCGCTCCCGCCGGGACGCCGTGCCGGGCGAGCCGCGCCGCGACGGCGCCGGCGAAGCCGGGGGTGTGCACGTCGCGGGGCGAGACGTTGACGGCGACCGGGACGTAGAGCCCCTGCGCGCGCCACTTCGCGACCTGGGCGAGTGCCGTCTCCAGGACGTACTCGGTCAGGTGCGGCATCAGTCCGGAGGACTCGGCGATCGCGATGAACTCGTCCGGGGGGACGCGCCCACGCTCCGGGTGCACCCAGCGGACGAGGGCCTCGAGGCCGGCGACGTGTCCGTCGAAGCGGACCTTGGGCTGGTAGTGGAGCTCGACCTCGCCGGCGTCCAGCGCCCGGCGCAGGTCGCCCAGCAGACCGAGCCGGTCGGGGGTGTTGCTGTCGCGCTTGGACTCGTACACCTCGACGCCCGTACGGTCGCGCTTGGCCTGGTACATCGCGACGTCCGCGCGGCGCAACAGCCCTTCGGCGTCCAGGGCGTGGTCGGGGAAGACGGCGAGTCCGGCGCTGGCCTCCAGCACGAGGGTGAGCCCGTCCAGGTCGAGAGGCGAGGACAGTTCGGCGACGAGGTGCCTGGCCACGCGCTGCGCCGAGGTCGTCGAGTCGGCCGTGGGCAGCAGCACGGCGAACTCGTCGCCGCCGAGCCGTGCTGCCTCCGCTCCGCGCGGCAGGGCGAGACGCAGCCGGTCGGCTATCTGGAGCAGCAGCCGGTCGCCCGCGAGATGGCCGAGGGTGTCGTTGACGGAACGGAAACGGTCGAGGTCGATCAGTACGAGCGCCGCCCGAGCGCCGCCGGCCTCCGCATCCTCGAGCGCGGACCAGGTGCGTTCCAGCAGCCATTGGCGGTTGGGCAGGCCGGTCAGCGGATCCCGCAGCTGCTCCTCGGCTCTGGCCCTGGCTATCCACAGGGTCGAGTCGAGGGCGATCAGCGGTACGGCGAACAAGGGCAGCAGCAACGGCATGGCGACGGCGACAACACAGATCAGCGGTGCGATGCCGACGAGGGCGACGGCGACGACGCCCTGCCGGAGCAGGGCGGTTCGGGCCACGGTGGGCAGCCCGCCACCCTGCGGGGCGAGCACGTACCAGAGCAGCAGGCGGTTGACGGCGAGGTAGGCGGTGGCGGCGAGGATCACCTCGGGTGCGGCCTCGAGCTCCCAGTCGAGCGGATCCCAGGGCCGTTCGACGGTGGGGACGACGTCGAACAGCGCGAGCGTGAGCCCGGCCGCGCCGATGCCGAGGACGTCCACGGCCCCGTGCAGTACGCCCTGCCGCCTGCGATGGCGGCAGGCGGCGCCGACCACCGCGACGACGGCGAGGCTGACGAGCGCCGCCGGGACCCATCCGAACAGCAGCAGAGTGGCGAGGGTGAGCGCGGCGCCGGAGCCGGTACCGCCCCACCAGCGGTCACGACCGAGGGCGACGAGATGGCCGACGATGATCCCGGTGAGCAGTGCGAGCGACCATCCGACGGTGGCGGAGGGGAAGAGCCCGTGGCCGTCGCGGACGGTGCGGACGATGCCGATGACGAGCACGAGCGCGGCGCACGCCACGACGACGGTCGGCAGGCCCGGTGCCCTGCCCGCCAGGGCCGCGAGTGCACGCGGCCGTGAAACCGGGGCGGCGCTCTCGGTCGGTTTCATTCCCGTCCCTCTCACAGCCGGCAGTGCCGATGCCTCGCGATGGCTTGGCTCCCGTTGTCGTGCCACCACGACCGAAACCCACCCCGCAGCCGTGCACGACAGGCGCACGTCTCAACAGTAGGCCGCAGGAGGCTCGCACGGGCATCGCTCTACAGCTCTTGCCCGAATGCGACCCGGCCACCCTTATACATCTGGTATGCGCTGAACGGGTGACCTGTACTGGGCGTTCCACCGGCGTTCGGCACGTCCGGATCCTGACCCCCGTGCTGCCGCGGTGCGCCTTGTGCGCCCCTCTCGAGCGCCCGTCCACACCCCTTTTGTCATGCCTCCTGAGTCACAGCAGCCTCACGTGCCGCCTCTGGTCCCTGCTCGAGCAGCACGGCGAAGCCTGCCTCGTCCAGAACCGGCACCTTCAACTGCACGGCCTTGTCGTACTTGGAACCGGGGTTGTCGCCGACGACAACAAAGCTCGTCTTCTTCGATACGGAACCAGCCACTTTCGCTCCGAGGCTCTGGAGCGCTTCTTTTGCGCCATCCCTGGTGTGGTTCTCGAGCGTTCCGGTGACGACGACCGTCAGCCCCTCGAGCGGTCGGGGCCCCTCGTCCTCCCCCGAACCCTGCTCCTCCATCCGGACGCCCGCCTCACGCCACTTCCGCAGGATCTCGCGGTGCCAGTCCTCCTCGAACCACTGCTTGAGCGCGGCGGCGATGGTCGGTCCGACTCCGTCGACGGCCGCCAGCTCCTCCTGTGACGCCTGCTCGATCCGCTCGATGGACCGGAACTCGCGGGCGAGCGCCTCCGCGGCCACCGGGCCCACATGACGGATCGACAGCCCGGTGATGATCCGCGCCAGCGGCCGCTCCTTGGCGGCCGCGATGTTCTCCAGCATCGCCACCGCGTTCCGCCGCGGGCCGCCCTCCTTGTTGGCGAAGACCGTGACAACCTTGTCCTCGCCGGTCTTGGGGTCGCGCTTGGGCAGACCGCTGTCCTGGTCGAGGACGTACGCCTTGATGGGCAGCAGCTGCTCCATCGTGAGACTGAAGAGGTCTCCCTCGTCGGCGAGCGGCGGATCGGCCGGCTCCAGGGGGCGGGTCAGCGCGGCGGCGGCCACGTAGCCGAAGTTCTCGATGTCCAGGGACTTGCGACCCGCGAGATAGAACAGCCGCTCCCGCAACTGCGCCGGGCAGGAGCGTGCGTTGGGGCAGCGCAGGTCGACGTCGCCCTCCTTCATGGGCCGCAGTGCCGTCCCGCACTCCGGGCACTCGGCGGGCATGACGAACTCGCGCTCGCTGCCGTCCCGCAGGTCCACCACCGGCCCCAGGATCTCAGGGATCACGTCACCGGCCTTGCGCAGCACCACCGTGTCACCGATCAGGACGCCCTTGGCCTTGACGACGTCCTGGTTGTGCAGGGTCGCGAACTCGACCTCGGAGCCCGCCACCGTCACCGGCTCGACCTGCGCGTACGGCGTGACGCGGCCGGTGCGGCCCACGCCGACCCGGATGTTGACCAGCTTGGTGTTGACCTCCTCCGGCGCGTACTTCCAGGCGATCGCCCAGCGCGGCGCGCGGGCGGTGGAGCCGAGACGGCCCTGGAGCGGGATCTCGTCGAGCTTGACGACCACGCCGTCGATCTCGTGCTCCACGGAGTGACGGTGCTCGCCGAAGTAGGCGATGAACTCACGCACTTCGTCGAGCGAACCGACGACCTTGGTGTGCTGCGCGGTGGGCAGCCCCCACTCGCGCAACAGGTCGTACGCCTCGGAGAGGCGGTCGATGGCCAGGCCCTCACGGGCGCCGATGCCGTGCACCACCATGTGCAGCGGGAGCTTGGCGGTGACCTTGGGGTCCTTCTGACGCAGCGAACCCGAGGCGGAGTTCCGCGGGTTGGCGTACGGCTGCTCGCCTGCCTCGACCCGGCGGGCGTTCAGCTCCTGGAACTGCTCCATGGGGAAGTAGACCTCGCCCCGGATCTCCACGAGGTCGGGGATGTGGTCGCCCTTGAGCCGTTCGGGGATATCGGCGATCGTGCGGACATTGGGAGTGATGTCCTCGCCGACCCGGCCGTCACCGCGGGTCGCCGCGCGGGTCAGCCTGCCCTTCTCGTAGGTGAGGTTGACCGCGAGGCCGTCGACCTTCAGCTCGCACAGGAAGTGGTAGCCGGGGGCGCCGACGTCGCGGGCGACGCGCTCGGCCCAGGCGGCGAGCTCCGCGTCGTCGAAGGCGTTGTCCAGGGAGAGCATCCGCTCGCGGTGCTCGACCTTGGTCAGCTCCGTCTCGTAGTCGCCGGCGACCTTCTGGGTGGGCGAGTCGGGGGTGCGCAGCTCCGGATACTGCTCCTCGAGCCCTTCGAGCTTGCGCAGGAGCTTGTCGAAGTCCGCGTCACTGATGACGGGGCTGTCCTTCACGTAGTACCGGAAGCGGTGCTCCTCGATCTGCTCGGCGAGGAGTGCGTGCTGCTCCCGTACGTCCGCGGGCAGGGTCGTCTGCTGTTCGCCGGCCACCGTTTTGTCCTCCCGTTATCCGTACACCCGTCACTCAGGGTTGTCCGCGAGTGACTTCGCGGCACGGACGCAGTGGGCGAGCGCGGCGCGCGCATACGCGGGCGAGGCGCCCGCGAGCCCGCACGTCGGGGTGATCACCAGGGACTCCGCGAGAGTCCCCGGATTCAGCCCCAGCCTGCGCCACAGTGTCCGTACGCCCTTGACGATATCGGCGCCCACTGACAATCCGTCCGACGCGTCGTCGGTCGAGGGGACGACGCCCGCGAAGAGCTTGGTGCCGGCCTCCACGGCCTCACCGATCGATTCCTCGTCACGCTCGGTGAGCAGACCGAAATCGAACGAGATCCCCTGGGCGCCGGCCCGGCGCAGGAGTGCGAACGGCACCTCGGGTGCGCAGGAGTGCACGACGACCGGCCCGTCTGCCGCCGCCATGACGTCCCGCAGCGCGCTCTCGACCACCTGGCGGTCCACCGCCCGGTAGGTGCGGTAGCCACTGGCCGTCCTGATCTGCCCCCGGAGCACAGCGGTGAGGGACGGCTCGTCGAGCTGGAGCACCACGCGGCCGCCGGGCACCCGGCGGCGCACCTCGGCGAGGTGGTCGCGCAGCCCCTCCGCGAGTGAGGCGGCAACGTCCCGGCAGGCCCCCGGGTCGCCGAGGAGCGCCTCGCCGCCACGCCGCTCCAGCGCGGCGGCGAGCGTCCACGGGCCGACCGCCTGCACCTTCAGCGGCCCGTCGTAGCCCTGCGTGAACTCCTCCAGCGCGTCGAGGTCCTCGCCGAGCCAGGAGCGGGCCCGGCGGGTGTCGCGTCCCGGCCGGTCGCTGATGCGCCAGCCGCTCGGCTCGACATGGGCGTACATCTCGACAAGGAGGCCGATGGTGCGGCCGATCATGTCGGCACCGGGCCCGCGTGCGGGCAGCTCGGCCAGATGCACGAACTCCTCGAACGTTCCGGTGACAGTTTTCGCGGCCTCGCGGGCGTCGCCGCCCGGCATGGACCCCACGCCGGTGGCAGGCCCCCAGCGGAACTCGTTCTTCTCGCTCACCCGGGAAGCGTACGTGCCGCGGTGGTCAGCGACCCGGCCGCACCGTCAGGTCGTTGATCTCGGCGTCCCGCGGCAGGTCCAGCGCGGTGAGGATCGCGGTGGCGACCGACTCGGGGTCGATCCAGTGGGAGGCGTCGTACTCCTTCCCCTCCTGGGAGTGCACCTTCGCCTGCATCGGGCTCGCGGTGCGCCCCGGGTAGACGGACGTCACCCGCACCCCGGCCGCATGCTCCTCGTGCCGCAGCGAGTCGGCGAGTGCCTTGAGGCCGTGCTTGGAGGCCGCGTACGCGCCCCACTCGGCGTGCGCGTTGAGGCCGGCGCCGGAGTTGACGAACACCACATGGCCCTGGGCGGCGCGCAGTTGGGGCAGGAAGAGCCGCGTCAGTTCGGCCGGGGCGATCAGGTTGACGTTGAGCTGCTGGTGCCAGGTCTTCGGGCGCAGCTCGGCGATCGGGCCGAGGTCGACGATGCCGGCGATGTGCAGCAGCGAGTCGACGGTCTCCGGCATGGACTGGTGTCCGAGGGCCCAGGAGATGCGGTCGGGGTCCGCCAGGTCGGCGACGAGCGTGCCCGCTCCCGGGTACCGCGCCTCGAGTTCCTTGGCGCGGCCCGCGTCGCGCGCCACGAGGAGGATGTCGTCGCCCCGCTCGTGGAGGCGTCGCGCGACGGCCGCGCCGATGCCGGATCCTGCGCCGGTGATCAGGTGGGTGGTCATGACCGCCATGGTCGCACTACTGGATGCCCACGGACTCCTCCAGGTAGGCCATCGCGCCGGCCCCGTCCTCGGCGAAGAACACCAGCTCGGTGAGCGGCACGGGCAGGAAGCCCTCCTCGTCCATCCGCTGGAACTGCTGCTTCAGCCCGTCGTAGAACCCTGCGGCGTTGAGCAGGACCACCGGTTTGGTGTGGTGGCCGTGCTTCTTCAGCTCCAGGATCTCGGTCGCCTCGTCGAGGGTGCCCGTGCCGCCGACCATGATCACGACGGCGTCGGACTTGGCGAGCAGCACGGCCTTGCGTTCGGCGAGGTCCTTCGCGACGACCATCTCGTCGGCGCGCGCCCGCGCCTTGTCCTGCAGGAACTCCACGGACACCCCGACAAGCCGTCCGCCCGCCTCCTCGACCCCGTCGGCGACGACCTTCATCAGGCCGCAGTCCGAGCCGCCCCACACGAGGGTGTGGCCGCCCTTGCCGATGAGCTCGGCGAACTCGCGGGCGGGACGGGTGTAGCGGTCGTCGAGGTCGGCGGCGGAGAGGAAGACGCAGATGTTCATGCGTCCACGGTAAGAGGCGCCGGCATCACGGCCGGTGGGCCGCCGTCCAGAATTTTTTCGCCCTCGTCCCCGCCGGGGCGATGAGTTCTCGCGGCCGGTCCGGTCACCCCTCCTATGGACAAGACGAGCAGGATGCTCAACAGGGCACTGTCCGTGGACGGTACCCGCATCGCCTACGAACAGCGCGGCGAGGGACCACCGTTGGTGATGGTGAGCGGCGCGCTGTGCGCGGCCGCGTCGGACGCGCCGCTGGCCGAGCTGCTCGCTTCCCGCTTCAGCGTGTTCACCTACGACCGGCGGGGCCGGGGCGGCAGTGGCGACACCGCGCCGTACGCGGTGGAGCGCGAGGTGGAGGACCTCGCGGCCGTCATCGCGGAGGCGGGCCCCGGCGCAGCCGTCCACGGCATGTCCTCGGGGGCGGCGCTGGCGCTGCGCGCCGCCGCGGCAGGTCTGCCGATCGCGCAACTCTCCCTCTACGAGCCGCCGTTCCAGACCGAACCGGCAAGGAGAGGCAACGGGGAATACGTCGGCCGGATGAAGTCTTTGCTGGCCCAGGGCCGGCGGGGCGACGCACTCGCCGCGTTCCTCGGGGCCGTCGGTATGCCGGAGGAGGCGGTGTCCGGACTCCGGCTGCTCCCGCTGTGGACGGACATGGAGGCGTTGGCGCACACCCTGGAGTACGACCACGAGGTGATGGGCGACGGCACGGTCCCGACGGACCTCCTCGCCTCGGTCGCCGCCCCTGTGATGGTCGTCGACGGGGGTTCGAGTCCCGCCGGGATGCGGGAGGCCGCGCGTGCGGTGGCCGAGGCACTGCCCCGCGGCCGGCACCGCACGCTGACGGGCCAGACGCATGAGGTGGCCCCGCACGTCCTGGCGCCGACGCTGATGCGGTTCTTCACGTCGTCCTGAACACGTGCACCGTCACAGTCGCCGCCTCCACCCCCGTACGTCGGCGAAATCCCGTTGCCCGCAACGGGATTCGGCATGCCATGATCGGCGCATGACCTACGGAGGAGTCACGGCATGGGCCGAGTGACCGTCAACGGTTCCGCGATCCACTACGCAGACCAGGGCCCGGCCGACGGCCCACCCGTCGTCCTCGTCCACGGGCACCCCTTCAACCGCACGCTCTGGGCACCCCAGGCCGAGGCGCTGAGCGCCGCCGGATACCGGGTCGTCTCCCCGGACCTACGGGGCTACGGCGAGAGCGAGGTGGTCCCCGGCAGGACCCTGCTCTCCGACTTCGCCGACGACATCGCGGCCCTCCTCGACCATCTCGGTCTGCAGCGCGTGATCGTCGGTGGCGTGTCCATGGGCGGGCAGATCGCGATGGCGTTCCAGAAGGCGTACGCGCCGCGGGTGCGGGCGCTCGTGCTCTGCGACACTTCTCCGGTCGCGGAGACCGAGGAGGGCAAGGCCTTCCGCAACGCCCTTGCCGACCGCCTGCCGGCCGAGGGGATGGACGGATACGCGCACGAGGTGATCGACAAGATGCTCGCGGCGTACAACGTCGCCGAGATGCCCGATGTCGCGGGGCGTGTGCTGACGATGATGCGCACCACCGACCCCGAGGGCGCGGCGGCGGCCCTCCGCGGCCGGGCCGAGCGCCCGGACTACCGCGAGACGCTGGCCTCGGTGAAGTCACCCGCACTGATCGTGGTCGGCGCGGACGACTTCTACATCCCGGTCGCCGACGCGGAGGCGATGCGAGACCTGATCCCCCACGCCGAGCTCACGGTGATCGACGGCGCCGGGCACCTCCCGGGCGTGGAACAGCCCGAGCGGTTCAACGCGGAGCTGCTGAAGTTCCTCGGCACGCCGACGGCTTGGGACGGCGACGCGTAGCATCCGTCCGGGCGTTCATATGCCGTCCTCCGCCGCAACGGTCGCACCCTCGTCCCCAACGCCCCTCCCTGGCAGGTCAGTTCGTACACCTCGGTGATGAACGCCATGCACTGCACGCACTGCGGGGCCGCGTAACTGGAACCGGGATTCGTCGAGGACTCGGGGGAAGGCTCACGCGGTTACGCACGGTGGATTCAGGGCGCGCTGGAACGCGGTGTGTTCGGGGGTGCGAGGCGACTCGGCCGGCCGCGACGGCAGATCGACGCGTACCGCTGTGTGAGCTGCGGGCATCTCGAGCTTTTCGCACACCACCCGGTGTGAGCGCCGCTCACCTTGCGGCCGGGGATTCCTCGTCCCGGAGGACGAAATCGGCACGGCCGAAGCGCACACCGTTGACCTGGAGCTCGATGGCATGAACGCCCGGGTGGTAGCGCCTTGTGGTGATCCTTCGGAACGAATGGCCGCGTGAGAACTCCACGGATTCGCCGGGGGCGATGGTCCGCGTCGCCAGTTTGAAGGTCTTGCCGGTCTGCTTGCCGTTGGCCTTGAGGTGGTGCACCACATAGTCGACGGCCACGTCGGCCGACTCCTTGCCGGTGTTGGTCACCCGGGCTGTGAACTGCACGGACTCCCCAATCGCGGCGCTGGTCGTGCTCAGGACGGGCCCTTCGACGCCGAGTTGGGCGGGCACCGCGAAGCCGAGGAGCAGCAGCGCCTCCGGGTGCCCGCTCTTGATCAGTGTGCGCAGGCCGTGCCGTACGACGCGGGGTGTGTTGTCGTCGGCGGCGCTCAGCCAGTGGGCGGCGGTCTCCACGACAAGGTCCGGCCGAATTCTGCTGAGGTCGTTCAGGTGGTTGGCGACGGACCGGCGCACGTACTCGCTGTCGTCGCGGTACAGGGCGTTGAGGATCGGCAGCGTGCGACCGGGGTCAGCGACGATCCCGCCGACCCGCTTGGCCCACGGCAGGTACGGCCGTGTCCCCTCCGACGCCAGCCTGCGCACATGCGGGTCGGGGGAAGTGGTCCAGGTCGAGATCGTCCGCAGCGCGTGCTCGAGGTCGTGTTCCAGCAGGGTCCGAATGGCGAACTCACTGGTCAACCGCGGTGTGAGCTCCGCCAGGAGATCGAGGGCGTCGACGAACGCCACTTCCGTGCTCTCGTCGACGGCCTTGACGGCGACGGCACTGGTGACCGGCCAGATCAGCCAGCCGCCGAAGCCTTCGGGGTCCGCCGCGGCAGCGCGGCGCACCGTCGCGGCGAGCGTGGCGTAGCTCCCGGGGACGTCGTCGAGCAGGGCGTCGCGCAGCAGGTCGCTGCGTCCGCGCAGCGGGAGCGGCGCGAGTGCCGCCGCCGCGGCGTCCAGCGCGGTTGCGCGGGCATCCGGCGCGGCTCGTGCCACGGCTTTCGCCAGCGCTTCGGCGGTGGACGCACCGATGAGTTCATCGGCGAACGGCATGGGCCCTCCCGGGCGGTGTGGCTCGCGGTGACACTGTGAGCGCAACCATAGGACGGGCCACTGACAATCCCCCTCGGCTCCCTTCGCACCGTCCGTCCGGCCTCCCGCGACGTCCTGGGTAGGGTGGGCGCGGCAGAACATCGTGAACCGCGACAGGGAGCAGACGTGAGCGAGCCGACGGCCATCGCCCTGCAGCAGGAGATCGCCCGGGAGCTCCAGGTCGCCGAGACCTTCGAGGCCGAGCGGGAGATCGAACGCCGGGTGGCCTTCCTCACCGAGCAGCTGATCTCCACCGGCCTGCGCTGCCTGGTGCTCGGCATCAGCGGCGGCGTCGACTCGACCACCACCGGCCGGCTGTGCCAGCTCGCTGTCGAGCGGGCCCGTGCCGCCGGGCACGAGGCGCGGTTCTACGCCATGCGGCTGCCCTACGGGACCCAGGCCGACGAGCACGACGCCCAGCTCGCGCTCTCCTTCATCCAGGCCGATCACGTGCTGACCGTGGACATCAAGCCGGCGAGCGACGCCGCGCTCGAGGCCTCACTGGCCGCCGATGTGACCTTCCGCGACGCCGGGCACCAGGACTTCGTGCACGGCAACATCAAGGCCCGGCAGCGCATGATCGCCCAGTACGCGGTGGCCGGCGCGCACGACGGCCTGGTCGTCGGCACCGACCACGCCGCCGAGGCGGTCTCCGGATTCTTCACCAAGTTCGGCGACGGCGCCGCCGACCTGGTCCCGCTGGCGGGCCTGACCAAGCGCCGGGTGCGCGCCGTCGCGGACGCGCTGGGGGCGCCCGCCGCACTGGTGTGGAAGATCCCGACGGCCGACCTGGAGTCGCTCGCCCCGGGCAAGGCGGACGAGGACGCGCTCGGCGTCACCTACGACGACATCGACGACTTCCTGGAAGGCAAGCCGGTGGACAGCCGGGCGTTCGAAACGATCGTCAGCCGCTACCGCCTCACCGACCACAAGCGCCGGCTGCCCGTCGCCCCCTAGTGCCGGCTGCCCGTCTCTCCCCCCCCGATGCTGTGACCGCATTGGTTCGCCGGGTTGGTGGTCGTGGCGGTTGGATGTGTGGTGACGTCCGATCCGACCGCTGCAGGTGCGGTGGCCTGTCCGTGTGCGCAGCTGACCGGCCAGGGGGGCAGAAGCTGCAGCAGATCGTGCGCCGGCGCAGCACCGGCACGGTGCGCTACCGGCGGGCAAACGTCCTCGCCCACAACGTGACCATGGTGGCGGACTGCCACGTGGTCCACCCCCGCTCCGCCCTGGGCTGCATCGATTCTTCGGCGATCCGGCGTACGCACTGATTTCTCAGTCCTGGGAGGGGATGTCCAGGGCGGTCCCGTACAGGCGGGACACCCGGATCAGGATCACCACGCGCCGGTCGGGCAGCGGCTGCTCGCCGGGGGCCGCCCCATCGACCGGGTCCACTATCTCCGCCTCGCCCTCCGCCACGGCGAACGACCAGACGTCCGGACCGCTGACGTGCAGTGAGGTGTGCGGGTCGCGGCGCAGTTGCCGGACCTTGAGGCGGTCGGCGGTGGAGGAGACGCGCAGTACGCGCTCCTCGGCGTTCCAGTCGTAGAGGACGGTCGACAGGTGGGGGTGGCCGGTGCTCCTGACGCTCGCGAGTACGCCGAACTGCTGCTGCCGCAGCAGCTGGGAGAGCTCCTGGTCGGTGAGCACCCGGGGGGCCGGGCCGTCGTTCTTGGTGGTGCCGGTGGTGGTTTCGGTGGCGGTGTTCCCGCTCATGGGATCAGCCTTTCAGTGGTGGGGTGGGGGCGGGGTTGGAGGGCGGGTCAGACGGCTGCGGCGTGGGCGGGAGCCTGCGTGTCGGCGGCCGGCTCCTTGGCGGCCTGGTGCTCGGGGCGGCGCAGCATCGTGAAGGCGACGGTGAAGGCGATGACGAGGAGCCCCGCGCCCACCGCGAAGGCGAGCCGGTAGCCGCCGGTCAGCGCCTCGGCCGCCGTCCGGCCGCCCGCCGTGAGGCTCTCGGTGCGGGAGGCGGCGAGGGTGGACAGAACCGCGACGCCCAGGGCCATGCCGATCTGCTGGGTGGTGTTGAACAGGCCGGACGCGAGACCGGCGTCCTCCTCGTTCGCGCCGGACATACCGAGTGTGGTCAGCGCCGGCAGCGCGAGGCCGAAGCCCGCGGCGAGCAGCATGACCGGGAGGAGGTCGACGGCGTAACTGGCCTGCACGGGGAGGCGGGTGAGGAGGGCGAGGACGCCGATGAGGAGCACGATGCCCGCCAGCAGGACGTTGCGCTCACCGAAGCGGGCGTTGAGACGGGCGGAGACTCCCAGGGAGACGGCACCGATGACGGTGGCTGCCGGGAGCATCGCGAGGCCGGTCTCGGCGGCGCCGTATCCGAGCACCTTCTGGAGGTACAGGGCGACGAGGATCTGGAAGGAGAAGAGCGCGGCGACCATCAGGATCTGGACCAGGTTGGCGGCAAAGACGCTGCGCGAGCGGAAGATCCGCAGCGGCATCAGGGGATTCTTCGCGGTGGCCTGACGGACGAGGAACGCGGCGAGCAGTACGGCGGCGAGGGCGCCGAAGCCGAGGGTGCGGCCCGAGGTCCAGCCGTACTCCTCGACCTTGACGACGGTGTAGATGCCGAGCATCAGACCGGCGGTGACCAGAACCGCGCCGAATACGTCCGCGCCCGCTTTGAGGCCCAAACCGACGTCACCGGGCAGGACCTGTACGGCGATCGCGAGGACGGCGATGCCGATCGGCAGGTTGATGAAGAAGATCCAGTGCCAGTTGAGCGCGTCGGTGAGTACGCCGCCGAGGACCTGGCCGATGGACGCGCCCGCCGCGCCGGTGAAGCTGAAGACGGCGATGGCCCTGGCGCGCTCCCTGGGCTCGGTGAACAGCGTCACGAGGATGCCCAGGCCGACGGCGGAGGCCATCGCGCTGCCGACGCCCTGGAGGAAGCGGGCGGCGATCAGTACGGCGGGCGAGGTGGCCACGCCGGCAAGCAGCGAGGCGGCCGTGAAGACGGCGGTGCCGGCCAGGAACATGCGCCTGCGGCCGATCAGGTCGCCGAGCCGGCCGGCCAGCAGGAGCAGACTGCCGAATGCGATGAGGTAGGCATTGACGACCCAGCTGAGGCCGGCCGGAGTGAACCCCAAGTCGTTCTGGATGGCCGGCATCGCCACGGTGACGATGGAGCCGTCGAGGATGATCATCAGCATCCCGGTGGCGACGACTCCGAGGGCGAGCCGGCGTGAGCGGGGGGCGGCGGGTGATGGCGCGGAGGCGGATGCGGCAAACATGCGGTCTCTCCTGTCGGTTGGGCAACAGGAGAGACCGTAGCAGATGGTTTTGTTGCAGACTATTTTTTTCGGTCTTACTTTTGGCCTCGCTTCCCCGCCTACCTGGACTGGCGCGCCCGGCGGGCGGTGCGCGGGGCCTCGACAGGGTTCGCCAGACCGTCGACGACCAGACGCTTCAGAGCCCGCAGGAGGGCCGCCCTGTCCCCGCCGGGAAGCGTGGCCAGGGCGTCGCGATGCACGCGGTCGACGATCTCCTGACTCTGCCCGGCGACGCGGGCACCCTCGTCGGTGACGGCGATGATCCGGGCCCGCCGGTCCGTACTGGAAGGGCGGCGCTCGGCCAGACCCGCCTCCTCCAGGGCATCAACCGTCACCACCATCGTGGTCTTGTCCATGTCGCCGATCTCGGCGAGCTGGATCTGAGTGCGCTCCTCCTCCAGGGCGTGGACGAGCACGCAGTGCATCCGAGCGGTCAGGCCGATCTCGGCGAGGGCGGCGGACATCTTTGTCCGCAGGACGTGACTGGTGTGGTCGAGGAGGAACGACAGGTCCGGTTCGGTGGGCGCGGGCGTCATGGCGGTCATGCCTGCCAGCGTAGAGCAATTCGATCCGATACGGATTATCCAGAAGAGACCTTATTGGAGCCTGGGTAGACCACATCGCCCAGGCCGGCGCTACCGATGTCGAGGGCGCCCATACCGTGCGCGGCGTACGTCCGGTCCGCATTGACGACCGGACGGCCTTCATGCCCCACCGGGTCCGCCCCCGCCCGCTTATGGCTTTGACGCAGGCAGCACCAGCGCGGAAGTCGAGCACGACAGGACACAGCCCCAGCGGCCATCCGGCCTGGCACACGACCCGCCGAGGGCGGAACCTAGGCGACCACGGCCGCCCGACGGGTCGTCGTCGCGATCGTCGCCGAGCCGACCACGCGGGTGTCGTCGTACAGCACGATCGCCTGGCCCGGGGCCACACCCCGCACCGGCTCGGTGAAGGTCACCCGCAGCTCCGTGCCGTCGACGAGCTCCGCGGTGACCTCCGTCTCGCCGCCGTGGGCGCGGAGCTGCGCGGTGTACGTGCCGGGGCCGGACGGGGCCGTGCCGCACCAGCGGGGCTTGATCGCGGTCAGGGCGGTGACGTCCAGCGCCTCGGCCGGGCCGACGGTCACGGTGTTGTTCACCGGGGAGATGTCAAGGACGTAGCGCGGCTTGCCGTCGGGGGCAGGATGACCGATGCGCAGACCCTTGCGCTGCCCGATGGTGAAACCGTACGCGCCCTCGTGACTGCCGAGCTTGGCGCCCCTCTCGTCGACGATGTCGCCCTCGGCCTTGCCCAGCCGGTCCGCCAGGAAGCCCTGGGTGTCGCCGTCGGCGATGAAGCAGATGTCGTGGCTGTCGGGCTTCTTCGCGACCGCGAGGCCCCTGCGCTCGGCCTCGGCCCGGATCTCGCCCTTGGTGGTGAGGGTGTCGCCGAGCGGGAACATCGCATGGGCGAGCTGCTTCTCGTCGAGCACGCCCAGCACGTACGACTGGTCCTTGGCCATGTCGCTGGCGCGGTGCAGCTCTCGGGTGCCGTCCTCACGGAGGACCACGGTGGCGTAGTGGCCGGTGCACACGGCGTCGAAGCCGAGCGCGAGCGCCTTGTCGAGCAGCGCCGCGAACTTGATCTTCTCGTTGCAGCGCAGGCACGGGTTGGGCGTGCGGCCCGCCTCGTACTCGGCGACGAAGTCCTCGACCACGTCCTCCCGGAAGCGTTCGGCCAGGTCCCACACGTAGAAGGGGATGCCGATGACATCCGCGGCGCGGCGTGCGTCGCGCGAGTCCTCGATCGTGCAACAGCCACGCGCGCCGGTCCGGAACGACTGCGGATTGGCGGAGAGCGCCAGGTGCACGCCGGTGACGTCGTGACCCGCCTCCGCGGCGCGGGCGGCGGCGACGGCGGAGTCGACTCCGCCCGACATGGCGGCGAGGACACGGAGGGGGCGCGGGGAGATCTCAGTCATAGCGCTACCAGGGTACGGGTCCGGGGGAACCGAAAGCTCGCGAGTATGCGTTGTGACCGGCATGGGCAGTGACAACAAGCACGGCGGCGGCAAGAAGACCGGCGGCGGGAAGAGCGGTTTGAGCCGGCGGGCCGTGCTGATCGGCGGTGGTGCGGTGATCGTGGGCGGCGGCGTACTGGCCGAGGAGGAGATCCGCCGCCTCTGGCGCGGCATGCCATGGGTACGCACGCCGCGCAAGGAGGGCGAGATCGATCACGCCGGGGCCCAGTGGATCGCGGCGAACGCCTCCAACTGGCGGCTGGCCGACCGGCCGGACGACTACGACATCGACCGGGTGGTCATCCATGTCGTCCAGGGCAGCTACCCGACGGCCCTGAAGGTCTTCAAGGATCCGCTCCACGGTGCGGCGACTCATTACGTCGTGCGCAAGGACGGCCATGTGGCGCAGATGATCCGCGAGCTGGACGTCGCGTACCACGCCGGCAACCGCTCGTTCAACGAGCGCAGCATCGGCATCGAGCACGAGGGCTTCGTCGACCGGCCGCAGGACTTCACGGACGCGATGTACCGGTCGTCGGCGAAGCTGACGGCGGGCATCTGCGCCCGCTACGAGATACCGGTGGACCGCGAGCACATCGTCGGCCACGTGGAGGTCCCGGGCACGGACCACACCGACCCGGGCCCGCACTGGGACTGGTCGACGTACATGAAGCTGGTCGGCGAGGCGACACCGGAGGCGCGCAGGGTGGCGAAGGCTGCCGAGTCGAAGGCGTAGGTCACCGGATGAGCGAGGAGGAAACGGACGGCGGACGCTGGGAGCCATGGACGGCTGAGCCGCGGGACGAGGTGCATGCCGCGCTCGGCCTTCCCGTGGAACCGGGACCCCGATCTCGACGTCCACGTCGAGATCGCCTCCGCGCTCCGGCGGTGGGGACTGGGCACTGCGGCCCTGGCACATCTGTGGGAGATGCCGCCGGCGCGGGTAACGGCGTGATGGTCCCGCTGGTCGAGTCCCTCACCTGCCGGGTGGACTCCGACCTGGTCACCGCGGCCGCGCACCGCCCGGCCACCCGGACGAAAGACCCTAGCTGAGTCCCGCCGTGCGGGCCCGTTCGACCGCCGGGCCGATGGCCTCCGCCACCGCGTTCACGTCGGCCTTCGTCGAGGTGTGGCCGAGACTGAAGCGCAGGGTGCCGCGGGCCAGGTCGGGGGGTGTGCCGGTGGCGAGGAGGACGTGGCTGGGCTGGGCCACGCCGGCCGTGCAGGCGGAGCCGGTGGAGCACTCGATGCCCTGAGCGTCGAGCAGCAGGAGCAGCGAGTCGCCCTCGCAACCGGGGAAGCTGAAGTGCGCGTTGGCGGGCAGCCGGTCTATGGGATCGCCGCCGAGGATCGCGTCGGGGACGGCGGTGCGTACGGCGCGTACGAGTTCGTCGCGCAGGCCGCCGATGTCGCGGGCGAAGTCCTCGCGGCGCTCGGCGGCCAGCCGGCCCGCCACGGCGAAGGCCGCGACGGCCGGGGCGTCAAGGGTGCCGGAGCGGACGTGGCGTTCCTGGCCGCCGCCGTGCAGCACGGGCACCGGGCTGTACTCGCGGCCGAGCAGCAGGGCGCCGATGCCGTACGGGCCGCCGATTTTGTGGCCGGACACGGTCATCGCGGCGAGTCCGGACGCGGCGAAGTCGACGTCGAGCTGGCCGAAGGCCTGTACGGCGTCGGCGTGCAGGGGGACGTCGAACTCGGCTGCTACGTCGGCGAGTTCCCGGACCGGCATGACGGTGCCGATCTCGTTGTTGGCCCACATGACGGTGGCGAACGCCACGTCGTCCGGGTTGCGTCCGATGGCCTCGCGCAGCGACTCGGGGTGGACCCGGCCGTAGGAGTCGACGGGCAGGTACTCGACCGTCGCGCCCTCGTGTTCGCCGAGCCAGTCCACCGCGTCGAGGACGGCGTGGTGCTCGACGGGTGCGGCCAGCACGCGGGTCCGGGCCGGGTCGGCGTCGCGGCGGGACCAGTACAGGCCCTTGACAGCAAGGTTGTCGGCCTCCGTGCCGCCCGAGGTGAAGACGACCTCGCTGGGCCTGGCGCCAAGGGCTTCTGCGAGGGTTTCGCGGGCCTCCTCGACGGTACGGCGGGCCCGACGCCCGGCGGCGTGGAGCGCGGAGGCGTTGCCGGTGACGGCGAGCTGGGCGGTCATCGCCTCGATCGCCTCCGGCAGCATCGGAGTGGTCGCGGCGTGGTCGAGGTAAGCCATGATGGCCCCGATTCTACGAGGCCCTGTGGGGGCACGGACGCGGCGCAGGGGTGCACGCTCGCCCCGCGTGCGCGCCGGGAGCGGCTCGGTCCCGACGGGCGCGGGCGATGTCAGCCGCCGAAGCTCCAGACGACCGACCCGTTGACGGTCACGAGAACGGCGAGCAGTACGAGGTCGGCCACGCCGAGCGCGAGGCCGAGCAGCGCGCGGCCGCGGCGCACCGTGCCGCGCCGCAGGGCGAGGGCCGCGAGCACGACGGCGGTCGGGCCGAGCACGATGTTCATCACGAGCAGTCCGACGAGGCCGAGCACGAACGCGGCGACGGCCATGCCGTCGGCGTCCTTGCGGCGTTCCTCGGCGGGTCCGTTCGCGGCTGTCGGCTCGGCGGGGCTTTCCGCGCCGGACGCGCTGTCGGGGGTGCTGTCGGGTCGGGCGCCGCTGCGGTGCTGCGGACGTATGAGTTCGGCGAGTTGCATGACGTCTCTCCTTCCGGTGCCGGCACGAGGGGTCGTGCTGGGCGCTTCAGTTGCGGCGAGCGCGGCCGCGCTCGCGCATGGCGAAGACGAGCAGCCAGCAGCCGATGGCGGAGGCGGCCACCAGCGAGACGGCGGCAGGGAGTTGGACCACCGCGCCCAGCATGATTCCCAACAGGAGGAGTGCCGCTACGAGGGCGATCATCGTCATCCTTTCGGCGACTTCTTGGTGAACACTTGTAGGTACGACTGTTCACTGACTGCTGAGTCTACTCTTCCTTTCTTGGGAGAACGGTTGTTTACTGAATGTCATGAGTCACACCGTGGGCATCCGCCAGGCCCAGAAGCAGAAGACCCGCCAGGCCCTCCTCGACGCGGCACTCGGCCTGCTGGAGGAGCAGAGCCTGAGCAGCCTCGGGCTGCGCGAGGTGACCCGGGCCGTGGGCGTCGCGCCGACCGCGTTCTACCGGCACTTCCGCGACATGGCCGATCTCGGTGTGGCACTGGTGGAGGAGACGCTCGGCAGTCTCCATGTCCCGATCGGCCAGGCGCTCCACACGGACGGTGACGAGCAGCGCATCGAGCAGGCGGTCGCCCTCATCGCCGAGTTGGTCCGCACGTCTCCGCTCCATGTGCGCTTCGTCGCGCGTGAGCGGCACGGCGGTGTCGCTCCGGTCCGCGCGGCGATAGCCGAACAGCTGCGGCGGTTCACCGACGAGGTCGTGCGGGCCTTCGCCGACGAGCCGGAGTCGGCCGGCTGGAACGAGGGGGACCTGCGGATGCTCGCCGGCGTGTACGTCGACCACATGATGGCAACCGGCTACGCCTTCCTGGAGGCGGGCCCGCAGGGTGAGGAACGGGTCGCCGACACGGCGCGGCGCCAGCTGCGGCTGATCAGTCTGGGGCGCCGCCACTGGCTGGACTGACCGCCGCCCTCCCACGTGCGCGCGGCGGGGCGGCAGCTGCGCCGCCACCCCGGTACAGGTCGACGACCGCGGCGGCCGCCGCCGCGAGGGTCTCGCGCGCCTCCGCCGGCTCCAGCACCTCGACGCTCTCGCCGAACGCGAGCAGCGTGCGCACCGCCCCCGGCGCGGGCAGTACGAGCGGCACCCGCGACCAGCCGTCGCCGCGCGGCTCGGATGCGCCCGCCACCTGGGCGGCCTGGATGCGCAGGAACAGGTCCAGCCGGTCGTCCTTCACCAGGACGGTGACCCGCGTCCCGGCCGGACGCTCCTCCACCTGGCGGCGCAGCACCTCCCACACGTGGGCCAGTTCCTGGCCCGGCCTGCGCCGTACCGGATCTTCGGTCGACTGCGCGGACTGCACACGGTCCACGCGGTACAGCCGCGGCACCGACCGGTGATCGGCCACCAGATACCAGACGCCCGCCTTCACCACGAGGCCGTACGGGTCGACGGTGTACCTGCGGGGCCGGGTCGTGCCGCTGTGCCGGTAGCGCAGCCGCAGCCGTCGGTCCGCGAAGACGGCGGAGCTGAGCGTGTCCAGTTCGACCGCCGCCTTGGGGGCAACCATCCAGCGGTCGGGGTCGACGAGGATGCGGCGGCTGGTCAACTCCGCTGCGGGCCGGTGCGGCTCGGGCAGTGCCGCCATCACCTTGCGCAGTGCCGACCCCAGCGCCTCGTCGAGCCCCAGAGCCCGGTGGGCGCCCTGCGCGGCAAGGACGAACAGCGCCCGCGATTCGTCCGCCGTCAGGCCGGTGACATCGGTGCGGTACCCGGGCAGCAGCGCGATGCCGCCGTGCCGGCCGCGCTCGGCGTACACCGGCACCCCGGCGGCCGACAGCGCCTCGACGTCCCGGTAGACGGTGCGTACGGAGACCTCGAGCCGCTCGGCGAGTTCGGAGGCCGGAACGAGGCCGCGGGTCTGCAGGAGCAGCAGGATCGACAGCAGCCGGTCGGACTTCACGGGCCCTCCGGAAAACATGACGGGGGATGTCAGGTTATCCGGGGATCGTATGGCCCGTCACCGTCGAAACGAAGCCGAGGAGTCGGACATGACGAACGACCCGCGCACCCTCTACGCCCGCACCGCCGCCCAGTTCGCCGGGTTGCTGAAGACCGTCACGCCGGACGAGCTCGAACGCTCCACCCCCTGTACGGAGTACGACGCACGGCAGCTGATCTCGCACGTCGTCGGCGCCACCCGAAGGTTCGCGGTCATCGGCGAAGGCGGCGACGGCATGGCGGTCCCGACACACACGGACGGCGTGGCGGACGAGGGATGGAGCGACGCCTTCGAGGAGGTGCTGCGGCGGGCGACCGCGGCCTGGGCGGACGACGCGAAACTCGCGGGCGAGTACACGGTGCCGTGGGGCCGGGTGCCGGGCGCGGCGGCGGTCGGCGGCTACGTCATGGAGACCCTGACCCACACCTGGGACCTGTCACGGGCGCTCGGGCATCCGGTACCGCTGGACGAGGAACTTGCCCTCGCCGTACTGCCGTTGGCCCAACAGGCACTGCCCGCGGACCGCCGCGGCGAGGAGGTGCCGTTCGCCGCGGTGCGCGAGGTCCCCGCGGACGCGGACGCCTACGACCGGCTGGCGGCGTGGCTGGGGCGCGAGGTGTGATCCACCCCGCGCCCCGGGGCCCGGGCGGGTCAGTCGCGGGGCGCCTTGGCGAGCTGGCGGGACTGGGCGACGAGGCGGTCCGCGGAGTCCCAGACGTCCGCGTCCTCCTCGAGGAAGCCGCCCGCCAGGTTCCGCGTCGTGATCGAGACCCGCAGCGGGCCGGGGGCCGGGCGGCAGCGGATGTGGGTGGTCAGTTCCACCGTCGGGGTCCAGCCCGCGAGTCCCAGCTCGAACGAGGTCGGCGGCAGCGCGTCCACCGTCAGCAGCAGCGACAGCGGGTCCGCGTCGCGCCCGTCCGCAAGGCCGAACCAGCCCCGCATCTCGCCCTTGCCGGAAGGGGCGCCGATCGCCCAGCCGACCGTCGCCGGGTCCAGCTTGATGTCCAGACGCTCGGTGATCGCGGAGCTGCCCGGGATCGGGGCCGGGCCGTCGGACGGTCCGAAGCAGTGCTCCTGCGGCGGGATCGCCGGCGGCTTGGCGGTGGTGCGCACATCGTCCGGGAGAGTGTCCAGATCGCCGTACGTGGCGAGCACCCGGATGCGCTCGACCTCCGTCCCGTCCTCCTCGTACTGGAAGAGGGACGCCTGGCCCGTGGAGAGCGTGCGGCCGGTGCGTACGGTCTCGGTGCGGATCACCGCGGGTCCGGGCTGGGAGGCCGTGAGGTAGTGGGCCGACACCGAGAACGGGTCGGGGTGGGGCAGCGCGTCGCCGAGCGCCCGGCCCAGGAGGGCCAAGAGATACCCGCCGTTGACGGCATGGATGATTGTCCAGCCCGACGAGAGCTCCGCGTCGTAGACGCCTGTCTCGCGCAGGATGATCGCGGTGTCGCGGTCGAACTCGCTGTCACCGATCGTCGCCTGAGCCACTGCTTCTGCCATGACCGCACGGTACAACAAGTAACTACTAAGCGGTAGCTTTTCTATGCCACCCGGCCATGCGGCCTCTCTCACTCGCTTTCGGTGGCCTCGGAGCGCCGGTTCCAGGCCCTCGGAGCTCGCCAGTGGTAGCGCATCGCCAGCAGTCGCAGAACAAAGGCCGTCATCACCGCCAGCCCGCTGGTGAACGGGCTCAGGGCTTCGAACCGGATGCAGAGCACGACCATCGTCGCGCCGACGATCGCGGGCACCGCGTACAGGTCGCGGTCCCAGCGCAGCAGGGACGGCACCTCGTTGGCGAGCACGTCGCGCAGCACACCACCGCCGACGGCCGTGGCAAGGCCGAGCGTCGCGGAGGCGGTGAGACCAAGGCCGTACTCGTACGCCTTGGTCGTGCCGGTGACGCAGAACAGGCCGAGGCCGGCCGCGTCGAAGACGTTGACGGCGACCTGGATGCGCTCGACGTGCGGATGCAGGAAGAAGACCAGCGCCGTCGCCACCAGAGGTGTGACGAAGTACCCGAGGTCGGTGAAGGCCGCCGGCGGTACGGCCCCGATGATCAGGTCGCGCAGCAGCCCTCCGCCCAGCGCCGTGACCTCGGCGAGGACCGCCATGCCGAACACGTCGAAGTTCTTGCGTACGGCGAGCAGCGCCCCGGAGATCGCGAAGACGAAGATGCCGACGAGCTCGAGGGCGTGCTGGACGGAGGGCGTGAAAAGTTCTTGGAGCACCGGACAGTTCTACAACGCCCGGTGCTCCAAGATGCGCGCGAGTCCGTCAGGCGGTCTTGCTGGACTCCTTCTCGGAGGCGTCCGCCTCCGGAGCGTCAGAGGGGGCGTCAGCCGCGGGTGCCGTCGTCTCGGCCGCGTCGGCCTTCGCGGGCTCCGGCCCCGACTCCGGTGCGTCCACCTCCGCCTTCGCGGGCTCCGGCTCCGGAGCATCAACCTCGGCCGCAGCCACGTCGGCCTTCGCGGATGCCTCGGCCTTGGCGGGTGCCTCGTCCCCGGACGCCTGCGCCGGCACCGCGGACGTCGGCTCGTCAGGGCCTTCCGCCGCGACGGCCTCGGTCTCCGTGACGGCCTCGATCCCGGTCGGGCGCGTCAGCTCGAGCGTTCCCGCCTCGATCTCGGCGGCGAAGTGGCAGGCCACCTTGTGCCCGTCACCGACGTCCGTCAGCACCGGCCGCTCGACCGCGCATTTGTCCTGCGCCCAGGGGCAGCGGGTGTGGAAGCGGCAGCCGGCAGGCGGGTTCGCCGGCGAGGGCAGGTCGCCCTGGAGCAGGATCCGCTCACGACGGTCCTCGACCTCCGGGTCGGGAACGGGCACCGCCGACATGAGCGCCTTGGTGTACGGGTGCTTGGGCCCCGCGTACAGCGCGTCGCTGGGCGCCTCCTCGACCAGGGATCCCAGGTACATGACCCCGATGACGTCCGAGATGTGCCGGACCACGGCGAGGTCGTGGGCGATGACGAGGTAGGTCAGCCCCAGCGACTCCTGGAGCTCCTCCAGCAGGTTGATCACCTGCGCCTGCACGGACACGTCGAGCGCGGAGACCGGCTCGTCGCAGATGATCACGTCGGGCTCGAGGACCAGCGCCCGGGCGATGCCGATGCGCTGACGCTGCCCGCCGGAGAACTCGTGCGGGTAGCGCGACAGCGCGTTGGTCGGTAGCCCGACCTTGGCGAGGATCTCCTTGATCTTCTCCCGGCGCTCGTTCTGGTCCTTGCCGATCCCGTGCGCGGCCATGCCCTCGCTGAGGATCGACTCGATGTTCTGCCGCGGGTTGAGGCTGCCGAGCGGGTCCTGGAAGACCATCTGCAGCCGCCGCCGGTAGCGGCGCATCTCCTCGTCGGGAAGCTTCGCCAGGTCGGTCCCGTCGAAGACGACCTCGCCGTCGGTGATGTCCACCAGCCGCAGTACGGCTCGCCCGAGGGTCGTCTTGCCGCAGCCCGACTCGCCCACGAGCCCGTACGTCTGACCGGCCTCGACCTTGAGCGACACTCCGTCGACCGCGTAGACGTGACCGACCGTGCGGTTGAAGAGGACGCCCTTCTTGACGGGGAAGTGGACCTTCACATCGTCGAGTTCGAGCAGGCTCATGCCGAGACCTCCGCCTTGGGCTTGGGAAGGACCGGGTTGACGCAGCGCACCTGGTGTCCGGCCGCGCGTGGTTCGGTCAGTTCGGGTGTGCCGGTCAGGCACTCCATCGTGTAGTAGTCGCAACGCGGCGCGAAGGCGCAGCCGTCGGCCCAGGCGATCCTGTCGTTGATGGATCCGCGGATGGGGCTGAGCGCCTCGCCACGCGGGGCGTCGAGGCGCGGGATGGACCCGAGGAGACCGTGCGCGTACGGGTGGGTGGGGTGCGCGAACAGCTCGCGGCGGCCCGCGGACTCCACGGCCCGGCCGGCGTACAGCACGTTGACCTGGTCGCAGAGGCCGGCCACCACGCCCAGGTCATGGGTGATCATCAGCAGGGCGGTGCCCTCCTGGTCGACCAGTTCCTTGAGCAGTTCCAGGATCTGCGCCTGGATGGTCACGTCGAGCGCCGTGGTCGGCTCGTCGGCGATCAGCATCCGGGGAGCACAGGCGACGGCCATGGCGATCAGCGCACGCTGACGCATACCGCCGGAGAGCTGGTGCGGGTACTCCTTGAGCCGCCGGGTCGGGTCGGGAATGCCGACCCGGTCCAGCAGGTGGGCGGCCTCCTTGCGGGCTGCCTCCCCCTTCAGCCCACGGTGGCGCTGGAGGATCTCGGTGACCTGGATGCCGATGGGGACGACCGGGTTGAGCGAGGACAGCGGGTCCTGGAAGATCATCGCGAGCTGGCTGCCTCGCATGTCCCGCAGCTTGCGCGGGTTCATGGTGAGCAGGTCCTGGCCGTCGAAGACGGCGCGACCGCCGACCTTCACGCCCTTGCCCGGCAGCAGACCCATCAGGGCGAGCGAGGTCACGGACTTGCCGCAGCCCGACTCGCCCACGAGGCCGACGACCTGACCCTGGTCGACGTCGAAGGAGACGCCGTCGACAGCCGTGGAGTCCTTGCGGCCCTTGGCGGTGAAAGTGACGCTGAGTTCGTCAACAGAGAGCAGTGCCATGGGACTTCAGCCTCGCAGCTTCGGGTCGAGGGCTTCGCGCATGGCCTCGCCGAGCAGGGTGAAGCCAAGAGCGGTGATGATGATCCCGATGGCGGGGTAGGCCGCCATCATGGGCTCGTTGTCGAAGAACCGTTCGGCCTGGGCGAGCATGACGCCCCACTCGGGGATCGCCGGGTCCGGGTTGCCGAGCCCCAGGTAGGACAGGGCCGCGGCCTCGATGATCGCGGTGGCGAGGCTGAGCGTCGCCTGGACGATCACGGGGCTGAGCGAGTTCGGCAGGATCTGGGTGAGGACGATCCGCTTCTTCCGGATGCCGAGCGCCTTGGCCGCGAGGACGTAGTCCGAGTTGCCCTGCACCAGCATCGAACCGCGCAGCATTCGCGCGAAGATCGGAATCTGCACGACACCGACGGCGATCATCACCGTAGTCAGCGACTGGCCCATCACCGCGGCGATCGAGACCGCCAGCAGCAGCGACGGCAGCGACAGCATGATGTCGGTGAAGCGCATGACCACCGTGTCGATGCGCTGCCCCGCCTTGCCGCCGAGGGTCGCGGCCGCGCCGGAGAGCACTCCGACGAGCGCGCCGACGATCAGGCCGATGAGCATCGACACCACGCCGACCATCAGGGTCTGCCGGGCACCGACCAGGATCCGGGAGAACATGTCCCGGCCCAGATGGTCGAGGCCGAACCAGTTTCCGTCGCGCGCGCCGACGAACTCGCCCCTGTTGGCGAAGACCTCGCCGCGCCACGTCTGGGCGGACGGGCTGAACGGCGCGATCCACGGTCCGACGATCGCGAGGATCACGAACAGTCCGATGATGACAGCGCCGATGATCGCCATCTTGCTGGCACGGAGCCGGCGCATGGCCTCGCGCCACAGGCTCGCCCCGCTGGTGGCCTCGGACGTCTGCATCAGCTCGGCGAGCCGATCGATCTTGTCGGCCTTCTTCGTCAAGGTCGTCACGTCAGTGCACCCGCACTCTCGGGTCGATGATGCTGTACGCGAGGTCGACCAGCAGGTTGATGAGGACGTACACCATCGCGATGAAGAGGATGAACCCGACGAGCACCGGGTAGTCGCGGGCGTCGATCGAGGTGCGGATGAAGTTGCCGATGCCGTTGAAGGAGAAGACCGACTCGGTCAGCACCGCGCCCGACAGCAGGCTTCCGGTCAGCAGACCGACAGCGGTGACCACCGGCAGCAGCGCGTTGCGCAGCACGTGACGGCCGCGAACTGTCCGCTTGTCCAAGCCCTTGGACTCCGCGGTACGGACGTAGTCCTCTCCGAGCACCTCGAGCACGCTGGCCCGGGTCATGCGCACGATGACGGCGAGCGGGATGGACGAGAGCGCGATGGCAGGCAGGATCAGGTGGTGGACCGCGTCCAGACTGGCGTCGAACTCGCCGGTCAGCAAGCCGTCGAGAACGGCGAATCCGGTGACGTCAGTGGCGTCGATGCCGGTGGTGAACCGCCCGTAACTCGGGAACCAGTGCAGTTGCACGGCGAAGATGCCCTTGAGGATCAGGGCGAGGAAGAACACCGGGATGCAGATACCGATCAGCGACCCCGAGACGGAGGCGACGTCGAGCCAGCCACCGCGGCGCTTGGCCGCCAGGTAGCCGAGCGGGATCCCGACAACGATGGCAATGAGGATCGCGACGATGCTGAGTTCCACCGTGGCGGGGAAGCGCGTCGCGAACTCGTCCCACACCGGCTGGCCGGTCTGGGTGGAGGTACCGAGGTCCAGTTCGAAGATGCGCTTGATGAAGCGCCAGTACTGGGCGTAGACGGGCTGGTCGAGCCCGAGGACCCGGTTGATGCGCGCCACTTCGGCTTCGGTCGCCCGCTCGCCCAGGATCGCTGAGGCGGGTCCGCCGGGCAGTCGGTTCAGCCAGAGGAAGAGCAGAACCGACAGGCCGAGCAGGGTGGGTATGAGCTGTAGCAGTCTTCGTACGACGAGTCGCAGCACCCCGCATGCCCCTTTCTTACGTGCGTCGATGCGGCTCCGCCCGGCCACCGAGATTCCGTGGCCGGGCGGACCCGCTGGTGTGCGATTACTTGAAGGAGACCTCGGCGAAGTTCTCCTGCGTCAGCGGGGAGACCTTCGGCGGGTTGACGTTCTTGGCGAAGGCGATCGCCGGCGGGGACGCCGAGATCGGGACGCCCGGGACGTACTCCATGATCGTCTCGTTGGCCTTCTTGTAGGCCTCGACGCGAGCCGCGGGGTCGGTGACCTTCGAGGCGGCGTTCACCGCGTCGAAGACCTTCTTGTCGTTGAAGCCCCACTGCTTGTCCGGCCCGGCGAACCAGGTGCCGATGAAGTTGTAGCCGTCGTTGAAGTCACCGGTCCAGCCGAGCATGTGCAGGGCGCAGGAGCCGGCCTCGGTGGCGTCCAGGTAGTCCGGGGCCCACTTCATGGCCTTCGGGGTGACCGTGATGCCGGCCTTCTCCAGGTCGGCCTTCATGCGCTCGAACATGTCCTGCGGGGCGGGCATGTACGGGCGGGTGACCTCGGTCGGGTAGCAGAACTCGATCTTGAGCTTCTCCTCACCGGCCTTCTTGAGGAGTTCCTTGGCCTTGGCGGTGTCGAACGGGTAGGTCTTCACCTTGTCCGAGAAGCCGGCGACCGTGTCGGGCATGAACTGGCTCGCGGCCTTGCCGCCTTCGGGCAGCTGCGTCTTGACGATGCCCTCGCGGTCGATGGCGTGCGAGATGGCCTGCCGGACCTCGGGCTTCTTCAGCGCCGGGTTCTTCGACTGCGTCATGCCGACGTAGAAGATGTTGAAGACGTCACGGGTCGGGACCTCGTAACCCTCCTTCTCCAGCGTCTTCACATCGGCGGGCGCGACCAGGTCGTAGCCGTCGATGTCACCGGCCTGCAGCGCCTGACGGCGGCCGGCCTCGGTGTCGATCGTGCGGAAGACCAGGTTCTTCACCTTGGCCTTCTCACCCCAGTAGTCGTCGAAGCGCTCAAGGGAGACTTCCTTGTTGCCCTTGTTCCACTTCACGATCTTGTATGGGCCGGTGCCGGCGACCGTGCCGGCCTCCTGGCTGTACTTCGGGTACGTGATCGCGTCGCCCTTGGCGGTCGCGTCCTGCTTCTCGTACTCCTTGAGGGCCTTCGGCGAGTGGATCGCCAGCGCCTGGAGGGAGAAGCCGCCGGGCAGGTTCGCCGAGGGCTCGTTGACCTCGATGACCGCCGTGTTCTCGTCCTTGGCCGTGCAGGACTTGTAGTTCGCCTTGGGGGCTTCCTTGTCCTCGTTCTTCGCGAAGCCGCCCATGATGGTCTGCCAGTAGTAGGAGACCGCGCTCGACTGGTACGTGCCCTTCCAGTTGAACCAGTGGTCGTAGTTCGCGCAGACCGCGGCGGCGTTGAACGCCTCTCCGTCGTGGAACTTCACACCCTTGCGCAGGTTGAACGTCCAGACCTTGCCGGCCGGGTCGCTCGACCACTTCTCGGCGAGGCCGCCGACGAGCTTGCTGCCGCCCGACTCGTGCTCGAGCAGGGCCTCGAAGGCCTGACGGGTGACCCGGAAGGTCTCACCGTCGCTCGCGAGCGCGGGGTCCAGAGAACCGGGGTCACCGGCTCCGGCGAAGACGAAGGTGTCCTTGGCGCCCCCCTCGGCACCATCCTTGCCCCGCTCGCTGGAACAGCCGGTCGCGATCAGGCCGACAGCGACTGCCGCCGTGATCGCCCGGACTGCGCCGGACTTGAATATTCGCATTGGGTCCACCCCATGGTTCCGCCGTGTGGAGAGGTATTGACGGCCGAACACTACAGACGGGAGACACCTGGGAGAACAGTCCGGATAGCGGTGATACCCACTCGAGACCCGGACACTCAACAAACCGGGCAGATCCGGGACATCCTCACCGGAGGGGTTAACGCCCTTGTCATCTGCCGGAGTTCATCTGCGCCATTCCCAGCTCAGCGGGTGTGTGGCGGAGGGTAGCCGTATCCGCCGCCGGCGGCCGGGGCTCCGGCATGGGCGTCGCGATCGTAGAACGGACGGGCATTGACCCGCATCCACATGGTGATCGGATCGAACTCGTCGGACATGGCGACGGTGGAGACCGGAAGCCCGTCCGGGACGGCGGCGACCGACTGCTGCATCATCGCGCGCACGGCGTCGACCGACTGCCTGCCGGTGTCGTAGAGATCCAGGCCGATGGCCAGATACGCGGGCCCGATGGCGGGCTGCACCCAGGCGCGCCGCAGGGAGCGGATGGCGGAGGTGCGGTGGGCGTTCTGGGTGAGCAGGGCGTAGAACTGCGGGATCTCGATCGCCGGGTCGGACAGCCGCAGCGGGCCCGCGGGCATCCGGTCCAGGCCCGTGGCGATACGGCGCAGATCGAGCCAGGGAATGCCTACGCCGCCGCCGGGCGCATGCGGGTTGAGCCAGATTCCCCAGCGGTCCGGGTAGAGCGCGCGGGCGATGTCGCGGCCGGTGACGATCTCGTGCGCACGGTTCCAGCCGGAGACGGCGAGCTCCTGCGCGGAGGTGACGCACGGCGCGTAACAGACGCCGTCGACCTCCATGTTCCCGTACTGGGCATCGGGCGAACCGGGCTGCCCGTGCCACAGCAGCATCCAGATCCGGCCGCCCGCGGGGTCGGCAAGGGCGTGCAGCAGCGCCTCGTACGCGTCGTAGCGGCCGGGAGTCACCTGGCGCAGCATGTGCTCGACCTGCCCGGCCGCCGCGGTGCCTGACGCACTCACCCTGGTTCCGCCCCTCGTTTTGGAGTCCCGCCGTCTGTCACGGCCCCTGGTCGAGCCGTTCAGGCCATCAAACCAGGTTAATCGGGAGACCCGGCAATGACTTGACCACTACGCGTGCTGCCGTTGATAGAAGGGCCGCACCCGCTCGAGCATCCAGTCGCCGACGGGGTCCTGGGCGACGTCGAGGAGCACGAGGTTGACCGGCCACGGCAGATGGACCCGGCCGAGAGCCCGGCCCAAGGCGTCCATGGGGGCGTTGCGGTCGGCGCCCTCCCAGGAGGAGACCTGGACACCGATGAACAGCGTCGGCTCGTCGCCCTCGATGGAGGCGAGCGCGCGGCGGGCGGTCAGTACGACACCGGCTGCCTCGAACTCACCGGCGGCAGCGGCGAGGAAGTCGACCGGCTCCTCCTTCCAGTCCGGCTCGAACAACCGCACACGGCCGCCGGAGGCGGGCCCGTCGAGCGGTGTCCGCCCGGCTCGGCACAGCTCCGCGACGGCCAAGGGAGGCAGGGGCACACCGACGGCGCCGCCCGGGTTCACGGCGATGCCGAGCTGTGGAGGCAGACCGCGGGCGAACTCGCGGGCGGGCGCGACGGTGAACGACATGTGGGCGCCGACGCACTGGAGGAACTGCTGCTCGGAGCTGAAGACGGGCACGTATGCGGCGCCGTCGACGTCCATGGTGGGCAGATCGAGGTTCGGGCTGTCCGGGGTACCGCCGTTGGGCAGCGGAACCCATATCGGGCTGCGGCCGAGCACCTCAATGAGGCGGCCTCCGGCGGCGGGGTTGCCGAGGGAGGCGGCCAGCACCTCTTCGAGCTCGTTGCCGGGCCAGCCGGTGTGGGGTGTCTCCATGGGGGTCGTCCTTCGTGCGGGGCGGTGCGCCGGCCCCGACCTTAGCGCCGGGGACGGATCGACTGCGGCCGCGGGGGCGCCGGGCCTCGGGCGCCGGGGCGAGCCCCGTTCCCCCACCCCCGCGCCCGAGGTCTCCCCCTGTGCGGACTATGCGAACTGTGCGGACTATGCGAAGCCCAGCCGCCTCAGCGACCCCGCCGATTCCCGGTCCAGCAGAACCGCCGACGCGCAGCCTCCCGGCAGTCGGCCGGACTCCGCCTCCGTGACCAGGTGGCTCACCGCCCGGCGGTGGCGGGCGAAGGCGTAGCCCGAGACGCCGCGGCCGCGCTCGCGCTGGCCCGCCCTGGCGACCTGGGGCGTGACGTCCAGGAGCACCAGGTGCAGGGACGCCCCCCGCCGTCGCGTCTCGCGGGCGAGCCAGCGGCGGACCCACGCCTGCGTGCCGCAGTCGTGGACGACAACACTTTCACCCGAACGCAGGGCACGCCGGAGCCCGGCGTAGTGGGCCAGACGGACGAGGGGGCGATAGACGGCGTACGGCAGCAGGCGGGGCATCCGGGCGTCCCACCGGTCGCGGGTGTCCTGCGAGTCGATGCCCCGTTCGCGCACGGCGCGGCGCATCAGCGTGGACTTGCCGCTGCCGGGGAGGCCGGAGACGACCACCACGTCGCCCGCGGCGAAGACAAGGCTGTGCGGGCTGCTGCCCGAGCGCTGCCTGAGGTCGCGCAGGACGGGCTGGGCGGGCCGGACGCGCGCGGGCGCCCCGGTCCGGGCTGGAACTGCGGGCAGCCCCGGCTGGGCGGACACCCCCGCGGTCGTGGCGTATGCACCGGTCGGCTGCAACGTCATGCCATCCCCCTTCGGGTCATCCCACACCCTTGCCCATGAAGTGTAAAGAACTGGTAATACGGCTCAAGTGATTTCAGGGCGGCCTCACGCTCCACTCTTCCCCGATGCGTGCAATGATGTGCGCGCCAACTGCATACCGGCCGCTTGAATCCGCGCGGGAGAGTCCCTGCCACATCCGTGGCGGGCGCCGAAGGAGCAAGTTCCTCCCTTGAATCTCTCAGGCCCCGTACCGCGTGTGATGAGGCAGATCTGAAAAGCGAGCCGCATTCGAGCGGCTCCACCCAAGGTGCAAGTCACGACTACCCGTACGCGGAGTCGGGGCGAACCTCTCAGGTTCCGATGACAGATGGGGAGGATTGTCCTCGCAGCCATGCCCTGGGAGCCACACCTATGAGCAACGCCCCCCGTCTGACCGCACTCGACGCCCTGCACAGGTCGCTGGGCGCGACCATGACCGATTTTGCCGGCTGGGACATGCCGCTGCGGTACGGCAGCGAGCGGGACGAGCACATCGCCGTCCGCACCAAGGCCGGCCTCTTCGACCTCTCCCACATGGGTGAGATCACCGTGACCGGCCCGCAGGCCGCGGACCTGCTGAACTACGCGCTGGTCGGCAACATCGGCACCGTCGGCGTCGGCCGCGCCCGCTACACGATGATCTGCCAGGAAGACGGCGGCATCGTCGACGACCTGATCGTGTACCGGCTCCAGGAGCAGGAGTACATGGTCGTCGCCAACGCCGGCAACGCCCAGATCGTGCTGGACGCGCTGACCGGGCGCGCGGCAGGCTTCGACGCGACCGTCCGTGACGACCGTGACGCGTACGCGCTGATCGCCGTCCAGGGCCCGGAGTCCCCCGGCATCCTGAAGTCGCTCACCGACGCCGACCTGGACGGCCTGAAGTACTACGCGGGCCTGCCCGGCACGGTGGCGGGCGTCCCGGCGCTGATCGCCCGTACCGGCTACACAGGCGAGGACGGCTTCGAGCTGTTCGTCGAGCCGCAGCACGCGGAGAAGCTCTGGCAGGCGCTGACCGACGCGGGCGCACCGGCCGGTCTGATCCCGTGCGGCCTGTCCTGCCGTGACACGCTGCGCCTGGAGGCGGGGATGCCGCTGTACGGGCACGAGCTGACCACCGCGCTCACCCCGTTCGACGCGGGACTCGGGCGGGTCGTGAAGTTCGAGAAGGACGGCGACTTCGTGGGCCGCGAGGCGCTCACCGCCGCCGCGGAGCGGGCCGAGACCGCCCCGCCGCGCAAGCTCGTCGGCCTGATCGCCGAGGGCCGCCGCATCCCCCGCGCGGGGATGGCCGTGGTCGCGGGCGGGGAAGTGATCGGCGAGGTCACCTCCGGTGCCCCGAGCCCGACCCTGGGCAAGCCGATCGCCATGGCGTACGTGGACGCCGCTCAGGCCGCCCCGGGCACGCCGGGTGTCGGTGTCGACATCCGCGGTACCCACGAGCCGTACGAGGTCGTGGCTCTGCCGTTCTACAAGCGCCAGAAGTGATCTTCCGGTGTCGGACGTGATCGTCCGCACCCCCTCCCCGTTCACCAGCACTCCCCCGCGTACAGGAGAATTCAGGTCATGAGCAACCCCCAGCAGCTGCGCTACAGCAAGGAGCACGAGTGGCTGTCGGCCGCCGAGGACGGCGTGTCGACGGTCGGCATCACGGAGCACGCGGCCAACGCGCTCGGCGACGTGGTGTACGTCCAGCTCCCCGAGGTCGGTGACACGGTGACCGCGGGCGAGACCTGCGGCGAGCTGGAGTCCACCAAGTCGGTCAGCGACCTCTACTCCCCCGTCAGCGGTGAGGTCATCGAGGCCAACGAAGACGTCGTCAACGACCCGTCGCTGGTGAACTCCGCCCCGTTCGAGGGCGGTTGGCTGTTCAAGGTGCGTGTCAGCGAGGAGCCGAAGGACCTGCTCTCCGCGGACGAGTACACCGAATTCGCCGGCTGACCCACGACCTTAGGGACCGAGTGATGTCGCTTCTCAACACCCCTCTTCACGAGCTGGACCCGGACGTCGCCGCCGCTGTCGACGCCGAGCTCCACCGGCAGCAGTCCACCCTCGAGATGATCGCCTCGGAGAACTTCGCTCCGGTCGCGGTCATGGAGGCCCAGGGCTCCGTCCTGACCAACAAGTACGCCGAGGGCTACCCGGGCCGCCGCTACTACGGCGGCTGCGAGCACGTCGACGTGGTCGAGCAGATCGCGATCGACCGGATCAAGGCGCTGTTCGGCGCCGAGCACGCCAACGTGCAGCCCCACTCGGGTGCGCAGGCGAACGCGGCCGCGATGTTCGCGCTGCTCAAGCCGGGCGACACGATCATGGGCCTGAACCTGGCCCACGGCGGTCACCTGACCCACGGCATGAAGATCAACTTCTCCGGCAAGCTCTACAACGTGGTCGCCTACCACGTCGACGACGCCACCGGTCAGGTCGACATGGCCGAGGTCGAGCGGCTGGCCAAGGAGTCCAAGCCGAAGCTGATCGTCGCCGGCTGGTCCGCCTACCCGCGTCAGCTGGACTTCGCCGCCTTCCGCCGGATCGCGGACGAGGTCGGCGCCTACCTGATGGTCGACATGGCGCACTTCGCGGGCCTGGTCGCCGCGGGCCTGCACCCCAACCCGGTGCCGCACGCCCACGTCGTGACGACCACCACGCACAAGACCCTCGGCGGACCGCGTGGCGGTGTGATCCTCTCGACGCAGGAGCTCGCCAAGAAGATCAACTCCGCGGTCTTCCCCGGCCAGCAGGGCGGCCCGCTCGAGCACGTGATCGCCGCCAAGGCGGTCTCCTTCAAGGTCGCGGCCTCCGAGGAGTTCAAGGAGCGTCAGCAGCGCACCCTGAACGGCGCCCGCATCCTCGCCGAGCGCCTGGTCCAGGCGGACGTCACCGAGCACGGCGTGTCGGTCCTGTCCGGTGGCACCGACGTGCACCTGGTCCTGGTCGACCTGCGCAACAGCGAGCTCGACGGCCAGCAGGCGGAGGACCGCCTCCACGAGGTCGGGATCACCGTCAACCGCAACGCGATCCCGAACGACCCCCGGCCCCCGATGGTCACCTCCGGCCTGCGGATCGGCACGCCGGCCCTGGCCACCCGCGGCTTCCAGGACGACGACTTCCGCGAGGTCGCCGACATCATCGCCGAGGCGCTCAAGCCGTCCTACGACGTCACCGCGCTGCGCGCCCGGGTCACCGCCCTGGCCGAGAAGCACCCGCTCTACCCCGGTCTGTGACGGATCTCCCGTAACAGACCGGACCAAAACAAAAGGGGCACCGCGCACACTGGACAGTGCGTGCGGTGCCCCGCACCACGTACCGCCCTGTGTTCTCTGCACCACCCCGGCAGACAACGGCGTCTACCAACCCTGAGGAGTACCCCCGTGGCCATTTCGGTCTTCGACCTGTTCTCGATCGGCATCGGCCCCTCCAGCTCCCACACGGTGGGCCCGATGCGCGCCGCCCGCATGTTCGCCCGGCGGCTCAAGAACGAAGGCCTGCTCGCCCACACCACGGCGATACGGGCGGAGCTCTTCGGCTCCCTGGGTGCCACCGGCCACGGCCACGGCACCCCCAAGGCCGTCCTGCTCGGCCTGGAGGGCAACTCTCCGCGCACGGTCGACGTCGAGACGGCGGACGAGCAGGTCGAACGGATCAGGACCGGCCGCCGCATCAACCTGCTCGGCATGCACGAGATCGACTTCTCCTTCGACGACGACCTGGTCCTGCACCGCCGCAAGGCCCTGCCGTACCACGCCAACGGCATGACGGTGCTCGCCCGCGACGCCGAGGGCACGACCCTGCTGGAGAAGACGTACTACTCGGTCGGCGGCGGCTTCGTCGTCGACGAGGACGCGGTCGGCGAGGACCGGATCGTGCTCGACGACACCGTGCTGAAGTACCCCTTCCGCACCGGTGACGAGCTGCTGCGCCTCACCAAGGAGACCGGCCTGTCGATCTCGGCGCTGATGCTGGAGAACGAGAAGGCCTGGCGCGCCGAGGACGAGATCCGCGAGGGCCTGCTGGAGATCTGGCAGGTCATGCAGGCGTGCGTCTCGCGCGGCATGTCCCGGGAGGGCATCCTGCCCGGCGGACTGAAGGTCCGCCGCCGGGCGGCGACCACGGCCCGCAAGCTGCGCTCCGAGGGCGACCCGAACGCCCTCGCGATGGAGTGGATCACGCTCTACGCGATGGCCGTCAACGAGGAGAACGCAGCGGGCGGCCGCGTCGTCACCGCGCCCACCAACGGCGCCGCCGGCATCATCCCCGCCGTGCTGCACTACTACATGAACTTCGTGCCCGGCGCGGACGAGGAGGGCGTGGTCCGCTTCCTGCTCGCCGCAGGCGCGATCGGGATGCTCTTCAAGGAGAACGCCTCCATCTCGGGCGCCGAGGTCGGCTGCCAGGGCGAGGTCGGATCCGCCTGCTCGATGGCGGCGGGCGCGCTCGCCGAGGTCCTCGGCTGCTCCCCGGAACAGGTCGAGAACGCGGCCGAGATCGGCATGGAGCACAACCTCGGCCTGACCTGCGACCCGGTCGGCGGCCTCGTCCAGATCCCGTGCATCGAGCGCAACGGCATGGCGGCGGTCAAGGCCGTCACCGCGGCCCGGATGGCGATGCGCGGCGACGGCAACCACAAGGTGTCCCTCGACAAGGTCATCAAGACGATGAAGGACACCGGAGCGGACATGTCGGTGAAGTACAAGGAGACCGCGCGGGGCGGCCTTGCGGTGAACATCATCGAGTGCTGAGGCGGTAGGCCCGGACAGCGCGCGGCCCCCGGCGGATACGCCGGGGGCCGCGGTGTCGCGCTGCGTCAGGCCTTGTTCAGGTGGGCCCAGAACTCGTCGAACGACAGGAGCTTGTCCTTGTCGGTGTCCTGCGCGGCGATCACGGCCTCGGCGACGGACTCGGTGACGTTCCAGTCACCCATCTGAGCCATCGCCCTCTTGTATTCGGCCGCAGTGATGAAGCCGTCGCCGTCCGCGTCGTAACGGTCGAACGCCTTGCGTGCTTCGTCGATGTCCGCCACCGGTCCACCCCTTCTTGGTGCATTACTGACGGGGGTCAGATTATCGGCACCGTTGCGCGATCATGGAGGCAAGGCCGAGACATGCGAACGGGGAGGCATGCGGTGAGCGACGAACTGGCGGGGATCCTGGCTGCGGCGGCACGCGGACGGTTTCCTGCGTCGGACGGCGGGGTGACGGTGGTCGGCCGGCCCGGCGTCCGTGACGAGGGCGTGGTGGCCTTCACCGCACACTCGGTCGTCTTCACGGACGAGGATCCGGACTGGGTGCGGGCAGAGCTGGCGGCAACCGCCTCCGACCGACTGGCCGCCACGATGAACCCGAACTTCCTGTGTGCGCTCATGGCGCGCACAGGCCGGTCGATGGACACCGTCGACCTCGTGACGGTCGCCGAAGCTCTGCCCGGCGAACCGGGCCTCGAGCTTCACGAGATCCAGGACCGTGAACACCCGCGGGTGGCGCTTGCGTTGAAGCGCCGTGACGACGTGCGGGTGTGGAGGGCCGACGGCGGGATGCTGGTGCTGGGCCGGGGGCTGGCCGGCCGGTGGGAGGTCTCCATCGAGGTCGCGGAGGAGGCACGCGGCCACGGCCTCGGGCTCGCACTCGCCCTGGCGGCCCGCCATCTGGTGCCCGCACCGGTGCTCTGGTCGCAGCAGTCCCCGGGCAACGCGCGCAGCGTGCGGACGTTCCAGAAGGCGGGGTACCGGCCGGTGGCGTCGGAGGCGATCCTCGCGGCGCGCTGAAGAAAGGCGCGAGGCGGGCCACAGGGCCGCCCTGTGTCCGGCCGTACGACCGGTGATCGGCGGCGGCAGCCGGGGCGATGCGAGTGGCGGTGGCATCGGCGGCGGTGGACGCGGCCGCCGGGACGAGCGAGGCGGTCAGCGCCGGCGCAAGCACGGCGGTCCGACGCCGCAGGCGAGTGATGATCACGGAGATCACCAGCCCGGCTCGGCGGCGCCGGGCCGTGCATCATCACCCACCCGTGGGCGAGTTGGGCGGTCGGCTAGCGGAACACGCCGGTGTGGCCCAGCGAGTAGCGGCCGGGCTGAGGGTAGACCGCGAGCCCGTGCGGCCCGTCGCCCACGGGGATGCGCGCCAGCTGCTTCCCGGTCCTGGTGTCGAGTGCGTACACCTCGGAGTCGTAACGCCCGGACAGCCACAGCACTTTGCCGTCCGCGGAGATGCCGCCCATGTCGGGGCTGCCGCCGTCCGGCAGCCACCACTTCTTCGTCAGGTCGTTCTTCGTGAAGTCGAAGACGGAGACGGAGCCCTCGCCGCGATTGGTGATGAACATCTCCTTGGAGTCGCGGCTGACGTAGAGCCCGTGGGCGCCCCTGCCGGTGGGCAGCAGCTTCGGCCGGGTGAACTTCTCCCCGTCGAGCACCCACACTCCGTGCGCCATCATGTCGGCGATGTAGAAGGTCTTGCCGTCCGGGGAGAGCTTCACGTCCTGCGGCATCGCGCCCTCCAACGGCAGCCTCTGCTGTGCGACGACCTTCATCTTCTCCGTGTCGACCTTGAGCAGCTCGGCGGAGAACTCGCACGACACGATGAAGTACCTGCCGTCGGCGGAGAAGTCGGCGTGGTTGACGCCGTAACAGGACACCGGCTCCACGTGCTTGCGCTCCATGGTGTGCGGGTCGCGGAAGACGAGCTCGCGGTCCAGGGAGGCCATGACGACGGCGTACTTGCCGTTGGGCGTGAAGTAGAGGTTGTACGGGTCGTGCACCTCGACCGGCTTGCCCGCCGCACCGGTCCGCGGGTCGATCGGGGTGAGCGTGTGGCCCCGATTGTTGTTGACCCACAGCGTCTTGAGGTCCCAGGACGGCACGACGTGCTGCGGCTGCGCACCGACCGGGACGGTCCGGACGACCTTGTACGTCTTGGGGTCGATGACCGAGACGGTGTTGGACTTGGTGTTGGGCACGTACACCTGGGAGGGGAATCCCCTGACGACCGGGGAGAGCAGGCCCGGCCGGTCGGCGGCGTAGACGTCGTCGGGATCCAGGACGGGCGGCATGCCGGGCAGTCCCGAGGCACCGGAGACCTCTCCGGGCGCGGCAGACGGAGCGGCCGACTCGGTGCCGCGCGCCTTTGTCTTCCCGCCGCCCTGGCCGCAGCCCGCGAGCAGTGCGAGCAGGGTGGCGGCGAGCAGCGCCGTGGTCCGCTTCGTGAGGGGTGTCTTCACGGACAAGCACAGTAGGCCGCCAGGGGGCGAAAAGTAACGATTTACGCAATTCACAAGATCTCGGGTCGCGCCGGCCCCGCTCCCCAGAGCTGGGCCACGGCGCCGGACGCAATGAATCACACCCTCCTGCCGATATTTATGCATGGATTGCGAGGCAAGTGGGCCACTTCACCTACGATCGTCCCGGAGGAAGAACTAAAGTATTCCGATTGTCCGTATATGGGATTTTGGCGATGAGCGGGTCGTCTGCCATAGTCGATGACACGACCTCCATTGACCCGGGCCAGGTCGACATCAGCGGCCGTGGATACACCCCCCAATCCACGGCGCTCACACAGAAGCCCCCGTGACGCCGCATCCCGGCGTGTGGGGGCTTCTGGGCGTCAGCGGTCGATGACCCGCATCTCGAACCAGGTGGTCTTGCCGCGCGGCAGCAGGTCCACGCCCCACCGGTCGGCGAGTTTGTCGACGAGGAAGAGTCCCCGGCCGCTGGTGTCCATCTCCGTCACGGGCATCAGGCAGGGCAGCCCCCGGGAGGGGTCGCGCACCTCGATGCGGATCCAGCCGCGGCGGCGCAGCATCCGTAATCCGAACACACGGGCACCGGTGTGGCGCACCGCGTTGCCGACCAGTTCGGAGACGAGCAGGACCGCGTACTCCCCGGTCTGCGCGGGCAGCGACCACTGGCGCAGCACCACGCACTGGGTGAGCCGGCGGGCCGTGGCGGCGGATTCGGGGCGGGAGGGGAGGCTCACCTCGCCCTCCGTCGGGTTGCCGTACAACTCCAGTGCCTTGAGCGCCTGTTCGTCGTCGGCGGCTGATGCCCACCGTCCGGCGGTGGCGCCGACGCGCTGCCGCGGTTGTCCCACATCCTCGAGGCCCGCCATGTCTCCATCATGGCCCCTGCCGCCCGTCGGTGTGGGCGTTCCCGCGGAACGGAGCCCCTCGGAGCAGGACGGCCCGACCGCCTCGCACGGCACACGGTCCCGACGCCGCAAGGCGCCGCTCACCCGTCCGCACCTGGGTGAAGTCACCCGCACGAGTGACGCCGGTACCCACGGCCGCCGACCGACGCCGGAGTGCCCGTCTGCCGCCCCCAGCTCACCGGGGCGCGCTATCAGGCCATTTGTCGTGCGGCACCCCGCTGCGGAGCCCTCGATGGCCTGCACCGGTTCACCGGTCCGGGTACTCATCCGGCCAATCCGCCGTCGCGTGACCCCCTGTGCTTCCGAAAGCCCACGTTCCCCGGACGATCGCGGGGGCACTCAGAGGAGGGGCGGATCACGAGCGTCACGCCGAACAGGCGTGCCGGGCATACCCAAAGGGTGGGAAATGATACGGGTGACCGTGGTGTACGAGGCCGGGCTGCTGCGGGCGGCGCTCGAGGAACTGCTGCGCTCCGGAGGTGAGTTCGATGTCTCCTCCGTCGCGCGCTGGCCGCAGAGACCGGCCCCCGGCGCTCCGGCGCCCGACGTGTACGTCATCGACGCCGAGTGCCTCGAGCCGGCCAGGGCCGCCGACCGGACGGTGACCGGAAGGGGCGCCCTCGTGGCACTCGTCCCGGCACAGCGACCAGGGGTGCTGCGAAGGGCCCATGAGGCCGGTGCCCTCGGGTTCGTCGACAAGGGCGGCTCCAAGCGCCGATTGATCACAGCGGTGCGCCGCGCCGCGAAGGGTGACCGGTTCGTGGACGAGGCACTCGCCGCCGGTTTCCTGACCGCGGCGGAAATGCCGCTGACGCAGCGGGAGTTGAGCGTACTCGCGCTGGCCGCCAAGGGAGAGCCGATCGCGGAGGTCGCCGCGTCGTTGCACCTGTCCCAGGGGACGGTCCGCAACTACATGGCAAGCGCCATACGCAAGGTGGGGGCCCGCAATCGGGTGGACGCGATCCGCATCGCGCAGGGGGCCGGCTGGACCTGATCCGGCTCGGCGGACCGCCCGATCCGGCACGCACACGGACCGCCGCCGCTGGACGGCGGGCCGGCCGGATCAGCGCCCCGTGCCGTGCCAGTGCCCCACCAGGTCCCGGTACAGAGCGGAACGTACGAGCAGTTCCTCGTGCGTTCCGCACAGGGCGCGTGTGCCGTCCAGGACGAGGACGCGGTCCGCCCGGAGCGCCGACGACAGCCGGTGAGCCACCACCACCAGGGCCCCCGGCCGGGCGGCGAGAGCCCGCTCCGCCACCGCCTCCCTCGAAGGATCGAGATGAGACGTCGCCTCGTCGAGCAGCAGCACGGGCGCCGGGGAGAGGTGGGCACGGCCGAGTGCGATCAGCTGCCGCTCGCCCTGGGAGAGGGTCCGCGGCGTCAGCGTCGCGTCCAGACCGCCGACCCTGGCCACGAGCGGCTCCAGCTCCAGCGCCCTTACGGTCTCCTCCACGGCAGCCCCCAGGGCCTGCGGGCGCAGGTAGCACAGGTTGTCCCGGAGCGTGCCGGTGAACACGTACGCGTCCTGCGGGAGAAGGCTGCGCAGGCCCGTCAGGTCCGTGGATGACGCCGGCACCAGTGAACGGCCGGCCAGCCGCACCGCCCCCTCGGACGGTACCAGCGTGCCGGCCACCACCTGGAGAAGTGTCGACTTGCCGATGCCGCTCGGCCCGACCACCGCGAGGTGCTCCCCCTCGGCGACGGACAGGTCCAGGCCGTCCAGGACAGGACGCGCCCGCGATCCGAAGGAGACCCGGACACCCCGCAGTTCCACCGCGGCCCGGCCGGTCCGGGGGCCGGGCCCGGCGCCTGCGGCGGCAGGGGCGACGGCCGTGTCCGGGTACGGCTCGGTGAGCCGGCCCAGGACCACGAGCAGCCGGGCGCCCGCGGCGCCCAACACCGTCATCAGCGAATGCAGGGCGGGCAGCAGGGCCTGAAGCAGATAGGTGAGAGCACCCACCAGCGCTCCCGCCGTGACACCCTGCCCCAACAGCCACGGCGTGCAGACAAGGAGGAGGAAGACCGGCAGCTGACCGGCCACGGCCACGGCCAACGTCCGCACGGTCGCCCAGCGGGCCATCGACCGGGCCGCGGCGGCGGCCTCGTCGACGTCGAGCCGCCCCCGTGCCATAGCCTCGTCCTGCGTGCCGCAGGCGACGATGTCGCGCAGGGCAGTCCGTACGCCCTGCGCGTGCCGGCCGATCGCCTCGTCGGCGTCGAGGTAACGGTGCTGGGCGCGGGCCATCGGCAGCAGTGACGCCATGAACAGCGTGACTCCCAGCAGCAGCGGCGGCAGAACGATCAGCAGGAACTGCGGTGCCAGCGACAGCAGACCGACCGCGGCCCCGGCGGCGACGAAGACGAAGGAGCGTGCGGTGAGCACAAGCCCCGCGAAGCTGTCCCGGGCGATCTCCGTCTGGCTGGTCAGCCGGGAGACGGCCGTGCCGTCGACCGAGCCGCCGGGGGCCGTGGCCTTGCACAGCGCGTGCATCACCGCGCGGCGGACCAGAGCGTCGCGCAGCGGCTCCGTCAGGTCGGCGAGCAGGGCGAAGACCCCGCGGGTGACGGGGGCGCTGAGCAGAATCACCCCGGCCGCCAGCGCCAGCCAGAGCAGACCCGTCACGGTGTCCGCCCGCAGGAACCCGTCGTCGAGTGCTCTGGCGACTCCGTAACCACCGAGGAACGTCTGCACGGACTCGGCGGCAGACAGGGTCACGAGCCCGAACAGGGTCCGCTTCCTGCGCAGGAGGAAACGCCGGGCCGGTGCCGCCAGGCGGCGGGCGGCCACCCGGTCCGTGACGGCGGGGCCGTGACCGGGCCGGGCGGTGGTCCCGCTCATCGCCCGGCCCCCCGGCCGCGGCGTGCGACCAAGGCGGCGGGCGGCCACCCGGCCCGTCGCGGCGGGGCCGCGCCCGGAGTGCGTGACGGCTCCTGCACAGGCACGCGGTCAGGCGCGGCCCGCGAATCCGGCGCAGACACGGGGTCCCACGCGGTCGGCGGGTACGGGGTGGCCGGCTGTTCCGGCACGGGCCCGGGGGCGAACACCGCACGGTAGTCCGGGTCCCGCCACAGCTCGCCGTGCGGCGCGACGCGTCGGACGCGGCCCGCCTCCAGCCAGATCACCAGGTCGGCCCGGGCGGCGGAGGACACCCGGTGCGCGACGACCAGCCGCGTGCCGGTGAGCGAGGAACGCGACAGCGCCAGTTCCACCTGCCGTTCCGTGGCCGTGTCGAGGCTCGAGGTCGCGTCGTCCAGGATCGTCAGACGCCCTCGTCGTACGAAGGCCCTCGCCAGCCCGAGGCGTTGCCGCTCGCCCCCGGACAACGGCGCCCGGTCCAGCGGGGTCCCGTACTCCTGGGGCAGCAGGCGTACGAAGTCGTCGGCGTGCGCGAGGGCCGCAGCGTGCCGGACCTGCTCCCCGCTCGTGCGGACGGCTCCGGCCGCCACTGCTTCGGCCACCGTGCCGCTGGGGAACTCCGGTCGTGCGAAGGCGTAGGCGACGCAGGCGCGCAGGTCGCTCCGCGCCACCTGGGACAGTGGTGTGCCGTCGAGCAGCACCTGCCCCACGTCCGCGTCCTCGAGCCGGCCGGCGACCGCGGCGAGGCTGGACTTGCCGGAGCCGGACCGGCCCACCACGGCGGCCGTCGCGCCTCCCGGCACCTTCAGCGACACGTCCGTGAGCAGCGGCACACCGCCGCGCACGACGCCGACCCCCCTGAGTTCCAGGGCTCCGGTTCCGTCGGCCGGCAGGACCGCGCAGCCGTGGCGCATCGGGTCCAGGTCCACGAGTTCGGCCGCGCGACGGGCCGCGCTGCGGGCCCGCACGAGCGCGCCGAGCGGGGACGCGACCCCGCCGACGCCCGCTGCGAGCGCCGCGTAACGCGAGGCTGCCAGCAGGTCCCCCACGCTCAGGGCGCCTTGGGAGACGCGGACCCCGCCCACGACGAGGACGGCTGTGACGAGCAGCGGCAGCAGCACGCCGCTGTGCGCCACGGCACGGCCGTGGACGGTCCACATACGCCGTCCGTGCAGGGCCAGTTCGTCGAGCGGTGCGAGGACGCGCCGCGCCTCGCGTTCGACGGTGCCTGCCGCGGCGACCGTACGGGCGCCCTCCAGCGCCTCCGCCAGCCGGGCGGCGATGTCGGCCTGCACCCGCTGGTAGCGGCCGACGCTGTCGGACGAGTGACGGGCGAAGGCGCGCAGCAGCAGAAGCAGCAGCGGAACACCGGCCAGGAACACGGCGGCGGTCCACGGATCGATGAGCGCGAGGGCTACGAGGGCGCCCACGGGTGCGAGCAGTGAGGAGACGATGGTGGCGAGCGCCGCAGGCGCGGCTCCGCTGTCCGCCGCGTTCACGCACAGCCGAGCGGCGACGTCACCGGGAGAATACGAGGCCGCCCTCTCGAGCGGACTGCCGAGCAGCCCCGTCAACGCCCGGATGCGTACCCAGGCGGTGGCGCGGGCGTTCGCCAGTTGGCTCAGCAGGACGCGTGCGGCCTCCAGGAGGACCTCACCCGCCAGCAGCACGGCGCTCAGCGCGAGCCATGGCCCCGCCCCTGCGCGTCGGTCCAGCATCAGGTCCAGTGCGTGCCCGATGACGGCGGGAACCGCGAGCGCGCACCCTGCGGCGGCCGTCGAGCAGAAGCCGAGAACGGTCGCGATGAACCAGGTCCGCCGCACCGTGCCGCGTAGGAGTGCGTCTCCTCCGCTCCCCGGCGCCGTACGGCGCTTCTCGCGCCGGCCCTCGCCCCGGGGCTTCGCGGCCGACTGCCCCTGGTCACGCCCTTCCTCGTCACGCTGTCGCCTGCCCCGCGGTCGCTCTGCCCGTTCCAGCCTCGTCACCCCTCTCCGTCACCTCTCTCCGGCGCTCGTCCCGGCACTCCTCTGCGGAAGACGCCTCCGGGGACCGCCCCCGGAAGCCGCTCCGGGGGCTCGGCCAGGCAGAACCGTCCACCGCTGTGGGCACGGCGTTCCGGACGCCGCGGCGCCCCCGGAGACGCGCTCCGGGGGCGCCGGGACTCCGCCGCGACTGCCGCCGCTCGCGGAGCCGCGCCGGATCAGTTGCAGGTGGTCACGCTGAGGCTGCTGTCACCGCAGAGCAGCAGGCTGGCGCGGCTGCCGGTCTCGACGTCGCCGATGGCCTCTTCCTTCGGGGTCTCCATCGACTGCAGGTCGAGCAGGGTCATGATCTTTTCCTCTCTGTTGGGGACGGTGCTACTGACGACCCCGTGACGGGGCCGGTTCTTGGGGGCGGTGCAGCGGCGGCAGGAACGGCAGCTGCGCCGGGCGGTCGCCGAGCGCCGCCGCCAGCGCCAGCAGGCAGCCGGCCGTGCCGGTGGACAGGTCCATCGACAGCCGCATCATCTGCTCACCGGGAAAGGCCAGTCGGCCTTCGTAGGACATGGCGTGCCAGGCCAGCGAGCGGGCCTGACGGCGTACGTCCTCCGCTGTGGTGCCCGGGCCGCCTGTGGTGGTACGCGCGAGATGCAGGACCATGCCGGCGGCGCCGCGGAAGAGGCCGGGCTGTGCGTAGAACGTGGCCTGCGCGGCCCGCACGATCTCGCGGCGCGCCCGGTCGAAGGTGTCGTCGTGGCGGTGGGCCGCGTAGTCGTCGAGCACCATGCCGATACCGGCGCTGCCCGCTCCCAGGTAGGGCATCGTGCGCCAGCCCTCGTCCACCTGAAGGGTGCCCGCCGCACCGTGTACGCACCGGGACAGATCGTCGCTCAGCGCCTCGGCCGCGAGGTCGAGCAGCGCGGTGTCCCCGGTGCGTTCGTGCAGCCGTACGAAGAGCAGCGCCCGGCCCGCGGAACCGTGCAGCAGCCCGGTGCGCCGTGTGCTCCGCCCGGTCCCGGCGCCGGCAGGGACGGGGCGGACAGTCAGCTCCGCGCAGTGGAGGGCGGCGTCGTGCAGGGCCGTCTCCCCGGTGGCGGCGGCAAGCGCGTCGAAGGCGAGGCCGATTCCGGCCGTACCGCTGTGCAGGTCGGGTGAGAGCGCCGACCACTCCTGTTCGAGAATCCGGTGGGCGAGTTCCATGGCAGGACCTGTGTGGCCCAGCCGGTGAAGGGTCCAGGCGATGCCGGCGAGGCCGTCGTAGAACCCGAGCGGAGTACCCGAGTCGGGTGCCTTGGCGTGGCGCAGCAGCCACTCCTCGGCGGCGGGGCAGGCCGGGGAGCCGCTCTCGCGGAGGGCGTGGAGCACTCCGGCGGTGCCGTGGCCGAAGCTCGCTCCGCCACCCGCGGTCGCGAACTGTGCGATGTCGCCGGGGAAGTACCGGTCCTCGCGCTCCGGGGTCGCCGACGCGAGGATCGCCTCGGCCATCGAGTCGCGGCTGCGCGGCCAGTCGTCCGGTTCGACGGGAAGGAACCGGCCGGGTCCTCTCGCCGGCGCGTGGAGCGGGCCGCCGGCCGGGTCGCGTCCGATCTCCCGTACGGCCTCGTCGAGGAAGCCGCGGGGCACCGGGAAGTACCGTGCCGCGAGGTCGGCCAGGTGTGCCGCCTTGTCCCGGTCGATGGCGAGCAGGCTGGTGAGCGGCAGGAACAGGGCGATCCGCAGGCAGGCCAGCGCGTAGCGGTCGATGTCGACGCCGCGCCGGTCGGCGGGTGCGACGAACGCCGGGTGGGCGACGATCTGCCGGCCGCGCTCCTCCGCGGGGCGTGCCGCTTCGAAGTCGAGCAGCACGACGGACTCCTCGTCGTCGGCGACCATGATGTTGAACAGATGCAGATCGTTGAAGACCACCCCGCGTGCGTGGAGGTCGGCCACCGCCTGTTCGACCAGGCCGTGCATCCGCATCGCCCATCGTGTGTATTCGTCCAGTCGTTCGGGCGACGGATCCGCGTCGATCAGCGGGTGTCTGCGGGCGAAGAAGGAGTTGAGCGGCCGGCCCGCCACATGCTCCAGCGCGAGGAAGTGGTGCTCGCCCAGCACGAAGCTGTCCACGACCTCCGGCGTGCAGGCGAGCCCCGACAGCTGCCGCAGCGCCTGGTGTTCCCGGTCCAGGCGGGTCACCGCGTCGGCGCCGTCGGCGGCGAGGCCGGCGTACGGGCGGGCCTCCTTGAGCACGACCCGCGTGCCGGTGGCCTTGTGGTGTGCCTCGTAGACACCGCCGCCGTTGGAGAAGTGCAGCGCCTTGTCGATGGCGTACGGCAGGTCCGTGACGGCCACCGCGCCGCGGGCCTCGAGATGGGGCCGCAGATAGTCGGGCGGGGTGATCCACTCGGGTATTCGGAACACCGGCTCGCGCGGGTCGGGCACCAGCGCGCCGGCACCGTTCTCGATCGCGGGGCGCAGCTCACCCTGCTCGTCGTAGCAGTGGCGGCGGGTGAAGCTCCCGTAGCGCAGGTGCACCGGCCCCGCGCCCCAGCGCAGATCGCTGAGGATGTACGGACCGGGCTCGCCGTCGAGCAGCGCGGCGAGGTCGCCCGCGATACGTCCGCACCGGGCCTCGTCCGCCGGGTAGACCGTGATGAACTTGCCGCTCGCCGCCCGGTCGGCGTACTTGGCGTTGCGCTGGTGCAGCAGGTAGCGGCTCGGGACGAACTTGAACGCCGCCTCGTGCGCCAGGCAGTACGTCCGGACCTTGGTGAGCACCGACTCCGCGTTGCCGAGGGAGGCGGAGATATGGATCTTCCAGCCCTGGGACGGCAGCGCCTGGTCCACGGGCCGTAGGGCGAGCCAGTCGCCCGTGCGGTGGCTGAGCCATCCCTCGGGGACCGGCAGCCGCGCCGCCTCGTACAGGGCGCCGTCAGCGGTCTCCTCTGCGAACGCCAGGCGGTGCGGCGCCTCGTAGAAGTGCCGGTCGGCGTCGCAGAAGACCGCGTACCCCTTGTTCACGCACACTCCCTCGGTCGGTGACAGGAGTGACGTTGTCACGCGCGGCCAGGCGCCCGACAGTCACCGCTGTCACCTTCCGAACGTGCGGTACGCACAGGTAACCAGGGCCGGACGCGGCGGCCGAGCAGGCCCGCGGCCCTCGACGGAGTCGGGGCCGCCGGCCGAGGGGTCAGAGGAACTTGGCCTTGCCGGGACCTTCCTCGACGAAGCTGCGCATGCCGCGCTCCCGGTCCTCCGTGGCGAACAGCCCCGCGAACCAGGTGCGTTCCACCGCGAGACCGGTCTCGATGTCCGTCTCCAGGCCGGTGTCCACCGACTCCTTCGCGGCGCGCAGCGCCAGCGCGGGGCCCTTGGCGAGCGCCGAGGCCCATGCGTGCGCCTGCTCGTACACCTCGGCAGCCGGGACGACGCGGTCCACCAGGCCGAGGGACAGCGCCTCGTCGGCCTTCACCATGCGACCGGTGAAGATCAGGTCCTTGGCGCGGGACGGGCCGATCAGCCGGGACAGCCGCTGGGTGCCGCCGGCGCCCGGGATCAGGCCCAGCAGGATTTCCGGCTGGCCGAGCTTGGCGTTGTCGGCGGCGATCCGGTAGTCGGCGCAGAGCGCGAGCTCGCAGCCGCCGCCGAGCGCGTACCCGGTGACGGCCGCGACGACGGGCTTGGGGATACGGGCGACGGCGGTGAAGGACTCCTGCAGCCCACGGGACCGCACGACCATCGCCGTGTGGTCCATGGCCTGCATCTCCTTGATGTCCGCGCCTGCCGCGAACACCTTCTCGCCGCCGTACAGGATCACGGCCCGTACGTCCTCGCGGCGGCCGGCCTCCTCCGCGAGCTCGCGCAACCGGTCCTGGATCGCGATGTCGAGGGCGTTCATCGGGGGGCGGTCGAGCCTGATGGTGCCGACGCCTTCGGAGACTTCGAGTGAAACGGTCATGGACGAAGGTTAGTACCCGTTAACACGCGGGGGCCCGGTGCTGTTGCTCACAGCACCGGGCCCCCGCGGGCAAACTACTTCGTCCACTCCTCCCAGGACAGGTTCCAGCCGTTCAGGCCGTTGTCCGGGGCGATCTGCTTGTCCTTCGAGTTCTTCACGATCACCACGTCGCCGGTGATCGAGTTGTTGTAGAACCAGGCGGACGGGGTGTTCTTGTCGTACGCGCCGCGCACGTCACGCAGGCCGACGCAGCCGTGGCTGACGTTGGCCGAGCCGAAAGTCCCCGGCGAAGCCCAGTAGTTGCCGTGGATGAAGGTGCCCGAGGTGGACAGCCGCATCGCGTGCGGCACGTCCTTGATGTCGTACTCGCCGCCGAAGCCGACGGTCGCACCGTTCATCCGGGTCACCTTGTACTTCTCGCTGATGACCATCTGCCCGTTGTACGTGGTGGTCGACGGCGCGCCCGCGGTGATCGGGATGTTCTTGATCTCCTTGCCGTCGCGTACGACCTTCATCGTCTTGGCGCTCGCGTCGACGGTGGAGACCTGGCTGCGGCCGATGGTGAACGACACGGTCTTGGCCTGCTTGCCGTACACACCCGGGCGGCCCTCGACGCCGTCCAGGTTGAGCTTCACGGTCACCTTGGTGCCGGCGGCCCAGTACTTCTCGGGACGGAAGTCGAGACGGTCGTTGCCGAACCAGTGGCCCTCGATCGGGACGGACGGCTCCGCCGTCACCTCGATCGCCTTCTCGACGGCCGCCGGGTCCGTGATGCCGCGGGTGAAGTTGATGGAGACCGGCATGCCGACGCCGACGGTCGAACCGTCCTCCGGCGTGTAGTGGCCGATGAAGGTGTTCTTGGGCACCAGCGTGGTGAAGGTGGTGTCCTTGGCCGACTCACGGCCCTCGGCGTCCTTGGCGACGGCGTGCACCTTGTACTTGGTGGAGCCTGCCAGATGCTGCAGCGGCTGCCAGCCGGCGCCGTCCGCCGCGATCCTGCCCTTGATCTCGGTGCCCTTGTCGTCCTGCACGCTGACCGTCGTCAGCTTGCCCTTGGCCGCCGTGACCTTGAGCGCGCCACTGGTGGCGACCGCGTCGGCACCGTCCTTGGGCGTGATGGTCACCACCGCCTGGGAGGCCGCGTTCTCGACCTTCCCACTGCCGTTCTTACCGCTGGACCCGGTGTCGCCGCCCTTGTCGGAGCCCCCGCCCCCGCAGGCCGTCAGCACCAGCATCGCCCCCATCACCAGAGCGGACAGCGCGGCGCCCCCGCGCCCGCGTCCGGTTCCGGCCGATGCCCCCGATATCGGCTGCCCGTTCACAGTCGTGTTCTCCCCTCGCACGGCCTGGCATCGCCACGGCCCGCACCCCCGCGCACCTCACGCACGCACGGCGATAGATAATCACACCGCACGTCGTCAAATGTGCCCCCCAATGTCACCGTTCAGTCCCAACTCGTCCATCGGACTCTGCCAGGGCCGCTTTGCGGTGACATCGGCCCGCGGTGCAGGTCGTGCCGGGTCGGCGAGGGTGCCGCGTCAGCCCAGAGCGGAACCCGCCTTCCACTTCTGCCAGTCGAGGTTCCAGCCGCTGAGGCCGTTGTCCGGGTCCACCGTCCGGTCCTTGGAGTTGACGACCTCCACCACGTCGCCGATCAGGGTCCGGTCGAAGAACCAGCCGGCCGGGGACTCACTGCTGCCGCCCTTGTCGTCCCGCAGCCCCACACAGCCGTGCGACACGTTCTTGGTGCCGAAGACTTTGGGGTTCGTCCAGTAGTTGCCGTGCAGGAAGGTGCCGGACGTCGTCAGCCGGATCGCGTGCGGTACGTCCTTGATGTCGTACTCGCTCTTGCCGTTCTTCTTGGTGAAGCCGACGGTCGCCCCGTTCATCCGGGTCACGTCGTGCATCTCCATCACGACCATCTTGCCGTTGTACGTCGGATGCTTGCGTGCCCCGGCGGTGATGGGCACGGTCGCGAGGGGCTTGCCGTCGCGCACGACCTTCATGGTGCGCGCCTTCGCGTCCACATGGGAGATCTGGGAGCGGCCGACCCTGAAGGAGATGGTCTTGCTCTGGAGGCCGTACACACCGGGCTCCGCCTCGACTTCGCGCAGCCGCATGTCGACGGTGACCTCGGTGCCGGGCTTCCAGTAGCCGCGGGGCCGGAAGTCGACCCGCTCATCGCCGAACCAGTGGCCCACGACCTCCACCGGCGGATCGGAGGTGATACGGATCGCGCGTTCGACGGCTGCGCGGTTCTCGATCGCCTGGTTGAAACCGACGGAGATGATCATCCCGGTGCCGACGGTCGAGCGGTTCTCCGGCTGGACGTAGCCGATGAACCGGTGGTCGGGAACGAGGGTCGTGAAGGTGGTGTGGCGCGCCGCCCTGCGGCCGTGCCCGTCGCGTGCCACCACATCCACACTGTACTTGGCGGCGAGCTGCAGCCGGGTGCCCTCTTTGGGCTTCCAGAGCTGCCCGTCATCGGAGATCCGCCCCTCGACGGCGGCCTTCTTTGCGTTCCCGGTCCGCGTGACCTCGACCCGCTCGAGTCGGCCGCCGGGCAGACGGACCTCGAGGATGTCGTCCGGGCGCACCTTCTTCGCCCCGTCCTTTGGCACCACTCGGATGGTGCCCGCGGGCGCCACCGCCCCCGGTTTGTCGCCGTTGTCGAGGATTTCGCCGGTACAGCCGGCGAGTCCCGCGATCAGTCCTGCTCCTGCCAGGGCGACGGCCGCGCCGCGCCCCGCCCGCTTCAGTACATGTCTCACATACCGACCAACGACAGCGGCCCGCCCGGGGCAACGACCCGCCTGGGGCAACGTGAACGGCGGGCGATGTTGGGACGGGTGCGGCGCGGGCAGAAATGGTGGGAGGACCAGGCGTGGGGTGACGCGGCCGGGACGCCGCGAGCAGTGCTCCACCGAAGGCCCCGGGCCTGGGAGCACCTCAAGCAGGGCCCGACGAGCCGCGGGAGGCCGGCAGGTGTCGAGCGCAGCCGAGCAGGAGACGGTGCGGGAGGAGGTGCCGGGTGAGCCGCCCGGCACCCGTTCGGCGGTGGCCGGCGCGGCCGGCCACCGACCGGAGGCGGAGGTCCGCAGACCACCGGTGTGGCCGGGAGCGCCCACCCCCCTGGGCGCACGGTTCCGGGTGGGCCCGGACGGCGTCGCGGGGACCAACTTCGCACTGTGGGCGGGTGGGGCGGAAGGAGTGGAGCTGTGCCTGTTCGACGATTCCGGCGCGGAGACCCGGCTGCCGCTCACCGAGCTGACGCACGAGATCTGGCACGGCTTCGTGCCCGGCGTCGGACCCGGCCGGCGGTACGGCTACCGGGTGCACGGCCGGTGGGACCCGTGGACGGGGGCGCGCTGGAATCCGGCGAAGCTGCTGCTCGACCCCTACGCCCGCGCGGTCGACGGGGGCTTCTCGCTGCCCGCGCAGGTGTACGGGCATGTGCGGGACTGGCCCGACCAGCATGTCGCCGACACCGTGCGCGACGACCGGGACTCCGCCCCGTACGTGCCCAAGGGGGTGGTCGTCCACGACGACGCCGACGGCGACGAGTGGATGGACGACCGCCGGCCCAAGATTCCCTGGGCCGACTCGGTCATCTACGAGCTGCACGTCAAGGGGTTCACCAAGCTGCATCCGGGCATCCCCGAGGAGCTGCGGGGCACGTACGCGGGTCTCGCCCACCCCGCGGCGATCGAGCATCTGGTGCGGCTCGGAGTGACGGCCGTCGAACTGCTGCCGGTGCACCAGTTCGCGCACGAGGACCATCTGCTGCGACGAGGGCTCGCCAACTACTGGGGCTACAACTCCATCGGCTACTTCGCCCCACACGCGGCCTACGCGGCGTCCGGCACGGCCGGACAGCAGGTCGGCGAGTTCAAGCGGATGGTCCGGGCGCTGCACACCGCGGGCATAGAGGTCATTCTCGACGTGGTGTACAACCACACCGCTGAAGCGAGCGAGTTGGGGCCGATGTTGTCCCTGCGCGGGATCGACAACCGCGGCTACTACCGCTTGCAGGCGGATGCCCGCAGGTACGCGGACTACACAGGGTGCGGCAACACACTGCATGTGGTGCAGCCCCATGTGCTGCGGCTGATCACCGATTCGCTGCGCTACTGGGTGACCGAGATGGGCGTCGACGGCTTCCGGTTCGACCTGGCCGCGGCGCTCGCCCGCTCGATGCACGACGTCGACATGCTGTCCCCCTTTCTGGCCGTCATCGCCCAGGACCCGGTGCTGCGACGGGTGAAACTGATCGCCGAGCCCTGGGACGTGGGCAACGGCGGATACCAGGTGGGCGCCTTTCCGCCGCTGTGGACGGAGTGGAACGACCGGTACCGCGACGCCGTGCGGGACTTCTGGCGCGGTGCCCTGCCCGACGTACGCGATCTCGGCTACCGGCTGTCGGGCTCCAGCGACCTGTACGCCTGGGGCGGCCGGCGCCCGTACGCATCCATCAACTTCATCACCGCGCACGACGGCTTCACCCTCCGCGACCTGGTCAGCTACCAGCAGAAGCACAACGAGGCCAACGGGGAGGGCAACCGCGACGGCACCAACGACAACCGGTCCTGGAACTGCGGGACGGAGGGCGAGACGGACGACCCCGGCGTCAACGCCCTGCGCCGCAGACAGGTGCGCAACCTGCTGACCACCCTGCTGCTCTCGACGGGCGTGCCGATGATCGTCGCCGGCGACGAGATGGGCCGGACACAGGGCGGCAGCAACAACGCCTACTGCCAGGACAACAAGACCAGCTGGTTGGACTGGTCGCTGCTCGACGAGCCGGGGCCCAGCGGCCTGCTGGAGCTTACCCGGCGGCTGCTGGAACTGCGCCATCGTCATCCGGTGCTGCGCAGACGAGCCTTCTTCTCGGGCCGCCCGCAGGCGCCGGACGGACTGCGCGACCTCGCGTGGTTCACCCCGCAGGGCAGGGAGATGACCGAAGGCGACTGGTACGCCCCGTCGGCGACACTCGCGCTGTACCTGTCCGGGCGGGACATCCCCGGCCGGGACGCCCGCGGCGAGCAGGTCACCGACGACAGCTTCCTGACGATCCTGCACGCGGCCGGTGAGCCGGTGGACTTCCGGCTGCCGGGCGCGCCGTGGGCGCAGGACTACGAGCTGGTGGTGGACACCTCACGGGAGGACCAGGCCACGCCGCCGGGCACGGTGTACGAGGGAGGGTCGGTGGTTCGGGTGCCCGGCCGTTCGGTGCTGCTGCTGCGGGTGGCGCACTGAGCCCGGTCAGCCGAGGATGCCCCGGTCATAGGCGACGGCTACGGCCGCCGCCCGGTCCTTGGCGCCGAGCTTGCCGAAGATGTGCGTGAGGTGGGTCTTGACCGTGGCCTCGCTGATGAACAGCTCCGCCGCGATCTCCCGGTTGGACGTGCCTTTGGCGACCAGCGCCAGCACCTCGCGCTCGCGGGCGGAGAGCGGCTCCCTGCCCGGTGCGGCGGGCGTGCGGACATGCGAGACGAGACGGGAGGCGACCGCCGGGGAAAGCACGGTGCGGCCGTCGGCGGCGGCCCGCACCGCCGTGAACAGTTCGTCGCGGGGGGCGTCCTTGAGGAGGTAGCCCGTGGCACCGGCCTCGATGGCGGGCAGGGTGTCGGAGTCCGTGTCGTAGGTGGTGAGGACCAGGACCTTGGCGCGGGCGCCGCGGCGGGTCAGCTCGGCGATGGCCGCCACTCCCCCGCCGCCGGGCATGCGCAGGTCCATGAGGACGACGTCGGGGTCGAGCCGGACGGCGAGCTCGACGCCTTCGACGCCGTTCGCGGCCTCGCCGAGGACCCGGAAACCGGGCGCGGAGTCGAACATGCCGCGCAGACCGTCGCGTACGACGGGATGGTCGTCGACGACGATCAGGGTGATGGTGTGATCAGCCATGGCGGACCAACGGTACGCGAGCGGACACGGCCGTTCCCCGGCCCGGTTCCGATTCCACGGCGACCGTGCCCGCGATCCGTTCGGCGCGGGCCCGCATGCCGTCCAGCCCGAAGCCGCCGGTGCCGGAACGAGGCGGCAGCGCAAGCGGATCGAAGCCCCGGCCGTCGTCGCGTATGTCGAGGGTGACCTCGTCGCCCATGTAGGACAGGGTGACGCCGGCCCGGGTGGCGTGCGCGTGCTTCGCCGCGTTCGCGAGTGACTCGCCGGCAATACGGAGCAAGGTTGCCGCTACCTCCTCGTGCAGCGGCTCCTGCGTACCGGTGACGGTGAACCGGGCCAGCACACCGGTCTGTTCCGACCATTCGGCGACGGCCGCCTCCAGTGCCTGGGGGAGTGACGCGTGCTCCAGGGCTGCCGGGGCGAGGTTCTGCACGGAGCGGCGGGCCTCGCCGAGGCTGTGGCGGGCGAGCGCGGAGGCGCGGGCGAGGTGTTTCCCGGCGAGCGCCGGGTCGTCGGTGGAGGTGACGGCCTGCAGCTGGGTGATGATGCCGGCCAGGCCCTGGGCGATGGTGTCGTGGATCTCGGCGGCCAGCCGGCGGCGCTCGTCCGCGACACCGGCCTCCCGCGCCTGGACGAGGAGTTGGGCGTGCAGCCCGGCGTTCTCCTCGAGGGCCTGTTCCAGCCGGGCGTTGGCGTCCTCCAGCGCCTGGATGGTGGCCAGGCGCTCCTTCGCCCGCTCCGCCTCCCGCACACCGAGGCCGGCGAAGAGCAGGCAGAGCGAGGCGTTGAGGACATAGAGGCCACCGAAGAGGAACCACTGTGTCGTCGATTTGGGCGGCAGGCCGCCGGACTGGGAGCCCGCCATGGTCACGGCGGTGAACAGCAGCCCCGCGTACGCCCGCCGGCCGGGCAGCAGTTGGCCGGAGTCGAAGTAGCCGAGGACGGCATAGATGGCGAACAGCGGGTTCAGCCAGGTGAGGGCGAAGGCGAGGACGGTCCGCAGCGCGATGTACACATGGCCGGCCGGGCCGCCGTCGGCCGTGCCCGGAGCTGTCACGGCCCACCACCGCTGGAGCACCAGCGCGGCGACGACCAGTACTCCGGCGGCGTACATCTCGGCGCGGCTCATGAATTCGTCCGCGACGACGCCGGCGGTCAGGGTGGCGAGACCCAGGAGGGCGTAGGGGCCGTGGCGGTAGAACTGCGCCCAGCGCTCCTCGATCGGTACGTCCGCTCCGGGCCCCTGCACCGCGTCGGACAGTTTCATGCGCCAAGTGTGACCCAGCCGCTCCCCATCGGGATCACTCCCAGCGGAACCAGCGGACCGCGGCCGCCGTGAGAAGTGCGGTCCACACTCCCGTGACCCCCAGGTCCGACCATGCGGGCCAGCCGCCGGCCGCGGCGCGGTCGAGTGCCTGGGAAGCGGCCCCCAGCGGCGTGAACTCCACGATGCGCTGCAGGGTGTCGGGCATGGCCTGCACGGGGAGCCACACGCCCGAGGTGAACATCGACGGGAAGAAGATCACCGAGCCGACGGCGGTCGTGATCTTCTGGGTGGGGGAGACGGCGCAGACGGTCGCGCCGAGCGCGAGTGCGCTCGCGGTGGTCAGGACCAGGGCGAGCGCGTAGCCGAACGGCTGGGCGGGCAGCGCCACGTCGAACGCGACTCGGCCCACCGCCATGGCCAGGACGGCGGACACGACGGCCGCCGCGCCGTGGAGGGCGAGCTGGGCGCTGAGCAGCGCGGAGGGGCGGACCGGGGTGGTCGACATGCGCCGCAGGATGCCGCGTTCGCGGTATCCGGCGAGGACGGGCGGCATGGCCTGCAGGCCGGCCATGATCATGGCGAGCAGCACGGCGGTCGGGACGTAGAGGTCGATGACACGTCGGCCGCCGATGTCGTCCGACGCCTCCCGGAACGAAGGGATCAGGCCGAGGATCGTCATCAGCAGCGTCGGGAAGAGCAGGATCCAGAACAGCGACCCGGGCTCCCGCGCGAAGAGACGGGCTTCGGTACGCAGCACCGCGACGGGCGCGGAAGTGCGGGCAGAGGCGGTCGTGGTGGTCATCGTGCGCTCTCTTCTGTGAGGTCGAGGAAGGCGTCGTCCAGGGTCGTCTCGGACACGCGGAGCCGACCGGCCGTGATGCCGTGCCTGGCCAGCAGGGACATCACCGCCGTGACGGTCTCGTCCGTGCCGTGGAGCACCACCTGGCCGTCCCCGGTCCGGACGGAGGCCGCCTGCGGCAGCGCCGCGAGCTCCCGCTCGTCCAGCGGGGCGGAGGGCGTGAAGGAGATGACCGTCGACGCGGTGGACCGGCCGATCAGCCCGGCCGGGGTGTCCAGGGCGGCGACCCGGCCCTTGTCGATCACGGCGATCCGGTCGCAGAGGCGCTGTGCCTCCTCCATGAAGTGGGTGACGAGCAGCACGGTGACGCCCGAGTCCCGGACCTCCTCGATCAGTTGCCAGGTGTCCCTGCGGGCGCGTGGGTCGAGCCCGGTGGTGAGTTCGTCCAGGACGACGACCCGTGGGTTGCCGATGAGCGCGAGGGCGATGAACAGACGCTGCTTCTGTCCGCCGGAGAGCTTCGCGAACCGGGCGCCGAGCTTGGCCTCCAGACCGAGCCGCTCGGCCAGCGGCCGCCAGTCGGCCGGCTCCTCGTAGAAGGAGGCGTACAGCTCCAGCGCCTCGCGCACGGTCAGTTTGGGCTGCAGCTCGCTCTCCTGGAGCTGGGCGCCGAGCAGCCGGGTGAGCTGCCGGTGGTCGGCCACCGGGTCGAGCCCGGCCACTTGGACCGTGCCCGAGTCGGGGACTCTGAGGCCCTCGACGCATTCGACGGTGGTGGTCTTGCCCGCGCCGTTCGGGCCGAGAATCCCGAAGATCTCCCCCTCCTCGACCGTGAAACTCACCCCGTCGACCGCCGGGCGGCCGGCATAGGCCTTGTGCAGTCCGTTCACTTCGATGATCGCCATGTCCCTACAGTCGCTTCCGGCGCGGGCTGGGGGCATCGCCCATCACGCTCGATCCGCCATCGGCCGATCGGTTGACACGGGAGTACGACTCCGGTCGCGTACGTCACCCGGTTCCAGGGCCTCCCGCCGAAGCTGCGCCGCCTGGCGGAAAACCACATGAGCGCTGTCAGTGGCGAACCGTAGGCTCGCACCTGATGCCCACACCACATTCCGATACCAGGGACCGCTCCGCCGTGCGTTCGCTCCTGCGGCTGTGGCCGTATGTCCGCCCGGTCCGTACACGCCTGTTCGGCGCGGCTGCTGTCGCCGTCGTGGCCTCCTGTCTCAGCCTCCTCATCCCGCTGGTGCTGAAGTGGATCGTCGACGGTCCGGTCGCCGGCGGGGACCCGGGCGGTGTCTGGTTCGGCGCGTTGATCCTGCTGTTGCTGGGCGTCGCGGAGGCCGTCCTGTTCGGCTTCCGGCGATGGCTCGTGGCCCGGCCGCTCGCGGGTGTCGAGGCGGCCATGCGGGCGGATCTCTTCCGGCATCTGCAGCGTCTGCCGGTGGCCTTCCACGACCGTTGGGCGTCGGGCCAGTTGCTCTCGCGGGGCACCACCGACCTGATGCTGCTGCGGATGTTCCTGGCCTTCCCGCTGACGTTCCTGCTCGTCAACGGCACGACGATCCTCGTCGGGTTCGTGATCCTGCTCGGCCAGGAGTGGACGCTGGGGCTGGTACTGCTGGCTCCCGTGGTGCCGTTGGTCGTGATCTGCTCGCTCTTCGAGGCGCGGTACGCCCTGGTCGCCCGGAAGGCCCAGGACCAGGTCGGCGATCTGACGACGGTCGTCGAAGAGAGTGTGCTCGGCATCCGCATCATCAAGGGCTTCGGCCGCCACCGCAGCCAGGCCGAGGCGTTCCGCGGCCTGTCGGAGCGGCTGCGCGGCACGGAGCTCGGCAAGGCCCGGCTGCTGGGCAGCGTCTGGGCACTGATCACGATCATCCCCGAACTGGCCATCGGTGCCGCACTGGTGCTGGGCACGGTCCAGGTCGCGGACGGCGAGCTGTCGGCGGGCACCCTCGTGGCGTTCCTGTCGACGGCGCTGGCGCTGCGCTGGCCGGTGGACTCGATCGGCTTCCTGCTGGCCATGAGCCAGGAGGCGGCGACCGCCGCGGACCGGTACTTCGAGGTTCTGGACGCGGAAGAGGAGCGGGAGACGTACGACGCCGGGGCCCTGACAGGCGTGGCGCCGGCACAGGCCGGCGGGCTGCGCTTCGACGGTGTCGAGTTCCGCTACCCGGACGCACCCGCCGACACCGCTCCGGTCCTCGCCCGGATCGACCTGCATGTGCGTCCGGGCGAGACGATGGCCCTCGTGGGCGGGACGGGCAGCGGCAAGACCACGCTCACCGCGCTCGTACCGCGGCTGCACGAGCCGACCGGCGGGCGGATCACCCTCGACGGGCGGGACATCACCGCCATGCCGCGCGAGCGGCTGCGCGAGCTGGTGTCGGTGGCCTTCGAGGAGCCGACGCTGTTCTCCGCGAGCGTCGGGGAGAACGTGCTGATGGGTGCTCATGGCAACGCCGACGAGGCCGAGCTGCGCCGCTCCCTCGACATCGCGCAGGCCGGCTTCGTGGACGCGCTGCCGAACGGCGCGGCCACGCAGGTGGGCGAGCAGGGCCTGAGCCTGTCCGGCGGCCAGCGTCAGCGTCTCGCGCTCGCCCGCGCCGTCGTCGGCCGGCCCCGCTTCCTGGTGCTGGACGACCCGCTCTCGGCGCTCGACGTGCACACGGAGGCACTCGTGGAGGCCGCGCTGCGCCGGGTTCTAAAGGGGACCACGGCGCTGGTGGTGGCGCACCGGCCGTCGACGGTGATGCTGGCCGACCGGGTCGCGCTGCTGTCCGAGGGCCGCATCGCCGCGGTGGGCACGCACCACGAACTGCTGCGTACGAACGCGGAGTACGCATGGCTGATGTCCGGCGCGGAAGGGCCCGGCGGCCCCGAGGCGCACCCTGTGTCGAGCGGCGCGCAGGTGGAGGCGGCCGCCGAGGGCCCGGGCGGCAGGAGCGATCCGGGCGGCCGGGCGGCCCCCGGGAAGACCGCGGGAGTGGAAGGGGCAGCACAGTGACGACTGGTTCGACGGCCGACTCGACGGCCGAGCCGGCGGCCGAGCCGGCGGCCGAGCCGGCGGCCGAGCCGGCGGCCGAGCCGGCGGCCGGATCCGGCTCCTCGGACGGCATCGCCACAACCGGGCCTGCCGCCCCCGACTCACGTGTGCCGGGCGCCGGCGCGGCGGCCGCTCCCGACCACCTTGTGCCCGGCGTCGCGGACGACCCGACCACGCTCCCCGGCCCGGACGCGCCCTCGGCCGGCTCCGGCCCGGACACGCCCACGGAAGGCCCCGGCGCAGGGGCCGACGATCCGTTCGACCGGGACGCCCTGCCCGCCCCCGACGGCGCGACCGGCGCTCTGCTGCGTTCCCTCCTCGCACCCCGCCGTGCCCGTGTCGCGCTCGCCGCCGTGCTGCTCCTCCTCCAGCAGGCGGCCGTGCAGGCCGGCCCGTTGCTCGTCGCGTACGCCATCGACCATGGCGTGCCGGCGTTCCGCAGCCACACCTTTGGGCCGCTGGTCGCCGTCGGCATCGGGTACGCGTTCTGCGCGGTGGCCGCGGGAGCGCTCCTGTACGCGTTCATCCGTGCCTCCGCGCGCGTCAACCAGGACGTGCTGCTGGATCTGCGCGGCCGTATCTTCCGCCACGCACAGGCGTTGAGTGTCGACTTCCACGAGCGGTACACCTCCGGCCGGCTGATCTCCCGCTCGACCACCGATGTCGAGTCGCTGCGCGAGCTGCTGAGCGAGGGCCTGCAGGAGCTGATCGGCGTCGTGCTCGCCTTCGTGTACATCTCGGCGATGCTGCTCTGGCTCGACGTCGGGATCGGCGGGATGGCCGTCCTGTCGTTCGTCCCGCTCTATCTGCTGGTCAGGCTCTACCAGCGGCGCGCCAAGGCCGTGTTCATGAACCGCTCGACGGCGATCGCGGCGGTCATCGTGAAGTTCGCGGAGACGATGAACGGCATCCGGCCGGTGCGCGCCTTCCGGCGCGAGCGCGCCAACGAAGCGGAGTTCGAAGTGCTGAACCACCGCCACGAGCGCAGCAACGGTGATGCGCTGCTGGAGATGGCCCGCTATGTGGTGGGCTCCCGACTCGTCGCCAACACGGCGGTCGCGGCGATGGTCCTGTGGGGCGCGTACCGGGTGGCACAGGGGACCCTGGCGCTGGGCGTGCTGGCGGCGGCCGTGCTGTATCTGCGGCGGTTGTACGACCCGATCGACCGCCTCGGCATGTTCCTCAACTCCTACCAGTCGGCGGCCGCGTCGCTGGAGAAGATCGCGGGTCTGCTGGCCCAGCGGCCGACGGTGCCCGAGGCCCGCGAGCCGCGCGAGCTGCCGGTACGGACCCACGGCAGCCCGGGCCGTGAGGTCGTGTTCGAGCAGGTCTCCTTCGCCTACCGCACGGGCGGGGAGGTGCTGCCCCGCTTCGACCTGGCGATCCCGGCCGGTCAGACCGTCGCCGTCGTCGGGTCGACGGGCGCCGGCAAGTCCACGCTGGCCAAGCTGCTGGCGCGCTTCTACGACCCCACCGAGGGCCGGGTGCTGCTCGACGGCACCGATCTGCGTGATCTGGCGGTGCCCGAGCTTCGCCGGGGGGTGGTGATGGTGACCCAGGAGGCGTTCCTGTTCTCGGGGACGGTCGCGGAGAACATCGCGATCGGACGGCCGGAGGCGTCCCGTACGGACGTCGAGCAGGCCGCCAAGGCGATCGGGGCACACGATTTCATCGCCGCGCTGCCCGAGGGTTACGACACGGATGTCCGCAAGCGCGGCGGGCGGATCTCTGCGGGTCAGCGGCAGTTGGTGGCGTTCGCCCGTGCCCTGCTCGCCGACCCGGCGGTGCTGATCCTGGACGAGGCGACGAGTTCGCTGGACATTCCGGGCGAGCGGGCGGTGCAGCGGGCGATGGACACCGTGCTCCGGGGCCGTACGGCAGTGGTGATCGCGCACCGCTTGTCGACGGTCGAGATCGCGGACCGGGTACTGGTGATGGAGCACGGGCGGATCGTCGAGGACGGCGCGCCGGGCGAACTGATCGGCGGGCAGGGGCGTTTCGCGGGGCTGCACCGCGCGTGGCGGGACAGCATGGTGGGCTGAGTCCTCGATCCGGTACGAGGATGCGACGGTACGTGACGTGCCGGTACGACACTTGATGTCGGCGGACTTCGCGGAGTCGACGCCACTCTCGCGGGTCCGAGTCGGATCAAGCCGCGTAGTCGAGGAAGTCGGCCACGGCGAGGATGTGCCGGTGGCCGCCGAGCTGTCCCGCGGCACGGGAGCCGCTCCGGCACAGGAGCCCTACGGCGCCTCCGCCGTCAGATACCGCTGCACCGTCGGCCCCAGCCAGGCGACGATCTCCTCGCGGGACATCGCCGCGGCGGGCGGCAGCCGCAGGACGTAGCGGGCGAGCGCCATGCCCAGGATCTGGGAGGCGGCGAGCGCGGCGCGGGCCGGGGCCTCGGCCGGGTCGGGGCAGACACCGGCCGCGATCGGGCCCAGCTGCTCCCTGAAGATCGCCTGCATGCGCTCCGCGCCCGCCGCGTTGGTGACGCCGACGCGCAGCAGTGCGGTGAGCACCTCGTCCTGCTCCCAGCGGTCGAGGAAGTGGGTCACGAGGACGGCTCCGATGTGCCGCGCGGGCAGCGTGCCCACCTCGGGCAGCCGCAGGTCGAAGGCGGAGGCGGCCGCGAACAGCCCCTCCTTGTTGCCGAAGTAGCGCATGACCATCGACGGATCGATCCCCGCGTCGCGGGCGATGGCCCGGATGGTGGCGCGCTCGTAGCCGTCGGCGGCGAAACGCTCGCGTGCGGCCTCCAGGATCGCGGCACGGGTGGCGTCGGAACGGCGTGGGGCGGTCATCATGTCAACGATTGTAGGCCAACGCATGTTGACATATCAATCCGGCCGGGCCTACGGTTGCCAACAAGCGTTGACCAACACTCGTTGGCACACCACAGCGGACCGACAGCAGTCGGCCACCCCGGGGAGGCAGTCGTGCAGCACACGAAGACCGACACGGACGTTCTGGTCGTGGGTTCCGGCCCCACCGGCCTCCTGCTCGCCGGCGACCTCGCCGCCGCCGGCGTGCGGGTCACCCTCGTCGAGCGCCGCCCGCACGGCATCAGCAACATGACCCGGGCCTTCGGCGTCCACGCCCGCACCCTCGAAGTCCTCGACGCCCGCGGCCTCGCCGACGAACTGGTCGACAAGGGCACCCCGCGCACGCGGCTGCGGCTGTTCAACCGACTCTCCCTCGACCTGGGCCGGCTGCCCTCCCGCTACCCGTACCTGCTCATCACTCCGCAGTATGAGGTGGAGCGCCTCCTGGAGCGCCGGGCGGTGGCCGCCGGGGTCGACTTCCGCTACGGCACGGAACTCGGCGGGCTGCGTCAGGACACCGACATGGTCACCGCCGAGATCACCGATCCCGACGGCGGGCCCGCCACCCTCACCGCCCGGTATCTCGTCGGTGCCGACGGCATCCGCAGCGCCGTCCGCACCGCCCTCGGACTGCCCTTCCCCGGCGTCTCGGTCATCCGCTCCATGGTCCTCGCCGACGTCAAGCTGGCCGAGGAGCCCGAGGAACTGCTCACCGTCAACGGCGTCGGGGACGCCTTCGCCTTCATCGCCCCCTTCGGCGACGGCTGGTACCGCGTCATGGGCTGGAACCGCTCCCGCCAGGTCCCCGACAGCGAGCCCGTCGACCTCGACGAGGTCCGCGAGATCGCCCGTCTCGCCCTCGGCACCGACTACGGCATGCACGACGCCCGCTGGATCTCCCGCTTCCACAGCGACGAGCGCCAGGCTCCCGCCTACCGCTCCGGCCGCGTGTTCCTCGCCGGGGACGCCGCCCACGTCCACTCCCCCGCCGGCGGCCAAGGCATGAACACCGGCCTGCAGGACGCGGCCAACCTCTCCTGGAAACTCACCGCCGTCCTGCGCGGCGACGCCTCCGACCTCGACGCGCTGCTCGACAGCTACCAGTCCGAGCGTCACCCCGTCGGCGCGACAGTGCTGCGCAGCAGCGGTGCCGCCGTCCGGCTCGCGATGGCCCGCACCCCGCTGCAGCGCGCGTTCCGCGCCGTCGTGACGAGCCTGATCGGCGCGATACGCCCGGTTTCGGACAAGGCGGCGGGCATGCTCAGCGGCATCGGCATCGCGTACGGAACCGGCCCCGCCGCGCACCGCACCGGAGGCCACCGCGCGCCCGACGCGGCGCTGGACCGCGGCCGGCTCTACGAACTGCTCCGCGACGGATCGTTCGTCCTCGTCACCCCCCAAGGCGCCGACGCGCCCGCCGCGCCGAAGGCCCCCGGCGCGGTCACCACCGCCACTTGGGCCGACCCGGCCCGCCGCACCGCGATGCTGGTCCGCCCCGACGGCTACGTCTACTGGGAGGGCTAGGGCCAATGCAGCTGGCTTGACAAGGCCCACGAGGCTTTGACCTGCGACAATGCTGCGTTCAGGAGGTCCCGGAAGACAGCAACGTCACTGGTGTGGGGACTGGGAGAGCGGAGCACCAACGCCGAGGAGCGCCACCGCAATGTCGGTGGCGCTCCTGGCTCGTGCGGGGTGGTCAGCCGCGGTCGGCGTTCTTCGGAACCCCGCCCCGGAAGTCTTCCGTTCCAGTGGTTGTCGCAACACCCCAGCTCAAGGTGTGCGATGGACTTCGAGATCCGGAAGAACCAGGGGGTAGTCGCCTGTTGTGTGAGCAGCGTCGCTCATGCGGGGGTACCACTCCCAAGAGCAACTGCCGGGGACTGGACGCAGCCGTGACGCTCTCGAGAGCCGAGACCCTGGCAACGAGCACATCGTGAAAACCCAGTTGCCCGATCCGAACGCCGCTGACAATGTCCCGGCCATGCCTAGCTTCTCCGCGCACGACGGGACCAAGCTCGCCTACCACGTGTTCGGAGACGGCCCTCCGGTGCTCTGCCTGCCCGGAGGCCCGACGGATTCCGCATACCTCGGCGACCTCGGCGGCCTCTCCGCCCACCGGCAGTTGATCAGGCTGGACCTCCGGGGCACCGGCCAGTCCGCGACGCCACCAGACACCGCCTCCTACCGCTGCGACCGACTCGTCGACGACGTCGAGGCCCTGCGCAAGCACCTCGGCCTCGCCCAGATGGACCTGCTCGCGCACTGCGCCGGCGCCAATCTCGCCGCGCTCTATGTGAGCCGCCATCCGGAAAACGTCAGCAAGCTCGCGCTGATCACGCCAAGCGTCAGGGCCGTGGGCCTCACGATCGCAGGAGAGCTCCGGCTGGAGACCGCACAGCTCCGCCGGAACGAACCCTGGTTCCCGGAGGCGTTTGCGGCCCTGGAGGCGATCGTGGCGGGCAAGGCCACCGTCGACAGCTGGAAGACCATCGCACCGTTCTCCTACGGCCGCTGGGACGAGGCGGCCCAGGCGCATCAGGCCGCCGGGGACGAGCGGATGAACCCACAGATCGTCGCCGCCTTCGGCGCCGAAGGCGCCTTCGCCCCGGATACCACCCGCACCGCACTCGCCCAGTTCACCCCACCGGTCCTCCTCCTGGCCGGGGAAGCCGACCTGGGAGCCCTTCCCCACACCATCGCCGAGTTCGCGGAGCTCTTCCCGAACGCCGAACTCATCGTCCAGCCCGCCGCCGGACACTACCCATGGCTCGATCACGCCGACCGGTTCATGGCGACCATCACAGCGTTCCTGGGACGCACCACCAACCCGTCGTCATAACCCAGCGGTTGAAGTTCCGGACGTAACCAGGTGGCACAACGGAATGTAACCGCCCACGGCGTTTCCGCAGGATCCGGTGCTACCGATCGAGGGGAAGCCACACCGACCGGTGCGGAATGAGCCACAGCCCGGACGGCCGATGGAACCGGAAGGCCGCCCTCGGGGTGGCTCGGGTTCACAGATGCAGGGTTTCCGGCGAACTGCCGCTCGCTTTCCGGGCGGCTCCTGACGAATTGCGGACCCCGAGCGGGCAACGATCCACGAAACGTCCGCTTAACGAACATGACCTGTCGGGCAACGGACGAATTCCGGCCAACTTCTTGTCGCGCTCCTGACAGAACGCGTTCACTGCTGCCAGTCTTCCCCCGATCCACGCACTACTGCTCCGCATGCATCCACGCACCACTGCTCCGCATGCTCTGCCCGGCCGACCCACCCAGCCGACCGGTACCCCCCTCGCAGAAGGAGTCCGCGTGAGACCCACGCATCGCCGGCGCGCCACCGCGACCGGAGCCCTCATCGCAACCGCCGCCCTCCTCGCGGTCGGCTTCCAGACCGGAACCTCCGTCGCGGCCCAGCCCGAGGCCCCCGTCGCGGCGAAGGCGGGCAAGGCCGATCCCGGCGCCCTGCCGAAGAGCCTGACGCCCGCTCAGCGGGCCGAGCTGATACGGGAGGCGTCCGCGACGACGGCCGCCACCGCGAAGGAACTCGGACTGACGGCCAAGGAGAAGCTCGTCGTCCGGGACGTCGCGCAGGACCGCGACGGCACGACGCACACGCGCTACGAGCGGACCTACGACGGGCTGCCGGTCCTCGGCGGAGATTTCGTGGTCGCCGAGTCCGCGTCGGGCGCGACCGAGGCGGTCACCAAGGCCTCCCGTGCCGCGCTGAAGAACATCGACACCAGCGCCGACGTCGCGCCGGCCACAGCCGAGAAGCAGGCCCTCGGCGCCGCCAGGGCCGAGGGCTCGAAGTCGGCCAAGGCGGAGCGGGCGCCCCGCAAGGTCGTCTGGATGGGCACGGGCAGCCCCACACTCGCGTACGAGACCGTGGTCGGCGGGCTCCAGCACGACGGGACCCCGAACGAGCTGCATGTGGTCACCGACGCCGCCACCGGCGAGAAGCTCTTCGAGTGGCAGGCCGTCCACAACGGCACCGGCAACACCCAGTACGGCGGCCAGGTCACCCTCGGCACCGCCCCGTCGTACACACTGACCGACACCACCCGCGGCAACCACAAGACGAACAACCTCAACCGCGGCACGTCGGGCACCGGCACGCTGTTCTCCGGCGCGGACGACATCTGGGGCGACGGCACCCCGCAGAACGCCGAGACCGCAGGCGCGGACGCCCACTACGGCGCGGCCCTCACCTGGGACTACTTCAAGAACGTGCACGGTCGCAGCGGCATCCGCGGCGACGGCGTCGGCGCGTACTCCCGCGTCCACTACGGCAACAACTACGTCAACGCGTTCTGGCAGGACAGCTGCTTCTGCATGACGTACGGCGACGGCTCGGGCAACAGCAAGCCGCTGACGTCCATTGACGTTGCCGCGCACGAGATGACGCACGGCATCACCTCCAACACCGCGGGCCTCATCTACAGCGGAGAGTCCGGCGGCCTCAACGAGGCGACCAGCGACATCTTCGCCGCGGCGGTGGAGTTCTCCGCCAACAACGCACAGGACGTGGGCGACTACCTCGTCGGCGAGAAGATCGACATCCGGGGCAACGGCACGCCGCTGCGCTACATGGACAAGCCCAGCAAGGACGGCTCGTCCAAGGACTACTGGTACGCCGGCATCGGCAACGTGGACGTCCACTACTCCTCCGGCCCGGCGAACCACTGGTTCTACCTGCTCTCCGAGGGCAGCGGAGCCAAGACCGTCAACGGCGTGAACTACGACTCGCCGACGTCGGACGGGCTGCCGGTGACCGGCATCGGCCGCGAGAAGGCCGCGCTGATCTGGTACAAGGCGCTCACCACCAAGTTCAACTCCCGCACCGACTACGCGGGCGCCCGCACCGGCACCCTCGCGGTCGCGACGGAGCTGTACGGAGCCTCCAGCGCCGAGGTCAAGTCCGTCACCGACGCCTGGGCCGGCATCAACGTCGGCTCCCGCCCCGGCGGACCGGACCCCGGCCCGGGCACGGTCTTCGAGAACACGGCCGACGTGTCCATCCCGGACAACGGCGCCGCCGTGACCTCCTCGGTCAACGTCACCGGCCGCACGGGCAACGCCCCGTCCGCCCTGAAGGTCGACGTGGACATCGTGCACACCTGGCGCGGTGATCTGGTCATCGACCTGCTCGCCCCGGACGGCACCGCGTACCGCCTGAAGAACTCCAGCGGCTCGGACTCGGCGGACAACGTCAAGGAGACCTACACGGTCAACGCCTCGACCGAGACCGCCAACGGCACCTGGAAGCTGCGGGTCCAGGACGTGGCCCGCTACGACACGGGCTACATCAACAGCGTGAAGCTCACCTTCTGACCCACTGAGCCGCACGAGCTGACGCACCACTCATGAAACTGGGGCGCTGCCCAGGGACGCCGCAAAGGCTCCCGGGCAGCGCCCTTCCATGGTCCGGTGGTCGACAGGGGTACACCGCGGACGGCGACGTGCAGTGGGCCGAGCCGATCGGAACTGGGCCGCCGGGACGGACGGGACGAAGGGCATGTCTAGGCTGGCCGCATGACCGATCCCGACACCGAGCACCGCACTCCCGCTCGCGTCCTGCTGGCCGACGACGAGGCCATGATGCGGGCCGGCATCCGGGCGATCCTGGCCGCCGACCCGGGCATCGAGGTGGTCGCGGAGGCCGGTGACGGGCGGGAGGCCGTCGATCTCGCCCTGGGGCACAGGCCGGAGTCGCGCTGCTGGACATCCGGATGCCGCGGCTCGACGGACTCGGCGCGGCCGAGGAGTTGCGGCGGGCGCTGCCCGGCACCGCCGTCGTCGTGCTCACCACGTTCTCGGAGGACGAGTACGTCGAACGGGCGCTGTCCGCCGGGGTCGACGGGTTCCTGCTGAAGTCCGGCGACCCGCGCGAGCTCCTCGCCGGGGTGGCGGCGGCCGCCCGGGGCGCCGCCTGCCTCTCCCCCGACATCGCTCGGCGGGTGATCGACCGGCTCGACACCGGCCGGATGTCACGGACCACGGAGGCGAAGGCCGCGCTGGAGCCGCTGACCGGCCGGGAACGGGAGGTGGTGGCGCTCGTCGGGGCCGGCCTTTCCAACGCGGAGATCGCGGCGCGTCTGTTTGTCGTCGAGGGCACCGTGAAGGCCCATGTCAGCGCCGTGCTCGGGCGGCTGGGGCTCAGGAACCGGGTTCAGCTGGCGATCCTGGCGTACGAGGCAGGGCTCACCGGTCGACACTGAACACGACAACCAAGGGTTGACGATGCAGCTACCGTCAACCTAAGGTTGTCGCATGACAGATCCAGTCCGCATGACTCATCCCGTCCGGCTCGACGATCTGATCGACGCCATCAAGAAGGCGCACAGCGACGCGCTCGACCAGCTCTCCGACGCGGTCATCGCCGCCGATCACCTCGGCGACATCGCCGACCATCTCATCGGCCACTTCGTGGACCAGGCGCGGCGTTCGGGCGCCTCGTGGACCGACATCGGCCGTTCCATGGGCGTTTCCAAGCAGGCCGTCCAGAAGCGTTTTGTCACCAAGGAGTCCGACCAGCCCCTCGACCTCGACCCGGCCCAGGGCTTCGGCCGCTTCACCCCCCGGGCGCGGAACGTGGTCATGGCCGCCCAGAACGAGGCGCGCTCCGCCGGAAACGCCCAAGTGGGCCCGGAGCACCTCGCGCTCGGCCTGCTGGCCGAGCCGGAGGGCCTCGCCGCCGACGCGGTCACCGCCCAGGGCGTGACCCTCGACATGGTCCGTGGCTCCGCCACCACGGCGCTGCCCGCCCCGTCCGAGGAACTGCCAGAGGTCATCCCGTACGACGCGAGGGCCCGCAAGGCGCTCGAGCTCACCTTCCGCGAGGCACTGCGGCTCGGCCACAACTACATCGGCACGGAGCACATCCTGCTGGCGCTGCTGGAGGCGGAGAACGGCGCGGGCCCCCTCTCCGGTCTCGGTCTGACCAAAGCCGCCATCGAGCAGCACATCACGGAGAAGCTCGCGCCCTTCCTCAACGCACAGAACGCACAGAAGGAGTGAGGAACATGCCCCCACTTTTGTCAGGGGTCCGAGCCGCGGGCCGTTTGGCAAGGTGGGGGCATGCGAAGACAGCGGGCCCGGGAGCATCTCACCGACCTGACCCTGTGGGCCGTCCTGGCCGGTTCCGTGGCGCTCAAGTCCGATCCGAACGACGGTGGCTCGTGGTGGCAGGTGGGGCTCGGCGTCCTGCTGACCGGCGTCGCCCTACTGCTGTGCCGCACACGGCCGTTGGCATCGCTGTGCATCGTGATCGCCCTCAGCGCCTGGCAGAGCCTGGAACTGCTCACACTCTCGTACGCGGTGGCGATGGCCGCCTTCGGCCTTCTCGCCGGACGCCGTACGGCAACGGCCCGGCCGGCCCTGTTCACCTTGACCGGCATCGCCGTCGCCGACCTGGCCCTCTCCCTCCTGCTCGCCGACCTCTGGACCTGGTTCGCCCAGCTCGCCACGTTGCTGTTCGCCGTCGTGGTGCCGTGGCTGCTGGGCCGCTATGTGCGTCAGTACGCCCAGTTGGTCGCCGCCGGCCGGCAGTTGGCCGACCGAATGGAGCGGGAGCAGCAGGCGGTGGCCGACCGGGAGCGGCTGCGTGAGCGGTCCCGGATCGCCGAGGACATGTACGACTCCCTCGGCCACGAGCTCTCACTGATCGCGGTCCGGGCCGCCGCCCTCGAGGTCGACCCGGGCCTGGACGAGCGCCGGCAGGCAGCGGCGGGAGAACTGCGCCGGGCCGCCGCGGACGCCACCGCCCGGCTGCGGGACATCATCGGAGTACTGCGCGCGGAAGAGGCCGCCCCGACCGCGCCCGCCGGGGAGACGGTCACCGCTCTGGTGGACCGGGCCCGGGACTCCGGCATGACGGTCGACTTCACAGACGAGGGCGCACCGACCGCCCTGCCGCCGATGACGGACCGGGCGGTGCACCGCGTTGTCCAGGAGTCCCTCACGAACGCCGCCAAACACGCGCCGGCGCCGCGGTCCGCGTACGGGTCACGCACGACGCCGCGGCGGTCCGTGTCGGCGTGTCCAACCCGCCGGGCCGGCCGGACCCGTTCCTCCCCTCCGGCGGCACGGGGCTCGTGGGCCTGGACGAGCGGGTCCGGCTGGCGGGCGGAACCCTCACGCACCGGCGGACCGACGACGGCGGGTTCGCCGTAAGCGCCCGCCTGCCCCTGACCCCCGGGGCCGTGACGCCGCCGGCCCCGGCATCGTCCACCTCCGCACGGGAACTGGACCTGGCCCGCCGGCGGGTGCGGCGGGGGCTGGTGCAGGCGATCGCCGTGCCGGTGACGGTCGCCGCCGTCCTCGTCGTTCTGATCCTCGCGTTCCGGATGTACAGCGACACCCGCACGGTCATGGACCGCGACCAGTACGACCGCATCCGGATCGGCGACACCCGCGCGGACGTCCTGACCCGCCTGCCCCGCCTCTCCCTCGACGGCGCGCCCGCCGGGGTCGACCCCGAGCCGCCGGACGCGGGCGACTGCGAGTACTACCGCGCCGTCAAGTACGAGTCGGCGCCCGCGTATCGGCTGTGCTTCAAGGACGACCGCCTCGCCTCCAAGGCGGTCGTGACCGACGTCGACAACGAGGAGGGCCTGCCGCGTTGAGCCCGCGGCAGGCCTCGCCGTGCGGCTACTTGATGCCGAGGAGCTGCTCCAGCGGGTCGATGGCGAAGTAGACGAGGAAGAGCGCCGCGGTGCCCCAGAGCAGCCAGTGCACCTCACGGGCCTTGCCCAGGCACGCCTTGATGAACACGTAGGCGATGAAGCCGGCGCCGATGCCGTTGGTGATGGAGTAGGTGAACGGCATGACGACGATGGTCAGGAAGGCAGGGACGGCGACCTCGTAGCGGTCCCAGTCGATGTGCTTGACCTGGGTCATCATCAGGAACCCGACCGCGACGAGGGCCGGAGCCGCGGCCTGGAGGGGCACCATCGTCAGGACGGGGGCGATGAACAGGGCCAGAGCGAACAGGCCGCCGGTGACGAGGTTGGCGAAACCGGTCCGTGCGCCTTCACCGACACCGGCGGCGGACTCGATGTAGGTGGTGGCGGACGAGGAGGAAGAGGCGCCACCGGCGACGGCGGCCGCACCGTCGATGAGCAGAACACGGCCCAGGTCGGGGACCTGACCCCGCTCGTCGAGGAGTCCGGCTTCGGCGGTGACGCCGACGACGGTGCCCATGGTGTCGAAGAAGTCGGACAGGATCAGGGTGAAGACGAGCAGGACGACCGTCAGCACGCTGACCTGACCGAACGAGCCGAACAGGTCGAAGTTGCCCAGCAGCCCGAAGTCGGGGGCGGCGAAGGGCTTGTCGGGCAGGGCGGGCGACGTCAGGCCCCAGGACTTGACGTCGGCGACCGCGTTGACGACAAGGGCGACGAGGGTCATCACGACGATGCTGATGAGGATGGCGCCCCTGACCTTGCGGGCGAGGAGAACGATGGTCAGCAGCACACCGAGGCAGAAGACGAACATGGGCCAGCCGGTGAGGGCGCCGGTGCCGAGCTGCACGGGCACGGTGGTGTTCGCGGAGTCCGGGATGCGGGTGACAAAACCGGCGTCGACGAAGCCGATGAACGCGATGAACAGGCCGATGCCGACGCTGATGGCTTGTTTGAGGGGCTGCGGAATGGCGTGCATGACGGCCTCGCGCAGACCGGTCACCACCAGTACGCAGATCAGCAGGCCTTCGAGCACGATGAGGCCCATCGCGTCGTCCCAGCTCATCAGGGGGGCGACCTGGAAGGCGACAACGGCGTTGATGCCGAGGCCCGCGGCGAGGGCGAGCGGCAGGTTGCCGCCCACGCCCATGATCACGGTCATGACCGCGGCCACCAGCGCCGTGGCCGTGACCAGTTGGCCGGCATCCAGCTGATCGCCGAACTTGTCCTTCGCGCTGCTCAGGATGATCGGGTTGAGCACGAGAATGTACGCCATGGTGAAGAACGTGGCGAACCCGCCGCGTATCTCTCTGGCGTATGTCGAGCCTCGTTCGGTGATGCGGAAGAACCGGTCGAGCGGGCTGCCTGTTCCGGTGGGCGGCCCGTCGGCCGACCTGGTCGCGCTGTTCTGCATGACGGCGTCTCCTGAGCCTGCAACGTGAAGGGGGAAGCTTGACGGCGCCTTGGACAAGCGCGTTCACATCCGTTGTGCGAACACACATGCGGCACCTCGCCGAGCGGATAATACGTGGCATGACGCGATCTACAACCGCCCAGGAAAGGACGGGGATTGCCGGTTTCATAGCTCCCTGTCGGTTCCTACGAAATCGCCGACGACCTATCCCGCATACCGGGATGCAGCCGACAGTGGCCATGGAGTAGCGGCGAGTAACCGCCTACTCTCACCCCGTGCCTGAACCCCTGCCCTTCAACGCGCGCGCCGCCCGCACCCTGCGCGAGAAACTCGGGATGGCGCCCGGCCACGTCGCCTACGGCATGCGCGCCTCCTTCGGCATGGCCCACATCACCCCCGAGCACGTCACCGCGTGGGAACAGGGCCTCGCCCTGCCGACCGCCGAGGAGCTCACCGCGCTGGCCGGCGCCCTGTGGTGCGCGCCCGGCGAACTCATGGGCCGCCCGCGCACCTTGCGCGAACACCGCCTCGCCCGCGGCATTCCCGCCGAGGACGTGGCACGCGGCACCGGCCTCACGCTCGAGGCCTACCACCGCATGGAAGAAACCGGCCAATGGACCGGCGACAAGCGGCAGTCCGCCGCGCTCGGCAGCGTCCTCGGACTTCCCGCACGGGACTTCATCGCCATCACCGGCCTCGAGGACGAACTCGCCCGCCTCCTCACCGAAGCCGTCTCCACCCGCTGGCAGGCCCACGTCCGCGCCATCGCCAAGCTCGTCGCCATGGACCGCCGCGTCCTCCAGGACCCCTTGCGCTCCATGCAGCAGGAATACCAGCTCCTCATGGCCGCAACCCTCAGCCGAGGCGGCGGCACCACGGCCTCCGGCGAGGCCGGGCGACGCTACGTCGACGAGATCGTCGACCACTTCTGGGCGCGGCTCCCGGACCACTGAGCGGGACCGCGGCCGCGCGACACAGACCAGGCGGCGCCCCCTACGCCGTGACGGGCCGCACCCTGCTTCAGCCGCCTGTCGCGCCGCCGAGGACTTGCTCGCGAAGGATGTCCGCGTGGCCGCAGTGCTGGGCCAGTTCGCGCAGCGTGTGGAGATAGACCCAACGCAACGGCAGCGGGCCTCGGCGGTTGCCCTGAACGAGGTCGTCCAGCGCAAGCTCCGCCGTGGCCCGGCGGGACGCCGCACAAGCCTGCTGGTAGGCGCGCTGGACCGAGGCGATCGTGTCGTCGTCGTGGAGATCGAACGACTCGTCGGGCGTATCCGGAATGCCGATCTCGGTACGGGACCGGCAGGTGATCGCCTCGTCGAACCAGACCTTCTCGACGACTGTGGCGTGCTTGACCAGGCCGAGCAGCGTGGTCTTGGACGTGACCAGCGACCGGCGTGCTTGCTCTTCGGTCAGCCCGTTCAGGCAGTCGTGCAGCGCGGATCGATGCTCATCGAGGAACACCTCGAACTGATCGCGGAGCGCTGCGTGGAAGACCGCTGGTTCCGTCGAGGGCTGGAATGTCATGACCGCAACGATAGGTTGCGCGGCACCTCCCCGTGGGGCGATCGTTCAGGCCGTCGGCGGAGGCTGCCCTGCACGACCGCTCAGGTGAAGGGAGTTCAGGACGGCCATGTCGTCCCCGGAACGCAGGTTCTCCTCGACCTGGCCGCGCGGCAGCCCCGGGGGTGGCATGGGGCAGCCATGGACCAGACGGGTCCCGCACGGTCCCACACGGGTCCGACTCCGGGCGGTGATCAGGGCTGGGGCCGCGCCGGTCTCCGCCCGGGCTCTCCGGGTGCTCGCGCATTCCTGCGCACAGCACCCGGATCACCGCGAGGAACGGCTCCCCTGAACTGCGGCCAAAGAGACGCGACCTAGTTCGGGTTGCCCGCGTGCGTCAGCGTCTCCCACGCGACGAACAGGTTGTTCGTGCCGGCCGGGCGCTGCTGTTCGGTCAGGCGCTGGGTGTTGGTCATGGTGTGACCCATACGGCCCGCCAGGGCGTTGTAGCCGACCTCGGTGATCGGGCCGAGCTTGTCCTTGAGGCTGCCGCCGCACAGGTTGCCGGGTACCGGCTCCGCTCCGAGCTGGTACTTGGCGTGCAGTCCGAGCGTGTGGCGCAGCCTGTCGGCGATCTCCGGGTAGAGGTCCTGGCCCTGGATGCGGCTGGTCTCCGCGATGTGAGAGATCGCGGAGAAGCCGTAGCCCGCGTGAGTCAGGTCGCGGCAGGTCTCCTGGCTGAGCCCGTTCCAGGCGAACGTCGACTGGCCCTGCCAGTAGCTGACTATCTCGTCGCGGGTGTCGAGCCCCGAGCCGGGCGCCGCCTTGGGCAGGGAGCCGTCGCTGGTCAGGTAGATGTACGCCTGGACACGTCCGCGGAACTTGGCGACGGCCTTGTCGTAGGCGGCGCGGTCCTCGAGGAAGACCGCGATGCCGAGGGCGGCCTCCGTCATGCTCAGCTCCCAGTTGCCGTTGGAGTGCGAGCCGTTCGTGACCTCGGGCAGATAGACGTTGCGCAGCATGGTCGCGAAGCGTCCGGAGTTCGGCCAGCCGCCCGTGTACGTGTACTTGATGATCTCCGCGGCGCGGGGCCACGAGGATCCGGCCCAGCCGGTCTGCAGGGGTGCGTTGCTGTTGGTGTGGTCCCTGATGACGGCCGACCAGGCGTCCATCAGCTCGATCGACTTCTTGGCGTACCGGCTGTCGCCGGTGATGTACCAGGCCAGCGCGGTGGTGTAGGCGGCGATGGCGTCCTCGCGCTCGTCGGTGCAGCCAGAGTTGGGGTTGGAGTACGAGCCGCACTCGACGACCGCGCGGGGCATGGGGGTACGGGAAAGCGAGGCGTACTTGCTCGCCATCATCTGGTCGTACGCGGCCTTCCAGGGCTGGGTGCCGGCCTGCACCTTGCCCTTGGTGAAGTCGAGTTGGGGGCGGCTGACGAGGACGCCGGGGTGAGTGAAGGCGGCGGGTGCGGCCACGGCGGCCGCCCGGGCGGCCTCGGGCGGCTGTCCCGCGGAGGCGGAGGACATGAGGGCCGCGGCGAGGGCGCCGGCGACGACGGTGGAGAGGGTGAGTACGAGGGCTCTCGGCCGGCGCAGGGCGTGCCTGGGGGTGGATCCGGTGCGCATGGGGGTGCCTTCCGGTCGTGGGGAGTGAGCACGGCAGGTCCGCCGCTTCACCGACTCGGTTCATCCACATGAACATTGAGTGCGAGCGTGAACACCGAGATGCGTGCAGAAACTAGGGGCATCCCATGAGCACGTCAAGACGCGGAGTTCACGCCATGAAAGAAGACGCCCCCTGCCCGGACGGCCGGGCAGGGGGCGTGCGACGTGCGGAACGGGTCAGCGCATCAGTACACCCGCGGCCTCTCGGGTGGTCTCCGTCGGCACCGCGACAAGACCCAGGTCCGCGCCCGCCGGGATCAGCCGGTGCGCGGGCAGGATGCGGACCGTGTAGCCGAAGGGGCCGGTTCGGTCCAGCGCCAGCGGCCCCTCGTAGACCCAGCGGCCCTCCATGTCCGGGCCGCTCGCCGGCTTCAGCGGGAAGCTCTGGGCGTCGCGGATGGCGTCGTCGGAGTCGACACGGCCCGCGACCACCTGCACCTCCACGTCCTCCGGCTGCAGTTCGCCGAGCGCCGCCTGCACGCGCAGCGTGAGCGTGGAGCCGAGGCCCGCCGTCGAAGAGCCGGCGGCGGCGTCCTGGTCGACGGCCTCCACGTGGTCGACGGCGACCTGCCGCCATGCGGCGCGCACGCGGGCCTTCCAGGCCGCCAGCTCCTGCGCACTGGTGGCGTCCAAGGCGCGGTGCGCCTGCGCGGCGGGGGCGTACAGCCGCTCCACGTACTCGCGCACCATGCGGCCGGCGAGCACCTTGGGACCGAGTGTGGTCAGCGTCCGGCGGACCATCTCGATCCAGCGGTCGGGCAGTCCTCCTGTGCCCCGGTCGTAGAACCGCGGGGCGACCCGGTCCTCGATCAGCGAGTACAGCGCCGCCGCCTCCAGCTCGTCGCGGCGGTCCTCGTCGGTGGACGCGCCGTCGGCGGTGGGGATGGCCCAGCCGAAGTCGGGCTCGTACCACTCGTCCCACCAGCCGTCGAGGACGGAGAGGTTGAGGGCTCCGTTCAGTGCGGCCTTCATGCCGCTGGTCCCGCACGCCTCGAGAGGACGCAGCGGGTTGTTCAGCCAGACGTCGCAGCCCGGGTAGAGCTTCTTCGCCATCGCCATGCCGTAGTCCGGCAGGAAGACGATGCGGTGGCGCACCCGCGGGTCGTCAGCGAACCGCACCAGCTCCCGCACCAGTCGCTTGCCGCCGTCGTCCGCGGGATGCGCCTTGCCCGCGACGACGATCTGGATCGGCTGGGTGGGGTGCAGCAGCAGCTCCGTCAGCCGTTCCCGGTCACGCAGCATCAGGGTGAGACGTTTGTACGACGGCACCCGGCGGGCGAACCCGATGGTGAGCACCTCCGGGTCCAGCACCCCGTCGATCCAGCCCAGCTCTGCCGCGCCCGCGCCGCGCTGACGCCAGGAGGCGCGCAGCCGGTCGCGCACCTCGTGGACCAACTGCTCGCGCAGCGAACGGCGCAACTCCCAGATGTCGGCGTCGGCGATGTTGGCGACGGAGTCCCAGCGCTTGGAGCCGCCCACGGACAGGGCGTCCTCAGCCCGGCCGGTACCGATCTGTCGGGCGCCGAGGCGGAAGACCTCGGGGGCCACCCAGGTGGGTGCGTGCACACCGTTGGTGACGGAGGTGATGGGCACCTCCGCGGCGTCGAAGCCCGGCCACAGACCGCTGAACATGCTGCGGCTGACGGCCCCGTGGAGCTCGGATACGCCGTTGGCGCGCTGGGCGAGCCGCAGGCCCATCACGGCCATGTTGAAGACGCCGGGCTCGCCGCCCGGGTAGGACTCCATGCCGAGCTGCAGCACCTTGTCGACCGGTACGCCCGGCAGCTCCGCGCCCTCCGCGAAGTGGCGTGCGACCAGCTCGCGGTCGAAGCGGTCGATACCGGCGGGCACGGGGGTGTGGGTGGTGAACACGGTACCGGCACGCACCGCCTCCAGTGCGGCGTCGAAGCCGAGGCCGGAGCCGCCGTGCTCGGGCGGTTCGGCCAATTCGCGGATGCGTTCGAGGCCGAGGAATCCGGCGTGGCCCTCGTTGGTGTGGAACACCTCGGGCGCGGGGCGCCCGGTGAGCCGGCAGTACGCACGGACCGCCCGTACGCCGCCGATGCCGAGCAGCATCTCCTGCAGCAGCCGGTGTTCACTGCCGCCGCCGTACAGCCGGTCGGTGACGTCACGGGCGCCGGGCCCGTTCTCCTCGACGTCGGAGTCGAGCATCAGCAGCGGCACACGGCCGACCTGCGCGACCCAGATGTGCGCGTGCAGCGAGCGGCCGCCGGGAAGGGCAAGGGACACCCTGGCCGGGGCCCCGTCCGCCTCGCGCAGCAGACTCACCGGCAGCTCGTTCGGGTCGAGCACGGGGTAGTGCTCCTGCTGCCAGCCGTCGCGGGACAGCGACTGGCGGAAGTATCCGTGCCGGTAGAGCAGTCCGACGCCGATCAGCGGCACCCCGAGATCGCTGGCCGCCTTGAGGTGGTCGCCGGCGAGGATGCCGAGGCCGCCGGAGTACTGCGGAAGGGCGGCGGTGACACCGAACTCGGGCGAGAAGTAGGCGATGGCGGTGGGGAATTCGGGCGTGTTGGGGCCGCCGTGGCCACTGTTGACCTGGTACCACCTTCGGCCGTGCAGATACTCGTCCAGGTCGTCGGCTGCGGCGGCGACTCTGCGCAGAAAACGACGGTCCTTGGCCAGTTCGGCCATACGGGTGGCCGACACGTTCCCGAGCAGCCGCACGGGGTCGCCGCCGACGGCCCGCCACCCCTCGGGATCGACGGTCTGGAAGAGCTCTCGGGTCTCGGTGTGCCAGGACCAGCGCAGATTACGCGCGAGGTCGCTGAGCGGCCCGAGCGGTTCGGGGAGAACGGGGCGGACGGTGAATCGACGAATGGCCTTCACAAGTTCACCTTCGCAGGGGAGGTACACATCCGAGCGGACGCAGGACGGTGCGTCCTTTTTCCGTCATTTCAGAAAGTATCGGTCCCGGGGCCTCCCGGACCACGGCGCACAGGGGTCCGGCAGGCGCACGGGTGTGACCGGCGCGTGAGCACCCGTCAGGAGGGGCACGTTCCGCCCACGTGGCGGGCCGGTCTCTTTTCGTGTGTCTTGTGCGACCCCCTACGTCCTAGTAGTTAACACATCACCGGATTGCCCACCCGAAGGGCGTGGGAAGGCTCCCGGTACGCAGGCGAGCACCACCCGATCGGCTTCCTTGCCGTCCACCCGAGTGAACGCGGACAGGAGCGGACATGCCCTCAGCCCGCCAGTCACCGACTCAGCAGATACAAATAAAACGCCGTCATATGAGACCCAGCTCGCACAAACGAGGACAATCCGCTCCATCCAACCTGCCCGCACAGCCCTCAGGTGATGTCGTGAACTCGCTCATCGGTCGCATCCCCGTCCTGGACGTTCGCCCACTCGTCGACTGCGGCAGAAGGCCCGCGAAAGCCGTGGCGGGTGAGACCTTCCAGGTCACCGCCACGGTCTTCCGCGAGGGCCATGACGCCGTAGCCGCCAACGTCGTGCTGCACGACCCGAAGGGCCGCCCCGGTCCCTTCACCCCCATGCGGGAACTCGCCCCCGGCACCGACCGGTGGGGCGCGGAGGTCACCCCCGCCACCGAAGGCCTCTGGACGTACACCGTCGAGGCCTGGAGCGATCCCGTAGCCACCTGGCGGCACCACGCCGGTATCAAGATCCCCGCGGGGATCGACACCGAACTGGTCCTGGCCGAGGGTGCCGCACTCTACGAGCGCGCCGCCACCGGGGTGCCCAAGAAGGACGGCCGGGAGGCCGTGCTCGCCGCGGTCGACGCGCTGCGCGACACGGCACGGCCCGCTGCGGACCGGCTCGCCGCGGCACTCGCGTCCGATGCCGACGCGGCGCTTTCGCGCCATCCGCTGCGCGAGCTGGTCAGCGCCTCGCCTCCGCTGCCCCTCCAGGTGGAGCGCAGGCGGGCGCTCTACGGCTCCTGGTACGAGCTGTTCCCCCGGTCGGAGGGGGCCGTCGTCAACGAGGGCGAACCGCCGGCCTCCGGCACCTTCCGCACCGCTGCCGAACGGCTGCCGGCCGTCGCGGCGATGGGCTTCGACGTGGTCTACCTCCCCCCGATCCATCCGATCGGCACCACCCACCGCAAGGGCCGCGACAACTCCCTCGAAGCGGGCCCCGACGATGTCGGTGTGCCCTGGGCGATCGGCTCCGCCTTCGGCGGCCACGACGCGATCCACCCCGACCTCGGCACGCTCGCCGACTTCGACCACTTCGTGACCGCCGCCCGCTCGCTGCGCATGGAGGTCGCGCTCGACTTCGCGCTGCAGTGCTCCCCCGACCACCCGTGGGTGAAGGAGCACCCGGAGTGGTTCCACCACCGGGCGGACGGCACCATCGCGTACGCGGAGAACCCGCCGAAGAAGTACCAGGACATCTACCCGATCGCGTTCGACGCGGACTTGCCGGGGCTGGTCCGCGAGACGGTGCGGGTGCTGCGGTTCTGGATGGGCCACGGCGTGCGGATCTTCCGCGTCGACAACCCGCACACCAAACCGGTCGTCTTCTGGGAGAAGGTGATCGCGGAGATCAACGGCAGCGACCCCGATGTCATCTTCCTGGCGGAGGCCTTCACCAGGCCGGCGATGATGCACACCCTGGGCGCGATCGGCTTCCAGCAGTCGTACACGTACTTCACCTGGCGCAACACGAAGCACGAACTGACCGAGTACGTCACGGAGCTCTCCGGCGACGCGGCGTCGTACATGCGGCCGAACTTCTTCGTGAACACCCCGGACATCCTGCACGCCTACCTCCAGGAGGGCGGCCGGCCCGCCTTCGAGGTGCGGGCCGTGCTCGCCGCGACCCTGTCGCCCTCCTGGGGCGTGTACGCGGGCTACGAGCTCTGCGAGAACGTGCCGCTTCGGACCGGCAGCGAGGAGTACCGGCACTCGGAGAAGTACGAACTGCGCCCGCGCGACTGGGAGTCGGCCGAGCGCGAGGGCCGTACGATCTCGCCGCTGATCACGGCTCTCAACCGGATCAGGCGCCGCCATCCCGCCCTCCAGCAGCTGCGCGACATCCACTTCCACCACGTCGACAACGACCGGATGATCGCCTACTCCAAACGCTGTGGATCGGACGTCGTCCTGGTCGTGGCGAACCTCGACCCCCACCACACCCAGGAGGCCACGGTCTCGTTGGACATGCCGCAACTCGGTCTCGCAGGGGGCGGGACCGTACCGGTGCGCGACGAGCTCACCGGCGAGACCTATCACTGGGGCAGGGCCAACTATGTGCGCCTCGAGCCGGGCATCGCGCCCGCGCACGTCCTCACCCTGCGACCGTCCCAGCAGACCGGAGGGTCACCCACATCATGATCGTGAACGAGCCCGTCCACGACACGTTCGAGGACACCCCAGCGCGCGATCGCGACCCCGACTGGTTCAAGCGCGCCGTCTTCTACGAGGTCCTGGTCCGCTCCTTCCAGGACAGCAACGGCGACGGCGTGGGCGACCTCAAGGGCATCACGGCCAAGCTGGACTATCTGCAGTGGCTGGGCGTGGACTGCCTGTGGCTGCCGCCGTTCTTCAAGTCCCCGCTGAGGGACGGCGGTTACGACGTGGCCGACTACACCTCTGTGCTGCCGGAATTCGGTGACCTCGCCGACTTCGTCGAGTTCGTCGACGCCGCCCACCAGCGCGGCATGCGCGTCATCATCGACTTCGTCATGAACCACACCAGCGACCAGCACCCGTGGTTCCTCCAGTCGCGCACCGACCCGGACGGCCCGTACGGCGACTACTACGTCTGGGCCGACGACGACAAGCAGTACCAGGACGCGCGGATCATCTTCGTCGACACCGAGTCGTCGAACTGGACCTTCGATCCGGTGCGCAAGCAGTACTACTGGCACCGCTTCTTCTCCCACCAGCCCGATCTGAACTACGAGAACCCCGCCGTGCAGGAGGAGATCATCTCCGCGCTGCGGTTCTGGCTGGATCTGGGCATCGACGGCTTCCGGCTGGACGCCGTGCCGTACCTGTACCAGGAGGAGGGCACCAACTGCGAGAACCTCCCCCGCACCCACTCCTTCCTGAAGCGGGTGCGCAAGGAGATCGACGCCCACTACCCGGACACCGTGCTGCTCGCGGAGGCCAATCAGTGGCCGGAGGACGTCGTCGACTACTTCGGCGACTACGCGGCCGGCGGCGACGAGTGCCACATGGCGTTCCACTTCCCGGTGATGCCGCGGATCTTCATGGCCGTACGGCGCGAGTCGCGCTACCCGGTCTCGGAAATCCTGGCCAAGACGCCGTCCATCCCCAGGAGCTGCCAGTGGGGCATCTTCCTGCGCAACCACGACGAGCTGACGCTCGAGATGGTCACGGACGAAGAGCGCGACTACATGTACGCCGAGTACGCCAAGGACCCGCGGATGCGCGCCAACATCGGCATCCGCCGGCGGCTCGCACCCCTGCTGGACAACGACCGCAACCAGATCGAGCTGTTCACCGCGCTGCTGCTGTCGCTGCCCGGCTCCCCGATCCTCTACTACGGGGACGAGATCGGGATGGGCGACAACATCTGGCTCGGCGACCGGGACGCGGTCCGCACCCCGATGCAGTGGACCCCGGACCGCAACGCGGGCTTCTCGTCGTGCGACCCGGGGCGGCTGTACCTGCCGACCATCATGGACCCGGTCTACGGCTACCAGGTCACCAATGTCGAGGCGTCGATGTCGTCGCCGTCGTCGCTGCTGCACTGGACCCGGCGGATGATCGAAATCCGTAAGCAGAATCCGGCCTTCGGTCTGGGCTCGTACACGGAACTGCCGTCGTCCAACCCGGCGGTGCTGGCTTTCCTGCGTGAGTACAAGGACGACCTGGTCCTGTGCGTCCACAACTTCTCGCGCTTTGCGCAGCCCACGGAGCTCGATCTGCGGACCTTCAGTGGACGGCATCCGGTGGAACTCATCGGCGGAGTGCGGTTCCCGCCGATCGGTCAATGGCCGTATCTGCTCACCCTCGCAGGTCACGGCTTCTACTGGTTCCGTCTGCGCAAGGACGCGAAGGCCACCGCGCTCTCAGCCTGAGGTGTCCACGAGGGGGACAGAACCGGTCCGAAAGGCGCCCCCTACTCCGGCGGGGCGGTTTCCACCGCCCCGCTTCGGGCACTCCCCACTCATCCCCGCGCGCCGCCGGACAGCCACAGCTGCAATCCGGGACACTTTGCGCAATCGTGGTGTACCCGGGGAAAGGACGCGATGCCCATGTCGGAGGCTGCATCCACCCGGACTCCGCTCGGCCTGCTCCAGTCGCTCGCCCCTCTGCTGCACCAATGGCTGCCAGGGCAGCGCTGGTTCGCGGGCAAGGGGTGCGCGGTCGCCGGTTTCACACCCGTCTCCGCGACGGAACTGCTGCCCTTGAAAGGACCGGGTCCAGGGCTGCTGCACCTGCTCGTGCGGGTGCGCCAGCGGGACATGCCCGTGCGGTCCGCCGACTGCTACCAACTCCTCATCGGCGTACGAGAAACCCTGCCACCCGCGCTGGCCCCCGCACTGATCGGCCATCTCACCGAGGGCCCGCTCGCCGGACGGACCGTATACGAAGGAACCCGCGATCCACGGCTCGCCGGACTGCTCCTGGAACGGCTGCGCACCCCGGGATCCCTCGGGCCGCTGCGCTTCGACCGCTTCGACGGCGCGCCCGCGATCCCCGGGGACCTGCCCGCCCGGCCGCTGGACACCGAGCAGTCCAACTCCTCCCTCGTCTACGGCGATGCGTACATCCTCAAGCTCTTCCGCCGTATCCATCCCGGTCCCAACCCCGACCTGGAGCTGCCGCTCGCCCTCGCCCGCGCCGGGTGCGAGCGGGTGCCCGTGCCCGTCGCCTGGTACGAGGCGACCGCGCCGGAACCTTTCACCCTGGGCGTGCTCCAGCCCTTCCTGCCCGGTTCGCGCGACGGATGGGTCCTCGCGCTGGAGGCACTGGCCTGCGGCCGGTCCTTCCTCGGCGAGGCTCATGCGCTGGGCCGGGTCACCGCGGAGGTGCACACGGCGCTCGCCGACGCGCTGCCGACCGTGAAGTTGAACGGCCCTCGGACCCAGCAGCTCGCGGCGGCGATGGGCGGGCGGCTGGACGCGGCCGCGCAGGCGGTGCCCGCGCTGGTGCCGTACGTGCCGCGGCTGCGCTCCGCCTTCGACGCCGTGGAGGAGCTCGGCAGACGCGGGCGGACCTGGGCGGCCCAGCGGGTCCACGGCGATCTGCATCTCGGTCAGATACTGCGAGGCCCGAAGGACACACCCTGGTCCGTCATCGACTTCGAGGGCGAGCCGGCCAGGCCGCTCACCGAACGACGCAGGCCGCAACCGGCCGTTCGTGACGTCGCGGGCATGCTCCGCTCGTTCGACTACGCGGCCCGCACCCACCGCCCGTGGAATCCGGCGTGGGCGCAGCGGTGCCGGGACGCCTACTGCGACGGCTACGCCACGGCCGGCGGCGACGATCCGCGCGAGGAGCCGGAGTTGCTCCGCGCCTACGAGACCGACAAAGCGGTCTACGAGGTCGTCTACGAGGCCAGGCACCGGCCCGACTGGATGCCGGTGCCGATGGCCGCGATCGAACGGCTCGCCGCGTTCGACTGACTCAGCACCGCTTCCCCCACTGCCCCCACTGTCGCCACTGTCGCCCTAGGAGGCCGATCCGTGACCGCCCGACGCTCATCCCGTAACCCCTCCGAACCGGATGTGCCGCAGCAGACGACCGAGACGACACCGACCGAGGCGCCGGACGCCCCGGCGGCCGGGGCCACGGACGCGGATGCCCCGGCCCGGAAGGCTTCCGGCGCCCGGGAGCCGAAGGGCCGACCCGCGAGCACCGGTGCGGACGTCACCGTGCCGGAGCCCGCGGGTGCGAGCGAGGGCGAGGCGGCGACGGGCGAGCCGGCCGTCGCCGACACGGACGCGGCCGCCGCCCCTACCGGCAGCGAGAAGCCGGCGAGCACGACCGCCGCGCCCGCCGAGACACCTGTCCCGGCCCTCGTCGGGTCCGCGACACCCCGGGCGGACCTCGGCGCGAGCCGGCCCCCCACAACACCCGCCACGGCCGAGACGGCGGCGGAGCAGAAGACTCGTCCGGCCCGTTCCAGGGCCGACGCCACCACCGGGCGACGGACCGGCGGCGCGGCACGCACCGGCGGGCCCGGCGGCACACCGGGCGAGACCGGCGAACCCGTGACACCGTCCGCGGCCGGAGCCGACCCCACCGACGGCGGCTCCGGCAAGGCCCCCCGCGCCAAGCGGGCCGCCGCGCCGCGGCCCCGCGACGGGCGCGGAGTCCGCGCGGCGAAGCCCCTGGGCGACGACGACCGGGGCCGCCTCCTCAGCGGCTGCCACCACGACCCGCACGCCCTGCTCGGCGCACACTCGGTGCGCGGCGGCATCCAGATGCGCGTGCTGCGCCCGCACGCCCTGTCCGTCACCGTCGTCGGCAAGGGCCTGCGCGCCGAGCTGAACAGCGACGGCGACGGCTTCTTCTCCGGTGTGCTCCCCCTGCGCACGACCCCCGACTACCGGCTTCTCGTCACCTACGAGGGCCACGAGGACGGGTTCGAGGTCGAGGACCCGTACCGCTTCCTGCCCGCTCTCGGCGAGCTCGACCTGTATCTGATCGGCGAGGGCCGGCACGAGGAGCTGTGGAAGGCGCTGGGCGCGCACCCGATGACGCACCAGGGCGTCACCGGCACGCGGTTCACGCTCTGGGCGCCGAACGCGCGCGGCGTGCGGGTCGTCGGCGACTTCAACTACTGGGACGGCCAGGGCTTCCCGATGCGCTCGCTCGGCGCGACAGGGGTGTGGGAGCTGTTCCTGCCGGACATCGGCGAGGGCTCGCTCTACAAGTTCGAGATCACCCGCCCGGACGGTTCGCACACCCAGCGCGCGGACCCGATGGCCCGGCGCACCGAGGTGCCGCCCGCGAACGCGTCGATCGTTACCGAGTCCCACCACGAGTGGGGCGACCAGGAGTGGATGACGCACCGCGGCCACCGCCCCCTGCACGAATCGCCGCTGTCGGTCTACGAGGTCCACCTCCCCTCTTGGCGCCCCGGTCTGACCTACCGCCAGCTCGCCGTGCAGCTGCCGAAGTACGTGAAGGACCTCGGCTTCACCCATGTGGAGTTCATGCCGGTCGCCGAGCATCCCTTCGGCGGTTCCTGGGGCTACCAGGTGACCGGCTTCTACGCGCCGACGTCCCGCATGGGCACGCCGGACGACTTCCGCCACCTGGTGGACAGCCTGCACCGGGCCGGCATCGGCGTGCTCGTGGACTGGGTGCCCGCGCACTTCCCGCGGGACGACTGGGCACTGGCCGAGTTCGACGGCCGCCCGCTGTACGAGCACAGCGACCCGGCGCGGGCGGCGCATCCCGACTGGGGCACCCTCGAGTTCGACTACGGCCGCAAGGAGGTCCGGAACTTCCTGGTGGCGAACGCGACGTACTGGTGCGAGGAGTTCCACATCGACGGCCTGCGGGTCGACGCGGTCGCCTCGATGCTCTACCTCGACTACTCCCGCGAGGACGGCCAGTGGTCGCCGAACGAGCACGGCGGTCGGGAGAACCTGGACGCGGTCGGCTTCCTGCAGGAGATGAACGCCACCGTCTACCGGCGCAATCCGGGAGTCGTCACGATCGCCGAGGAGTCCACGGCGTGGAACGGCGTGACCCGCGCGACGCACCACGGGGGGCTCGGCTTCGGCCTGAAGTGGAACATGGGCTGGATGCACGACTCGCTCCAGTACGTGTCGAAGGAGCCGGTGCACCGCAAGTACCACCACAACGAGATGACGTTCTCGATGGTGTACGCGTACAGCGAGAACTACGTCCTGCCCATCTCGCACGACGAGGTCGTGCACGGCAAACGGGCGCTGGTGAGCAAGATGCCGGGCGACTGGTGGCAGCAGCGCGCCAACCACCGCGCCTACCTGGGCTTCATGTGGGCCCACCCGGGCAAGCAACTGCTGTTCATGGGACAGGAGTTCGCGCAGGGTGCCGAGTGGTCGGAAGGCCACGGCCCCGACTGGTGGCTGCTCGACCCGTCGTACACGGCGGAGCCGGACCACCGCGGGGTGCGCGACCTGGTGCGCGAACTGAACACCGTCTACGGCGACGCTCCCGCCCTGTGGCAGCGGGACACCGAGCCGGAGGGCTTCGACTGGGTGGACGGCGGGGCCTGGGAGGACAACGTCTTCGCCTTCCTTCGCTACGACAAGGAGGGCACCCCGCTGCTGGCCGTGAGCAACTTCTCGCCGGTGGTGCGGCGCGACTTCCGCCTGGGTGTGCCGGAGTCGGTCACGGCTTGGACGGAGGTCCTCAACACCGACGAGGAGCGCTTCGGCGGCTCCGGTGTGCTCAACGCCGATCCGCTGAAGGCTGAGCAGGTGGGGTCGCACGGCCGCCGTACGTCGATCGCACCGACCCTGCCGCCGCTGGCGACGATCTGGTTCCGCCCGGCCTGATCCGGCTGTCGGGAGCGGGCCGGACGCGTCTGCGCCGGCCCGCTCCGCTGTTCAAGCAGACATCAGGTGCGCACCACGCCGAGGCGCTGTGTCGCCCTGGTGTACGCCACGTAGAGGTCGTTGACGCCGTTGGCCGAGCCGGAGCGGATCAGCTCCGGCTCGACCACGATCACGGTGTCGAACTCGAGCCCCTTGGCGGCCCTCGGGTCGAGCAGCACGACAGGCCGGGTCAGGTCCGGCTCGCCCGTGGCGGAGACCTCCGGCAGCGCGTCCGCGAGCGCGGCGCGCTGCGCGGCCGGTGCGATCACCGCGATCCGGCCCTCCCGCGGGGCGTCGGCGACCCGGGCGGCGACCGTGGACGCCAGCTCCGCCGGATCCACGGTCACCTCCCACGGCTCGACACCCGTCGAACGCACCGAACGCGGCGGCTGGAACGCCGGGTCCTCACTGCGCCGCACCTCGGCGGCCAGCTCCATGATCTCGGCAGGCGTGCGGTAGTTGACCGCGAGGCGGGTGTGCTCGAAGCGGTCACCGACGTAGGGCTCGAGGATCTCCTGCCATGAGGCGCAGCCCGCCGCGTCCCCGGTCTGTGCCGGGTCGCCGACCAGGGTCATCGACCGGGTCGGGCAGCGCCGCATCAGCAGTCGCCAGGCCATCGCCGAGAGCTCCTGCGCCTCGTCGACGATGATGTGCCCGAAGGCCCAGGTCCGGTCGGCGGCGGCACGTTCCGCGGCGCTGCGGTGGTCGGCCTCCTCGTGGCGTTCGGCCATCCGCTCCGCGTCGATGATGTCGTGCGCGGCGAGAACCTCCGACTCCTCGTCGTGCTTGTCCTCGAACTCGTACGTCCGGGAGGCGTAGGAGACCTCGAGCACGCCCTGCGCATAGGCGATCTGCCGGGCGCGCTCGGCCTCGGCGGCGGCGCGGGCCGCGGAGTCGTCCTCGCCGAGGAGTTCGGCCACCTCGTCGAGAAGGGCGACGTCGGCGGGCGTCCACGGGCCGGCGGGGCGCCGGAGGAGCCCGGCTTCCTCCTCCGGCAGGTGCGTCGGCTCCGCCAGGTAGTCCGCGAGGAACTCCTGCGGGGTGAGCGGCGGCCACAGCTCGGCGATCGCGGCGTGCACATCGGCGCTGGCGGCGACGGCCTTGCCCAGCTGCGCGATGTCGTCGGGGCCCAGGAAGTTGGGGCCGCCGTACGGGTCGGCGCCGATCCGGTCGGCGAGTTGGGTGGTCAGATCGTCGATGATCCTGAACACGAAGTACGGCCGGGCGAGATTGTGCGGCAGCCCCGTCTCGCGGGCCTTGTGCCGTGCCTCGACGGCCATGCCCCAGTCGATGACGAGGTCTCCGTCGTCGTGCGGGACGACGAGCGGTGCGTCCTTGTCGGGCACGTGCTGACGGTCCCGTACGGCCCTGGCCAGCACGTCGGCCATCTCGGCGCGCCCCTTGACGGCCGCCGCGGCGGGGCTGTCGGTACCCGTGGCGTGCACTCCCGGGAACAGCTCGCCGACCGTCGACAGCAGCACGCCGGTCTCGCCGAGCGAGGGCAGTACCTCGCCGATGTAGCCGAGGAAGGCGGGGTTGGGCCCGACGATCAGCACGGCACGCTTGGCGAGCTGCTCCCTGTGCGCGTACAGCAGATACGCGGCCCGGTGCAGCGCGACCGCGGTCTTGCCCGTCCCGGGCCCGCCCTCCACGACAAGCACTCCGCGCTGCGGGGCACGGATGATCCGGTCCTGCTCCGCCTGGATCGTCGACACGATGTCGCCCATGCGGCCGGTGCGCGCGCTGTTGAGGGCGGCGAGCAGCACCTCGTCGGCGTCGTGCGACTCGTAGCCGGTGCGGGTCGTGTCGGCGAGATCCATGATCTCGTCGTGCAGCGCCGTGACGGTCCGACCCTGCGTGGTGATGTGGCGCCGCCGGCGCAGCCCCATCGGCTCGTAGCCGGTGGCGAGATAGAACGGCCGCGCGACGGGAGCACGCCAGTCGATGAGCAGCGGGGTGCGCTCGGCGTCGTCACGGCGGATTCCCGTACGCCCGATGTGATGGGTCACTCCGTCGCGCCGGTCGATGCGTCCGAAACAGAGCCCGGTGTCCGCGGCATTCAGTGCGGCGAGCGATGCGGAGTGCTCCACCACTCCCACGTCCCGCTCGACGCGCGCCTGCCGACCGGTCCCGACCTGCGCGATCGTGGCGTTGAGGGCGGCTTCTGCCTCCGCCCTGAGCTGATCGAGCCGCTCATGGACGAGGGAGACGAATTGCTGTTCCCGCCGCAATTCCTCGGTTGACAATTCAGCTCCTGACGCGATAGGCTGCATTTATTGAGCTTCTCCGTGTGCGAGAAATCCGCGAATACGGAAACCACCAATATACGCAGAGAATTACCCCGGCCGTCAATTCGGACCGGGGTATTCGTTTGCCCCCGACACCCCGCCGGGACGTCCGGCCGCACCGGGGACGACGGCAGGGGGGACATGACCGGCACCGCACACCGCGCCTTGGATCTGCTCCGCGCCCACGGCGCGGAGCAGCTGCCGCACCCCGGCGGCACTCTGCTCGCCCACCTGGAACGCGTGCGCGAGCGGCTCGCCGACTGGGGAGCACGCCCGGCGCTGCAACTGGCAGGGCTGTGCCACGCGTTCTACGGAACGGACGGCTTCGCGACATCCCTTGTGCCACTGACGCGTCGCGACGAACTGGCCGCGGTCATCGGCACCGAGGCCGAGGAGCTCGTGCACTTCTACGCGAGCTGCGACCGCGGCGCCTCGTACCGCTCCCTGGCCCGGGACGACGCGGCCTTCCGCGACCGTTTCACGGGCAGTACCTTCACGCCGTCGCTCGGGCAACGCCAGGACTTCGCAGAGCTGACGGCCGCCAACGAACTCGACCTGACCGTCGCCGACGCCGGCACCCGGGCCGAACACGGCGGAGCGCTGCTCCGGCTTTTCACCGCGTGGCGGCTGCTGCTGAGCGAAAGCGCGTGGGCCGACGCACGCGAGCTGCTCACGCTGCGCGGCGACGAGCGGCAGGCCTTCCTCCGCGGACTCGAACGGGGCGACGTGGTGACCGGCGTGGTCTCCGTCATCGCGGACTTCGGCGTCACCTTCGTCGAACTCGGCGGGGTGGAAGCCATGATGAACATCCCCGAGGTGTCCTGGAGCCGAATCGACTTCCCGACCGACGTGATCCACGAGGGTCAGGAACTCGCCTTCACGGTCCTCGGCGTCGACATGCCGGACCGTGACGGCCGCGAGCGGGTCTCGCTGTCGCTCAAGGACCTCCACCCCGACCCGCTGCGCGAACTGGCGCGCACCCGGATCGGCGAGACGCTGCGCGGCACGGTCACCAAGGAGGTGCCGTCCGGGGTGTTCGTCCGCGTCACGGACGGTGTCGAGGGGCTCCTGCACGACGACCTCGCCGGCCGCACACTGCGGACCGGCGAGGTCGTCGAGGTCCGGATCACGGGCGTCAATGTCCACCAGCGCCGGCTCCGCCTCACGCTCGAGCCCTGAACGGGTCGATTCGTCACGCGCTCAGGCGGCGGGCCGCGTCCGGGAACCGGTGGTCAGCACGTCCTCCAGCTCCTGCAGCAGCCTGCGCTTGGGACGGGCGCCCACCATCGACTTCACCGGCTCGCCCCCGTCGAACACCAGCAACGTCGGCATCGACAGCACCGTGTAGCGCGTCACGATCTCCGGGTTGGCGTCGGCGTCGATCTGGACGACCTTCAGCCGCTCCTTCTCCTCCCGCGCCACCGAGCTGAGCACCGGGGCGAGTTGGCGGCACGGGCCGCACCAGTCCGCGGTGAACTCGACGAGGACCGGACGGTCCGCGCCGAGCACCTCCGTGTCGAAGTCCGCGTCCGTCACCGCGGCGACGCCCTCTGCCTGGATCATTCATCGACCTCCGAATTCGCAACTGGGTTCCGGGCCCGCGGACAGCTCCGCCTCCGCCCGCAGAAGCTGCGCCCGGACCTGCGACCGCACCGACTGCAGCTGCTCGATCAGGGCGTCCAGCTCGGCGAGCTTGGCCCGGTAGACGGCGAGCGAAGCGGGACACGAGTCCCCCGCCGGATGGCCGGCGCGCAGGCACTCGACGAACGGCCGTGTCTCCTCCAGGTCGAAACCGAAGTCCTGCAGGGTCCGGATCTGCTGGAGCAGACGCAGGTCGTCCTCGTCATACGTGCGGTAGCCGTTCACCGCGCGCCGGGCGGGCAGCAGCCCGCGGGACTCGTAGTAGCGCAGAGTGCGGGTGGTGGTGCCGGCCCGCTCCGCGAGCTCGCCGATTCGCATGTCCCCGACGGTATTCCTTGACGCCGACGTCAGGGCAAGGCCGTTTACGGCACAACGGCGTGTGCCGGACCCGGGGAAGTGGGTCCGGCACACGCGGCTCGGAGGAAGGGTCTGCCAGGTGGTGTCAGACCTTCACGGGCTCGCGCTCGTCGTCACGCGGCTGCGGGACGCCGGCGTCCTGGCCGCCGGCACCGCCGTCGTGCGGTGCGTGGTCGTCGACCAGCGTCTTCTCGTCGAAGGGGACCTTGCCGGCGAGCACCTGCGTGACCCGCTCCTTGTCGATCTCCTTGGTCCAGGTGCCGACCAGCACCGTCGCCACGGCGTTGCCCGCGAAGTTGGTCAGGGCGCGCGCCTCGCTCATGAAGCGGTCGATGCCGACGATCAGGCCGACGCCGTCGACCAGCTCGGGGCGGTGCGACTGCAGGCCGCCCGCGAGCGTCGCCAGACCCGCTCCGGTGACGCCCGCCGCACCCTTCGAAGCGATGATCATGAAGACCAGGAGCGAGATCTGCTCACCGGCGCTCAGCGGTGCGCCCGTCGCGTTGGCGATGAACAGCGAGGCCATCGTCAGGTAGATCGCGGTGCCGTCCAGATTGAACGAGTAGCCCGTGGGGACGGTGATGCCGACGACCGGCTTGCTCACGCCCATGTGCTCCATCTTCGCGATCAGCCGCGGCAGCGCGGACTCCGACGAAGAGGTGGAGAGGATCAGCAGGAACTCACGGCCCAGGTACTTCAGCAGCGAGAAGAGGTTCACGCCGGCGATCAGACGCAGCAGCAGACCCAGCACGACGAAGACGAACAGCGCGCAGGTGACGTAGAAGCCGATCATGATGACGGCGAGCGACTTCAGGGCGTCCAGACCGGTCTCGCCGACCACCGCCGCGATGGCGCCGAAGGCGCCGACCGGCGCGGCCCACATGATCATGGCGAGAATGCGGAAGACGAGGCGCTGGATGTGCCCGATGCCGCGCAGCACCGGCTCGCCGGACGAGCCCATGGCCTGCAGCGCGAAGCCCGCCAGCAGGGCGACCAGCAACGTCTGCAGCACCTCGCCGCCGGTGAAGGCGGAGACCAGCGTCGTCGGGATGATCCCGAGCAGGAAGTCCGCGGTGCTCTCACCGCCGCCGGACGCCTGCTCGGCCCCGGCCTCACGCGCGGCTTCCGTGAGGTGGAGACCGGAACCCGGCTCCAGCAGGTTGCCGACGAGCAGACCGATGGCGAGGGCCACGGTCGACATCACCAGGAAGTAGCCGAGCGCCAGACCGCCGACGGCGCCGACCTTGGCGGCCTTGCGCACGGAGCCGATGCCCAGCACGATCGTGCAGAAGATCACCGGCGAGATCATCATCTTGATGAGGTTCACGAAGCCCGTGCCGATGGGCTTGAGCTCGACGGCGACCCCCGGGGCGGCGAACCCGACGATGATGCCGAGCACCACCGCGCCGATGACTGCCAGATACAGATAATGGGTCCGGTCCCGCTTGCCTGCGGCTGTAGTGGCCACGGGGTGCCTCCTCGTTCGAATGCCGTCCACGTCCCGGTGGATCTCAGCGACTATCCACCGGCACGTGACGCCGGTCACGCTTGCGTTCCTTTCGTTCACACAAATCCGGCCAGGCAGACTGGTCGCATGCGCATTCCCCGCCCCCGCAGTCTCGCGGGCCAGCTGTTCGCCATGCAGGTCGTGCTGGTCGCCGCGATCGTGGCGGGCTGCGCGCTCTTCGCGTACCTCACGGACCAGTCGCAGGCAGAGGAGAGCGCGCGCCTGCAGTCACGGGCCGCAGCGGCGGCCGCGGCGCGCTCGCCGTCGGTCGTCGAGGCGGTGAACTCCGCCGATCCGTCGGCAGCGCTCCAGCCGTACGCCGAGTCGGTGCGCAGGGACGCAGGCATGGACTTCGTCGTGATCATGGACCCGCAGGGCCGGCGCTGGACGCATCCGGAGCCCGACCGGATCGGACGGACGTATCTCGGCCACATCGAACCCGCTCTGCGCGGCCGGATCTACAGCGAGCAGTACGTCGGGACGCTCGGTCTGTCCGTGCGCACGGTGGCGCCGGTGTACGACGGCGCGAAGGTCGTCGCGATCGTCAGCGCCGGCATCACCGTCGACGAGATCACCCAGCAGGTACGGGAGCAGGTCACCGCGCTGATCGTCATGGCCGGTGCGGCGCTGGCGCTCGGCGGCGTCGGCACGTACGTGATCAACGCGCGGCTGCGACGGCACACGCACGGGATGAACGCGGCCGAGCTGGGGCGGATGCACGACTACCACGAGGCCGCGCTGCACGCGGTGCGCGAAGGGCTCGTGATGCTCGACGGCGGCCGGCGGATCGCGCTCGCCAACGACGGCGCGCGTGAGCTGCTCGGGCTCGACGAGAACGCCGTGGGCCGCCATGTCGCCGACCTCGGCCTGCCGCGGCCGCTGACGGGGGCTCTGCTGGCGTCGGAGCCCCGGGTCGACGAGGTGCATCTGAGCGCGGACCGGGTCGTCGTCGTGAACACCCAGCCGGTCGTGGGCGGCGAGCAGCGCGGCACGGTGGTGACCCTGCGCGACCATACGGAGCTCCAGGCGCTCTCGGGAGAGCTGGACTCGGAACGGGGCTTCACCCAGGCCCTGCGTTCCCAGGCGCACGAGGCTGCCAACCGGCTCCACACCGTCGTCTCGCTGATCGAGCTGGGCCGCGCCGACGAGGCGATCGTCTTCGCCACGGCCGAGCTGGAGCTGGCCCAGGCCCTGACCGACCGTGTCGTCGACGCGGTCGGCGAGCCGGTACTGGCAGCCCTGCTCCTCGGCAAGGCGGCCCAGGCGAACGAACGCGGAGTGGAACTGGTCCTCGCGGAGGACAGCCGCATCGACGACGGCGTGATCCCCCGCTCGCTCCCCTCCCGCGACCTGGTGACGATCCTGGGCAATCTGATCGACAACGCGGTCGACGCGGCGTCCGAGGCGGTGGCGGGCGCACCCGCTCCGACCGTCCCGGCGGGCGGTGCGGACCTGCGGGAAGACGGGGCTCCGAGCGACGTCGCCGCGGCGCCTGCCCCCGCCGCGCCGCCCGCCCGTGGCGGGCGCGGGCGGGTGACCGTGACCGCGCGCGTCGAGGACGGCGAGCTGCTGCTGCGCGTCGGGGACAGCGGCGCCGGTGTCGGGGCCGCCGACGCCGAGCAGATGTTCCACCGCGGCTGGTCCACGCACGGCGCCGGCCGCGGGCTCGGGCTCGCGCTGGTGCGGCAGGCGGTGCACCGCGGGCGTGGCACCATCCTGCTGGACAACGGCCCGGACGGCGGCGCGGAGTTCACCGTACGGCTGCCGCTCCACCCCGCGGAGGTTTCGGCATGACGATCAGGGTCCTCGTCGTCGAGGACGATCCCGTCGCCGCGGACGCCCACGCGCTCTACGTCGGACGCGTCACCGGTTTCGCGGTCGCCGGGATCGCGCATTCCCGCGCCGAGGCCGTACGCGCCCTGGAGCGCACCGACGTCGACCTGCTGCTGCTCGACCTGTACCTCCCCGACGGTCACGGCCTGGCGCTCGTACGGTCCCTACGCGCGGCCGGTCACTCCGCCGACGTCATCGCCGTCACCTCCGCCCGCGACCTCACGATCGTCCGCGAGGGCGTGTCCCTCGGGGTCGTGCAGTACGTCCTCAAGCCGTTCACGTTCGCCACCCTGCGCGACCGGCTCACCCGTTACGCCGAGTTCCGTGCCACGGCCGGTGAGGCGAGCGGCCAGGACGAGGTCGACCGGGCCCTCGCGACGCTGCGCACCCCTCGCACCACCACCTCGCTCCCCAAGGGCCTCAGCGGCCCGACTCTCGAGGCGGTCACGCGGACCCTGCGCGAGTCCGCCGAAGGCCTCACCGCCACGGAGGCCGCCACCGCCGTCGGCATCTCGCGCATCACGGCGCGCCGTTACCTGGAGCACCTCGTCACCACAGGCCGCGCGGCACGCTCTCCTCAGTACGGCCAGATCGGCCGGCCCGAGCTCCAGTACCGCTGGATCAGTACCCTCCGCTGACGCGGCATGCCCGGTTCACCGAGGCGGCACGCGGGCGGCAGCGCGTCAGTAAGCGCGTTCTGCACGGGGATTGCTTTTGTCAACTGCCCGGCCATACGGTCACCGGGCAGCAGCCCCACGCGCCCCGCAGCAAGCCCGCCGCAGCCCGCAAGCCCTGCCGCGGCGCCCCCGGCTCCGAGGAGGTCGTGCCCGTGCGCCCCACAGCCCCACTGATCCTCGCCACCGCCGTCACCGCCCTCGCGGCAACGTTGTCTGCCTGCGGCAGCGGCTCCGGCAGCGACCCGGACACCGTCGAGGTCGTCTACAACCGGTCCACCGACAACAAGATCCGGTTCAAGGACGCCTATCTCGAGGCTGCCAAGGCGCAGTTCGAGAAGGCGCACCCGGGCAAGAAGGTCAAGCTCGTCCCGATCCAGGCCCCGGACAACGACTACGCCACCAAGGCCCAGCAGATGATGCGCTCCCCCAGGACCGCGCCCGACCTGGTTTACGAGGACACCTTCCGCATCAACTCAGACATCAGGGCCGGGTACTTGAAACCGCTGGACGACTACCTTCCCCGGTGGGACCAGTGGGACCGGTTCGTCGACAGCGCGAAGACCGCGGCGAAGGCGGAGGACGGCAGAACGTACGGGATCCCCGACGGCACCGACACCCGCGGACTCTGGTTCAACAAGGAGATCTTCGCCAAGGCGGGCCTGCCCGCCGACTGGCAGCCGACGAACTGGGCCGAGATCCTCGACGCCGCCCGCACCGTCAAGGAGAAGGTCCCCGGCGTCATTCCGCTCAACGTCTACACCGGCAAGGGACCGGGCGAGGCGGCGGTGATGCAGGGCTTCGAGATGCTGCTGTACGGGACGGGCGAGGATCCGCTGTACGACCCGTCCGCGAAGAAGTGGGTGGCCGGCGGAAAGGGCTTCACGGACGCGCTCGACTTCGTGGGCACCGTCTACAAGGAGAAGCTCGGCCCCGACGTCTCGGACGCGCTCGACCCGAACGTCGGCACCCGGGTGGCCACCGAGTGGTTCCCGGAGGGCAAGCTCGCGATCTCGCTGGACGGGTCCTGGATGGGCCAGAACTGGATCAACAAGGGTCCCAAGGAATGGCCCGAGTGGAGCGAGAAACTGGCGCAGGCGGCGATGCCCACCCAGAACGGTCAAAGCCCCGGCAAGGTGTCGATGTCCGGCGGCTGGGCCTGGTCGATCCCGGCGAAGGCCCAGAACCCGGACCTGGCCTTCGAGTTCATCAAGACTCTGCAGACCGAGGAGAACGCGACCGAGTGGTGCGTGGTCGGCGCGCAGATCGCCGTGCGGGAGGATGTGGCGGCGGCTCCGCGGTATCTGAAGTCCATGCCGGGCATCGAGTTCTTCACGGGTCTCGTCCAGTACACCCACTACCGGCCCGCGCTGCCCGTCTACCCTCAGGTGTCGACGGCGATCGGCGAGGCGATGGAGAAGGTGACCACGGGCGACGCCTCCGCGGCGGAGGCGTCGAAGGCGTACGACGAACAGTTGAGAACCATCACCGACGGCGCCGTCGTCTCCCAGTGAGCGAGCGGTGAGCGCCTCTCGAACGGGATGGTGGCGGTGGGTACCGCTCACCCCCGCCACCATCCTTCTGCTGCTGTTCCTGGCCGGCCCGATCGGCTACTGCGTGTGGATCGCCTTCACCGACGCCCAGCTGACGGGCCAGTCGGGCTCGGACTTCGTCGGCCTGGACAACTTCCGCCGTGCCTTCGCCGACGACGACTTCCGCAACGCCGTCTGGCTCACGCTCGTGTTCACCTTCATCTCGGCGCTCGTGGGGCAGAACACCCTGGGCCTCGCCCTCGCGGGCCTGATGCGCACCGCCTCCCGGCCTGTGCGTACGTTCACCGGCACGTTGGTGATCACGGCGTGGGTGCTGCCGGAAATCGTCGCGGCCTTCCTGCTCTACACGTTCTTCCGCCGCGAGGGCACCCTGAACGCCATCCTCGACTGGCTCCATCTGCCGTCGCAGAACTGGCTGTTCACCCTCCCCATCCTTGCCGTGTCCTTCGCCAACGTGTGGCGCGGCACCGCCTTCTCGATGCTGATCTACTCCGCCGCGCTGTCGGAGATCCCCCGTGACGTCACGGAGGCGGCCGAGGTCGACGGCGCGTCCGGCGTGCGCCGGGTCTGGCACATCACCCTGCCGATGATCCGCCGCTCCATCGGGACGAACCTGATGCTGAACACCCTCTCGACGCTCTCCGTCTTCGGTCTCATCTGGGCGATGACCCGCGGCGGCCCGGGCAACCGCAGCCAGACACTGCCGGTGTTCATGTACGACCAGGCGTTCCTCAAGTCCCTGATCGGCTACGGCACGGCGGTGGCTCTGCTGCTGTTGCTGGTGGGCTCGCTGTTCTCCGTCGCCTATCTGCGGCTGATGAAGGTGGATCTGTGATACGCCCCGCCACCCGAGCCCGCCTCGCCGCGAACGGAGCACTGCTGCTGACCTCGGCCGCTTTCGCGCTGCCGCTGGTGTGGTTGCTGCTCGCCTCCGTGGACTCGGAGGCCGATCTGCGCGTACGGGTCCCCCGGTCGCTCACGTCGGAGAACTTCCAGGCGGTGCTCACGGACGAGATCACCTTCACGCCGATGCTCAACAGCCTGCTGCTGTGCGGCGGCGCGACAGTGGTCTGCGTGGTGTGCGCGGCACTCGCCGCCTATCCCCTCTCGCGCCACCGCTCGCGCTGGAGCCGCCCGTACCTGCTGACCATCCTGTTCACGACCTGCCTGCCCATTACCGCGATCATGGTCCCGGTGTACGGCCTGTTCGTCCAAGTCGATCTGATCGACACGATGCACGGGACGGCACTGTTCCTGGCCACCGCGCAACTCCCTTTCGCCATATGGCTGATGAAGAACTTCATGGACGGCGTCCCGGTGGTCCTCGAGGAGGCGGCCTGGACGGACGGGGCATCGAGCCTGCAGACGCTCACACGGGTGGTTCTGCCTCTGATGGGCCCGGGTCTGACCGTGGTGACGATCTACACGTTCATCATGCTGTGGGGGAACTTCTTCGTCCCCTTCATGCTGATCCTCTCGCCCGAGCAGCTCCCGGCGTCCGTCTCGATCTTCACCTTCTTCGGCAACTACGGCTCGGTGATCTACGGACAGCTCGCGGCGTTCTCGATCCTGTACTCGGCACCCGTGCTGGTGCTGTACGTGCTGATCGCCCGCCGGCTCGGCGGCGGCTTCGCCCTGGGCGGGGCGGTCTAGGGCTGACCCGCCCGAACTGTCCGGTAACCGGCCGGACGGTAGCAATGCGCGATCAACTCGGATGATTCGACGAACCGTGGCTTTGGGTGTACGCACCGTAGTCAGCCGTGGTCGTCCACCCCTACGGTGTGCGGGTGCAGCACAACCCCTCCCCTCCCTTCAACGCCCCCGCCGCGCGCCGACTGCGCGAGGCCTTGGGAATGGCGCCCGGTCATGTGGCGTACGGCCTGCGGGCCCAGTACGGGCTGCACATCTCGCCGGACACGGTCGCAGCCTGGGAGCGTGGGCTCGCCGCACCCGACGCGCGTGAACTGACCGCCCTGGCAGGCGTGCTGTGGTGCTCCCCCGGTGAGCTGCTGTCCGCCGCGACGAGCCTGCGCGAACACCGGATCGCACGCGGCCTCGCGGGCGACGAGCTCGCCCGCCGCGTGGGAGTCGACACCTCCGCCTATCAGCGGATGGAGGACGACGGCAGATGGCGGGGGAACGAACGGCAGACCGCCGCCCTCGCCGAGGTCCTCGGGCTCTCGCACCGCGAGCTGCTCGCGGCGACGGGCCGGGACGAGGAGCTGGCCGAGCTGCTGCGCGACGCCGTGACCTCGCGCTGGCAGGCGTACGTGCGGCCGGTGGGCAAGGTGGTCCCCATGCCGCGCCACCACCTCCAGGACGTGCTCCAGCAACTGCACACCGACTACCAGTCCCGCATGGTCGCCACGCTCAGCTGGGCCGCCGCCTCACAGGACACGGGTGGCGCGGGCCGCGAGTTCCTGGAGCGCATCGTGGATCACTTCTGGGAGCTCGCCCGCGGCTGACCGGCATCCTCGGACGGCCGCCGGTCGAACGAGAACAGCTGTCCGGCGCCGTCCGCACGCCGGCTGCCGTATCTCGGCACCTTTCCACGAGGTGGCCTCCTCCATGCGCGCGCACAGGTCACCGCGGACGGGGCGCAGCAGGAAGCCCCGTACCGGCGCGCCGAGCGGTTCGAGGCGGAAGGCCTCCGCCGGCCCGCGTTCGCCACTCCTGGTCCTCCACCGGGGCGCCGATCGCCACGGATTTTTCCTGGACGCCGGTGCGGCCCCGCCGGCCGGCCGCTCGAGTCAGAAGACGGACTCCGCCTCGAACATCCGGTTGTCCGGAACGGTCTTCAGCCGGGTGACCGCCCCGGCCAGCGGCACCATGTCCACCTTCGTCCCGTGCAGGGCGGTCATCATGCCGAACTCCCCCCGGTGCGCCGCCTCCACCGCGTGCCACCCGAAGCGCGTCGCGAGCACCCGGTCGTACGCCGTCGGCGTGCCACCGCGCTGCACATGGCCGAGGATGACCGGCTTGGCCTCCTTGCCGAGCCGGCGCTCCAGTTCGGCAGCGAGCCGGTTGCCGATGCCCTGGAAGCGCTCGTGGCCGAACTGGTCGATCTCACCCTTGGCGTACTCCATGGAGCCCTCTGCCGGGTGCGCGCCCTCCGCGACACAGATGACCGCGAACTTCTTGCCGCGGGAAAAGCGCTCCTCGACCATCTTGACCAGGTCGCCCACCTCGAACGGCCGCTCGGGCAGGCAGATGCCGTGCGCGCCGCCCGCCATCCCGGACTCCAGGGCGATCCAGCCGGCGTGCCTGCCCATCACCTCGACGACCATGACCCGCTGGTGGGACTCCGCGGTGGTCTTGAGGCGGTCGATGGCCTCGGTGGCGACCATGACGGCGGTGTCGAAGCCGAAGGTGCGATCGGTGGAGGAGATGTCGTTGTCGATGGTCTTGGGGACGCCGACGACGGGCATTCCGGCGTCGGACAGCATCCGGGACGCGGTGAGCGTACCCTCGCCGCCGATCGGGATGAGCGCGTCGAGGCCGTACTGCTTCGCCAACTCCGTCGCGTTCTCGGCCGCTTCGCGCAGCCGGCCGCGCTCCAGACGCGCCGAGCCGAGAATCGTGCCGCCCCGGACGAGGATGCCACTGACCGCGTTCAGGTCGAGCGGGCGGTAGTGGCCGTCGAGGAGGCCCTTGAACCCGTCCTCGAAACCGATGACTTCGTCGCCGTGACCTGTCATGGCACGGTGCACGACCGAGCGGATCACTGCGTTCAGACCCGGGCAGTCGCCGCCTGCGGTGAGAACTCCGATGCGCATCGTGCTGTGTCTCCTGCTCGTCAGCGGAACGTGTGAGCTCAGGTCCGATTGTCCCACGGGCCCGGGAGCCGCCGCGCTCCCTGCTACTCCGCGCCCTGCAGCCGCCCCTGTTGCACCCCTGCTCCTGCCCGGCGGGCGTCTTATCCACACCCGGAGGTATTGTCAAGAGGGCAGTGCCGCCCACGAGCGGTCTTTCCGCACGCCCGCCCCCGGGCCGGACAGGCCGCGGGTCCGTCGTCCCGCGCGGCGGAGCACTCGGCAGAGCAGTGGTACGCCACGGCATGGACCTCATGGAGATGGACGGAGAGCACGCGTGACGCGCAGCGTGTACGTGACCGGGATCGACCGCGGAGACGGACGGCAGGTGGTCGAGCTGGGTGTCATGGAGCTCCTGACCCGCCAGGTGGACCGGGTGGGCGTCTTCCGCCCCCTCGTCCACGACGGCCCCGACCGGCTCTTCGAACTGCTGCGTGCGCGCTACCGGCTCTCCCAGGACCCGGCGACGGTCTATGGCATGGACTACCACGAGGCAGCCGCGCTCCAGGCCGAGAAGGGCACCGACGAGCTGGTCTCGCAGCTGGTGGAGCGGTTTCTGACGGTGGCCAGGGAGTACGAGGTCGTCCTGGTCCTCGGCTCCGACTACGCCGCCACCCAGCTCCCCGACGAGCTGGCGCTCAACGCCCGGCTGGCCAACGAGTTCGGCGCCTCCGTGATCGCGGTGGTCGGCGGCAAGGGCCAGACCCCGGAGTCCGTACGGGCGGAGACGCGCAACGCGTTCCGCGCCTACGAGGGCCTGGGCTGCGACGTCCTCGCCATGGTCGCCAACCGGGTCGCCCCCGACGAGCGCGCGGGCATAGCCGAGCGGCTCGCCGCCCGGCTGCCGGTCCCCTGCTATGTGCTTCCCGACGAGCCCGCGCTCGCCGCGCCCACGGTCGCCCAGATCACGCACGCCCTCGGCGGCACGGTGCTCCTCGGAGACGACTCCGGCCTCGCGCGCGACGCTCTGGACTTCGTCTTCGGCGGCGCGATGCTGCCGAACCTGCTGAACGCGCTGACCCCCGGCTGCCTGGTGGTCACCCCGGGCGACCGTGCGGACCTGGTCGTGGGCGCACTCGCCGCCCACTCGGCCGGCACCCCGCCCATCGCCGGAGTGGTCCTGACGCTGAACGAGCGCCCGAGCAAGGAGGTCCTGACCCTCGCCGCCCGGCTCGCGCCCGGCACCCCGGTGGTCTCCGTCCCCGGCCTCAGCTTCCCCACGGCGGCGGAACTGTTCACCCTCGAAGGGAAGTTGAACGCGTCCACGCCGCGCAAGGCGGAGACCGCGCTCGGCGTCTTCGAGCGTCATGTGGACGCCGCCGACCTGCTGGCCCGCCTCGCGGTGGCCCGCAGCGGCCGGGTCACGCCGATGATGTTCGAGCACGCGCTGCTGGAGCAGGCCCGCGCCGAACGCCGCCGCGTGGTACTGCCCGAAGGCACGGAGGAGCGCGTGCTGCGCGCCGCGGACGTGCTGATCCGCCGGAATGTGTGCGACCTGACGCTCCTCGGCGACACCGAGGTGATCCGCAAGAAGGCCGCCGACCTCGGCATCGACCTGTCGACCGCGCAGCTGATCGACCCGGCGACCTCGGAGCTGCGCCAGCGGTTCGCCGAGCGGTACGCGGGGCTGCGCGCCCACAAGGGCGTCACGGTCGAGCTGGCGTACGACGTGGTGTCGGACGTGAACTACTTCGGCACCCTGATGGTCGACGAGGGTCTGGCCGACGGCATGGTGTCGGGCTCGGTGCACTCCACCGCGGCAACCATCCGCCCCGCCTTCGAGATCATCAAGACGAAGCCGGAGGCAGCGATCGTCTCGTCCGTGTTCTTCATGTGCCTGGCCGACCGAGTGCTCGTCTACGGCGACTGCGCGGTCAACCCGGATCCGAACGCCGAGCAGCTCGCCGACATCGCCGTCCAGTCGGCGGCGACGGCCGCCCGCTTCGGCGTGGAACCGCGAATCGCGATGCTGTCGTACTCGACGGGCACGTCCGGGTCGGGCGCGGACGTGGACAAGGTGCGGGAGGCGACCAAGCTGGTGCGCGCGTCCCGTCCGGACCTGCATGTCGAGGGCCCGATCCAGTACGACGCGGCGGTCGAGCCGTCGGTGGCCGCCACGAAGCTGCCGGACTCCGAGGTGGCGGGCCGCGCGTCGGTCCTGATCTTCCCGGACCTGAACACCGGCAACAACACGTACAAGGCAGTGCAGCGCTCGGCCGGCGCGGTGGCGGTCGGACCGGTGATGCAGGGTCTGCGCAAGCCCGTCAACGACCTCTCGCGCGGCGCGCTGGTCAGCGACATCGTGAACACGGTCGCCATCACCGCGATCCAGGCCCAGTCCCAGGGCCAGTCTCAGGAGGGCCAGTCCCAGGGCCCTCCCCAGTCCCGGTCCCAGAGCCCGTCCCAGGGCGAGGAGCTCCCCGCATGACCGCCCCCGTCACCCCCACCCGTGTCCTCGTCCTCAACTCCGGCTCGTCGTCGTTGAAGTACCAGCTGCTCGACATGCGGGAGGCCACGCGGCTCGCGGTCGGCCTGGTCGAGCGGATCGGCGAGGCCACGTCGCGCCTGGTGCACACCCCGCTGGAGGGCGGCGGCACGCAGCAGCGCGAACGCACCGGCCCGATCGCCGACCACGACGCGGCGCTGAAGGCCGTCTCGGAGGAGCTGGCGCAGGACGGCCTCGGGCTGGACTCGCCCGAGCTGGCCGCGATCGGCCATCGGGTGGTGCACGGCGGTCTGAAGTTCAGCGCCCCGACCGTGATCACCGAGGAGGTGCTCGCGGAGGTGGAGCGGCTCGTACCGGTCGCCCCGCTGCACAATCCGGCGAACGTCACGGGTATCCGCACGTCCCGGGCGCTGCGACCCGACCTGCCGCAGGTCGCGGTTTTCGACACGGCCTTCCACACGACGATGCCGGAGGCGGCGGCCCGGTACGCCATCGACATCGAGACCGCCGACGCGCACCGCATCCGCCGCTACGGCTTCCACGGCACCTCGCACGCCTACGTCTCGCGGGCCACGGCGGCCCTGCTCGGCAAGGACCCGTCGGAGGTGAACGTCATCGTGCTCCACCTCGGCAACGGCGCGTCCGCCTCCGCGGTGGCCGGCGGCCGGTGTGTGGAGACCTCGATGGGGCTGACGCCCTTGGAGGGCCTGGTGATGGGTACGCGTTCCGGTGACATCGACCCGGCGGTGACATTCCACCTCGAGCGGGTCGCCGGAATGAGCACGGACGAGATCGACGCCCTGCTCAACAAGAAGAGCGGGCTTGTGGGCCTGTGCGGTGACAACGACATGCGGGAGATCCGCCGACGGATCGACGAAGGCGACGAGCGGGCGCGGCTGGCCTTCGACATCTACGTACACCGGTTGAAGAAGTACATCGGCGCCTATTACGCGGTGCTCGGCCGGGTCGACGCGGTCGCGTTCACGGCGGGCGTGGGCGAGAACGCGGCACCGGTGCGGGAAGCTGCCGTCGCCGGCCTGGAGGAGCTGGGCCTGGCGGTGGACACGGAGCTCAACGCCGTACGGTCGGGCGAGGCGCGGCTGATTTCACCGGAGTACGCGCGGGTGGCGGTGGCCGTGGTGCCGACGGACGAGGAGCTTGAGATCGCGCGACAGACCTTCGAGCTGGTGAAGTGAATTGATGAACGCCTGAGCGGGTCGGCGCCCATTTGTACATTCCACCAGACGGAATATTCCGCAGAGAAACAAACCGATAGGATCCGCCTTATGCGCCGTTCCAAAATCGTCTGCACACTGGGCCCCGCCGTCGACTCCTATGAGCAGCTGAAAGCGCTCATCGAGGCCGGCATGAACGTGGCCCGATTCAACTTCAGCCACGGGACCCATGCCGACCACGAGGAGCGGTACCACCGCGTCCGCAAGGCATCGGAGGACACCGGGCGCGCCGTGGGCGTGCTCGCCGACCTCCAGGGACCCAAGATCCGCCTGGAGACCTTCGCCGAGGGTCCGGTCGAACTCGTCCGCGGTGACGAGTTCACCATCACCACCGAGGACGTCCCCGGCGACAAGTCGATCTGCGGGACCACGTACAAAGGCCTGCCCGGCGACGTCTCCAAGGGCGATCAGATCCTGATCAACGACGGCAACGTCGAACTGCGCGTCGTCGAGGTCGACGGCCTGCGGGTCAAGACGATCGTCGTCGAGGGCGGCGTCATCTCCGACCACAAGGGCATCAACCTGCCCGGCGCGGCCGTCAACGTCCCCGCCCTGTCCGAGAAGGACGTCGAAGACCTCCGCTTCGCACTGCGCATGGGCTGCGACATGGTCGCGCTCTCGTTCGTCCGCGACGCGGCCGACGTCAAGGACGTCCACAAGGTGATGGACGAGGAGGGCCGCCGGGTTCCCGTCATCGCCAAGGTGGAGAAGCCGCAGGCCGTCGCGAACATGGCGGACGTCGTCGCGGCGTTCGACGCGGTCATGGTGGCGCGCGGCGACCTGGCCGTCGAGTACCCGCTCGAGAAGGTCCCGATGGTGCAGAAGCGCCTCATCGAGATGTGCCGCCGCAACGCCAAGCCGGTGATCGTGGCGACCCAGATGATGGAGTCGATGATCACCAACTCGCGCCCGACGCGCGCCGAGGCGTCCGACGTCGCCAACGCGATCCTCGACGGCGCGGACGCGGTCATGCTGTCGGCGGAGTCGTCGGTCGGCGCGTACCCGATCGAGACGGTCAAGACGATGTCGAAGATCGTCACCGCGGCGGAGGAGGAGCTCCTCTCCAAGGGACTCCAGCCCCTGGTCCCGGGCAAGAAGCCCCGCACGCAGGGCGGCTCGGTCGCCCGCGCGGCCGCCGAGATCGCGGACTTCCTGGACGGCAAGGCCCTGATCGCCTTCACCCAGTCCGGCGACACGGCCCGCCGCCTCTCCCGCTACCGCGCGGAGCAGCAGATCCTGGCCTTCACCACCGACCCGTCCACCCGCAACCAGCTGACACTGAGCTGGGGCGTGGAGTCCTTCCTGGTGCCGTTCGTCGAGACGACGGACGCGATGGTCGACCTGGTGGACGCGGAGCTGCTGAAGCTCCAGCGCTACAACGCGGGCGACATCATGATCATCACGGCCGGTTCCCCTCCGGGCGTGCCCGGCACGACGAACATGGTGCGGGTGCACCACCTGGGCGGGGAGTCCCGCGCCTGACGCGTCGAGTCGTCCGCCGCACGGGCGGCCTGCCGACCTTTCGGGGTCGGCAGGCCGCCCGTTTTCGTTCGATGCCCGCCGTCCGGTGCCGGGCAGGTGCATCAACTCCTTGAGGTGGTCCGCCTACCACGAACTGGAAACAGCCGGCATCGTCAAGACCCGCCGAGGCTCCGGCACCCAGGTCGTCGCACCGGCGTCGATGGCCGACTCGAAGGAGAAACTGGTGGAACAGGCCCGCCTGTTCGCGACGGTGGCGCGGCCGTTGAACGCCACGGACGAGGAGGCGCTCGCGGCGGTGCGACACGCGCTGGCGTCGTCGGCGGGCTCTACGCATACACAACCCCACGCAGGACGGGCGTGAGCCGCCTCCCGTTGTCGCCGATGCAGAGGCCCCGTAACAACCGTGGCCGCACCCCTTCAGGGGGTGCGGCCACAGCCTTTTTCGCGGCTCCCGGTGGTCCTGGGTCAGGCGTTGCCGCCGGTGAAGTAGTTGTGCAGGCCGGGGACCGTCAGCGTCCCGCCGAACTGGCCGGCCTGGGTGACCTTCGCGTTGGTGAAGAACGCGGCGGGGACGTTCAGCGGTGGCGGGCTATCGGGGCTGAACGTGATCGGGATGATGCCGAAGAGGTTGCCCTTCAGCTCCTCCGTGTACATCGTCACCGTGCCGTTGCTGATCTCCGAGGGCTTGCCGCCCTTACGCGCCTCCACGTGCCCGGTCGTGCCGTTCGGGCCGACCGTGAGCTGGTGCAGGTCTTCGATCTTGACACCCGTCGCGGTGAACTTCAGGACCTTCTTGACCTTGCCGCTGCCCGTCCTCACCTCGACGATGCCGTGGTAGTCCAGGCCCGTCAGGGTGAGCTTCGAGCTCTCGAGCACCCAGGGGTCGTCCGGGAGCAACGGGATGCCCGGCTCCAACTCGGCGGCCGCCAGGGCCTCCGGGTCCGCCGTCGGGCACGGGAAGCGCGGCTTGGCGCCGCCCGGGATGTCCTCGTCCTTGACGGGGTCGAGTCCCTTGACAGCCTCGTCCAGCTCTTCGACCTCGGCGCCGGCCTTGTCCGCCGCGTCCTTGATCGCTTCCTTGGTCTTGTCGACCGTGTCGCCCACCGCGTCGCCCACCGCGTCGGCGGGCTTCTCCGTGGGCTTCTCCGTGGGCTCCTCGGCCGGTGCCTCCGACGGCGCCGTGGAGGGTTCCTCGGCAGGCTGCGTCGCGGTCTCGCTCGGCGACGGCGTCTCGGACGGCTCGCCCTTGAGCGCGTCGCCGATCCCGTCGACGAGGTCCTTGACCTTGTCGCCCACGCCCAGCGGGTCGAGCGGGTTGGTCGACTGGCTCGGGGACGGCTCCGGCGCGGGCGCCGCCTGCTCGGATCCGGCCGCGGAGGCGGACGGGCTCTCGGCCGGCTTCGGCTCCTGCGCCCCGTCGCCCGTTCCGGTTCCGGACGTGGCGCTCGGCGTCGGCTCCGGATCGGCCGTGTCCGACGGGGACGGTGACTCGGACGGCTTCGCCGACTCCGACGCGGACGGTGACGGCGACTCCGAGGGCTCGTCGGAGCGGGTCACGCACGGGCCGGGAGCGAAGGGGAGGTCCTTGTCGTCGGCCAGCGCCAGCTTCGGGGTGAGCCCCATGCCGACGAAGACGGCGGTGGGCATCGCGGCCAGGGCGATCGCCTTGCTCGCGGGCATCTGGAACTTGTGGAACAGGGACTTCCTGGGCGCGGCGTGGCGCGGCCCTTTTCTCTCCCGCGAGCCGCCGCCGCCCGCGTCCGCGGTCAGCGGTGGTGTCACGTCACCCGGCACTGTTCCTCCCGCCGTTGCCTTCGATGGATGTCTCCTGCGTGTCCGCGCCGAAGCCGTCACGCTGCTCCGGTACGGCGGGACTGTCGGGCGACTGCTGGACCGCGGGCGCCTCGTCGGCGCTCACGGGCCCGCCGGGCACCCACGACAACGAGAGCGCGCCACCCGTGAGGGACAGGACGAACCCGATGATGAAGCCGCCCAGGTTGGCGATCGGAAGGGATACCAGCGCCAGGAGAATCGTGGCGACGCCCGCGAACACCCGTACGATGTGCTGGAACCACATCGTGAGACCCAGCGTCACCAGAAGCACGCCGATGATCAGCGAGCCGGCCCCCGCCGTCGTCTGCATGGCGAGGTTCATGTGGCCGATTTTGAAGGTCGCATACGGGAAGTAGGCGATGGGGATCCCGCCGAGCAGGGTCAGCAGACCCGCCCAGAAGGGCCGCTGTCCCCGCCAGGTACGGAAGTTCCGCCGAAGGACGCGGGTGTAGTGCTCGTTCCGCCCCTGTGACACTGCAGTCTCGGCGCTCATGGAAAACAGCTCCCTGGTACTGGCGTTGCTGTGTGAAGAGAGTGGCGGGCGGGCGAAGCTGCCAGAGTCTCACCCGCCCGCCCGGACGGGGCTACCGTCAGTAGCACTCGACCTTGGGGCCGTCGCCCTTGTGCAGGCGCATGCTCAGACCGCTGAGCTCGAAGGTGCCGGCGGTCGTCGCCCACGCCTTCTGCTCGACACCGGTCAGGATCGCCCGGTCGGCCTGCTGCGCGAACCCGTTGGGCAGGATCGAAGTGTCCTTGACCGCCGGGCCCTTGCCCGCGGGGCCGGGGCCACCTTCCGGGTTGTCCGTGTCCTTGGCCGCGACGCCGATGTCGATGTTCTCGAACCTGGCGTTCGCGTCCAGCTCGGACACGTCCAGGTAGAGCTTCTCGGCCTTGACGTCGGTGCCCTTGTCGCCGGCGGTCAGCCGCAGCGTGATCTTGCCGACGAACGGGACGTCGGTGACCACCGACTGGCACATCTTGGTGATCGACGCGTTCTTGAAGGTCGAGATCGCAACGGGGTGCGCGACCTTCTCGTCACCCTTGAGGTCCTTGTACCCCATGTCGACGCCGCCGTACTGGGAGAACCCAGTTCCGACGAGCTTTCCGGCCGTGACCTTGAACTCCTGGCCCGACACAGCGAAGGACGCGGCGAGCGCCCCCTGTGCCAGGCCGACGCCTATCGCGGCCGTCGCGGCCACGCTCGGCACCATGACCAGGGCGAACCGCTTCCATCTGGTTCCACCACGAGCCATAGACTCCATGACTTTCCTCCTTCTCGGACGTACATCTCCGGTCCGGACCCTCGGGCCCGTCCTGGGATGGGAGAAGTGCTACGTCCTCGGGAAGAAGAGCGCCTGCACTTTCAGGCGCGCTGTGCGTCCGAAAAACACCGGCGATCACCCCCGAGCGACAACCACTGGTCGCGCCTGACTCATCACGCACAACCTGCCGGACAGGCCCTGCCGTTCTGTGGCAGGAACCCCCCTGTCCGCGACCGGCGCCACTGCCGCCGGTCAGCCCGGTGGGGACCCGATGGCCGCGGCGCGGCTGGAAGCCGGGCTGGTGCGGTATCGGACCGAGCGTCGCCGATCGTTGTCCATTCCTGGCCAGGGCACAAGGGGGTTCGTTACTGGCTAGTAACGGCCTGATAACCGGGCCACGACGGCGCGATGTCGCGCGAGCACGCAGGGTGCCACAGATCGTGATTCCAGAAGGGGTGATAGGCGCCAATAAGCGGACACAACCAGCGCCTTGTTGCACTCCGAGTAACCGTCGCCGCGTTTACCAAGTTTTGGTAAAGACAGTCGGCATTTTGTCACTGTGTCGCCAAAACGGCGGTGACGCCGCGTCAGCGCCACCGCCGTAATCCGTCAGAAAGAGACTTTCAGGACACCCTTGTCAGAACTGCTGTCAATGAGGCCTGCGCGGGGCATCCGTGAGGCATCCATAAGGCGTCACGGAGGGCTCATTGAGGTGCCGTCAAGGGCTCAGAAGAGCACGCGCGCCAGCGCCTGCCGCGCCGCCGTCACCCGCGGGTCGTCCGGACCGACGACCTCGAAGAGCTCCAGCAGCCGAACCCGCGCGGCGTCCCGCTCGTCGCCCGCCGTGCGCCGCACGGTCTCGACGAGTCGACCGAAAGCGTCCTCGACATGGCCGCCCACCAGATCCAGGTCGGCGGCGGCCATCTGCGCGGTGGCGTCAGCAGGGTTCTCGGCCGCCTGCTGGCGGACCTTCTGCTGATCCATGTCCTGCACACGGCGCAGCAGTTCGGCCTGCGCGAGGCCGAGCTTCGCCTCCGTGTTGCCCGGGTCGTCGGAGAGGACGTTCCGGTACGCCTGGACGGCGCCGCCGAAGTCGCCCGCGTCCAGGGCCTGGACGGCCGCTTCGAGCAGTGCGTCGTACGGGCCGGCCGGCACGGGCTGTGCCTCTGGGGCGTCACCCGACGCGTCCGGGTCGACCGTGATGCCGGTCAGGCCGAAGCGCTCCTCGGCCACCTGCACCAGCTGGTCCAGCGTCTGGCGGATCTGCGCCTCCGGGGCCGCGCCCTGGAAGAGGGGCAGTGCCTGCCCTGCCACCACCGCGAAGACCGCGGGGATGCCCTGGATCCCGAACTGCTGCATCAGCATCTGGTTGGCGTCGACGTCGACCTTGGCAAGGACGAAACGGCCGTTGTACTCCGTGGCGAGGCGCTCCAGCAGGGGGCCGAGCTGTTTGCACGGCTCGCACCACTCGGCCCAGAAGTCGATGACGACCGGGACCTCGGTGGAGCGCTGCAGTACGTCGCGCTCGAAACCGGCTTCGTCCGTGTCGATCACCAGGCCGGCGGGGGACACCGCACCGCCGCCGCCCTGTCGGGCGGCTTCGGCTCGCGCCTGCTCCGCCTTCGCCTTGGCCTCGTTGGCCGCCTTCACCGCGGCGAGGTCGACGACGCCGCTCATGGACATGTTCCTAGGCTGCATGCGTACATCCTCCCCCTTCCGCGCGCCCATGTGAAAAAGTCGGCGCCGGGTCCCCACCTCGGCGCCTTGTGGCTGTCGCGACGAGCCGGTCATGGCTTTCGCTACAGGTCGTAGCGTATCTGCGGCAGGACCGGTGGTGTGAGGGGTTTTCCGGTGAGCTGCCTCACAGCCGCTTTTCTCCTTACTGGCGGGTATGGTCGCGTCCATGTCCAGCAGCACCCACCACAAAACCCCGCGTTCTGGACCTACCGGACGCACCGGGCGGCCCCGCAGCGTCGAGGCCGACGCCGCGATCCTGGAGGCGACCCGCGCCTCCCTCGTGGAGCTGGGCTGGTCGAAGCTGACGATGGGGGACGTGGCCGCGCGCGCGGGCGTCGCCAAGACCACGCTGTACCGGCGCTGGGCGAGCAAGAACGAACTCGTCGTCGACGCCGTCGCCGTCCTCTTCGACGCACTGGAACTCCCCGACCGCGGCAGCCTCGCCGCCGATGTGGAGGGCGTGGTCCTGCAGTTCGCCGAGCTGCTGCAGCTCCCGGAGACCAAGACCGCGCTGATGGGCGTCGTCGCGGAGTCCACCCGGGACGAGGCGCTGCGGGACCGGATCCGCTCGGCCATCGTCGATCGGCAGAAGCGGCTGGTCCTTCAGGGCCGGGAACGCGCTCAGGCCCGCGGCGAGCTGCCGTACGAGGACGACCCCGACACGGCAGCCCGCAACACGGACCTGATCTTCGATGTGGTCGCGGGCGCCGTGGTCCACCGTGCGCTGGTCAGCGCGGAGCCGGTGGACGCCGAGTGGGCGCGCCGCTTCACAGTCCTGCTGGTGTCGGGGCTCGGCTCCCTGTCCACCTGACCGCCGGCGACTCAGAAGCCGGGCGGCTCCGTGTAGATGCCCCACTCGTCGCGCAGAACGTCGCAGATCTCGCCCAGGGTGGCCTCCGCCCGTACGGCGTCGAGCATCGGGCCGATCATGTTGGAGCCGTCGCGCGCGGCGGCGATCATCTTGTCCAGCGAGGACCGTACGAGCGCGTCGTCACGGCCGGCCTTGCGGTCGGCCAGCACGCGCACCTGCTCGCGCTCGACCTCGTGGCTGACCCGCAGGATCTCCAGGTCGCCGGTGACCGAGCCGGTGGCGACGTTGACGCCGACGACCTTCTTGTCGCCCTTCTCCAGGGACTGCTGGTAGCGGAAGGCCGATTCGGCGATCTCGCCGGTGAACCAGCCGTCCTCGATGCCGCGCAGGATGCCGGAAGTGATCGGGCCGATGGGGTGCGTGCCGTCCGGGTGGGCGCGGCGGCCACGCTCCTTGATCTGCTCGAAGATCTTCTCGGCGTCGGCCTCGATGCGGTCGGTGAGCTGCTCGACGTACCACGAACCGCCCAGCGGGTCGGCGACGTTGGCGACGCCGGTCTCCTCCATCAGCACTTGCTGCGTACGCAGCGCGATCTCGGCGGCCTGCTCGCTCGGGAGGGCGAGGGTCTCGTCGAGTGCGTTGGTGTGCAGGGAGTTGGTGCCGCCGAGGACCGCGGACAGCGCCTCGACAGCTGTGCGCACGACGTTGTTGTACGGCTGCTGGGCGGTGAGCGAGACACCGGCGGTCTGGGTGTGGAAGCGCAGCCACTGGGCCTTGTCGGTCTTCGCCCCGTACACCTCCTTCATCCAGCGGGCCCAGATCCGGCGCGCGGCGCGGAACTTGGCGATCTCCTCGAAGAAGTCGAGGTGCGCGTCGAAGAAGAAGGACAGCCCCGGCGCGAAGGTGTCGACGTCGAGGCCGCGGGACAGCCCCAGCTCCACGTAGCCGAAGCCGTCGGCAAGGGTGTACGCGAGCTCCTGCGCGGCCGTCGCGCCCGCCTCACGGATGTGGTAGCCGGAGACCGACAGCGGCTTGTAGGCGGGGATGCCGACGGCGCAGTGCTCCATCAGGTCGCCGATCAGGCGCAGATGGGGCTCGGGCTGGAAGAGCCACTCCTTCTGCGCGATGTACTCCTTGAAGATGTCGGTCTGCAGCGTGCCGTTGAGCACGGCCGGGTCGACGCCCTGGCGCTCGGCGGCGACCAGGTACATGCAGAAGACCGGCACGGCCGGACCGGAGATCGTCATCGACGTCGTCACGTCGCCGAGGGGGATGTCCTTGAACAGGACCTCCATGTCGGCGGCGGAGTCGATGGCGACACCGCAGTGGCCGACCTCGCCGAGCGAGCGGGGGTCGTCGGAGTCTCGGCCCATGAGGGTCGGCATGTCGAACGCGACGGAGAGTCCGCCGCCGCCGGCGGCGAGGATCATCTTGTAGCGCTCGTTGGTCTGCTCGGCGTTGCCGAAGCCGGCGAACTGGCGGATGGTCCAGGTGCGCCCCCGGTAGCCCGTGGCGTGCAGACCGCGGGTGAAGGGGTACTCACCGGGCCATCCGATGCGCTCGAAGCCCTCGTAGTGGTCCCCGGGCCGCGGGCCGTAGACCGGCTCGACGGCGTCACCCGAGAGCGTGGTGAAGTCTGCGTCCCGCTTGCGGGCCTTGTCGTACCGGGCCTGCCAGCGTCGGCGGCCTTCCTCGATCGCGTCAGCGTCCATACACTCGAATTTACTAGGACGTCCTAGTAAATGTCGATGGCAAAGCGCCGCGAGCCGGACTCGCGACGCTTTTGTGTCCTACGCGCTCTCTCGCCCTACGCGCTTTCGCGTCCTACGCCTCGGCCGTCGCCGGGGTTGCGCCGTCCGCGATCAGCGCCCGCGCCTCGCGCGTGACCTTCGGCTCGACGAAGAACGAGGCGAACGGGATGCAGCCGGCGGCCAGCACCCACAGCAGCTTGCCGAACGGCCACTTCGCCTTGGAGCCCAGATCGAAGGCGAAGACGACGTAGATGATGAAGAGCACACCGTGGATCTGCGAGATCAGCATGGTGTCGCCGGTGTCGAAGCCGTACTTGGCGATGATCGCCGCCGTGAAGACGAGCAGCCAGACGGCGGTGACGTACGCCATCACCCGGTAACGGATGAGCACATTCGCTTTCATGGCATCGAGCGTAACCGGGCTCAAGGGGCGATCTTCCTGCGGGTCGCGTGACCTACTTCTCCTTGAAATCCGCCGCCGCGACGCGCAGCGGGCGCAGCATCGCGAAGATCTCCGCGCACTCCTCCGCGTCGTACGCGCCGAGGCCGAAGTCCATCGCCATCAGGTCGCGCGTGGCGGCCTCCACGACGTCCCGGCCCTTCTCCGTGATGGAGGCCAGGGTGCCGCGGCCGTCGTTCGGGTTGGGGCGCTTGGCGACGAGACCGGACTTCACCAGTCGGTCCACGGTGTTGGTCACCGAGGTCGGGTGCACCATCAGCCGCTCGCCGATCTTCGACATCGGCAGCTCACCCGCCTTGGAGAAGGTGAGGAGGACCAGCGCCTCGTAGCGGGCGAAGGTCAGTCCGTACGGCTTGACGACGGCGTCGACCTCGGCGAGCAGGATCTGGTGCGCGCGCATGATCGAGGTGATCGCTGCCATCGAGGGCACGGGTCCCCATCGCTGCTTCCAGAGTTCGTCGGCGCGGGCGATGGGGTCGAAGGGAAGGCTGAGCGGCTTCGGCACGGCACCGACCTTACCGACTGGTCACATGCTGGTCAGCCCTGTCTCGCCTTTCGGTCGTTCATCCGTTCGGCGGATGGTCCGGCCGCGCCTCATCCGACCTGTGCGTGGCGTGGCTGCGCACGCTCCCACAGACCAGGGCGTTGCCGTCGAAGCGGAACGGGGACAGGCTCACATGGTTGACCGCATCCGACGGGTGAGAGAACCGCGCACCCGGCACCCCGCCCGTCACTTGTGGTTGTTGCGTGTGGTCAGTGGCGCTACGGGCCGGCGCTCGGATGGTGAGCAGGTCGCCTCCACGTCACGGCCTCCAACTCCGCACCGCAGCCTGCATGGATGGTGAAGCCCCACGCCAGAAGGGGTGCGGTTCCTCACGCCGGGTAACAACATGATCAAGAAGCGATTCGCTTTGTCCGCCGCTGGGGTTCCGTGCACCCTTGGTGAAGATTTTGTGATCTTCATTTGTCGAGCGGGGCGTGGCATTCTCGCGACACAAGCGGCAGTGCCGACTCGTGGGGGGCGAGCACACCGGCACGTGCCGTGCCGGGGGACTGCTGTCATGCCCATGGCTGGTGCTGTCGAACGATCGAGAGATTGCAAGGCAGACCATGTCACTGTTCAGAGACGTCGGCAGACGCCGGCGTCGCATCCGGTCCACGCTGACCAGAGCCACCGGCGCGACGGCGCTGGCCACCGCCTCCGCCGTCCTGCTGGGACTGATCCAAAGCGTGCCCGCCGCGGCCGACACGGTGCCCGAGGAGGACACCGGCTACATCCGCAACAGCATCGGCCAGGAGCGGCGTCTCGACCGCTGTCTGAGCGGAGTCGCGCTGCACGTCGGCGGCCCCCGGATGAAGGCCAAGGCCATCGAGGGCCTGACCGGCACCGATCAGCAGCTCCGCGACGCCGTCGGGGACATCGGCTGGATCGGCTTCGGCCCCCTCGGCCAGGCCGCCACCGCCGACGAGGAAGCCGCCATGGCCTACGGCGAGGCGGTCGGGGCGCGAACCGACGGCCTCGACGCCGCCAACAAGCCCTACCGCGAGTCGGCGTGGGCCAGCGACGACATGGAGTGGCACGCGCCGGAGTTCGGCGAGGACGTCACCAACTTCACCGTCGTCACCCAGAAGGAACTCGCCTGGCAGCTCGGCTGGGACGGCCACAGCAACGCCAGCCCCGAGGCCGTCGCCCGCGCCGAGGCGATCACCGAGGAGAACCGCGGCAAGGACGACTGGCACGACGCGGCCGCGGACAGCATGTTGACGGACAGTGACGTCCTCAACACCCGCTACTCGGGCGGTACGACGTCCAGTGACATCGCGTCCTACCTGCGGCGTGGCGGCTTCGCCGTCGAGGCGCCCGCCAAGGACTCCGCCGAGTACCGCGTCGAGGTCGAGGACCTGAAGCAGGCCTGGGCGTCCTGTGACTACCAGAACCCGGTCGACCCGCGGCGCAAGCTCAACGAGCCGGTCATGGCCGCGATGGTCGAATGGGAGCTGGAGTACGCCGGACAGGCCACCCAGCGCGCCGAGATCATCCGGGCGGAGGCCGACGCCTACGCCGCCACGCGGGCCGCCGCCGACAACATGGTCGAGGCCATCGGCCAGGCCTGGCTCGTCGAGCAGATCCTGACCTGGCAGAAGCACTGGCAGGACGAGCTCGCGAACGACCCGGACACCATCTTCGAGAAGCCCGACCAGGCGATGTACGACAAGGCTGCGGCCGACCTCGCCGGCTACCGCACCAACGTGGCGGCCCTGGTCACCTCGGCCAAGGGGCACGCCACCGCGGCCGCCGCCGCCGCCCAGAAGGCCGCGACCGCCCAGCAGGAAGCCTGGGCCGTTGCCGACACCACTCACGTGCCGCGCGGCCGCGGTCTGATGTACGCCCAGCAGTCGGTCCAGGTCGCCCGCGCCTCCGGCGCCGCCGCCACGGCCGCCGCGAAGGCGACCGAGACCGCACTCGGCGCCGCCAACGCCACGATCGCCGACGCGGACGCGCTGCTTGCCAAGGCGCAGACCGATTCGCACGCCATCAACACGGAGTTCCGCCGTGTCGCCGCCGAGGAGGCCGCCGCCCAGGCGAAGGCGGCAGCCGACAGCGCCGTGGCCAACGCCGCGGCCACCGCCGACAGCGCGACCACGGCGAAGGCGGCCCGTACGACGGCCGAGCAGAAGCGCGACAAGGCCGAGACCGCCGCGGCGACCGCCGCCGCCCAGCGCGCCAAGGCCCAGACGGAGCACGCCACCGCCGTCGCCTCCCGGGCCAAGGCCGCCGCCGAGCGCGCCAAGGCGCAAGAGGCTGAGGAGCGGGCCGCGACCCAGCAGACCGCGGCCAAGGGCGCCGACACGGCCGCCGGGACCGCGGCCACCGACGCCACGGCGAAGCGCAAGGTCGCCGACGACAAGGCGAAGGCCGCTCAGACCGCGCGCGAGAAGGCGATCGCCGCCCTGAGGACGAGGCAGGCCACCGCGGCCCGCGCCGCCGCCCTCGAAGCCGCGGCCGCCGCCGCCGAGGGCACCGCTGCCGCCGCCGAGACTCGCACCGCGGCCACCGCCGCCCGTACGGCCGCGAACGAGGCCACCGCGGCCGCCACCGCCGCCCGGACCGCCGCGGACCAGGCCACCACGGCCGCCGTCGCCTCCCGCACCGCCGCCACCACGGCGGAGGGCGCCGCCGAGCGCGCCCAGGCGAACGCGAGCAACGCGTGGTCGGCGTACCACTCCTCCGTCGGCGCCGCCTCCACCGCGCACGCCGCCGCGGCCACCGCCCTGGACGCATCGCAGGACGCCGCGATCCGTGCGGACAACGCCGCCACGGCATCGCAGAACGCCACCGAACTCGCCAAGAAGGCCGAGCAGGAGGCCGCCGCCGCCGAAACCGGCGCCGCTGAGGCGGTGAAGTCGGCCGCGACCGTGGTCGGCCGCGCCTACGCCGCCGGTCAGGCCGCGCTCGCCGCCCGCGACAGTGCCGCGGATGCGGTCGCCGCCGCCGGCGAGGCCGTCGTCGTCGGCACGCCGTACCAGGAGAGGGACAGCGCCGCCGCGTTCGCCGTGCTCGTCGGCCAGTCGTCGAAGACGATCGCCGAGCAGCAGGCCGCCGCCGCAGAGGCCAAGGCAGCGGAGGCAGCACAGGCGGCGGAGGCAGCACAGCAGGCCGCCGCCCAGGCCGAGGGCGACGCGAAGCTCGCCGCCGAGGCAGCCGCGCGCGCCGCCGACGACTCGGTCCGCGCCGTCGAGGCCGTGACCCGTGCCCAGGCGTCCGCGGCCGAGGCCGCCGACGCCCGGAAGGACGCCAAGTCCGCCGCCGACACCGCTGCCGGCTATGCCCAGCAGGCCGGGAACGACGCCGCCGGCGCCCGCCTCACCGCGGACGAGGCGAGCAGCGTGGCCGTGGAGGCCGACAGCGAGGCCACCGACGCCGAGCGGCACGCCGCTGAGGCGAACGAGAAGGCCGGCCGGGCCGGCGACGCGGCCCAGGACGCGGTCGGGAAGGCGTCCAAGGCCGAGCAGGAGGCCAAGGACGCCGAGACGAAGGCGGGCGACGCGCAGGGTCACAGCACAGCCGCCGAGGAGGCCGCCAAGCAGGCCGAACAGCAGCAGCGCGAGAAGAACGAGGCGGCCCACAAGGACGCGCTCGCCGAGGGCACCACGCCTATCAAGGGCGGCGCGGACAACTGGCCGAAGCTCGGCGAGCGCGAGGAGAAGATCCTCCTCGACGCATGTGGCCAGACCTGCGTCGACGACTACCGGAAGGGACTCGCCGCCGTCTCCGTGAACGTCGTCGAGTGGGCAGGCACCAACGGCGGTCAGATCCTCTTCGAGCAGCTCGACGCCGCCAGGGTCAAGGAGTGCCTGGCTACGTCCGATGTGGAGGAGTGCCTCTGGTCGCTGGTCGACATCCCGTCGTCCGCCGTGATCGTGGGCCGTGTGCCCGCGCTCGCCCAGGCGATCGAGACGGTCTCGACCGGCATGCGGCAGATCTTCGTCGACGCCGACAACTCCCTGCGCCGGCTCAATGAGCTGACCTCCGTCATCCGTGACGTCCGCGGCACTCCGCGTCTGGAGCGCTGTGTCGCGGGAGTCGCCCTGCACGCGGGCGGCGCGAAGATGAAGGCCAAGGCCATCGAGGGCCTGAGCGGCACCAACGACCAGCTGCACACCGTCATCGGCGACATGGGCTGGATCGGGTTCATGCCCCTGGGGCAGGCCAGTGACCAGGACCGGGAGGCCGGCTACGCCTACATGGACGCCGTCGCGGCCCGCAAGGCCGTCCTGGAGGACGCCAACCGCCCGTACGCGATGAGCTCGTTCAGCAATGAGATCACGCTGCACGCACCGGAGTTCGGCGCCGACATCCTCGGCTTCACCCTCTCCACGCAGGCGAAGCTGGCCTCCCGCCTCGGCTGGGACGCCCACACCAACGCCGGTCCGGAGGCGATCGCCAGGGCCCGGGAGATCACCGAGCAGAACCGGGGCGAGGACGACTGGCACGATTTCGCGGCGGACAGCATGCTGCGGGACTCCAGTCTGAACCAGACCCGCTTCGCCGGGGGCACCACCTCCACCGACATCGCCACCTACCTGCGGCACGGCGGCTTCCCCGCCGCCAAGGTCACCGAGGGCACCGCGGCGTTCCGCGTCGAGGTCGAGAACCTCAAGCAGGCCTGGGCCACGTGCAACCACCAGGCCCCGGTGGACCCGCGCAACGCCCTGAGCGAGGCCGTCTCACAGGCTTCGGCCGAGTGGGAGGCGGAGTACGCCGCACAGGGCGCCCCGCGCGCGATCATCATGCGGGCGGAGGCCGACGCCGCCGCGGCGACGCGAGCCGCCGCCGACAACATGGTCGAGGCCATCGGCCAGGCGTGGCTCGCCGATCAGATCCTGCTCTGGCAGAAGTACTGGCACGACGAGCTCAAGAACGACCCGGACAGCATCCTCAAGCCGAAGCAGGCCCTCTTCGACAAGGCGAAGACGGACCTGGCGAAGGCCCGCGGCAAGGTCCAGGCCCTGCTCACCACCGCCAAGGAGCAGGCCGCTCTGGCCGGTGCCGCCGCGCAGCGCGCCGTTGCCGCACAGCAGGACGCCTGGGCCATCGCGGACGCCGCCGAGGTGCCGCGCGGCCGAGGCCTGATGTACGCCCAGCAGTCGGTCCAGGTCGCCCGCGCCTCCGGCGCGGCCGCCACGGCCGCCGCGAAGGCGACGGAGACGGCGCTGAACGCGGCGAACGCCACGGTCTCGACGTCCCAGACGCTGCTGGCCCTGGCCAAGACCCAGGCGCACGCGGTGAACACCGAGTTCCGCCGCATCGCCGCGCAGGAGGCCGCCGCCCAGGCGAAGGCCGCCGCGGACAGCGCCGACGCCTACGCGGCCTCGGCCGCGGCGAACGCCACCACCGCCAAGAAGGCCAAGGAGACCGCCCAGGCGGAGGAGGAGCAGGCCCGACAGGCCGCCGCCGACGCGCAGCGGACCCGAGCCGTAGCCGAGTTGGAACGCGCCAACGCGGCGGCTTACCGGGCCACAGCGGAGCGCGAGCGGGACACGGCCAGGGCTCACGAGGCCGACGCCGTCGCCCAGGGGCGGATCGCGAGCGACGCCCGCACCTCCGCCGAAGCGGCGGGAGCCACGGCCTCTTCCAAGCGGGCCGCCGCCGAGCAGGCGGAACGTGACGCCGTCGCCGCCCGCGACAAGGCCCTGGAGGCCGAGCAGCGGCGGGACTCATTGGTGGCCAAGGCCCAGGCGCTGGAAGCGCACGCCGCAGCTGTGGACGGTACCGACGCGGCCGAGGCCGCCCGCGGCGCCGCGACCGACGCCCGTGCCGCCGCCGACACGGCGACCACGGCCGCCACCAACGCCCGCGAAGCGGCGAACGCAGCCACCGCCGCAGCCACCAACGCCCGCGAAGCGGCGACCAAGGCCCAGGGTTCCGCAGCCCGCGCCACGGCGGCGGCGGACGCGACCTGGGCCTCCTATTTGGTCGCAGCCGGTTCAGCCGCCGTCGCCCATGCGGCGGCGGCCGAGGCGATCGACGCCTCGCAGGCGGCAGCGGCCGACGCCAAGGGCGCCAAGGAACAGTCGGATAAGGCCTCCGCGGCGGCCAAGACCGCCCAGGGCAAGGCAGCCGCGGCCCGCAGCGAGGCGCTGCAGACCGCGTCCTGGGCGGCGACCACCGCCGGCAAGGCATACGCGGCCGTACAGGCCTCGCTCGCGGCCCGCGACTCCGCCGCCGCCGTCATCAAACCGGCCAATGAGGCGATCGCCCTAGGCGGCCCCTTCCAGGAAGTCGACAGCTCAGCCGCGTTCGCAGTGCTGACGGGGCAGCAGTCCCTGACGGTCGCACAGCAGCAGGCGGCGGCAGCAGCCGCCAGCGCGAACCTGGCGGAAGGGTTCTCCGCCGAGGCGAAGACCCTAGCCGAACAGGCTGCCGCGGACATGAAGCTCGCGGCGCAGGCCGCCGCCACCGCGGCCTCCGACGCCGCCCGTGCCGCCAAGGCGTACCAGCGGGCCCAGGACTCAGCCGCCCGGGCCGCGAAGGACGCCAAGGACGCCCAGGCATTGGCGAACCGGGCCGACGGGTACGCCCAGTCCGCCGGCGAAGACGCGATGACTGCCTGGTGGGCGGCGAACGACGCCGAACAGGACGCGGTCGCGGCCGACAACGCGGCCACCGAAGCCGAGAAGGACGCTGCCTCGGCCCGTGCCGCGGCCACGAAGGCGGAGGAGGATGCCGCCAGCGCCCGCGACACGGCTACCAAGGCCGAGGAGGACGCGACGGCGGCGGAGGATGCTGCCGCCGGTGCCCGGGAAGCGGCGGAGGAGGCCCAAGCCGCCGCCGACCGCACCGAGACGCATGGCAACAACCAGCAGATCGCGGAGGGCATCACCACAGGAATCGGCGGGGTGTGGGCGGTCCTCGACCACATCGAGTACATCGGCGAGCCGACGAACGTCGTCAAGGACAACTGCAACCCGATCATCCACTTCGGTGACTGCACGGTCACGGCGGACGTCACGTACAAGTCGCACGTTGACCTGTTCATGTGCGTGGCCGCGTCGGACTCCTACACGGGCAGCTGCCCGGAGGCCGACACCGTCTACCTCGGCCCCGAGGTGTCGAAGGCCAGGACGGAGCGGCTCAGCTACACGCTGACGATGGTCGAGTTCAACTCGGGCATCGACCCGATCGACGTCCTTCTCGGCGACTTCATCGGCTGCGCGAAGCTGATCACGCCGGGTGTCTCCGGCGGCAGCTGGGGCGACTGCGCCTGGGCGGCCAGCTGGTTCGTCGCGGGCGCGATCTTCAGGTCGGCGAAGGCCGCGGTGACGGCGGTGGACGCCGCCCTCAAGACGGGCATCGGGTTCACCGACGCCTGGCTGGCGCTCCGCTCCATCGGCCTGACCGAGGCCGTCGTCCAAGGCATCATGAGCCGTATCGTCCGGAAGCTCGCCGAGGCGTGCGAGAGGGTGGACACCGCGACCTTCAAGGTCGCGGCGTTCTCCGTCGCGGCGGCCGGCTCTGGCGGCATCAAGGACTGCGGCGAAGAGTTCTTCCGCAACCTGGCGAAGGACGGCGATCACATCGTCCTCGGAGTCAACCCCCACTCGGACGATCTGGCCGAGGCTGTCGGCGGGCGCACATTCAACGGCAAGGAGTTCGGTACCGAACTGCCGGAAGGCCTGGGCATGGGGCTTCGCCCCCTGTGGACGGTGGGAGTGGAGCGAGCGGTGTCCAACCCCAACGTGAAGATCACAGTCTCCCTGGACGGTGTCAAGGGCGCCAAGAACGCTGACGAGGCGCTGACTCTGCTTCTGCAGCGAGGGGAGACGATCACGCCCAACGACTGGGTCACCATCCGGTCCGACGGCTACGGAACCGCATGGGAGATGATCAAACTCCGTACGGCCGTCCGGCTGGAGCAGCGCAGCTGGTCGTCCATCGAGTGGCACATGACCAACGACGCGGGTGAGGTCGTCGTCGTCAAACCGAAGCGCTTCACGTACCCCAACGGAGAGCCGGTGCCCGAATGATGAGGAAATGGCGGTCATGACAGATTTCATTCGGGAGGGGCGGCTCTTCAGAGTCACCGGGTTCCTCCCCTCGCACCGGCAGCTCTTCCTGACCAGTGAGGCCACACTGGTGGACCGGACCACGACGATGATCGAGGTCTATATCGGGCATGTGGAACTGATGTTCCTCAAGCCCTACTACCGGAACGGGCTCCACATCCGGCGGGCGACCGCCGCCGAGTTCGGCGTGCTCAGCGAACGGCACGGCATTACGGCGGCGGACGCCGTCTACACCTGGATGCTGGAGCGGGACGGCGACAGCTTCGTCGTCGGCAGCAATCCGAACTGGCGGGAGGCAGAGTACGCGCTGATTGGTGAGCGGCAGTCGTTGTACAACCCGCGCGAGCCCTGGCCGCCGGACTTCCCGGCGGAATGGGGGCAGGTCGGCTGACCGTCTGTCGATCGCAGCCGCCGAGGGTGGTGCCGCGCTGTGGCGCGGCGCCACCCCTGCCCGGGGCCTTCCGACATCCGCGTGACTCATCCCGTACAGCGCAGCCGGCCCCCTCCCGGCGCCTCGGGCCAGTGGTCCTCCACCTGGAAGTGACAGACGGGCGGCCTCCCGATCCATCGAAGTCGTGAGGCCGCCGGTCGAGCGAAGGGAGGCGGGCCGTCAGTCGCGCTCGCCGCCCCCAGGCAGTCGACGCGGACCATGTTCGCGGTGCCGGGGACGCCCGGGTGAGAGCCGGCCGTGATGACCATGACGTCGCCCGCGTTGTAGCGCTGGAGCTTCGGCAGCTCCGCGTCCACCAGGTCGACCATCGCGTCGGTCGCATCCACGAACGGCACCAGGAAGGACTCCACGCCCCAGCTCAGCGTCAGCTGGTTGCGGGTGTCCTGGTCCGTCGTGAAGGCGAGGATGGGGCGTTCGGCGCGGAAGCGGGAGAGGCGGCGGGCCGTGTCGCCGGACTGGGTGAAGGCGATGAGCGCCTTGCCGCCGAGGAAGTCAGCGATCTCGGCGGCCGCGCGGGCGACCGAACTGCCCTGCGTGCGGGGCTTCTTGCCCGGGACGAGGGGCTGGAGCCCCTTGGAGAGCAGCTCCTCCTCCGCCGCGGCGACCTTCGACATCATCTCGACCGTCTCGATCGGGTACGCGCCGACCGACGACTCCGCCGACAGCATGACCGCGTCCGCCCCACCGCGACGACCGGCGAGGTCGACGCCTTCGGCTCCGAGGCGGCCGCCGAGACCCGTGCCGAGCAGTGCCTGCTCAACCTCCGCAAGGGTGGTTACGAGCTGAAGGTAGTCGCCCGCGGCGGTTTCAACGGCACCGAGGCCCACCTGTACGCGGTAGCGGAGAGCAAACACTGGTACGACGGCGAAACCCCGCTCGCCATGGCCTTCGCCACGGATAAGGCGTGGGCGGACGCCAAAGGCGACGAACTCTGGGGCGGCGACACAGTCTGGGAGCAGTCGCTCGACGTTCCGCCTCAGACCACCCCGCCCAGGCTCACGGTGACCGGTTTCGAATGGGTCGAGAGCGAAACAACCCGTTCCGCACCGCCAGCCTACTGACCTGGATCAGCGGCGAGTATGGGAAGACCGAGTACGACCTGTACCACGAGGACCAGACGCCCCTCGCGAACAAGGAGTCGGTTGACGCGGTTAACAGGATCGCAGCCGAAAGCAAGGCGATTGCAAAGTCGTTTGATCATGGATCGGTGCAGGTCATTTGACGCCTATGAGGGTCAGGGGGCCGCTCGTAGGGGCGGAGGGCTGTCGTGCGGAGTGCGGCGGCGATGTTGGTGTGGCCGTCGGTACGGAGATGGTTGATGGCGAAGCTGCGCAGGGTGGCCATGTTCTCCGAGCCGTGCCCGGTGCGGATCTTGGAGGCATCCTCGCGGAAGGCGGTGTCGCGGACGAAGTGGAGCCTGTTTTCGATCACCAGTGTGCCCTGAAGATCTTCGCGATCCGCTCCGGGGGCGCCTGGCGGCTGGTCAGGTCGATGATCACGTAGACCCGTCTCCCGGCTCCGTTTGCCGGTCTTGGTGTCGGTGCGGTGGCGTACGACCTTGGCGACCTGGGCGGCATGCGGGAAATTGACGCCAAGGTCGGTGACGGTCACGGCCTGCACGACCCGGGTCTCCAGGCGGCCGTGTCCCTTGGTGCGGTCGTAGAACTTCGCTGTCGCCTCGCCCCAGGGCAGGGTTCGCAGCTGTTCGTAGTGGTTCTTCTGGTTCCGCTTTACCGTGAAGGTGTAGTGCGCCTTCTTGGTCTCGACGAGGAAGCGGGCGTGGTCGCGCTGGGTGCGCAGAGCATCGCCGGTCACGGTGACTCCGTGCAGGTCGAAGGGGTCCAGCAGGGCGGCGAAGCACGTGATCGTTCGTCTTCTCCGGGACCCGGAGCTGGGTGACAGTCATCTCCGGTGCCGGTCATCGCTGCCAGCAGATGGGCGGCCGGGGTGGTGCCGTGGCGCGACCCGCGGGCGCTCTTTCCGTCCAGGGCCAGGGTGTCGGTCCCGGACGGGTCGTGGCCCAGGAGATCGGCCAGGCCGCCGGGGCAGACGTCCTTGATGACCGGCGGATCGTCGCTCCGCTGGGCGGGACCCGCACGGCCAGGGCGGTCGCGGTGCGGGCGCCGAGCCGGGCCAGGACATCCTGCGATGCCTCGGCCACCCACTCATCGATCGCCACGAAGCCTCGCCCCCACACGTCACGGCGAGCAGGCGATCAGCAGTACCGCCACGAAGGAGTGACGCTTCCCGCGCCGGCACCGCGGATCGGCCAGCGTGGCCAGCCGCCCGGCCAGCGACCCCGCTGAACGGTGCTGACGGGTGGGCGACTTGACCGGACAGACGGTGGCAGACTGACGCTGCGGCACATCGAAGCTCCGTTGCGCGAAGGGACTTGGGAAGGTCACCTCCGCAACGGAGCTTCGTTGCGTGTGGTCGCGCATCCATCCAGCCTCGTCACGCTGCCGTGACCTGCACACTCACAAAGTCGCTGCGACTTTGCAATCGCCCTGCAGCTGAAAGGCACTCGAACTCACAGAAGAGATCGACGTTATCTACATTCCATAGCATGACCAATCGGTGAGGCCTTCCAGGAAAATCTCTTCCTTCGGAAGGCCTACCTCGACCGTCCCAAAAAAATCCGGTGGGGATCCAACAATGAGTCGCATGCTGTTCGTGCTCCGCTATCGGAACGGCGAACCGGAGCCCCTGGAAATGGAGCTCGTACGAGAGGTCCTGAGTCCTTACATCATCGCCGCCGACGAGGACCTCGTGAACGGTGTGCTGATCCGGACGGCCGACGGCTACGAGGTCGACGTCGACATCAACGAAGTATGCGTCGCCGTCAGTTTCCCGCCCAGCCAGTTCTTCGACGTCCTGGGCCAGCTGGTGGAGCGCCTCCGGGCGCGCGTGACCTCTACGGATCGACCAGTGATCCTTCGCGGTAGGAGGGGACCGGCCCCACCTACCCGCCGAGGCGCAAGAAGAGGCCGCAGTCGTCGCCATGACCGGCCCGGCCATCGAGCATTACCTCAGCGGCTCCTGACCGGAGGTGCGCCGCCCGAGAGGGGGTGTCCCCAGTGACTCGCACTGGGGACGGCCCCCTCCTCGCGCCTACAGCAGGGGCGTCAGCCCGTCGCGTCCGCGATCTTCTTCAGTTGCGCCTCGATCACCGGCTGCGGGATCGCCGCCTTCTTGGCATCCAGCATGTTCACGCCGTAGAACGCCACGATCACGCCCCCGCTGCGCACAACCGAGTACGTCATCGGCACTTTCTGCTTGCCGACCACGCTAGCGATCTGGTAGCCGACCGACTCGTCGCCCAGCTTGGGGGCCTTCACCGACTGAATCGCCGTATAGGTCAGGCCGAGGGTCTTGAAACCCTTGGGGCACTCCTTGATGGACGTCCGCAGGTCCGTCATGACCTGCTTGGCGTTCTTCTCCGAGTGGGCGGCGAGCCACATCGAGCCGACGGTGGCGTTCCTCGCATCGGCGGGTTCGAGGCTGCGGTGTTCCACACTCACCGCGGGGATGTGGGTGAAGCCGCCGGCGAGGCTCGCGAGGGGCTGGCACTCGACCTTGTCGGCCTTCATGCCCCGGCCCGCCTCGACCTCGGACTTGGCGACCTTCTTGGCCTCGAATCCGTTCTTCTTCCCGGAGAGTGTGGCCTTTTCGAGAACCTGCGGGTCCACCGCGCCGATGCGCTTGGCCTCGGCGGCAGCCTTTTCGTCCACGCCCGGCGTGCTCTTCGCACTCGCCTTCGGCTTCTTCTCGCCGGATTCCGGCGATTCGCCGCTGCACGCAGAAATTGCGAGCAGGGCCGGCAATGCGGCGGCGATCGGGAGGACCCTACGCAATCTCATGTTCTGTTCTTTCCTGGCGTCTCTCACGGGTAAAGAAATAGCAGAATGATCTTACCGGCGACACAGAGCCTCCATGATTACGTTTTGGCGTCGACCGGCCCCGTTCAACCCGCGCCGGACATGTCCGGCAATTCCTTGAATTCCTGCTCCGGGTTCGCCCACGTCTTCGGCCCGGCGGTCCGACCGTGACCGCCGGCACGCGCCTGGCGGGCTCAGCCGGAGACCGAGCACCGCAGGCGGTGCCGTACCGCATGCTGGGCCACGGGTCCGAGCCCGTCGAGAGCCGCGACGAGGTTCGCCAGGAGAGCCAGGGCGCCGAGTGTGTGTTGCGCCCCTTCGGGGTCGACGCCTTCGTAGAGCTCGCCTCTAACTAAAGATTTGAGCAGCCGCTCAACCCAGGGGACGAGAAGACCCCTGACCCTGGGGCCAGGGGTCCGGTGCGTGCGGTCCGTCAGGCGGAGATGTGGCGTTCCACGGTGTCGACCTTGGTGGTCAGGCCGTCCGTGACACCGGGCCTGATGTCCGCCTTGAGGACGAGCGACACGCGCGGGGCGCGGGCCTCCACGGCGGCGACGGCGCGCCTGACCACGTCCATCACTTCGTCCCACTCGCCCTCGACCGAGGTGAACATCGCGTCGGTGCGGTTCGGGAGTCCGGACTCGCGTACGACACGGACGGCGTCGGCGACGTACTCGCCCACGTCCTCGCCGACCCCGAGGGGCGTGACGGAGAAGGCGACGATCATGCGTCCACCGCGTTCTCGCGGCGGGCGCGGGAGGCGATGACAGCGTCGTCCGCCTCGCGCTTGAGCTTGCGCTCGGCGAAGAAACCGCCGAAGGGGAGGACCGAGAGGACGAAGTACAGGGCCGCGGTCTTCAGGTCCCACTTGGTGCGGTTCCAGGCGTCCAGCCAGAAGAGCACGTACAGGATGAAGAGCACACCGTGGATCGCACCCATGACCGGGACCGCGTTGAAGTCCGTGGTGCGCTTGAGCACCGAGCAGACGAGCAGCAGGAGGAAGGAGACTGCCTCCGGCGCGGAGACGAGACGGAGGCGGTGCAGGGAGGAGGCGGTCTTGATGTCCACGGGTCACCTTCGGTCGTGAGGGGATGGGCAGCGGGCATGGATCTTGTGAACACATGCACAAGCTCGCGGACCATTGTGGCAGGCCACTTTGCGAACTCTTTGTCAGGGTCCGGATCCTCCCCGAGAACGCTGTTCGGGGTCGGAATCACCGGATAACGTCGGCCCGTGGCAATGTTCCGGCTCCAGGGGAGCAAAGTGCTCGCGGTCGACATGACCGGCGACGCCGTCAAAGCGAAGAACGGGTCGATGGTCGCGTACGACGGCCAGATGGCCTTCAAGAAGATGTCCGGCGGCGGTGAGGGCATCCGGGGGATGGTCACCCGCCGGCTCACCGGCGAGCAGATGACCATGATGGAGGTGAAGGGGCAGGGCACCTGCTACTTCGCCGACCGTGCGAGCGAGATCAACCTCGTCCAGCTGCACGGCGACAAGCTCTACGTCGAGTCGAGCAACCTGCTGTGCACCGACGGCGGGCTGCGCACCGGCACCACCTTCACCGGGCTGCGCGGGGGCGCGACGGGCAACGGTCTGTTCACGACCACCGTCGAGGGCACCGGCCAGGTGGCGATCATGTCGGACGGGACGGCGGTGGCGCTGCGGGTGACGCCTCAGTACCCGCTCTCCGTCGACCCCGGCGCTTACATCGCCCACCAGGGCAACCTGCGGCAGGACTTCCAGTCCGGGGTGACGTTCCGCACCGTCCTGGGCGAGGGCGGCGGCGAGGCCTTCCAGATCCGCTTCGAGGGCGACGGGCTGGTCTACGTGCAGCCGAGCGAGCGCAACACCGTCGGAGGGGATGTCTGATGCCTTTCCGCGAGATCAACTCCAAGATGGTCGAGGCGACCGTGATGCCCGGCCAGAAGATGTTCAGCCAGCGCGGCGCGATGCTCGCGTACAAGGGAGCGGTCAGTTTCACGCCGAACATCACCGGCGGCCAGGGCGGGCTGGCTTCGATGATCGGCCGCCGCGTGGCGAACGAGGCGACGCCGCTGATGACCGTCGAGGGGAACGGCACGGTGATGTTCGGCCACGGCGGCCACCACATCCAGGTCATCCAGCTCACCGGCGACACCCTCTACGTCGAGGCCGACCGGCTGCTGGCGTTCGACGGGACCCTGCAGCAGGGCACGATGTTCATGGGCTCCCAGGGCGGGGTCATGGGCATGGTGCGCGGTCAGGTGACGGGCCAGGGGCTGTTCACCACGACCCTCAAGGGACACGGCGCGGTCGCGGTGATGGCGCACGGCGGAGTGATCGAGCTGCCGATCACCCCCTCCCGGCCGGTCCATGTGGACCCCCAGGCGTATGTCGCCCACCACGGCGACGTACGGAACAAGCTCTCCACGGCGCTCGGCTGGCGCGACATGGTGGGGCGCGGCTCCGGCGAGGCGTTCCAGCTGGAGCTCAGCGGCAGCGGTGCGGTGTACGTCCAGGCGTCGGAGGAGAAGCTGTGAGCACGCCCGCGATTTTCGACCCGACGACGCTGCCCAGCGACGACAACGTCAACGCGTACACCTTCTGCGTGGAACTCAAGGGCTCCCAGTGGTTCCTGCAGAAGGGCAAGATGATCGCCTACTACGGGCGCATCGACTTCAACGGAATCGGCCACGGCCGCCTCGACCGGCTGATGCGGACCTCGTTCCATTCGCCGCTGCACGCGAGCGACTGGGTGGTGGCGGAGGGCAGCGGCAAGATGCTGCTCGCGGACCGGGCATTCGACGTGAACTCGTTCGACCTCGACAACGGGAATCTCACGATCCGGGCCGGCAACCTGCTGGCGTACCAGCCCACGCTGGCACTCAAGCAGTCGATCGTGCCGGGCTTTCTGACTCTGATCGGAACGGGCAAGTTCGTCGCCGCGTCCAACGGCCCTGTGGTCTTCATGGAGCCGCCGATCCGGGTGGACCCGCAGGCCCTGGTGGGCTGGGCCGACTGCCCCTCACCCTGCCACCACTACGACCACGGCTATATGGCGGGCGTCATGGGCGGGGTGCGGGCGCTGACCGGGGTCGGCGGGGCGTCGGGCGAGGAGCACCAGTTCGAGTTCGTCGGCGCCGGCACGGTGCTGCTGCAGTCGACCGAGGCGCTCATGCCGGAACAGGCGACCGGAGTGGTCGGTGCGGAGCCGGGCGTTCCGGGCGGGCACGGGCCGGCCGGGGCCGCCGGCCCGCACGGATCCTCACCGCGCCTTCCCGGCCAGCTCGGGGACCTCCAGCGTCGCTTCGGGCTGTGAGCGGTAGTCTGCGGAGTGTGACGTCGAACGTCTGCGCACCCGTGCACCCTCTGGTGCGCGGGTGCCAGGCGTCACACCCCCCGACTTCGTCCGCTTTTCAACTTCTTAGGTAGAATCCATACATGGAGACCGAGACGGCCACTCGCTGGCTTACCGATGACGAGCAATGCACCTGGCGCACGCATCTGGAAGTCAACAAGCTGCTGATGCACCAGCTCGAGAAGGACCTCCAGCCGTTCGGCCTGACCAACAACGACTACGAGATCCTGGTCAACCTCTCCGAGTCCGCGGACCGGCGGATGCGGATGAGCGACCTCGCCGCTGCCACGCTGCAGTCCAAGAGCCGCCTCTCGCACCAGGTCACCCGCATGGAGAGCGCCGGGCTCGTCCGGCGCGAGAACTGCGAGTCCGACCGGCGCGGACTGTACGCCGTGCTGACCGACGAGGGCGTCGCCACCATGCAGAAGGTCGCGCCGCACCACGTCGCCTCCGTGCGCAAGCACTTCATCGATCTGCTGACCCCGGACGCGCTCGCCGATCTGCGGGAGTCGCTGACTCCGGTCGCCGAGCATCTGCGCGGTCGCCGCGGCAAGCTCTGAGTCCGCGCCGGACGCCCGGATACGGCCCCTGTCACACGACGGTGACGGGGTGCCGTAAGACCGCGCACCGCGATCTGCGGCCCCCCGCCGGAGCGGCTCCTCAAGACCCTTCCGGCGGCGCCTGAGGCAGGGTCAGCTCGAACAGCGCCCCGCCGGACGCCGAGCGGGCCACCGTGAGAGTGCCGCCGTGGCGGCGCGCCACGTCGCGAGCGATCGCCAGTCCCAGGCCGGCACCGCCCTCGTCGCGGCTGCGGGCGTCGTCGAGCCGTACGAACCGTTCGAAGATCCGCTCGCGTTCCTGCTCCGGCACACCCGACCCGTCGTCCGCGACGGCCAGCACGATCCGGCCGGCCTCCGCCCGTACCGAGGCGGTCACCGAAGTGGCCGCGTGACGCTGGGCGTTGTCGAGCAGGTTGCCCACCAGCCGGGCCAACTGGTTCCGCGAACCGGCCACTTCGAGCCCATCCGCCGCCGTCACCTCGACCGGGATCCGGTCGCCTGCGCGCTGGGCCACCTCCTCGCGGAGCAGGACCGCCGGGTCCACGCGGTTGGCACCCGGCCGCTCCCCCGCGTCCAGGCGTGCCAGCAGCAGCAGGTCGGCGGCCAGCTGCTGAAGCCGTACGGTGTCCTCCACCGCCCCCGGCACGTCCAGCAACTCCGGGTGGGCCGCACCCACTTCGAGCTGTGTGCGGAGCGAGGCGATGGGGCTGCGCAGCTCGTGCGAGGCGTCCGCGACGAAGCGCCGCTGGCGCTCCACGGACGCCTCCAGCGCGGCCAGCGTTTCGTTCGTCGTCCGGGCGAGCCGTGCCACTTCGTCCCGCGACGCGGGCTCCGGGACACGGCGGGAGAGGTCCTCGGAACGGGTGATGGCCGCCATTTCGCTGCGGATGCCCTCGACGGGCCGCAGCGCGCGACGGGTCACCAGCCAGGTCACGCCGCCGACCACCGCGAGCAGCAGCGGCAGGCCGACGAGCATGGCGTCGCGGACCGTTCCGACCGCGTCCTGCTCGGTGGCCATCGGGGCACCGGCGTGGACGGTGTACGTACGCGCGGCACCCGACGTCGCCTCGATGGCGGCGAACCTGTAGTCGGCGCTCTCACCGTCGACGGTGGCGCTGCCCGAGCGGAACAGCGGGTCGTCGGAAGAGACCTCGCCGCGGCCCGGGTCGTCGTCGTCACCGTCACCGTCACCGTCATTGTCGTCGCCGCTCGGCGCGGGGCCCGGCGACCGGGGGGTGACCTGGTCGCTCGACGTCCCGGAGATCGCCTCGAGTTTCTCGCTGACCGCGACCACCCGCCCGTCCTCCCCGACGACCTGCACGGGCCGTTCCTCGTCGTCCGGCAGGTCCAACCGGTCGAACGGCACGTCGACGGCGATCTGTGCGGCGACCTCGCGCGCCACCACCTCGGCCTGCAGCTCGGTCTGGTCGATGAGATTCGCGCGCAGCGACAGCAGGACGGCGGCACCGGCGGCGATCAGCGCGACGGCGACGACAAGAGTGGCTCCGGTCGCGGCCCTCGCCCGTACGGACCTCATGACACGGCCACCAGCCGGTAGCCCGCGCCGCGCACGGTCTGGATACGGCCCGCGCCGAGCTTGCGGCGCAGGGCGCTGATGTAGACCTCGACGATGTTCGGGTCGCCCTCATAGGCGAAGTCCCAGACGTGCTCCAGGATCGCGGGCTTGCCGACGACCTCGCCGGCACGAGTCGCGAGCTGCTCCAGCACCGAGAACTCCTTTGCCGTCAACGTCACTTCGTCCTCCCCGCAGAAGACGCGCCGCGCCGCCGTGTCCACCCGCATGTCGCCGACCTCCAGCACCGGCGAGCCGCCGGACCGGCCCCGGCGACGCAGCAGGGCCTTGACCCTGGCGACGAGGACGACGTAGGAGAAGGGCTTGGTCAGGTAGTCGTCGGCACCGGTGTCGAGGCCCTCGGCCTCGTCGTACTCCCCGTCCTTGGCGGTCAGCATCAGGATCGGCACGTCGTGTCCGGCGGCGCGCAGGGCTGCGCAGACGCGGTAGCCGTTCATGCCGGGGAGCATGATGTCGAGCAGGACGAGGTCGTGGACGCCTTCGGCCGCGCGGTGCAGCCCTTCGAGCCCGTCGTGGACAACGTCCACGGCGTATCCCTCGGCGGTCAGTCCGGCGGCGAGGGACAGTGCGAGCCGCTTCTCGTCCTCCACGATCAACAACCTCATGGGGGTCAGGGTCGCAAACCGCGGCTGAAGATCTCTTCAGGTGGCTTCAGGCTGGGTTCAGCATGGCGCGGCAAGAGTGGTCCCGTTGCTGTTGAAGCGAACAACTCGGGAGGAACTCTCATGAAGCGCAACCTTGTCATCGCGACGGTCGCGGCGGCGATGCTGATCGGCGGGACGTACACGGCGGTGGCGGTGGCGGACGACGGCGCGTCGGCGACGCCGGTATCGGTGCAGGACAAGGACCGGGAGGACGACGGCGCCGCCGACGACGACCGGGACGACGACCAGACGGCTGCGCCCGCCGGCCCCGTCACGGCGGCCGAGGCGGTGGCCGCCGCCCTCGAGCACACGCCGGGCACAGTGGACTCCGTGGACCTCGACGACGACGAGAAGGGGCACTGGGAGGTGTCCGTGATCGGCAAGAACGACCGCGAGCACGAGCTGAAGGTCGACACGAAGACCGGCGCGGTGCGGGCGGCCGCCGCCGCCGAGGATGACGACGACCGGGACGACGACGGTGCCGCGCTGCGGGCCGCGGCGGTGGACGCACGGCAGGCCGCGGAGGCGGCGCTGAAGTCCCACCCGGGCGCGACGGTGACATCGGTCGACTTCGACGACGAGGGCGACGGCGCCGACCACTGGGAGGTCGAACTCCAAGGCGGCAAGGGCCACGACGAGACCGAGCTGAAGGTCGACGCGAAGACGGGCGACGTGTCGTCGAACACGGACGCCTCCGACGACTGAGGCGGGTTCCTCTCCCCCGTCCCGCTGTCCCGATATGCGGCTCCGCCGCGGCGCAGCGAGCCCCGGCCCGCGTAGCGCGCTCCGCGCCCGGGGGCCGGTGGGACGCGGCAACTTCCCGCGGAAGTCGAAGGCCCGGGCTCAGAGCGACGCCGCCGACGGAGGCCATTCCAGCCCCGCCGGCGATTGAGGCGCGGGGTTCGGGTCGGAGCCCCGACAAGACGGCCCACCCCAGCCCCGCCGGCGCTTGAGGCCCGGGGCTCGGGGCGGAGCCCCGAAAGGAACGCGCCGGCCCCGCCGACGTTGGCGGGCCGGGCTCAGGGCGGCGCCCCCGCCCCCGCTACGACTCCGTCAGGCCCGTCACCAGTTCGTCCGCCGCCCGGTACGGATCCAGCTCGCCCGCCACGATGCGTTCCGCCAGCGCGCCCAGGCGCCGGTCTCCGTGAAGGTCCGCGATGCGTTCGCGCAGGGCCGTGACCGCGATCGTCTCGACCTCCGTCGCGGCCCGCCGCACCCGGCGTTCTGTCAGGACGCCGTGCTCCTCCATCCACGCCCGGTGCTTCTCGAGCGCCTCGACGACCTCGTCCACGCCCTCGCCACGCGCCGCGACCGTCTTGACGATCGGCGGGCGCCAGTCGCCCGGCCCGCGGGATTCGCCGAGGCCCAGCATGTGGTTGAGCTCCCGGGCGGTGGCGTCGGCGCCGTCCCGGTCGGCCTTGTTCACGACGTACACGTCGCCGATCTCGAGGATGCCCGCCTTCGCCGCCTGGATGCCGTCGCCCATTCCGGGCGCGAGGAGAACCACGGAGGTGTCGGCCTGGGAGGCGATCTCCACCTCCGACTGGCCGACTCCCACGGTCTCGACCAGGATCACGTCGCAGCCGGCCGCGTCCAGGACGCGGATGGCCTGCGGCGCGGCCCAGGCCAGGCCGCCGAGGTGACCGCGGGTGGCCATCGAGCGGATGTAGACGCCGGGGTCGGAGGCGTGCTCCGACATACGGACCCGGTCGCCGAGCAGCGCCCCGCCCGAGAAGGGCGAGGACGGGTCGACGGCCAGGACGCCCACCCGCTTGCCCGCCTTGCGGTAGGCGGAGACGAGCGCGGAGGTGGAGGTGGACTTGCCGACGCCCGGCGACCCGGTCAGGCCGACGACGTACGCCCCGCCGGTCAGCGGGGCGAGCGCCGCCATGACCTCCCGGAGCTGCGGGGACGCCCCCTCGACGAGTGAGATCAGCCGGGCCACGGCCCGTGGCTTGCCCTCACGTGCCTGGGCGACCAGTTGGGGGACGTCCACCATCGTGCTGCTCCGATTCTCTTCAGGACTACTTGCCCGGGACGCGGACGATCAGCGCGTCGCCCTGACCGCCGCCGCCGCAGAGCGCCGCCGCGCCCACGCCGCCGCCGCGGCGCTTGAGCTCCAGCGCCAGGTGCAGCACCACACGCGCGCCGGACATGCCGATCGGGTGGCCGAGCGCGATCGCGCCGCCGTTCACGTTCACCTTTTCCGGGGTAACGCCCAGGTCCTTCATTGACTGGTGGGCAACCGCCGCGAAGGCCTCGTTGATCTCGATGAGGTCCAGGTCCTCGACGCCGAGGCCCTCCTTCTTCAGGGCGTGCTGTATGGCGTTGGACGGCTGCGACTGCAGCGAGTTGTCCGGTCCGGCCACATTGCCGTGGGCGCCGATCTCGGCGATCCAGTCGAGGCCCAGCTCCTGGGCCTTGGCCTTGCTCATCACGACGACGGCGGCGGCGCCGTCCGAGATCTGCGAGGAGGTACCGGCGGTGATCGTGCCGTCCTTGGAGAAGGCGGGACGCAGCTTGCCGAGCGACTCGGCGGTCGTCTCGGCGCGGATGCCCTCGTCCTTGGAGAAGAGGATCGGGTCGCCCTTGCGCTGGGGGATCTCGACGGGCGTGATCTCCGCCTCGAAAAGGCCGTTCTTCTGCGCGGCGGCGGCGCGCTGGTGGGACAGCGCGGCGATCTCGTCCTGGACGTCGCGCGGGATGCCGAGGCGGGTGTTGTGCTTCTCCGTCGACTCGCCCATGGCCACGTTCTCGAAGGAGTCGGTCAGGCCGTCGTGCGCCATGGCGTCGAGCATCTCGATCGCGCCGTACTTGTAGCCCTCGCGCGACTTCGGCAGCAGGTGCGGCGCGTTGGTCATGGACTCCTGGCCGCCGGCGACGACCACGTCGAACTCGCCGGCGCGGATCAGCTGGTCGGCGAGCGCGATGGCGTCGAGGCCGGACAGGCAGACCTTGTTGATGGTGAGCGCGGGGACGTTCATCGGGATGCCGCCCTTGACCGCGGCCTGGCGCGCCGGGATCTGCCCCGCCCCGGCCTGGAGCACCTGGCCCATGATCACGTACTGCACCTGATCGCCGCCGATCCCGGCCCGGTCGAGCGCGGCCTTGATGGCGAAACCGCCGAGGTCGGCGCCGGAGAAGGACTTGAGCGAGCCGAGCAGGCGGCCCATGGGCGTGCGAGCGCCCGCGACGATCACGGAGGTGTTACCGGTCGTTCCTGACATGAGGACGATCCCCTTTCAGCCGCAGCTGAGGAGTGAACGAGGGTTTACTCAAATGTACTGAGCGGTACGGCTCCGGGTCACCGGCCGACCGGTGTGATCGCGCGCACGTTGCGTAACCATCCTCCAGGCGCTGCACTGGTCGAATGCTGACGCGAATCGACCACATCGGGATCGCCTGCTTCGACCTCGACAAGACTGTCGAGTTCTATCGGGCCACGTACGGCTTCGAGGTGTTCCACTCCGAGGTCAACGAAGAGCAGGGCGTCCGGGAAGCCATGCTCAAGATCAATGAGACGTCCGACGGCGGCGCCTCCTACCTCCAGCTCCTCGAGCCCACCCGCGAGGACTCCGCGGTCGGAAAGTGGCTGGCCAAGAACGGCGAGGGGGTCCACCACATCGCCTTCGGCACGGCCGACGTGGATGCGGACGCCCAGGACATCCGCGACAAGGGCGTCCGCGTGCTGTACGACGAGCCACGTATCGGGTCCATGGGCTCTCGTATCACCTTCCTGCACCCCAAGGACTGCCACGGCGTTCTCACCGAACTCGTCACCTCTGCAACGGACCACTGACCCGAGGATTCCCGGCCCGGTAGAGTGGGCCGTTCCGGGCCGGGGCCGGGTCGGGGCCGTGCCGCGTCTCCGTCGTTGATCTGTCACCATTCCCCGGGGGGCCGTTCGCCGGCGAACGGGCTCGTTTGGAGACAGTTGCGACCAGGGGACGGATGGGACCGCGCAGTGCGGGGCTACGAACGCCAGGAGAGCCACCGAGCTGACGACGACCACCTTTCGCGCTTCGAGGCCGAGATGGATCGGCTGAAGACAGCGCGGGAGAAGGCCGTCCAGCATGCCGAGGACCTCGGCTACCAGGTCGAGGTGTTGCGCGCCAAGCTCCACGAGGCACGCCGCAATCTCGCCTCCCGTCCTGCCTACGACAGCGCCGACATCGGCTACCAGGCCGAGCAGTTGCTCCGTAACGCCCAGATCCAGGCGGACCAGCTGCGCCAGGACGCCGAGCGCGAGCTGCGCGAGGCCCGGGCGCAGACGCAGCGCATCCTCCAGGAGCACGCGGAGCACCAGGCCAGACTCCAGGCCGAGCTGCACGCGGAGGCCGTCCAGCGCCGGCAGCGCCTCGACCAGGAGCTCGCGGAGCGCCGCCAGACCGTCGAGTCGCACGTCAACGAGAACGTCGCCTGGGCCGAGCAGCTGCGTGCCCGTACCGAGTCGCAGGCCCAGCGGCTGCTGGACGAGTCCCGCGCCGAGGCCGAGCAGTCCCTTGCCGCCGCCCGCGCGGAGGCCGCCCGGATCGCCGAGGAGGCCCGCAGGCGGCTCGGCAGCGAGGCCGAAACCGCCCGCGCCGAGGCCGAGGCGATCCTGCTGCGCGCCCGCAAGGACGCCGAGCGGCTGCTGAACGCCGCCTCCAGCCAGGCGCAGGAGGCCACCACCCACGCGGAGCAGCTGCGTTCCTCCACCTCCGCCGAGTCCGACCAGGCCCGCCAGCAGGCCGCGGAGCTCAGTCGCGCCGCCCAGCAGCGGATGCAGGAGGCCGAGGAGAAGCTGCGCGAGGCCCGCGCGGAGTCGGAGAAGCTGCTCAGCGAGGCGAAGGAGTCGGCCGCCAAGCAGCTGTCGTCGGCCGAGTCGGTCAACGAGCAGCGCACCCGTACGGCCAAGGCGGAGATCGCGCGGCTGGTCGCGGAGGCGACCAAGGAGTCCGAGACGCTCAAGGCGGAAGCGGAACAGGCGCTCGCGGACGCCCGCGCCGAGGCGGAGAAGCTCGTCGAGGCCGCGACGGAGAAGGCGCGTGCGGCCGCCGCGGAGGACTCGGCGGCGGCGCTCGCGAAGGCCGCCCGTACCGCCGAGGAGGTGCTGACCAAGGCGTCGGAGGATGCCAAGGCCACCACGCGGGCGGCGAGCGAGGAGGCCGAGCGCATCAGGCGCGAGGCCGACGCCGAGGCGGACCGGCTGCGCGGCGAGGCCGCCGAGCAGGCCGACCAGCTCAAGGGCGCGGCCAAGGACGACACCAAGGAGTACCGCGCCAAGACGGTCGAACTGCAGGAGGAGGCGCGCCGGCTGCGCGGCGAGGCCGAGCAGTTGCGCGCGGAGGCGGTCGCCGAGGGCGAGCGGATCCGCGGCGAGGCGCGCCGGGAGGCCGTCCAGCAGATCGAGGAAGCGGCCCGCACCGCGGAGGAGCTGCTCACCAAGGCACGCACCGACGCCGACGAGCTGCGGGCGAAGGCCACCGCCGACAGCGAGAAGGTCCGCACGGAGGCCATAGAGCGCGCCACGACCCTGCGCAAGCAGGCCGAGGAGACGCTGGAGCGCACCCGCGCGGAGGCCGACCGACTGCGCGCGGAGGCCGAGGAGCAGGCCGAAAGCGTGCGGGCGGCCGCCGAGGCGGCCGCGGCCGAACTCCGCGAGGAGACCGAGCGTGGCATAGCGGCACGCCAGGCCGAGGCCGCGGACGAACTGACCCGTCTTCACACCGAGGCGGAGACCCGCCTCGCCACGGCGGAGGAGGGTCTGGCCGAGGCCCGTGCCGAGGGCGAGCGGATCCGTCGCGAGGCGGCGGAGGAGACCGAGCGGCTGCGCGGCGAGGCCGCCGAGCGGCTGCGCGCACTCCAGGAGCAGGCCGAGCGGGAAGCGGACCGGCTGCGTACCGAGGCCGCGGCCGACTCGTCGGCGACCCGCGCGGAGGCGGAGGCCGTCGCCGTACGACTGCACAGCGACGCGGCCACGGAGGCCGAGCGGCTCAGGACCGAAGCCCAGGAGACCGCCGACCGGGTTCGCGCCGAAGCGACGGCCGCGGCCGAACGCGTGGGCGCGGAGGCCGCGGAGGCGCTGGCCGCCGCGCAGGAGGAGGCGGCCCGCCGCCGCCGGGAGGCGGAGGAGACCCTCGACTCCGCGCGCACCGAGGCGGACCAGGAGCGCGAGCGTGCGCGTGAGCAGAGCGAGGAGCTTCTCGCGTCGGCCCGCAAGCGGGTCGAGGAGGCGCAGACGGAGGCGCAGCGGCTGGTCCAGGAGGCCGACCGCCGTGCCACCGAGATGGTGTTTACCGCCGAGCAGACCGCACAGCAGGTCCGGGACTCCGTGGCGGGGCTCCAGGAACAGGCCGAGCAGGAGATCGCCGGACTGCGCAGCGCCGCCGAGCACTCGGCGGAGCGCACCAGGACCGAGGCGCAGGAGGAGGCGGACCGGGTCCGTGCCGACGCGTACGCGGAGCGGGAGCGGGCCGCGGAGGACGCCGGCCGGCTGCGAGCCAGGGCCCAGGAGGAGACGGAAGCCGCGCAGGCGCTCGCGGAGCGGACCGTCGCAGAGGCGATCGGCGAGGCGGACCGGCTGCGGACGGACACCGCCGAGTACGTGCAGCGGTTGCGCACGGAGGCGGCGGACACCGTCGCCTCCGCCGAGCAGGACGCCTCACGGACCCGGGCCGAGGCGCGCAACGACGCCAACCGCATCCGTTCCGAGGCGGCCACGCAGGCGGACCTGCTGATCGGCGAGGCCACGAGCGAGAGCGAGCGGCTGCGCACCGAGGCGGCCGAGCTGCGCGCGTCGGCCGACGCCGACGCGACGCGGCTGCTCACAGAGGCCGAGCAGATCAAGGTGGACGGCGAGGCCGAGATCGAGCAGATGCGGGCGGCCGTACGCGCCGACCGCGAGCAGGTGCTGGACGAGGCGCGCCGGGCCGCGGACAAGCGGCGTGCCGACGCCGCGGCCCAGGCGGACCAGTTGATCGGCGAGGCGACGAACGAGGCCGAGCGGATCGCGACGGAGGCGAACAGCGAGGCCGAACGGCTGCGTGCCGAAGCCGCGGAGACGGTGGGATCGGCGCAGCAGGCGGCCGAGCGCATCCGGGCGGAGGCCGAGCGGCACCGCGCGGAGGCCGAGGCGGCGGCCGAGCAGATGCGGGCCGAGGCCCGCGCGGAGGCCGACCGGCTGCTGGACGAGGCGCGCGAGGCGGCCTCCAAGCGCCGCGCGGACGCCGCGGAGCAGGCCGACCAGCTCGTCGCCAAGGCCCAGGAGGAGGCGCTGCGCGCCGCCACCGAGGCCGAGGCACAGGCGGACACGATGGTGGGCGCCGCCCGCAAGGAGGCGGAGCGGCTGGTGGCGGAGGCCACGGTCGAGGGCAACTCGCGGGTGGAGAAGGCCCGTACGGATGCCGACGAGCTGCTCGTCGGTGCGCGCCGGGACGCGACGGCCATAAGGGAGCGCGGCGAGGAGCTGCGTGCCCGGGTCGAGAGCGAGGTCGAGGAACTCCACGACCGGGCGCGCCGGGAGACGGCTGAGCAGATGAAGACCGCCGGCGAGCGGGTCGACGCCCTGGTCAAGGCGGCGGAGGAGCAGCAGGCGGAGGCAGCGGCGAAGGCCAAGGAGCTGCTGTCCGAGGCCAATTCGGAGGCGAGCAAGGTCAGGATCGCCGCCGTGAAGAAGGCCGAGGGGCTCCTGAAGGAGGCCGAGCAGAAGAAGGCCGAGCTGATCCGCGAGGGGGAGCGCGCGAAGGCGGAGGCCGACCAGGAGGCCGGGCGCACGGTCGACGAGGGCAAGCGGGAGCTCGACGTGCTGGTACGCCGGCGCGAGGACATCCAGGCGGAGATTTCCCGTGTCCAGGACGTGCTGGAGGCGTTGGAGTCATTCGAGGCACCGTCCGGAGGGAAGAACCCCGGCAACAACGGCTCCACCGGGGGCGTCAAGGCCGGGGCGTCAGCAGGTGTTACACGTTCGAGTGGCAAGTCATCCGACGGCTAGCCACTCAAAAGGCTGGACATTCTCCAGATCAAACGGGCATCCGCTCGATGACACGCCGCTTCGGCCCCTAGGATTCCCTCTAACACCTCACCGGTCTCATTCGACAGGAACCCCATGAGCGACACTTCCTCCCCCTTCGGCTTCGAGCTCGTGCGGCGTGGTTACGACCGCGGTCAGGTGGATGACCGCATTACCAAACTCGTCGCCGACCGTGATAGTGCTCTGGCCCGAATCACTGCTCTGGAAAAGCGCATCGAGGAGCTCCACCTCGAGACGCAGAACGCCCAGGCCCAGGTCAACGACGCGGAGCCGTCGTACGCCGGCCTGGGTGCGCGTGTCGAGAAGATCCTCCGTCTCGCCGAGGAGGAGGCCAAGGACCTTCGCGAGGAGGCCCGTCGCGCGGCCGAGCAGCACCGTGAGCTCGCCGAGTCCGCCGCCCAGCAGGTCCGCAACGACGCCGAGTCGTTCGCCTCCGAGCGCAAGGCCAAGGCCGAGGACGAGGGCGTCCGTATCGTCGAGAAGGCCAAGGGCGAAGCCCAGACGCTGCGCAGCGAGGCGCAGAAGGACGCACAGTCCAAGCGGGAGGAGGCGGACGCGCTCTTCGAGGAGACGCGCGCCAAGGCCGCCCAGGCCGCCGCGGACTTCGAGACCAACCTGGCCAAGCGCCGCGAGCAGTCGGAGCGGGACCTGGCTTCCCGTCAGGCGAAGGCGGAGAAGCGCCTGGCGGAGATCGAGCACCGCGCCGAGCAGCTGCGCCTCGAGGCCGAGAAGCTGCGTACGGACGCGGAGCGCCGTGCCCGTCAGACGGTGGAGACCGCGCAGCGCCAGGCGGAGGACATCGTCGCCGACGCGAACGCGAAGGCCGACCGCATCCGCAGCGAATCGGAGCGCGAGCTGGCGGCGCTCACCAACCGCCGCGACTCGATCAACGCCCAGCTGACCAACGTCCGCGAGATGCTGGCGACGCTGACCGGTGCCGCCGTGGCCGCGGCGGGCACACCCGCCGACGACGAGCCGATCTCCCGCGGAGTCCCGGCCCAGCAGTCCCGCTGACGCCTCCTCGGACAGCGGTCCACAGGTGCCCGGTGCCGTTCAGGCGCCGGGCACCGGTGCGTTGTCACCCTGCCGGCGCCCGGCTGTCGTCCCGATGCGGAACCGACACCTTTCCTTCGGCCAACCCGGTGGCGGACGCCTCTGGCCGCCCGTAGCGTGAACGCATGATCGAGCTTGAGGGTCTCACCAAACACTTCGGCAGCAAGGTTGCCGTCGACCATCTCTCCTTCAAGGTCCGCCCTGGTGTGGTGACCGGCTTCCTCGGCCCCAACGGGGCGGGCAAGTCGACGACGATGCGGATGATGCTCGATCTCGACAACCCCACCAGCGGCACGGTCAGGATCGACGGCAGGCACTACCGCGATCTGGACGAGCCGCTGAAGTACATCGGCGCGCTGCTGGATGCCAAGGCGATGCACGGCGGCCGCAGCGCGCACAACAACCTGCTCTGCCTCGCCCAGGCGAACCGCATCCCGGAGCGCCGCGTCGCCGAAGTCCTCGACGTGGTGGGCCTGACGGCGGTGGCGAGGAAGAAGTCCAAGGGTTTCTCGATGGGCATGGGCCAGCGACTGGGAATCGCATCGGCGCTGCTCGGCGATCCGGAGATCCTGATGTTCGACGAACCCGTCAATGGTCTGGACCCCGAGGGAATTCACTGGATCCGCAATCTGATGAAGTCCCTCGCCCAACAGGGCAGAACGATCTTCGTCTCCTCGCATCTGATGAGCGAAATGGCCCTGACCGCGGATCACTTGATCGTGATCGGTCAGGGGAAGCTGCTGGCCGACACTTCGATGGCCGATTTCATCCAGCAGAACTCCCGTAGTTACGTGCGCCTGCGCTCACCGCAGCAGGAACAGCTGCGTGACGTGCTGCACGGGGCGGGCATGACGGCCGTCGAGACCGGCAACGGCACGCTGGAGGTCGACGGCGCGACCACGGAGCAGCTCGGCGAGCTGGCCGCGGAGCACCGGATCGTGCTGCACGAGCTCAGCTCTCAACGCGCCTCGCTCGAGGAGGCGTTCATGCAGATGACCGCGGGCGCCGTGGAGTACCACGCGCACTCCACGGACCAGGCCGCGCCGCTTCAGGACCTACCGCCGGGCGCCGGTGGCCCGCCGCCCGGCGTGGGCGCCCCGCAGTCCGGCCACGACGCCCCGCAGTGGGCCCCGCGCGACAAGGGAGCCTGACCGATGGCATCCGTACCCGCCGTCCTCCGGTCCGAGTGGACCAAGATCCGTACGGTCTCCTCGACGCGCTGGACCCTGATCAGCGCGCTCGCCGTGACGGTCGCGATGAGCGCCGGGCTGTGCGCGCTGATGAACGCGACGTTCGGCGATCTGCCCGACGCCGAGCGGCTGACCTTCGACCCGACGCTCATCAGCTTCTCCGGGATGGTGCTGGGGCAGCTGGCGATGGTGGTCTTCGGCGTTCTTGTCGTCGGCACCGAGTACAGCTCCGGCATGATCCGCACCTCGCTCGCCGCGGTGCCGCAGCGCGCGACCTTCCTCTTCAGCAAGATCGTGGTGGCGGGGCTGCTGGCGCTGGTGGTCGGGATGGCGACCAGCTTCCTCACCTTCTTCCTCGGCCAGGCGCTGCTCGGGGAGCACGGCACGACGATCGACGAGGAGAACGTCCTGCGGGCCGTGGTCGGCGGCGGGCTCTACATGGGCCTCATCGCGATCTTCTCGATGGGCGTGGCCGCGATGCTGCGCAGTTCGATGTTGTCGCTCGGCATCCTGATGCCGTTCTTCTTCCTGGTCTCGCAGATCCTCTCCGCGGTTCCCGGCGCGAAGGACGTCGCGCGCTACTTCCCGGACCAGGCCGGTGCGAAGATCATGCAGGTCGTGCCCAACGCCATGAACAGCGGCGAGTCCCCGTACGGGCCGTGGGGCGGCCTCGGCATCATGCTGCTGTGGGTGCTGGCGGCGCTCCTGGGCGGCTACGTGGTGCTGAAGAAGCGCGACGCCTGAGTTCGGTCCCTGGTTGTTACCACTTGGCCGGAACCACGGGGGCCCGGTTATCCTCCTAGCACTTACGGGGGCGTACGGCTGCACTGCCTGTGCCCCGACGACCCGAAAGTCGATGGGGCTGGAGAATGATCGAGGCAGTCGGCCTGACGAAGCGCTACGGCGCCAAGACGGCCGTGTACAACCTTTCCTTCCAGGTGCGGCCGGGGGCCGTCACCGGGTTCCTCGGCCCCAACGGCGCCGGCAAGTCCACCACCATGCGCATGATCCTCGGCCTGGACCGGCCGACGGCCGGCCAGGTCACGATCAGCGGGCGCCCGTTCCGGCAGCTGCCGAACGCGCCCCGCCAGGTCGGCGCGCTGCTGGACGCCAAGGCCGTGCACGGCGGCCGGTCCGCCCGCAATCACCTGCTGTCGCTGGCGCAGCTGTCCGGCATCCCGGCCCGGCGGGTCGACGAGGTCCTCGGCGTCGTGGGCCTGCAGGACGTGGCGAGGAAGCGCTCGAAGGGCTTCTCGCTCGGTATGGGTCAGCGGCTCGGCATCGCCGCGGCGCTGCTCGGCGACCCTCAGGTGCTGCTCTTCGACGAGCCGGTCAACGGCCTCGACCCCGAGGGCATCCTGTGGGTCCGCAACCTGATGAAGCAGCTGGCTTCCGAGGGTCGTACGGTCTTCGTCTCCTCGCACCTGATGAGCGAGATGGCGCTCACCGCCGACCACCTGATCGTGATCGGCCGGGGCCAGCTCATGGCGGACATGAGCGTCAAGGACTTCATCTCGCACAACTCGGCCGACTTCGCCCGGGTCCGCACTCCGCAGACCGAGCCCGAGCAGCGTGAGAAGCTCGCGTCCGCGCTGGCGGAGGCGGGCGGTCAGGTCATGTCCGAGCCGGACGGGGCGCTGCGCGTGGCCGGTCTGCCGCTGCCGCGCATCAGCGACGTGGCGCACGAGGCGGACGTGCGGCTGTGGGAGCTGTCGCCGCACCAGGCCTCGCTGGAGGAGGCGTACATGCGGCTGACGCAGGGCGCCGTGGACTACCGCTCGACGGTGGACCAGAAGTCGGGTCTGATGCAGCAGCCGCCGGCGGGGTACGTCCCGCCGCAGCCGCACATCCCCGAGGTGCCGCAGCAGGGCTTCTACGCCCCGCCGCCGCCCCAGCCGGGCGAGAACCCTTACGCGGCCCAGGCCCCCGGCACGCCCGCCCACCAGCCGGCCCCTGCCCCCGCCCCCGCGGCTCCGCCGGCCGCTGCCCCCGCCGACCTGACCAAGCCCGAGGACGCCCGATGAGCACCCCCTACCAGCACCCCGGCGCGCCGGCCGGCTCGTACGCCTCCCCGATCCCGGTGCGCGGTGCGCACCTCGGCGACGCGCTCGCCTCCGAGTGGACGAAGATCCGGTCCGTGCGCTCCACGATGTGGACGCTCGGCGTCATGATCGCGCTGATGGTCGGCGTCGGTCTGGGCCTGGCGGCGCTCACGGTGGCGGCCGACATGGACATGGGCGAGGAGACGGCCCTGTCCGGTGGCTTCACCGGGACCATGCTCGGCTCGATCTGTGTGCTGACCCTTGGGGTCCTCACGATCACGTCCGAGTACGGCACGGGCATGATCCGTACGACGCTGACGGCCTGCCCCAGCCGCGGCCGGGTGCTCGCCGCCAAGTCGATCGTCTTCTTCCTCGTCGTCTTCGCCGTCACCACCCTGACGGCGGCCGTGGTCGCGGGCATCCAGACCGCGATGATCGACGCTGCGGAGGCGACCGGCGGGGAGTGGTTCCGAGCGACGGTCGGCGTGGGCCTGTTCGTGGCGACGCTCGGGCTGCTGTCCCTGGCCGTGGGGACGCTGATCCGTCACTCGGCCGGCGCGATCACGCTCATGGTCGGGCTCATGCTGTTCCCGCTCGTGGCGGCCATGTTCATGTTCTCGGAGTCGCTCGAGGACCTGCGGATGTTCCTGCTGGAGTATGGCGTCCCGAGCCTGCTCCTGGCGTTCTACGGTACGACCGGGTTGACCGACACGGGCCCGTCGGGCTGGGAGCCGCTGTGGATCCTGCTCGGCATCACCGCCGCCGCGATGGGGGGCGCCTTCGCCTCCCTCTCCGCCCGCGACGTCTGAGGCTGCTCTCAGTACCTCGGCGCGTTCCTGGACCGCTGCACCTTCGAGGTGCGGCGGTCCTTCGCGTTCCAGCAGGCCTTGTGCCAGTGGCGCCGGTCCTCGACTCCGCCGTGCTCGGGCCAGGCCACCAGGTGCGGCATGGCGGAGGGGATCTCCTGGTCGCAGCCGGGGCAGCGGTATCTCTTGCCGGCGGCACTTGCGCCGGCCACGTGGCGCACCGACCACTCTTCGCCCTGCCAGGACTCGCTGCGTCCGAAGCCGCCGTACCGGTCGGCGGGGTCGCCTGCTCGCTCGGTCGGCTTCTCGCCGCCACGGGGGCGGTTGCGGCGCGGAGACACGTGACACCTCAGGGGGCAAGTGCGGACAGTTGCCCTTCCAGCGTAAGGGCCGCGAGTCCGGGCACTCGTCCCTCCGGCCCCCGAACCACGTCACGCATCAGGGCCAGTTACCGGACAATCGCAACAACTTCGGACTCGGCCGTGCCTTTGGCACGTGTCAGGCGTTGTTGCCGGTAGGGGGGAGTGACGCGTCGGCCGCAAGGAGGCAGAAGGCGATGCGCGTTGGAACTTTCGTACTGGCAGCCCAGTTCCCGGGCCAGGGGCCGGGGGAGGCACTGCACCGCGCGGTGCGCTCCGCCGAAGTCGCGGAGGCGTCGGGCCTCGACGCCGTCTGGCTGGCCGAGCACCACTTCGTGCCGTACGGGGTGTGCCCGTCCGCTGTGACGCTCGCGGCGCTGCTGCTGGGCCGCACCCGCAGGATCCGTGTCGGCACGGCGGTGAGCGTCCTGCCGAGCGCGCATCCCGTGGCGCTGGGCGAGCAGGCCGCGCTGCTGCATCTGACGTCCGGCGGGCGGTTCACCCTCGGCGTGGGGCGCGGCGGGCCCTGGGTGGACCTCGAGGTGTTCGGCGCGGGACTCGCTGCGTACGAGCAGGGCTTCCCCGAATCCCTGGACCTGCTGCTGCGTTGGCTGCGCGAGCCCCGGGTCGGCACGGACGGCGAGCGGTTCTCCTTCCGCGAGGTACCGGTCGTCCCACGGCCCGACGAGCTGCTCGACGGACCGCCGGGAGGCCCGGAGGTCGTCGTCGCGTGCACGTCCCCGAAGAGCGTCCGTCTCGCGGCGGAGCGCGGGCTGCCGATGCTGCTGGGGATGCACTGCGGCGACGAGGAGAAGGCCGACATGGTCGCCCTCTGGCGTACGCACGCGATCGCCGCGGGCCACTCTCCTGACCGCATCGCCGGCGCCGGGCACGTGTCCGCCGGCGTCGTCCAGATCGCCGACCGTCCCGACGAGGCCACGGAGACCCTCGTGAAGGCGATGCCGGGCTGGCTCAAGCAGGGGCTGGACGCCCATGTCACGGTCGACGGACGGCACCGCGGGATGCGCGACCCCGTCGCGTACACGGAGCTGCTCTGCTCCCTGCACCCGGTGGGGCCGCCGCAACTGGCCGTCGACAGGCTGGCGGCGACCGCCGAGCGCACCGGCATCACGCGTTTCGCGCTGCTCGCGGAGGGCTCGGGCGATCTGGCTGCCACCGAGGAGAACGTACGGCGGCTGGGCACCGAAGTGCTGCCGCTGCTCGGCTGAATCCATGATCCCTGCAAGTGCCGCCGCTCCGACATCAGTTGCACCTCCCGCGATGCGGAGCGGCAGCAGAAGGCTTCAGCAGTCGCGCAGTTCGGGCGACTGATTGAGCAACTGGCCTCGGATCGAGGTGAAGCGGGCGAGCCGCTCGTCGACCGAGGAGTCCAGCGGGAACACCGCGACGCGGTGGCAGTTCTGGAATGCCAGACGCACTCCGAAGTGCCGCTGAAGCGCCCCGCGAATCGCGTCACTCGCGAGCGCGCGCAGCAGCTGACCACGTGCCTGCTCGTCCGGCGGAGGCGTCTGGTTGTCGGCGAAGTCGCCGCCGTCCACCTTCAGCTGAGCCACCAGAGAACTGATCATCCCCCATGCGTAGGGCAGGGAGGTCCGGACGCAGTCGACGAAAGCTGCTTCATCGACCTCGCCTCGCTCGGCCTGTTCCAACAGCGCCGGTGAGACGTCGAGCGACATGGGTTCTCCTCTCGCGGCCCCGCGAAACGGGGCCTTACGGGCAGGGAAGGAGGAAGTGGACCGAACGACGGCGTACCAATGCTGTACGGCGACGCAGAGTGCACGGCCGACGACCTCCTGCTTCCACGGTAAGTGCGCCGACTTGAGCGCACCAGGAGATTGGGAACACAACCGGCCAAATAACGATGGGCGCTTCCGGGGCGAATCGCGCAGCGCGCCGTCCGTCGAGTAGCGTTGCCGACCATGCGTCTCGTCATCGCCCGCTGCTCCGTGGACTACGCCGGCCGGCTCACCGCCCACCTGCCCTCCGCTCCCCGTTTGATCCTGGTCAAGGCGGACGGCAGCGTGTCGATCCACGCCGACGACAGGGCGTACAAACCGCTGAACTGGATGTCACCTCCCTGCACGTTGAAGGAAGGCGACGACAGCGTCTGGACCGTCGTGAACAAAGCGGGCGAGAAACTGATCATTACGATGGAGGAAATCCTCCACGACTCGTCCCACGAGCTCGGCGTGGACCCCGGCCTCATCAAGGACGGCGTGGAAGCGCACCTCCAGGAACTGCTCGCCGACCGGATCGAGACACTTGGCGAGGGATACAGCCTGATCCGCCGCGAGTACCCCACCGCCATCGGCCCGGTGGACATCCTCTGCCGGGACGCCGACGGTGCGACGGTGGCGGTGGAGATCAAGCGCCGCGGCGAGATCGACGGCGTGGAGCAGCTCACCCGCTACCTGGACCTCCTCAACCGCGACCCGCACCTGGCCCCGGTGAAGGGCGTCTTCGCGGCTCAAGAGATCAAGCCCCAGGCCCGCGTCCTGGCGACGGACCGCGGCATCGGCTGCGTGGTGCTCGACTACGACGCGATGCGCGGCATCGAGGACGACAAGCTCCGCCTGTTCTGACCCACGGGACGTTGCGGGGGCCGCGTGTTGTCACGCCCCCGCGGGTGCGTGACACCGCACCAGCGCCCAGCCCTCGGCCCGCGGGGACGACGTGCCACCGGCCCGCCGGGGGTTGACACTTCCTGTCCGACGCCGGCCCGGCCCAGCCCGTGCTGCGGGACGCGGTGCTGCGGCACCGCCCGCCCGAGGCGCATCGGCCCGCGCCGCCGGAAGCCCGTCGCGGTGCGCTCGCGGCACCGCCGACGCCCGCGAAGTGAACACCCAGTCGGCGCCCTGGAGGTACCGGGGCGGGGATGCGCGGCGCGAAGCTGCCGCACGGGGGCCGGGGGCGACAGCCCCCCACGTCCCGTCAGGGTTCCAGGGAAAGAGTGGGTGTGGGGAAACACCCCACCCGCCGCCGACGTCTCAGATGACCGTCGCGCTCGCCGACTCGGCGGGCGGCGCCTCGTTCGTCGTCGACGCCTCCGTGGAACCGGAGGGCGCCGCAGCCGTGTCACTCTGTGAGGGCTCGGTAGCGGTGTCCGACGGCGAAGGATCCGTCGGCGGCGTCTGCGTCTCCGACTGAGTCGGCGTGGGCGAAGGCGGCGGCGTCGGCTTGGTCGACTGCGACTTCGTCGGCCTCGGGCCGGAGGTTGTCTCCGAATCCGACGGACTCCCCGGCCTCGACGAGCTCGGCGACGGCCGCTCCCCCGGCTTCTCCGGGGCGTCCGTCGAGGCGCGGGTCGCGCCCGGTGTCGTCCGGTCCGTCGGCTTCTTGTCGTCGTCCTTGTCCTGGGCCGGGTCGGCGCTCGTGTCGGCCGCCGGGTCGTCGAAGGTCCACTCGTCGTCGACGTCGTCCTTCGCCGGCTGGCCGTTGCGCAGGTTGTCGCCGGCGGGCTTCTCCTGATCGGAGGTCATGCCGAGCGTGACGACCGTGCCCAGGACGGCGGCGAGCAGCGCGCCCGCCCCCGCGGCGACGACGTTGCGGCGGGCGCCGCCGAGGAGGGCCGCGCGACGGCCGGCCGGGCGGGCCGAGTCGTCCGAGGCGGGCTCCTGCCGGGCGCCCACCACCGTGGCGGCGTTGGACGCGGAGCCCGGGGAACCGTTCCGCAGCAGTGCCTTCGTCAGCGGCAGCCCCGGCACGCCCTTCGGAGGAGACACCGGCCCCGCTTCCACGGCGGGGGCGACGGGGGCGACCACGCCGGACTCGCGGTCGGTGACGAGGGCGAGGGCCCGGCGTCCGGCGACCGTGCCGTTCTTGTCGGCGAGCGCACCGCGCATGCCGATCGACGCCTCGAGCTCGGCGCGGGCCCGCTCCAGGCTTCCGGTGCAGAGGGCCAGGACGCCCAACTCATGGTGGAAGTACGCCTCTTCCGCGACCTCGCCCGCGATCCGGGCCGCCTCGGAGCCGACGCGCAGGGTGCGCTCCCACGCGGTCCAGTGGCGGCCGGCCGCGAAGACGGGCGCGGCGCTGCGGGCGAGCAGGACCGCGGTGCTTGCGTGTCCGGACTCGCGGCCGGGCACGAGGGCGCTCAGCGCGGCGAGCACGGCGTCCGACTCCGCCACGGCCCGTTCGGGCGTGACGGACGGGTGCCCGGCCCACCAGGTGTAGTGCTGCGCGGCGGTGTGGGCGCGGCCGACGGCGTCCTCGTCGTAGCCCTTCTCACGGAGCTGCGCGAGCACACCGGCCGCGAGGCGGTAGCGCGGGCCGACCGGAGAGAGCAGCCCGCAGCGCATCAGTTCGCCGAGCGCGGCATCGGCGTGGGTGTCGCCGACGAGGGCGGGCAGGTGCGCCTGGTGCGGGACCTCGCCGCCGAGGGCGACGGCGAAGCGCAGGGTCTGGCGGGCCGAGTCGCCGAGCCGGGAGGCGAGGAGGGACGCGGGCGCGGCCCCCTCCCCCAGCGTCGGCAGGGGTACGTCCTTGCCGCCCGCGGCCGCGAAGGGCGCGAACTCCTCGAACGCCTCCGGGTCCGCACGGAGCTCGTCGCACTGGCGCAGCAGAGCGGCCGCCTGGACGAAGCGCAGGGGCAGGCCCTCTGACTCGAACCAGAGGTCCCCCGCCCAATTGGTCTCCTCCTCGGTCAGCGGGCGCTCGACGGTCTGCTGCAGCAGATCGAGCGCGGCGGCGCGCCCGAGGCCGCCGAGGAAGACCTCTTCGAGGTGGGAGTCCGCGGAGGGCGCGGCGATGTCCGGCGCGGCGGCGACGAGGAAGGCGCATTCGGGCGCGGCGTCGAGCAGTTCGTCGAGGGACGCGCCGCCGAACTCCAGGTCGTCGAGGACGACGATGGCTCCGATGTCGCGTACGAATCCGGCCAGTGCGTTCCGGTCGGGCCGGTGCCCGGGCGCGTCGTAGACGACCGTGAACAGCTCTTGGAGCAGCTCCGCGGGTGACCGGTGGTGGCCGTTGAGGCGTACGACACCGTCGGGTGCGAAGTCGCCGCACTCCGCGGCGACGGCGTCGAGCAGCGCGCTGCGGCCCGAGCCGGCGGGGCCGGTGAGCCGTACGGAGCGTCCGCGGCCGAGGAGCCGTACCAGCCGTTCACGCTCCTCGTCGCGCTCCAGCAACGGAGGCCTGGGCGTGGCGGGGCCGGGAGGTACGGGCGGTTGCGCGGCGCGGCGGAGCTCGATGCGCTCCGCGGCGCTGCGCCGGGTCGGGCGGCCGGGCTGCTGTCCGGGCGGGCAGACCTCGATCTCGCTGCCGTCGACGGGGTTGACGGTGAGCAGGAGGTCGCCGGAGACGAGCTGGACCGTACGCGCGGGCGAGGGCGTGGACGGCCCGAGTTCCGCCGTGATGGCGTCGCGCGGCGGTCGCGCCTTTCCGGCGGTCTCGCCGAAAGTGTCGTTGTCCATGGTCTAAGCCCCTAGATACGGTTCGCTCGGCCTTGTCTCCGCCAAGATCACTGTCTCTTGGTGGCACAGCCGCGTGAGGTGCCCTCCCGGCCTTCCTGCACGCCCTGTCGCCTCGGTCCGGAGCCCACCGCATGGGTCCGTCGAAAGGGCAGGCGATCGAACCCTAGACGCTCGCCCCGCATCGCGAAACCTGCGGGGTGCCGCCCGTCCCTGACGTCACGGTCTCGGGAGGATTGCGCTGATCGCCCCGTTCGCGCACCGGTCGCACCCGACGGGACGATTCGCCCCGCGCGGACACCGGTGCGACGCCGACGCGACCGGTGCGTCACCGACCCGGACACCGCTGCGGCACTGAGGCCGACACCCGGTGCGTCACCGCCCCGGACACCGGCGGCCTCACACGCGCGGAAGCGATTCCGCAGCGAGGCCACCCTCGATCGCGAGGATGCGGTGCAGCCGGGTGGCCACGAGCAGTCGCTGCATCTGCGGCGGCACGCCGCGCAGCACCAGCCGGCGCCCGCATCTGCCGGCCCGCCGGTGGGCGCCCATGATGACCCCGAGCCCGGTGGCGTCCCAGGAGTCGAGGTGGGTCAGGTCGAGCACCAGGTCGCCGACTCCGTCGTCGACGGCCGAGTGGAGGACCGTACGGGCGTCCGCCGCGCTGCGCACGTCGAGGCGGCCCCCGACGACCAGCTCGGCGTGGTCGCCCCTGATGTGCATATGCGCTCCCCGAGTGTGCTTACAGTGCCCCGTGCCGGCCCCGTATCGACTGTGTGCGGCTGACTGTTCTTCGTCTGTTCTTCTCTGTCTGCAACAACTGACTGCCGCGTAGGCGGAGGGGTTGCTACTTGTAAGCGAACCGATACCGAATTCACCCCGGTGGGTGATGCCGAACCGGTCGATAACGTCGGTGCAGACGTCAGTGCTTGTAGAAGCCCTGCCCGCTCTTGCGCCCGATGTCACCGGCGTCCACCATCCGGCGCATCAGCTCCGGCGGTGCGAACTTCTCGTCCTGGGACTCCGTGTAGATGTTGCTCGTGGCGTGCAGCAGGATGTCGACGCCCGTCAGATCGGCGGTGGCGAGCGGCCCCATGGCATGGCCGAAGCCGAGCTTGCAGGCGATGTCGATGTCCTCGGCGGTCGCGACGCCCGATTCGTACAGCTTCGCCGCCTCGACGACGAGCGCGGAGATGAGGCGGGTGGTGACAAAGCCGGCGACGTCGCGGTTGACGACGATGCAGGTCTTGCCGACCGACTCGGCGAATCCACGTGCGATGGCGAGGGTTTCGTCGCTCGTCTTGTAGCCGCGCACCAGCTCGCAGAGCTGCATCATCGGGACGGGCGAGAAGAAGTGGGCGCCGACGACACGCTCCGGACGCTCCGTCACGGCTGCGATCTTGGTGATCGGGATGGCGGAGGTGTTGGAGGCGAGGACGGCGTCGTCCCGTACGAGCTTGTCGAGCGTACGGAAGATCTCGTGCTTGACCTCGAGCTTCTCGAAGACCGCCTCGACGACGATGTCGGCGTCGGCGACGGCGTCCATGTCGGTCGCGGTGGTGATGCGTGCCAACGCCGCGTCGGCGTCTGCCGCTTCGAGCTTCCCCTTGGAGACGAACTTGTCGTAGGACGCCTTGATGCCGTCCGTGCCGCGGGTCAGAGCCTCGTCGGTGACGTCACGCAGGACGACGTCCCAGCCCGCTTGGGCCGAGACCTGCGCGATTCCGGACCCCATGAGTCCGGCCCCGATGACAGCGAGCTTCCTGGCCACTGCGGCACTCCTTAACGACTGTCCTCAACGACTGTTTACATGTGCGCTCTCTGGCGGAGATTAGCGCCCGTGAGGTGCCCCTGTGACCGTGAAGAGATGCGCGTCACGTCTCAGATGACGGACATCACACCGGGACGGGCCGTCAGGCGTCCCGGACCGCGTAAGTGAGCACCTTCTCCCCCAGCAACTCCTCCATCTCGTCGATGGGATCGAGGGTTTCGCGCGACACTTCTTCCGGTTTACGCCGCTTGGCCAGTTCCGTGCCGATCCATCCCATGACGGTGCCGTGCACCCAGGTGAGTTGACCGGCCACCAGGTCCGCAAGCCTGTCGCCCTCCGCGGCGCCGGCCTCCGCCCGCATGGTGGTCACGGGGCCGAGCAGACTCTCCTGCTGGATGGCCCACAGCCGGGAGCGCAGGGCGTCCGCCTCGGTGATGACCTTCATGAAGTCGGCGTGGCCCTCGAAGAGGCCGACCGTCGTCGAGAGCCCTTCGACCGCCTCGCACAGTTCGCGCAGTACGGCGTCGGCGGCCGACTCCCCCGCGCGCCGCCCGCGCACCCACCTGGAGAGCCGGTCGATCACGTCCTTGCCGCGGTCCAGGAAGAGGTCCTCTTTGGCGGGGAAGCAGTTGTAGACGGTGTTGACGGAGACGTCCGCCGCAACCGCGACCTCGGCGATGGTCACGGTCACGAAGCCGTGCTCCACGAAGAGCCTGGTGGCCACGTCCGCGATGCTGTACGGCGTCCTCGTCGCCGTCTCCTTCGTGACGCTTGCCGTGACGGTCGGCACACGTGTCTTCCGCAGGGCGGGCGCTTAACTACGCTGGCCACATGGTCAATCTCACGCGTATCTACACCCGTACCGGCGACCAGGGCACCACCGCTCTCGGTGACATGAGCCGGACCGCCAAGACCGATCTGCGCATCTCCGCGTACGCCGACGCCAACGAGGCCAATGCCGTCATCGGTACGGCCATCGCCCTGGGGCAGCTCGACGACGCCGTGGTGAAGGTGCTCGTCCGCGTGCAGAACGACTTGTTCGACGTGGGCGCCGACCTCTCGACGCCGGTGGTCGAGAACCCCGAGTACCCGCCGCTGAGGGTCGAGCAGTCGTACATCGACAAGCTGGAGTCCGACTGCGACCACTTCCTGGAGCAGCTGGAGAAGCTGCGCAGCTTCATCCTCCCGGGCGGAACGCCTGGTGCCGCGCTGCTGCACCAGGCCTGCACGGTCGTACGGCGGGCGGAGCGCTCGACCTGGGCGGCCATGGAGGTGCACGGCGAGACGATGAACGCGCTGACGGCGACGTATCTCAACCGCCTCTCCGACCTCCTGTTCATTCTGGCCAGGGTGGCGAACAAGGAGGTCGGAGACGTGCTCTGGGTGCCGGGCGGTGAGCGCTAGCCGCGTTCCCCATGTCACGGGGGCGCCACGGGCAGTCCGGCTAGCGCTCCGCGCGGACCGGTTCCGACTCCGGCTCCTTCGCCGCGGCCTTCTTCGGCCAGATCGCGTACGAGAGCGCGATCAGGCCGTGGATGCCGGCCGTGCGCCACGCGGCGTACATCCAGCTCCGCAGCGATTCGGTCTGCCCCGCGTCGCCGACGTACCAGATCGCGATCTGCAGCAGTGCTGTGGCGACGCCCGCGGCGACCAGCGTGCCCAGCCAGATCCTGGCCTCGTGCCCCGCGCGGGCCATGCCGTGGCGCGGCGGCTTGTGGGGGGGCGGGGCGCCGCCGAAGCGGTGCGCCGCGTGGCCGTCCAGCCACTTGATGGTGCGATGGCCGTGACCGACCGTGTAGCCGATGTAGACCGCGGCCAGGCCGTGTTTCCAGCTCGGATCCGCGCCGTTCTTGAGGTCGATCGCGGTGGCGACGAGCAGCACGACCTCCAGCAGCGGTTCGCACAGCAGCAGAGCCGCACCGGTCCTCGGCATCTTCAGCAGGTAGCGGACGGCGAGGCCCGCGGCGAGCAGCACCCAGAAACCGATCTCACAGATCACGACCAGCGCGACGATCACGACTGTTCTCCCTTCGAATGGTTCAAGCGTGTCGGCCCCCGGGGGCCGAATCGTCGTCGCCGGTGACGAACCTGCACTGCATCCTTCGATGTAGTGCAGGCTCACCCCGTACGCGGAGGCACTGGGGGCGCGGCGCCGTGTTTGATGGACGGGTGACCTTCCCGCGCCCCCACCGTGACGACGTCCTCGCGGCGGTCGCCGGTCTGCTCGGCGGCCTGCTGCTCTATGCGCTGGGGCTGCACAGCCAGGGCCCCGACCACGCGGTGCTGCCGACCCGGGTGACGCTGGTGCCGCTTGTGGTGACGGCGTTCCTGGAACTGCTGCGGCGGACCATGCCGCGCACGGCGCTGCTCGTCGGCACGGTTGCCGTGATCGCCGACCAGCTCACCCGCGGCAGCATCGCGACGGTGCTGATGTTCGCGGACCTCGTGTACGCGGCCGTGGTCTACGGCACGCCCGCCTCCGCCCGGCGTATCCCGGTGACCACCGGGATGATCACCATCGCGGTGACGATCGGTTTCCTGGCCTGGTTCCGGGAGCCGGCCGCGCTGCTGATCGGCGTGGTCACCGGGCTCGTCTCGTTCTTCCCCGCGGCCACCGGCGCCATCGTGCGCAACCACCGGGAGGCGGCGATCGCGGCCAGGCTGCGGGCCGAGCAGACCGCGCTGCTCGCGGAGATGGACCGCACCCAGGCCATCACGGCCGAGCGTGCCCGGATGGCCCGTGAACTGCACGACATGGTCGCCAATCACCTCTCGGCGATCGCGATCCACTCGACGGCCGCGATCTCCCTCGACGACGCGGCGACCACGAAGCAGGCGTTGACGGTGATCCGCGAGAACAGCGTGGAGGGCCTGGCGGAGATGCGCCGGCTGATCGGGCTGCTGCGGGACAGCAGCGGCGACACGGAGCCTGCGGCGGCCCCGACCCTGGCGGGTCTGGACGCCCTGGTGGCGCAGGCCCGGACGAACGGCGTGGCGAGCGGGCTGACGTTCACTCTTGACGACGCGCGTGGCGACGACTGCCGGTTGCCCGCGCCCGTGGAGCTCGCCGCCTACCGCATCGTGCAGGAATCGCTCACCAACGCGATCAAGCACGCGGACTGCGGTGACGTGCGGGTCGAGATGTCCGGCAGGGCGGACGGGGAGCTGCTGGTGACGGTGACCAGCCCGTTCGGCCGGCGTCCCGGTCCACGCGCGCCTGGCTCGGGCGCCGGGCTGGTGGGGATGCGGGAGCGGGTGGCGCTCCTCGACGGGTCGTTCGAGGCAGGCCCGGCCGCGGGCCCGCCGGGCGGGCCCGAGAAGATCTGGTGCGTACGGGCGGCGCTGCCCGTGGTGAACGACAAGGAGCCCTCGGCATGACGGCGCAAGCGGATGCCGCGCAGGACACCCCGCACACCCCCCGGATCCGGATCCTGGTCGCGGAGGACCAGAGCGCGGTACGGGCGGGCCTGGTGCTGATCCTGCGCAGCGCTCCCGACATCGAGGTGGTCGGTGAGGCCGGGGACGGCGAGGAAGCGGTCCGGCTGGCCCGCGAGATGCGTCCTGACCTGGTGCTGATGGACGTGCAGATGCCGCGGCTGGACGGGGTCTCCGCCACCCGCCAGGTGGTCGCGGAGGGTCTCGCCGACGTGCTGGTGCTGACCACGTTCGACCTGGACGAGTACGTCTTCGGGGCACTGCGGGCGGGGGCTTCGGGCTTTCTGCTGAAGAACACCGACGCCAACGACCTGTTGCGGGCGGTGCGCACGGTGGCGCACGGGGAGGGGCTGATCGCGCCGGCCGTCACCCGACGGCTGATCGCGGAGTTCGCCGCGCCCAGGCCCGTACGGTCTCCGGACGCGCCGGATCGGGCGGTTCTCGACGTCCTCACGAGGCGTGAGCGCGAGGTGCTCTCGTGCCTCGGGGAGGGACTGTCGAACGCGGAGATCGCGCAGCGGCTCTCGATGGCAGAGGCGACGGTGAAGACGCACGTCAGCAGGTTGCTGGGGAAGCTGGAGCTGCGCAGCAGGGTGCAAGCGGCGGTCCTGGCCCAGGAGTTGGGCATCTGACGCCACGGCGGGCACCAGGGGAAACACCTTTGGTCTGGACCTATTGACGATTGGTCCAGACCAACCTACTCTCACCGAGCACACTGCGGTGAGCCCCCGCAGAGTGCTCCAGTGCACGGACCACCCCTGACATGTCCGCACTCACCTCGAGGAGCATCCTTGAGCACCCAAGCGCCACGAACCCCCCGCCCGAGAACCCGATTCAGATCCAGAGCCACCGCGGGCCTGACCGCGCTGCTGCTCCCCCTCGCCGCCATGGTGGGCCTCGCCTCGCCCGCCCAGGCAGCCACCTCCGCCACCGCCACCTACGCGAAGACCTCCGACTGGGGTTCCGGCTTCGAGGGCAAGTGGACGGTGAAGAACACCGGCACCACGACGATCAACTCCTGGACCGTCGAGTGGGACTTCCCCTCCGGCACCCGCGTCACCTCGGCCTGGGACGCCACGGTCACCAGCTCCGGCGACCACTGGACCGCCAAGAACAACGGCTGGAACGGCATTCTCGCCCCCGGCGCCTCCGTCTCCTTCGGCTTCAACGGCAGCGGCTCCGGCTCGCCGTCCAACTGCAAACTCAACGGCGCCTCCTGCGACGGCGGCAGCGTCCCCGGTGACAGCGCGCCCACCGCCCCCGGCACGCCCACCGCCTCCGGGGTCACCGACACCTCGGTGAAGCTCACCTGGAGTGCGGCCACCGACGACAAGGGCGTCAAGAACTACGACGTCCTGCGCGACGGCGCCAAGGTGGCCACCGTCACCGGCACCACCTACACCGACACGGCCCTGACCGCCGGCACCGACTACTCGTACACGGTCCAGGCACGCGACACCGCCGACCAGACCGGCCCCGTCAGCGGCGCCGTGGCGGTCCGCACCACCGGCGGCGGCACGGACCCCGGCCCGGGACCGGGCGACAAGGTGAAGCTGGGCTACTTCACCAACTGGGGTGTCTACGGACGCAACTACCACGTGAAAAACCTGGTGACCTCCGGCTCCGCGTCGAAGATCACACACATCAACTACGCGTTCGGCAACGTCAGCGGCGGCAAGTGCACCATCGGTGACTCCTACGCCGACTACGACAAGGCCTACACCGCCGACCAGAGCGTCGACGGCGTCGCCGACACCTGGGACCAGCCGCTGCGCGGCAACTTCAACCAGCTGCGCAAGCTCAAGGCGAAGTACCCGCACATCAAGGTGCTGTGGTCGTTCGGCGGCTGGACCTGGTCCGGCGGCTTCGGCCAGGCCGTGGCGGACCCCGCCGCCTTCGCCCAGTCCTGCTACGACCTGGTCGAGGACCCCCGCTGGGCCGACGTCTTCGACGGGATCGACCTCGACTGGGAGTACCCCAACGCCTGCGGTCTGAGCTGCGACACCAGCGGCCCCGCGGCCTTCAAGAACATGATGCAGGCCATGCGCGCCAAGTTCGGCGCGAACAACCTGGTCACCGCGGCTGTCACGGCGGACGCCTCGTCCGGCGGCAAGATCGAAGCGGCCGACTACGGCGGCGCCGCTCAGTACATCGACTGGTACAACGTGATGACGTACGACTTCTTCGGCGCCTGGGCCGCCAAGGGCCCGACGGCCCCGCACTCGCCGCTCACGTCGTACTCGGGTATCCCGCAGGCCGGCTTCAACTCGGCCGAGGCGATCGCCAAGTTCAAGGCGAAGGGCGTGCCCTCCAAGAAGCTGCTGCTGGGCATCGGCTTCTACGGCCGCGGCTGGGCCGGCGTGACCCAGTCCGCTCCGGGCGGCACGGCGACCGGCCCGGCGGCCGGCACGTACGAGCAGGGCATCGAGGACTACAAGGTCCTCAGGAACAGCTGCCCGGCCACCGGGACGGTCGCGGGCACCGCGTACGCCCACTGCGGCACCAACTGGTGGAGCTACGACACACCGGCGACCGTCACCTCCAAGATGGGGTGGGCGAACAACCAGGGACTCGGTGGAGCGTTCTTCTGGGAGTTCAGCGGTGACACCGCGAACGGCGAGCTGGTCGGCGCGATCAACAGCGGCCTGGGATAGAGCAAGGGCCCGCTGACGACAAAGCCCGGGAGACGTTCTCTCCCGGGCTTTGTCATGTACCGCTATGCGACATTGACTCTCTGGCCGGGCGGCGCCGCCTCCAGCCAGGCGAGGAAGCCGGTCAGCGCGTCCTCGCTCATCGCCAGCTCCAGACGGGTCCCGCGGTGCACACAGCCGAGCACGACGGCGTCGGACAGGAGCGCCAGCTCCTCCTCGCCCTCTGGAGTGCGGCGGGCCAGCACCTCGATCGCGGAGCGCTCGAGGACACGGCGGGGACGGGGCGCGTACGAGAAGATCCGGAACCACTCGATCCGGTCGCCGCTGTACCGGGCGACGCCGTACACCCAGCCCTTGCCGGTGGGGGTTCTCCCCGTGAAGCCAGGGGGAGCATCCTGCCCCTCCGGAAGGTTCCATCGGAGGCTGCAGTCGAAGGTCCCCCCGGAGCGCTGGATCAGCCGTCTGCGCAGTCCGAAGACGAAGAGCCCGATCACCACCAGGCCTACGACGCAGCCGCTCACAAGCAGAGCGAGGAACATCTCCACCGACCTCCTCGCTTCGTCCCGTAACCGAATATCACGTGCACCTGCATCGCCTCAGCCGCGGCACGGCCCGGAGGAGATCCGGGCCGGCCGCGGCTGAGGGACAAACCATTCGCGGGGTGCGTCTAGCGCACCGCCACCGCACGCAGCCGGACGTCGGCGCGCCGCTCGGCGGAAGCGTCCGTGTCCGACTTGGCGCGCTCCAGCGCACGCTCGGCGCGCTGGACGTCGATCTCGTCCGCCAGCTCGGCGATCTCCGCCAGCAGCGACAGCTTGTTGTCCGCGAACGAGATGAATCCACCGTGCACAGCGGCGACGACGGTTGCACCCTCGCTCGTACGGATGGTCACCGGGCCCGATTCCAGCACACCGAGAAGCGGCTGGTGACCGGGCATGACGCCGATGTCGCCGGACGTGGTGCGCGCGACGACCAGGGTGGCCTCGCCGGACCAGACACTGCGGTCCGCGGCGACCAGCTCGACGTGCAGCTCAGCAGCCAAGGTTGGCTCCTCGGGTCACCACCCGGCGGTTCAGCCGGGTGTTGGGTCATAAGTCTAGTAGGGACCTGAGCGTCGAAACGCTCCGGCCCGCCCCCAGGCCTCTCGGCCCGGGGTTCCGGGTTCGTCCCGGGGGTACAGCAAGCGGCGTACCGAAGGGGGCGGGACGCGCCCGCCCCCTTCGGCGAGTCGGCCGACTCAGGAGACGCCGAGCTCCTTGGCGTTGGCCTTGAGGTCCTCGATGCCACCGCACATGAAGAACGCCTGCTCGGGGAAGTGGTCGTACTCACCGTCGCAGATCGAGTTGAACGCGGCGATCGACTCGTCGAGCGGCACGTCGGAGCCGTCCACGCCGGTGAACTGCTTGGCGACGTGGGTGTTCTGCGACAGGAAGCGCTCCACGCGACGGGCACGGTGGACAACCAGCTTGTCCTCCTCGCCCAGCTCGTCGATACCGAGAATCGCGATGATGTCCTGGAGGTCCTTGTACTTCTGCAGGATTCCCTTGACGCGCGTGGCGGCGTCGTAGTGCTCCTGCGTGATGTAGCGCGGGTCCAGGATCCGGGACGTGGAGTCCAGCGGGTCCACGGCCGGGTAGATGCCCTTCTCCGAGATCGGACGGGACAGAACCGTCGTCGCGTCGAGGTGGGCGAAGGTGGTGGCCGGGGCCGGGTCGGTCAGGTCGTCGGCGGGGACGTAGATCGCCTGCATCGACGTGATCGAGTGACCACGCGTCGAGGTGATGCGCTCCTGCAGCAGACCCATCTCGTCGGCCAGGTTCGGCTGGTAACCCACCGCGGACGGCATACGGCCGAGCAGGGTGGACACCTCGGAGCCGGCCTGGGTGTACCGGAAGATGTTGTCGATGAAGAAGAGCACGTCCTGCTTCTGAACATCGCGGAAGTACTCCGCCATGGTCAGACCGGCCAGGGCGACGCGCAGACGGGTGCCCGGGGGCTCGTCCATCTGACCGAAGACCAGCGCGGTCTTGTCGATGACGCCCGACTCCGACATCTCCTCGATGAGGTCGTTGCCCTCACGGGTACGCTCACCGACGCCCGCGAACACCGACACACCGTCGTGGTTGTTGGCGACTCGGTAGATCATTTCCTGGATCAGAACGGTCTTGCCGACACCGGCACCACCGAACAGACCGATCTTTCCACCCTTGACGTACGGGGTGAGAAGGTCGATGACCTTGACGCCGGTCTCGAACATCTCGGTCTTGGACTCGAGCTGGTCGAAGCTCGGAGCCTTGCGGTGGATGGGCCACCGCTCACCGATGTTGGCGTTCTCCTCGGGGACGTTCAGCACCTCACCGAGGGTGTTGAACACCTTGCCCTTGGTGAAGTCGCCGACGGGGACGGTGATGCCGTCGCCCGTGTCGGTCACCGGGGCCTGGCGGACCAGACCGTCGGTGGGCTGCATCGAGATCGCACGGACCACGCCGTCACCCAGGTGCTGGGCGACCTCGAGGGTCAGCGTCTTGAGCGCGCCGTCCTCGGCCGGGTCGGCGACCTGAACGGTCAGGGCGTTGTAGATCTCCGGCATCGCGTCGACGGGGAACTCCACGTCGACGACCGGGCCGATGACCCGGGCGACGCGGCCCGTGGCTACGGCCGTCTCAACAGAGGTCGTCATTACTTGTCACTCCCCGCGGTCGCGTCGGCCAGGGCGCTGGCGCCACCGACGATCTCGCTGATTTCCTGGGTGATTTCGGCCTGGCGGGCCGCGTTGGCAAGCCGGGAGAGGCTCTTGATGAGCTCTCCGGCGTTGTCGGTCGCCGACTTCATCGCGCGGCGGGTGGCGGCGTGCTTGGAGGCAGCCGCCTGGAGCAGCGCGTTGTAGATCCGGCTCTCGACGTAGCGCGGCAGCAGAGCGTCGAGGACGTCCTCGGCCGACGGCTCGAAGTCGAACAGCGGAAGGATCTCGCCCTTCGTGTCCGTCTCCTGCTGAGCCTTCTCGAGGCTGAGGGGCAGCAGCCGGTTCTGTACCGGCGTCTGCGTCAGCATCGAGACGAACTCGGTGAAGACGATGTGGAGCTCGTCCACACCACCCTCGGCCGTGTCCTTCTCGATCGCCGCGATCAGCGGGGCCGCGACCTTCTTGGCGTCCGCATATGTCGGGTTGTCGGTGAAGCCGGTCCACGACTCCGTGACCTTGCGCTCACGGAAGCCGTAGTACGACACACCCTTGCGGCCGACGATGTAGGCGTCGACCTCCTTGCCCTCGCCGCGGAGCCGCTCGGTGAGCTGCTCCGCCGCCTTGAGGGCGTTGGCGGAGTATCCGCCGGCCAGACCGCGGTCGCTCGTGATGAGCAGAATCGCGGCCCGGGTCGGGTTCTCCGCCTCGGTCGTCAGAGCGTGCTTCGTCGTCGACCCCGTCGCCACCGCGGTCACCGCGCGGGTGAGCTCGGTCGCGTACGGCGTGGAGGCCGCCACCTGGCGCTGCGCCTTGACGATGCGCGAGGCGGCGATCATCTCCATCGCCTTGGTGATCTTCTTGGTCGCGGTGACGGATTTGATGCGACGCTTGTAGACCCGGAGCTGGGCTCCCATGAGTCAGGTCCCTTCCGTCGTCTACTTGGCGGTGCTGACCGGCGCGTCTTCGCCCAGAAGCTTGCCGTCCGAGGTCTCGAACTGCTGCTTGAACGCGGAGATGGCGTCAGCGACGGACTGGAGGGTGTCGTCCGACATCTTGCCGCCCTCGGCGATGCTGGTCAGAAGCTCCTTGCGCTCACGGCGCAGGTACTCCAGCAGCTCGGCCTCGAAACGACGGATGTCGGCGACCGGGACGTCGTCCATCTTGCCGGTGGTACCGGCCCAGACGGAGACGACCTGCTCCTCGACGGGCATCGGCTGGTACTGGCCCTGCTTCAGCAGCTCCACCATCCGCTTGCCGCGCTCCATCTGCGCCTTCGAGGCCGCGTCCAGGTCGGAACCGAAGGCGGCGAACGCCTCCAGCTCGCGGTACTGGGCGAGGTCGACACGCAGACGGCCGGAGACCTGCTTCATGGCCTTGTGCTGGGCGGAACCACCCACACGGGAGACCGAGATACCGACGTTCAGGGCCGGACGCTGACCGGCGTTGAACAGGTCGGACTCCAGGAAGCACTGGCCGTCGGTGATGGAGATGACGTTGGTCGGGATGAACGCCGACACGTCGTTCGCCTTGGTCTCGACGATCGGCAGACCCGTCATCGAACCGGCGCCCATGTCGTCGGAGAGCTTGGCGCAGCGCTCCAGCAGACGCGAGTGCAGGTAGAAGACGTCACCCGGGTAGGCCTCACGGCCCGGCGGGCGGCGCAGCAGCAGGGACACGGCGCGGTAGGCGTCGGCCTGCTTCGAGAGGTCGTCGAAGATGATGAGGACGTGCTTGCCGTCGTACATCCAGTGCTGACCGATGGCCGAACCGGTGTACGGGGCGAGGTACTTGAAGCCGGCCGGGTCGGACGCCGGGGCGGCGACGATCGTCGTGTACTCGAGCGCGCCGGCCTCTTCCAGGGCGCCGCGAACGGACGCGATGGTCGAGCCCTTCTGGCCGATGGCGACGTAGATGCAGCGGACCTGCTTCTTCGGGTCGCCGGAACGCCAGTTGTCGCGCTGGTTGATGATCGTGTCGACGGCCAGGGCGGTCTTGCCCGTCTGGCGGTCGCCGATGACCAGCTGACGCTGGCCGCGGCCGATCGGCACCATGGCGTCGACGGCCTTGTAGCCGGTCTGCATGGGCTCGTGCACAGACTTACGGGCCATGACGCCCGGGGCCTGCAGTTCAAGGGCGCGGCGGCCCTCGGTCGCGATCTCGCCGAGGCCGTCGATCGGGTTGCCGAGCGGGTCGACGACGCGACCCAGGTAGCCCTCGCCGACACCGACCGAGAGGACCTCACCGGTGCGGGTGACCGGCTGCCCCTCCTCGATGCCGCTGAACTCGCCGAGGACGATCGCACCGATCTCGCGGTCCTCGAGGTTGAGGGCGAGACCGAGGGTGCCGTCCTCGAACTTCAGCAGCTCGTTCGCCATGGCCGAGGGAAGACCCTCGACCTTCGCGATACCGTCGCCGGCCAGGCTGACCGTGCCGACCTCCTCGCGCGAGGCCGCGTCCGGCTGGTACGACTGGACAAAGTTCTCCAGCGCATCCCGGATCTCCTCCGGCCGGATCGTGAGCTCCGCCATCTGGGTTCCCTGCTCTCCTTGTTGGGCCCGAAGTTTCTTTGGGGGTCTGGGGGCCGACCCCCAGGAATCTTCTGCAATCTCTGCACGACCCAACCGGGCCGCTGGTCTTGCGAATTCAGTTGTGCCGGGCGTTGTCAGCCGGCGATGCGCCGCTGCGCCTCGTCGAGACGCTCCGCGATCGTGCCGTTGATGATCTCGTCACCGACTCGCACCGAGATCCCGCCGAGGACCGCGGGGTCCACTTCGAGGTTGAGGTGCATGTCACGGCCGTACATCCGCGCCAGACCGGCGCCGAGGCGCTGCTTCTGCGCCTCGGTCAGCGGCACCGCGGAGGTGACGACGGCGACCATCCGGTCCCGGCGCGCCGCGGCGAGCTTGGACAGGGACTCGAGTCCCGCCTCCAGGCTACGTCCACGCGGGTGCGTGACGAGACGGACGACCAGACGCTCGGTGACCGTCTCGGCCTTGCCGCCGAGCAGAGCGCTCAGCAGCTCGCCCTTGGCGGTCGCCGTGGCCGACCGGTTGGTCAGCGCCGACCGGAGCTCGGTGCTGGACGACAGGATCCGGCCGAACCGGAACAGCTCGTCCTCGACGTTGTCGAGCACACCGGCCTTCTGCGCGGCAGCGAGGTCTGCGGTGTTCGCCAGCTCCTCGATCGAGTCGACCAGGTCGCGCGACTGCGACCAGCGGGACCGGACCATGCTCTTGACCAGGTCGACGGTCTCGCCGCCGACCTGACCACCGAAGATGCGTCCGGCCAGCTCGGCCTTGGCCTCGCCGGACTGCGCCGGGTCGGTCAGGACCCGACGCAGCGACACCTCACGGTCGAGCAGCGCTGTGACGGCGGCCAGCTCGCCGGCGAGCTTCGCCGCGTCGACCGACGTGTTGTCGATCAGCGCGTCGAGCGACTCGTGCGCGGCGGCCAGCGCCTCGCGGCTGGCTCCGTTCATCGGGTGGCCTCGGCCTTCGAAGCGCCGTCCTCGAGCGAGTCGAGGAAGCGGTCGATGGTGCGGCTCTGCCGGGCGTGGTCCTCGAGGGACTCGCCGACGAGCTTGCCGGCCAGGTCGGTGGCGAGCTTGCCCACGTCCTGACGCAGCGCCGCGGCCGCGGCCTTGCGGTCGGCCTCGATCTGGGCGTGGCCGGCCGCGATGATCTCCTCACGCTGCCGCTGGCCTTCCGCCTTCATCTCCTGGATGATCGCGGTGCCCTGCTCGGTGGCCTCCTGGCGGAGACGCGCGGCCTCGTGACGAGCCTCGGCGAGCTGCGCCTTGTACTGCTCAAGGACGCTCTCGGCCTCGATCTTGGCCGCGTCGGCCTTCTCGATGCCGCCTTCGATGGCCTCACGACGCTCTTCCAGAACCTTGTTGATGTTCGGGAGGAGCTTCTTCGCGAGGAAGAAGAAGACGATAGCGAAGGCGATCAGGCCGATGACGAGCTCGTCGGGGTGCGGAATGAGCGGGTTCTGCTCCTCCACAGCCGCGAGCTGCTGAACCAGAGGGTTCACATCAGTGCCTTCCGTAATGGGGTTGGGCTGTCGTCCGACGATCAGGCGCGGAAGACGAAGCCCATGACGATGCCGATGAGGGCAAGCGCCTCACAGAAGGCGAAACCCATGATCTGGTTGGTACGGATCAGGCCGGCCGCCTCGGGCTGGCGGGCGAGGGCCTGGGTGCCGTTACCGAAGATGATGCCGACGCCGACGCCGGGGCCGATGGCGGCAAGGCCGTAACCGATGGAGCCGAGGTTGCCGGTGACGGCGGCAAGGGTCTGGGACATGCCAGTTCTTCCTTCTCTTTCACGGACCGGTGGGGGTTGGCCACCGGACGTCTGTTGGTCAGGGGGGTCGGGTCGCTCAGTGGCTCTTGGCGAGCGCGCCCTGAAGGTAGCTGCAGGCCAGGAGCACGAAGACGTATGCCTGAACAGCCTGGATGAAGAGCTCGAAACCGGTCATGACGATGACCATCACGAACGAGGTGCCGGCGTAGATGATGCCGATGCCGTTCAGCAGGTACCAGCTGGCGAGGGTGAACATCACCAGCAGCATGTGACCCGCGAACATGTTCGCGAAGAGCCGGACCGCGTGCGTGAACGGCCGGATGAGCAGGTTCGAGAAGAGGTCGATGAACGAGACGAGCCACTTGACCGGGCCCAGCGAGTTGTCGTAACCCGTGATGTTCTTCCAGCCGCCCACGAAACCGTGCGTCTTGAAGGTCAGTCCGACCCACAGCACGTAGACCAGCAGCGCCATGCCCATCGGGTAAGCGATGATCGACGTGACCGGGAACTGCGCGAGCGGGATCACGGACCAGAGGTTCATGATCCAGATGAAGAAGAACAGGGAGACCATCAGCGGGACGTACTTCTCGCCGTCCTTCTTGCCCATGATCTCGTAGACGATCCCGCGGCGGACGAAGTCGTAACCGGCTTCACCGACCATCTGGAGCTTGCCGGGGACCAGCTTCGGCTTGCTGAACGCCGCCCAGAAGAACCCGACGACAACAATCGTCGCGAGGAATGCCAGCAGCATGGGCTTGTTGAACTCGAAGCCACCGACGGTGAAGATGGGCTTGAACAGGAAGGAATGGAGCCCGGGCGCCGGGAAGCCACAGTCCCTGAAGATCTGACAGCTTGCGTCGAAGGCGAGCATCTGGGGGTCAGCACTCACCGCGGGCTCCTTCAGCGTGGCGCATAGGTACGGCAACCTCGTTGTGTCGGCGCGGCACGCGGCCGCGGTTCGGCACTGGACTGGTGTTTCGGATGTGGGGGCGGCTGTCAGGCGTTGAGCCTCGCGATGGGACAGGCGTCAGCTCAGATGCCCGCGCCCGCAGTGCCGCAGTTGGCACCGGACGATAGCAGGAAGGCGTACGGCCATTTATCCCACCCCTACCCCTCACGCCGCCGGGCCCGTCTTCACGGGGGTCTCACCCTTGGCGGACTCGGGGTCGACGTAAAGAATCTTCGCCTTCATGTAGGCACGTGCCTGCGCGGTGATCCAGACAATGGTCGCCGCGAGGAGCGTGAAGGCGAAGGCCTTGGCGTCGAACAGCGTGGTGTCCTTGAACGCCATCATGAAGACGAGAAGCAACAGCAGCTGCGCCGTATAGAGCATCAGCCCCATCGCCTGGAACAGGTGCGGAAAGTTCTTCGCCGTCCGCTGCAGCACCAGCATGCCCATCCCCATGAAGAGGATCACCACCAGGGTGCCGACAACGGCGCCGATCGCTCCCTTTCCACCGGCGACCACACCACTGATCACAGCGGCGATCGCGCCGGCGGCAGCGGTGGGTACGGCGGCAAGGAGAAGAGTGCGTGCGTCGGTGGACGGCATGGCGGCAGCTCCGCTTGATGGTGGGGGCAGTGGTGTCGTCATGGACGAGCGTAGGCCCGGTCCGAGAGGTGTCTCGGGGCCAACGAACCGTCGCACTACGGTCCTTCGGCTCTGTCTCCGGGTCTCGTGAACGGTATCACAAACTATTTGATGAGGTCTTTACCCAGTGGTGTGCCAACCCTCACACATGAGAGTGAACGCGCGCGTGTGTGCACGACAACTGGGCGCTATGTCTGCTAATGAACCGTTTTCCCGTCGGCTTCCGGCCGATTCGGTTCGGAAGCCGCTTCCTTGCCACTCGGAAGCGGGCGCCGCCGACAGTCGGCGTTGACATCGCCCGCTCAGCCCGCGCTCAGCCCCGTGTGCCGGCCTTGCGCCGGTCCGGGAAGCGCGAGCGGCCGCCGATCGCGGTCGCGCCGTTGACGCCGCTGACGCCCACCCCGACCGGCACGGGGGGCTCGTCCTCGTGGTCGTCGGGCGCTGCGTCGGACTGCCGGGTCGCGGGCGCCTGCTGCGCCCTGCGGTGGCGTCGTCGGTAGCGCGGCGGGACGAAGCGCTCCGCCCAGTCCGGGGTGCGCGGGCTGAAGCGCGGCAGTAGCAGCAGGACGAGGCCGATGGCGCTCAGGCCGGTGACGGCCAGCACGATCCACATCACCGAGTGGACCGAGTACGCGACGACGCCGAACGCGATCAGCGCCGACCAGAAGTACATGATCAGAACGGCCCGGCTGTGCGAGTGCCCGATCTCCAGGAGCCGGTGGTGCAGATGGCCGCGGTCCGCGGCGAACGGCGACTGGCCCTTCCAGGTGCGGCGGACGATCGCCAGCAGCAGGTCGGCGACCGGGATCGCGATGATCGTCAGCGGCAGCAGCAAGGGAATGAACACCGGCAGCGCCGCGTGCGTGGCCTCGCGCGCACTGCCTTCCCAGATCCTGAGGGCGTCCATGTCCACCTGGCCCGTCACGGAGATCGCCGCCGCCGCGAGCACGAGCCCGATCAGCATCGAGCCGGAGTCGCCCATGAAGATGCGGGCCGGATGCATGTTGTGCGGCAGGAAGCCCAGGCACATGCCCATCAGGATCGCCGTGAACAGCGTCGCGGGGGACGCCGCCTCGATGCCGTAGCTGAACCAGATCCGGTACGCGTACAGGAAGAACGCCGCGGCGGCGATGCACACCATGCCGGCGGCGAGACCGTCCAGGCCGTCGACGAAGTTCACGGCGTTGATGGTGACGACGACCAGGGCGACGGTCAGCAGCGTGCCCTGCCAACTGGTCAGCGAGACGGTGCCGACGCCGGGGACGGGGATCCACAGGATCGTCAGACCCTGTACGACCATCACACCCGCGGCGATCATCTGGCCGCCGAGTTTGATCAGCGCGTCGATCTCGAACTTGTCGTCCAGGACGCCGATGATCCAGATCAGGGCGGCCCCGGAGAGCAGCGCACGCGGCTCGTTGGACAGCTCGAAGACGCTGTTGAGGTTCTCCAGATGATCGGCGACCAGCAGGCCCGCGCACAGCCCGAAGAACATCGCGATGCCACCGAGTCTCGGCGTCGGCTCGCGGTGCACGTCCCGTGCACGGATCTCGGGCATCGCCCCGGTGGCGATGGCGAATTTGCGCACCGGCCCGGTGAGCAGATAAGTCACCGCGGCCGTGACGCAGAGCGTCAGCAGGTAATCACGCACGGGCTGCCCCACAGGAATCGCTGGCCATCTCAGCCCCACACCTTAGCTGTGGTAGCCACATGCTTGAGGACACACCGACGCCGAGGATGGTTGCACGACTGCGCCACAGCACGGCGGCTACCCCGAAAACGGCGGGAATCTCCCGACCAGTTCCTGCACCTGCTCCCGGATGTCCCGCACCTGCTGCTCGTCGCGCAGTGCGGCCGTGAACAGGGCCGCGATCCGGATCATCTCCGGGCGGCCCATGCCCTGGGTGGTGACTGCGGCGGTGCCCAGCCTGATGCCGCGACCGTCCCCGTAGGGCAGCGCGCATGTGTCCAGGACGATGCCCGCCGCGGCGAGGCGTCCGCGGGCCGTTCTGCCGTCGACGCCGAACCCGACCGGGTCCGCGCCGATGAGGTGGGTGTCCGTGCCGTCCGTCAGCACCGTGAACCCCTCGGCCGCGAGCGCCTCCGCCAGCGCCCGCGCATTGGCGACCACCTGATGGGCGTACGCGGTGAACGCCGGCGTCTCCGCCTCCCCGAAGGCGACGGCCTTGGCGGCGATCGTGTGCATCTGCGCGCCGCCCTGCGTGAACGGGAACACCGCTCGGTCGATCCGCTGAGCCAGCTCCGAGCCGCACAGGATCATCCCGCCGCGCGGGCCGCGCAGCACCTTGTGGGTGGTGGCGCAGACCACGTCCGCGAACGGGACGGGATTCGGCGCGGCGCCACCGGCGACGAGCCCGATCGGATGGGCGGCGTCCGCGATCAGATAGGCGCCCACCTCGTCGGCGATGTCACGGAACTCCTCGTAGTCGAGGTGGCGGGGGTACGAGATCGAACCGCAGACGATCGCCTTGGGCCGGTGCTGGCGAGCCAGATGACGCACCTGGTGATAGTCGATCAGACCGGTCTCCGCGTCCACACCGTAGGCCACGAAATCGAACCACCGGCCGGAGAAGTTCGCGGACGAACCGTGCGTGAGGTGGCCGCCGTACGGGAGACCCATGGCGAGCACGGTGTCGCCCGGCCGCAGCAGCGCCGCGTACGCCGCCAGGACCGCGGAGGAGCCGGAGTGGGGCTGCACATTGGCGTGCTCGGCGCCGAACAGCGCGGTGGCGCGCTCGATCGCGATGCGCTCGGCCGCGTCGACGAGTTCGCAGCCGCCGTGGTGGCGGGCACCGGGATAGCCCTCGGCGTACTTGTTGGCGAGCGGCGAGCCGAGGGCGGCGAGGACCGCGGGCGAGGTGAAGTTCTCCGCGGCGATGAGCTGGAGCGTGCCGGCCTGCCGCTGTGTCTCGCCGAGGATGATGTCCGCGATCTGCGGGTCCTGGCGGCGCAGCGCGTCGAGGAAGGGGGCGGGGTGGGCGGGCGCTTGCGCTGTCTGCGTCTGCACGTGCGCTTCACGGGTGACGGACATGACGGCTCCGGTCCTCGGGCCTGTGCTGCGGCCCCTCCAATGTAGAACCGGGCCGTCGCGGACGCGCGGTGTATGCGGGAGTTCGGGGAGTCGCAGAGAGCGGCGGCACTGTGCCTGCGGCGGAGCTGTCCCCCGTACGGCAGAGCGGACCGTACGAAGAGCGGACCGTAGGGCAGAGCGACCCGCGTGGCGTCACGGCCGCGCCGGAACCCCCGTCAGCGCCGTGACGACCGGGTCGAGCGCCTGGTGGATCTCGTCGCCGATGGAGCGGAAGAAGGTGATCGGCGCTCCGTACGGGTCGAACACCTCGTCCGCGTCCGGGCTCGGCGCGAGCAGCCACCCGCGTAGAGCCGCCGCCGCGCGCACCAGCGCACGCGCACGCTCGACCACGCCGTCCTCCCGGGGGTCGGGAAGGGTCGCCGGGTCTATGGCCCGCACGAGGCGGGTGAACTCCTTGAGGGTGAAGGTACGCAGGCCCGCCGAGTGGCCCATCGAGATGACCTGCGCCCGGTGGTCACGGGTCGCGGTCAGGACCAGGTCCGCGCGGATGACGTGCTCGTCGAGCAGCTCGCGTCCCATGAAGCCGCTCGCGTCCGCGCCGAAGTCGGCGAGGACGATCTCGGCGTTGGCCTCCATGGGGGCGCCCTCGTGGCCCCAGGTGCCCGCGCTCTCCACGATCAGGCCGCCCGTGAGGCGATCGCCGAGGCGGTCGCTCAGGGCATGGCGGGTCAGCCGCTCCGTGATGGGCGAGCGGCAGACGTTGCCGGTGCTGACGTGGAGGATGCGGAAGGTCGATGCCGTACTGCCGGTTTCCGCTATGCCACGCCCCTGCGGGGCGGTCAATTGGCCACCTCGAGGTCTGGTACCACCTTGCGCAGCTCGTCCGCGGAGAGAGCTCCCTCGCGGAGCAGCAGGGGGACCTTGCCCGTGACGTCGACGATCGAGGAGGGCACGATGCCGGGGGTGGGGCCGCCGTCCAGGTAGACGGAGACGGAGTCGCCGAGCATCTCCTGCGCGGCGTCGCAGTCCTCGGGCGAGGGGTGTCCCGTGAGGTTGGCGCTGGAGACGGCCATGGGGCCGACCTCGGTGAGCAGTTCGATGGCGACGGGGTGCAGCGGCATCCGGATGGCGACGGTGCCGCGGGTGTCCCCCAGGTCCCACTGCAGGGACGGCTGGTGCTTGGTGACCAGCGTCAGCGCGCCCGGCCAGAAGGCGTCGACGAGCTCCCACGCCTGCTCGGAGAAGTCCGTGACCAGCCCGTGCAGGGTGTTCGGGGAGCCGATGAGGACGGGGGTGGGCATGTTGCGGCCGCGCCCCTTGGCGTCGAGGAGGTCCGCGACGGCCTCGGAGGTGAAGGCGTCCGCACCGATGCCGTAGACGGTGTCGGTGGGCAGCACGACAAGCTCGCCGCGGCGGACGGCGGAGGCGGCCTCGCGCAGGCCGGTGATGCGATCCGTCGCGTCGTTGCAGTCGTATCGCCGAGCCATCAGCGGGCCTCCTCGTGCGTGTACTTGGTCATGGCGTTGCCTTGCGGGCGGTCGCGAACCGCGGCCGCTTGTTCAGGTCGGGGTGGTCGGCGGCGTCGGTCCAGCCGGATTCCTCGTTGAAGATCCACGGAACCTGGCCGCCCTGCGTGTCCGCGTGCTCGATGACGACGAGCCCACCGGGCCGCAGCAGCCGGTGCGCCGTGCGCTCGATGCCGCGGATGGTGTCGAGGCCGTCCTCGCCGGAGAACAGGGCCATCTGCGGGTCGTGGTCACGGGCCTCCGGTGCGACGTACTCCCATTCGGTGAGCGGGATGTACGGCGGGTTGGAGATGACGAGGTCGACCTGGCCGTCGAGCTCGGGGAGCGCGGAGAGCGCGTCGCCCTGGTGGACGGTGACCCTGGAGCCTTCCGCGTTCTTACGGGTCCACCGGAGCGCGTCCTCCGACAGCTCCACCGCGTGCACCCGCGAACGCGGCACCTCCTGCGCCATGGCCAGCGCGATGGCGCCGGAGCCGGTGCACAGGTCGACGATCAGCGGCTCGACGACGTCCATGGCCCGTACGGCCTCTATCGCCCAGCCGACGACCGACTCGGTCTCGGGCCGGGGTACGAAGACGCCGGGGCCGACCTGCAGCTCCAGGTAGCGGAAGAAGGCGCGCCCGGTGATGTGCTGGAGCGGCTCGCGCGCCTCGCGGCGGGCGACGGCCTCCCAGTAGCGGGCGTCGAAGTCCGCGTCCTTGACGTTGTGCAGCTCTCCCCGCTTCACGCCGTGGACGTAGGCGGCGAGCTCCTCCGCGTCGAAGCGCGGCGACGGCACGCCGGCGTCGGCCAGCCGCTGGGTGGCCTGGGCCACCTCGGCGAGCAGCAAGGTGCGGGGGCCTGGGGGGCGGCCCCCAGAGTGTGACTGCACGTCGGTCCTCCGAGCACTGCAGGGGGTGGTTACTGCGCGGCCGCGAGCTTCGCCGCGGAGTCCGCGTCGACGCACGCCTGGATCACGGCGTCCAGCTCTCCGTCGAGCACCTGGTCCAAGTTGTACGCCTTGAAGCCGACCCGGTGGTCCGAGATCCGGTTTTCCGGGAAGTTGTACGTCCGGATCTTCTCGGAACGGTCCACCGTGCGGACCTGGCTGCGGCGGGCGTCCGCGGCCTCCTTCTCGGCCTCCTCCTGCGCCGCGGCGAGCAGCCTGGAGCGCAGGATACGCATGGCCTGCTCCTTGTTCTGGAGCTGGCTCTTCTCGTTCTGGCAGGAGGCGACGATGCCGGTCGGCAGGTGCGTGATACGCACCGCGGAGTCGGTGGTGTTGACGGACTGGCCACCGGGACCCGACGAGCGGTAGACGTCGATCCGCAGGTCGTTCGCGTGGATCTCGACGTCGATCTCCTCGGCCTCCGGGGTGACGAGCACACCGGCGGCGGAGGTGTGGATACGGCCCTGGGACTCCGTCGCGGGCACGCGCTGCACGCGGTGCACCCCGCCCTCGTACTTCAGTCGCGCCCAGACGCCCTGGCCGGACTCGGTCGCGCCCTGGCCGCCCTTGGTCTTCACCGCGACCTGGACGTCCTTGTAGCCGCCCAGCTCGGACTCGGTGGCGTCGATGATCTCGGTCTTCCAGCCGACACGCTCCGCGTAGCGGAGGTACATGCGCAGCAGGTCGCCGGCGAACAGGGCGGACTCGTCGCCGCCCGCGCCGGCCTTGACCTCGAGGATGACGTCCTTGTCGTCGCTGGGGTCGCGGGGGACCAGCAGCAGCCGCAGCTTCTCCGTGAGCTCCTCGCGCTGCTTCTCCAGCACCTTCACCTCGGCGGCGAAGTCCGGGTCGTCGGCACCGAGTTCACGGGCGGTCTCGATGTCCTCACCGGTCTGCTTCCAGGAGCGGTACGTGCCGACGATGGGCGTCAGCTCCGCGTAGCGCTTGTTCAGCTTGCGCGCGTTCGCCTGGTCGGCGTGGACCGAAGGGTCGGCGAGCTTCTTCTCGAGATCGGCGTGTTCGCCGATCAGTTCCTCGACCGCCTCGAACATCGGGGGCTCCTGGTTTCAGTACGCGTGGGTGGCTGCTCAGAACGGACAAAGCGCCGGCCTCGGCCACCCCGCGGACGGGGCGGCCGAGGGCCGGCGCAGTGGCGCGCTACTTCTTGGCAGCAGCCTTGCCGAAGCGGGCCTCGAAGCGGGCCACACGGCCACCGGTGTCGAGGATCTTCTGCTTGCCCGTGTAGAACGGGTGGCACTCGGAGCAGACTTCGGCGCGGACGTTGCCGCTCTGGATCGTGCTACGGGTGGTGAACGACGCACCGCAGGTGCAGCTGACCTGGGTCTCGACGTACTCGGGGTGGATGTCGCGCTTCAAGGTGTCTCCTAGTTTCGGGAGGGCACCGGGTCGTACGTGCGGATTGCTCGTACGTGAACCGGGGCCGACGTACCAGTCTGCCAGGACCGGCCGTATCTCCCAAAACCGGGGTGGGCCCGGAAGTATTCCTGGCGTCCGAAGCGGGTATAGAGACCCTTTCACGCGCCGGTTCGCGCCGGCGCGCATCCGGGTCGTCCTCAGTCGCTGCCCACGACGGACGCGGCATCGCCCTTGTCGCCGGCCGAGTCCTCGACCGCCGAGGCGGGGATCGGCCTGTCCCGCTTGAGCGCCAGCCACACCTGATCGGCGCCGGCCTCGACCGGAATCACGCGGTTGGGGTCGTTCGGGTCGTACTTCACCGGCATCGTGATCATGTCGACGTCCTCGGCGCCCAGCGAACTGAGCCCCTTGGCGAAGCCCATCAGCTCGTTCACCGAGTCGAGCTCGGAGTCGGGGGTGATCGCCTTCGTGCCCGCGTCAGCGAGGTTCAGGAGTTTCTTGGGGCTGCTGAAGACGCCGACGTCCTTGACCTGGTTGATGAACGCCTTCATGAACGCCTGCTGGAGCTGGATGCGCCCCAGGTCGCTGCCGTCACCCACGCTCTTGCGGGTGCGTACGAGGCCGAGTGCCTCCTCGCCGTCGAGGGTGTGGGTGCCGGGCGGGAGGTTCAGATGGCTCTTTGTGTCGTTGATCGGCTGCGAGGTGGTGATGTCGACGCCGCCGAGCTCGTCGATGAGCTTCTTGAAGCCCGTGAAGTCGACTTCGATGAAGTGGTCCATGCGGATGCCGGCCATCGCCTCGACGGTCTTCACCGCGCAGGCGGGGCCGCCGACCTCGTACGCCGTGTTGAACATGGCGCGCTGCGCGCCCGCGACCGCCGTGCCGTCGCGGCTGGTGCACTTCGGCCGCTCGACGAGCGTGTCACGCGGTATGGAGACGACGCTTGCCGTCTTGCGGCCCTGGTAGACGTGCACGACCATCGCGGTGTCCGAGCGGGCGGCGCCTTCGTCGGCGCCGTATTCGGAGTTCGCGCCGGAACGGGAGTCGGAGCCCAGGACGAGGATGTCCATGGAGCCGTTGTCGATGTTCTTGGGGCGGTCGGTCCCCAGGGCCTGGTTGATGTCGATGCCCTGGAGGTTTCCGTTCAGCTTGAACCACAGGAGGCCGAGCCCGGAGCCGCCGACGAGCACCAGGGCTGCCGCCGCCCACGCGACGACCGTCCACACCCGGCGCGCCGTGGAGGGCCGCTTGCGGCGTCTGCCGCTGCCGCGTATTCGGCCGCCGGTGCTGGTGCTCTGCTCGGTCATGGTCTCCTCGGCTCTCGCTGTTCCCGCTACCCCCGGGGGTGGTGATCAGGCGCGGTTCTCGGCATGTCGTTTCTTGTTCGGACGTCGCTTGTTCGGACGTCGAAGCGAGTGCTCGGACGTCGAAGCGAGAAGCGTCGCACGAGCGGATGAGAGGCCGGTGAGAACGGGTCGGGCCCACCGCGCGCTGCACGGTGGGCCCGAAGAACCGCTCGAGGAGGCCGTTCCCTGCGCCTCACCAGCGGTTTCGGCCGGCGGGTTCAGAGGGGTGGGACTCCCCCGCCGGGCCCTTGACGGGCCCGGCGGCTGTGGCGGAGATCTCTCGGTGAGGGACCTGCGCCGGTTGAAGCTTCTCAGTCGTTGCCGTTGCCGGCGGACGGAGTCGTCTTCTGGATCTGGAGCAGGAACTCGCCGTTCGACTTGGTCTGCTTCATCTTGTCCAGCAGCAGCTCGATCGCCTGCTGCTGGTCGAGGGCGTGGAGCACTCGGCGCAGCTTCCAGGTGACCGCCAGTTCGTCGCTGCCGAGCAGGATCTCTTCCTTACGCGTACCGGACGCGTCGACGTCCACCGCGGGGAAGATCCGCTTGTCGGCGAGCTTCCGGTCGAGCTTGAGCTCCGCGTTGCCGGTGCCCTTGAACTCCTCGAAGATCACCTCGTCCATGCGCGAACCGGTGTCGACCAGCGCGGTGGCCAGGATGGTCAGCGAGCCGCCGTCCTCGATGTTGCGCGCCGCACCGAAGAAGCGCTTCGGCGGGTAGAGCGCGGTCGAGTCGACACCACCGGACAGGATGCGACCGGAAGCCGGGGCCGCGAGGTTGTACGCACGGCCGAGACGGGTGATCGAGTCCAGCAGGACGACCACGTCGTGACCCAGTTCGACGAGGCGCTTGGCGCGCTCGATGGCCAGCTCGGCGACGGTGGTGTGGTCCTCGGCGGGACGGTCGAAGGTCGAGGAGATGACCTCGCCCTTCACCGACCGCTGCATGTCGGTGACCTCTTCCGGACGCTCGTCGACGAGGACGACCATCAGGTGGCACTCGGGGTTGTTGTGGGTGATCGCGTTGGCGATCGCCTGCATGATCATGGTCTTGCCGGTCTTCGGCGGAGCCACGATCAGGCCTCGCTGGCCCTTGCCGATCGGCGCGACGAGGTCGATGATCCGGGTCGTCAGCACGCCCGGGTCGGTCTCGAGACGCAGTCGGTCCTGCGGGTACAGCGGCGTCAGCTTGTTGAACTCGGGGCGGCCGCGGCCCGATTCGGGCGCCATGCCGTTGACCGAGTCCAGGCGGACCAGCGCGTTGAACTTCTCGCGGCGCTCGCCTTCCTTGGGCTGGCGCACGGCACCGGTGACGTGGTCGCCCTTGCGCAGGCCGTTCTTGCGGACCTGGGCGAGGGAGACGTACACGTCGTTCGGGCCGGGCAGGTAGCCGGAGGTCCGGATGAACGCGTAGTTGTCGAGGATGTCCAGGATGCCGGCGACGGGGATCAGGACGTCGTCGTCGGAGACCTGCGGCTCGCCGGTCGCGAAGTCGTCACGGCCACGGCGGCCACGGCGGTCGCGGTAGCGGCCGCGGCGTCCGCGGCGGCCACCGGCCTCGTCGTCGAAGTCGTCCTGGGGGCCGGTGTTCTGCTGGCCGCCCTGGCGCTGCTGGCGCTGGCCGCCGCCGCCCTGCTGCTGGTCGTCGCCCTTGCCGCGCCGGTCGCGCTGACGCTCGCGGCGGTCACCGCGCTCGCCACGCTCAGCACGGTCGCCACGGTCGCCGCGCTCAGCACGGTCGCCGCGCTGGCCGCGCTCCTGGCGGTCACGGCGGCCCTCCGCGGTGTCCACGGCGGTCTCGGCCTTGGACTCGGGCTGGGCCTCGGTCCTGACCTCGACGGCGGTGTCGCCCCGGGTCTCGGTACGGGTCTCCGGGCTGCCCGCCTGAGCGGTGGCACGGCGACGGCGGCGCTCCCCGGCCGGCTGGTCGTCTCCCCCAGAGCCTGCGGCCTGGGCGGTGCCCCCAGCCGGCTGTCCCGGGATGTCGATCTGCTGCTGGGCGACGGCCTTCTCGGGCTTGTCGGCCTTCTCCGCCTTCTCGGCCTTCTCCGCGGCGGGGGCGGCGGCCTCGTCGCCCGTGCGCGCCTTGGAGGTGGCACGGCGCTTGGGCTTGGTGGCGGCCTCGGTGCCCGCGTCGGCGCTCTTCGCCGGGGAGCCCCCTCCGGCCTGCGCCTCCTTGATGACCTCGATCAGCTGGCTCTTGCGCATACGCGCGGTGCCCCTGATGCCGAGGCCGGACGCGACCTGCTGCAGCTCGGCCAGGACCATGCCCTCGAGGCCGGTGCCGGAGCGGCGGCGCCGTGAGGTGGTGCCGGAGGCAGCACCTGCGGCGGGCGCGGCGTTGTCGACCTTGTCGTCGGCAGTCACGCCCATCAGATCGGTGGTGTCGCTCACGAAGGGTCCTTCCCTGGAGCGGACGTCGGCCTTCTGGCTCGGCGACCGGTTGTGCTGTCCGGCTGCGGTCCTGGGTTGTGGACCGAACCGGAGCGGTGGTCCCGCCGGAGAATTGACGGCGGAGAGATACATGCATACGTGCAAGGTCCGGCTCGAGGTCCCCCTGCTCGGCCCACTCCTGGAAAAGCGAGGGGTGTCGTGCCGGTTCCGGAGCGTGCTCGAAACTGCTCAGGCAGGCTGCTCAGGCAGTTTGGGGAGGCTCCCGGAGAATGTTGGTCCCGAAGGGGGACGCGAAGCACCGCGCCTCAACGACGACGGTTGCAGCATTGAGATTAACACTACCGGCTCCAACAAACATTCCCCCTCTCCAGCACCGGCAATCGTGTGGCAGTCGTGTTGCTAGGGCGCCAGCGGCAGGACGCTCGCTCCCGCGGCGTCGAAGGCCAGCCGGTTGGCCGCCCAGCCCTCGCCCGCCAGCTGTGCGACCTTGTCGGCCGCACTGTCCTCGGCCAGCGCGAGCACCGTGGGGCCCGCGCCGGAGATGACTGCAGGGACGCCGTCGGCGCGCAGTCGGTTCACCAGGTCGATGCTCTGCGGCATGGCCGGGGCGCGGTACTCCTGGTGGAGCCGGTCCTCCGTGGCGGGCAGCAGCAGCTCAGGACGCCTGGTCAGGGCCTCGACGAGGAGGGCGGCACGGCCGGCGTTGGTGGCGGCGTCGACATGGGGGACGGTGCGCGGCAGCAGACCGCGGGCCGTCTCGGTGAGCACCGGCTTGCCGGGCACAAAAACCACTGGAACGACGGAATCGGCGGGATCCATCCTGATCGCTCGCGCCGCTCCCGCCTCGGTCCAGGCGAGGGTGAAGCCGCCGAGGAGGCAGGCCGCGACATTGTCGGGGTGGCCCTCGATCTCGGTGGCGAGCTCCAGCAGGGCCGCGTCGTCGAGTTTTGCGTCCCCGCCTATCGTCACGGCGCGGGCGGCGACGATACCGGCGCAGATCGCGGCGGAGGAGGAGCCGAGGCCGCGGCCATGCGGAATGCGGTTGGCGCAGACGATCTCGAGGCCGCGCGGCTGTCCGCCGAGCAGGTCGAAGGCCGTGCGGAGGGCCCGTACGAGCAGGTGCTTCTCATCGCGGGGCAGGGTGGACGCACCCTCACCGGCGATGTCGATGTGCAGACCGGAGTCCGCGACCCGGACGACCACGTCGTCGTACAGACCGAGCGACAGTCCCAGGGCGTCGAAGCCCGGACCGAGATTGGCGCTGGTTGCGGGGACGCGCACCCGGACGGCGGCGGCGCGGAACGCTGGACCGGCCATCGCTCGACGACTCTCCTTGGTTCTGAACAGCGGGATGTACAAGATTTGTTCGAGAGACTGCAACACCCGTGGGCCTCGGCGGCGGGAACACCGCGACGGCAACAACACCGCGCATATGCGGGGGGCCGGGTTGGAGTACAGCCTATCGAAGGAAGGTTCACCGGCGACATAGGGCGCACAGGAGGCGCACGATGCGTGTCGCGAGCCTCCTGTGCCTCTACGTACTGCGTCGTCCTGGTTGCCAATACTTTCCAGTAGGCGAACTGGCCGCGCCCGAGGGCCCGTAGGGCGATCAGGACGCGGCGTCGGCCATGATCCGGCGAACGGGCCCCGGCAGCCTGCCGGCCGGGGCCGTGCGGGATCAGGCCAGGCCGAGCCGCTCCGCCGCGGCGGCGGCGTCGACCGGGACGGTGACCGGCTGGGGCGCTCCGGCGACCGCCCAGTCGGGGTCCTTCAGGCCGTTGCCGGTGACCGTGCACACGATCCTCTGACCCGGGTCGACCTTGCCCTGCTCGGCGGCCTTCAGCAGACCGGCGACGGAAGCGGCAGAGGCCGGCTCGACGAAGACACCCTCCTGGGACGCCAACAGCCGGTAGGCGCGCAGGATTTCACGGTCCGTCACCTCGTCGATGAAGCCCCCGGACTCCTCACGGGCGGCCAGCGCCTGCGACCAGGAGGCCGGGTTGCCGATACGGATGGCGGTGGCGATCGTCGATGGGTCCTTGACGACCTCGCCGCGCACGATCGGAGCGGAACCGGAGGCCTGGAAACCCCACATACGAGGGGCTTTGCTGGACATGCTGTCCGCCGCGTACTCCTTGTACCCCTTCCAGTACGCCGTGATGTTGCCGGCGTTGCCGACGGGCAGCACGTGGATGTCGGGGGCGTCGCCGAGCGCGTCGACGATCTCGAAGGAGGCCGTCTTCTGGCCCTCGATGCGGTACGGATTGACCGAATTGACCAGCGCCACGGGGTAGTTCTCCGAGAGGCTGCGGGCGAGGTTCAGGCAGTCGTCGAAGTTGCCGTCGACCTGGAGGATCTTCGAGCCGTAGACCAGCGCCTGGCCCATCTTGCCGAGCGCGATCTTGCCCTGCGGCACGAGCACCGCGCAGACCATGCCGGCGCGCACCGCGTATGCGGCGGCGGAGGCGGAGGTGTTGCCGGTGGAGGCGCAGATGACGGCCTGCGCGCCCTCCTCCTTGGCCCGGGTGATGGCCATCGTCATGCCGCGATCCTTGAAGGAACCGGTGGGGTTGGCGCCCTCGACCTTGAGGTGCACCTCGCAGCCTGTGCGCTCGGAAAGGACCTGCGCCGGGACGAGCGGCGTGCCACCCTCACGGAGCGTGACGACGGGCGTCGTGTCCGTGACCGGAAGACGGTCCCGGTACTCCTCGATGATGCCGCGCCACTGGTGGGTGCCGTTGGTGGTCATGGGTCCCTTACTCCCCTTCAACACGCATGATGCTGGCGACACCGCGCACGGTGTCGAGCTTGCGCAGCGCCTCGACGGTCCCGGAGAGGGCGGCGTCGGGCGCGCGGTGGGTGACGACGACGAGCGATGCCTCGCCGTCCTTGCCCTGCTGGCGCACCGTATCGATGGATACGCCGTGCTCGGCGAAGACCGTCGCGACCTGGGCGAGAACGCCCGGCTTGTCGGCCACGTCGAGGCTGATGTGGTACCGCGTCACCACGTCGCCCATGGGGCTCACGGGCAGCTGGGTGTACGCCGACTCACCGGGCCCCGTTGCCTCGGCGAGCTTGTTGCGGCAGACGGCGACGAGGTCGCCGAGGACGGCGGACGCGGTGGGCGAGCCGCCGGCGCCGGGGCCGTAGAACATCAGCTGGCCGGCCGCTTCCGCCTCGACGAAGACGGCGTTGTACGCCTCGCGGACGGAGGCGAGCGGGTGGCTGAGCGGGATCATCGCGGGGTGCACGCGGGCCGTGACGGACTGGCCGTCGGCGGCGCGCTCGCAGATGGCGAGCAGCTTGACGGTGCAGCCCATCCGCCGCGCCGACGCCATGTCGGCGGCGGTGACCTCGGTCAGGCCCTCGCGGTAGACGTCGTCGAGGCGTACGCGGGTGTGGAAGGCGATCCCGGCGAGGATGGCGGCCTTGGCGGCGGCGTCGAAGCCCTCGACGTCAGCGGTCGGGTCGGCCTCCGCGTACCCGAGGGCGGTGGCCTCGTCGAGCGCTTCGGAGTACCCGGCGCCCGAGCTGTCCATCTTGTCGAGGATGAAGTTGGTCGTGCCGTTGACGATGCCGAGCACGCGGTTGACCTTGTCGCCGGCGAGCGACTCGCGCAGCGGCCTGATCAGCGGGATCGCACCGGCGACCGCGGCCTCGAAGTAGAGGTCGCGGCCGTGCTGCTCGGCGGCGGCGTACAGCGTCGCGCCGTCCTCCGCGAGAAGCGCCTTGTTGGCGGAGACGACGGACGCGCCGTGCTCGAACGCGGTGGTGATCAGGGTCCTGGCCGGCTCGATGCCGCCGATGACCTCGACGACGACGTCGATGTCGCCGCGTTTGACCAGGGCGGTCGCGTCCGTGGTGACGAGCTCCTCCGGGATGCCTTCGCGCACCTTCCCGGGACGGCGCACGGCGACCCCGGCGAGCTCCACCGGGGCACCGATGCGCGCGGCGAGGTCGTCGGCGTGCGTCGTCATGATGCGCGCCACCTCTGAGCCGACCACTCCACAGCCCAGCAGCGCCACCTTCAGCGGACGCGTACGCATCATCCGACCTCGCTTCTCATTACTTCTACGGTGTGGACCAGTCTCGCCCACCGAACCGGAGTTTCTGTCCTTCGTCCGGCATGCGAGACATCTATCTCAATTATCCGACGTCGAGACGCAGGAGATCTTCCTCCGTCTCACGCCGGACGATCACCCGGGCCTCGCCGTCCTTGACGGCGACGACAGGCGGGCGGAGCGCGTGGTTGTAGTTGCTGGCCATGGACCTGCAGTAGGCGCCGGTGGCCGGGACGGCGATCAGATCACCGGGCGCGAGGTCGGCCGGCAGGAACGCGTCCTTGACCACGATGTCGCCACTCTCACAGTGCTTGCCGACGACCCGGCTGAGCATCGGCGGCGCTTCGGACGTCCTGGACACGAGCGCGACGCTGTACTCGGCGTCGTACAGCGCCGTGCGGATGTTGTCCGACATGCCGCCGTCGACGCTGACGTACGTACGCAGGCCCTCGAGCGGCTTGACGGTGCCGACCTCGTACAGGGTGAAGGCGGTGGGGCCGACGATGGCGCGGCCCGGCTCGACGGAGATGCGGGGCGTCCGCAGCTTCGCGGCCTCGCACTCGCGGCTGACGATCTCGGTCAGCGCCTTGGCGATCTCGTGCGGCTCGCGCGGGTCGTCGTCGGGGGTGTAGGCGATACCGAGGCCACCGCCGAGGTCGATCTCGGGCAGCTCGACGCCGTGCTCGTCCCGCACCTCGGCGAGCAGCTGCACGACCCGGCGGGCGGACACCTCGAAGCCGGCCATGTCGAAGATCTGCGAACCGATGTGGGAGTGGATGCCGATGAGCTCGAGCCCGTCGAGCCTCAGCGCACGGCGTACGGCCTCCGCGGCCTGTCCCCCGGCCAGCGCGATACCGAACTTCTGGTCCTCGTGGGCGGTGGCGATGAACTCGTGCGTGTGGGCCTCGACTCCGACGGTGACCCGGATCTGCACCGGCTGCCGCTTCCCGAGGGACTGGGCGATGTGCGCGACGCGGACGATCTCCTGGAAGGAGTCGAGGACGATCCGCCCCACTCCGGCGCGCACGGCCCTTTCGATCTCGCTCTCGGACTTGTTGTTGCCGTGGAAGGCGATGCGCTCGGCGGGCATCCCGGCGTCGAGGGCCGTGGCCAGCTCCCCGCCGGAGCACACGTCGAGGTTGAGCCCCTCTTCCTTGAGCCACCGGACGATCGCGCGGGACAGGAACGCCTTCCCCGCGTAGAACACGTCCGCGTCCTTGCCGAAGGCGTCGGCCCAGGCCCGGCAGCGGGCACGGAAGTCGGCCTCGTCGAGGAAGTAGGCGGGCGTCCCGAACTCCTCGGCCAGCCTTGTCACTTCGATCCCTCCGACGGTGACGACCCCGTCGGTGTTGCGGGTGACAGCACGGGCCCAGACCTTGCCGTCGAGGGCGTTCAGATCGGTGGGCGGTGCGGAGTAGTGGCCCTCGGGAAGAACGTCGGCGTGACGGGGTCCGGCGGGGTGTGCAGATCGGCTCATCGGTCTCTGATCTCTCTCACATCTCACAAGTGTTCGGGTGCGCTGATGCCGAGCAGGGACAGGCCACCGGCCAGCACCGTCCCGGCCGCCTCGGCGAGGGCGAGCCGGGAACGATGGGCGGCCGAGGGTTTCTCGTCCCCGACGGGCAGCACGGTGCACTGGAAGGAGAGAAGGGCCTCTGCGGTGACTTCGAGATGCCTGGCGAGCCGGTCCGGGGCACGCAGGCGGGCGGCATCGGCGACCACGGCCGGGTGATCGCCGACGGCGGCGGTGAGGGTGGGGGTGACGGCGAGGGCATCGACGTGCGGGCCGGGGGCGCTGCGGAACCCGAGTCGCTCGGCATTACGGGTGAGCGCCCTGGCCCGGGCATGGGCGTACCGCACCTTGTACAGGGGGTTGCGCTCGTGCTGCACGAGCAGCCCCGCGTCCGTTCTCGGCCTGTCGTGCGCGGCGGCGGCGAGCAGCGCCCATCGGGCGGCGTCCTGCCCCAGTCGCTCGGCCACGTCCTGATCGCCGACGGGCATGACCCGCACGGACTCCCCCGGGCTCGGTTCGGCGCCCAGCCGCACGAGGGTGTCGGCCCAGACACGGGCGCGCTGCTCGTCGACGTGCGGGAACGGCCCGCTTCCGCCGGTCTGTCGCGGGGCGCCGTAGCGGACGCCCTCGCGGAGAACCCTGCGCACGAGCTGCTCCTGCGCGCTGCTGTGGAGGGTGAAGTTCAGGAACCCGGGCCCGGTGACTTCGACGTTTGCGATGCCGTGGTTGCCCGCGATGCGCTGCCTGATCGCCTCGGCCACCTCGGCGGCGGGCCGCCCGGCCTGCCGCGCCAGCCGCAGCGCGACCCCGGTGGCATAGTCCCCGCACCCGCCGGGCCGCGGCCGCTCGATCTTCACGCCCTCGGCGGCCGGTACGTCCACCCGCAGGGCACCGTCCTCGACGGCACGGCACACGGCGTGCCGCACGGTACGGGAGAGCTCTGCGGGGGTCACGGCACAAGCGTATGGGAGGAAGGGGGGCACTTCGCGAACCGGTTTCGCCATGCGGGCAGGGTGCGGGCGGCGGTGGGGGTGGCCGGCGGCGCGGGCGCTGACGGCGGCGGGGGTCGTGACGGCGCGGAGGCGGAGGGTCTGGACGCGGCGGGGCGGTGGGGAGGGGGCTTGACACGGCGACAGCCAGCGGCCCAGCGAGCGGGCCGCTGGCGGAGATCGAGGCGTGGGACGCGCGGGTCGTACTGCTCCACGAGCGCCCTGAGGCGATCGACGACGTCGGTTGCGCGGAGGCTTGATGCGGCGGTGCGGTGGCGCGGGCGTGCGGTCAGCCCCTCACACTCCCCGCCCGCCCGGCTCCATGCCTGCCGTCTACGGACGGCGGACCCTCCCCGGCCTCCCGGCGCGTCAACCGACGCACGATCCGCACCAACTCGGCAGGCTCGAACGGCTTGGCGAGGAAGGCGTCCACGCCGGCTGCGACGCCGCTCTCCACCTCGTACTGCGTACATGCGCTGACGATCGCGAGGGGGATGCGGCTCGTCCGCGGGTCGTCCCGCAGCAGCGCGGCGGTGCGCAGGCCGTCGAGCCGGGGCATGACCACATCGAGCGTGACGACGTCCGGCTGCACCTGATGGACGACTTCCAGACACTCGGCACCATCGGCCGCGGTCACGACCTCGAAGCCCTCCAGCTCGAGGTTGACCCTGATCAGCTGCCGAATCACCCGGTTGTCATCGACAACGAGCACTCGGCCGGACGCGCCGGACACAACTCGAGAGTAGGTCCGCCGACCCGGCTGCGTCCGCGTTTTGCCCACTTCCGACCCGTGCGGGCGAAGCGGGGGCACGCTGAGGCACTGCGGGGGCGCGGGGTTCGGGTGATCGTCCGGGTGGGTTCCGACACCGCCGGAACCCGGTCACAGGCCGTACTCCGGCCCCTCGAAGCGAACCTCCGCGCCCCCGCCCGTGGCCCGAAATACCTGTTCACGAAGACGCTTCGGGAGCTGGTAGGGTTCTACCCGTCGCCACGCACCAGCGCGGCGCACGCCCCCGTAGCTCAGGGGATAGAGCAACGGCCTCCGGAGCCGTGTGCGCAGGTTCGAATCCTGCCGGGGGCACTTCGCAGGAAGTGCCCAAAGACCCCGCCATCAGCACTAACGCTGAGAACGGGGTCTTCGCGTATGCGCAGCCAACTGCCGCCCTGTGCAGCCGTATGACAGTCTCTGCGGCCTATTCGCGGCCCAGATCCCGCCAGAAGCTCGCAGGTCAGCCCCGGCAACGCGAAGGCCCCCGGGATTCACCCAGGGGCCTCGGTCCGCAGCGGCTCCACTCTCACTCGTACTCGCGCAGCAGCTCCTCGATGCGACGGTTGCCGACCTCCTGCCGACCGTCGAGACACTTCGCGTACCGCCCCAGGAGGACTTCCACGCTGTTGCCCGCCCGAGCAGCGACCTCAGTCGGGTCCACACCGGCGTTGAGCCACGTAGAGAGGGCCGAGTGCCTCAGGTCGTACGGACGTCGCGCCAGTGGCGAAGCGACCGCGGCCGGCTGCAGAGCGAGGACCCGCGCCTCCTGCCAGGCCCGGTAATAGGTGGACGACGACACCACTCCCCCGCCCTCGCTGTAGAAGAGCCGCCCGTCGTCGGCGGTCCCGAAGGTGTGGACGTGGTCCCGGAGCACGGCAACGAGCTGCGGCGGAATCGGCACCCGGCGGACCTCCTCAGCAGGCCGGTTCTTCAGCCCGCGGTCGTCGTGGCTCTCGCCGGAATCCGTCCACTGCTTGCCGACGCTGGGCCGTGATCGGTGCAGCACCGCCTCACCCCACCCAGCGGACGGAAGGGTGAGATCCGGCAGCGCCAGGCCCACGGCTTCGGCCGGCCGGAAACCCCCGAAGTACATACACGCAAAGAGCCCGACCAAGCGCCTGCCACGCGCCCTTCGATAACCGCCGACATAGGAGACCGCGCAGAGGAGGGAACGCACCTGCTCGGGATTTGCCACCACCCGAGGATCTACGTCATTTGCGACTTTCGGCTTCTGCCATCGGACGGCCGACAATGGGTTTTCCTGGAACTCACCAAGATCGACGGCATAGTGCATGGCGTTGACCAAGGTCCGCCGCTTCCGGTGAACCGTCTCCGCCGCTGCCGCAGTGCCATCTAATTTGATCTTCAGGGAATCCAGCACAGCCCTTGCCACGACGGGATCGGCTAGATCCGCAAGAGGCCGGGATGCCTTGCCGACCCAATGCAGCGCGTTGGCGATCTCCTCCGGCAGGTCACGATCATCCGGTCCAGGCAGCACGAAAGCCCAGTTGCGCAGGGTCTTCCTCAAAAGGGGGTCCGCAGGTCGGCCAGGGCGCTCATCCAGCAGCGCGAGGGTCACGGAGGTCAACGACTCGTTGATCCCGTCCCGGGTGTTCGGAGCGGCATGAGGCCACTTCATGGCGAGATACCGCAGCGCGAACCTGTACCAGCTCAGGCTCGCTTTTAGCTCCGCCATGGAATCCGGAAGGCCGGATACCGTGTCGAATTCCTCTCCGTCGCGCGTGGCCCGGAGCAGCTTCGACCGAAAGCTGTCAGCGAGCGCCTTCGTCCTCCGCGTCTCAGAAAAGGACTGCCCGGCGACCTTCCAGCGCACCTGGTACGAGGGACGTTTCCCGGGCTTAAGGCGGATGGACCACACCCTCACGTCCGTCGACTTCACGCGGCCGCTCCTTCCCGCGATCGCAGCCAGGCCTGGAAGTCGGACCGCCACACCCTCAGCTCACCGTTCGGCAGCGTGAGCGCTTTGGGGGCCTTGCCGAGTTCACGCCACCGGTAGAAGGTGCGCCGCGAGATCCCCTTCAGCTCGGAAAGGACCTCCGCCGTGGTCATCAGCTCGTCCTTCACGACATGGCTCCTTCCAGTGCGCGTTGGTCGTGCATGGCTTCGCGGGCGGTTTCTCTGTTGATGCGGATGTCTTCGGCGATGGAGGCGGCGAGGGCGGATTCGCCGGGGGTGTGGCCGTGGCCGGCGTAGCGCCAGTCGGCCAGCACGAGGGTGGTGTCGGGGTCGGGCAGGTCGAGGGCTTCGCGCTGTTCTGCGACGCGGTAGTCGGCGCGGATCTGTCGCCGTTCGCTGAATGTGGAGGAGTAGCGGCGGGACTTGGTGAGGAAGTGGCCCCGGAAGCCGAGCATGTGAGCCCAGGCCCAGAGCTTTCGTTCGGGATACGCGCGGTCGAGGTCCCAGCAGGCGCGGATGAGTCGCCGGGCGTGGTCGGGGAGACGATGCTGGTCGAGTTCGGAGAGTTCGCCGATGCGCCGGTCCAGGCTGCCGGTGGTCTCGGCTGCCTTGGTGGCGTACTTGGCGATATAGGCGGCGACCTTTTGTTCGGTGACGTCGTCGCTGTCGAACGCCGTAATGGGCCGGACGTCGAGCTTCTCGCCCCAGCACAAGGTGCGTGCGGGTTCCCCCTCGGCCGCGGGCACGGTCACGGTGGTGTAGGGATGCTTTCTGGCCTCGCGGATCGTGTCGGTGAGCAGTTCGAGCGTGGCCCAGGGCGGCGGTGCGCTGGCGGGCCCCTCGGGTCCGTCGATGCGGATCACGGCGTGGAAGTGGATCGCGCCTCGGTTCTGGAACTCTGCGACCTTCCCGTACGACAGCCGGACTATGGCAGCCAGTTCCCGTTGGGTCAGTCCGGCACGTGCGGCGATCTCGCGGCGGAGCCGGTTGATGAAGCGGTGCCACAGTTCGCCCGCGTGGTTGTTGAACAGCACCGCCCCCGCGTAGTCGTAGGTGGCGGGGTCGAGCGCCGCGCCGAGGGCGGGATCGTCCTCGGGGTGGCGGGCGCCGCAGCGGCAGCGGCCTGTATCGGGCCGATTGTGGACCGGTCCGAAAGAAGGCGCGGTCAGAGTCACGAAGACACGGGGCCGTGTACGGACGGTCACGGGGATGTTCATGGTGTCGTCGCCCGCCAGACCGGCGCGGACGAGGCGGTAGGCGTCCCCGGCGTAGAGGTAGGCGCAGGGCGCGCAGCGGGAAGCGCGGCGGTTTCCGCAGGCGATCCGCAGCCGGCCACCGGGCTCGTTCGCGGTGGAGTAGGCGTGCAGGGTCTCGCCGGTGGCCTTGTCGCGGGTGAGGGACCAGCCGGTGAGGTGGATGGGCTGTGAGCATCCGCCGGTCTTGTGGATCTGCTGTTGCCAGCGGTCGAAGTCGGGGGCCGAGGCCACCCTGAGCAGGTCGCCCAGGGTGGTCGGGTCGAGCGTGTCAGCCACGGGCCGCCTCCAGAGCCGAGATGAGGACCGTGGACGCGAGCAGGCCGGCGGGCGGAGTCCACAGGCCGCGTGCGCCGGGCCAGGGCATGGGGTCGGTGAGGGGGGTGAGGTTCGTCAGGTGCCAGTGCCAGCGTCCGCGTGCGGACCAAAGGGTGCAGTAGCCGTCGTCCGGGTGGCAGCCGTCCAGGAGGGCGACGGCGACGATGGCGCCCTTGGGCTGGGGGCGGCACAGGAACGCCCGGGTCATGGGCAGGTCTTTGGCGTTGGGGTCGGTGGTCTGTCCTGCGTGGATCAGGACCGGGCCGCGGTGATCAGTGGGCCAGGACCGGTTCTCGACCCGCTTGGTGCCGTAGGCGATGCAGCTCGCCCACGGCTGCCACAGGGTCAGTGCCCGCACGTCTTGCAGAAGCTCGGTCATGCCGTCGCCTCCCGGTCCAAGGGGGTGCCGGTGATGGTCTCGACGAGGGCGGAGACGAGGACTTCCGCGACGGGCGGGGTGACGGCGTTGCCGTACTGGCGGACCCGGTCACGCTTGTTTCCGTGGACGATGTACGTGTCGGGAAAGGCCATGGCGCGGCCGATCTCGCAGGGCTCAAGCATCCGAAACCGCACATCGGCCAGGTCCACGCTGGAGGCCACTTCCGCCAGCGACCACCGGTCCCGTGCGGTGACCGTACCGACCGGTTCCTCGACAGGGCGTGCGGTGCCGTTGCTGTAGTACGGGATCAGGAGCGTCTGACCGGTGACCAGGCCGTGGTGATTGCCGGAAGCGGTGACCGTGCCCACCGGTTCGCTGATCGAGTGAGCCGCGTTCTTCGCCCCGCCGCCGCGCAGGCTGATCTGGAACGGCGGGATCGCCAGCCCGGTCTCGTTGCGGGCGGTCTGCGTCCACAACGGATCCCGGACGGAAGAGGCGACCTTCCCGTCACGGCCCTCCGTTGGGACCAGGAGGGGCGGTACGGCGAGTCCGTCTGTTTCGCGGGTGGTGCGGGTCGGCATGGGCCGGTCGATCGGGGAGGCGTCGTTGCGCCAGGTCCCGCCGGCGGGCACCGTCATCGGACGCGCGTACTTCGCGATACCGACCCGGATGCGTTCCATCGTGGCGTCCGCGAGCGGTTCACTGCGGTCGGCTATGCGGGTGCCCTGGAGAGTCCAGTCGATCGCGGCGGACGCGGGGATCACGTCGGGTTCGACGATGGCGTTGCGGCACTTCACGTTCGGGCACCGGTAGTAGTACTGCCCGTACTTCCCGTACGCGCCCATGTCCGTCCCGGGCTTCTTGAACACCTGCAAGGCGGTCACCCGTGTGTCGCAGGTCGGGCACCAGGCGGTGGGGCGTAACCACTTGTTCCAGTCCGGGGTCCGGCCCAGGGAGCGCAGCCAGTAGGCGACGAACAGGCGGTTGCGGGACTGCGGGGCCCGCAGTGAGCGGACGGCTTTGACGTGCATGGAGTTCAGGGCGATGACGCGGGTCTCGTACCCTTCGGCGCGGATCTCGGTGATCCACCGGTTCCACTGGTCCCACTTGCGGCACTCGATGACGTTCTCCACCACACCGGCCAGCACCGGGCGCCCGCGCAGGTTCATGGCACGCAGGTAACGCGGGACTTCCTCCATCAGGGCGCGGGCGCGCTTGGTCTCGGGATCCGGCTGCTCTTCCCAGAACAGGACGCCCTGGGTGGAGTGGTCGAAGTCGCGTCGCTTGCCCCGGGCGTTGGACCACGGCGGGCACGAGGGGGACGCCCAGAAGATGTCCGCGCGCGGGAACGTCTCGATCTTGGCGCGGGCCACGTCGCCTTCGAAGTGGTCGACGCCGGGGAAGTTCGCGGCGTGCGATGCGACCGCCTGGGGGTTGTGGTTGGCGGCGAAGATGAGCTGGGTTCCGGGAACCTTGGTCAGTCCCTCGCTGGAGCCGCCGACCCCGGCGAACTCGTCGTAGACCGTCAGCACGAGGCACCCGCCTTCACCGAAGCGGGCCGGGTGGTGACGAGCCAGCGCGGAGCGTGGCCGGTGCCGTGGCAGGCCGGGCACACGACCGGGACGACGTGACGGGTCCCGTCCGCGTGTCGGGTGCCGGTGGTGATGGCGACGACGGGGAAGCCGTCGCAGTCGGGGCAGATCCTTGAGCCGTGGACGTGCATGATGGTGGTTCCTTCCTTGATGCAGTCGGGGAGGGACTGGGCCGTCCGGGCGGCGGAAACTTGGCGGTGGAAGCCGCCCGGAGGGCCGGTCAGCGCTGGTTCATCAGCGAGCGGATCACCACGGCGAGCACGGCCAGGGATCCGGCGGTCAGAGCGACGGCCAGGAACATCGAGGTGAGCACCGCACCGAGGATCACCAAACCGCCAGCGACGGCGAGCGGGTTGGACTTGACCAGGTCGACCACGGCGCTGCTCGTGGTGGGCGGCCGGTTCGCGGGCGCGGTCTCCTGCCGGGGGGCCGGGGCCACGGTGGGGCGGGTCACCGGGTACGTGTCGGGGGCCGGGTACTTGGGCTTGAACATCGCGGATCTTCCCTTCTTGTTACTTGGTGGTGTCGTTGATGACGTCGACCCCTGTGCGAGTGCTGGAGTCGATCGCGGGACCGAGGAACGTGCCCTGGAGGTAGAAGCCGAGGAGGACCAGGACCACGACGAGCCAGGGGCGGATGTGGAGGGTCTTGACCGCGAACCACGCGACCAGGGCCAGGACGAAGACGAACGGCAGGGAGACGGTCACCGGAGCTGTCCTTTCAGGCGAGTTGGATGGCGATGGCCTCAGCCATCGGGACCGGGACACCGAGGCGGGCGCGCAGGGTGTCGGCGTCGATCGCCGTGCCGGTGGTGGAGCGGTGCGCGGCTGCGACCTTGCGGGCGTGCTCCAGCAGCGGGGCAGGCACCGCAACGGCGGGCGGTGGGGCCGGGGCGGGCACAAGCTCGGGTGCCGTGATCTCCTCGGCAGGCCCGGACTCGGGTGGCAGGACCGGCGCGGGCTCGTCACGGTCGATCTCGACTGCGGGTGCGGTGGGCTCGTCGGCCGCCCGGGCCGTGGGGGTGTGGACGAGGAGGGTGCCGCCGAGGAAGGCAAGTGCGGGCCAGCCGGCGACCAGGATCCGCAGCCACGCGGGAACGTCGTTCAGGTCGAGGAGCCCCGCGGTGGCCACGTTCGCCCCGAGGGATGCGACCAGGGCGACGGTGAACCAGGTCCACGCGGCGCGGGTCGGGTCTCCTGCCGTACGCAGGTTGCGCAGGCGCCGCCAAGAGGCGACGAGCAGCAGGTCCACGCTGACGGGGTAGGCCCAGGCTTTCCAGCCGTCCTGTCCGGCGGCTTCCGCGATGTCGTGGAGGTGGGCGAAGGACAGGGCACCGGCGATCACGGCCTGTACGAGCACGGCATCCATGCGGATCGAGGGGCGCATCGCGGTTCTCCTTCCTTGAGGGTTGGAGCCAGGGCCGGGCGGGGCTCACAGGTCCGGCCGCCCGGCCTTGGCGGGTGCTAGTCGGTGGGGGCCTGGCCGGTGCCGAGGCAGGTCAGGCAGAGGGCTTCCTGCCGGTCGTCGCTGTCGCGCTTGGTGCGGCTGCCGACCTTGAAGGCTTCGGAGACCTGTCCGGCTTTCTTGCAGTCCGGGCAGGGCGGCGGCTTCTTGGCGGCGGTCCGCCGGCCGGTGGGCTTGCGGGTAGTGGCCATGGGGTGGCTCCTTCAGGCATGGCGGGGGTAGGGACACGGCGCGAGAAGGTCACGCCAACCAGGGATTGATGAGTCCTACGGGGCGACAGCGGGGGCCGGTACCGCAGCCTCGACAGGGGCCGCCGACGGGCGGAACGGGGCGAGGGCCGGGATGTCCGGGGTCAGGTGAGCGAACTCGGCACAGAGCGCGGCGACTTGGCCCAGCTTCTTGTGCGGGGTGCGGATGCGGGACCAGCCACCGGATGCGTCCCCTGCAATCGCGGTGCCGGGCCGGTTGGCGGTGATGGCGGTCGCGGCGTGGACGGCCAGGTCGTTGATGTCGCCCAGACCCATTTCGGCGGTCTGCTTGTCGTTGCAGCGGTGCACCACACGGCCGGTGAGCTGAGCACGCAGGGCGGTTGCGCCCTTGCCGAGCTCCGAGCCGAAGCGCTGCCCGCAGATCTCCAGGTAAATGCCGACCGCACGGGCAAGCTGAGCCAGCCGCACGAGCTGGGTCACCATGCGGTCCCGGCGGGCACTGTCGACCTTGGAAGCCACCAGGAACAGTTCCGCGATCTCATCCAGCAGGACCACGATCGGGACCGGGCGCAGGTGCTTGGGCAGGCCCCAGATGTCCGAGGTGATGTCTTCCAGCGGGGTGTCCGCCGTGATGCCCTGGTGCAGGCACAGCAGGTCGAAGCGGTCCTCCATCTCCGCCACGAGCGCGTCCAGCAACCCGTCCGCCTGATCCGGAGTGGTCGCCAGGGCGGAGAAGCGCGGCGCGAAAGGACTCTGCTCGACACCGCGCTTGCAGTCGATACCCACCAGGGCGACACTCTGCGGTGCGAGCCCGGCGATCAGGCACCGCTGGTACATCGACTTGCCGGACTTGTTCGCGCCCAGCGTCAGGGCGTGCGCAATGTCCTGGTAGTCCCGCACAAAGGGCAGGCCGTCCTCCCGCAGGCCGACCACGACAGACAGCGGACCGGCGGCCAGGCGACGCGGCATTCGCACCCGTCCGAGGATGTCGAAGCCGGTCATGCGCAGCTCGATGACACCGGGCTGGATCTCCGAGACGTGGACCGAGTGCACGGCCCAGGCATGACGCAGGCGTTCCGCCGAAGCCTCCACATGCTCCGGTGCAAGGCCGGCAGCCAGGCGCATCCGAAGCCGCAGGCCCGTAGTGGTGGGGTAGATCCCGCGAATCTTGGGGATGCCGGGGCGGAGCACATCGGCGCCGGCCACCTTGTTGGCGAACACCCGCCACCATGCCGGGGCCACCGTCAGCTCACAGGCTTCCAGCGTCCGGCGGTAGGTGGAGAAGATCCGGTACAGCGCGGCCGGAAGTCCGAACAGCACCCAGTACAGGGCCGGGGCCTTGGCCCGAGCGATGAGCGCAAAGAGGGCTAACGCACCGATGAACAGAAGCAGGTCAGTCACGGCGATCAGCCCTTGCCGTTCGATGCCGCCGGGATCTGCTGAGCCATCACAGCGCTCGCACGGAAGCTGATCCCGTGACCGAAGTCGTTCTCCCACGGCCGGGCGACCAGGCCGGGCAGAGCCACCGGCATACCGGGGACCAAGTCCGGCTGGACACCGTCCTCAGCGACCACGATCGTCACCGCGTCGGGACGACCGTCCACGATCACAGCCACGTTCACGTTGAACAGAGTCTTACCCGACTGCTTGTCGACCGCGACCTCACCGGTCTCCCGGTTCTTCACCTTCGGCTCCGGGGCCTGGATCAGCATCACGGTCATCACAGCCGTGTCCACGGGGATCTGGCGCATAATTGAACTCCCTTGTCTGAGGGGCGGGAGCGGCGGACTACTTGGCGGTTGGACGCCGCTCCATGCGTTGATGGGAGCCCTGACGGCGGAGGCCGTTGGGGCTCTTCGTGCTCCCAACTGGTGCGCACCAACAGGTTGCAACTGGTGCGCACCAGATGTCAAGCGTTCGTCGCGGTCCGGCCGTCCAACTCGCTTTCCTGCGACACCTCTAGGGAACCGTGCTGCCCAACTGTGCGGTAGCCAGCAGATCTTCACGGCCCGTGGTTAACGACGCTGTTAACCCCGACCGACCTGTGGCAACGTGAGGCATGCTGGAAGGCGTCAACGGCCCCGTGCACAGGGAGCGGTGCAGTGTTCAACCGACTGCGAGAGGCCAGGAACGCCCGGGAGTGGTCGCAAGCGCGACTCATACACGAGATCGAGCAGTACGCGCGAAGGCACATGCTCGACGTTGGCTCGACTGCCAGCCTGCGCGTCTATGTCTCAGAATGGGAGAACGGCAAGCGCTCCATCAGTGAGCAGTACGCGAAGATCCTGCGCCCCGTTCTCGGTGTCACTGACGACGAGCTCTTTGGCCGGCACGCTGCTTCAGCAGTTCCCCCAGCGGTCGGCGGCTATGACGAGCTCATCAGCCGCATCGATTCTGCGCGCAGCGTCAGTCTCACCATGGTCGACACCTTTATGAACCAGACCGAGTTACTCCGCACCGTCGATCGCCAGATGGGAGCGGCGAGTCTGGTCGATCAGATGACTGGCCATGTCACCACCTTGGAAGACGCACTGACCTTCGCTGTGCTTCCAGAAACACGGCGCCCTGTCGCCCGAGCCTTGGCCGGCGCCGCGACACTTGCAGCCTGGCAAGCTCTCGACACCGGGGCTGTTGAACGGGCGTGGCGGCATTACGAGTTAGGCAAGCGGGCTGCCCAGGAGGCCGATGAGCCCATGTACCTGGCGCATGCCACCGCGGAGCAGGCTTATGTCCTCTGCGATGCAGGCCGACCTGTGACTGCGGTAGAGCTTGTGCGAAGCGCGCAGCAGGTAGGTGGGCAACGAAGCTCACCGAGACTCCGAGCGTGGCTCTATGCGGCTGAGGCAGAGATAGCCGCGAAAGCCGGTCTGGCGGAGGACTGCCGAAGGGCCCTCGAGCGTGCTGCGATGTGCCTGCCTGAGGGCGAGGAGGCGCGCGATCCCGACATGCTTAGCATTTTCCTCAATCACAGCCATCTAGCGCGGTGGCGAGGGAACGCCCTCGCGCTTTTGGGCGATGACGACGCGGTCCGCGACCTCTACACAGCGCTAGATGCTCTGGATCCCACGTTCATCCGCGCTACAGCCGGCCTGCGTTGCGACCTGGCTCAAGCACACCTGGCCCGTGGTGAGTTCGACCAAGCACAGGACCACGTACGGCAGGCCCGAATGCTGGCCAATCGCACCGGGTCGGTACGTCACCGCCGCCGAATCGAGCAGCTTACGCAGGAGCTGTAGAAGCGCCCTTGCCTCGGGTGGCCAGGAGGTGGAGTAGCGCGACCAAGGTCCCCGAGCCCATCAGTTCGCCACGCGCCATCAATGCGGGAATGTCAGCGAGGGGCACCCACGCGACATGGCCAGCTTCCTCGATGTCCGTGGGCTCACCGATGTGCGTAGCTCCGCAACCGACGTAGATCTCATGCGGCGAGTCGACCATGCCCACCATGGGCTGATAGGTGACGACATGCTGAAGCGAGTCCGGGCGCCAGCCCGTCTCTTCTTCGAACTCACGCAGAGCGGTTGTGGCGGCGTCTTCACCTTCATCCACAATGCCGCCAGGCAGCTCCCAGCCCCAGGCATCAGGAACGAAGCGGTACCGCCAGAGCATGAGCACTCGGTCCTGGTCATCCAGCACTGCCGTGATCGCGACATGGTGCAGCCGCACCACGTGATGCTCGAAGCGTTCGACCCCAGGCGGCTCTACATCGACAAGGGCAAGCTTGACCCACCGGTTGTCGTACACAGTCCGCTCACCATGAATCTGCCACGGCTCCAGCTTACCTGGTGAGTTGACGCTCGCCGCTTGTGAGGGGACGCGGTAGGAACTGCGCCCATGCACTTCGATCACGCGCTCTGCAACTAGCTTCGCCAGCACCTGCCGAAGTTGCGTGCGCCCGATCTCCAACTCATCCGACAGGGCTCGCTCGGAGGGGAGCTTCGCGCCGGCCGGATACTTCCCTGCTGCGATCCACTCACGAATCGTGCGGTACACCCGCGCCGACTTCGGTCCCATCCCCGTAGCACTCTCCCTGTCTCATGAACTGGCCCGCACCAGCGTAGCTGCCGACGCTGACGGCCAACAGGAGACGATCAGTACTGCGCGGACAGAGTTTCCCTACTTCATCAAGGCTCGCTGCGCTCGCTGACCGTCAGAGCACGAGTGGGGGATCACCGACAGCCAGCCCCGCGGGGCTGGCACCGTTCCACTCCCGCCACGCGCCCAAGCGGCCTCCAGGAGACGGCAAATACATCAGTAGGACAGCCCGGAGGAAGATGCGGACGCTCGAGAGAACACCACACTTGACGAATCGGACGTCTGCATTCCCGACCTCCTGAACTGCGGTAGCAGTCTGATCAGAGATCAAAGGTGCCGCGCACAGCGCGGCGGCGCCGGCCGGACGCCGCCGCGCTTGCCCCTCAATGTCTACGCCACCGGGGCCGCACGTCGGCGCCCGCCCGCGCCCACAAGGGGGGCGAAAAGAACCAGGCCGGGGGTGGGGACGGACGGCTCCACGGCTTTACCCACCTCCCCGGTCCGGGACCCGCGTCGAGCAAGACCAGGGGGCCACTCGGACACATTGCGGGCAGGGGACAAGCCTGCCCGAGCAGCCGGCAAGCGTACGGCCCCCTGATCATGCACGACCCCAAACCAGGCAGGACACCGACCAAAGCCCTTCCGCCGACCTCTGCCAGATTCACCCGCACCCAGCAGCTCAGCCCACCCTGACTTCCAGTCCAAAGTCGGCATACGGGCCGGCACCCAGGGCGGGCCGAGTTGCTTCGACGAGCGACCGGAATTTGACCAATGACGCTGTGGTTCGTTCACTGTTCTTCAGGTATCCAGCGATCGCATCTTTGAGCTGCCCAACGAACGGAAGCAGTGGAACCAGGATCTGCCGCCAATGCGAAATAGCCTCACGCGGCGAGATGTTTCTCTGGAAATGAATCTGCCAAGAGTCATGCAATGGAGTATCCAAGATCGTTTCCAGGCAGGACGCGGTCGCATTAGCCAAGAGAATCGTGGACCCCCGCAGCCGAAAGAAATCAGCTTGCTCGCTCTGCGCACTCGTACGGCTAGAAATCGGAATCTTCGACAATTCGAGTTTAGCCTCTTCGATTGCCTTCAACAGGCTGTAACAAAACAGCAGGTGCTGAGCCGAAATCCTCTCCGGAAATACCTGCGAATAGATCTCGTCACTAGACCAGATTCGACGAGTCTCATTATACGCAATGTTCGGCATGGCATGGAATGCCGCGATTGCCTGAGCTGCCGTCTGAGTGGAAATCAAATTAGCAGGGCGCTCCACAATATCCCGCTCACTTCCTCTACGCCCTCCCCTATAGTCAGCTTCCGGGATATGCGCGAACTCTCTCCGCAGCCTGTCCTGGATTTTATCATTACTCCGGAAGTCTGCAGCCTCGACCTTGTTCTGCGTATTGTTGAATTGGATAATCTCTCGAATTACTTGTTGATCTGAGCATTTAACAAACCGCGCCAAGACGCGAGCAGACGCAAGAGCCTCCTTTGTCGCATTACTGCTTGCCAGCGCTCCAGTTGTCTGCGCACCATTTACGATTGACAGACCATGCACCTTGAGAACCGGTCTCACTTCAGTAGGCGGTTCGATGTGATTCACAAGAATCGTCAAGCCGTTATTGTAGGCAAAGAACCTCGCCGGATCATTCTCCGCCGTCCTCTTAATGCTGTTGTTGATGTTGGCATCGCTATTGATGCTCCCAAGGTAATCTCGCACATTCGCGCTGAAGAGATCGGTGCCAAACCTTGCGAACATCTCGGTGAGCCAGCTCGCTGGCACTGGCGCACAATAAGCCTCCCACTTGTCTCCCACCTGCGAGAAACCCCCGACAACAGGAATTTCCACTTCGTCGGCGACCAAGACAGGCATTTGCGAGGTGGCGTACCAACGATCCAACTTCTCACGCCCCACCTCCAGGGCGATGATGTCTTCTACCGAAGAATCCGGGTAGTGATGTTCGAGCTGCGCGCGCACACTGCCTCTTGCCGTATCGAGCTCCTCCTGTACCGCTTCGCTTTCCGGCAAATTGTGCACGTACCACAGTTCTACCTGACGAATCGAATCACGTCTCAGTGCTTCGTGTAGCTCATCTCGGGCTGGCCTAAGCAGGTCCGGAATTTCGGCCTGCTCAGCACCGAATAGCCAAGCGACTGCCGTGTTTAGGTCACTGGCCTTATTAGCCGGCGCGCTCGGCTTGGGCCTAGAGGACGTGTACCCCTGCGCAATAATCGCCCTACCCGAATCATGATCCACGTAGACGAGATCGCACTTCTTGTCATTCGTGCCGTCGGTTAGCGCCACAGCCGCCAAGCTGTCAATGTCGTCAATGCCAAGCGCAAGTTGGATAGCGAAGAGAAGGAGGCCGTTGTGTTCGTACTTGTCTAGATCTCTTCGCGTCTGGAAGGTGCTCAAGCTCGGCGAATCCTGCGACATATGCACTCCCTGACAATGTGGGTGGGATCCTCAATCACGTCGCCGCCAAGCGGCACCAGGCTTTTAGAACAGGGTGGGGCCTTGCTCTCGGCCCCTAGCAGGAACAACGTCGGGCCAAAGCTTCCCGATTTTTTGTCTTGCTTTACTCGTGACTGACGAAATTGGACCGCCGTCTGCTAGTGCAAGCTCCGGAGAATCTCGAAGCGCTAGACTGATGAGAGTTTCCGCATCGGTCCGTATCACCTTCCAGAGCTTGATGCTGTCAATTGTTCCATCGCTGCCTGAGTGGTTTGACTTGTCTAGCTCAAAGACGAATATCCACGAGTTTCCCTGCAGAAGTGGAGCATGGTCACCCTCTCTCACTAGAACAAATGATCCATCCTGTTGCTCTAGGAGACGTGGAGAAGCCAGGTGCCTGGCCCAGCTCATCCAGACAGAGCGCGGGATCGCGAATCCGCCTCCAGCGCACTCACTATGGCCAGCAAGCTGAAACTTATAGACCATCTGGTAAAAGGTTCGCTTGAAAACATTCGATAGGTTGGGCCCTTCCATTTTCTTGGAAAGGGCGGCCTTACCCGCCGCTGAGCGAAGGTACTCGTGAAACGTTGATGGCTCGTTCGTGAGTGCAGAGCTCACCAATTGCACCGCATGTTTATAAGAACCATGGAAGTCCATAGTCTGCAGTTCCAGAATGCCAAATCGCCCTAGTGATAGCTCAGGATCTACATCGATGAGTTCAATCAGCGTCCAGTCAAAGGAAAACTCTGGAGAAACCAACGTCTTTGAGATTCCCAACTCCCCGCCGAGTTTCTCCTGAAAGAACACCAGCACGTGCTCAGCCTTGTCTAGCGCATTCCTGATGACCAGGCGCGTATTCGGGTCGGCCAACGTCGGGGCTGGAATAAAGTGGAGCGTGGCTTCTTCTGGGTAACCAAAGAGCCGCCGTGCGGCTTGCCCCATGAACTGAGGGTCAAGAGCCCTATTGGGGCAGACAAGCCAGTCGTAGCGTGCGGCATCGACCACCGTACTCACTGTACATACGCCACGGGAAGACTCTGCCTTGACGCAAGCTCGGTCCTCGGTCGTAGCTGAACTTAGGAACGGGCACTGTCCGGCTTGCTGAATGGCAAGGGCTTCGTGTCCGCCGGCTACCTTCGGGTAGACCTGATAACCGAAGTACTCCGCCACGAAGTTGCCTCGCCCATGCTGCGGGGGGATCGTTGACATGATCGGAATCCTGCCAGAGCTACCGTGCTCGCGTCCGGCCCTTGATCAGAAAAGTCGAGGTTCCTGTTCAGCTACTCTTTGGAGGGCCGACGCAGCGAAGTGATCCGTCAACTCGAAGCCAATGGCCCGCCTACCTGACTCTTGCGCCACTGTCAACGATCTCCCCGTCCCGCAGAACGGGTCTAGGACAACACCATCCGGAGGGCAGGAGCTCAGAATTCTGGGCCTAATCAGCTCCTCTGGAAAAGTGGCAGAATGCCCATCTGAGCCTGACTTGACATTGACCGTCACCACGTCGCGAATTCCCGATTCAACTTCGTCGACGTCGTAATAGTATTTCGGTCGTCCTTCGGTGGGCTTCTTCACGAAGTGGAAAAAATGCTCGTGTGAGAGCCGCAACCTGTCCTTCTCGGGACGCGGTGGCACATTGGGCTTGTGCCAGATGAGGTCGTTCCTCAGGATCCATCGTGCATCTTGCATGGCAATCGCGAAGCGTGCTGGAATCATGAGGAGCTGCTTTTCTTGGCGATAGCCCCCCATCGGTGTCTTACGACGCATCCGTGGGTTGTCGCCGAGTCCCTGTCGACCATCCATGCGAATGCTGGACCATCGAGCGAAGTAAGTATCGCCGAGATTGATCCACATGCTACCGCCTGGCTTCAAGCCCGACTTGATCCTGTCAAAGATCTCCACCAGGTGGGAGATGAACCATTCCGGGATCGGCTCCATCCCCAGGATTCCGCCGTGCGCTCGATACCATTCGTAAGAAGGAATTTCGAGGGCATCCTGCCCAGCACCCTTCCACTCCTGCAGAATTTCCTCATTGTGATCCATGCCGTATGTCCGCATGCCCCAATAAGGAGGAGAGGTAATCACCAGGTCGACAGAGTTGTCCAGTAGCTTTCCCGCAAGGTCATAGGCATCGCCTTGCCAGACGTCAATGCTCGGGCGCTCAGGGTCAGAAGCTACGGTAGACACGCCTCGTATGGTACTGGTCCACGCCGTCTAGCTACACACCCTTGACGAGGCGGAGTCGATCCAGCAGGTCCGAGCCCCATGCTGACGAGCACTCGGAGCTGGCAGCGCCTAGGACAGACCCGGGCAGTCTACCGCAGGCCGATCCACGTCGCCGTTGCAGTGGGCGCGTTGGTACTGCCGTAGCTGCTAGCCGCACGTGGCTGGGGTCAACTCGTCGCGGCAAAGCCGGCTCGGGCCCGTTGCTTTCGGGGGCCAGAATGCATAGCCCTTCCAGCAGTTGATACCACACTCTCCGTCCCTGCGCCCACGATATACGGCTCGCAAGGCTTCACTGCAATCTCACGAGACTATGGCATCGATGACAGCGGCGTGACGATGCGAGCCCCAGCCGGGGCCGAACTGAGTAGTGATTCCCTATCGGAGTTGGTGGCGGCGAATGTGATCAGCCGCGAGAAGTGCTGCCAGTTGATCTTAGTCGGGTCAGGATGAACGACTCCGTATGGTCGGCCGTCGACGCAGACCGGCACTCCGCATGCCCAGTCCCACGCGATCCATTGAGGCTTGAAAGTCGGTTCCTTTCCTGTCTCAATGCGTATCCACTCTGCCACCGCGGAGTGCAGATTTTGCCGTATGCGCTCAGAGAGGGCCCCCTGCCACTCCTCGACCAAGAAGCGGTTGGCCTCGGGCCATCTGCGGGCACGCCATTCCAAGTTCTCCCGCGCCTGTCGTTCACGACCTTTGCGTTCAGCTTCGCCGAACCGTTCAGCGTCGGCGATGTGATGCCGCGAACTCCACACCTCAGACCAAGAGCCGAAACTCCAGTGGATTCGCTCGGCCGGCCTGTGAGTCATAACGCAGCTCTCGAGTACCTGGCCAACGAACCTCGGCAATGTGATACCTAGGCTGCACCAGTGTCCGTGCGCCCCCACCGGGCACTGCCAGGGACGCTCATGCACATCACACGCTTCGATCACGAAACGTGCGAGTCCTGCAACGACCTGCCAGTCTGGATCATCCGAGGTGGGAGGCGTCACCACGACAGAGGGGACGGCGCCGAGCCAAGGTCGCATGCGCGTGGATACCCAGCAGATGCCAACGCCGTCAGCAGCGACACGCTGTGTGCGCTGCCGTATCTCCTCGATGCGGATTGGAGATAGCTGCGCCTCCCACGCCATCCGGCTCATGCCGTCGAGTGAGGAAGACAACACATCCGCGCGCCAGGTTCCATCTGGGCCGCGCACTTCTAACTCTGCCTGGTGATCCGCTGCACGGATGGCAGTGGCCAACTCCAGCTTCAGCAGGTGATGTTCCAAAGACTCGCCAGCCATTACACAGGTGGGCGCAGCCGAATCGTGTGCGAAGAATCGTGTTCCCCGAGGTGAGACCTTCGCATGCACAGGGTGTGCACACTCCGGGCAGGCCAAGGCGACCCGCGGCCGCGCTCGGTGCACTGCTTCCCAAGCCCACGCACACCCGAGATCCGCGAGCGTCGCATCCACTGTCCCCCGCTCCGGATGCCAAGCAGTCAGAGACAAGGCGTCCCCCCTTCTCTCCCAACTCGACTAGCTGGAGGCACTCATAGCTTGTCGAGTCTGCATCATGAAGCCAATCGCCGAAGGGCTGGCTCGAGCAGTCACACGTCAGTACGTGGGTCTCTGGAGACCCGGCGGCCAGCAACCGCAGCACCGGAGGCAACGACGGCAGTGCCGACAACCACCCGCGTGGCAAGGTGGATGTCCGCCCGACCTGCCCGCCTGGTCGGTGCCGCTGAAGCGCAAGGGCCAGAGGCAAGCCATATGGACATCCCCTCAACTGTCTTGAGAGCATCTCGTGGCCCATTCGCGGACCGGCAGCTCCGGTGAGCGCAGCTAAAGCGCGCTGACCAGCGTAAATGTGTCTAGCACAAGGGGCCTCCGGAGCCGTGTGCGCAGGTTCGAATCCTGCCGGGGGCACAGAAGCCGGAACAGCGTGATCACGCCGCTGACCAGCGGAAGTGCCAGACTTCAGGAGCCGGACCCAGTCCCACTGGGTCCGGCTCATTGTCGTTGTCTGTCGCTGGTCGCGAGTGAGTGGCGAGTGAGCCGCGTGCAAGGCTCGAGGGCGTCACGCCAGACGGGCCGGCTCCATCGCGGTGCCGCCCGGACTGTCACTCTGAGGGACAAGCATGTCGCGGCTCGAGGGGGCCCCAGTGGCGAGAGGCCCAGAGACCCGGAGACGCGCCAACACAGGGCAATGCCTCCGCTACGATGCGTGCCTCACCAAGCCCGGGGGGCGCCCATGCGGGACGAGCCACCGCTCTTCAAGTTCACGCGCGACACGCCGTCGAACCACACTCGACTCGCAGTCGATATGGAGAAACTAGCCGCCGTGACGAGTGCCCTGGCAGCGGGACTTGCCACCGCCCTCGGCGGCGTTACCGCATTCACCTGGGACGGTCCGAGCACCCAGGGCTCGCAGTTCCCATCCTGGTTCTGGCCCAGCGCCGGCGTCGTGGCCCTACTGATCCTCCTGGCCTTGGGTACAACGCTCGTTGTCAGAGAGCGCCGCAAAGCTGCGCTCAAGCGTGAAGAGCAGAAGCTCCTCGAGAACGCGGCGGACCGTCTGAAGGAGCACATGGAGCTCGCCAGTCTGGTGAACTTCAACCGAATCCTTCTTGAGCGCTACCACGGCATCGCTACCAAGCAGGCCAACAAATCGTTCGTAAGCAGTATCGCGGCAATGGCCGTTGGTCTCGCCGTCCTGATCGGGGCTTTCGTCGCATCCATGCACTACAACTCGCAAGGGGAACGAGTCTTCATCGGATCCCTTGCCGCGCTGGCGACCGTCTTCGTGGGCTACCTGAGCAAGACATTTCTCGCTGTCTACGACCGGTCACTTCAGCAGCTGAACCAGTACTTCAACCAGCCGGTCCTCAACCAGTACTTCCTCACTGCCGAGCGAGTAGTCGAAAGACTCGACGGTCCACGCCGGGAGGAGCTCCTCACACAGATCGTCCTCGACGTCCTCGACACCGGCAAGCACATGCATCAAACAGCGGCAGCCAAGAGCACTTCCAGGCCCAAGGCGCGAGCCAAGGTGACACGCCAGCGGGTTGGCCAGGAGGTCCAGCAGCAGCCCCCGCAGTAGACCGTAGGTCCGCAACTGCGGCGCCAGACAGACAGGTCGGGCCCAACTTCATGGTCCGGACCCTTGTCATCCTCCATCACGGGTGAAAAACCACGCTTCAATTCTCGCTTCGGCGGAAATCAACGCCTCCAGGCCGGGCCAGTGGCCGTCGTATTCCGTCCGAATGACCATCACCGACGCCATCCACCAGGCCGTGCTGAAAATCCCGGAGAAGGCGTGGACACCGGCCTACGACGCCGGCGGCACCGAGCGACCCGGCGGCTGGTTCGCGGAGAGATCACCGACATGCCCGACCTGAGCACGTGGCCGAAGGGGATGCGGCTGGTCGTCTGCAGGAAACAGCCTTACCCCGGCGCCCAGTTGCGCTTCACCGATCTCGACGGCATGCGGCTGACCTGCTTCGCGACCAACACCAAAGGCGGTCAGCTCGCCGACCTCGAACTACGTCACCGCAGGCGGGCCCGCTGCGAGGACCGCATCCGAAGCCCGCGACACGGGCCTGCGCAACCTGCCCCTGCACGACACCGCCCAGAACCGGATCTGGCTGGAGATCGTCTCCCTCGCACTCGACCTCCTCGCCTGTATGCCGATGCTCGCCCTGACCGCCCAAACCCGCCACTGGGAACCCCAGAAGCTCCGCCTGGGCTGTTCTCCGCCGCGACGCAGCTGGTCCCCACGGCCCGGGAGCACGAAATGCGTCGTTGGCGGAAGTTGATCACCGACATATATGGAGCGCCGGCATACAAGCCCGCCTTCCAAGAGTCCGCCAGTGGCTGTTCGCGAGCACGGCCTGCCGGCTCCCATCTCCAACCTTGCGAAATACAGCGGTAGTCATTCGGTCAGCCCAATAGAAGTGGTAGGGATCAGTCGGCACCAAAGAATGGAACGGGACCTCGGAAGACTCCGGGCCCAATCGACGAGGGAGCGTTTCATGCATGATCAGTACAGGGCCGTATCGCCTCTGCGCCGTTCGCGGTGGGTGACTCGGCTGGGAATGGTCGCGGGCACGCCGCTGGCAGCAATGGCGCTGGTCGGGACGCTGGGTGCCGCGCCTGCAGCAGCTCAGGGCCTGAGCGTCGAACCTGCCACGGCCTCGGTGTCCACCGAGTGGGAGGCCGTCCACGCGACCGAACCTGAGCCCGGGAAGGACAAGGACAAGGACGGGCCGATGGACGGCGACGGGTGCTTCGAGATCGACACCGTCCGCCAGGAAGCAGCCGGCGGTGGAGCCTTCTATGCGGCGACATCTAACGGAGTCGCCTATGTCGGCGACGAGCTCAGCCCGCTCGGAACCATCGACTGGGACGACCTTTCCGACGAGGGGGGTGACGTACCTGAAGGGGCCTGCGCAGTGTCCATCGACGTCGGCCCCACCGGTGAGGGCAGTGACGTCGTCATCGACGTGATCACCACGTCCGAGACCGTGCACACCATCACCTGCGACCGCACGGGTTCGGTGATCACCAGCTGCGGCACATGGGTGGAGCGCGACGAGCCGACGCCCGGAGCCACACCGGGACCGTGAGGAGAGAGCGCTCCACTTGCGCTGAGAGGAACTTGATTCCCTCAGGGACGTGAGCGCTTCCGGAGTGTTCGCAGCGCGTTCACTCCGGATTGTGCCCCTCGGACGTGATCGTCCGAGGGGCCTTCTCATGCCCGGTGGATCTCGATCCCGTGAGTGGCCGTGGCCGCCTCCGTGGCCGTCACCGCCACCGCGGCCGTCGTCGCGTCCGTGGCCGCCGAGGCGGACGACGGTCCACGGGCGCATCAGGTCGTCGTTTCGTGTTCGCGAATGTGGCAGTGGTGGACGTACGTTGCCCGTCGCCGCCCTACTTAGACCGGGAAACGCGGGATCCAACACGGCCGCCGACCCCATCACCACCGCCCAACTCACCCTGGCCCACCTGGCGAAGCAATACCGGCGAGGGCGGCAGACTCTGATCCGCACGGACTCCGCGGGCGGCACCCACGACGTCGCGTTCTGGCTCGCGCGACGAGGCCGATGGCTGTCCTACTCGGTCGGCATGGTGATCACCGAGACGATCCGCGAACACGTGCTGAAGATCCCCGCCTCAGCCTGGACCCCAGCCGTCGAGACCGACGGCTGTCCGTGACGGGGCCTGGGTCGCCGAGCTCACCGGCAAGCTCCTGGACAGCCGGTCCAAGCGCATGCGACTGATCATCCGAAAGGAACGACCGTATCCTGGCGCCCAATTGAGGGTCACCGACGCAGACGGCATGCGGATCACGTGCCTCGCACCAACACCCCCGACCGGCCGATCGCCGAGCTCGAGCTCCGTCACCGGCTGCGGGCCAGGGCCGAGGACCGGATCCGGGCCGCCCGGATCACCGGCGTGCGCAACCTGCCCCTTCACACAACAGGCCAGAACAAGTTCTGGCTCGAGATCGTCCAGATCGCCCTCGACCTGCCGGCCTGGATGCCCATGCTCGCTCTCACCGGCAAGGCCCGACGCTGGGAGCCCCGCCGCTCGCGGTTCCGCCTGTTCTCCGCAGCCCCCCAGCTCGTCACCACCGGCCGACGCAGGATCCTCCGCCTTGCGCCACTGGCCCTGGACCAACGAGATCACAGGCATCCTTGAGCGGCTCGCGCCCCTGCCCGACGCCGGCTGACCAGCAACGAAGGCCCCTGGACAGGTCCAGGGGCCTCGATCCGTACCGCCTTGAGCGTGTCACTCGTACCCATACATCCTCGACAGGGAATTCCCTCAGTCAGCGGCTTTGGCGATGATGCGGTCCATCTCCTCCCGGCCGAAGGCTCGCAGGGTCGTGCTGCGGACGTTGCCCAACGCGCCGACCTGTAGGAGCACTGCGGTGGCAGTCTCGTCGTCGCGCGCCTCTACGACAGCCACGATGTCGTACGGACCGACGGTCCAGTAGAGGTTCAGGACCTGCACCCCGAGCTTCTCTGCCGCTGCGGTGAAGGCTTCGGCGCGTTGCGGGGTGTCCTTGTAGCCGCGGATCCCCTGGTCGGTCCAGTTCAGCAGTGCAACAAACGTGGGCATGATCCTTTACCCCAGTAAGTAGACAACAACACGTTGGGGTAAATGTTGGGCAATAGGCGAGAAATGCGCACGAGAGGCGCATCTGAACGAGTGAGTGGTGCGCAAGGACGGGTGAGTCCTGGCGATCCGTCGAGCGGACAACGGACTGTGGGAGCTTCCGGGCGGAGTCCACGCTTGGGCCTCCGGCGCCGTGTGCGCGAGTTCGGGCAAGGGGCGTGCAGTTACCGGCAGCGGGTCAGCCTTGGATCTCGCGGACCACGTTGTCGTCGTCGTCGGAGAGCTCCAGGGCGTAGCACAGTCCCAACCGGCGCAGCAGGCCGGCCAACTCGTCGAGTCGCTCCGGGTCGACGACCCCATTCAGCAAGAGGTCTGGGGCGTCCAGCGGCTCGATCTCCACCTGACACCAGCTGTTCTCAACCTCATACCCGTACCAGGACGACGACCTCGCCCTCCAGCCGATCCTCGTGAAACGTTCAGCCACGGAGTCCGCGTCACGGCAGCCACGCAGGGTGCCGCAGATGTTGTTGCCGCGCGCGATCCACTCAGGGTCGAGCTTCTGGCGGTCTTCAGATGGGTCCACTCGCGGAGTATGAAGCACCACGGGCGGCAGCGATCACTCGTTCTGCCGCTCCCGCAACCTTTCGACCTCGGGAGGCCGGTAGGGTCGGCCGATGTGGAGATGACCGAGGACGAGTACCAGGAGCTGGCCGAGCTGGACCGGGTTCGGTCCAGCAACCCCGTCCTGGACGCCTGGCTCCAGATCCAGCAGCAAGAGTTTCCCGTATGGGCCCAACAGCACGGCGGGACCTGGGACTTCACCCCCGGCTCCCTTGTGCACCTGGAGGCCCTCGTTCGCTCCTGCTATTCCAGCAGCGACCGGGCATGGGAGGAACGCGGCAGCGACTTCCTCCAGACGGCGGCCTGGTACGTCGGCGAGGTCCACAACCGCACCTGCGGCACCCAGTGGCAGTACCACCCCGACTCCGCCGCCGCCGACCCGGCCGTGTGGCCGTTCGTCACCGTACCGTTCGACCGGCTCTTCGACTTCGAAGACGAAGACGGCATCGAAGCCGACGCCAGGCCCCTGTACACGCCAGTCAACCGCCTGTGCGGGATCCTCGACGCGGACGGCGGCCGGCTCATCACCGACCTCGACATCCACACACCGCCGCAGTAGCCCCGGGCGCCGGGGCCATCGCGGCCGTCGCCGCCCTGACCGTGCAGACGGCCCCCGGCCGCCGCCCCCCACAGGTGCGGCCCCCGGGTCGGCGGCGGCTCGATCTTCCCGACGCCCCAGCGCATGCGCGCCGCATCCGCATGCGTCACGATCGCGGGGTGGCGCAGTTCATCGCGGACAGGCATCGGGCGAGAGGATGAGCAAGGCGTTGATTACGGGGCTCAGCTACGCGCCGGCCCCCAACTCCTCCAGCAGGCGCGGCACATCCGCGAACGAATCCAGCACGTGGTCCGGCGTCCCCGACGCCCTCTGGTGCGTTTCCCGGCGGTACTTGCCCGTCTTGACCAGGACGCCTGTCAGGCCGTGGTGTTGGGCGGCGAGAACGTCCGACTCGATGTCGTCGCCCACCATCAGCGCCTCGGAGGCAGCGGCGCCCACGCGGGACAAGGCCGTCGCGAAGAACGCGGCGGCGGGCTTGCCGACGACTTCCGCCTCGAGGTCCGCCGCTCGTTCCAGGCCGAGCAGGAAAGCGCCTGTGTCGAGGGCGAGGCCCGACTGCGTCCGCCAGTAGAGGTTGCGGTGCATGGCCACCAGGCAGGCGCCCTGCTGAAGGTGGGCGAACGCGCGGTTGAGGCTCGCGTAGTCGAACTCCGGGCCCGCGCCGCCGGTGATCACCACGTCCGCGGGGGCCTCGTCGGCCGGGTCGATCAGGGTGACGCCCTCAAGGTCGTCGGCGATGTCGCCGCTGTTGAGCAGGAGACAGCGCGCGCCGGGAAGGTGCTCGGTGAGGTATGCGGCGGTGGCGGCCGGAGCCGTGAGGACGTCTTCGGCGGAGACGGGGAAACCGGCCTCCGCGAGGACCGTCGCGATCGAATCGCGGGTGCGGGACGTGGTGTTGGTGAGCAGCGCCAGCGGTACGCGGCGCTCACGCAGCTGTCGCATCGCCTCCACCGCTCCGGGCAGGGGCTTCCAGGACACCGTGAGCACCCCGTCGATGTCGATCAGGACAGCGCCGACCTGTTCCATGAATCGACCGTACCGAGGTCGGCCCGCTCGGGCAGCTCAGCAGGTCGGGGGTGCGAGCACCGTAGGGATTCGATACTGCCGCGGCGAGGCGGATGACACTCTGAGTGGGACGCCGATTGCATGACGTCGTCACCCGGTGTGCACGGTGGTCACACCTCCTCCCACACCCCCCGCCGCCGCGCGATCTCGTACAGCCGGTCCGCCTCGTACGCCGTGAGCGCGCCCGCCAGCGGTGCCAGGGCCGAGAGTTGGCGTTCCCGGTAGACGCGGACATCCGTCTGGGTGGCCGCCACTTCGAGGGACGCCGCGTCCACGAAGACGAGGACCGGGTGGACGGGGACCGGGAAGTCGGTGTGGCGCTCCAGGGTTTCCCGTACGAGGTCGGCCTCGGCGCGGCACTCGGTGATGTACGGGCAAGGGGCGCCGTCGTCGATGGTGACCGTGTCGTCGCCGGCGCGTACGGACTGTTGCGGGTAGTACTCGGTACGGATGGTGAAGACGCCCCCCGGGCCGATCAGGAGGTGGTCGATGTCTCCGCCGTCCAGGAGCGGGATCGAGTGCAGGACGCGCCAGCTGTGGCGGGTGAGGCGGCCGAGTTCGGCGCCGGTTCTGCGTTCGCCGAGGAGTTCCTTCCGGCGCGCGGCGTCCATGGGCCGGCGGCGCTGGACCCGGGAGCTGAGCCGTTCGAGTAACCCTGAATCCCCCGTTCCGGCCTCGGGTGCCGTGGCGCGGAGGGTGGCGCCGGGGCGGCGGGAGGCGAGGTCGGTCTCCGGGGTCAACTCGGGTAGCGCTCCGGGCCGGGGCGGCGGCGCGGCGGGTTCCGGCGGCAGTTCGGCGGGCGGGGCCGCGATTTCGGCCCGGCTCGCCTCGCCGGTGCCCTTCGTCAGGAAGCCGACGTGCACGCGGATCTCGGGCGGCTCGGGTGTCAGGAGCTCGGGTGCGCGGCGGGCCAGCACGTCCGTCACGTCGTCGCGGTAGCGCGCGTGGACCACGGTGATGCCGCCGGTTCTGCGGTCCGCCCAGCCGATGGGCGTGCCGTCGGGGAGGTTCACGTAGAGGCGGTCGTGCCCGAAGTTCTGCCATGCGGTGACCGTCAGTTCCTCGAGCATGCCCCTGCCTCCCTCGCTGTGTTGTCCGGTGCCACCGTTCGGCGGCACCGGCCCCCGTACGTCTCAGGCTCACCCCCCGACGCGCCGTGCAGAAGGGCGCAGAGCGGGCGCACTGGTCGACGGGCGTCTTCACGGGGCAGGACCTGGGACTATGCCGTGGGTACGTGCCTTGTTGCGGGGCACGGGCGCGGCGGGGCGCACGGAGGCGGTGGCCTCGTCTCTCCCGCCGTCAGTAGATGGTGAGCGCGACTCCGCACAGGCCGAGGCCCACCTCGGCGGCCTGCCGCCACTGGCGCAGGGGACCGTCCAGTACGGACTCCTCGTCCGGCAGGTAGGCGATCCAGTCCCGCTCCTGCGCGGCCCTGCGTTCGTCGGACGTGAAAGTGAGGGCCTGTTCCACCCTGGGGAGTGTCTGCTGCACCTCGGCCGACGTGAGGAGGAAGTTCCCGCACCAGCCGGGGAGCAGTGCCGCGCGCCGCGGACCGACGGCGTGCAGGAACGAGGCGATCGCGTAGTCCTTGTTCTGGATCGACAGAAACATCCGGTCGGGGTCCTCGCCGCGTTCCCAGACGTCGCGGACCAGCCAGAAGTCGTCGTCGGGCGACGACCCGCCGTACATCTCCTGGATGTGCTCGCCGAACGTCAGACGGTGGAAGTCGTCGACCGCCTCCCGGACAGCGGCGCCCGCCGTTCCCGTACACCAGGTGCGGTGGTCGGGCAGCGGATTCTCTGACCAGCGGCTCCAACGTGCTTGTGTCAACTGGTCGTTACGGTCGGCGTCGATCAGCGGGAGCATGCGCGGGGCGAGTTCGGCGATGAACGCGTCGGCGTGGGCACTGATGGCCCACGCGGAGGTGATCCCCATGGCGGGCAGCGTACGCCGTGGCGGTGTGCGACCACGCGGCCGTCCGACAAGCCGACAAGCGCCGGCCCCGAACGTGGCGGAACCCGGGAGTCGTATCCAGCTCCCGGGTCCCTGGGGATGCCACCCATTTGCACACGCCAGTGGCCTTTAAGAGTACGGATCAGTCATCAGGCCGTCGTGTTCTTCCTTTGAACTACCGCACCACGAGAGGTGCAGGCTGGATTCGAACCCGCATCCGACGGCGTTCGTCCGTACCCGGTCGATCTGGCGATCGGTGACGATGCTGAAGCTGGAGCGAGAGTCTGAGTTTGACAACGGCTGCCTCTGCCATGTTGGGCCACCCCGGCCAGGATCCGTGCCGGGGGAAGGACTCGAACCTTCACTGTCACCGCGTCTTCAGGCTGAACCTCAGTTTCAGCTTGCGCTCATCACGCGAACCGGTTCTCAATCCCGTCCGCGCCTGTTGCGCACCCCCGCGCTCGCACGCGGGGGCAATCGTGGGGCTGCCTCTGCCCGGCGTCAGCCGAAGAGGTAGCCGAACACCGCGTCTCCGACCCGTTTGTCGGTGACCTCGGCGCTGTTGGCCTCCTCGCGGGCGAACTTCACGGCGTGCTGGAGCTTCTCCACTCGCTCGAGCAGCTCGTTCACTCGCTTCGCCGGAAGCGCTCCGGAGAACTTGACCGTCGTCCAGTAACCGATCGGCACGTCCTCGTAGTAGACCTCGACCTGCGCCGGGTGCTTGTCCGTCGCCTCCGCCTTGACGTGGTTGCGCGGGACCTTCTTCGTACGGATGGTCCGTACGGGGTCCGTCTTCCACCAGTCCGTCGACGGGTCCAGCGACCAGGACTCGGCGGCGTCCAGCACGGGGAGCTTCTTCACGAAGGTGTGCAGGTCGGTGAGTTGCTTCTCGAGGAAGAGCAGGTAGCTCACCGGAGCCTCGGCCACGATCGTCCGCCCGTCGACGACGACGTCCGCGCGGGCCGCGCAGTTGGCCCAGTCCTTGGTGGCGACCACGTCGAACAGCCGGGTCAGCGACGCCGACATCTCGCGCAGCGCGTCCTCGGCCTTGATCTGCACCCGCGTGGACTCGGGCGGCAACTGCTCGCCCTCCTCGTCCTTCGGCTGGTAGGTGCGCGAGATCCCGGCCAGGAGTGCGGGCTTCTGTACCTTGTGGTGGGCCGCGGTGATGTCCTGGAGCGATTTGCTCTTGACGCCTTTTTCCACGGCGATGATCTGATTGAGCTTCGCCACTTCTCCCCCTTCGAACAGCAGTGAACATATCCGAGGGCTCACCGCCCGGTCCTCCGGTTTTTCGGGCTCCCCTGCATGCCGGGCTCCACGTCGCATGCCGGCCTCCACTGCGCATGCATGGGCTTCACCGTGCATGCATGGGCTGCGCTTCCCGGGTGGACGAAGCCGGGACGGCGTCCCGCCCGCCGGCCGACGCGCCATCTCGGACACGTCGGCGGCACAGAACGGCCCGTCCGCATGGGTGCGCCACGCCCCGGCCCCGGGGGAGAATGGTCCGTCGTCCCCCGACCCGCACGAGGGGAGCACATGTCACAGCACAGTGATCTCCGGCGGCGCCGGGCCGCCCTGGAGGACGAGTGGTCCCGCTGGGTGCCGCGGCTGAAGACCGCCGGACGGTCACCGGACGGCGGCGACGCGCTGCGGCCCGAGGTCGGCGAGTCATGGGTGCGTTCGCTCGGCAGTGTGGACCCCGGCCGGGACAGCGCCCCCGTGTCCGACGGCGGTACGGTGCACCACCGGTGGGCCGGTTCGCCACTGCGCCGGCCGGTCGACGGACTGGCCGACGAGTTGCACAGCATCGCCGAGGACGCCGGGTTCGTCACGGCGGTCACCGACGAGACCGGCACCATCCTGTGGACGTGTGGCGGCCGAACCATGCAACGGCGAGCCGAGCGAGTCAACTTCGCTCCCGGTGGCCGCTGGGACGAGTGGGCCATGGGGACCAACGCCCTGTCGCTGGCGTTGCGCACCGGCCGGCCCAGCACGGTGTTCTCGGCCGAGCATCTGGTGACGGCGCTGCACGGCTGGGTCTGCTATTGCGCGCCGATCCGCGATCCGGGCGGGCACGTTCTGGGCGTACTGGACCTGTCGACCACCTGGGACCGGTCGCATCCGCTGGCCATGTCGACGGTGCGGACTCTCGTGTCGGCCATCGAGGCCCGGTTGCGTACCGATGCCGTCGGCCCACTCCCCTCCGCCGGCCCACACCCGACCGCCGGTCCGCGCCCCACCGGCGGTCTGCGACTGCGTTGCCTGGGCGCGGAGGAGGCCGAGCAGGCGGGTGGGCCGCTTCCGCTGCGGCCGCGCCAGATGGAGATCCTGACGCTGCTCGCCCTGGAGCCGGACGGCTTCCCGCCGGAGCGCCTTCGCGAGGCGCTGTACGGGGACCGGCCGGTCACCGTCTCCACGTTCAAGGCGGAGATCTCGCACCTGCGACGAGCTCTCGGCGGCGGCATTTCCACCCGACGGTACGCCCTCACCTCGCCCGTCTCCTGCGACGCCGTGGACCTGCTTCGCGCACTCGGGAACGGGGACACGGCCGCCGCCCTGACCCACTACCGCGGCCCGCTGCTGCCCCGGTCGCAGGCGCCGGGCATCGCCGAGTGGCGGGCGCAGCTGGAGGTGGCCGTTCGGGAGGCGGTGCTCGCCGGCGACCGCCCGGAGTACGCGCTCCGGTACGGCGAACGTGCGCCGTACGACGCCGAGGTGCACGAGCACGCCCTGCGGCTGCTGGGGCCGGGCGACGCGCGCCGGGCGCTGGCGGCGGGGCGGCTCAGTACCGCCCTGCGCGACGACTGACGGAGCGGGCGGGCGGCGCTCCTGAAGAACGCCCCTGAAGCGCGTGCCGACCTCACGCCGAACCCGTGCCAACCTCACGCCAACCTCCCGGGCCCAGGGTGAAGTTGCCACGGCGGCGGGGCCGCCGTGCGCTTTGTACTCACCATCCCCGAGGAGAGCCGCCATGGTCTACGCGCAGCCAGGAACCGACGGAAGCATCGTCGACTTCGCCCGCCGGTACGACAACTTCATCGGCGGCGACTGGGTCGCCCCCGTCGAGGGCCGGTACTTCGAGAACATGACCCCGGTGACCGGCAAGGTCGTCTGCGAGGTGGCCCGGTCGACAGCAGCCGACGTCGAACGAGCCCTGGACGCCGCCCACTTGGCCGCCGACCGGTGGGGCCGCACGTCGGCCACCGAGCGGGCGAACATCCTGAACCGGATCGCGGACCGTATCGAGGAGAACCTCGAGAAGATCGCCGTGGCCGAGACCTGGGAGAACGGCAAGCCGGTGCGCGAGACGCTGGCCGCCGACATCCCGCTGGCCGTGGACCACTTCCGTTACTTCGCCGGGGTGGTACGGGCGCAGGAGGGCACCATCTCCGAGATCGACGCCGACACCGTGGCGTACCACTACCACGAGCCGCTGGGTGTGGTGGGTCAGATCATTCCGTGGAACTTCCCGATCCTCATGGCCGCGTGGAAGCTGGCGCCCGCGCTGGCCGCCGGCAACTGCGTGGTCATCAAGCCCGCAGAGCAGACCCCTGCCAGCCTTCTGCTGGTGGTCGATCTGATCGCGGACCTGGTGCCGCCGGGTGTGCTCAACGTGGTGAACGGCTTCGGTGTCGAGGCGGGCAAGCCGCTGGCCTCCAGCCCGCGGGTCGCGAAGGTGGCGTTCACCGGCGAGACGACCACCGGCCGGCTGATCATGCAGTACGCGAGCGAGAACATCATTCCCGTCACCCTGGAACTGGGCGGCAAGAGCCCCAACATCTTCCTGCCCGACGTCATGGCCGCCGACGACGACTTCCTGGACAAGGCCGTCGAGGGCTTCGTGATGTTCGCGCTCAATCAGGGCGAGGTGTGCACCTGCCCGTCCCGCGCGTTGATCCACTCCTCGATGTACGACGAGTTCATGGCCCGCTGCGTCGAGCGCACCCGGGCCGTCGTCAGCGGCGACCCGCTGGATCCGGCGACGATGATCGGCGCGCAGGCGAGCAACGACCAGTACGAGAAGATCCTTTCCTACATCGACATCGGGAAGAAGGAGGGCGCCGAGGTCCTGACCGGTGGCGGCCCGCGCTCGGTGACGGGCCTCGAAGGCGGCTACTACATCGAGCCGACGATCCTCCGCGGTACGAACGACATGCGGATCTTCCAGGAGGAGATCTTCGGTCCCGTCGTCTCCGTCACCACCTACGACTCCGTCGACGAGGCCCTGGAGCTCGCCAACGACACGCTGTACGGCCTCGGGGCGGGCGTGTGGACACGGGACGGCAACACCGCCTACCGCCTCGGCCGGGAGATCAAGGCGGGCCGGGTGTGGACCAACTGCTACCACGCCTACCCCGCGCACGCGGCCTTCGGCGGCTACAAGAAGTCCGGCATCGGGCGCGAGAACCACCGGATGATGCTCGACCACTACCAGCAGACCAAGAACCTGCTGGTCAGCTACTCGGCGAAGAAGGTCGGCTTCTTCTGATGGGCGCTCGGGCCGACCGGGTGGAGCTGACCGCCGCCGCCGAGGACCTGGTGCGTCGACTGGCCGCGCTGAACGGCCCCGTGATGTTCCATCAGTCCGGCGGGTGCTGCGACGGCAGCTCCCCCATGTGCTACCCCCGGGGCGAGTTCACGGTCGGCGCCTCGGACGTGCTGCTGGGGCGGGTGGCCGGGGACACGCCGTTCTGGATGAGCGCCGACCAGTACGCGTACTGGCGGCACACCCACCTCACGGTGGACGTGGTCGCCGGTCGGGGCAGCGGTTTCTCGCTGGAAGCGCCGGAGGGCGTGCGGTTCCTGATCCGCTCCCGGCTGCTGACCGACGAGGAGATCGACCGTCTCGCGCAGGAGCCGCCCCTGCCGAGGGGCGGGCACTGAACGGTACGGCCGCGCCGGGCGCAGTCATGTCGCTGATCACCCGGAGATCACCGGGCGGGGCCGGCCGGCGGGCGGGCCTGGCGAGCATCAGCTGTTGGGGCGCTTGCCGTGGTTCGCGCCCTTCTTCTTGCGGGCTCGGCGCTTGTTGCCTCGCTTGGACATGGCGTACCTCCGTCGTGCGGGACATTCCGGGAGTTTCCGGGCCGCAGTCAGTCTAGGTTCGGTCTCCGGGGCCCGCACCAGGTGCCGTGGGGCGGCAGGGGCTTCATCGGTTGTGCGAGGCCACGCACGGGACGATTCTGAAAGTAATGAAAGGTGTTGGCCCGGCGCCGATGAGTGCGTGGTGCGCGGCGGGCGCGTGGAGCACACAGAACGCTGCGGAAAGTGCCGATTTCCGTGGCCCGCTCGACATCGCCGTGGCGGCCACGGTGTTGCTCGATGCCCAGGACACGGTCATCGGGTGGAGTCCGGGGGCCGAGAATCTGCTGGGGTATCCGCCTGCCGAGGTCGTCGGGCGGCCCGTGGGCGCCTTCCTGTCGGGCGGGCCGATGCCCGTCGCGGGCTCCGGTCACGGCCTCCCGCTCAGCGGCAGCGACGTCCGCCTCGCACGGCACCGGGACGGCCGCTCGCTGTCGGTGGCCACCGCAGTGTGTGAGCTCTCCGAGGCCGGCAGGGTGGCCCGGGTCCTCGTGGCCGCGGAGCTGGAGGGGCTGCGGCAGTGGGAGTCACGGCTGGCGATGCTGCAGGGGCTCGCCACGCAGTCCCCGCTCGGGCTGGCCATCTACGACACCGACCTGCGGCTGACCTGGGACAATTCTGCGTCGGGCCACGAGATCGGCCGACCGTTCGCCCAGTACCGGGGGATGCGGGCCGACGAGCTGTACCCGGGCGGCAAGGTCATCACCGAGGGGTACCCGGAGAGCCTCGACGCGGTCATGCGCAATGTCCTCGAGACCGGCGAGCCCGTGCTCGACCTGCACTTTCTGGCGCAGATGCCCAGCGATCCCGGGGCGGACCACGTCTGGTCCTGCTCGTACTACCGGCTCCAGGACGCGGAGGGGCATGTGCTCGGGGTGTGCGAGGACGCCTTCGACATCACCGACCGGTACGTGGCCCAGAAGCGGCTGGCCCTGCTCGTGGACGCGGGCCGGATGATCGGCACCTCGCTGGACGTGACGGCCACGGCGCGGGAGATCGCGGACGTGGTCGTACCGGATTTCGCCTCTTCGGTCGCGGTCGACGTCGTGCAGGCCGTGCTGGAGGGCGAGGAGCCGCGTGCGGCCGCGGGGGCGGGGGCGGCTCTGGTGCGGGTGGTCGGCCCGGCGGACGGTGAGGTGACGACGGGCCGGGAGGTTACGGCGGGCGGGGAGTTTACGGCGGGCGGTGAGGGGCCGCCCCGGCTCGTGCACCACCCGCCCGGCTCGCCGCAGCGTCGCAGCCTCGCCTCCGGCGGGCTCGTGGTCGACGACAACGTGCTCGTCGTGCCCTTGCGGACGGGCGCCGTGCAACTGGGGCTCGTGACCTACACCCGGGACCTGCGTCCGTCCTTCTTCGACAACGGCGAAGTCGCGCTCGCCGACGAGCTGACGACGCGCGCGGCCGTGTGCATCGACAACGCCCGCCGCTACACCCGTGAGCGTGCCGCGGCCCTCACCCTGCAGCGCCAGCTGCTGCCGCAGCATCTTCCACGGCGGTCCGCGGTCGAGGTCGCCCACCGGTACCTTCCGGCCGACGGCGTGACCGGCGTGGGCGGGGACTGGTTCGACGTCATCCCGTTGTCCGGCGCGCGGGTCGGTCTGGTGGTCGGGGACGTCGTGGGGCACGGGCTTGCGGCGGCGGCCACCATGGGCCGGCTGCGTACGACGGTGGAGGCGTTGGCCAAGCTGGACATGCCTCCCGACGAACTGCTGACCCAGCTCGACGACCTGGTGGGCCGGCCGGCGGAGACGGAGGGGCAGCAGGACTTCCCGTCGGCCGACGCCGACGCGCCCGGCGTCCCGCACCCCGACGTCACGACCGGGGCGAGCTGCCTCTACGCGGTGTACGACCCGGTCACCCGCCGGTGCACGATGGCCAGGGCCGGTCATCTGCCGCCGCTCGTCGTGACCCCTGACGGCACGCCCTCCTTCCCGGACCTGCCGGCCGGACCGCCGCTGGGACTCGGAGGGCTGCCGTTCGAGTCCCTGGAGGTCGAACTGCCGGCGGGAACCCTGCTCGCGCTGTTCACCGACGGCCTGGTCGAGTCCCGTGACCACGACATCGATCAGGGGCTCGACATCCTGAAGCGAGTCCTGAGCCACCCCGAAAGGCCGTTGGAGGAGCTGTGCGAGCGGGCGGTGGCGGAGCTGCTGCCGGGTGGTACGACGGCCGACGACACGGCCCTGCTCCTGATCCGCACCCGTGAACTCGACGCCGACCATGTCGCCGCGTGGGAACTGCCCGCCGAGACGGTCGCGGTGGGCCACGCCAGGGAGCTCGCGACGGAGCAACTGGGCGAATGGGGCCTGGACGAACTGGGGTTCTCGACCGAGCTCGTGGTCAGCGAGCTGGTCACCAACGCCGTCCGGTACGCCGAGGGGCCGCTGCAGCTGCGCCTCATCCGCGACCGGACGCTGCTGTGCGAGGTCGCGGACACGGGCCACACCTCACCGCACCTGCGCCACAGCACGGCCGAGGACGAGGGGGGCAGGGGGTTGTTCATCGTCTCTCAGCTCGTCCAGCGGTGGGGGACGCGCTACTCGCACACGGGCAAGACCATCTGGACGGAGCAGGCCTTCCCGACGAACGGCGACGGGGAGCGCCCGCTCGGCTGACGCTGCCGGGGGCGGGCTTCGGATGGGGCGTGTTCCGGATGGACGGGGTTACGGGCGGTCCGCGGACGGGGCCGACAGGGGGAAGCGGGACCACGGTCGGACGTCTGGGTGTGCCGTGTCCGCAGAGCCGTGAATACGTTGGCGGCCCGGCCGGGGTGTCCGGCAGACGGGGTCTCGGAGCCCGAATGCATGCCCGGATCGGGTGCGAGTACCCCATGAGAGAGCGGAATCGGAATGGCAACTCCACTTCTCAGAGCGGCCGCCCGCCTGAGCCTCTGCGTCGTCACCGCGATCGCCTGTCCGCTGGTGGCGACGTCGGCAGCGGCCGATGGCCGACACGATCTCGTCGTCCCCCGGGATCATCCGACGATCCAGGCAGCGGTCGACGCCGCCGACGCCGGCGACCGGATCGCCGTCCGGCCGGGTGTCTACCGCGAACAAGTGGTGATCGACAAGGACGTGTCCATCGTCGGATCGGGCGACCGGAGCACGACGATTCTGGCCCCGCGGACGCTGACCCCCGGTGTCGGCGGCAGCACCTCGATCGTGGAGATCCACAACGGCGCGACCGTCTCGCTGTCCCGGCTCGCCGTCAGCGGGCCGGGCTCCGGCACGTGCGAGAAAGGCGCGCTCGGTTCCGGCATCCGGGTGCTCGAGGGCGCTCGTCTCGACCTCGGCCACGCCGCCGTGACCCACATCGCCGACACCCCCGCCGCACCCTGCTTCCGCAGCGCCAACGCCGTCCGCATCGGCGAACCGAGGACCAGTACGGGTTCGGCGACCATTCGTCACACCGAGATCACGGGCTACCAGGGCGCGGGCGTGGTCGTCCTCAACGCGGGCTCCACCGCCACCATCGAGCACAGCACCGTCACCGGGCACCGCGAGTTGTCGACCAACGGCATCGAGTTCGTGGCCGGCTCGGCCGGCCGTGTCACCCACAGCACCATCAGCGACAACGAGTGCCGGGAGCCGGACCCGGGCTGCGGCCCCGACTTCTTCAACGAGGTCCAGCACGCGGGCATCCTCGCCGACTCACCCGGCACCGTCGTGCGGCACAACCGGATCGTCGGCAACCAGGTCGGGGTCAGCGTTGCCGGCGGGGGCGTCGACATCAGCCACAACAACATCCGGCGGAACTCGTACGTCGGGATCGCCCTCCAGGACGGTTCCTTCACCGTCCGGAAGGACCGGATCGAGGGCGGCGTCCACGGTGTCGCAGTCGTGCCGAAGGCGGTCGACACCCATGCGGTGCTCGACGGTGTACGGATCGGGCGGACGTCGGGCGCACCCGTGCAGACCTTCGCGTGCTGCGGCTTCACAGCCACGGCTGCCGTGGAGCGGTAGTCGGCGGACTCGGCCGCCGACGCCTGTTCGACACGCCGGTGTGCGGCCAGGCGGACGGCGGCCGGGGCGGCTTCGACGGGCCGGGCGGCGGTGCGCGCGGGTGAGCATCAGGCGGGCCGTCAACGGGGGAAGTGTCGCACCACCGACCAGCAGAGGCGGCCGGGCACATGGTGGCTCGCGACCATGGTCGTGAGGATGACTGCGTCGTCGGCGACCAGCAGGGAGGCGAGGAAGTCCAGATGGCCCACACCGTGCCGCGGGCCCAGCCGGCGAGGGCGGCGCGCGACGCCGGGCCCAGCCGGCGCGGGGCGCGCGACGCCTACCTGGAGTCCGTCGTCGACACCATGCTGCGGCGGTGGTCGACGCCATCGCGGATCGCCGCCCACTGCGCCGCAACGCCGCTCACGCCGAGGAGCGCTTCTTCGCGGACGGGGTCGCCTTCTTCTCCTTGGACCTGGCGGAGGACTTCGACGTGGACCTGGCGGTGGTCTTCGCCGTGGACTTCGCGGTGGACCTGGTCGCCGTCTTCGAATCCGACTTCTTCGCCGACGACGACGTCGACTTGGTCGCCGCCGTCTTCTTGGCGGCGGCCTTCTTCGGAGTGGTGGACGTCGACTTCTTTCCCCCGCCCGACGACTTCGGCGAGGCAGCGGCCCGCCGCCCCTTGATCGGCGTCACCTTCGCCTCTCGGGCCCCCTCCGCTCCCCCGCCCCGCCCCTCCTGCGCGGCGCGCACACTGCTCTCCAGCGCGGCCATCAGGTCGATGACCTTGCCGCCCTCGCGCTCCGGCGGCGCCGCCTCGGGGGCCGCGCCCCCGCCCTCGACCTTCGCGGCGATCATGGACTCGACCGCCTCGCGGTAGTCGTCGTGCAGGGATTCGAGATCGACCTCGCCGAGGGTGGCCATCAGTGCGTCGGCCAGGTCGAGTTCGGCATCCCGCACGGTGACGTCGCTCTGCGGGGCCACCCCCTCCGGTTCCCTGATCTCGTCCGGCCACAGGAGCCCGTGCATGGCGATCACGTCGTCGACGACGCGCAGCATGCCGAGCCGCTCGCGTCCGCGCAGCGCGTATTTGCCGATGGCCACGCGGTCACTGCGCTTCAGCGCCTCACGCAGGAGCGTGTACGGCTTGGCGGCCGGTACGCCGTTGGCGGAGAGGTAGTAGGCCGTGTCCATCTGGAGCGGGTCGATCTCTGAGGCGGGGACGAAGGCGACGATCTCGATCGTCTTCGCGGTCGGCAGCGGGAGGGAGGCGAGGTCCTCGTCCGTGATCGGGATCATCGACCCGTCGGCGTCCTCGTACGCCTTGCCGATCTCGGCCTGCGGCACCTCTTTCTCCTCCAGTTCGCACACCTTGCGGTAGCGGACGCGGCCGCCGTCGGCGGCGTGGATCTGGCGGAAGGAGACGGAGTGGTTCTCCGTGGCGTTGACGAGCTTGACCGGGATGCTGACCAGCCCGAACGAGATCGCGCCGTTCCAAATGGATCGCACGTTTCATCCCTTTCGCCCAGGATTCATGGGATTCTCATCGTATGACGCCGATCACGGAGGTGGCGGGGCGGCGAGTGGCGCTCAGCAACCTGGAGAAGGTCATCCACCCCGCAACCGGGACCACCAAGGGCGAGATCGTGCACTACTACGCCACCGCGGCGGACGCGATCCTCCCCCATCTCCGCAGCCGGCCCGTCTCCTTCCTCCGGTACCCGGACGGCCCCGACGGCCAGCTGTTCTTCACCAAGAACCCGCCGCCCGGCACACCCGACTGGGTGCGTACGGCCCCGGTCCCCCGGTCGGAGGACCCGAAGGCACGGCAGGTCGTGATCGAGGACCTCCCGTCACTCGTCTGGGCGGCCAATCTGGTGGTCGAGTTCCACACCCCGCAGTGGCGCGCCGAGGAGCCGGCCGTCGCCGACCGGATGGTCTTCGACCTCGATCCCGGCGCCCCCGCCTCCATCTCGGAGTGCTGCGAGGTCGCCCTGTGGCTGCGCGAGCGGCTCGAGCGGGACGGGCTCACGGCGTACGCCAAGACGTCCGGCTCCAAGGGCCTGCACCTGGTCGTACCGCTGAAGCCCGCGCCGTCGGAGCGGGTGTCCGCGTACGCGAAGTCGCTCGCCGTCGAGGGGGAGGCGGCGATGCCGCAGCTCGTCCTGCACCGGATGGCCCGTGCGCTGCGACCTGGCAAGGTCTTCGTCGACCACAGCCAGAACGCCGCCGCGAAGACCACCGCCACTCCCTACACGCTGCGGGCGCGCCAGGAGCCGACCGTCTCGGCGCCGGTGACCTGGGAGGAGGTCGAGGAGGTCGGCGCGAACGGAGCCGGCCTGGTGTTCCGGCTCTCCGACATCGGCCCGAGGCTGGAGCGGTACGGGGATCTGCTCGCCCCGGTCGCCGACCACGCCGACGCGGGAAGCCTGCCGTGACGCTGCCCCGGCCGCCGCTGAAGGTCGCGCTCGCCGAATCGGTGAACGTGTTGCCGCGTGCGGCCGGGCTGGCGTACGAGCCTAAGTTCGACGGCCACCGGATGGTGATCTTCCGCATGGACGGCGAAGTGCTGCTGCAGGCACGTTCGGGGCGGATCGTCACGGCCGCCTTCCCCGATCTCGCGGCGGCGGCCCGGCAGTTGCCGGACGGCACGGTGCTCGACGGCGAGGTGGTGGTGTGGCGGGAGGGACGCACCGACTTCGCCGCGGTGCAGAAAAGGGCGGCCGCCACTCCGAGCCGGGCGCCCGCGCTCGCGCGCAGCCTTCCCGCCTCGTACGCCGCCTTCGACCTGCTGGCCGATTCGGGCGAGGATCTGCGGCCACTGGCTTATGAGAAGCGGCGGGCGCGGCTGGTGGCGCTGGTCGCACCGCTGGGGCCGCCGCTGCAGCCCGTCCCGATGACGCTCGACGCCGAGGAGGCGCAGGGCTGGTACGAGAGGCTGCCGGCGATCGGTGTCGAGGGGCTGGTGGTGAAGCGGCTCGACCAGACGTACCGGGGCGGCGTGCGGCTGTGGCGCAAGCTGCGGCACACCGCGACGCACGACGCTGCGGTCGTCGGCTTCACGGGGCCGGCGAGCCGGCCCACCTCGCTGGTCGTCGTCCTGTCCGACGACGACACCCCGGTGGTGACCAGCCCGATGCAGCCCGGACAGCGGGCCCACGCCGCGACGGTTCTGGACGGGCGGGCGGGCGGCGGGACGGGGACGGCTGTCGCGACCGGGGTCGGTGAGGTGCCGTACCGGGCGGTGGAGCCGGGGGTGACGGCGGAGGTGGAACTGGGCACGACTCGGCACACCGTGACGACGGTGGTGCGGCTGAGGACTCCGGACGAACTCGACGAGATATGATTAATCAAGTTTGACTACCCAGGGATCGGGGCACTACGTTCCTCGACGCATGGGCGCGATGACGTGCGTGCGGTCCCAGTCGATGAGCGGCAAGGAGAAAGTGTGACGTTTCTGCCCGACACCGGATACACCCCGAGCGCCGAGGAGCTGGCGAGCATCCAGGAATGGTTCGCCGCCTACGACGCGCACAGCGCCAAACGCGACGTCGGGCGTATGGCGGACATGGCCGTCTTCCCGCTCAACCTGATCAGCGACGACTCGCAGGGCAACGGCGCCTCCGCCCAGTGGGACCGCCGCCAGTTCATCGAGACCATGGGCCATGTGATGGGCGACGGGAGCGACGACATCACGTTCGAGTCGGTGCGGACTCCGGTGTTCCTCTCCCCCGCCATGGCCGTCGTCTTCACGGACTCGACCATGACCATGGACGGACGGACCGAGCAGCTGCGCTACGCCGACATCCTGATCAGGCGCGACGGAAAATGGGCGTTCCAGACAATGATGCAGGGCGGCTGGGGCGACAACCTCCGGTGAGCAGCGCCCTGTTGCAGGAGTAGGACACACCGCGGTCGGGCCGTCGTACCAGGTGACGTCCCGGCCGCCGGGGTGACTCGCAGACAGGCCGTCCCCCTCCACCCCGGCCATCGGGAACAGCCCGGCCGAGGGCGGCAACAGGCCTGGATTCAACAACCCCGAGACAACCCCGCGGGATACCGGTCAGGATGTCGGATCCTTGGGGCACACTTCCCCCAGACACAAGGGTTGAGACCCAAGGTTTTCTTGGGAGGGGGACAATCGTGTTCGCGGGAATCGACGAGGTCGACTGGGCCACCCTGGAGCATGCATACGGCCCGGCCGACGATGTGCCGGAGCTGCTGCGCGGACTCGCCTCCGCGGATCCCGTCGAGCGTGAGACCGCACTCGACGGCATGTACGGGACCGTGCACCACCAGGGGGACGTGTACGACTCGACGCTCGCCTGCATCCCGTTCCTGATGGAGCTGGCGGCGGACCCCGCCGTGCAGGACCGGGGCGGCATAGTCGAGCTGCTGACCAGCATCGGCGGCATCGATCTGGACGGCGACGACGAACTCGACCCGGAGGACGAGGAGTTCGAGGGCGCCGCGAACTATGCCATGGCGGCGTCGGCGGTCACCGCGGGGGCAGATGTGTTCCTCGCCCTGGTCGGCGACCCGGACCGCGGAGTGCGGCTCGCCGCGCCGCTCGCGCTGGCCCAGCTGCACAGCGACCCGGTGCGGGTGCTGCGGCTGCTGCGGGCCCGGCTGGACTGCGAGCCGGACGCCGAGGTGCGGCTGGCCTGCGTGGAGGCCACCGGCCGGATCGCGCTGCGGCACCAGGGCCTGCTGCCCGAGGTGGTGGAGTGGCTCACCGGCCTGTCCGGGATGGCGTACGGCGCGGGGCTGCGGCTGGCCGCGCTCGCCCAACTGGCCCGTTGCGCCCCCACGGCGCTGCCTTCCGACGTCGTGCCGGGCGTGACGGGGCTGCTGCGTGAGCTGCGGACGGAGCCGGTGGCGTCGCTCCAGGCCGCGGAGCGGCTGCCGTCGCCGTCGCTGCTCGGGCAGCTGCGCCAGGTGCGGGCGGCGGACACCACGGACCGGGGCGCGCCCTGGGCGACGGACCTGCTGCGTACGCTCCACTCCGGCCTGGGCGATCGCGTCGACGACCGGATAGCGCTGCTGGCCGACCAGTTGTGCAGCCCGGACCGGGCACAGCGGATCGACGCCGTACGGATGAGCAGCGGGCTGCTGCGGACCTGGCGGGGTGCCTACGGGGAACTGGTGGGGCTGATCGGCGAGCAGCTCGCGGATCCCGAACCCCGGCTGGCCGGGGCGGCCGCGTACGCGCTGAAGGAGCTGTTCGGCCTGGCTGCGCCGGCGGCGGACGCGCTGGCCCACTACCTGGAGGCCAATCGGGGTGCCTGGGTGCGCGAGTGGGAGAACGGGCCGCCGACGCTCGGCCCGGCGGTCGTGGCACTCGCGAGGGCGGGTGACGCACGGGTGGTGCCCGTCCTGTCGCGGCTGCTGGAGCGGGCGGAGATCCCACGGGACCTGGGGCACTCGCTGGACCACCTGGGGAGGGCGGCCGCACCGCTGGCCCCGGCGCTGTGCGAACGGCTGGCCGGCATCGCGCTGGACGACCGGCTCTGCGACCGGGCCGGGCCGTTGCTTCACGGGTTGTCCGTCGTGGGCGGAGGCGAAGAGGCGGCCCGGTCGGTTCCGGCCGTGCTGCGAGTGCTGCGGGGCGCGGCGGGCGAACGGCACGCCTGGCTGGTCGAGTCGGCCGTGCGGACCCTGAGCGCCCTTGGTCCCGCGGCGCGCGAGGCGGTGCCCGATCTGTGGGCGCTGCTGCATGAGGCGGGCCACCGCGCGCGGGCCGGCTCGAGGCCCGCGTCCTCGGGCTCGCGCGGCTCGAGGCCCGCGTCCTCGGGTTCCGCCGGGGTGGACGCCTCGCTCGTCGCGCGGGCCGCGGAGGCGCTGTGGGCGATCGAGGGCGACACGGACGCGGTGATGCCGGTGCTGTGCTCGGTACTGAGCGTGCCGGACCACGGGGCCAGGCGGACGGCGGCCTCGGTGCTCGCCGGCCTCGGGCCGTCCGGGGCCGCGGCGGCGCCGCGGCTGCGTGGGCTGCTGCGGTCGATCGAGCCGTGGACACGGGTGAGGGCGGCGGGCGCCCTGTGGCGCGTGACGGGGGATCCGGAGCAGGCGTGGCCGGCGCTGCGTTCCGTCTGGGAGACGCTGCCGCGCACCCGGATACCGGCGGCGGAGTGCCTGGCGGAACTCACGACGGCGGGCGCGGAGGGAGCGGAGCGGCTCGTCGACCGAGAGCTGTTGTGCGCAAGACGTCACAACGCGATCGACAACGGGGCGGACGGCCATGACATCGTGGACGACGAGAGGCTGCTGACCCTGTGCCGGCAGGCGGTTCACCGCAGACCTTGAGCGGACCAGGAACGGGGAGGACCCGAGAACATGATCATTTTCGGTACCAAGGGGTACATCTACCAGCTGGCGATTCTGACGTTGGTGTGCGGCCACTGCGGCAATCCCTCCGCGCACACGCTCAGGAAGCGCGTCACGAAGTTCACGCTCTTCTTCGTGCCGCTGTTCCCGTTCTCGACGAAGTACGCGACGCAGTGCACCTTCTGCGGCGCGGAGCAGCAGATCACCTCCGAGCAGGCGGAGCAGCTCCAGCTCCAGTCCGCGGGCGGCCAGGGTGCCCATGGAGGGCAGCCCCACGGACAGGCGCAGCAGCCGGGACAGCACCCGTACCAGCGCTGAGCGCGCGGGAGCAGCAGCCGGGACAGCGGTGAGCGGGCCGGCGCACCGGAAGCGGCAGCCGTGAGCGGCAGGGCACGGACGGGCGCACCGGAAGCGGGGGGATGGGGCGAACGGCGCATCCCGGGGCATAGGGTTCCCTGAGCACAGGTGACACGGGTCGGCCCCGCGGGTCGGCCCGCCGCGAGGAGATCCTTGATGCCGACCCCGTACCGCCTGGCGTGCGGCGCGCTGCTGACCGCCGCCGTCGGCGCCGTGCTGTCCGGCTGCGGGGACGAGGGCCGGCTCCGCAGCGCGGGCGCGACCCCGGCGGCGGTCGCCCCGGTCCGGCTCTGGCCCGATCTGCCTCCCGTCACCTCGCCCCCGTTCGACTACGGGGAGACGGACACCGCGCGCATTCCCGGTATCAAGGTGGCGGATCAGCGCCGGGGATCTGGACGCGCGGGTCGGTGACCCCCGCACCGGCGACCCTTCGCGTCCGCAGGACGAGGTGGCCACGGTTTCCGGGGCGCTGGACACGATGGCGTCCTCCTTGCAGAGCAAGCTGCGGAGCGAGCAGCGTTTCACCGCCGATGTGGCGCATGAGCTGCGCACCCCGCTGACGGGCCTGACCGCCGCCGCGGAGCTGCTGCCCGAGGGCCGCCCGTCCGAACTCGTGCGGGACCGGGTGCGTGCGATGCGCTCGCTCACCGAGGATCTGCTGGAGATCTCGCGGCTCGACGCGGGCAGCGAGACCGTCGATTTGGATGTGCACCTCCTGGCTCGGCTGGTGGAGCGGGTGGTGCGGGCGTCGGGGACCGACACGGAGGTGCGCGTGGTGCGCGACACGACCGTCGAGACCGACAGGCGGCGGCTGGAGCGGGTGCTCGGCAACCTGGTGGCCAACGCGCACCGGCACGGGCGTCCCCCGGTGACGGTGACCGTGGACGGGCCGCTGGTGACCGTCCACGACCAGGGACCGGGCTATCCGGCGTATCTGGTGGAGCACGGGCCGCAGCGGTTCCGGACCGACGGCAGCGGCAAGGGGCACGGGCTCGGACTGACCATCGCGGCGGGGCAGTCGGCCGTGATCGGTGCGGAGCTGCGCTTCACGAACGCGCCGGAGGGCGGCGCCGTGGCGCAGCTGACGCTGCCCGAGGATGTGTCGTTCACGGAGCCGGGCGAACCGATGTGACAGTCCGTCTGTTCGAAGTCGGCGCACTATGACATAAAAGGGGCAAACAAACCCGCCGCTTGCTACGTTGCGTGGCATGACCGGAACGACGGCGGGCGCTCTCCCGCCCGAGCCACACCCCGCGCCGCGACCCGTCAAGCGGCGGGGCGTCGAGCTGTCGCTCCTCGTCTGCGCCGTCCTCATCTGCGTCTACGGCTATGTCGCCGTCGGACTCGCCAAGAACGACGCCGTGCCCCCGGACGTCGCCGGCTACGGAGCGGGCCTCGGCATCCTCGCCCTCCTCGCGCATCTCGCCGTACGGCTGCGGGCCCCCTACGCGGACCCGCTGCTGCTGCCCATCGCGGTCCTGCTCAACGGCCTGGGGCTGGTGCTGATCTACCGCCTCGACCTGGAGACACCGCAGGACCGGGCGGCGCCGGCCCAGCTGGTGTGGTCCACGCTCGGCGTCGCGCTGTTCATCGGCGTCGTCCTTGTCCTGCGCGACCACCGCATCCTCCAGGGGTACGCGTACGTCTCGGGCGCCGCCGCGCTCGTCCTGCTCAGCGCGCCGATCTTCTTCCCTCCGGTGAACGGCGCCAGGATCTGGATCAGGCTCGGGGAACTGTCCTTCCAGCCCGGCGAGTTCGCCAAGATCCTGCTGGCCGTCTTCTTCGCCGCGTACCTCGCCGCCAACCGCAACGCCCTCACCCACGCCAGCCGTCTGATCCGCAGGCTCCAACTCCCCACCGGCCGGGTCCTCGGCCCGATCGTCGCGGTCTGGCTGGTCAGCGTCGGCGTGCTGGTGCTGGAGCGGGACCTCGGCACCTCGCTGCTGTTCTTCGGACTCTTCGTCATCATGCTGTACGTGGCGACGGGCAGGATCGGCTGGATCGCGGTCGGACTGGTGCTGGCGTCGGCGGGCGCGTACGCCGTCGGCTCCCTCGAACCGCACGTCCACAGCCGGGTCGAGGACTGGCTGAACCCGTTCGCCAGCATCGAGGCGGGGCAGGGCCCCGGCCAGCTGGCCCAGTCGCTGTTCGCCTTCGCCTCCGGCGGGATGCTGGGCACCGGACTGGGCCTCGGCCACTCCGTTCTGATCGGCTTCGCCGCGAAGTCCGACTTCATCCTCGCCACCGCCGGCGAGGAACTCGGCCTGGTCGGCCTGAGCGCGATCTTCCTGCTCTACGCCCTGCTGGTCGCCCGGGGCTTCAGCGCCGGGCTCGCGCTGCGCGACCCGTTCGGCCGGCTCCTCGTGGTGGGCCTCTCCTCCATCCTCGCCCTCCAGGTCTTTGTCATCGCGGGCGGCGTGACAGGGCTGATCCCGCTGACCGGGATGGCGATGCCGTTCCTCGCACAGGGCGGCTCGTCCGTGGTCACCAACTGGATCATGGTGGCGCTGCTCGTGCGGGCCAGCCACTCGGCCCGTGCGCCGCATCCCGCGCCCGTCGACCTGGGCACCTTCTCCCCCGCGTCGGCGGTACGGCAGTGACCCGCTGCATCCGGCACGCGGCCGTGTTCTGCCTGCTGCTGCTGCTCGCGCTGCTCGTCAACGCCGCCCGCGTACAGCTCGTCGAGGCCGGCGAGCTCGAGCGGAACCCCGCCAACCGGCGCCAGGCCATCGCCCGTTACGCCGAGCCGCGCGGCGACATCCTGGTCGACGGCAGGCCGGTCACCGGGTCGAGGGACACCGGCGAGCAGCTCCGCCACGAGCGCACCTACCGCAACGGGCCCCTGTACGCGCCGGTGACGGGCTACGCGTCGCAGACGTACGGCACCTCGTTCGTCGAGCACACGGCGGATTCGATCCTCAGCGGCACCGACCCCCTGCTCACCCGGCTGCCCCTGTGGAACGACGTCATCCGCGACCGGCCGCCGGGCGGCGACGTCGTCACCACGATCAGGGCCTCGATGCAGGAGGCCGCCTACCGGGGTCTCGCCGGCAGGCGGGGTGCCGTCGCGGCGGTCGAACCGTCGACGGGCAGGATCCTGGCGCTGGTCAGCAGCCCTTCCTACGACCCCGGGCTACTGTCCGGCACCGGCAGCGGCGTCTCGCGGGTGTGGGCACGGCTCAACGGCGCGCACACGCAGCCGATGCTCAACCGGGCGATCCGGCAGACGTATCCGCCGGGTTCCGCCTTCAAGATCGTGACGGCGGCCGCCGCGCTGGAGACCGGCGTCGTGGACGACGTCGACGCGCCCACCCGCACCCCGGAGCCGTACCTGCTGCCCGGCACCCGCACACCGCTGCCCAACGCGACGAAGGGCTGCAGGAACGCCTCCCTCGCCTACGCCGTCCAGCGGTCCTGCAACACGGTGATGGCGAACCTCGGAGCACGGGTCGGGCTCACGGACATGGTCGCCACGGCACGCGCCTTCGGCTTCAACGACCCCGGCCTGCGGATCCCGTCGACGGTAACGGCCTCGAACTTCGACACCGACATGTCCCGTGACCAGCTCGCCCTGTCCTCGATCGGGCAGTTCAACACGACGGCCACACCGCTGCAGATGGCGATGGTCGCGGCGGCCGTCGCCGAAGGCGGCGACATCCGGACCCCCTACCTGGTGGAGCGGTTGACCCGGTCGAACGGCGACCCGGCCGCGCAGAACGGCCCCCGCGCCTACCGCCGGGCCATGAATCCGGCCACCGCGCACCGGCTCCGCGAGCTGATGGTGCGCGCTGTCGAGAAGGGCACCGGCAGCAACGCCGCGATCAAGGGAGCCACCGTCGGCGGCAAGACCGGCACCGCACAGCACGGCATCGACAACTCCGGGCTCCCGTACGCCTGGTTCATCGCCTGGGCACAGGCCCGTGACGCCGCCCTGCCCGCGGTCGCGGTCGCCGTTGTCGTCGAGGACGCGTCCGCGGTACGGGAGGACATCAGCGGCGGAGGCAGTGCGGCCCCGATCGCGCGGGCCGTCATGGAGGCGGCACTCTGGGGCCCGTGAACATCACTGAGACGCTGGAGGTCATCGGCCGGCTCGACCCGGGCCTGAGCGCCTTCATCGAGGTGTGGAGCAAGGACGCGCTCGCCCGCGAGCGCGCCACGGACCCGGGACTGCCGCTGGCCGGACTGCCGTTCGCCGTGAAGGGGCCTTCGGGCATCCGCTCGTACGCGGCGCGCCGGCTGGTCACGGCGGGCGCGGTGCCGGTCGGCGCCACGTCGGTGCCGGGGCCCGGCACCTACTGGCAGACCTGGGGCCTCGGCGCCCACGGGCCGACCCTCAACCCCTGGCGTGCGGACCGCACCCCGGGCGGGTCGTCCGCGGGCTCGGCGGCGGCGGTCGCGGCGGGGATGGTGGGCCTGGCGACCGGGAGCGACGGCGCGGGCTCGGTACGGATCCCGGCGGCGTGGTGCGGGGTTTTCGGGCTGAAGACGACAAACGGGCTGCTGCCGTCGCCCGACCCTACGGGTCTGGCGGCGGCGGGGGTGCTGACGCCCACCGCGGCGGACGCCCGGTCGTATCTGCGCTGTGTGCTGGACGGGTACGCGCCGGCGCCCCGGGCACTGCCTCTGCGGGCCGTCTGGTCGTCCGACCTCGGCTTCGCCACGACGGACCCCGAGGTGGCGGGCGTCGCCCGGGCGGCGGTGGCACGGCTGGAGTTTGCCGGCGTCGTACGGATGGCCCCGACGGGCTGCGCGCTCCTCGACCCGCTCGACGCCTGGACGGCGGTACGGGGCGGCCGGCCGGCGCAGGGGGCGGCGGTACGGGAGGAGAACGACCGGCGGCTCGACGCGCTGTTCGCGTCGGCGGACGTGCTGTTGACCCCGGCCACTCCCAACCGCCCGCACGGCCACGAGGGACCGGGAACGGATGTCTACTCGACGGCGCTGACCTGGGCGTTCAATCTGAGCAGCCACCCGGCGGCCTGTATCCCGGCCGGCTTCACCGGCGACGGCTGCCCGGTCGGGCTCCAGCTGGTGGCGGCGCGAGGGGCGGACGTCTCACTGGTCGAAATGGCGGTGGCCGCTCAGGAGCGCCTGATTAGTGTGCGGCCATGACGACTCACGAGCTCGCCCAGGTGAACACAGGACGCCTCAAAAACCCTTTGGACGCACCGCAGTTGAAGGACTTCGTGGACAACCTCGCCCCGGTGAACGCGGTCGCGGACGCCGCCGACGGCTTCGTCTGGCGGCTCCAGACCGAGGGCGGTGACGCGACGGACCTGCGGATCTTCGGCGACGAGTGGCTGCTGGTGAACATGTCGGTGTGGCGGGACCCGAATGCCCTGACGGCCTTCATGTACCAGGGCACGCACAGGGAACTGCTGGCGCGGCGCTACGAGTTCTTCGAGCGCATGCAGGAGGTCATGACCACGCTGTGGTGGGTCCCCGCAGGCCACCGCCCCACGGTCCGTGAGGCGGAGGAACGCCTGCTGCACATCCGCGAGCACGGCCCGACGGAGCGGGCGTTCACCCTGCGGAAGACCTTCCCGGCGCCCGGGGTGCGCTGATCAGCGGCGCCTGTCGTCCAGCACCTGCGCGCGTGCGGCGCTCGTGGTTGCTCCGCCTGCGACGGAGTCCGAAGGAGCGGTCGACGCTCACGTGTCGACCGGCCCCGTCCCCTCGGCGATCGCGTTCGTCACCTCCCCCACCCGGGCCTGTTCCTCCGCCTCGAAGCGTTCCCGGTCGAGTTGTTCGGCGATCTCCTCGTCCTGCGACATCAGCAGGTCGAGACTGGCGTCACCCATCTCGAGGACACCCATGTCGAGGTAGGCCTTCTGCAGCCGCTCACCCCACAGTCCGATGTCCTTCACACAGGGCACGATGCGGCTGAACAGCAGCTTGCGGAAGAGGTGGAGGTACTCGGACTGCTCCGAGTACTCCTCCGCCTCCTTGCGCGAGATGCCGAAGTTCTCCAGCACCTCCACGCCGCGCAGCCGGTCGCGCATCAGGTAGCAGCCCTCGATGACGAACTCCTCGCGTTCGCGCAGCTCCGCGTCCGACAGCTGTTTGTAGTAGTCGCGCAGCGCCATCCGGCCGAAGGCCACATGGCGGGCCTCGTCCTGCATGATGTAGGCGAGGATCTGCTTGGGCAGCGGCTTGGTCGTGGTGTCGCGGATCATGCCGAACGCGGCGAGCGCCAGGCCCTCGATGAGCACCTGCATGCCGAGGTAGGGCATGTCCCAGCGGGAGTCGCGCAAGGTGTCCCCGAGCAGCGACTGAAGGTTGTCGTTGATCGGGTAGAGCATGCCGATCTTCTCGTGCAGGAAGCGGCCGTAGATCTCCGCGTGCCGGGCCTCGTCCATGGTCTGGGTGGCGGAGTAGAACATGGCGTCGAGGTCGGGCACGGATTCGACGATCCGCGCCGCGCAGATCATGGCGCCCTGCTCGCCGTGCAGGAACTGGCTGAACTGCCAGGAGGTGTAGTGCTTGCGCAGCTCGCCCCGGTCGCGTTCCGTCATCTTCGCCCAGTGGCGGGTTCCGTACAGGGTCAGCGCCTCGTCCGGCGTACCCAGCGGGTCGTACGGGTCGACCTCCAGGTCCCAGTCGATGCGCTTGGCGCCGTCCCACTGCTTGTCCTTGCCCTTCTGGTAGAGGGCAAGGAGGCGTTCGCGGCCTTCTTCGTACTCCCAGCCGAAGCGGGCGGCGCCGGAGGCGGGGATCTGCCAGAGCGGACTTTCGGGGGCGTTCGTGTAGCGGTCGTGCGTCGACACTGACGGCTCCTTCGTCTCGTCATCCGTGAAGAGCAGCGGCAGTTGGCAGGCTCACACGCTGATAGACGCAGAGTCAACAACCTGTGCGCGCACTCTTGACGGGCTTACTGACGGGGAGTCTCATAGCGGGACACCGGTACCCCACTCGCGAGGTGCGCACAGCCATGACAACAGTGACCGAACGCGACGTGCAGCTGCTTCGCGACGCACTCGGCCCGCTCCGGGACCGCGAACAGGTCGCGGAGCGCCTGCTCGAGTCGTCCGCCAAGCACTCCTTCGACCCGGACAAGGAACTCGACTGGGAGGCTCCGATCGAGGAGGGCAAGTGGTTCTGGCCCCCCGAGCTGGTCTCCCTCTACGACACCCCGATGTGGCGCAGGATGTCCGAGGAGCAGCGGATGGACCTGGCCCGTCACGAAGCAGCCTCGCTCGCCTCGCTCGGGATCTGGTTCGAGATCATCCTGATGCAGCTGCTGGTGCGCCACATCTACGACAAGTCGCTGACCAGCAACCACGTCCGCTACGCGCTCACCGAGATCGCCGACGAGTGCCGGCACTCGATGATGTTCGCCAGGATGATCAAGAAGGGCGGGGCGCCCGAGTACCCGGTGCCGCGGATCTACCACAACCTGGCCCGCGTCCTGAAGACCGTCTCCACCACCCCCGGCTCGTTCGCCGCGACCCTCCTCGGCGAGGAGATCCTCGACTGGATGCAGCGCCTCACGTTCCCCGACGAGCGGGTGCAGACGCTGGTGCGCGGTGTGACCCGTATCCATGTGGTGGAGGAGGCGCGCCATGTGCGGTACGCCCGCGAGGAGTTGCGCCGCCAGATGGTGAGCGCGCCACGTTGGGAGCAGGAGTTCACCCGCATCAGCTGCGGAGAAGCGGCCCGCGTCTTCAGCGTCTGCTTCATCAACCCCAAGGTGTACGACAACGTCGGCCTCGACCGGCGCGAGGCCGTCGCCCAGGTGAGGGCGAGCGGGCACCGGCGGGAGGTCATGCAGTCCGGCGCGCGTCGGCTGACCGACTTCCTGGACGACATCGGTGTCCTGCGGGGGCCCGGCCGCAGGCTGTGGAAGAGTTCCGGCCTTCTCGCGTGATCGTATGAGAGGCGCCGCGCACCGTGCGGTTACGCTGCGGAGCATGACCAGTCCCGCTCCACCGACCCGCGCCTACCGACGGCTCAGTGTCGAGGAACGCCGCGAGCAGCTGCTCGCGGCCGCCCTCACCCTCTTCGCGCACCGGCCGCCGGAGGAGATCTCGCTCGACGACGTGGCGGAGGCGGCCGGGGTGTCGAGGCCGCTCGTCTACCGCTACTTCGCCGGCGGCAAGCAGCAGCTGTACGAGGCCGCTCTGCGCTCGGCCGCCGACCGGCTCGAACAGTGCTTCGCCGAACCGCAGGTGGGACCGCCGACCGAGCGCCTCACCCGCGTCCTGGACCGCTACCTCGTCTTCGTCGACGAGCACGACGCCGGATTCAGCGCGCTGCTGCGCGGCGGAAGCGTCGCAGAGACCTCGCGTACGACCGCGATCGTCGACGAGGTGCGGCGGGCGGCCGCCGAGCAGATCCTGGTCCACCTCGGTGTGGACCGCCCGGGGCCCCGGCTGGGAATGATGGTCCGCACCTGGATCGCGGCGGTCGAAGCGGCGTCGCTGATCTGGCTCGACGAGGACAAGCAGCCGGCGGCGGACGAGCTGCGCGAGTGGCTCGTCGACCACCTTGTCGCCCTGCTGGCCGCGACGGCGGCGACCGACGAGGAAACGGCCGCCGTCGTGGCGGACCTGCTCGAACAGGAGAGCCCCAGCGGCCCCGTCGGCACACTGCTGCACAGGCTGGCGCCCTTCGCGGGCGGCGCCGCACACCTGCTGTGACACTGGTCCGGTGAGAAGCGAGAACACCCCCTTCGAGGGCGGCCCCCTCGACGGCCGCGTGCTGCCCGTGCTGGTCGGCCCCACCGGCCACCCGCCGAAGTGGTACAAGGTCCCCGTCCCGAACGACGAGGGCACCCCGCCCACCGTCCACGCCTACCGCCGCGTCGCCTCCGGCTACAGCAAGCGGCTCGGACTGCAACGCGGCTGGAAGTACGCGTACGCGCCCGAGGGCGTGGAACGGCGCGAGGTGAAGTGGCCCTGGTCGAAGCCGGGGGGTGGCGCGGCCTAGACCGGGCGGGCCACCCGGGCGGACGGTGGCGGTGCTCCTTGCACTCGCTGGCCGAAGCCGAACGGCGCGCCATAGGATCACGGAACCGTGTCGCCAGGGGGGATGATCGCGATGGAGCCGCTGCAGCAGGACGATCCGGAGCGGATCGGACCGTACCGGACTCTGGCACGCCTGGGTGAATCGGCGAGCTGTGTACGGTTCCTCGCCGCCGGACCGGACGACGAGGACAACGGGCCGGTCGTCGTCGCCCTGGCGCGCCCCGAGCTGTCGAAGCTCGCCGCCTTCCGTCGACGCTTCCACGCGGAGGTGGGCACAGCGGAGCTGCTGGCCGGCGGATGGGTGCAGGCGCCGGTCGACTCGCGCACGGACGGGGAGCAGCTGTGGACGGCCGCCCCGTACGTCCCGGCCCTGACACTGCGCGAGGCGATCGCGCACGCCGGCCCCCTGCCCGAGCGCGCCGTACGGATACTGGGCGCGGCGCTGGCCGAAACCCTGTCGCGGGTGCACGCGACCGGAACGGTCCTGCAAGGGCTCGCGCCGGACACGGTGCTGCTCACGGCGGACGGCCCGCGACTGACGGCGTTCGGTGCGCTGGGTGCGGCGGCAGTGGCCGAGGCGGGCCCCGGCGGGCAACTGTCGGTACGGCTCGGCTATCTGACGCCTGAGCAGGTACTGGGCACGGAACCGGGCACGGCCTCGGACATCTTCGTCCTGGGGCTCCTGCTGGCATACGCGGCCACCGGCACGACCCCCCTCGCCGACGCGGACCGCATCGCACACGCGGCGCCCGATCTCGCCGGCGTCCCCGAGGAGCTGCGGCTCCTGGTGGCCCAGTGCCTGGCCAAGGCACCGGGTGACCGCCCGAGAGCGGGGATGGTGGCCGCGGACCTGGCTCTGGAGGGCGCGGCGGCACTGGCCCGCGACGGTTGGCTCCCCGAGGCGCTGCGAACGTGCCTGTCCACGCAGGCCACGCAGGCGGCGGTGCTGCGGGGCGCCGGGAGCGCGGAGGTCGGCGACAGGGCGACCATGCTGGTCCGCCGTGTGCACCTCCCGGCCGCGTCGCCGGTTGCCCTGCCGGCCCAGGTGGCTCCCGGCGTCCAGCCACCCGCCGGTCCTCCCGCCGGCTTCGGGCCCGCCCCGGCAGGGCAGGCCGCGCCCGCGCCCCTCGCCCTGCCGGGCCGGGCGGCACGCGGCAGCGACAGCAGCGCGGGAGCCGGCGTCGCGCCTGCGTGGCCGGTGGGTGGTGGCGGAGACCGTACGAGCCCCGGGCACCTGGGCGTCCCCGGGCTCGGGGACACGCCCATCGCAGGCGCGCTCCCGCCCGGCCCGACGGCTGCCGGCACCCCCGGGTTCGGCGGGCTCCCGCCAGGCCCGGCGGCCTCCGGCATGCACGCCGGCGCCGGGTTCGCCGCCCCGCCGGGCCTCGCGGGGCCCGGGGCGCCGGTGGCCGCCCCGCCGGGTGGCTCGCCGGGCCGGGGGACGTCGCGGCGCGGGCTGCTCGTCGCAGGCGTCGCCGCGCTGGTCGGGACGGGTGTCGGCGGCGGAATCGGATACGTGCTCTCCGGGTCCGACAAGAAGCAGGAGACGGGCGCCCCCGCTCCCGGGCCGAAGCCCAGCCGCATGGCCGGACTCGCGCCCGACCCGGCGTGGCGGTACGAGCACCCGGCCGACGGCCGCGGCCCCGTCAACGCCGTGCTCTGGCGGGACCGCGTGCTGCTCGTCACCGACAGCACCCGGACCACCGGCGTCGACCTGCGCACCGGCCGTCGTCTCTGGGCCACCGACGGCGCGGCGTCCGCCCTCACGGCCGTACCCGTCGACGCCGAGCTCTGCCTCGTCGTCGGCCCCGACGAACTCCTCTGGATCGCCGCGGGGGACGGCAGGATCGTGCACCGTGTCCCCCACAAGACCCTGGCCCGCCCCGGCGAGACCCTGACCGTCGGCGGTACGGCCGGAGCGGACGGGAGCACCGCCTGGCTGGTCGGCCATGTCACGAAGTCGGTCGAGAAGACCGTCAAGAAGCGCAAGCGGAAGGTCACCGTGAAGGAGACCTACCTGGTCGCCTTCGACCTGACCACCCGTGAGGAACGGTGGCGGGCGCGTGTCCCGGACGGCCGCGCTCCGTACACACCGGGCTATCACCTGGTCGCCGCCCGGCCCGACAGCGTCCTCGTGCGACAGGAGGGCTCCACCCTCACCCCCGCCCAGCGGAAGGCCACGAAGAACGGGTCGGTGCTGCTCGCCTTCGACCGGCGGACGGGCAAGGCGCTCAAGTCCGTGCCGCTCACCGCGGTCGCCGCGAACGCCATCGTCACCGGCGACGGCAGGACGGGCAAGGTCTTCGCCGCCGCGGGCGGCGAGCTGCACGCGTACGACAGCGCCGGCGGCAAGCGGCTGTGGCGCCTGCCGGCCGCGAAGACGACCGGCGAGGCCGGCGTCCATCCGTACGGAACGGCCGCCCTTCACGGGCCCCATCTGTACATCACCAACCGCTACCAGCAGGTGAGCGCTGTCGACATGGCGACAGGACGGCAACTGTGGCGGCGCTGGACCGAGGCCCCGGCATGGCGCCAGACGCCCCGGACCGTGCTCAGCGGCAGCGGCCGTACGGTGCTCGCGGGCGACGCCGCGCAGCTGACGGCGTTCGCGGCACGCGACGGCCGACGGCTGTGGAAATTCCAGGAGGCGGGCTCGACGGACGCCAAGGAGCAGGCCGCGCCGCGCTACACGGTCCTGCCCGGCGGCGGCGGCCGCGCCGTGGTCCAGCGGGGGCGGACCTTCTACGCCCTGCCGGTGGACTGAACGGACCGGCGATCAATTCGCGGCTCCGCCTCCATGTGCGGGCACGGCTCGGCCGTGACCGCGCAGACCTCGGTTACGCCGGGCCGCCCGAGCTGCCGCCGGTTGCGACGGCGAGCCCGGACGGAGGATGCGACGAGGGATACGGCGGGGGCTTCGGGCAGCCGCTCAGGCTCCGGAGGCCGAGGCCAGGTAGGCGGACGTCTTCTCCGGGTCGTAGAAGAAGTTCTCGAAGTCCGCCGGGTCGTTGAAGCCGTTGGCGAACCGGTTCGCGACCTGGGGGAGCTGGCCGGCCGCGCCGATCAGGTTCAGAACGTGCTCCGGCGGGACGCCGAGCATCGCGTTCGTCCACTTGGTGACGTGCTGCGCCGTGTCCCAGTAGCGGTCGAACGTGCCCTGCATCCACTCCTCGTCGAACGGCTTGTCGCCGTGCTCCGTGATCGAGTCGAGGTAGGAGGCGGCGCACTTGGACGCCGAGTTGGAGCCCTGGCCGGTGATCGGGTCGTTGGCCACGACGACGTCCGCGACACCGAGGACCAGACCGCCGCCGGGCAGCCGGCCGATGGGGTTGCGCACGGTGGGGGCGTATCGGCCGGCAAGCGTGCCGCCCGCGTCGGTCAGTTCGACCTTGGTTGCCCGTGCGTACTCCCAGGGCGTGAACTTCTCCATGAGCTCGAGGGTCAGGGAGAGGTGCTCGGCCGGGTCCTTGACCCCCTGGAACACGTCGAGCGGGCCACCGGGGACGCCCTCCCAGAAGAGGATGTCGGCCCGGCCGGACGTGGTGAAGGCCGGCATGACGAACAGCTCGCCGACGCCCGGGACGAGGTTGCAGCGGACCGCCTCGTGGTCGGGGTGCTCGGGGCGCGGGCCGAGACCGTGGACGTAGGCGACGGCGAGCGCGCGCTGCGGCTCGGAGTACGGGGAACGGGACGCGTCACGGCCGAACATCGACACCAGCTCGCCCTTGCCGGCGGACACCATGACCAGGTCGTAGGTGCGGGAGAAGTAGTCCAGGTCGGAGACGGCCGCGCCGTGGATGACAAGCTGCCCGCCGCGCTGGGCGAACGTCTCCATCCAGCCGGCCATCTTCACCCGCTGGTCCACGGACTGGGCGTAACCGTCGAGCCTGCCGACCCAGTCGACGGCACGGCTCGAGTCGGGAGCGGCGACGGAGACGCCGACGCCCTCGATCTTCGGCGCCTGCGACTCCCAGAAGTTGATGCCGAGGTCGCGTTCGTGCTGGAGGGCGGTGTGGAACATGCACTGCGTGGACATGACCCGGCCGGACCGGATCTCGTCCGCCGTGCGGTTGGACATCAGGGTGACCTCGTAGCCCTTGGACTGGAGGCCGAGGGCGAGCTGGAGACCGGACTGCCCGGCTCCGACTATGAGTATCTTCCGCATGGCGAGGGGTTCTCCGTTGATGTTCGGGAGGCTATTCGGGGGTGGCCTCGAGAGCGTGGGCGACCAGGGCCAGCAGGGACTCGATCACCGTGATCCGGTTACGGGCGTCCATGATCACAACAGGTACGTGCGGCGGCACCGTCAGGGCCTCCCGTACGTCCGCGGTCTCGTACGCGGTCGTTCCCTCGAAGTGGTTGACGGCCACGATGTACGGCAGCCCGCAGCTCTCGAAGTAGTCGAGCGCCGGGAAGCAGTCCGCCAGCCGCCGGGTGTCCGCGAGCACGATCGCGCCGATCGCACCGCGCACCAGGTCGTCCCACATGAACCAGAAACGCTGCTGACCGGGCGTGCCGAAGACGTAGAGCACCAGGTCGTCGTCGAGCGTGATCCGGCCGAAGTCCATTGCCACGGTCGTGGTGACCTTGTCGGGCGTGTCGGTGAGGTCGTCGGTGTCCTCGCTCGCCCGGGTCATCAGCGCCTCTGTCTGCAGCGGCGTGATTTCGGAGACAGAGCCGACGAACGTCGTCTTGCCGACGCCGAAGCCGCCCGCGACCACGACCTTCGTCGCGGTGGGGGCACGGGTGGTGTCCAACTGCCAAGGCTGCAGCGCCTCTTCGGGCTGCGGGCGGGCGGCTGCTTGGCGAGGGACTTCCCGGGGAGCGGCCTGGGACCGGGTGGGAAGCGTGTCAGAGGCGGCGGAGTCCACTCAGCACCCTTTCGAGCAGTGCGCGGTCGGGCTGACCGGTGCCGTGACCGGTTCCGTACACGCGGATCTTTCCCTGGTCCGCCAGGTCGCTGAGCAGCACCCGGACGACACCGAGCGGCATCTTGAGCAGCGCCGAGATCTCGGCGACGGTACGCATACGGCGGCAGAGCTCGACGATCGCCCGCAGCTCGGGCATGACCCGCGAGGCGAGGTTGCCACCGGGCAGCTCCCTTCGCTCGGGCGGTGCCTCGAGCGCGGCGACGAACGTCTCGACGAGCAGTACGTGCCCGAAACGGGTACGGCCGCCGGTGAGGGAGTACGGGCGGACCCGTGCGGGACGTTTGCCGTCGCCGCGCACCGGAAGTTTGGGGGCGGACATCACAGGCCACTCTCCATCGATTTGCGCAGTTCGCTGCGGACTTCGGGGGTGAGGACGTGTCCGGCGCGGCCCACGAAGAGGGCCATGTGGTAGGCGACGACGCTCATGTCGCAATCGGGGGTCGCGTGCACCCCGAGCAGGGAGCCGTCACTGATCGACATGACGAAGAGGCTTCCCTCCTCCATGGCGACCATCGTCTGCTTGACGCCGCCGCCTTCCATCAGGCCCGCGGCACCGATGGTGAGGCTGCCGATGCCCGAGACGATGGTGGCGAGGTCCGCGCTGGAGCCTCGGGGGCCATCGGGGCGGCCGACGGCGGCCGGGGCTGCGTTCTGCTCAGGGTCGGAGGACAGCAGCAGAAGTCCGTCGGACGAGACGACGGCGACCGACCGTACTCCTGGCACCTCCTCCACCAGATTGCCCAGCAACCACTGAAGGTTGCGGGCCTCGCTGCTCAGGCCGAACGTGCCGGTCGCAGTCAACTGCGTGCCTCCTCGACTGTGTCCCCCGTTTCTGCTTCGGTGTCCCGCTGGTTCGTCTGTCCTGTGGTCGCTTGTGCTGTGGTCTCCGCGATCTCGGCCTCGGCGTCCAGCCGGCCCTTGTTCGCCCCCTGGTGGAAGCCACCGAGCCGACGGCGCAGCGCCTCTGCGTCGATGCTCCCGGTGCGCTCGGTGGGGCCGGCGGCCGGCTTGACCGACTTGGGAGTGCGCTTGGGCAGGCCCTTGTCGGTGACGCGGTGCTGGGCGGCAGGGGCCGTTGGCGTCTCGTGCGAAGGCGTGGCGGGCGAGGGCGTCTCGACCGAAGGCGTTCCGGGCGTGGGCTCCGTCACCGCAGGCGTCTCGGCGGGGTACTCCTCGGGCAGGGCGTCCTCGGCCGGGTACTCCTCGGCGGCGGGGTCCATGGGCGCCGCCTGCCGCGGCAGGCGCATGGTGAACGTCTCCTGGTCGATCCCGGCCGTCTCCGGTTCGCCGTCGGCCGTCCGCTCGTGCGTCTCCCGCTCCGCGGCCGCGGCCAGGATCGCCCGCTCCGCGGCTTCGACGAACGGGTCGCTCTCAGCGGCGACGGCAGGCTCGGGATCGCCGTCGCCGTCGCCGTCACGGAAATCGTCGTGGAGGTCGTCGCGAAGATCGCCGTGGACGTCTTCGTCCAGTGCGTCGGCGGTGTCGACAGCGCCGCCCGCGTCGGCGTCCTGATCCGCCTCGGCGTCCGCCGCAGCGCCCCTCTCCCCTCTCAGGACCGCTTCCGCCGCGCTCCGTTGGGGACTGCGCGGCAGTGCGTTCGAGTTGGCCTCGGCCACCGAACCCGGGAGGTTCAGCGCGGGCGCGGTCCCCGACATGGGCACCTGGCGCTCGGCCGCGGCCGGCGGCCCGGTCGGCAGCAGCCCCTTCGGTACGACGACGACCGCGGTGATCCCGCCCTGTTTGTGCTCCCGCAGCTGGATCCGCACACCGTGACGCGCCGCCAGCAGCGCGGCCACCCGCAGTCCGAGGCCTTCGCCCTCGCGGCCCGCGGGGGGCTCGGTCTCGTACGTCTCGGGGGCCTCGAGGCGTGCGTTGACCTCCGCGATACGGGCCTCGGTCATGCCGATGCCCGCGTCCTGGATCGAGAGCATCACTTCGCCGCTCTCCAGCAGCCAGCCCGACAGCTCCACCTGGGCGTCCGGCGGCGAGAACGAGGTCGCGTTCTCGAGGAGTTCGGCGACCAGGTGGCTGAGGTCGTCCGCGGCGAAGCCGGCGACCTGGGCGTGCGGGGGCAGGGACTGGATGACCACGCGCTCGTAGCGCTCGATCTCGCTGACCGCGGCGCGCAGCACGTCGACGAGCGGGACGGGCCCGACGTGGCCGTGTCCGTGGTCCGTGCCGGCGAGGACCAGGAGGTTCTCGCCGTGCCGGCGCATGACGGTGGCCATGTGGTCGAGCTTGAACAACGTGGCGAGGCGGTCCGGGTCCTGCTCGCGCTCCTCCAGGTTCTCGATGACACCGAGTTGCCGCTCGACGAGGCCGAGGGTCCGCAGGGAGAGGTTGACGAAGGTGTGGTGGACGGTGTGGCGCAGCCGTTCCAGCTCGGTGGTGATCTCGGCGGTGCGCTGCTGCAGCTCGGCGCGCGCCGAGGTCAGTTCGGTCTCGAGCGCCTCGCGCGCACCGATGAGGTCGCTGCGGTCGCTGTCCAGGAGCTCGGCGCGCGTGCCGAGGTCGCGGACCTTGCCGTGCAGGGTGTTGAGGGACCGTACGACCTGGGCGAACTCGTCGTTGCGGCCGGTGAAGCGGACCGGCTCCTCCGCCTGGGGTGCGGGCGCGTCGGCGAGACGGGCCGCGCCGATGCGCAGGACGGCGAGCGGGCGGGTGAGTGTGCGGGAGACGGCGGCGAGCACGCCGACGGTGACGACCAGAAGGCCGCCGAGCAGAGCGATACGCACTTCGAGGGCGGTGACGTCGTCGTCGCGCAGCTGCTCGAACCGCTCGACCCGGTCGGCGACGAGGGACGACTCCGCACCGCGCATCTGCTCGATGCGGGCGGTGAGCGCGGCCTCGAGCTTGGCCGGGTCGGTGTTGCGTTCGCTGCTGGACAGCCGGGGCTGGTCGGTGAGGCGCGCGAGATAGGTCTCTGCGGCCTTGACCTCGGGTCCAGTGACGGTGGAGCCGAGACGGTCGCGGTCGGTCTTGCCGGCGGCCTGCTGGAAGTCGGCGAGCGCGGCGAGTTCGCGGACTCGTGCCTGCTGCGCGGCGGCGGTGAGGGCGTTACGGGTGCGGGCGTCGGCGCCCGAGTCCTCGCCCGCGTTCTGTACGGGCAGACCGGTGACGGGGTCGTAGGTGAGCACGCTCTCCGGCTGGGGCACGGCCAGCGCGGCGAGCAGCAGCCCGCGGGTGGCGGAGGCCTGTTCGACGGCGAGGCCGAGGGCGGCGGGGGCCCGGGTGGAGTCGGCGGCGCGGGGCGGGGTGCGGTCGGCGAGTTCGTCGGCCAGGGCGCGCAGCGCGGAGATGACAGCCGTGTAGGCCTGGTGGGCCTCCGTCGCGGTGCCGTCGCCGGTGAGGGCGCTGCTGCGGATGGCGGGCACGCCGGCGAGCGAGCGGCGCAGCTCGGCGCGCTCGGCGGGCATGTCGGTCCGGATCTCGTCGATCTGCCGGTCCACACGGGCGCCGAGGCTGCCGGAGATCTTGCGCCGGTCCTTCGCGTCGCCCTTCTGGTCGTCACGGCCGGCCGCGATGTACGCGGTCACCTCGTCGCGCTCGTCGGCGAGCGAGTGGGCGAGGGTGACGGCCTGGCGGTCGAGTCCGGCGAGGGTGACAAGCCGCTGGGACTCGGTCAGTTCCGCGGAGGTGGCGAGGATGCCGGGCGTGCCGGCCGCCACGACCACGAGGCCGACCACGGCGACGCCGGCGACCAGCCGGTTGCGCACCCTGCGGGGCCGCCCTGCCGGTGCTTGCTCGGCAGGGCCGTCGGCGGTGTGCCCGTCCTGCGTCCGTGGTGCCGGGGTCTCTTGGGGGGTGGCCAGGACCTGGGGGTCTCCCGGGGTTCCAGTGGGCCTGCCGCCTTTGCCCCGAGGCCGCTTCTTCTGCACCGGTGCTCGCAATCTTGCTTGACTCGTCCACCCATGAAGCAGAGATGACGACCGGTCACGCGCGTAAGCCCCACCCCTGGTACGGCTTCCGACCATTCCAGTGCTTTCGGGAGGGAGGCGCGCATCGGCCGCTCCGCCACCCGAACGAGTGAACAACACTCAGGAGTTGGCGAACAACTCCCGGGAGCGCCCGTACGGCCCGTGCACGGTCCCCGGGTTGGACCTTCCGGCCACCCTTTGGCAGGATGCGCGCCCGCACCTTCGCACAGCGCGCCATTCCGGGCGAAGCACCCGGTCTGACCTGCCGGTACGGGCCGATCGTCGGTGCGCGGCGACCTTGTGAAGGTCTCATGCAGACTGGCTTCATGCGTATCGAACTCGCCACCTCCCCCGGCTCCCCCGAACGCCCCAACGAGGACTGGGTGTCCGTGGCCCTGCCCGCCTCGGGACAGGGCGGAACGGTCGTGGCGCTGGACGGTGTCACGCCTCCCTCCGGCGATGCGGGATGCGTGCACGGTGTGCCCTGGTTCACCGCCCGCCTCGGGGGCGCACTCGTCGAACTGTCCGGTTCGCGGCGCGACCTCACGCTTCGAGAGACTCTCGCGGAGTCAATCCGGCGCACTGCGGACGCCCACCGCGACATGTGTGACCTTTCTCACGTTCGCACGCCGCAGGCAACGGTGGTCCTGGCGCGTTGGGGCGGGCCGGAGGAAGAGGTCGAGTATCTGGTGCTCTCCGACTCCACTCTGCTGCTGGAGTCTCCGGAGGGCACGGTCGGCGCGGTGCTCGACGACCGGCTGGACCGCCTGCCGCGCGAGGCGCTGCGCACCCACGCGTCGGCCGACGCGCTGCGGAACGCCGAGGGCGGGTTCTTCACTGCGGCGGCCGACCCGTCGGTGGCGCTGCGCGCGGTCGCGGGCAGCGTTCCCCGGGAGCGGGTGCGCGCCCTGGCCGCCCTGACGGACGGAGCGTCCCGCTGGGTCGACATGTTCGCGGAGGGCGACTGGGGAGACTGCGTTGCGCTGCTGCGCGAACAGGGGGCGCAGGGGCTGATCGACCGGGTGCGGGATCTGGAGACCGCGGCGAAGGCCCGCACGGCGGTGCTCCGGTGGAAGCTCCACGACGACGCGTCGGCGGTCTTCGCGGAGCTGTGACGCGGCCCGTTCGCCCGGCCGGGCTGGGGCGGCCGACCCGTCGGTGGAACTGCGCGCGGTCACGGGCGGCGTTCCGCGGAGTGGGGTACGCGCCCTGACCGCCCAGCGGCGCGCCGGCGCGCTCGCCCGGCCGGCTGCCGGTCAGCTCTCGGCGCGGGCGTTGAGCTGGTGGAGCAGGCGGGCGAGCTCCGCGACCTCGCCGCGGTCCCAGCCGGCGAGCTTGCTCATGTACCGGTCGCGGCGTGCGTCGCGCACATGACGGAAGCGGGCCAGACCCTCGTCCGTGAGCTGTACGAGGGAAGCCCGGCCGTCGGCCGGGTCCGGTTCGCGGGCGACCAGGCCGAGTTCCTCCAGGGCGCGCAACTGGCGGCTCATGGTCGCCTTGCCGACGCCGAAGTAGCCGGCCAGCTCCGTGGCCCGCTGCGCACCCGCTTCCTCCAGCCGTACGAGCAGTCCGTACGCGGCGGGTTCCAGCTCCGGGTGCACCTCACGCGCCATTTCGCCGGAGGAAGCCCTCGCGCGGCGCAGAAACACCGACAACTCCCGCTCCAGGGCGAGGAACTCCTGGTCCCCACCGCTTCTTCCCCGGGGGCCCGCTCCACTCGCCGTACCGCCTCCGTGCACGTCAGCACCCCTCGCACGCTTGTCCGGTCCTGAAAATTGTTTCCGGCGGCCGGCATTGCCGCAGCTCCACCAGTATTTCGCAGGCACAGACCAAGGACGGCGACGGTCCCCCTTCCGCCGAGGGTTCTGCGCGCGGCCGATCGTCGGCGACCACACCACGTTCAACGGCGCCTACGACCGCGTCCAGGCCCCCGCCGACGGCTGAGCCGTCCGCACACGCCCCGGGGCCGCCCGCTCCGCCGGGCCGGTCGTCACGACCAGTGCGCGGGGCGGGTCAGCCCGTCCGGGAGCCGGGCGGCCGCGTCGCCCCTGGCCGCGTTGAGCTGCGGCTGGGTGAGGAAGATGCAGCCGGTCAGGTCCGCGCCGGACAGATCGGCGTCCCTGAGGTCGGCTCCGATGAGATCGGCCAGCCGCAAATCCGCGCCCCTCAGATCGGCCGCGATCAGATAGGCGCCGCGCAGGCTGACACCCCGCAGATCCGCGTTCCTGAGCGCGGCCCCCATCAGATCGGCGCCCCTGCGGTCCTTCTTCTTGCGCCTGACCTCCGCGCGGACGAGCTCGCTGGTCCGCAGCAGCAGGGCATTGACCTCCTGGCGGTGTGCGGCGACGTCAAGCCTCCGCAGGGCGTCGGGCGCGAGGCGGGTCAGCTCCGTGACGGACTCGCGCTGCCGGCGCAGATCCGCGTGCACCTCGCGCGCGGCGCGGAGCGTCAGTGCCTCCTCGACGTACCAGAGCAGCTCGTGGAGCTGCCGTACGACGGGGAAGACCGCGAACATCTCGTCGGCCGTTTCCGGGGCCTGCCGCCAGTCCCGGCCGCCGAAGGTGACCTGGGAGACCCGCTGTCCGGCGCCGAAGCAGTCGTAGACGGTGCAGCCCTGGAAGCCGCTCTCGCGGAGGCGGGTGTGGATGCCGCAGCTGAAGTCGGTGCGCAGATTGGCGCAGGGCTTCCCGCCGTCCTTGTTCACCGCGAAGTCGGCGGAGGCGGCGAAGGGCAGTGCGACGCAGCACAGCCCGAAGCAGTTCGAGCAGTCGGCCTGCAGAGCGGTCATCCGTCCATTGTGCGGGACGTGTGGACACCGCTCGGGCCCGGCGGTGGGTCACCGGACGCTGTCGGGCAGCGTCCGGATCACCCCGCCGGGCCCGTCACAGGAACCGAGGCGGCGATTGCCCGGCTCGTCGACGGCCGGCGCTCAGGCCGCAGCCGCCACCGGCACGTCCGCCGGGGAGAGCGCGATCTCCAGCACCTGCCGGACGTCCGTCACCGGGTGGACCTCCAGCTTGTCCAGGATCTCGGCGGGGACGTCGTCCAGGTCCGCCTCGTTCCGCTTCGGGATCACGACCGTCGTGATGCCCGCCCGGTGCGCCGCGAGCAGCTTCTGCTTCACGCCGCCGATGGGCAGCACCCGACCCGTCAGCGACACCTCACCGGTCATCGCCACGTCCGTGCGCACCAGGCGCCCGGAGAGCAGCGACGCGAGCGACGTCGTCATCGTGACGCCCGCGCTCGGGCCGTCCTTGGGCACCGCGCCCGCCGGGAAGTGGATGTGCACGCCCCGGTCCTTGAGGTCGGCGACCGGCAGTTCCAGCTCCGCGCCGTGCGAGCGCAGGAAGCTCAGTGCGATCTGTGCGGACTCCTTCATGACGTCGCCGAGCTGGCCGGTCAGGGTCAGTCCGGCCGCGCCCGTCTCCGGGTCGGCGAGCGACGCCTCCACGAACAGGACGTCACCGCCGGCGCCGGTCACGGCCAGGCCGGTGGCCACGCCGGGCACCGCGGTGCGGCGCTCGGCCGGGTCCTGCGCGGACTCGGGCACATGGTGCGGTCGGCCGATGAGACCGCGCAGCTCCTCGTGCGTGATCGTGAACGGCAGTTCGTGGTCGCCCAGTTCGTGCTGGGCCGCGACCTTCCTGAGCAGCCGGGCGATGGCACGCTCCAGGTTCCGTACGCCCGCTTCGCGGGTGTACTCACCCGCCAGCTTGCGCAGCGCCGAGTCGTCCAGGGTCACCTCGCCGGGCTCCAGACCGGCCCGCTCCAGCTGGCGGGGAACGAGGTGGTCGCGGGCGATGACGATCTTCTCGTCCTCGGTGTAGCCGTCGAGCCGCACCAGTTCCATGCGGTCGAGCAGCGCCTCGGGGATGGCCTCCAGGACGTTGGCGGTGGCCAGGAAGACGACGTCGCTGAGGTCGAGTTCGACCTCCAGGTAGTGGTCGCGGAAGGTGTGGTTCTGCGCGGGGTCGAGGACTTCGAGCAGGGCCGCGGCCGGGTCGCCGCGGAAGTCGGAACCGACCTTGTCGATCTCGTCGAGCAGGACGACCGGGTTCATGGAGCCGGCCTCCTTGATCGCGCGGACGATCCGCCCGGGCAGCGCGCCCACGTACGTACGCCGGTGGCCGCGGATCTCGGCCTCGTCCCGCACTCCGCCGAGCGCGACGCGGACGAACTTGCGTCCCATCGCGTGGGCGACGGACTCGCCGAGCGATGTCTTGCCCACGCCGGGCGGGCCGACGAGCGCGAGCACCGCGCCCCCGCGCCGCCCGCCGACCACGCCCAGGCCCCGGTCGGCGCGCCGCTTGCGCACCGCCAGGTATTCGGTGATCCGTTCCTTCACGTCCTGCAGGCCCGCGTGCTCCGCGTCCAGCACGGCCTTGGCGCCCTGGATGTCGTACGCGTCCTCTGTCCGCTCGTTCCAGGGCAGCTCGAGAACGGTGTCCAGCCAGGTGCGGATCCAGGAGCCTTCGGGGCTCTGATCGGAGGCCCGCTCCAGCTTCTCGACCTCCTTGAGGGCCGCCTCCCGGACCTTCTCCGGCAGGTCGGCGGCCTCGACACGGGCCCGGTAGTCGTCGGACTCGTCCTCGCCCTCCTGGCCGTTCAGCTCGCGCAGCTCTTTGCGCACGGCGTCCAGCTGACGCCGCAGCAGGAACTCGCGCTGCTGCTTGTCGACACCCTCCTGGACGTCCTTCGCGATGGCCTCGGCAACGTCCTGTTCCGCGAGATGGTCGCGGAGCTGCTCGGTGGCGAGCTTGAGGCGGGCGATCGGGTCGGAGGTCTCCAGAAGCTCGATCTTCTGGGCGGTGGTCAGGAACGGCGAGTAGCCGGCGTTGTCGGCGAGCTGCGAGATGCCGTCGATCTGCTGCACCCGGTCGACGACCTGCCAGGCCCCCCGCTTCTTCAGCCAGTCGGTGGCCAGCGCCTTGTACTCCTTGACCAGCTCGGTCACCGAGCCGGGCAGCGGGTCGGGAACGGTCTCCTCGACCACGGCTCCCTCGACCCACAGGGCGGCCCCGGGCCCTGTCGTACCCGCGCCGATACGGACGCGGCCGACGCCGCGGATCAGCGCGCCCGGGTCGCCGTCGGACAGCCGGCCGACCTGCTCGACGGTGCCGAGCACGCCCGTCGCGGCGTAGGTGCCGTCGACGCGGGGAACGAGCAGCACCTTCGGCTTGTTGCCCCCTCCGGAGGGGCGGGCGGCAGCCTGGGCGGCCTCGACCGCGGCCCGTACATCGGTGTCGGACAGGTCGAGCGGAACGACCATGCCGGGCAGCACGACCTCGTCGTCGAGCGGCAGCACGGGCAGTGTGAGGTTCGCCTTGGAATCGGCAGCCATGATCTCCCCTTAGGCAGTCAAGTTGAGCTGTACGGACTCAATGCATGTGAGCCTCGGAATGTTCCCTGCTGCCTGTTCGCTGTGAGCGATCAACACCCGCACACGCTGTGACCAGGCACGTTCCGGTGCGGATACCGAATCGGTGGCGGGCTCGGCGACACCGTGGCCTGCGACCCGGGATCCGGTGCGGGCCCAGGGGGTGAACGCCGACGGGTCGATCGCACGGGAGGCGCCCCGATGCAGGTCCAGGCCGATTTCAGGCCGGTCGTGGCCACGACACGCCCCGCGACCGTCCGCACGCTCGGTGGCGGTCGGCCGCACAGCGCGTACCTCTACGGCGCGTTCCGCGCGGCAGCGCCGCCCCGACAGCTCCGGGCGCCGAGGGGCATCGTCGAGGACCCCGTGGCCGGCTGCGGAGCGAGCGGCCGCGCACGGCGAGAAGGCGCCCCGCCCCCTGGACCCGCCCGCCGGGTGACCCGCGTCACCCCGAAATTCGGTCGCCGACGGACATCAGGCCGGTGTGTAATAAGCGATCGAGCCTTTGGTCTATTACTTAAGCGTCCTGAGGAGCCCCGGATGTCCTTCGAGTCCACCGCCGAGATCGTTGATGCCTGGGTGCACGGCTGGGTCGTCTCACGCGGCTCCGCGGACCCCGTGCCCAGGCCCTGGGGCTTCACCGTCGACGTCGGCCAGGTCAAGCACGCCACCCGCCACGTCCTGACCGCCGACGACGAGGCGACCGTGCGCAAGGTCGCCGCGGAGGTGGCCGCGCCGACCGTCTGGCTGAAGGTGTTCGCCGACCCCGACTCCGTCGTCGCCTGGGTGGGCCCGGACTGGTCGGTCGACGAACCCGGCTGGCTGATGTCCGCAGAACTGCGCCGCACCGAAACGGCCGTGCCCGACGGCTACACCCTCAAGACCTGGACTCGCGGCGGTGTCGTCCGGGCCCTCGTGGTGGCCGCCGACGGTTCCTTCGCGGCCCGTGCCCAGATCGCACCGACCGGGCGCACGGCCGTCGTCGACCAGGTCGAGACGGCGCCCGAGCACCGCCGCAAGGGCCTCGGACGATTGGTGATGCACACCCTCCACAACGCCGCGCTCGAACAGGGCGCGACGGTGGGCGTGCTGGGCGGGACACCCGACGGCCGGGCCCTCTACGAGTCCCTGGGCTGGCGCATCCACGCGCCGCTGGTGAGCCTGTTCAACAACTCGGCAGCGAATGAACAGGCCGCGGAATGACGGCCGGAGGATCACCAAGTCCCCCGCCCGCGACGGCCGTCGCCGCAGCCGGTGGAAACGGCCGCGAACCGACGGGCGTGCCACGAGCGGTAGAGGGGCGTAAAACAGATGCGCCTTTCGGGGGGAGAGAACGGGACGACGCAGCGCTGCTGCGAGCGGTCGCATGCGGGGCAGCCTCACCGATCCCGAGTCGTACGCGTGGCAGGCGGCCTCGGCGATCACGGCGATCACGGCGATCACGGCGATTCATGATCCCTGCGGCGCACGCGCCGAGGACGAACGGGCCCTCCGTGTCGACATGGCGGTCACCGACTGGCTCGGCCGCGGCGACGGCCGGACCACCGGCGACCAGGACACCTCGCCGGCGCCCCGCGACGACTCCGACCGCGCCGCATGCGGCCGCCTGGACGCCATGTCGGACGACCCGCGCGCCGCGACTGGCCGGCCCCCTACTTGGCGACCGTCCACAGCTGCGATCCGAGGGGGCGGCCGGGCCCGCGGCCGCGAAACGGGTTTGTCCCCTTCGTCTGCGGCCGGAGAAGATGGAGCTGATCCGTGTCGTCACTCCACCGCCGCCCGGAGGCCGAAAGCCATGCAGTCCCCCGAGACCGACGCCCCTGTCACGCTCGACCGGCGCGAGGGGCCCTACGGGGAGGTCGTACTGCGAAGCCGGCAGCGCGGGGACACGACGGTGCACGAGATCATCGCCAACGGGTGCTTCCTGATGGACACTTCCGACGGACGGTCGGAGCAGCTGCTCGTCGACGCCGCGTACGCTGCGCTCGACACGGGAAACGTCGCTCCCAGCGTGCTCATCGGCGGTCTCGGGGTCGGCTTCTCGCTCGCCCACGCCGCCGCGAACGCGTCCTGGCGGCGGATCGCCGTCGTGGAGCGCGAGCAGGCCGTCATCGACTGGCACCGCTCGGGACCGCTCGCCGCGATCTCCGGTGAGGCCCTCGGCGATCCTCGCTGCGTGATCCTTCACACCGACCTCCTGAGCCACCTCCGTTCGACCACGGACCGTTATGACGCTCTGTGCCTGGACATCGACAACGGGCCCGACTGGACCGTCACGGACGACAACACGAACCTCTACTCGCCCTCCGGACTCGCCGCCTGCCAGGGCGCGTTGGAGCCCGGCGGTGTACTGGCCGTATGGTCCGCCCAGCCGTCCGCGGAATTCGAGGATGCGTTGCGGAATGCCGGATTCAGCGGGGTAAGAACCGAAGAGATCCGGGTTGCCCGGGGCGTACCGGACGTGGTCCACCTCGGGGTTCGCCCTGCGTAGCCGGGACGCCGTCGGTGCCTTTACGCTGCTGGACTACACACGGGATCCACCTTCGAACCAGAGATCCACATGCAGCTCGCAGAGAACGCGTACAAGGGCGGGGCGATGGAGCAGACACACACCACGCAAGGCGGCGTCGCGGCCACTCCCGGCGCCCAGCGCAGGGTGCTGGTGGTCGAGGACGACGCCACGATCGTCGACGCCATCGCGGCGCGGCTGCGGGCCGAGGGCTTCCTGGTGCAGACCGCTCTCGACGGGCCCGCGGCCGTCGACGCGGCCGATGCCTGGCAACCGGACCTGATGGTCCTGGACGTCATGCTGCCCGGTTTCGACGGGCTCGAGGTCTGCCGCCGGGTGCAGGCGCAGCGGCCGGTGCCGGTACTGATGCTGACCGCCAGGGACGACGAGACGGACATGCTCGTCGGGCTCGGCGTCGGCGCGGACGACTACATGACGAAACCGTTCTCGATGCGCGAGCTCGCGGCCCGGGTGCACGTCCTGCTGCGCCGGGTGGAGCGGGCGGCGCTCGCCGCGGTGACACCGCGCAGCGGAATCCTGCGGCTCGGCGAGCTGGAGATCGACCACGCACAGCGCCGCGTGCGGGTGCGGGCCGAGGACGTGCATCTGACGCCGACCGAGTTCGACCTGCTGGTGTGCCTGGCGAACACACCGCGCGCGGTCCTGTCCCGCGAGCAGCTGCTCGCGGAGGTGTGGGACTGGGCGGACGCGTCCGGCACGCGCACGGTCGACAGCCACATCAAGGCTCTGCGGCGCAAGATCGGCGCCGAGCGCATCCGCACCGTCCACGGTGTCGGCTACGCGCTGGAGACGCCGGCGCCATGAGACGGCGATGGACCGGCGGACCATGGAGGCGGCTGAGCACCGCGTCCATCACGATATCGATCAAGACCAAGCTCAGTACGCTCGTGGTGGTCTCGGTCTTCATCACCACCGGTCTGCTGCTGATGGCCCTGCACAGCAAGACCGAACTGCGCTTCATCACCGTCTTCACGATCATCGCGACCCTGCTGATCACCCAGTTCGTGGCGCACGGTCTGACCGCGCCGCTGGACGAGATGAACACGGTCGCGAAGGGCATATCTCACGGCGACTACACCCGTCGGGTGCGCGGCGCGGACCGCCGCGACGAACTCGGCGACCTGGCCTCCACGATCAACCGCATGGCCGACGACCTGGAGGCCGTGGACCGGCACCGCAAGGAGCTGGTCGCCAACGTCTCGCACGAGCTGCGCACCCCCATCGCCGCGCTGCGGGCTGTGCTGGAGAACGTTGTCGACGGGGTGTCCGCCGCCGATCCTGAGACGATGCGGACGGCTCTCAAGCAGACCGAGCGCTTGGGCCGGCTCGTTGAGACACTGCTCGACCTGTCCCGTCTCGACAACGGTGTGCTGCCGCTGAAGGCCCGGCGCTTCGAGGTGTGGCCGTATCTGTCGGGTGTGCTGAAGGAGGCCAATCTGGCGTCCTCGCGGCGTGGCCTGGCCTCGGGCTCCGGCCACCACACCCGCACGGACGTCCATCTGCACCTGGACGTGTCGCCGCCGGAGCTGACCGCGCACGCGGACGCGGAGCGGCTGCACCAAGTGGTGGCGAATCTCATCGACAACGCGGTGAAGCACTCGCCGCCCCATGGCCGGGTGACGGTACGGGCCCGGCGCGGCACCCACCCGGAGTCCCTCGACCTGGAAGTGCTCGATGAGGGGCCGGGCATCCCGGAGCAGGAGCGCCACCGGGTCTTCGAGCGTTTCAACCGGGGCGGCGTCCCGTCCCCGCACGGGCCCGGCAGCGACGGCGGCACGGGTCTGGGCCTGGCGATCGCGCGCTGGGCCGTCGATCTGCACGGCGGGCGCATCGGGGTGGCCGAATCAGCACACGGCTGCCGGATCCGGGTCACCCTTCCGGGAATCAGATCGGCGCGGGCTTGACGTAGGGTTCGAACCGGAAGCGAACCGGAAGCACGGATTCTGCGTGTAGACGTTCGGGACATGGGAAGCCGCCAGGCGAAGCCGCGGAAAGCGGCCGGTCACGACGTTGCCGTGCCTCCGTCGAAGGTGCGGGCCGAGGGCCCGTAGCCGCCGTCAGGCGTACCCCGACGCGAGCAAACCATGCTTGTTTCCCGCCATTAACGGCCCCGAAACGCGCCCTTCGGTGTGACTTGCGCGACGTTGACCGGCCCGGCCTGCACCTCCCGGCCAGGGAGGCGTAGCCTTTATTTCCGCTGTCCATCACCTTGTGAAGCGGAAGAGGGCGGTTCTCGCCGTGTCGTCTCAGTCCCCCAGTAACTCGAGCATCTCGACCGACCAAGCCGGGCAGGGTCACAACCCTGCCGCCGCGTTCGGTGCCAATGAGTGGCTCGTCGACGAGATCTACCAGCAGTACCTCCAGGACCCGAATTCGGTCGACCGTGCCTGGTGGGACTTCTTCGCCGACTACAAGCCGGGAGCGCCCGCCACGGCGGATGCCCCCGCCGCGGGGGCGAAGCAGACTCAGGGCGACGGGGCCCCGGCGGTTCCCGCCCCGGCCGCCGCCGCTCCGGCGCAGGCCCCGGCGCAGCCCGCGCCCGCCGCCCAGGCGCCGGCGCCCGCGGCTCCCGCACAGCCGGCCCCCGCGGCCGCTCCGGCGCAGCCCGCGAAGCCGGCCGCGGCCAAGCCCGCACCGGCCGCCAAGCCCGCCGCCGAGCCCGCCGCCGAGCCGGCGGGCGGCCCCGCGTTCGTGACACTGCGCGGCCCGGCCGCCGCGGTCGCGAAGAACATGAACGCCTCGCTGGAGCTGCCCACGGCCACGTCCGTGCGCGCCGTCCCGGTGAAGCTGCTCTTCGACAACCGCATCGTCATCAACAACCACCTCAAGCGCGCCCGGGGCGGGAAGATCTCCTTCACGCACCTCATCGGGTACGCCATGGTGCAGGCCATCAAGGCCATGCCGTCGATGAACTGGTCCTTCGCGGAGAAGGACGGCAAGCCGACCCTGGTCAAGCCCGACCACGTCAACTTCGGCCTGGCCATCGACCTGGTGAAGCCCAACGGCGACCGCCAGCTGGTCGTCGCGGGCATCAAGAAGGCCGAGACGCTGAACTTCTTCGAGTTCTGGCAGGCCTACGAGGACATCGTCCGCCGCGCCCGCAACAACAAGCTGACGATGGACGACTTCACCGGGGTCACCGTCTCGCTGACCAACCCCGGCGGCCTCGGCACCGTCCACTCCGTGCCGCGTCTGATGCCCGGACAGTCCGTCATCATGGGCGTCGGCTCGATGGACTACCCGGCCGAGTTCCAGGGCACCTCGCAGGACACCCTGAACAAGCTGGGCATCTCCAAGGTGATGACGCTCACCTCGACGTACGACCACCGCGTCATCCAGGGCGCCGCGTCGGGCGAGTTCCTGCGGATCGTCGCGAACCTCCTCCTCGGTGAGGAGAACTTCTACGACGAGATCTTCGAGTCGCTGCGCATCCCCTACGAGCCGGTCCGCTGGCTCAAGGACATCGACGCCTCGCACGACGACGACGTCACCAAGGCCGCGCGGGTCTTCGAACTGATCCACTCCTACCGGGTCCGCGGCCATGTCATGGCCGACACCGACCCGCTGGAGTACCGCCAGCGCAAGCACCCCGACCTGGACATCACCGAGCACGGCCTCACGCTGTGGGACCTGGAACGCGAGTTCGCCGTCGGCGGCTTCGCCGGCAAGTCGATGATGAAGCTGCGCGACATCCTCGGCGTGCTGCGCGAGTCGTACTGCCGCACCACCGGCATCGAGTTCATGCACATCCAGGATCCGAAGCAGCGCAAGTGGCTGCAGGACCGGGTGGAGCGCGCCACCTCGAAGCCGGAGCGCGAGGAGCAGCTGCGCATCCTGCGCCGGCTGAACGCGGCGGAGGCCTTCGAGACCTTCCTGCAGACCAAGTACGTCGGTCAGAAGCGCTTCTCGCTGGAGGGCGGCGAGTCCGTCATCCCGCTGCTCGACGCCGTCATCGACTCGGCCGCCGAGTCGCGCCTCGACGAGGTCGTCATCGGCATGGCCCACCGCGGCCGGCTGAACGTGCTGGCGAACATCGTCGGCAAGTCGTACGCGCAGATCTTCCGGGAGTTCGAGGGCAACCTCGACCCGAAGTCGATGCACGGCTCCGGCGACGTCAAGTACCACCTGGGCGCCGAGGGCACGTTCACCGGTCTCGACGGCGAGCAGATCAAGGTCTCGCTGGTCGCCAACCCGTCCCACCTGGAGGCCGTCGACCCGGTCCTCGAGGGTGTCGCCCGCGCCAAGCAGGACGTCATCAACAAGGGCGGCACGGACTTCACCGTCCTGCCGGTCGCCCTGCACGGTGACGCGGCCTTCGCGGGTCAGGGCGTGGTGGCCGAGACGCTGAACATGTCGCAGCTGCGCGGCTACCGCACCGGCGGCACGGTCCACATCGTCATCAACAACCAGGTCGGCTTCACCGCCGCCCCGGAGTCGTCGCGTTCGTCCATGTACGCCACCGACGTGGCCCGCATGATCGAGGCCCCGATCTTCCACGTGAACGGCGACGACCCGGAGGCCGTGGTCCGCGTGGCCCGCCTGGCCTTCGAGTTCCGCCAGGCGTTCAACAAGGACGTCGTGATCGACCTCATCTGCTACCGCCGCCGCGGTCACAACGAGGGCGACAACCCGCAGTTCACCAACCCGCAGATGTACAACCTGATCGACAAGAAGCGTTCGGTGCGCAAGCTGTACACCGAGTCGCTCATCGGTCGCGGCGACATCACGCTGGAGGAGGCCGAGCAGGCGCTCCAGGACTTCCAGGGCCAGTTGGAGAAGGTCTTCGCCGAGGTGCGCGAGGCCACCAGCCACCCGGCTCCGGCCCACGTCCCGGACGCCGAGCCGGAGTTCCCCGTCGCGGTGAACACGGCGGTCTCCCAGGAGGTCGTCAAGCGGATCGCCGAGTCCCAGGTCAACATCCCCGACCACATCACCGTGCACCCGCGTCTGCTGCCGCAGATGCAGCGCCGCGCGGCATCGGTCGAGGACGGCACGATCGACTGGGGCATGGGCGAGACGCTGGCCATCGGCTCGTTGCTGATGGAGGGCACCCCGGTCCGGCTGTCCGGCCAGGACACCCGCCGCGGCACGTTCGGCCAGCGCCACGCGGTGCTGGTGGACCAGGAGACCGGTGAGGACTACACCCCGCTGCTCTACCTGTCCGAGGACCAGGCCCGCTTCAACGTCTACGACTCGCTGCTCAGCGAGTACGCGGCGATGGGCTTCGAGTACGGCTACTCGCTGGCCCGCCCGGACGCTCTGGTCATGTGGGAGGCCCAGTTCGGTGACTTCGTCAACGGCGCGCAGACCGTCGTGGACGAGTTCATCTCCTCGGCCGAGCAGAAGTGGGGCCAGCACTCCGGTGTCACGCTGCTGCTGCCGCACGGCTACGAGGGCCAGGGACCGGACCACAGCTCCGCGCGTCCGGAGCGCTTCCTCCAGATGTGTGCGCAGAACAACATGACGGTCGCGATGCCGACCCTGCCGTCGAACTACTTCCACCTGCTGCGCTGGCAGGTCCACAACCCGCACCACAAGCCGCTGATCGTCTTCACCCCGAAGTCGATGCTGCGTCTGAAGGCAGCGGCGTCGAAGGCGGAGGAGTTCACCACCGGCGGCTTCCGCCCGGTGATCGGCGACGAGTCGGTGGACGCGAACGCGGTCCGCAAGGTCGTGTTCACGTCCGGCAAGTTCTTCTACGACCTGGACGCCGAGCGCAAGAAGCGCGGCACGACGGACACGGCGATCCTCCGCCTCGAGCGCCTGTACCCGCTGCCGGGTGCCGAGCTCCAGGCCGAGATCGCCAAGTACCCGAACGCCGAGAAGTACCTGTGGGCCCAGGAGGAGCCGGCCAACCAGGGTGCCTGGCCGTTCATCGCGCTCAACCTGATCGACCACCTCGACCTGGCCGTCGGCGCGGACATCCCGCACGGCGAGCGCCTGCGCCGCATCTCGCGGCCGCACGGCTCGTCCCCGGCGGTGGGCTCGAAGAAGCGCCACGAGCAGGAGCAGGAGCAGCTGGTCAACGACGTCTTCGACGCCTGACGACCGCCGCGCCGAAGGGCCCGTCCCCGCGTCTCGCGGGGGCGGGCCCTTCGCCTTTTCGCAGGTCATATCCTGATGCCATGTACTTCACCGACCGTGGCATCGAGGAACTGGCGAAGCGGCGCGGCGAGGAGGAAGTCACCTTCGAGTGGCTCGCCGAGCAGCTGCGCACGTTCGTCGACCTCAACCCCGACTTCGAGGTCCCCGTCGAACGCCTCGCCACCTGGCTGGCCCGACTCGACGACGAGGACGACGAGTAGCTCGGACAGGGCGGTCCCGTCGACAGGTCAGGCTCCCGGCCGAGGACGCCCGCACGTCAGCGCCAGCGCGCCGTGCGCGATCAGTACCGCTCCGGCGACCGCCCACCCGGCGCTGCGCCGCCAGGCACCCCAGGCCACCAGCGGCAGCCCCACGCCCAGTTGGACGGCGCCCGCGCGGCGGGCTCCCGTCCCGTGGGGCCACGGGCGGCGTGAGCCCTCCTCGAGCTCTTCGGTCGGTGCTGTCGCTGCCGGCGCGGGCGGGACGGTGGACTCCACAGCCTCGGCGTCCGCCTGCCGAGCGGTCGAGCGCAGCCGGTCGGCCGGGTCGCCCGGACTGAGGCCGGCGGGCAGTTCGAGGCCCGCGCGGGACAGGACCGCGGTCAGACCGATCAGCCGCGCCCGCGCGTCGGAGTCGGGGTCGGGGGCCGTCAGATTCTCCAGGTCCACGTCGAGGACCGGGTCGAGCCCCAGGCGCGCGGCGAAGGTGCGCATCGCCTCGTCCTCGCCGACGGGGGTGCCGTCCGCGAGCCAGATGTAGCCGACCGGGCGGCGGAAGCCGAGGGCCAGCGTGAAGCCGGCCCGGTCGCCGTCCCACCACAGGGCGAGGACGGGCCGGCTCGATCCGACCGCGAGGGCGGCGGCCCACCCGCCGACGACCGCGTCGACGTGCTCGCGGCCGTTCAGCCACGGCCGGCCCTCGGGGACGAGCACGCTCCACTCGCGGCCGGCGGGGGCGAGGAGCACCTGTTCGCGCAGCAGATGGGCCGGTCGCCGTACGGCCGACGGGTCGGCTCGGCACAGCAGCAGCGCTCCGACGGATGTCGCGTTCATGCCCTCACGCTAGGGCAATTCACCTTGAAAGAGCCGTTAATGGGCGACCTGCGCGTCCAGCGAGGCGGACTCACACGCTTGACATCCCGCAACCGCGATATATCGTGTTCTCATCGAGACGCGATATGTTGCGTCGTGGCGGCCCGGGAGGTCAGCACCATGGCAGAGACGTGGGAAGTCGCGGAGCCGAGGAAGCTCACCTTCGACGGCCCGGTGACGACGCTCAACGTCCGTATCGTCGATGGAACGGTCAACGTCGTGGGCACGGACGAAGGTTCCGCCCGCCTGGAGATCTCCGAGGTCGACGGCCCGCCACTCGTCGTCACCAGAAGCGGATCCACCCTCACCGTCTCCTATGAGGACCTGCCCTGGGCGGGCTTCCTCAAGTGGCTCGACCGCAAGGGCCATCACCGCAGAGCCGTCGTCTCGCTCGCTGTACCGGCCGCCGCGACCGTCGAGGTCGGCGTCGTCGGAGCGGGCGCGGTCGTCTCCGGCGTCCACGGCCCGACGGTGGTGCGGGGCGTCAGCGGCGACACCACGCTGGTCGGCCTCTCGGGCGCGGTCCGCGCGGAAACCGTCTCCGGCAACCTCGAGGCCCAGTCCGTCACCGGCGACCTGCGCTACCACTCGGTCTCCGGCGACCTCACCGTGATCGACGGCGCGGGGTCCGCCGTGAAGGCCGAATCGGTCACCGGAGACATGGTCATCGACCTCGACCCCGGCGAGAAGCCCACGGACATCCGACTGACCACGGTCTCCGGCGAGGTCGCCGTCCGGCTGCCGCATCCGGCGGACGCCCGGGTCGAGGCGAACACCGCGAGCGGCGCGGTGTCCAACGCCTTCGAGAACCTCAGGGTCAGCGGCCAGTGGGGCGCGAAGAGGATCACCGGCACGCTGGGCGCCGGCACCGGCACCCTCAAGGCGACCACGGTCTCCGGCTCCATCGCGCTGCTGCGCAGGCCACCGGCCGAGGACGAACCGCACGACGCGGCGCCCGCCGACACCCCGAGTGGGAAGGTGCTCTGACATGCCCCCCGTTTTCGCCCACGGCCGGCTCCGCCTCTATCTGCTGAAGCTGCTCGACGAGGCCCCGCGCCACGGCTACGAGGTGATCCGCCTCCTCGAGGAGCGCTTCCAGGGCCTCTACGCGCCGAGTGCCGGAACCGTCTACCCGCGGCTGGCCAAGCTGGAGGCCGAGGGCCTCGTCACCCACGCCACCGAGGGCGGCCGCAAGGTCTACTCGATCACCGACGCGGGCCGCGCCGAGCTGGCGGGCCGCAGCGGCGAACTGGCCGATCTGGAGCTGGAGATCCGTGAGTCCGTCTCCGAGCTCGCGGCGGAGATCCGCGACGACGTGCGGGGCGCGGCCGGCAAGCTGCGCAGCGAGATGCGCGCGGCGGCGAACCGGACCCGCAAGGAGTCCGGCGCCAAAAGGGGCGACCGGCAGCCGGGGCGGGACGGATTCGGCGGCTCGACGGACTTCGGAGACCTCCAAGGCTCCGCGGACCTTGGGAGTTTTGCGGATTTCGGGGACAAGGAGTCGTGGCGGGCGGCGAAGGAGGAGTTCCAGCGCGCCAAGCAGGAATGGAAAGAGCAGGCGCGCCGCGCGAAGGACGAGTCACGCCGTGCCCGCGAGGACGCCCAGCAGGCGCGCCGTCAGGCCGATGAGGCGCACGAGAACGCCCGCGCCGAGATGCAGCGCATCGCCAGGCAGGTGCAGGAGCAGGTCCAGGGCCACTTCGCCCGAGGGGACTGGCCGACCGGTGTGCGCGAGGGACTGACGGAACTTACCTCGCAGCTCGGTGGGTTGGCGCGCGGTACGGCATGGCCGCCGTATGTGAAGCCGGAACCGGCCGGCGTCGACCCCGACTGGGCGAAGGACGCCGTGGACACCCAGGGTTCGGCCGACCCCGCGCGCGATCTCGAGCGGCTGCTGGACCGGTTCCGCGACGACGTACGGGACGCGGCGCGCGACCACGGCGTGACTGCGGACCAGCTGGGCGAGGCCCGCCGCCATCTGTCGACGGCGGCGGCGCACATCGTCGCCCTGCTGCGCGGACCCAAGGAGTGAGCGCGGGCCGGGACGCCTCTCGCCCGGCCCCGCGACCGGGCTCACGGCACCTGCCGCGGGCAGACGCCCGGGCTCAACCCACCTGTGCCGCGCCGCCGTTCGGCTCGCCGAACATCGCCCGCTCCAAGGCCGCGTAGGTCACACCGTGGTCGGCGAGGACCTCCGGGACCACACCCGGCCCGGTGGCGAGTGCCAGCAGGATGTGTTCCGCGCCGATGACCTTGTCGCGCCTGCCCAGCGCGATCCGCAGCGACTTCTCCAGCGTCTGCTTCGCCTCGCGGGTGAAGGCACGGTGACCGGACCACCGGCGCCGGTCCCTGCGGTCCGCGGTCAGCGCCCCGGCCCCATGGGTCTCCTCGACCCGGGCGACAATCTCGCCGACGTCGATCCCCAGACCGGCGAGGGCCTCCTCGTCCGCCCTGGTCATGCCGCCCCGTCGGCGGGCGTCGGCCAGTGACGCCTCGAGCGAGTCCCGCCGGTCCATGACTCCGAGGGCACGGAAGGCGAACGAGGTGCGGGCCCCTTCCAGGTCCAGCAGCGCCAGCAGCAGATGCTCCTGGGTCACGGTGGAGGCCTCGGCCCGCTCCGAACAGGCGGTGGCCCCGATCACCACCGCACGGGCGTCCTTGGTGAACCGCTCGAACATCACAGCCTCCCGTGCTTCTTGTGTACGGCCTGGCGGCTGACGCCCAGTTCCGCCGCGATCTCCTGCCACGACCAGCCCTGGTTGCGGGCGCTTCTCACTTGCACGGCTTCGAGCTGCTCCAGCAGCCGCCGCAGCGCGGCCACGGCGCGCAGCCCGACACGCGGATCACGATCACCGGCGCGCTCGGCGAGATCTGTTGCTTCGGTCATGACTGTCAACGTACATTGACACCGGGCGGGCGTCAACCTTGGTTGACATCAGGGGCAGGGGTGCTTCTCGGGCCCCCAGGTGCCCCGCACATCACCGCGCGCCACCGTCCCGCACAGCAGCACCGTCTGCGACCCCTTCGCGCCGCCGCGCTCCACCGCCGTCAGCTTCTTCTCCGTGACCCGGCCTCCGCCCGCCGCCCCGTGCGCCTCTATCCGCCCGGTGGCCCCGTCGAAGCCCCCGCCGCCGAGACCCTGGAAGAGCACCGCCTGCAGCAGCCCGCGGCCGAGCCGCTCGTCGTGGCCCCCCGTTCCGCGCCACGCCTGGTCGACGCCCTCCGCGAGATAGCGCATCGCGTCCCAGGCCAGCGCCACATGCGCGTCCTGCCGCATCGCGCCCGTGCGGGTGCCGTGGTCGTCGGCGTAGGTGCGGTCGTACGCCGCGAGAAAGGCCGCGGCTTCGCCGCTCGCCCCGGACAGCGCGGGCGCCCTGCCGTGCGAGACGTAGTACAGCGTCAGACCGGAGAAGACCTCCCACGGCCGGCGCTCCTCCGTCAGGGCGTTGGTGACGTCGTCACCGCCGAGCACGCTCAGCTTCGGGCAGTCGCGCGCGTCACGCGTCAACTCGTTCAGGAACAGCTGGAAGTGGCTCCCGCGCCCCGCCCACACCACCGCCGTGCGGGGCTCCTGGGCGACGGCACGGCACACCTCGCGCGCCAGGTCCTCCACGGCGGGCACCGACGGGCCCGTCGGACCGCCGGGGACCGGGGACGGCTCCGGCGCATCCGTCGGCGTGTACAGGAGCATGCCGGTCCGCTCGTCCCCGTAGGCGGCGCGGAACGCGCTCGCGAGGCTCGCGCTGTACGCGTCCGCCGGGTCGGCGATGAGCCGCACCCGCACCGCCTTCCTGCCGCCCACCATCGGAGCGTGCTCGGCGAACGACGCCATGACCTGGCCGGCGCGGGTGTCGGTCGGCGCGGTCTGGTAGTAGTGCTCGCCCTGCCGGAGCAGTTCGTCGGCGGTGCCCGAGGTGCCGACCATCGGCAGGCCCGCCGCGTGGAGGATGCGCATCGCCTCGTAGGTCCGGCGCCGGCTCTGGCCGAAGCCGACGACCCCGACGATCGAGCCGTCCTTCTCCGCGAGATCGACGATCCGCCGGGCCACCGCCGGGGCGTCCTTGAACCGGTCCCCCGCGTTCGCGGCCAGCACCCGCAGCGGCACCCGCTCGCCGGAACGCAGCGCCTGCGCGTTCACATACGCCTGGGCGAGCGCGAGTCCGCGCAGCTCGGCGAGCGTGCCACCGCGCACCGGGTCCTCCGCGTCCTTGCCGCCGCTGAGCGGGCCGAAGTAGACGACCGTACGGGCGCGCGGGCGCGGATCGTCGTCGGCCCGGCCGGAGAGCTCCTTCTCGACCTGTTCGTTCTGCTGCTCGATGCGCTGCAGCACGTCGCGTACGGCCCGTTCGCTGTCCCCGGTGCCGAACGACGCCGCGCCCTCCGCGACACCGACGCACTGCCCGTCCGTGCCGAGGAACGTGGAGCCGAGGCACGGGTCGGGTCCGACGTTCGTGAACGGCACCCCGGCGAGCAGGCCGCCCGTCACCACCAGGGCGAGCACACACACTCCGAGCGCGGCGGCCACCTCGGCGCCCGGCCCCCAGCGCAGGGTGGGCGGGGCGAGCGTCGGCCAGCGGCCCAGCCAGTACGTCGCCGCCTGGTCGTCCTCCGGGCCCTCCGCGACCGGCACCACCATCCCCGACGGCCGGCCCGGCGGGGTGCCGCGCTGGGCGATGTTGGCCAGATCCGCCCCGGCGGCGGACAGGCCAGGGACCTCGATGTCCGGGATCCGGCTGGCGAGGGTACGCACCCCGGCGGCCACGGCCACCACCGATGTGCACCTCAAGTCCTCCATCGCCGACCGCAGTTCCCGCAGGAACCGCTGGATCCGCGACTCGGCGGGGCCCGCCTCCTCCACCAGGAGCACGAAGCGGCTGACCCTGCGCCGCCGCCACGGGTTGAAGGCCCTCTTGCGTCCCGCGGCCTCCAGGTCGGCGAGCAGAGCGTGCACAAGGATGCGGTCGAGCTGCTCGGGGTCGCCGTCGGGCCCTCCGCCGACCAGGTCGAGCGCGGAGCGGAAGAAGTCCGCGGGCGGGGTGCCCTGCTGCTGCCGCACCCACTCCGCGTACCAGCGCCGTCCGCCGGAGCGGCCGCGGCCCAGCATGCGGCGGCCCGCCCGCCGGCCGTACAGGGCGCGCGGCAGCCGCTGGAAGAGCGGGCCCGCGATGAAGTTCCAGAGCAGTTCCAGCAGGGTGCCGCCGCTGGCCTGATCCCGGCCGCCGAGCCACCACAGGCCGCGGGCGAGCGCCGACACCTGGCGGTGCTCCGCGTAGCAGTGGTCGCGCAGCTCTCCCGGCCGCCGCTCCATCAGTCCCCCGGCGGCGGGCGCGCCGACAACGGCCCGCAGCAGGCGGTACGAGGGCAGCCTCAGCCGTCCCGTGCCGGGAGGCATGGATTCGTCGAGCTGGAAGGCGATCTGCTCGAACAGGTCGAGCGGCACCTGTGCCGCGTCCCCGGGTGCGTCGGGCACCCACGCGTGCGGCGCGAGCCGCCCCTCGCGCCCGCGCAGCCGGGTCCGTAACCCGGCGACGATCCGGCGCCCCGCCTGCCCGCCGTCCGGCTCGCTCAGCAGCACGACGGGCACCTGGCTGCGGGTGCGGCGCGGCTGGACGACAAGTTTGTCGAAGGCGTCGACAAAACGCTCGACGCCCGGATAGGCCGGAATACGGCTGTTCTGCTCCCCCGTTGACACGATTCTCCCTCCCCTTCACGCGCGACGGCGTGAGTGACAAATGTGGTGCCCCGCATCAGGGGCGGGCAACCGTCCTCGCGGAACCGTCGGCGCCGGGCGGACCGGGCGGCGTACGGTGTGCGACGTGATCGACTTCCGTACGGGCGCCCCCGTGGCCGGCCGCCTCGACGTCCGGTGGCACGCCGGACATCCCTCGCCCGCGGACGATCCCGCGCCGGCGATCCAGGTCCACGCGTACTCCGAGCACACCTTGGTCCTGCGCCAGAACAAGTCCGTCCACTTCGAGGCGCCGTTCCTGTTCCTGCTGTTCGGAAACGAACGGGCGCTGCTGCTGGACTCCGGCGCGACCGCCGACCCCGCCGACATGCCGCTGCGCGCCACGGTCGACGCACTGATCGATGAATGGCTGCGGCTCCATCCGCGGGAGGGGCGGGAGGAGTACGGGCTGATCGTGGCCCACACGCACGCGCACGGCGACCACACCGCCGGCGACGGGCAGTTCGCGGACCGCCCGCACACCGAGACCGTGGGGCCGTCGCGGGCCGAGGTGATCTCGTACTTCGGCTTCGAGCAGTGGCCGCTGCGCCCCGCGGAGCTGGACCTGGGCGGACGGGTGCTCGATCTGCTGCCGGGCCCCGGCCACGAGGAGTCCGCCGTCGTCTTCCACGACCGGCACACCGGCCTCCTCCTCACCGGCGACTCGCTCTACCCGGGCCGCCTGTACATCACGGACCTGGCCGCTTTCACCGCCACCGTCGACCGGCTGCTGGCCTTCTGCGGGACGAACCCGGTGACGCACGTCCTCGGCTGTCACATCGAGATGACCCGCACCCCGGACCAGGACTATCCGCGCGGCACCACATATCAGCCGGACGAGCCGCCACTCGAGCTGACGCCGGGACACCTGCGCCGACTGCGCGAGGCGCTCACCTCCGGCCGGAGCCAGAGCGGCGACTTCATCGTGGTGTACGAGGACTGACGACAACGCCGACACGCGCACCCGGCCGGCCATGGACGCGCACGATGTCCGCCCGGTGCGCCGGGACGCCGGAGACCGGGGTCCACGCCTGGCCGGTCACCTCGACACGCCAACCGCTCGCGCTCGGCGGCAGCGAGATCTCCGTCGTACCCGGCTTCGCCCGGTACTCGAGCCGATAGGTCGCGCTCTGAGGGGCGTACGTGTCGACGGAGACCCGCCCGGCCACGGCCGCGGCGTACGGTGCGGCGGTCTGCTCCTTGTTGGTACGGAACCGGCCCTGCGCGTCGACCGCGCAGTATCCGCCGCCGTAGCACCAGACATAGCCCGCCCAGCCGGAGCTGTAGCGGTTCAGGGAGGCCAGGGCCTCACGGTAGAAGCGGCCCATGTTCGGCAGGGCGTTGTTCAGCGGGCCCCACTCACCGACGACGACCGGCACGCCGTGCTGCGCGGGATACGCGGTCACGGCACGCTCGTACGCCTCGATCCAACCGGCGGCGGGGTCGTAGTCCGCGCCGGCCTCCATGGCGGTGTTGTAGAAGTGGGGCGCGTAGACCGTCCTCGGATCCTCGATCCGGCCGAGCCCGGTCGGCACGCCCTCGCCGACGATCGGGGTCGGCTCCACGAAGATCCAGTTTTCCCGGTCCACGGAACGGACCGCGTCCGCCAGCCGGTTGTACATCGGCGTGAGCTGCTCGGCCTCGATGCGCCGCGCGGCTGTCGGCAGGTCCTCGCCCTCCGCGATCTCGCCCATGGGCTCGTTGATCAGGTCGTAGCCGATGACGGCGGGATGGTCCTCGAAACGGCCGGCGAGCACACGCCACATGCGCCCCTGGGCGCGTCGCAGGTCGGGGTCCTCGTAGAGGTGGGTGAACGCGCGCTGCACGGCGGGCTCGAAGTACTCGGCGAACCAGTCGTCGGGGTGCGGGGTGAAGGGCAGCCCGTCGGTCCTGGTCGCCCACTCGGGAATGCCGCGGTGCCCGAAGGCGGGTCCGAAAACGTCCTGATGGGCGTCGAGGAGGACCTGGATGCCGTGCTTCCTGGCCCAGTCGAGTACGCGCTCGATCTTGCGGAGGTACGCCTCGCTGTACTGCCCGCGCACCGGCTCCAGATCGTCCCAGAAGATCAGCAACCGGGCGAAGTTGAAGCCGGCGGCGCGCAGGTCCCGGAAGTGCCTCTCGGTGACGGAGGACAGGGCGGCCTCACCGCGGTGCACCTTGTCCTCGACGTTCCAGCCCCGCAGGGTGAGGACACGGCCGCGGTCGTCCGTCAGCGGCGGTATCCGGGCGTCCTGGGCCGGCGCCACCACCGTGGCACCGGCCGCCTCCGAGGAGGTCCCCGCCGCCGTGGCACCGGCCGCGTCCGGGGTCCCCGCCACCGTGAGGACGGCACTGCAGAGAGCGACAGCAGTCAGTACACGAGTCGTTCGGCTCGTACGCATGGGACGGATCCCATCAGCCGAACTGACACACCATCAAGAGTTCGTCAGGACAATCTTCCCGAACAGATCGCCGGACGCGATCTTCTCGAAGCCCTCCCTGGCGCGGTCCAGCGGCAGCACCTCGTCGATCACCGGCCGCACGCCCGTTGCCGCGCAGAACGAGAGCAGGTCCTCCAGCTCGTCCTTCGAGCCCATGGTCGAGCCGACGACCTTCAGCTCGAGGAAGAAGATCCGGGTGAGCTCGGCGTGCGAGGGGCGATCGCCGCTCGTCGCACCGGAGATCACCAGAGTGCCGCCGGGCCGCAGCGACTTGACCGAATGCGACCAGGTCGCGGCGCCGACGGTCTCGATGACGGCGTCCACGCGCCGCGGCAGCCGCGCGCCCGGCTCGTACGCCTCCTCCGCGCCCAACTCGACGGCACGCTTGCGCTTGGCCTCGTCGCGGCTGGTGGCGTACACCCGTAGGCCCGCGGCCTTTCCGAGCACGATCGCGGCGGTGGCCACACCGCCCCCCGCGCCCTGCACGAGGACCGAATCGCCGGGCCGCACCCCGGCGTTGGTGAAGAGCATGCGGTAGGCGGTGAGCCAGGCCGTCGGAAGACAGGCGGCCTGCTCGAAAGTGAGCTCCTTGGGCTTCGGCAGCACGTTCCACGTCGGGACGCTGACCTGCTCGGCGAAGGTGCCCTGGTAACGCTCGGTGAGGATGGAGCGGGGCTCGTCGGGGCCGACGCCGTGCCCGCTCTGCCCGATGACGGAGTGGAGCACCACCTCGTTCCCGTCCTCGTCGACGCCTGCGGCGTCGCAGCCGAGGATCATCGGCAGCTTGTCCTCTGCGAGCCCCACCCCGCGCAGCGACCAGAGGTCGTGGTGGTTGAGGGAGGCGGCCTTGACGGTCACTGTCGTCCAGCCGGGCCGGGCCTCGGGAGCCGGGCGTTCGCCCAGTTCGAGGCCGTTCAGCGGCTGGTCGCGGTCGATGCGTGCGGCGTAGGCGGCGAACATGACCTTGACCATAGGACGGGCCGGTGCGTGGCGGAACCACACACCGGTGTGACACGCGTCCCTGTGCCCGGGTCCGGCCGGCGACAGATCCCACGGCCGCCAGGCCGTAGGGGGAGATCGAGGCGCGACAGCAACTCAAGCCCCTGGCGATCGAGGCGCGAAGGCATCACAAGCCCCCGGCAATCGAGGCGCGGGGTTCGGGGCGGCGCCCGACAAGGCCGCCCACCGGCCCCCGCCGGCGACAGCCCGCCCGCACAGGCACAACGCCCCGCCCGCAACGGCAGAAGAACGGGCCGCGTCACCCCCCGCACGGGGACAACACGGCCCGACCCGGAATCCGGACGTCACACGTCAGCGACGTGCGACCCCCTCTGCCCGCGCAGCCGCCGCCACCGCCGCGGTGACCGCCGGCGCGACGCGCTCGTCGAAGGGCGACGGGATCACGTAGTCCGCGGACAGCGCGTCACCGACGACGTCCGCCAGCGCGTCCGCCGCCGCGATCTTCATTCCCTCGGTGATCCGGGATGCCCGCACCTGCAGCGCACCCGCGAAGATGCCCGGGAAGGCGAGGACGTTGTTGATCTGGTTCGGGTAGTCCGAGCGGCCCGTGGCCACGACGGCCGCGTACTTGTGCGCGACGTCGGGGTGGACCTCCGGGTTCGGGTTGGCCATGGCGAAGACGAACGAGCCGGGCGCCATCGAGGCGACCGCCGCCTCCGGCACCGTGCCGCCCGAGACGCCGATGAAGACGTCCGCGCCGGCCAGTGCGGTCTCCAGCGACCCGGAGAGCCCCGCCCGGTTGGTGATCTCGGCGAGCTCCCGCTTGACCGGGGTCAGGTCCTCGCGGTCACGGCTGACGATGCCCTTGCGGTCGGCGACCGCGACATCGCCGAGGCCGGCCTCCAGCAGGAACTTCGCGATGGCCACACCGGCCGCGCCCGCGCCCGAGATGACGCCGCGCAGCTCGCCGAGCTCCCGCCCGGTCAGCTTGGCGGCGTTGCGCAGCGCGGCGAGCGTCACGACCGCCGTGCCGTGCTGGTCGTCGTGGAAGACGGGGATGTCGAGGCGCTCCTGGAGCTTGCGCTCGATCTCGAAGCACCGGGGTGCCGAGATGTCCTCGAGGTTCACTCCGCCGAACGAGGGCGCGAGACGCACGACGGTCTCGATGATCTCGTCCGTGTCGGTGGTGGCGAGGGCGATCGGGACCGCGTCCACGCCGCCGAACTGCTTGAAGAGGATCGCTTTCCCCTCCATGACCGGGAGGGATGCCTCCGGTCCGATGTCTCCGAGACCGAGCACCGCCGTCCCGTCCGTCACAACGGCGACGACCTGTGACTTCCAGGTGTAGTCGTGGACGAGCTCGGGCTGCTCGGCGATGGCGGTGCACACCTTGGCAACGCCGGGTGTGTACGCGAGGGACAGGTCGTCCTTGTTCCGCACCGGCACAGTGGCCTGGACGGCCATCTTGCCGCCGCGGTGCAGTGCGAACGCCGGATCGAAGGGCTCGTCGGCACTCTCCGTTTTGGCGCTGTCACTGCGAGGATTGACGATCTCCGCTGCCATGTTGGTTGACCCCTTAAGTCTTCATCAGTTGAGGGTGGCCACTCCTGGTTGAGGAGGGGTGGGCGGGCACCGCGTCCGTTACCTGCACTGGGACGGTTGGCCCGCCCAGGCAGGGGGTGTCACGCACGCGCGGGCGCGCCGCACACGCGCCCTGAGCCCCGGATGAGGGGTGTAAGGATCCTTCTTACCGGACGGACCACGCCCCGGACGAGTCGGTATCGCCTCGGTGACGCGGTTCATAGCCCTGAACCCGGACAAGCGCACCACGTGCGGCGCAACCCGTCCAGAAGGCAAGACGGCCGGAGATTTTCCGGCCGGGAAGACGCTTTCCAGCGAATGGTCCGGCCTTGATGTACCGGCCCGCCGGGGTTCGGGGGTATCCCGTTACCCGATTTTGACATGCGTGGCCCCCTGAATGGGCTCGTCCGAATGGCAGGATGCCGAAAACACACAAGGTCGCGACACTCGAAGATGAGTGCAGTACGACCTGGTAACTCCACTTTCACCCGCCGGAGGACCCCGATCATGACCGCAAGCACCACGCGCCGTACGACCGCTGCCAAGTCCCGGATAGCCGCGGTCAGCGCCATCGCGGTCGCCGGCGCCATGCTGCTGACCGCGTGCGGCGACCAGACGGACAGCGGCCCGAAGGAGTCGGAGACGAAGGGCAACGCTTCCGCCGCGCCGCTCGCCGACAAGCTCCCCAAGGAGATCCGCGACAAGGGCGTCATCAAGGTCGGATCCGACATCGCGTACGCGCCGATGGAGTTCATGGACGAGAAGAACAAGCCGGCGGGCGTCGACATCGACATCGCCAACGCGCTGGGCAAGGTCCTCGGCGTGGAGTTCCAGTTCGAGAACTCCACCTTCGACCAGCTTGTCCTGGGCATGAACAACGGTCGCACCGACATCGTCATGTCGTCGATGACCGACACCAAGGAGCGCCAGCAGGGTGCCAGCGACGATGCCAAGGGCGGCGCCGACTTCGTCAACTACTTCCAGGCCGGCTCCGCGATCCTGGTCCAGAAGGGCAACCCCAAGAAGGTCAGCACGCTGGACGACCTGTGCGGTCTGACGGTCGCGGCCCAGCGCGGCACGGCGAACGAGACCCTGCTGAAGGAAACGCAGAAGAAGTGCGGCTCCGACAAGATCAAGCCGTTCATCTCCGACCAGGACACCGACTCGATCACGCAGCTCCAGACCAAGCGTGCCGACGCCGTGATCACCGACTTCCCGGTCGCCCTCTACAACGAGCTGAACGCCGGTGGCGGCAAGCTCTTCGAGGTCGTCGGTGAGCAGATCGACGCCGCGCCTTACGGCATCGCGGTCAGCAAGAAGAACACGCAGCTTCGTGACGCCCTTCAGGCAGCCGTCCAGAAGATCATCGACGACGGCTCGTACGCCGAGGTGCTGAAGGAGTGGAAGGCCGAGAGCGGCGCCATCGAGAAGGCCACGGTCAACGCGGGCAAGTGACGACCGCTCATCGCCGCACCCTCCATCATGTAAGGCAGCAACCCTATGACTGACCCCCTCGACAAGGCGCCCGCCGCCGTCCCACCGGACGACGGCGGGACCACCTCCCCCCGTAAGGTCCCCGCCGCGCACTCCGGACCCATCAAGGCGGTTCCGGTACGCCACTACGGGCGCTGGATCAGCGCCGTCGTGGTGCTCGGGCTCCTCGCCTTGCTGGTGAGGGCGTTCGCCGACGCCCAGATCCAGTGGAGCGTCGTCGGTGAGCAGATCACCAACGGCACGTTCGCCTGGGGCGCCTGGGAGACTCTCAAGATCACCGTCTACTCGATGGTGATCGGCGTGGTCCTCGGCGCGATCCTGGCCGTCATGCGGCTCTCGCCCAACCCGGTGCTCTCGTCCGTGGCCTGGGGCTACATCTGGTTCTTCCGCGGCACCCCGGTGCTGGTGCAGATCCTGCTGTGGTTCAACCTCTCGCTGGTCTTCCAGTACCTCGACCTCGGTTTCATCTACAAGGACGAGATGAACCAGGTCATGACGCCGTTCGTGGCGGCGCTGCTGGCGCTCGGCCTGAACGAGGCCGCGTACATGGCCGAGATCTGCCGGGCCGGCATCCAGTCGGTCGACTCGGGGCAGACCGAGGCGGCGCACGCGCTCGGCATGAAGGGCGGCAAGACGATGCGGCGCATCGTGCTGCCACAGGCCATGCGGGTGATCATTCCGCCGACCGGCAACGAGTTCATCAACATGCTCAAGACCTCCTCGCTGGCGTTCGCCATCGGGTACGGCGAGCTGTTCCTGCGGGGCCGTGAGTTCGGCTCCCGGACGCTGGCCATCATGGAGGGATACATCGTGATCTCGCTCTGGTACCTGGCGCTGACCACCGTGTTCAGCGTCGGCCAGTACTACCTCGAGCGGTATTACGCCCGCGGTTCGAGCCGTTCGCTCCCGCCGACGCCGCTGCAGCGGCTGCGGAAGCAGCTGTCCTCGTTCCGTGTACAGAGCAACGTCGGAGGCGTGAAGGTATGAGCTCCCAGACGACGCAGCCGATGGTGAAGGCCGAGAACGTCCACAAGTCCTTCGGCCATGTGAAGGTCCTGAAGGGCATCGACCTCGAGGTCGCCCCCCGTGAGGTGTTCTGCCTGGTCGGTCCGTCCGGCTCCGGCAAGTCGACCTTCCTGAGGTGCATCAACCACCTGGAGAAGATCAACGGCGGCCGCCTCTCGGTCGACGGCCGGCTCGTGGGCTACCGCGAGAAGGGCGACAAGCTCTACGAGCTGAAGGAGAAGGAGGTCGCGGCGCAGCGCAGGGACATCGGCATGGTCTTCCAGCGCTTCAACCTCTTCCCGCACATGACGGCTCTCGCGAACGTCATGGAGGCGCCGATCCAGGTCAAGCGCGAGTCGAGGTCCGTGGCCCGCGAGCGCGCGCTGCGACTGCTGGACCGGGTCGGGCTGGCCGACAAGGCCGGCAACTACCCGTCCCAGCTCTCCGGCGGCCAGCAGCAGCGCGTCGCCATCGCGCGTGCGCTGGCGATGGAGCCGAAGCTGATGCTCTTCGACGAGCCGACGTCTGCCCTCGACCCGGAGCTGGTGGGCGAGGTCCTGGACGTGATGCGCGGTCTCGCCGAGGACGGCATGACGATGATCGTCGTCACGCACGAGATGGGCTTCGCGCGCGAGGTCGGCGACGCGCTCGTGTTCATGGACGACGGCGTGGTGGTCGAGTCCGGCCACCCGCGCGACGTCCTGACCAACCCGCAGCACGACAGGACGAAGTCCTTCCTCTCGAAGGTGCTGTAGAGCGGACGCATGAAGGGGCGGTACGGACACAGGTCCGTACCGCCCCTTCGCGCATCTCTGCTTCAGGACCAGCGTCTCGCTACTTCAGTGCCAGGACCAGCGCGTCGCTCGGCGACGCCCACACCGGGCGTGCCTCGTCGAAGCCGGCGTCGCGCAGGGCCTCGGCGTGCCATTGGGCGGAGGGGGTGTCGCCGTCGGCGTGCTCGCCGTAGATGCGGAACCGCTCCGCGGTCGGTTCGGCGAGAACCGGGTCCTTGGCGGCGAGTGCCCACCAGTCGGCCCAGTCGAGGGCGCCGGCCGCCCTGGCCCGGTCCATGCCGGTGTGCCGGTGGGCGCGCTCGGCGGCGTTGATGCGGGGCGTGGACTCGTCCTTCATGTGGTCGGCGTTCATGAAGACGCCGCCGTCGCGCACGAGCGTGGCGATCCGGCCGTAGAGGGCGGCGAGCGGTTCGCTGTGGAGCCAGTGCAGCGCGGTGGCGGTGAGCACGGCGTCGTACGAGGTGTGCGGCAGGGCCGCCGTCCAGCCCGGGTCCTTGAGGTCTGCGGTGACGAAGGTGACGCGCTCGTCCCCGGCGAAGTAGCCCCGGGCAATGGTCAACAGCGCGGGGTCGAGGTCGACCCCCGTACTGGTGGCATTCGGGAACCGCTTGAGGAGCCGGTCGGTGATACTCCCCGTACCGCACGCAAGATCCAGCACCCTCGGTTCGGGGCCGACCGTGGCCTCGACCATGTCCAGCATCACCCTGAACCGCTCCTCGCGGTCGGGCATGTACCACTCCTGCTGCCGGTCCCAGCTCGCCTGCCAGGCCGCCCAGTCGGCGCCCGTCACCGCGCCCGACACCGCATCCGTTTCTGTCCCGCCCACCGGAATCCTCCCGTCCGTAATACCCTCGAAGCATAAGCAGCCGTTACTTCTACCCTAGAACGCCGCGGTAAGGACTACAAGTGGAACTGGCCTATTACTCGGACTACGCCGTGCGCCTGGTCAACACCGAGGAGCCGGCTCGCAACAAGGACTCCCTCACCTCGGTCGAGGCCGTCCGCGAGCTCTTCGGCACGTCCTCCCAGGCCGCACGCCGTGCCACCGACTCGGACGTCACCAGGTTCCGGTCCGTACGGGGCCGGCTGCGCGCGGTCTTCGCCGCGGCCGACGCCGGCGAGGAGACCCAGGCCGTGGACCTGCTCAACTCGCTGCTGCTGGAGTTCCCCGTCAGCCCGCAGATCTCCGGGCACGACTACCGGGACGAGGACGGTCGCCCCAAGTGGCACATGCACCTCGCCGACCACCCCTCGAACGCGACCGCCGGATACGCCGCGATCGCCGCGATGGGGCTTGCGTTCCATCTGACGGAGCACGGCGTCGACCGGCTCGGCCTGTGCCAGGCCACCCCCTGCCGCAACGCCTACCTCGACACGTCCACCAACCGCTCCCGCCGGTACTGCTCCGACCGCTGCGCCACCCGCGCCAACGTGGCGGCCTACCGCGCCCGCAAGCGCCTGGAGACCGAGCGGCCGGCGAGCACGGGCCGCACGGCGGACGCCAGCCAGGAGACCACCTTGAGCACCGAGCGCTGATCCCGCGCGAGCGGCCGGAACCGGGTGCGCACCCGCCCGAGCAGCAGGTCGGGCGGCACCACCCCGAAGACCCGGCTGTCGCCGTCGGCGCCGGGGTTGTCCCCGAGCACCCACCAGCCCTCGTCGCGGCGCTCGACCAGCCGCTTGACGATGAGCAAGTCCTGCTGCAGCGGATGGCGGAGCACGGCCACGTCGCCGGCCCGGAGCGAAGCCCGGTAGTCGACCAGCAACCGGTCGCCGTGCAGCAGCGTCGGCACCATCGACGGCCCCATCACTTCGGCGAGCCCGAACCGCGCCCCCGGCTCCCGCCCCTGCTCGGTCATCAGCCACCTCCGACTGCCACTGTATGTTCGGCCACCGGTCCGACACGGACCCCGGACTTTTGACCTAAGCCCAAGGGGGCACCCGCAAAAACGGGTCCCTCACGGAGTAATGTCCCACCTGAGAAGACGATCACGAGGAAGGACAGCTCAATGCTCTCCCGCCTGTTTGCCCCCAAGGTGAAGGTCAGCGCCCACTGCGACCTGCCTTGCGGTGTCTACGACCCGGCCCAGGCCCGCATCGAGGCGGAGTCGGTCAAGGCCGTCCAGGAGAAGTACCAGGCCAACGAGGACCCGCACTTCCGCGCCCGCGCCACAGTCATCAAGGAGCAGCGCGCGGAGCTCGCCAAGCACCACGTCTCTGTGCTGTGGAGCGACTACTTCAAGCCCCCGCACTTCGAGAAGTACCCCGAGCTGCACCAGCTCATCAACGACACGCTGAAGGCGCTCTCGGCGGCCAAGGGGTCCACCGACCCGGCGACCGGCCAGAAGGCCCTGGACTACATCGCGCAGATCGACAAGATCTTCTGGGAGACCAAGAAGGCCTGATCCCGCGTCATCCTCCCGCACCCGGCCCGCAGGCTCCTCATCCGGAGACCACGGGGCCGGGTGCGGGCGTATGAGGCGGCAACTGGACGGGAAACCTCCGGTTCCAGTGCGGGGAGGGGGAGCCATCGACCTGCAGGGACAGACTCCGGCCGAAGGCCCGGCCGTGGCCTCGCTGCCCGGCCCGGCAGGGGAAGCGGCGTCGGAAGCGAGGTCGGGGACGGCGTCGGAGACGGCACCGTCGGAAACGGCCGGCCGGCTGCCGTCCGTTCTGGCACCGGCCGCCCTCGCCCTGGCCCTTGGACTGTGGGGCCTGACCCGGGACGGGTCGATGTGGCGGGACGAGTCAGTCACCCACCAGGTCGCGCACCGGAGCCTCGGTGAGATATGGGCGCTGCTGGACAACGCCGACGCCGTGCACGGCCTCTACTACGTCTTCATGCATGGCCTCTTCTCGGTGTGGGAAGGCGGTCCTGCCACCCTCAGGCTGCCGTCCGTGCTGGCGGTGTCCGCGGCCGCCGCTCTCGTCGGACTGACCGCCTTCCGCCTCGCGGGGCGCCGGGCGGGAGTGCTGAGCGGACTCGTGTTCGCGGCCACTCCCGAAGTGCAGATGTACGCGCAGGAAGGGCGCTCCTACGCGATGGTCTGCGCATCGGTCGCCCTTGCCACCTGTCTGCTGGCCCGTTCCCTGACCGGAGCCTCCGGCCGCATCGGCGTGCCCTACGTATGCGCCGTCCTCGCCGCCGGCTGGCTGCACGTCTTCGCGGCGCTCGCGCTGCTGGCGCACGGCATCACGGTCGCTCTCTCACGGGAGACGCCACGGCTCAGGCGGTCCTGGCCCGTGGCCGCCGGGTGCGCTTTCATCGGGCTGGTTCCGCTGGTCCTGTTCAGCATGGGGCAAACGGGCCAGGTCTCTTGGATCGGCGGGCCCAAACCCCGGGAGTGGTTCGAGATCGCGGCAGTGGCCCTCGTGGCCGTCCTGTGCGCCTGGTACCTCGCCTCGGGCGAACGGCATGCCCTCGTTCCGCGCCTGGCGCTGCCGCTCGCGGTCGTTCCGACGGCGGTGCTGCTGCTGGCCGCGGTCCACGAGCCCATGTACGTGGACCGGTACGTCCTGTTCACCAACGTCGGGTTCTCGTTGCTCGTCGGTACGTCATTGAGCGGGCTCCTCACGTCGGCGTCCGCTCTCGCGCCGCTGCGGAGCCGGGCCGCCCGCTCGGCGGCCGTGGCGGTCGTGGCCGCGGCCGTGGTCCTCGCGCTCACTCCGGTCACGTTGCAGATGAGGACACCCGACAGCCGGAAGGACGATGTGACGGCCATCGCTGAGGCGGTGCGTCAGGTCTCCGACCCGGGCGACGGAGTGGTCTTCGCCCCCGCGCGGCGCCGTGAGTGGCGGCTCTCCCACCCCGACGAGTTCGCCGGCCTTGTCGATCTCGCCCTGATGAGGAGCCCGCGGGCCTCCGCCACGCTCCAGGGCGTCGAGTTCCCGGCGGCCGAGATCCGCAGACGCATGACGTCCATGGACCGGATCGTGGTGCTGAGCGACCCCCCGGGGCAGCCGGAGGACGCCTTCGAGCAGGAGGCGGTCAAGCGCGAGGTGCTGCGCGCCGTGTTTTACGCGTGCTCGCGGACGCAGGTGAAGGGGGCTCAGGTGACGCTCTACTCCCGTTCCAAGTCCTGCGGCGAAACACCACAGGACGACTGAAGAGGTTTCAGGGGCCGGATACGGGCACGTAGTCCGCCGACGAGCGGCGTCCGGCCCCTTCAGGCCGCCGGGACGGAGGCCGGCGTGGCCGTTGCCAGGAGCGGGCTGTTGTGGCGCAGCAGCCACTGCCGGTATGCGGCGGACCGCATCGCCGCCTCCCGACAGGCGGCGGTCAGGTCCGAGTACACCGTCTCGTACAGCTCGGTGGACGCTCCCGGTCTGCAGAACAGCAGCAGCCGTACAGCCAGGGGGTCACCGCACAGCGGGCGGACGGCCATGTCCTCGCGCGGGGCGGAGGTCGGCCGGCAGGGGGCGACCACTTCGCCGACGGCGATCAGAGAGGCCGCGGTGTGGTAGTCGCCGTGCAGCACGGGCGGCTCGATACCGCCAGAACCGGCAGTACAACTCCACCCGCGTCACAGCCCATGAGACGGGTCACGTGCTCGGCCTGCCGGACCACTACTCGGGCCCGTGCAGCGAGTTGAGGTGGGGCGGCGGTCCGGGCACGTCGTGCCAGAACGCCTACCCGAACTCGCAGGAGCGTTCCCGCGTGAACCAGCTGTGGGCCCACGGGCTCGCGGCGGCGATCGCCAAGGTCTCCTGACGGGTCGCTGCTGACCGACCGTCTCCTGTCAGGAGTGGAACCACCGTGGGGCGCCCCGCAGCAGTGCACCAGGGGGCGCCCGCCACGTCCGCCACCCTGCCCCGTGACGGATGGCTTGATGGGGGAGGTCCGCCGCTCAGACGTCCGCCGGCGCTCGCCGGCCGAGCTGGGCTCCGGGCGGAAGCTGACGTCGGATGCGGCCGAGCGCGTCCTCGAAGTCGCCGTCCCCCACGCCCGCCTCGTACGCGGTGCCGTCGCAGTTCAGCGTCAGATTGAGATCCGCCCGGTCGAGGGGCGGGTCGCCCTGGGTAGGCTCTCCCAGCGTCAGCAGGCAGCTGAGCGTGGCCTGTTGCACCGACCCGTTCGCATGGACAGGCAGCGGCATGTCCCATTCCAGAACGCATGACGCCAGCACGTGGGGCGCGCCGACTGCCCGAAGGGCGGCGAAGGTGACACCTTGGTACTCAATGCCCCTGATGCGGGTGCGCAGTTGGCCGCCGCTCGCCGATATGGTGACCGATTCCGCGCCCTGCCGGTCGCGGTACCAGCCCGCCCAGGCTTCCGTAGACTCCGATGACATGCGCGGACTGTAGCGGTACCCGCGAACGCGCCGCGCCCCAGGTGCCCCTCAGGACGTACCGACCTCTCGGCCGGGCGACTCGTCGGGTGACTCGGCCGGTGACACATCCGCCGGACGGCCGCCGGGCGCTCCGCGGGAGGCTGCGCCGGACGAGTGACCTTCCGACTCCCCCTGAGGCTCACCCCCACCGGGAACGCCCCGCCCGCAGTCCGGATTGCGGCAGGGAGCAGGCTCCCACAGCGGGACGTAGGCCCCCAGCGTCTTGTGCCGCTTCACTACCGAACCCACAGGCTGCCCGCAGGTGACACATACACGCCGGCGCTGCGGATCATGACTGCTTCGGGATGCTTCACGTCCTTCACTGCCCATATCGACAGAATATGACGGTATGGACGACCCGGACAGTGCAACCACTCCCCTCAGCCCTGCCGGGCGTACTTCCTGACGATCACGCCGTTGTCGAAGGTGCGGACGGATCCGAGCGAGAAGCCGGTGAGACGGAACGGCGCCGCGAACATGGGCATGCCGGAGCCCAGGACGACCGGGTACGTCTTGATGACCAGCTCGTCGACCTCGTCGATCAACTGACCGGCGAGATGCGCACCGCCACAGAGATAGACACCGAGACCTTCCTCCTTCTTGAGCTCCCGGACCGCGCCGGACACGTCACCGGAGACGATGCGGACGTTCGGGTCGGGAGACTCGTGGATGCTGTTCGACGCCACGTACTCACTCAGGTGGGCATACGGGCTGGTTGTCCCGGCCTTCAGCGCGAGGTCGTAGCTGGCGCGGCCCTGTATGACCGCGTCGTACTCCGTGTTCGGCGCGCCGTCGACGCCGAGGGCGAGGCGGGCCGCGGTCGGCAGGGTGTCCGGGCACTCGCCCTTGAGGTACTCCAGAAAGTCGCCGTGCACGAAGTCGGTGAAGAAGTCGGCTTCGCCGCCCGGCGCTCCGATGAAGCCGTCGATGGATGCCGCGATGAAGTAGCTGAGCTTTCGCACTCTGATCCTCTGATCGTTGGGGTGCCGCAGTCGGCGAGGTCCGGCACCTTGCGCCGACTCTCAAACCACGTCATCCATAGTGCTTCACTTGCAGTTATGCGGCAAGTGCCTTTCACAGCTCACCGGTTGCGGCGGGTGACGAACTCGGCCAGCGACAGCAGATCGCCCGCCGTGGCCAGATCCGGGACCGCCTTCGAGAGCTCACCGACCGCACGCGACATCCGGTCCGCGGCGTGCAGTTGAGCCCAGTCCCGCCCTCCCGCCCGCTCCACCGCGGCGGCCGCCCGGCCGAGCGCCGCCGCGCTCATCGGTCCGCGGTACAGCTCCGCCAATTCTGCTGCGGCCGGAGTGCCGGAGGCCAGAGCGGCGACCACTGGCAGGGACTTCTTGTGCGCCGCGAGGTCCGCGCCGGCCGGCTTGCCCGTGCGCTCCGGGTCGCCCCAGATCCCGATGAGGTCGTCGATGAGCTGGAACGCCAAGCCGGCCTCCCGCCCGAACGCGTCCATGGCCGCCGCCGCCTCCTCACCCGCGCCCGCGTAGAGCGCACCGAGCGCGCAGGCGCAGCCGAGCAGAGCCCCGGTCTTGGCCGTCGCCATGGCGAGGCACTCCTCCAGGGTGACCTCGTGCGGAGCACGTTCCTCGAAGGCACAGTCGGCCTGCTGCCCCGCGCACAGTTCGATGACGCACGCCGCCAGCCGGACCGACGCCGCGACCGAGGCCGCGTGCCGGTCCTCCGCGAGCAGCCGCAGCGCCAGCGCCGACATCGCGTCCCCGGCGATGATGGCGTCCGCGGTGCCGAAGACCGTCCAGGCGGTGGGCCGGTGTCTTCGGGTGGGGTCCTCGTCGATCACATCGTCGTGCAGCAGAGTGAAGTTGTGGGCGAGCTCCACCGCCGCGGCGGCCCGTACGGCCTGTGCCGGGTCTCCGCCCAGCGCACGGCAGGCGGCGAGCACGAGCGCCGGCCTGACGGCCTTGCCGGCCGATCCGGCGGCCGGGGTGCCGTCGGCCTGCTCCCAGCCGAAGTGGTACATGGCGACCCGGCGCATGGAGCCGGGCAAGGACGCGAGGGCGGAACGGAGTTCGGGGTCGACCGCACTGCGCGTGCGCTCCAGGAGGGCCACTGCCTCCCGGCCCTCGACGGTGTCCGACATGGTCAACTGGGCGTTCCTTCCCCGGTGTCGGGTTTGCTCTCACAGTCACAGTCACAGTCGCGGTCGCGGTCGCGGTCGCGGTCGACGACGCGGTCACAGTCGGGGACGCGGCGACGCGGCCGCGTCCCCTCAGAGCTCTCGTGCGGCTCCTGCCGCTCTCGCGAGTGCGGCCTGATCCGGACGAGAGCCCCTCGGTCACATCTCCGGTCTCCCTCGTCCCCGGTAGGTCACCTCTGGGCAGGCCGCGTCACCGCCAGCGGCTCACCTCCACGTTCTCCAGGACGCCGAGCGCGTCAGGAACGAGCACCGCGGCCGAGTAGTAGGCCGTGACCAGGTACGAGATGATCGCCTGCTCGTCGATGCCCATGAAACGCACCGACAGGCTCGGTTCGATCTCGTCCGGAATGCCGCTCTGCCGCAACCCGATGACGCCCTGGTCGTCCTCTCCGGTACGCATGCAGATGATGGATGTCGTCCGGGCCTCGGAGATCGGGATCTTGTTGCACGGAAAGATCGGCACTCCGCGCCAGGCAGGCACATGGTGCCCCCCGACCTCCACACTGTCGGGGACCAGTCCGCGCCTGTTGCACTCACGCCCGAAGGCGGCGATGGCTCGCGGATGGGCGAGGAAGAGCTTCGAACCACGCCGGCGCGAGAGCAGCTCGTCCATGTCGTCGGGGCTCGGCACACCGTCGTGGGGCTGCAGCCGTTGGCCGTAGTCGCAGTTGTGGAGCAGGCCGAAGTCGCGGTTGTTGACGAGCTCGTGCTCCTGACGCTCGCGCAGCGCCTCGACGGTCAGCCGCAACTGCTGCTCCGTCTGGTTCATCGGCTGGTTGTAGAGGTCCGCGACACGGCTGTGGACCTTCAGCACGGTCTGGGCGACGCTCAGTTCGTACTCCCGCGGCGCCGCGTCGTAGTCCACGTACGTGTGGGGCACGACCGCCTCGCCGACATGGCCGGCCGACAGATCGATCGCCGCTTCGCCGTATTTGTTCGTGCGCTGGTGGGGCAGCGACGCCAGGCTCGCCAGATGCGTGCGCAGCGACTCCGCCCGGTCCGCCAGGTTGAGCACGTCGTCCCTGGTCAGGATCAGGACCGTACAGGCGGTGGCTGCGCGGGCGGTGTACTGCCAGGTGGCTTCGCGGTCCACCAGTGAGTGGTCGCCGAAGTACGCGCCGTCGGCGAGGACTTCGACGACCGCCTCGTCCCCGTAGGGGCCTTCGCCGACCTTCTCGACCCTGCCGTGCGCCAGCAGGAAGATCCGGTCCGCCGTCTCGCCGCCGGCCGCCAGCACCTGCCCCGCCGCGAACTCGCGCTGCTCGCACCGCTGCGCCAGCTCCGCGAGCGCCGCCTCGTCGCCGAAGTTCCGCAGGGCCGGCAGCTCGCCCAGCTCCGCGGGGATGACGGCGACCCGGCCCCCGGTCTGCACGAACGTCACCCGACCGTCGCCGACCGAATAGCTCAGACGGCGGTTGACGCGGTACGTGCCGCCTTGCACCTGCACCCACGGCAGCATGCGCAGCAGCCACCGTGAGGTGATCTCCTGCATCTGAGGGGCGGACTTGGTGGTGGTCGCGAGATTCCGCGCGGCTGCGGTGCCGAGACTCTGCTGCGGCGCCTGGGACCGAACGTCCTCGCCGACGGAATCAACCGAACCAACCGTCATGAGACTTCCTCTCGATCATGTTCTGACCTGCAGGGGAAAGCCTTTCAGTACGTTGCGTAAGTACACCATTACACAAATGAGTGGGACTGGATCATCAGGAGCTGGGCAGTGGCCGGATGGGCTCGCACACCCGGCCACAATGAAGGAATGTCCCGGAGAACACTCGCCCCCCGTGCCACACTGCGGCCCCGACTGCCCTCGCCCTTGCAACCGGTCGAGGACGAACGTTTCTCCCGGCACGGCGTGCGGCTGCTCCTCAAGCGCGACGACCTGATCCACCCCGACCTGCCCGGCAACAAGTGGCGCAAGCTGGTCCCGAACCTGCGGGTCGCCGCCGGCAGGCCGGTGCTCACCTTCGGCGGTGCGTACTCCAATCACCTGCGCGCCACGGCCGCCGCCGGGCGTCTGCTGGGTTTTCCCACGATCGGCGTGGTGCGGGGCGACGAACTCGCCGCGCGGCCCCTGAACCCGTCCCTGGCCCGGTGCGCGGCGGACGGCATGCGCCTGCTGTTCGTCGACCGCACCACCTACCGCGCCAAGGACGCCCCCCAGGTGCGGGCCCGCATCCTCGCGACCCTCGAAGGCGCGGCGCCGCACGACGTGTACGTGGTCCCCGAGGGCGGCAGCAACGGTCCCGCTGCCGCCGGCTGCGCCGACCTCGGCCGCGAGCTGCGCGGCCTCGCCGATGTCGTGGCCGTCGCCTGCGGGACCGGCGGCACCCTGGCAGGGCTGGCCGCCGGGCTGGACGGCAACCAGCGCGCCGTCGGCTTCCCGGTCCTCAAGGGCGGCTTCCTCAGTGCAGCGGTACGCGCCCTGCAGGACGAGGCCTTCGGCGGGCCGGTGGGCAACTGGTCGCTCGAGGAGCGGTTCGACTTCGGCGGTTACGCCCGTACGACCCCGGCGCTCGAGCGGTTCGCCGCCGATTTCGGAGCGCGGCACGAACTTCGCGTCGAACGCGTCTATGTCGCCAAGTTGCTTTACGGACTCGCCGAGATGACCGCCGAGGGCGCGTTCCCGCGCGGCACGACGATCGCGGCGGTCGTCACCGGCCACGACGACGGCACGACACCCGCTGCCGGCCACGAAGACAGTGCGGCACTCCAGGCCGACGACAGCACGGCACCCGGCGCCGGTTGACGGGCTCAGGCCGTCTCCTCCCGGAAGGCCGTCGCCTCCTCCAGGTCAAGCCTGCGCAGCAGCGTGCGCAGCATCTCGTCGTCGATCTGGCGCCGGTTCCGCAGTTCGACGAAGACATCACGCTCGGTGGAGATCATCTCTCTGGCCAGCCGCCGGTAGGTGTCGTCCGCGGACTCCCCCGTCACCGCGTTGACCGCGCCGAGCCGCTCCCAGACCGAGTTCCTGCGGCGTTCCATCACGGTTCGCAGCCGGTCCGCAAGCGGCCCCGGCAGCTGGTTGCGCTCGTCCTCGAGCAGTTCCTGCAGCCGTCGTTCCGCTGCGGCGGAGGCCTGGTTCTGGGCCTGCGCCTCGGCCAGCGTCTGCGCTTGGACGTCCCGCCCCGGGAGCTTCAGCAAGCGGATCAGTGGCGGCAGCGTGAGCCCCTGCACTACGAGCGTTCCGATCACCGTGGTGAAGGTGAGGAACAGAACCAGGTTCCGGGCCGGGAAGCCCTCCCCGCTCGACGTCGTCAGCGGGATCGAGAAGGCGATCGCCAGGGAGACCACGCCGCGCATTCCCGCCCAGCCGACGATCAGCGGCGCCTTCCAGTTGGTGTCCGGTTCGCGTTCCCTGATGCGCCGGGACAGCATCCGCGGCAGGAAGGTGGCCGGATAGACCCAGACGAACCGCACGACCACCACGGCCACGAAGACTCCCGCCGCGTACAGAAGGGCCTCTCCCACGCCGTAGTCGCCGAGCTCCTCCACCACGATCGCCAGTTGCAGCCCGATCAGCGCGAAGACCGTCGACTCGAGGATGAAGGCCACCATCTTCCACACGGCTTCCTCCTGGAGCCGGGTGGCGAAGTCGACCTGGTAGGAGTGGTGTCCCAGATACAGAGCGACGACGACCACGGCGAGGACACCGGAGGCGTGGACCTGCTCCGCGGCGGCGTAGGCGATGAACGGGATGAGCAGCGACAGGGTGTTCTGCAGGAGCGCTTCCTTCAGGTGCTTGCGCAGCCAGTGGATCGGGATCATCAGGACAAGACCGACGCCGACGCCGCCGACGGACGCCAGGACGAACTCCTGGAAGGCGGAGCCCCAGCTCGCGCCGGCGCCGATCGCGGCGGCCAACGCCACCTTGTAGGCGGTGATCGCGGTGGCGTCGTTCACCAAGGATTCACCTTGGAGGATCGTCGTGATCCGGGGGGGCAGACCCATCCGACGCGCGATGGCCGTGGCGGCGACCGCGTCCGGCGGCGCGATCACCGCACCCAGCACCAGGGCCGCCGGCAGCGGCAGGTCGGGCACCAGCAGATAGGCGAGGTAGCCGACGGCCACCGTCGCGAACAGGACATAGCCCACCGAGAGCAGGGCGACGGGCCGGAGGTTGGCCCGCAGGTCGAGGTACGAACTGTCCAGGGCCGCGAGATGCAGCAGCGGAGGCAGCACCAGCGGCAGCACGATGTGCGGGTCGAGGTGGTAGTCCGGAACGCCCGGCACGTACGAGGCGATCAGCCCGGCCGCCACCAGCAGCAGCGGCGCCGGGATCGGGGTCCTGCGGGCCGCTCCGGCCACCGCGGCGCTCACCGCGATCAGCCCCACCAGCGACAATGCTTCCATCACACCGACCTCACGTCCGTCACAGCCGTCGTAATCTTGGCAATCATGAGCGAGTGTGTGCACGTAGCAGAAATGCCGCGCCCCGAGCCGGTGCCGCTGGCCGACACCTGCCAGGAGTGTTTGGCCCTCGACAGCCATCCCGTCCAGCTCCGGCTGTGCCTGGTCTGCGGGCATGTGGGCTGTTGCGACTCCTCGCCGATGCAGCATGCGAGCGCACACTTCAAGGAGACCGCGCATGCAGTGATGCGCAGTTTCGAGCCGGGGCAGGTGTGGCGGTGGTGTTTTGTGGACGGTTCGATCGTCTGACGCGTGGGTACGTCAACCATCCCCCGGGTCCGCTCAATTGACTGGCGCAGACCTCTAGCCACTGTGTGTACTCATGGTCTTACATTGAGTGACACTTGTCGGCCCTGGGGGTCCTGGCGACACGGCACCATGGATCGCGATAGCGTCGCCAGGCCAGACCTGGCTGCGTGATCGACCACGTAACGCACGGCCGCGGGCCTTTGCCCCGGCCCGGAAAGAGCTTGTGCCACCTTGGAGGTGAGGGTGTCCCAGATCGCAGGCGAGCCCGGGACCCAGGACTTCGTGGAAGTCCGGCTGCCCGCTGCGGGTGCCTACCTGTCCGTGCTGCGTACGGCCACTGCCGGCCTCGCAGCACGTTTGGACTTCACCCTCGACGAGATCGAGGATCTGCGGATCGCGGTGGACGAGGCGTGCGCGATCCTGCTGCAGCAGGCCGTTCCCGGTTCCGTCCTGAGCTGCGTGTTCCGGCTCGTCGACGACTCGCTCGAGGTGACGGTGTCCGCGCCCACGACCGACGGCCGGGCGCCGGAGCGCGACACGTTCGCCTGGACGGTGCTCTCGGCACTGGCCGGCAAGGTCGACTCGTCGGTCGCCGACGACCGCACGGTCGCCATCAGTCTGTACAAACAGCGCGGCGCGGGACCCGGGCCGGCGTGAGCGACGGAAACGGGGTCGGTCCGATGCGGGAGGACGAGGAGCGAGGCCCCAGGGTGCTGAGCGCGTCTGCCGGCATCCCTGAGCAGCAGGCACGGCCGCACCCGGTGGTGGACGAACCGGATGGCCGTACGGCCTCGGCAGAGCAGGCGGACCGTATGAGCGAGCAGCAACAGGATCAGCGGCATGATCCTCATGACCGCAGCGGCGCACGGGCGATGTTCATCGAGCTGCGCACTCTGCCCGACGGATCGCCCGCGCGGGCCGAGCTGCGCAACCAGCTCGTACGGATGCATCTGCCGCTGGTCGAGCACCTGGCGAGGCGGTTCCGCAACCGCGGGGAGCCGCTGGACGACCTGACGCAGGTCGCGACGATCGGTCTGATCAAGTCGGTTGACCGGTTCGATCCGGATCGCGGTGTCGAGTTCTCGACATACGCGACACCGACGGTGGTCGGCGAGATCAAGCGCCACTTCCGGGACAAGGGATGGGCGGTGCGGGTGCCGCGCCGGCTGCAGGAGCTGCGGCTCGCGCTGACCACCGCGACCGCCGAGCTCTCCCAGCAGCACGGCCGCTCACCGACGGTGCACGAGCTGGCGGAGCGCCTCGGCATCTCGGAGGAGGAGGTCCTGGAGGGCCTGGAGTCCGCGAACGCGTACTCCACGCTGTCCCTGGACGTCCCCGACACGGACGACGAGTCCCCGGCGGTCGCTGACACGCTCGGCGCGGAGGACGAGGCGCTGGAGGGCGTCGAGTACCGCGAGTCCCTCAAGCCGCTGCTGGAGGACCTTCCCCCGCGGGAGAAGCGCATCCTCCTGCTCCGCTTCTTCGGGAACATGACCCAGTCGCAGATCGCGCAGGAGGTCGGCATCTCGCAGATGCACGTCTCCCGTCTGCTGGCCCGCACGCTGGCGCAGCTCCGCGAACGTCTGCTGGTCGAGGAGTAGCCCCCGGACCGGCCCGCGTGATCTGCCCGGGCCGTGCGACGTCCGCGCTGCCGGGCGTCGCACGGTCCGGGTGGTGCGGCATCCGGCCCGGTGGCGCGCCGCCGGGCCCCGTTGGTGCAGCGGCCCGCCTTGGTGCCGCTTCCGATCAGGCTCGTCCGGTGCCGGCTACGCCTCGTCGCGGGCGCTGCCGCGGATGCCCAGGGCCGCCGCCGTCTTCGGGTTCACCAGGAGCACCAGCCCCGTCACCGCCACCGCCGCCAGGACCACGCCCAGCGGGATGAGGGCTCCGGAGGCGCGCAGCAGGGTCCACGCCGGAATCAGGGCGATCAGCTGGGTGATGATCGCCGGCCCCCGGCTCCAGCTGCGCTGCCGCAGCAGCCCCCGCGCCGCCGCCAGCGGGATCACGCCGAGCACCATGAGCGTCAGGCCGCCCATCTCCGCCGAGGACGGACTCTCGGGCCGGCCGAGCAGACCCATCACGAGCATGTAGACGCCGCCCGCGACCAGCGCCAGCCCCTCGGCGCCGCACACCGCGGCCGCCGCGGTCAGGCGGGAAGGACGAGCGGGCTGCGCGGGGCGGGGGGAGGTCTGGTCTTCGCTGCTCACCCCTGCAGGGTAGCCGTCGGCGCACGCCGCCCCGGAAGGCCGGGGCCCGCCGTCAGAGGCTTCGAGGGAGCGTGGAGAGACCTGCCGTCGACGGGAGGCCCGGGAAGGCCGGGGCTGGGCCGAGTACCCCCCAGTAGGTACGCTGCATCGCATGCGCGCACTTCTCGTGGTCAATCCGGCAGCAACCACCACCAGTGCCCGCACGCGTGACGTACTGATCCACGCACTCGCCAGCGAGATGAAGCTCGAGGCCGTCACCACGGAGTACCGGGGGCACGCCCGCGATCTGGGCCGCCGGGCCGCGGAGGCGAACGACATAGACCTCGTCGTCGCCCTCGGTGGCGACGGCACGGTCAACGAGGTCGTCAACGGGCTGCTGCACCACGGCCCCGACCCCGACCGCCTTCCCCGCCTCGCCGTCGTCCCCGGCGGTTCCACGAACGTCTTCGCCCGCGCCCTCGGTCTGCCGAACGACGCCGTCGAGGCGACCGGCGCCATCCTGGACGCGCTGCGCGACCGGACCGAGCAGACGGTCGGCCTCGGACTCGCAGCCGGCACCCCCGGCACCGAGGACGAGGGCGTCCCGCAGCGCTGGTTCACCTTCTGTGCCGGATTCGGCTTCGACGCCGGCGTCGTCGGCCGGGTCGAACAGCACCGCGAACGCGGCAAGCGGTCGACGCACGCCCTCTACATCCGCCAGGTGATGCGTCAGTTCCTGGACGACCCGCACCGCCGCCACGGGACGATCACCCTGGACCATCCGGGCGCGGAGCCCGTGCGGGATCTGGTGCTGTCCATAGTCTGTAACACCTCTCCCTGGACCTACTTGGGCAATCGCCCTGTGTACGCGTCACCGAGGGCCTCCTTCGACACCGCTCTCGACGTGCTCGGACTGAAGAAGCTCTCGACCCCGGCCGTGGCCCGTTACGGGACTCAGCTGCTCACCTCGAGTCCCGAGCGCGGACCACGCGGAAAGCACGCGGTCACACTTCACGACCAGACGGACTTCACCTTGCATTCAAAGGTCCCGCTGCCCTTCCAGATGGACGGTGACCACCTGGGGCTGCGTACTAGCGTGACGTTCACAGGCGTACGCCGTGCACTGCGTGTGATTGTGTGACCAGAAGGACCGAAAGTCCTTTATCTCGAACGTATGGGCCAGCCTCCACCCCATAGAAGTACGGCTGTGACCTAGTCGACACCGAGGAATCAAAAAAAACTTTCCGGAAGGGGTTGTATCCGCCGCCGAGGTTTGCGAATCTCTACATGGCGATCGGGACGGCCCGCAACATCGGCCCCACAGACCGCCGGAACCCCTCCACGAATCCAGGACCCAGCGCCGGGCAACTGGCGATCGGCCCTTCCCTTGTTCGGGGATTCGTGAAAGCGTTCACATTCACAAGCAACCCTGCATGTAATACCAAGGAGAGGTAGCAGCCATGGACTGGCGTCACAACGCCGTTTGCCGCGAGGAAGACCCCGAGCTCTTCTTCCCCATCGGCAACACCGGTCCTGCGCTGCTGCAGATCGAGGAAGCCAAGGCCGTCTGCCGTCGCTGCCCCGTCATGGAGCAGTGCCTGCAGTGGGCGCTCGAGTCCGGCCAGGACTCCGGCGTCTGGGGTGGCCTCAGCGAGGACGAGCGCCGCGCGATGAAGCGCCGCGCCGCCCGCAACCGGGCGCGTAACGCCAGCGCCTGACGCCCCCTGCTACCGGCCTCCGCCGGCGGCGCGTACAGAGAGTGCGCATTCACCGCCTTCGAGCCGCAGCGCGCAGTACCACCCGATGCGCATTCGCACATGCGAGCACGTGAGCTTCGAGCCCCGGACCGTGTCACACGGTTCGGGGCTCTTCGCTGTGCACCCGGCCACCGCGGCAGGCCGGGGCGGCCAGGGCCCCGGCCTGCGCCGGATGGCGAAGCCGGCCCAGAGCCCCGGCCCCGTCGGTGCCGACCGGCCTCAGCGCTTGTCCGCCGGAACGGGGATGTCGAGGACGACCCGGGTGCCGCGCCCCGGCTCCGGAACCGGCACCATGTCGAAGGTCCCGCCCAACTCCCCCTCTACCAGGGTCCGTACGATCTGCAGCCCCAAATTCCCGGCGCGCTTCGGGTCGAAGCCCGCCGGCAGGCCGCGGCCGTCGTCCTGAACGGTGATCAGCAGCCGGGCGCCGTCGGCGCGCGGCTCGCCGCGGACCGCGGACACCTCGACCGAGCCCTGCTCCCCCTGCGCGAAGCCGTGTTCCAGGGCGTTCTGGAGCACCTCGGTCAGCACCATCGACAGCGGCGTGGCGATCTCGGCGTCCAGGATGCCGAAGCGGCCCGTGCGCCGGCAGTCGACCTTGCCGGGCGAGATCTCCGCCACCATCGCGAGCACGCGGTCCGCGATGTCGTCGAACTCCACCCGCTCGTCCAGGTTCTGAGACAGCGTCTCGTGGACGATCGCGATAGAACCGACCCGCCGCACCGCCTCGTTGAGTGCCTCGCGGCCCCGTACGGAGTCCATCCGGCGCGCCTGGAGGCGCAACAGGGCCGCCACCGTCTGGAGGTTGTTCTTCACCCGGTGGTGGATCTCCCGGATGGTCGCGTCCTTGGTGATCAACTCCCGCTCGCGGCGGCGCAGTTCCGTCACGTCCCGCAGCAGCACCAGGGAACCGATCCGTACACCCTTGGGCTTGAGCGGGATCGCCCGCAGCTGGATGACGCCGCCGTTGCCCTCGACCTCTGTCTCACGGGGGGCGTAGCCGCTGGCGATCTTGACCAACGCCTCGTCGACCGGTCCCCGGGAGGGTGCGAGCTCGGCGGTGACCTGACCCAGGTGCTGTCCCACGAGGTCGGAGGCGAGACCGAGACGGTGGTAGGCGGACAGGCCGTTGGGGCTGGCGTACTGGACGATGCCGTCCGCGTCGAGCCGGATGAGCCCGTCCCCCGCGCGCGGCGAGGAGTCCATCTCGACCTGCTCGCCGGGGAACGGGAACGTTCCGGCGGCGATCATCTGAGCCAGGTCGGAGGCGGACTGGAGGTAGGTGAGCTCGAGCCGCGACGGGGTGCGCACGGTGAGCAGGTTGGTGTTGCGCGCGATGACGCCGAGGACCCGGCCCTCGCGGCGTACCGGGATGGACTCGACCCGCACCGGCACCTCCTCGCGCCACTCGGGGTCCCCCTCGCGCACGATGCGCCCCTCGTCGAGCGCGGCGTCCAGAAGGGGGCGGCGGCCGCGGGGGACGAGGTGGCCGACCATGTCGTCCTGGTAGGACGTGGGGCCGGTGTTGGGCCGCATCTGGGCCACGGAGACGTAGCGCGTCCCATCGCGGGTGGGAACCCACAGGACCAGGTCGGCGAAGGAGAGGTCGGAGAGGAGCTGCCACTCCGAGACCAGCAGATGGAGCCACTCGAGGTCAGTCTCACTCAGAGCGGTTTGCCGGCGTACGAGATCGTTCATGGAGGGCACGTCTGCGAGGGTACCCGCGGGCCGCGGCGCCGTGACGGGACCCTCAACCCGTCCGGCACCGCAGCCCGGAGTTGCCCGGCCGACGGGTGTGCGGTCCCGCTCGGCCGTGTGGAGGTCTCGGCGCAGTCAGGGCAGAGAGCGTCGGGGACCTCGTTCCACCCTCCTGTGCGGGGAGGGCGGAGGCTTCTACCGCCTCATTGTGGACTAGACCATTCGGCCTGTCCATGCTTCGGCGGAGTTTAGTTCCGCCACCATACTTATGTGCGGCCGCTGATGCACCTGTCCCTGCACACGCGCTTGTCACAGCGGGCGGGGAACGACGGGCGGGCCCCTCATCACACCCGCCCGTCGCGATCACGGCCCCCGCCGTACGGCCCGCTCGTCAGCGCGTCTCCGTCACCTTGGCCAGCGCCCTGGGCGCGTCCGGGTCCTGCCCGCGGGCGATGGTCACCTCGTAGGCCAGCAGCTGCAGCGGAAGGATCTCCAGAATCGGCTGGAGCTCCTCCGGCACCCGGTCGGTCGGCAGCACGAAGCCCGCCGACGCCGCCTCGACCTGGGCGGCCGGACCCACCACGAACAGGTCCGCGCCGCGGCCGCGCAGGCGGTCGAGCACCGGCTGGAGCGCCCCTCCGCCCCTGCCGTCGGGCACCACCGCGATGACCGGGGAGACGTTGTCGACCATGGCGAGTGGCCCGTGCAGCAGATCCGCGCCGGAGTAGGCGAGGGCGGGGATGTAGCTGGTCTCCATGAGCTTGAGCGCGGCCTCCTTCGCCGTCGGGTAGCCGTAGCCCCGCGACGTGATGACCATGCGCTCGGCGAAGCGGTAGCGCGAGGCCAGGGCACGCACCTCCTCCTGGCGGGCGAGGACCTTGGCCGCGAGCTCCGGCAGGGGCTCGGCCTCGGTCCCCTCACCGCCGCGAAGGCCCTCCACCAGCAGGTAGAGGGCCATCAGGGAGGCGGTGTAGGTCTTGGTGGCCGGGAGCGCCTTCTCCGGGCCGGCCATGATGTCGATGTGGAACTCGGAGACCGCGGCCAGCGGCGAGTCCGGGTTGTTGGTCACCGCCAGTGTGATCGCACCCGCGTCCCGCGCCGCCTTCGTGGAGGCCACCAGGTCCGGGGAGCCGCCGGACTGGCTGACGGTGATCACCAGGACGTCGGTGAGCGAAGGCCGCGCGCCGTAGGCGGTGGTGGTGGACATGGAGGTCAGTCCGCACGGCAGTCCGAGCCGGATCTCGAGCAGGTACTTCGCGTAGAGCGCGGCGTGGTCGGAAGTGCCGCGCGCCGTCAGCAGGACGAAGCGCGGCTCCTTCGCGGCGATCGCCGCCGCCACCTCGCGGATGCGCGGCGCGCCCTCGTCGAGGATCCGCCGCAGGACCGTGGGCTGCTGTGCCATTTCGCCGGACATGATCCGGCCCGGGTACTCCTCGTCCTCGTGGTACTCGGCCGACGTCGTGGCGGACATGCCGATTGCCTCCAGGTGGCGCTCCAGGGTGCCGGGCTCCGGGGCTTCCCGGCCCTGGCCCGGCACGGCACGGTCCGCGGCGGTCAGGTCCCGGCTCCCCTGCCGGTGATGACCTCCGCGGCGGCGCGCCCGCAGACGCGGGCCGCGCCATGGGTCGCGATGTGCACGGCCCCCATGGGCGCCGCCCGGTTCAGACCCATCTCCACGACGACCGTCTCGGGACGGGCCGCGAGGAGGGCTTCCAGGGCGTTCGCCATCCACGGGTGGCGGTGGACGTCGCGTACTACGGCGACGATCCTACGGTTCGCCGCCGCCTCCAGCACATTTGCCACCAAAGCGGGCGTACTCGCTCCGTCCGCATAGGTGTCCGTCCCGGTGCCGGGCAGCAGCGCGGCCAGTTCGGCGGCCACGCCCCACGGCGTCTCGTCGCCGACCGCGATGTTGGCGACCGGGGTGAACGCGGCGACGTAGGGGGCTTCGGTGACCGGCTCGTACGGCAGCTGCCCGGGGGTGACGCGCACCGCGCGGCGCGCGGCGACAAGACCGATCTCCGCGTCGGAGCCGGGCGCGGTCCCCTCCTGTGAAGCCGCGCCCGGCTTCGCTGCAGCCCCCCTGGCCCGTCGCGTCCAGTCGGCGAGGGCACGCACGCGCGCCGCCGCGTCGGCCAGCCGCTCCTCGGGCAGGTCGCCGCTGCGCACCGCACTCACCAGCGCATCGCGCAGCCGAAGTACGGTCTCCTCGTCGGCCAGGCCGCCGCCGACGCAGATCGCGTCGGCTCCGGCGGCGATCGCGAGGACCGAGCCGCGTTCGATGCCGTACGTGGACGAGATGGCCTGCATCTCCATGCCGTCCGTCACGATCAGCCCCTGGTAGCCCAGCTCTTGGCGCAGCAGACCGGTGAGGATCTGCGGGCTCAGCGTCGCGGGACGGTCGGGATCGAGCGCGGGAAGAAGGATATGCGCGCTCATCACCGCTTTGGAACCCGCCGCCATCGCCTCACGGAAAGGAACCAGCTCACGGGCGTGCAATGTGTCGAGATCCACATCGATGCGGGGCAGCGCGTGGTGCGAGTCCACACTGGTGTCGCCGTGCCCGGGAAAGTGCTTGGCGCAGGCGGCCACGCCGGCGGACTGCAGGCCCTCTACGTAGGCGACGGTGTGCCGCGCGGCGAGCGCGGTGTCGGCGCCGAACGACCGCACACCGATGACAGGATTGTCCGGGTTCGAGTTGACGTCCGCGGAGGGCGCCCAGTTGAGGTCCACCCCGCACTCGGCGAGCCGGCGCCCCAGTTCGCGGGCGACGGCGCGGGTGAGGTCCACGTCGTCCACGGACCCCAGTGCGTAGTTGCCGGGGAACGACGAGCCGCCCTGCACCTCGAGCCGGGTGACGTCGCCGCCCTCCTCGTCGATCGCGACGAGGACGTCGTCCCGCTCCGCCCGCAACTGGCTTGTGAGCGCGGTGAGCTGATCGGGCGAGGTGATGTTGCGGCCGAACAGACCGACCGCCGAGAGCCCTTCCCCGATCTGCCGCAGCAGCCAGTCGGGGGCGGTGGTGCCGACGAAGCCCGGCTGGAGGACGGTGAGGGCGTCGCGGGTGAGCGTGCCGGACGAACCGCGTACCAGAGTCGTCATGAGGAGGCGTTATCCCTTCACTGCGCCCGACGTGAGGCCCGCGGCCATCTTCTTCTGGATGAACATGAAGAAGGCGACCACCGGGATGGCGATCAGCGTGGAGGCGGCCATCAGTGCGCCGTAGTCCACACCCCGCTCGGTGGTGAAGCTCATCAACCAGACGTTCAGCGTGTACTTGTCGTTGTCCTGCAGCACCACGTACGCCAGCAGGTACTCGTTCCACGCGTTGATGAGCGAGTAGATGGAGGCCGCCGCCAGGCCGGGGGCGAGCAGCGGGAAGACGACCCTCCAGAAGGCGCCCATCTGGCTGCAGCCGTCCACCATGGCGGACTCCTCCAGCTCCTTCGGGATGTTGATCACGAAACCGCGGATCATCCAGGTCGCGAAGGGCAGCGTGGAGACCAGATAGATGATCGTCACGCCCCAGTACTCGTTGAGGGCGCCCAGGTCGTTGAGCTGGAGGTAGATCGGGATCAGCATCGCGGTCGGCGGCAGCAGCTGCACCAGGATCAGCACGACCATGAAGGCCTTGCGGCCCATGAACCTGAAGCGGCCGATCGCGTACGCGGCGACGGTGGCCATCACCATGGCGCCGACGAGGGCGGTCACGCAGATGATCAGGCTGGACTTGATCGCCGTGCCGAAGTTGGCGTAGTCGACCGCTCGGCTGAAGTTGTCGAAGGTGATCGACGAGGGCCACAGGGTCTGGTCGTAGCTGCGGATCTCGTGGTTGGGGCGCAGTGCGCTGATGACCAGCCAGTAGACGGGGAAGATCATGACCACGAAGGTCAGCAGGCCGAAGGCGTTGTAGACGATCCGGCTCTTCTTCTTGTGGTCGGGCCGGATGGCCTTCGGTGCGGAGGTGATGGCGCTCACTCGACCTCTCCGATCTTGAGCAGCTGGCGCAGGTAGTACACGGCGACGCCGGAGAGCAGCAGCACCGTGATGAGGGAGATGGCGGCGCCCTGGCTGAAGGAGTTGGACTCGAAGGCCTTGTTGAAGGCGTAGAGGCCGAGGACCTCGTACTCGGGCTCCGGTTTGCCGCCGCGCATCAGCCAGACCTGGCCGAGGACGTTGAAGTCCCAGATCACCGAGAGGGTGGCCACCATCTGGAAGACCGGCTTGATGACCGGGAAGACGACGTAGCGGAAGTTGCCGAACGCTCCGACGCCGTCGATGGCGGCGGCCTCCTCCAGTTCCCTGGGGACCTGGGTGAGGGCCGCGTAGAGGGTGATGGCGACGAACGGGACAGCGCCCCAGACCACGACCGCTCCGATGACCAGGAAGCCCTGCTTGTGGTCGAGGAACCAGTTGTGGCCCTGGAAGTCCAGACCCAGGTACTTGGTCAGGACCATGTTGGCGACTCCGTAGTCGGAGTCGGAGAACCAGCGGAAGATCGAGGCCGCCACCATCAGGGGGATCGACCACGCGGCGATCAGGCCGGCGGTGACCAACAGCCGGGCCCAGGTCGACATCCGCTGCATCGTGAGGGCGACGGCCAGGCCGAGGGCCAGGGTCGTCACGACGCACGCGGCCATGAAGACGACGGTCAGGACGACGGAGTCCCAGAAGGCGGCGTCGCCGAGGATGTTGGTGAACTGCTCGAGGCCCACCCAGGGGGCCGGCTCACCCGTCCACAGTTCCTTGCGGCCGACGTCCTGGAAGGACATGACCGTCGTCTTGATCAGTGGCCAGACGAACACCGCCGCTATCGCGACGATCGTGGGCGCGATCAGCAGATAGGGCAGGAGCGCGCCACGGGACCTGGCGGCCTCGCGCGTCCGCTTGCTGGATGGCTGGGGGCCGAGGTCCTCTGGGTGCCGCGGAACGGGCACCGCCGGGTCGGCTGACGTGATGTCGGCGGCACTCACCTGTGCTGGGCCTTCCGTTCGGAAACCGGTACCGGAGTGCGGGGGCGGCAGTCCGGGCGAACCCGGGCCCACCACCCCCGCGGGTGATCAAGAGGTCAGGACTTCTCGTTGATCAGCTTGTCGATCTCCGCGTCGGCCTTCTTGGTCGCTTCCTCGACCGACGTGCCCTTGATGATGTCGAGCAGCATGAGCTCGAGGACTTCCGACTTCTCGATCGACGTCCAGCCGGGGGCGATCGGGGTGAACCAGGCATCCGGTACGGCGCCCGCGATCGCCGCGGTCTCCGGCTTCGCCTTCAGCGGCTCGAGCTGCTTGGTGTTGTTCGGAAGGATGTTCTTGGAGGCGAGGACCTCCTGGGACTTGCTGCTGGTGAACATCGCGATCCACTCCTCGCCGAGGTCCTGGACCTTCGACTTGGAGACGGTCGCGAGGTCGGATCCGCCGATGAAGGACGGGAGCACCTTGCCGTTCGGGCCGGGCATGCCCGCCACGCCGATCTTGCCCTCGAGCTTCGGGTTGCCGTTGGCCTTGGAGTCGACGACGCTGCCTGCCTCCCAGCCGTTGCCGTAGAGAAGGCCGGCCTTCTCGTTGGCCATGACGTTGGCGTGGTCCTGCTCGTCCTTCGTCTTGTCACCGTGGTTGTACGTGTCGACCAGGTCGACGAAGTGTTTGATGCCCTGCTGCGCCTCGGGGGTGGAGAGAGCGGACTTCCACTCCTTCTTTCCCTCGTCGTAGGTGGCGATCTCGCCGCCGTACGCGGCGACGTAGGACATGGCGGCGTACCAGTAGCGGCCGGGCAGGTAGAGCGGCGAGAACGCCTTGTCCTTGCCGTACTTCTGCTGGACCTTGTCGAGGGCGGCGGTCAGCTCGGCCTCGGTGGTGGGCAGGGCGTCGGAGCCGGTGCCCGCCTTGAACATGTCCTTGTTGTAGAGCGCGACGCGCGCACCGGCGTAGTAGGGCACGCAGTACTGCTTGCCCTCGAAGGTGCAGGTGTCCTTCAGACCCTGGATCCAGGTGTCCGAGTTCTCGTACTTCGACGGGTCGATCTCGCCGAGGGCGCCGTTGAGGATGTACGTCATGGTCTCGGTGTTGCCGAGCTCCACCACATCCGGGAACTTGTCGCCGGCGAGGGCGGCGTCGAGCTTCTTGGCCTTGTCGCCCCACTGCTGGTACTGGACGTTGACCTTGACGCCCGGGTACTTCTTGTTGAACTCGGCGTTGACGTCCTTGACCAGCTCCGGCCAGGTGCTCTGGGCGTCGCTCATGAGCCAGACGGTCAAGTTCTCCTTGCGGTCCTTGGGGTTCTTGGCCGATTCACCGCTGCCGCCGTCCGACCCACACGCCGCGACCGAGACCATCATGGCCGCCACACCCACCGCTGAAATGAGCTTGCGCTTCACGCCACCCTCCTCAAGGGATGCAAGAGTTGCCCCCCCCACCACCCGGGAGTCGCGCAGCACTTGAGGACGCGCGCCAGATTTCTGCCCTGGGGCTGGGACCTGGCCTCAAATGGTTTAGACCAGTACCGGGAGCTTGGCCTAGACCTTTAGGGGTGTCAAGGGTGTATAAGAAGGGCTGTCGTGTCCGTTATCGGACCGACACCTGAGGGAGGGCGACGACCCGTGACCGGTCCGTGCCACCATGTGAGCCGCAGCAGACGGAGGAGCCGGTGACGGCAGGAGCGCAGCAGTCGGGAAGGCGGACCATGACGACGGACTGGGGCGGCACCGAGGCCGAGGGCGGGGCGCAGACCCGCACCGCGCGCGTGCCCAAGTACTACCGGCTCAAGCGGCACTTGCTGGACATGACGGAAACCCTGCCGCCGGGCACGCCCGTGCCGCCGGAGCGGACACTCGCCGCCGAGTTCGACACCTCGCGCACCACGGTCCGTCAGGCGCTCCAGGAACTGGTCGTCGAGGGCCGGCTCGAACGCATCCAGGGCAAGGGCACGTTCGTCGCCAAGCCCAAGGTGTCGCAGGCGCTCCAGCTCACCTCGTACACAGAGGACATGCGCGCACAGGGCCTCGAGCCCACGTCTCAGCTGCTGGACATCGGATACGTCACAGCGGACGACACCCTCGCCGGACTGCTGGACATCGCGGCCGGCGGCCGGGTGCTGCGCATCGAGCGGCTGCGGCTGGCCAGCGGCGAACCGATGGCCATCGAGACCACGCACCTGTCCGCCAAGCGCTTTCCGGCGCTGCGCCGCAGTCTGGTGAAGTACACCTCGCTCTACACGGCCCTCGCGGAGGTGTACGACGTCCATCTCGCCGAGGCCGAAGAGACGATCGAGACCTCCCTGGCCACCCCGCGCGAGGCCGGCCTGCTCGGCACGGACGTGGGCCTGCCGATGCTGATGCTCTCCCGCCACTCGCTGGACGCCCAGGGCGAGCCCGTGGAGTGGGTCCGCTCGGTCTACCGGGGGGACCGGTACAAGTTCGTGGCACGGCTGAAGCGCCCGACCGACTGACTACTTGAACTGCCCCGACAGCTCAACCGACATGGCGCCGCAGCCCGTTGCGGCGCCATGTCACGTTTTGGCCCCAAGGGCGCGAAGTCGTTGCCGTACCGATATACGGACGGGGGGTGACTCGACGCGAACGGCTCGCCTAGATTTCCTGCCCATTACACAGGTGTTCAGTGAGGGGACGGAGCCGCATGTCCGCAGTGCCCGAGGCGCCACAAGCGCCAGAAGCGCCCGAAGCGAAACCGCCGGTCATCACCCCGGTACGCGTCATCATCGCCCTCTGCCTCTTCGCGCCTTTTGTGGCGATGCTCTGGGTCGGCTCCTACGCGAAGCCCGAACCGACGTTCATCGGCATGCCGTTCTTCTACTGGTACCAGATGCTCTGGGTCCTGATATCGACGGTCCTCACGATGATCGCCTACACGCTCTGGCAGCGTGACCAGCGCTCCCGCCAGGGAGGTGCGTCCCGATGAACGACGGCGTGAACGGCGTCGCGCTCGGCGTCTTCATATTCTTCTTCCTGGCCGTCACGGTCATGGGCTTCCTGGCCGCGCGCTGGCGCAAGGCCGAGAACGAGAACAGCCTCGACGAATGGGGCCTCGGCGGCCGGTCGTTCGGCACCTGGGTGACCTGGTTCCTGCTCGGCGGCGACCTCTACACCGCCTACACCTTCGTCGCCGTCCCGGCGGCCATCTACGCGGCGGGTGCTGCCGGCTTCTTCGCCGTCCCGTACACGATTCTCGTCTACCCCCTGATCTTCACCTTCCTGCCGCGGCTCTGGTCGGTGTCGCACAAGCACGGATACGTCACCACCTCGGACTTCGTCCGCGGGCGCTTCGGCTCAAAGGGCCTGTCCCTGGCGGTCGCCGTCACCGGCATCCTCGCCACCATGCCGTACATCGCGCTCCAGTTGGTCGGCATCCAGGCCGTGCTCGACGTCATGGGCGTCGGCGGCGGCGAGAGCACCCACTGGTTCATCAAGGACCTGCCGCTGCTGATCGCCTTCGGCGTGCTCGCGGCCTACACGTACTCGTCCGGACTGCGTGCCCCGGCGCTCATCGCCTTCGTCAAGGACACGCTGATCTACATCGTCATCGCCGTGGCGATCATCTACATCCCGATCAAGCTCGGCGGCTTCGACGAGATATTCGCCAGTGCCGGTGAGAAGTTCGCACAGGTCAACGAGGCGACGGGCAAGCCGACCGGTGCACTGGTGCCCGGCGAGATGGGTCAGTGGGGCTACGCCACCCTGGCGCTCGGCTCGGCACTGGCGCTCTTCATGTACCCGCACTCGATCACGGCGACGCTCTCCTCGCGCAGCCGTGAGGTGATCCGCCGCAACACCACGATCCTGCCGCTGTACTCGCTGATGCTGGGTCTGCTCGCGCTGCTCGGCTTCATGGCCATCGCGGCCGGTGTGAAGGTGACCAACGGTCAGCTGGCCATCCCACAGCTGTTCGAGAACATGTTCCCGGACTGGTTCGCGGGTGTCGCCTTCGCCGCGATCGGCATCGGCGCGCTGGTGCCGGCGGCGATCATGTCCATCGCCGCGGCGAACCTCTTCACCCGGAACATCTACAAGGACTTCCTCAAGCCCGACGCGACCCCGGCCCAGGAGACCAAGGTCTCCAAACTCGTGTCGCTGCTGGTGAAGGTGGGCGCCCTTGCCTTTGTCCTCACCATGGACAAGACCGTGGCGATCAACTTCCAGCTGCTGGGCGGCATCTGGATCCTACAGACGTTCCCGGCGCTGGTGGGCGGCCTGTTCACCCGCTGGTTCCACCGCTGGGCACTCATCGGCGGCTGGGCGGTCGGCATGATCTACGGCACAGCTGCCGCCTACGGCGTGGCGAGCCCGACGCAGAAGCACTTCGGCGGCTCGTCCGCGGAGATCCCGGGCATCGGGGAGATCGGCTACATCGGCCTCACCGCGTTCGTGCTGAACGTCGTCGTCACCGTGGCCCTCACCTTCGTCCTGCGGGCGGCCAAGGCCCCTGACGGCATCGACGAGACCAGCCCGTCCGACTACACGGCGGACGCCGGCGACCCGGGCGTCAAGGTGGAGCTGCCGCCGGCCACGGCGGGCGCACCCGGCGGTCACTGACCGGTCGCGCGGCAAAGGGCCGCATGCGCCTCCCGGAGGGGAGGCGCATGCGGCCCTTTGGCTTGGGAGGGCCGGTCATGGACCCTCACCTCAGCGACCACGACAGCGGGACCAAGGCCCGGCGCCGGGCGATCGGCTTCATTGTCTGAGACACAACATATGGGGGTGTCCGACTCAACCGCCCCCACATGTATGCTCATCTCGCTGTCGCCGCAGGGGAATCCGGTGCGAATCCGGAACTGTCCCGCAACGGTGTGATCCGGTGCGCTTTGCCGTATCCGACAAGTCCGAGGACCTGCCGACGGTGCATCCGGTTCGACCGATCCGGGTGCCGAGACGTCCGGGCCTCGCGGTTGGGCCGGTGGACGCCGTGCGCCGTGCCCGCCTCCCGGGCCTGCCCGCGTGGCCCCACCTCCCCGCAAGGCCCAGAGCCGAGCGAGGAGAGCACCAGGTGACCATCGCGCCAGCCGATCCGGTCTCAGCGACGGAGAAGGACGGTCCCGGGACCGCACTGCTGCGGACACTGACGGACCTCACGGCCGACCTGCCCGACACCGACCCGGGCAGGGTCGCCGCCGCGGCGCTGCGCGGCCGGAACGCCGGGTCGGACGAGGCCGAGCTGCGATCCCTCGCCACCGACGCGGCCGCGGGCCTCATTTCGGAGGACCCGGCCTACTCTCGGCTCGCGGCACGCCTGCTGACCCGCACGATCGCCGACGAGGCGGCAGGGCAGGGCGTGGAGTCCTTCTCGTCCTCGGTCGCCGTCGGCCACCGCGAGGGCCTGATCGCCGACCGTACGGCCGCGTTCGTGGCGCTGCACGCCGCCCGGCTGGACGCGCTGATCGACACCGACGCCGACGACCGGTTCGGCTACTTCGGTCTGCGCACGCTCTACAGCCGCTATCTGCTGCGTCACCCCATCACCCGCCAGGTCGTCGAGACGCCCCAGCACTTCATGCTGCGTGTCGCCGCCGGTCTGGCGGAGGACGAATCGGTACGCGCTCTCGACGAAGTCGCGTCGCTGTACGCCCTGATGAGCCGGCTCGACTATCTGCCCTCCTCCCCCACGCTTTTCAACTCGGGCACCCGGCACCCGCAGATGTCGTCCTGCTACCTGCTGGACTCGCCGCTCGACGAACTCGACTCGATCTACGACCGCTACCACCAGGTCGCCCGGCTCTCCAAGCACGCCGGTGGCATCGGGCTCTCGTACTCCCGTATCCGCGCCCGCGGTTCGCTGATCCGCGGCACCAACGGGCACTCCAACGGCATCGTCCCGTTCCTGAAGACGCTCGACGCGTCGGTCGCCGCGGTGAACCAGGGAGGCCGGCGCAAGGGCGCCGCCGCGATCTACCTGGAGACGTGGCACGCGGACATCGAGGAGTTCCTGGAGCTGCGCGACAACACCGGTGAGGACGCCCGGCGTACGCACAACCTGAACCTCGCGCACTGGATCCCCGACGAGTTCATGCGGCGCGTCGAGGCGGACACGCAGTGGTCGCTCTTCTCACCGGTCGACGTTCCCGAGCTGGTCGACCTGTGGGGCGACGAGTTCGACGCCGCCTACCGCAAGGCGGAGGCGGCGGGCCTGGCCCGCAAGTCGATCCCGGCCAGGGACCTGTACGGCCGGATGATGCGCACCCTCGCCCAGACCGGCAACGGCTGGATGACCTTCAAGGACGCGTCCAACCGCACCGCGAACCAGACCGCCGAACCCGGCCGGGTCGTGCACTCCTCGAACCTGTGCACCGAGATCCTCGAGGTGACGGACGACGGCGAGACGGCTGTGTGCAATCTCGGCTCGGTCAACCTCGGGGCCTTCGTCAGCGACGACAGCGGCGACGGCATCGACTGGGAGCGGCTGGACGCCACTGTCCGAACCGCCGTCACCTTCCTCGACCGGGTCGTCGACATCAACTTCTACCCCACCGAGCAAGCCGGCCGTTCCAATGCCAGGTGGCGCCCGGTGGGCCTCGGCGCGATGGGCCTCCAGGACGTCTTCTTCAAGCTGCGGCTGCCCTTCGACTCGCCCGAGGCGAAGGCCTTGTCGACGCGGATCGCCGAGCGGATCATGCTGGCCGCGTACGAGGCGTCCTGCGACCTCGCCGAGCGCAACGGCCCCCTGCCGGCCTGGTCCGAGACCCGCGCGGCCCGCGGCGTGCTGCACCCGGACCACTACGACACCGCGCTCAACTGGCCCGAGCGCTGGGACGCCCTGCGCGCCCGTGTCGCCTCGGTCGGCATGCGCAACTCGCTGCTGCTGGCCATCGCCCCGACGGCAACCATCGCCTCGATCGCGGGCGTGTACGAGTGCATCGAGCCGCAGGTCTCCAACCTGTTCAAGCGCGAGACGCTCAGCGGTGAGTTCCTCCAGGTCAACTCCTACCTGGTGGAGGAGCTGAAGCGGCTCGGCGTCTGGGACGCCCAGACGCGGGAGGCGCTGCGCGAGTCGAACGGCTCCGTACAGGGCTTCGGCTGGGTCCCGGCCGAGGTACGGGCGCTGTACCGCACGGCCTGGGAGATCCCGCAGCGCGGCCTGATCGACATGGCGGCGGCCCGTACGCCGTTCCTGGACCAGAGCCAGTCGCTGAACCTGTTTCTGGAGACGCCGACGATCGGCAAGCTCAGCTCGATGTACGCGCACGCCTGGAAGCAGGGTCTGAAGACGACGTACTACCTGCGCTCCCGCCCGGCGACCCGCATCGCGCGCGCCGCACAGGCGACCATCCCCGTCCAGCAGGCCACCGACCCCGATGCCGTCGCCTGCTCCCTGGAAAACCCCGAGTCCTGCGAGGCCTGCCAGTAATGCCGGAGAACACCACCAAGAACCTGCTCGACCCGGGCTTCGAACTGACCCTGCGTCCGATGCGCTACCCGGACTTCTACGAGCGCTACCGCGACGCCATCAAGAACACCTGGACCGTGGAGGAGGTCGACCTCCACTCGGACGTCGCCGACCTCGCCAAGCTCACCCCGTCCGAGCAGCATCTGATCGGCCGGCTGGTCGCCTTCTTCGCGACCGGCGACTCGATCGTCGCGAACAACCTGGTGCTCACTCTCTACAAGCACATCAACTCCCCGGAGGCGCGGCTGTATCTGTCGCGCCAGCTGTTCGAGGAGGCCGTGCACGTCCAGTTCTATCTGACGCTGCTGGACACCTACCTCCCCGATCCCGAGGACCGTACGGCCGCCTTCGCGGCGGTCGAGAACATCCCGTCGATCCGGGAGAAGGCCCAGTTCTGCTTCAAGTGGATGGACTCCGTGGAGACCATCGACCGGCTGGAGACGACGTCGGACCGCCGGCGCTTCCTGCTGAACCTGATCTGCTTCGCCGCCTGCATCGAGGGCCTGTTCTTCTACGGCGCCTTCGCCTACGTGTACTGGTTCCGCTCCCGCGGTCTGCTGCACGGCCTGGCCACCGGCACCAACTGGGTGTTCCGCGACGAGACGATGCACATGAACTTCGCCTTCGAGGTCGTGGACACCGTCCGCAAGGAGGAGCCGGAGCTGTTCGACGACGAGCTCCAGCAACAGGTCACGGACATGCTGCGCGAGGCGGTGGAGGCCGAGCTGCAGTTCGGCCGGGATCTGTGCGGTGACGGCCTGCCGGGCATGAACACCGAGTCGATGCGCGAGTATCTGGAGTGCGTCGCCGACCAGCGGCTCACCCGGCTGGGCTTCGCCCCGGTGTACGGCTCGCAGAACCCCTTCTCGTTCATGGAGCTGCAGGGCGTCCAGGAGTTGACGAACTTCTTCGAGCGCCGCCCGTCGGCCTACCAGGTGGCGGTCGAGGGTTCCGTCGGCTTCGACGACGACTTCTGATCACCGCGGACCACCGGAGCGGCCCGCACCTCGCACGGGGGAGGTGCGAGCCGCCTCGGTTCAGATGCCGCAGCTGGACGCCGACCAGAACCGGCTGCTCCGGTGGTCGACGTGCGTGTGGTCGCTGTGGCCCGGGTAGCCGGGGCCGAGGATGCCGTTGAAGCCGTGGTTGCGCGCAGTCTGGGCGAGCTTGCACAGCGAGTGCGGCCCGGCGCCGAGATCGGCGGCGTCGCCGTACAGATGACGGCTGTTGGAGGCCCCGCCGACCGCGCTGTTGCATGCCTGCGAGCGGAAGCCGCTGGTCACTGTGACGGGCTGGTCTCCGAGCGCGTGGCGCAGGGCCTCCAGCTTCCACATGGTGCGCAGGGCGTTGGACTTGGCGGTCGCCGCGCTGACGGCGCCGCCGGACCAGGTGGTGTTGCAGTCGTTGAGTTCGGCGTAGCTGAAGTGGACGGGCGTGCAGTCGCTGTCCTGGAGCGCATAGATCTTGCTGAAGGTGGCGGGGCCGGCGACTCCGTCGGCGCTGAGTCCGTAGGCGGACTGGAAGCGCTTGACGGCGGCCGTGGTCGCCGGTCCGTAGGCGCCGTCGATGGCGAGCACGCCGCCGGCGCCGGGGTAGCCGGCGATCCTGATCTGGAGCTGTGTGACGTCGGCGCCGGAGGCTCCCTGGGAGAGGGTGCGCGACCACGTGTAGCAGTCGTCGGCCTGGGCGGAACCGGCCGTTGCCACGACCCCGGCCAATCCGGCAGCCATGAGCATGACAATAGACAGCAGAAGTCGTGCGGTACGTCTGAGCATTGCGCCTCCATGCCGAGAGAGCGGTGTACCGCAGAGACTGGCCGCCCCGTCGACGCGCGTCAACAGCACCTGGGCTGCCGTCATTTGTCGGCCCAATGACGACTCGACGACCGGCAGGCGGCACAGCAGAGCCCCGCTCGCAGGACGAACGGGGCCCGGCCTGCGCGGCGAGTCAGTCGTTGGCCACGACCGAGTAGCGCGGAGTGCCCTCCGCCATCTGCCGGAGCGCGTCCTTGCGCTCGCGCTTGGAGAGCCGGTCGATGTAGAGGTACCCGTACAGGTGGTCCGTCTCGTGCTGCAGGCAGCGGGCGAAGTAGCCGGTGCCGCGCACCTTGATCGGGTTGCCCTCGGCGTCCTGCCCGCGCACCACCGCGTAGTCGGGGCGGGCCAGCGAGGCGTAGGCCGTCGGGACCGACAGGCAGCCCTCGTTGGAGTCGTCGAGGGCACGCTGCTCGGGCGCCAGCTCCTCCAGGACGGGGTTGCAGACGACGCCGGTGTGCCGTACCCCCTCGTCGTCCGGGCAGTCGTAGACGAAGACCTTCAGGTCCACACCGATCTGGTTGGCGGCCAGGCCCACGCCCTCCGCCGCCTTCTGGCTGGCGAACATGTCGTCGATGAGCGCGGCGAGCTTGTCGTCGAACTCGGTGACGTCCTTGCACTCCTTGTGGAGAACCGGGTTGCCGACGACCGTGATCGGGCGGGCGGTGCCGCGCTCGCGGTACGCCAGCTCGCGCTCCTCGCAGTTCTCCGTGTCCACGACGAAGCCGTCGTTCACCTGCTCGTCCGTCTCCTGCTGCGACTGCTGCGACGCCATGTCAGCCGTACGCCTTCCTCAGTACCGATCCCTGGCCCGATGCCGGGTCACCTGCGTAGTCCGTACAGCCTACGGGCAGGCGTCAGCAGACTTCTTCGAGATCCCGCCACTCACGGGAGTCCGGGCTGTCGGCGACCCAGCCGTCCAGCAGGCCCCGCACCAGACCGGCGGGCGCCGCGATCCCGCACTCGCGCTCCGGCGACCAGAGATCCCCGCCCGTGCGGTGTCCCAGCGGTCCCGGGTGACCCGGCTCACTGTGGTCGTGCGGGTCGAGGTGCTCCCCCTCCCCCTCCGCGCTCGGCATGCTGCCCTCGGAACAGGCCCGGCACAGCAGCCGCACCGAGGACGACCAGTCCTCCGCGGCGAACCCGGCGTCGGCCGCCAGCCGCTCAAGGGCGTCCCGGTCGGACTCCGTGGCCGCCTCCAGCAGCACCACCCAGGTGGGGACGGGCGAAGGGGCCCACAGCTCGATCTCGTCGAAGACCGGGAACGACGGCCCGGCCGTAGTGGTGCGCTCTCCGTTCGGGACGCCGTCGTGCAGGACGACCTCGCCCCAGCGCCGCCCGGACGAGGGCAGCGGGATGGAGAGCACTTCTATCCGTGCCGGGTCGAGCCTGCGGCCCCAGACCACCTCGGCCTCGCCCTCCGGAGAGAGCCGGACCGCGGCGCTGCCGAGGTCCATGCCGACGGGTTCGCCGTTGGCGGCGGCCGCTCCCGGAACCTTCAGCCCGTACGCCTGCCAGGCGCGGCGGGCCAGCGGCCAGTCCTGCAGGGCGGTGGCGGCGATCCCGACGTTCCACCAGTCGGGGGCGCCGGCCTCCTTGTCCAGCAGGGCGACCGCCCGCAGCCCCGCGGCGCGGGCCTGCTCCCAGTCGTGCCGGAACTTATGCAGCAGCGCCAGATTGAACCAGGACTCCGAGAGCCACGGCTCCAGGTCCGCCGCCCTCGTCAGCAGCGCGCCCGCGTCCTCGTACCGGCCGTCGCCGATCAGCGTGAACGCGCGGTCCGTGGCCTGCCGCCAAGAGGCGGAGGGCCGATGCCGTACCTTCCCGAAGATCCTCACGATTCCCGCCTGCCGGTCGCTCGGGTCGCTGCCCGGACGCATGACTGTGGTGCCTGCTTCTGTGCCTTCTTTCGCATCCAACCATGCCCGGTCGCAGGCTCGCTCATTACCCATGGGTTACCCCGTTGGGACCGCGGACAGACCGCCTCAGGCAAGGACTCTGCCGAGGACCCTGGCAAGGGATTCGACCACCTCGGGCTGGTAGTCGTGCCCCGTGCCCAGGCGCAGCTGCTCCAACGCGCTGAGCGCCCCGCCCGCACTTCCTCCGCTTCCCCCGGCCAGGTCGTCGTATGCGTTGACCGCACGAACGATCCGGGCCGCCAGCGGCTGCTCCCGGTACGGGTCCGCCTGCTGCTCCACCACGGCGGCGACGGACGCCGGAACCCCGGTCTGACGGACCACGGCGCCGCCGAGCAGCGCGATACGGCGCTGCTCGGCGGCGGGCAGCAAGGCGGTGGCGCCCTCCGGGACGGGGTCGACGAGAGACAGCTGGCCGATGTCGTGCATCAGCGCCGCGTGCTCCAGCACGGTCAGTTCGGGACCGGACAGACCCATGTCGCGCCCGACGGCCGTGCTGAGCGCCGCGACCCGGTGGGCGTGGCCGGGCCGGGTGTAGCCGGCGACCTCGGTCGCGCGGGCCAGGGAGGCAATGGTCTGCCCGTAGGTGGTGCGCACGGCCGCGTACCGCCGGAACGACAGCTGGGTGAGGAGCAGCGGAACGCAGAACACGGGCAGCGCCCACAGGCCGGCGACGGCCACGGCGAGGGCCATGACCGCGCCCGTCGCGCAGACTGCGGACCCGATCCCCAGCAGCGCGCGCAGTTCGTCACGGAGCAGCGGCCCGAACGGGACAGGAGTGCCACCCGCCCCTCCGAGGCCGGGCAGCGTACGGGCGCGCAGCATCGCGGCGGCCAGAACGGCATCGCACAGAGCGGTGAGCACGAGCAGGACCAGCAGGAAGAGCGCGTAGTACGGCCCCTGGCCCAGTCGGAGGTCCAACGCGCCGGAGATGTAGAGCGGTTGGAAGCACACGGCGGCGAAGGCGACGGTCAGCACCCGCCGCGCCAGATGATCGAGCGCGGGTCCCTGCCCGCGGGCGACGTGCGGCACGGCGCCGACGAGTGCCGCGGCGACGACGACGGCCACGACCTGGAATGCCCCGTGCCCCGTCGGCTCCCCGGCGCATTCGCCGAGCAGGGCGTACGCGAGCGCGCCCGCGGCCCCGAGCGGAGCCGGCTCCCGCACCCCGGGCCCCTCGAGCCCAGACGGCTCCGCCGCCCTGGGCACGGCCTCCCACCGGGCGAGCTCCCCGAGTGCGATGAACACGCCGAAGGCGAGGGCGTTCCCCGGCTGCACCACTCCGTGGAGGACGACCCAGACGAGAGCGGTCGCGGTCACGGCGACAGCGGCGGCATGCACGGCGTGCACGACGCCCCGGGAACGGCGCGCCCGGAGGCCGTTCACACGCTGCTGCGGGCCCGGCGGCCGCTCAACCTGTCCGTAACTGATGCGAGGCCCCCGTCCCCGGAGTCCGCGGCAGCCGGGACGGGCCCATCGGCACCGTCGCCTCGTCCGACATCACCGATGTCTGCCACCCGTGCCGCTCCAGCGCCCGCACCAGGGCCCGCACCATCCGAGGATCGAACTGCGTGCCCGCGCACCGCTCCAGCTCTTCGAGCGCGACCGCCACCGGCCGCGCGCGCCGGTAGGAACGGGTGGACGTCATCGCGTCGAACGCGTCCGCGACCGCCACCACACGCGCGAACTCCGGGATCTGGCTGCCGACGAGACCATACGGATAACCGCTGCCGTCCATCCGCTCGTGGTGGTGCAGGATCGCGGCGCGCGCCTCCCCGAGGAAGCCGATACCGCGCACCATCTCGTGCCCGTACTCCGGATGCAGCTCGATCACCCGCCGCTCTTCCGGAGTCAGCGGCCCCTCCTTGCGCAACACCCTCGTCGGCACGCCGAGCTTGCCCACGTCGTGCAAGATCCCGGCGAACCGCACGACCTCCAGGCGCTCTTCCTCCATGCTCAGCTCCCGGGCGATCAGCACAGAGGCCCGTCCGACCCGTTCGCTGTGCCCGCGCGTGTACCGGTCCTTGATGTCGACGGCCTGCACCAGCGCCCGGATCGTCGCCTGATGGGCGGCGCGCTCACGGTGGTACTGGGCGAAGATCCAGCAGGAGATGTACATGGGCAGCAGCACGAAGAGGGCCGACAGCGGCCCGTACGGGCTCCCCCACAGCACCGCCATCATCAGCCCGGCGAGCCCGTGCACGCAGTGCGGGGCCGGCGACGCGTGCGAGAGCCCCCGCCGTGCGCCGCGCCACGGAACCCGCTCCGCCGTCGCGCGGATTGCGCCGTCGAGGAGAGTCAGCAGCAGGCAGAAGGCGAGCGCCCCGGCAAGCGCCGGCACCAGTGCGTACGGGAAGTCCGGTGCCCTCGGGGTCGGTTCACCGCCGAGCAACTGATACGCATGGGCGGCCGCCCACGTAGCAAGCGCGAGCTGCGCCGCTCGCCAGATCCGCCGGGCAGCGGCCGGTGGACCGTCCACCTGCCCCAGCAGCGCGCCGGGCAGGGACACCAGCGCGGCTGCCGCCGGCGGCAGCAGAAAGGCCGCGGCGAGCAGCACCGGGAAGAACGTGCCCGCCCCCACGGGGACGGAGTCCCCGAGACAGCGGCAGCGCGCGGGGATCTCGCACCCGGTGTACAGGCCCATGAGCAGCAGCACCGTGCCCCACGGCGGCGCGGCGGCGGAGCCCGTCGACACGAGCGGAGACATGGCGGCGACGGCGCACAGGACCGCGGCGGCGATACAGGCGCGCGCTGCCGTCGGTATGCCAGTCACTGCCCCGCACCCTCCTCAGCGCCTCCTCGAAGCAGCGCCACGCTAACGAGTCGGGGCGTCAGGGGAGGCTGTACACCGAGCATCCGCACGTTCGGGTGACAGGGGGAGCGATTGAAAGGCGGACGAACGCAGAAGGTGCACCGCGGTTCCCGCGGCGCACCTTCTGCGTGTATCTGTGCCGCGCCTACTCCTGGGCAGTCGCCACATCGCTGTCGGGCACGACCTGGCCCGACCGGATCAGGTCGATGCGCCCCATGACCTTGGCCCGCAGGTCGCTGGGCACGTCATCCTGCCCGCAGCACCGCTTGACCAACTTCTTCACGGCCTGCTCCAGGCCGTACTTCTCCAGGCACGGGGAGCACTCCTCGAAGTGCACCTCGAACTTCGTGCAGTCGCTGTCGGGCATCTCATGGTCGAGAAACTCGTAGAGATGGTCCAGGACCTCTGAGCAGTCCGTCTCGTGCGGCTCTCCGCAGCTCATGAGCCCGAGCCTTTCGCGTCGTTCGACTCCCCCGCACCGGCCGGGACGAGCCCGCGCTCGCGGGCGTAGTCCTCGAGCATGCCGCGCAGTTGGCGGCGGCCACGGTGCAGGCGGGACATCACCGTACCGATGGGTGTTCCCATGATGTCCGCGATCTCCTTGTACGCAAAGCCCTCTACGTCGGCAAGATAGACCGCGATCCGGAACTCCTCGGGGATCGCCTGCAGCGCTTCCTTGACGTCCGAATCCGGCAGATGGTCGAGGGCCTGCGACTCGGCGGAGCGCAGACCGGTCGACATGTGCGACTCGGCACGCGCGAGCTGCCAGTCCTCGATCTCCTCCGCGGCGCTCCGCTGGGGCTCGCGCTGCTTCTTGCGGTAGGAGTTGATGAACGTGTTCGTGAGGATCCGGTACATCCACGCCTTGAGGTTGGTGCCCTCACGGAACTGGTGGAAGGACCCGTATGCCTTCGCGTACGTCTCCTGCACAAGATCTTCGGCATCGGCGGGATTGCGCGTCATGCGCAGCGCGGCCGAGTACATCTGGTCCAGATAGCCGAGAGCGTCCCGCTCGAAGCGGGCATTGCGCTCGGCAGTCGTCTCCTCGGACTTCTGCGCCTGACCGTCGTCGGTCCCTGCGTCGGTCCCAGTGACCGGACCCACCTCCTCCAACGCTGTTGTGGGGCCGAATGCGGACCCACTCGAATCGGAGAATAGTCGACCTTGGTGGCCCGGGCGCTGCCGATTCACATCAGCCGCCGCCGAAGCCGCCCCGGTCTTGCCCGACGACAGCACCGTCCACTCGAGCTCTGTGCTGCGCTCGGCTGTCGGGCAGAAGGTCGTACCCATGCGGCGGACTCCCTACTCACGCTCCGTACTGACATCCGCCACAACAGCCGGGGCCCGGGTGTCATTCCCGTAGCGACCGTGTCCACTGCGTCACAGCGTCCGTGATCGTCCGGAGGGTCCGGGCCTCCTCGATCCCGGCCCGCTTGGGCACGGCGAAACCATGATCCCCGTACGCCACTTCCACGAGCTCGTACGCCCCTTCGGGGAACTCCGCCGGCTTCCCGAACGGATCGGCGCCGCCCTGGACGACCAGCGTCGGCACACCCGCGCCGAGGAGCTCGTCGGCGCGGGACTTCTCCGGCCGGCCGGGCGGATGCAGGGGAAAGCTCAGGGCGAGCACTCCCGCGGCGCCCAGCTCGGCGGCGGTCCGGCAAGCCACCCGGGCGCCGGCGCTGCGTCCGCCGGCGACGACGGGCAGCCCCGTCTTCGCGAGCATCGGCCAGAGGTCCCGCCACCCGGTGTCCAGGGTTTTCGGCGCCGGCGCCAGTTTCTTGCCGGCGACGCGCCACGGCTGCTCGACGAGAGCGACGGTGACGCCGTGCCGCGGCAGCACCGCGGCGATCGCCTGCAGGTCCCGCGCCTCGATCCCGCCACCGGCCCCGTGTCCGAGCGCGAGCACGAGGCGGGCACCTTTGCCCACGTGCCAGGTGATCCGAGCGTCTCCGCCACCGACAGCGACGATCTCTCTCCGCTCCATCCGGCCATTCTCTCCCGGCCGGGGAGCCGCTGCGCGGGTCGGCCTCCACGCCCCACGGAATCAGAACAGCGTCGCTTCCTCCGGCCCGGGCAGCTCCTCCAAAAGCTCCGGCCCGTTGTTGCGCACGTTGCTCACCGCCGTCGTCACCGCATAGGCCCGCATCCGCCCGCCAGGGGGCGGCTCCAGCAGCGACCGCAGCTCGTCGAAGTCGGTCCGGGACGGGTCCAGCCACGCGTCCCACCGGTCCTGCGTCAGCATCAGCGGCATCCGCGGATGAATGTCCGACAGCGACCGCGGCCCCTCCGCCGGCGCCACTCCCAGCGGCCCCGTCTCCGCCTCCGTCGTGATCACCGAGCAGGTCACCCACCACGCCTGCGGATGGTCGTCCGGCAGCGTCCGGTCGCGCCAGAACTCGTAGAGGCCCGCCATCGCGAAGACCGACCCGTCCGACGGGGTCACGAAGTACGGCTGCTTCTTCGGGCGCTTCTTCTTCCCCTCGACCTCGAGCTCGCGCTCTCCCACCCCGGTCACCCACTCGTAATAGCCGTCGGCAGGGAGGATGCAGCGCCGGGAGAGGAAGGGTTTACGGAACGACGGCTTCTCGTGCACCGTCTCGGCACGCGCATTGATCATCCGCGCCGCGCCTTCCGGTGACTTCGCCCAGGACGGCACGAGGCCCCACTTCAGCGCGCGCAGCTGGCGAACCGGACGGCGGTCGTCGGCGTCCTTAACAGGGCGTTCGAGGACCGCGTAGACCTCTTTTGTGGGGGCCACGTTCCAGTCGGGCGCCAGCGTCTCCTCCGGCTCCCATTTCTCGACCTCGAAGAGCCCTACGAGGTCCTCGGGCCTACGACTCGCTGCATACCGTCCGCACATAAGTGCCAGACTGCCACTTCCGTACGCCGTCCGAGGGAGCCGCCCGCGAAATGGTCACCACACACGCCGTCGCAGCGAATGCGCCGCTCACCGACCTGTGGGACCGCGTCTTCGGCACGCAGAGCGCCCCGGAGCCGTGGCTCGTCGCCGTCACCGGCCTCGTCGCCCTCGCCGCCGTCATGCCCAATGTTCTGTGGCGGCTGACGCGGAACGCCGTCACGATCGCCCACGAGGGCGGCCACGGATTCGTGGCGCTGGTCACCGGCCGCAAGCTGCAGAGCATCCGGCTGCACTCCGACACCAGCGGTCTGACCGTCAGCCGCGGCAAGCCGACCGGCATCGGGATGATCCTGACCGCCACCGCGGGCTACACCGCCGCCCCGCTGCTCGGCCTCGGCGGGGCCTGGCTGCTGGCCGCGCACCACATCACGCTGCTGCTGTGGCTGGCGACCGCGCTGCTGCTCGCGCTGCTGGTGATGGTGCGCAACGCGTACGGGGTGCTGACCGTGACCGTCACCGGCGCTGCGTTCCTGCTGGTGTCGTGGCTCACGTCGCCCGGGGTGCAGTCCGTCTTCGCGTACACGGCGGTGTGGTTCATGCTGCTCGGCGGCGTACGGCCGGTCTTCGAGCTCCAGTCCAAGCGGCGGCACGGCGGCGCCCCCGACTCGGACGCCGACCAGCTCGCCAGGCTCACTCATGTGCCGCCGGCGATCTGGCTCTTCTTCTTCCACGCGGTCGCGCTCTGCTCGCTGATCGGCGGGGGCCGCTGGCTGCTCGGTCTATGAGAGGCGGCCTCCGGCTGCTCGGTCTGTGAGACGGGGCCGGCCGCCGTGGTGCCGAGCGCCCTATCACGCCGCCGTTACGCCCCGGTTTCCCCATATCTGATCAAGATCTGCGCTCGTCCCGAGCCACTAAAGTGATGGCCATGACCGAAAGCGCCGTGCACCCCGCCCTCTGGCCCGCCCCTCTCGCGACCGGAGCCGTCGAAGCGACGGTCACCGTGCCCGGTTCGAAATCAGTGACCAACCGCGCTCTGGTGCTGGCCGCGCTGGCCGCGGAGCCGGGATGGCTGCGCCGTCCGCTGCGCTCGCGCGACACCCTGCTGATGTCCGCCGCCCTGCAGGCAATGGGCGTGGGCATCGAGGAGACCGTCTCGTCCAGCACCACCGGCGGCACCGACGATGGCAAGGACCTCGCCGCGGCGGGCGAGGCCTGGCGTGTCATCCCCTCCGGCCTGCACGGCCCGGCCACCGTCGACGTCGGCAACGCGGGCACGGTCATGCGCTTCCTGCCCCCCGTCGCCGCCCTCGCCGACGGCCCGATCCGCTTCGACGGCGACCCGCGTTCCTACGAACGCCCCCTGCACGGTGTCATCGACGCGCTGCGCATCCTCGGCGCCCGGATCGACGACGACGGCCGCGGTTCTCTGCCGATGACCGTGCACGGCGGCGGTGCGCTGGAGGGCGGGCCGGTGCGCATCGACGCCTCGTCGTCGTCCCAGTTCGTCTCCGCCCTGCTGCTCTCCGCGCCTCGCTTCAACCAGGGCGTCGAGGTGCGGCACGTCGGCGGCCGGCTGCCCTCCATGCCCCACATCCGGATGACCGTGGACATGCTGCGCGCCGTGGGCGCCCAGGTCGACGAGCCGGAGACCGGCGGCGAGCCGGATGTCTGGCGTGTGTCGCACAGCGCGCTGCTCGGCCGTGACCTGACGATCGAGCCCGATCTGTCCAACGCCCAGCCGTTCCTGGCGGCGGCCCTGGTGACGGGCGGCCGGGTGACGATCCCCGACTGGCCCGAGCGGACCACCCAGCCCGGTGACGCGCTGCGCGAGATCTTCACCGAGATGGGCGGCTCCTGCGAGCTGACGACGACGCCGACCGGCACGGCGCTGGTCTTCACCGGCAGCGGCCGCATCCATGGCATCGACGTCGACCTCGGCGAGGTCGGCGAGCTGACCCCGGGCATCGCGGCGGTCGCTGCGCTCGCCGACTCCCCCTCGACACTGCGTGGCGTGGCGCATCTGCGGCTCCACGAGACGGACCGGCTGGCGGCCCTCACCAAGGAGATCAACGAGCTCGGCGGCGATGTCACCGAGACGGAGGACGGCCTCCACATCCGCCCGCGCCCCCTGCACGGCGGCGTCTTCCGCACCTACGACGACCACCGGATGGCGACGGCCGGCTCGGTCATCGGCCTCGCGGTGCCGGACGTCCAGATCGAGAACGTGGCGACGACGGCCAAGACCCTCCCCGACTTCCCGCAGATGTGGGCCGAAATGCTCGGGGCCTGACGTCATGCGCCGCTACGGCAAGCACACCGACGAGGACGACATCCGGTCCCGCCCCAACCGCAAGGGCAACCGGCCCCGGACCAACATCCGCCCCAAGCACGAGGACGCCCTGGAGGGCATGGTCCTCACCGTCGACCGCGGCCGCCTGACCTGCCTCGTCGAGGACCGGGCGATCACCGCGATGAAGGCCCGTGAGCTGGGCCGCAAGGCGGCTGTCGTCGGAGACCGTGTCGGCATCGTCGGCGATCTCTCCGGCGACAAGGACACGCTGGCGCGGATCGTGCGCATCGAACCCCGGTCGTCGGTGCTGCGCCGCACGGCCGACGACGACGATCCGTTCGAGCGTGTGGTCGTCGCCAACGCCGACCAGCTTGCCATCGTCACCGCACTCGCCGATCCCGAGCCGCGCCCGCGCCTGATCGACCGCTGTCTGGTGGCCGCGTACGACGGCGGGCTCGAGCCGCTCCTCGTCCTGACCAAGTCGGACCTGGCCTCGCCCGACGAGTTGCTGGAGATGTACGGGGCGCTCGGTGTCCCTTATGTGGTGACCACCCGCGAGGAGTTCGTCGACGGTCTTGCCGCCGACCGCGTCCGGGAGTATCTGGTGGGGCGGACGACCGCGTTCGTCGGGCACTCGGGAGTCGGCAAGACGACCCTGGTCAACGCCCTGGTCCCCGAGGAGCGGCGACGGACCACCGGTCTCGTCAACGCGGTCACGGGACGCGGCCGGCACACCACGACCTCCGCGCTCGCCCTCCCGCTCGCCGACAAGCAGGGCGGCTGGGTCATCGACACTCCGGGCGTGCGCTCCTTCGGGCTGCACCATGTCGACCCGTCCAGGGTCATCAACGCTTTCCCGGACCTGGTCCCCGGCACGGAGGGCTGTCCGCGCGCCTGCAGTCACGACGAGCAGGACTGCGCCCTCGACGCGTGGGTGGCCGAAGGGCACGCCGATCCGGCGCGGCTCTACTCACTGCGGCGGCTGCTCGCGACCCGCGAGCGACGCGAAGGCGACTGAGTCATCCACGTTTACCGTCCGCGACCGCTGGTAAGTGCATACTCGCACCAAGTCGGACGAGCAGTTCCGGGCGGATTCAGTTCGGACCGAGCAGTCCCGGACCGAACAGTCATCGACGACGCGGGAGGCCCTGGACCAATGGCGTGGCTGCTGGTTGTGGTTGCCGGACTTCTCGAAACGGGCTTCGCGGTCTGCCTCAAGCTGTCGCACGGCTTCACGCGGCTGTGGCCCACGATCGCCTTCGCCGTTTTCGCCCTCGGCAGCTTCGGCCTGCTGACGCTGGCGCTGAAGAAGCTCGACGTGGGTCCGGCCTACGCGGTCTGGACCGGCATCGGCGCGGCCGGTACGGCGATCTACGGCATGGTCTTCCTCGACGACGTCGTCTCCACGCTCAAGATCGTCTCGATCACACTGGTGATCGTCGGCGTCATCGGTCTGCAGCTCTCGGGCTCGTCGCACTGACCCGGTCGGCTCTCGGACGCGTCGCACCGCTTCCGTCCGCTCTGGGGCTCGTCGCGTCGCCCCCTTCGCACACGGCCGCCCGCACCAGCTGTGCGACGCTCCCGCCGACGGGTGCGACGACACAGGAGAGCGCCAGCCGCACCGCGAGTTCGCAGCGCTGCGGCAGGTCGGCCGGTTCGTCGGCCGCCCGCCCGCCCCGGAGCCTTCGGCCCGGTCGCAGGCTCGCCAGAGACCTGTCCCGCACCGCGGCGACCAGCTCGGCCGGAAGCGGCGGTCGCGCGTCCGCTCGCCGCTGCGCCGGCACTCCCGAGAGTGCGGCCCCGCTGCGGACCGGTCTCGGTACCGGCAGCCGCTCCTCCCAGCAGCCGGTGAGCAGGGCGCGCAGCACGGGCCTGGCCCGCGCCTCGCCGACGGTCCATTCGGCGACGGACACGAGCCGCTCGTCGGCCCCGGCGCTCTGCCCGAGGAGCCGTTCCACGCCCCGCAGATACGAGTCGGCCTCGCGGCGCACGAGGGCGCGGGCGAAGCCGTCCTTGCTGCCGAACTCGTTGTAGAGGGTCTGGCGGGAGACACCGGCGGAAGAGGCGACGTCGACCATCCGCACCGCGGACCAGGGCAGGTCGCGCAGGGCCGCGAATGCGGCGTTCAGCAGTGACTCCCGCGCTGCAGGCATCGGCGCCTCCCCGGCAGAGCAACTCCGGTCACAGGGTTGACGGGCAGCCTTCCACTGTCAAGAGACACAGCAGGGGACGGCACGCGGCCGGAAGGCGCCCACAGGGCCGCCACGGCCGCCCAGGAAGGGTCGGACCCGCCCCGATAGAGTGGCTGACATGCCCGACTACCACGATGATCTGCGCCTCGCCCACGTCCTCGCGGATGCCGCCGACGCCACCACCATGGACCGGTTCAAGGCTCTGGACCTCAAGGTCGAGACCAAGCCGGACATGACCCCGGTGAGCGAGGCCGACAAAGCGGCGGAGGAGCTGATCCGTGGGCACCTGCAGCGGGCACGGCCTCGCGACGCGATCCTCGGCGAGGAGTACGGCATCGAGGGCACGGGCCCGCGCCGCTGGGTCGTCGACCCGATCGACGGCACCAAGAACTATGTGCGCGGCGTACCGGTCTGGGCGACGCTGATCGCGCTGATGGAGGCCGGCGAAGGCGGCTACCAGCCGGTGGTGGGCGTGGTGTCGGCCCCGGCTCTCGGCCGGCGCTGGTGGGCGGCGAAGGGCGGCGGCGCGTACACCGGCCGGAGCCTGACCTCCGCAACGCGGCTGCACGTATCCAAGGTGGAGCGCATCCAGGACGCCTCGTTCGCGTACTCGTCCCTGTCGGGCTGGGAGGCGCAGGGCCGTCTCGACGGCTTCATGGACCTGACGCGGGCGGTCTGGCGCACCCGGGGCTACGGCGACTTCTGGCCCTACATGATGGTCGCCGAGGGATCGGTGGACATCTGCGCCGAGCCGGAGCTGTCGCTGTGGGACATGGCGGCGCCGGCGATCCTGGTGCAGGAGGCGGGCGGCTCGTTCACGGGCCTCGACGGACAGGAGGGCCCGCACAGCGGTAATGCCGCGGCGTCGAACGGGCTGCTCCACCATGAGCTGCTGGGCTATCTCAACCAGCGTTACTAGGACGGCCACGACCAGCGTTACGAGGCGGCCACGACCAGCCGTACCGGACGCCACGACCAGCGGTCCCGAACGCCATGACCAGCCGCACCGGTGGGCCGCGGGCCGTTCGGAACGCCGTCACCAGCCGCACCGGTGGGCCGCGGGCCGTTCGGAACGGCGTACGCCGGTCGATCAGCAGGCGCGCGTGCGGGCCGAAGAGGCCGCGCACGCCCCCTTGCCGCCTTCACCCCGTCCTGCAACTCTGAGAGTCCCCCCACTTGTGAACTTGTGAATCGGTTCTCGAACGGCCGATCACCCAGGAGGTGGCTCCTTTCATGCTCGTCCGTGACGCCATGAGCACGGTGGTCCTCACCATCGGCCCCGCACACACGCTCCGCCAGGCGGCCCGACTGATGGCCGCGCGCCGCGTGGGCGCGGCCGTGGTCCTCGACTCCGACTCGAGCCTCGGCATCCTCACCGAGCGCGACATCCTCAACTCCTTGGGCCTGGGACAGGACCCCGACCTCGAGACCGCCGGCACCCACACCACCACCGACGTCGTCTTCGCCGCGCCTGCCTGGACTCTGGAGGAGGCGGCCGAGGCCATGGCACACGGCGGCTTCCGCCACCTGATCGTGATGGACGGTGACGGCCCCATCGGCATCGTCTCCGTCCGCGACATCATCCGCTGCTGGGCCCCGGCCAGGCGCCGCGCAGCCGCCTAGGCACCCCACTCTCCGTGTACGACCGAGCCTTGCCGCGCACGCGAAAGGGCCGGATCCCGTGAGGAATCCGGCCCCTTCTTCTACGACAAGCGGGACCTCAGCCGCGCAGGGCCTGGACCGCGGCCTCGAGCCGCTTGCCGAAGTCGCCGTCCGCCTGGCGGAAGTTGTTGATCGCCCGCTCGGCGATGTCGTCACGCGACACCTTGGCGATGAACTGCGAGAGGTTGCCGATCAGGCGCTCCTTCTCGTCCTCGGACATCAGACGGTAGAGGTTGCCGGCCTGGACGAAGTCGGTGTCCTCGGCGTGCGCCGGAGCCTCGTGGTCGCCGGTCACCCCGGACACGGGGGTGGGCTGCCACAGCGGGCGGTCCGTCTGGTACGGGCCGCCGAAGCTGTTCGGCTCGTAGTTCTTCGCGCCCTTGTGGCGGCCGTCGTAGAGGAACCCGTCGCGGGAGTTGGTGCGCGCCTCCGTGGCGTGCGGACGGTTCACCGGCAGGTGGTCGGCGTTGATACCGACGCGGTAGCGGTGGGCGTCGCCGTACGCGAACAGACGGCCCTGGAGCATCTTGTCGGGCGAGGGGCCGATGCCCGGCACGAAGTGGGCGGGGCTGAAGATCGACTGCTCGACCTCGGCGAAGATGTTCTCCGGGTTGCGGTTGAGCTCCAGCTTGCCGATCTCGATGGGCGGGTAGTCCTCGTGCGGCCACACCTTGGTGAGGTCGAACGGGTTGAAGCGGTAGGTGGCCGCTTCCGCCGCCGGCATGATCTGCACCTGCACGGTCCAGGTCGGGAAGTCACCGCGCTCGATGGCCTCGCGCAGATCGCGCTGGTGCGAGTCCGGGTCCACACCGGAGAGGCGGTTGGCCTCGTCGGTGGTGAGGTTCTTGATCCCCTGGTCCGTCTTGAAGTGGTACTTGACCCAGAAGACCTCGCCGGCCTCGTTGTTCCACTGGTACGTGTGGGAGCCGTAGCCGTTCATGTGCCGGTACGACGCGGGAATGCCGCGGTCACCGAACAGCCAGGTCACCTGGTGCGTGGACTCGGGCGACAGACCCCAGAAGTCCCAGACGTTGTCCGCCTCCTGCGAGCCGGTGTACGGGTCCCGCTTCTGGGTGTGGATGAAGTCCGGGAACTTGATGGCGTCCTTGATGAAGAACACCGGGGTGTTGTTGCCGACGAGGTCGTAGTTGCCGTCTTCGGTGTAGAACTTCAGCGCCCAGCCGCGCGGGTCACGGACGGCGTCCGCCGCGCCGAGGTTGCCGGCGACGGTGGAGAAGCGCAGGAACGTCTCCGTCTGCTTGCCGACCTCGGAGAGGAACTTGGCGCGGGTCCACTGCGAGACGTCGCGGGTCAGCGTGAAGGTGCCGTAGGCGCCGGCGCCGCGCGCGTGGACGACACGCTCCGGGATGCGCTCCCGGTTGAAGTGCGCGAGCTTCTCGAGCAGCAGCTGGTCCTGGACCAGCACCGGTCCGCCGACGCCCGCGGTCTCGCTGTTCTGGTTGTCGGCGACCGGAGCCCCGGCCTCCGTGGTGAGCGGTCCCTGCGTCACGTGCGCCTCCTGCGTCATGTACTGCCCAGTGTCATCTGCGGCACAGCCTGCCCTTGGCCTGCGCCGCACTCGATCCTACGATGGACTTTGTCTAAGTCAAGCGAACATCCAAAGTCACACCCGTTCGGGACTCGGTCCCACCGCTGTTAGGCTGGCCCCATGAGTGACCTGTTGGAACGACTTCGCGGACGCGGCTGGCGTATGACCGCACAGCGGCGTGTCGTGGCCGAGGTCCTCGACGGCGAGCATGTCCATCTGACCGCCGACGAGGTACACGCTCGCGCGGTGACGAGACTGCCCGAGATCTCCCGGGCGACCGTCTACAACACCCTGGGCGAGCTGGTCAGCCTCGGCGAGGTTCTCGAGGTGTCCACCGACCGGCGCGCCAAGCGGTACGACCCGAACGCGCATCAGCCGCACCAGCACCTGGTCTGTGCGCACTGCGGCACGATCCGCGACGTGCACCCGGGGGGCAACCCGCTGGCGGACCTCCCGGACACGGAGCGCTTCGGCTTCACGATCTCGGACGTCGAGGTCACCTACCGCGGCACCTGCCCCAACTGCGCCGCGGCGTAGCTCACACGCATAAGGCGAGGCCCCCGACGCTCCGGCGTCGGGGCCTCGCCTTATGCGTGCCCGAGAGTGCTTGTCGTGCCCGAGAGTGCTTGTCGTGCCCGAGAGTGCTTGTCGTGACCGAACGCGCTTGTCGTGACCGAACGCGCTTGTCGTGACCGAACGCGCTTGTCCTGCCTGGACGCGCTTGTCGCGCCCGGACGCACGAACGCCGAAGGCCCGGATCCTTGAGGATCCGGGCCTTCGGTTTCAGTAGCGGGGACAGGATTTGAACCTGCGACCTCTGGGTTATGAGCCCAGCGAGCTACCGAGCTGCTCCACCCCGCGTCGTGAACACAACATTACGGTACCCCGCCGACCAGCGCAAATCGCTATGCGGTGAGCTCCTGGAGCAGAGCCTCCCGCAGCCGCGCCGCCCTCTCCGTCACCTCGGCCGGCCCCAGCTCGACGGCCCTGGCGCACCAGCGCTGCCCCTCGGCGAGCTCTCCCCGGCGGGCGGCGAGCAGAGCGAGGCGCAGTGCCGCCCGGCCGTGCCCCGCCCGCGCGGCGCGGGCCCACCAGAGGGCAGCCTCGCGCTCGCTGCCCTCGCGGGCGAGGAGCAGGCCCAGGTTGAAGGCACCGCTGCGGCTGCCCGCCTCGGCCGCCTCCCGGTACCAGCGCGCGGCATCCGTCATGTCGCCGCGGGCCGCGGCGAGCATGCCGACACGGACCTGGGCACGGCGGTGCCCTTGGTCGGCGGCGCGCTCGTACCACTCCTCGCACTCGCTCTTCTCGGCCATCGGCTCGCCGAGGGCGGGCGGACCGAGCGCCGGACGCCGGGCGTCCAGCACGGTGGCGAGCCGGAAGGCCGCCTCCGCACTACCGCCCCCCGCGGCGCAGCGCAGGTGACGCTCGGCACCCTGCTCGTCGCCATCCCTGAGCAGGGCCATGCCTACCTGGAGCGCCGCCTCCGTGTGCCCGGCGGCCGCGGCGCGCTCGTACCAGGAGAGCGCCGTGCGGTCGTCGTCACGGCCGGCGTGAAGGATGCCCAGGTTGAACGCGGCATCGACGCTGCCGGCCTCCGCGGCCTTGGAGAACCACGGCTCCGCGCCGACCGCGTCGCCGGCCTGCAGCAGCAGGACGGCGAGCGCGTTCGCCGCCTCGCGGTGACCCGCGTATGCGGCGCGGCGGTACCACTGCTCGGCCTGAGCCGTGCGGTCCTGGGCGGCGCAGAGCAGCCCCAGGTTGTACGCGCCGTTGACGTCACCCGCGTCCATCGCTGCGCGGTACCAGCGCTCCGCGGTCTGCTGCTCCCCCCGTGCGGCGTGCAGGGCACCGAGGGCGTTCGCGGCGTTGCCGTCGCCGTCCTGGGCAGCGCGCAGCCACCACACGGCGGCGCTCTCCTCGTCGCCGGCGTCGCGCAGCAGGAACGCGAGCGCGCAGGCGGCGCGGGCCTCGCCGTCCTTGGCGGACGTGAGATACCACCGCCCGGCCTCCTTGAGTTCGCCGCGCTTCTCGAGGATCGCCCCGAGGTGCAGGGCGGCCCGCCGGTGTCCGCGCGCGGCGGCCTGGCGGTACCACTGGGCGGCCTCGCCGATCAGGCCGGAATCCGCCCGAGTCGGGGAGCCGGCCCCCGTGCCGGACGTGTCGGGTCCGGCGGCGCCGTCCGGGCGCGCCCTGCGCCCTGCACGGCCAGGCTCATCGGCGTCGGCAACGAGACCGGCACCGGCACGGCCCGCTTCCTCGGCGTCGGCCAGCGTGCGCAGGGCGGCGTCCGTCTGCCAGACGTGGCCGGTCCGCCCCGCACCGGACGCACCGACACCGCGGGCCGCGTCTCCCCGAGCCGCACCCACGCTGCGGACACCGGAGCCGGCGCCCGCACGGGCCCCGCTCATCGACGCTTCCCCGGACCGCGGACCCGGCAGGCTCACGCCCCGGCCGGCGTCCGCCGACGGGGGCCGTCGCACGGCCCGCGCCGAAACCCTGGCCTCGGACACGAGCTCGCCGCGGACCAGCCGGCCGGCCTCGTCGCCCGCGCGGGCCTGCTCCGCCGCCCGGCGCTCCAGGGCGCGTGCGAGGCGGTACGCAGCCTCTCGGTGGCCCTGCTCGGCCGCCGCGCGCAGCCAGCGCTCTGCGCCCACGTCACTGCGGTGCTCCAGCAGGTCCGCGAGGGCGTATGCGCCAAGGGCGTGGCCCTGCTCGGCGGACTGCCGCAACCAGTACTCGGCCGCGGGCTCGTCGCCGCGCTCGCGGAAGTGGCGCCCCAAGGCGTGCGCGGCTGCGGCCGAGCCGGCCACGGCGGCGATCCGCCACCAGCCTGCCGCCTCCTCCGCGTAGCCGCGCTGATGAAGAAGCACGCCCAGGTTGTTGGCCGCGGCACGGTCGCCGTCGGCGGTCGCGCCGCGCAGGTAGGGCTCCGCTCCGTCGAGGTCTCCCCGACGCAGCAGCAGAGCGCCGAGGACGCTCATGGCCGCGGTGTCGCCGGCGTCGGCGGCACGCCGGTGGCGCGCCTCGGCGCCGGCGGTCTCCATGGCATCGACGTTGTCGTCGTCGGCGCCGACATCGTTGCCCAGGTGGTCCGCTCGACCCACTGCGTCGGTCGCATCGGCCACGTTTCCGGCATGCGGCTGCACAAACCGCCCTGTCTCCAACAGAGTTGCCCTGTCCCCCATAAAATCCATCGTCGCACCACCTGCAACCCGCGTACACCTGGTATACCGCAGCCAGTGAGGTCACTTCAGCGTTTTGTCGACATGCCCACAGAGAGATAAGTCAAACACGTTGAGCCTCAACTGAGGGCGCACGGCACGCACTTCGGCGTCACAAGAAGAGCCAATCCGGACAGCGCACACACGAAGAGGGCCCGGATCCTCAAGGATCCGGGCCCTCTTCTTCAGTAGCGGGGACAGGATTTGAACCTGCGACCTCTGGGTTATGAGCCCAGCGAGCTACCGAGCTGCTCCACCCCGCGTCGTTGTGTTGCAACCGTACCACGACGCGGGATGGTGCCTGCTCACCCCCTCTGCCGAGCGCTCAGGCCCTCGGCAGAGGGGCCAAGCCCTCGGCCCGCTCAGTCCCCAGGTGGTGCCTCTCCGTCGGGCTTGGAACCCGGCTTGCCGTCCGGTGTCGCGTCGGACTCGGAGCCAGGCGTGGTTTCCGGCTGGGCCTTCTGCGCGTCGGCTGCCCGCTGCAGGGCTGCCTCCAGGTCGGCCTGTGCCTTGCCGTACCCGACCCAGTCCGTCGGCTTCTTCTCCAGGGCGGCCCGGGCATCGTCGTACGCCTTCTGCGCGTCGGCGATGGCGTCCGCGAGCGCACCGTCACCGGTGGCCGGCGGCTCGGCCGGTTCCTCCGGCGGATCGGTCGGATCAGTCGGCGGGGTCTCCTCGTCCGGTGCCGCTTCCGTCCCGAAGACCTGGCTGAGTGCTCCGGCAAGGTCGTCGGCGAAGCCGATCTTCTCGCCGTAGACGACCGCCACCTTGCTCAGCAGCGGATACTCGGAACCCCGGCCCTGGGCGTAGATCGGTTCGACGTACAGGAACCCGCTGTCCAGGGGGACCGTCAGCAGATTTCCGTACTTGATCGTCGAGTCGGCGCCCTTGAGGTCACGGACGTAAGTGGCGATCGGGCCGTGTCTGTTGAGTCGGCTCTGCACCTGCTCGGGCCCGTCGACCTTGTCGTCCGTCACCCGCAGCAGTCTGATCTTGCCGTAGCTGTCGCTGTTGGCATCGGCGTCGACCGCCATGAACGCGCGCAGATTCGGACGTCCACTCGGGGTGAAGGTCGTCGTCAGCGAGAACTGCTGCGCCGCATCGCCCGGCAGCTTCATCGACAGGTAGTACGGCGGAACCGCGTTGTTGTCCGTCGCCTTGGTCGGGTCGTTGGGCACCTGCCAGGCGTCACTCGCGTTGTAGAACTGGTCGGGCTTGGTGACGTGGTAGAGGGTGAGCAGCTCGCGCTGGACCTTGAACATGTCCTGCGGGTACCGCAGATGGGCCTTCAGGTCGGCCGGGATGTCGCTCTTGGCCTTCACCGTGCCGGGGAAGGCCTTCTTCCAGGTCTTCAGGACCGGGTCGTTCTCGTCCCACTCGTAGAGCGTGACGGTGCCGTCGTAGGCGTCGACGGTGGCTTTCACCGAGTTCCGGATGTAGTTGACCTGGTTCTGCTGCGCGACCACCGCACGCTGCTGGTCGGTCAGCGAGTCGGCCGTGGTGTCACCGAGCGTCGTGCGGGACGCGTACGGATAGCCGTTGGTGGTGGTGTAGGCGTCGATGACCCACTGGATCCGCTTGCCCACGACTGCCGGATAGGCGTCTCCGTCGATGGTCAGCCACGGGGCGACCGCCTCGACGCGCTCCTTGGGCGTCCGGTTGTAGAGGATCTTGGAGCCTTCGCCGATGGCCCCCGAGTACATGATTTGCGGCTCGCTGAAGGCTACGGCGTACGCGGCGCGGTTGAGCGGGCCGGAGACGTCGATGCCGCCCTTGCCCTTGTAGCTCGTGGTGACCTGGGAGCCGTCGTTCTTTTCGTAGTCGAGCTCCTTCTGCGGCCCGCCGACGATCGAGTACTGGGCGGTCTTCTCGCCGTAGTAGATCCGCTGCTCGTAGCCTCCGAGGCTGCCCTTGGAGGGCAGGCCCGACTCCGTGAAGTCCGGGGCTCCGGACGTGCCCGCGGCGGTGCCGGTGCCCTTGGCCGCGACGGCGCCGTAGCCGTGGGTGTAGGTGAAGTGGTCGTTGATCCAGTTGCGCTTGTCGACGCCCTGGAGGTTGAGCTCACGCAGACCGATGACCGTGTCTTGGCCCTTGTAGCGGTCGACGTCCAGGGTGGCCGGGAACTGGTAGTACTTCCGCTCCTGCTCCAGCTGCTGGAAGGTGGGCGAGACGATGTTCGGGTCGTTGATGCGGTAGCTGGCCGCCGAGTCGGCGTCCCTGCGCTGCTGCTGGCCGTCCTTGACCTGACCGCGGCCCAGGTAGTCCGAGGCCTTCACGCCGTCGATCCCGTAGGCGTCACGGGTCGCGTCGATGTTCTTCTGGATGTACGGCGCTTCCTTGGCCTGCTCGTTGGGCTGGACCTGGAACTTCTGCACGATCGCCGGGTACAGGCCACCGATCAGGATCGCCGACAGGACCATCAGACCGAAGCCGATGACCGGCAGCTGCCAGGTGCGGCGCCACAGCGTCGCGAAGAACAGCAGCGCGCAGATGACGGCGATGCAGAACAGGATCGTCTTCGCCGGCAGGTAGGCGTTCGCGTCGACGTAGCGCAGGCCTGTCCAGTTGTCGGTCGCCTTGAAGTCACTGGACTTGACCGCGAGTCCGTACCGGTCCAGCCAGTAGGCGACGGCCTTGAGCGCGACGAAGACACCGAGCAGCACCGACAGGTGTCCGGTGGCCGCGGCCGTCGCCCGCGCGCCCGGGCTGGTGATGCGCAGCCCGCCGTACAGGTAGTGGGTCAGCGCGGCCGCGATCAGCGACAGCACGACGGCCGCGAAACCGAAGCCGAGCAGGAACCGGTACCAGGGCAGGTCGAACGCGTAGAACGCCACGTCCATCTGGAACTGGGGGTCCTTCTCACCGAAGGGCACCCCGTTGATCCACATCAGCCACGTACGCCACTGGCTCGTGGCGGAGGCTCCGGCGATCAGCCCGACCAGCGCGGTGATCGCGAGGAGCACCCACTTCTTGTACGGAGCGATGCCCATGCGGTACCGGTCCAGGCTCTGCTGCTCCAGCGACATCGCGCTGAGCGGCGGCCGCAGCCGGTGCGCGAGCCAGATGTTCACACCGACGGCGAGCGCCATCAGCAGACCGAAGACGGCGAACAGGCCGATCTTGGTCCACAGCGTGGTGGTGAACACAGACGAGTAGTCGACGGACCGGTACCAGAGCCAGTCGGTCCAGAACCCCGAGAACATGACGAACACCATGGCCAGGACGGCCAGGACACCCAGTGTCATGAGCAGGGTGCGGACACGCCGGGACGGCCGGCCCACTCTGATCCGTGGCCCGGTCGGGCCTCCGCCGCGGTCCGGCATCTGGAAAGCCAACGTGCGCACCTCGAAGTTCGCGGTTGTGTGAATCGGGCCCCGCGATCGTAGAGCCCACTCATGCAACTTACTGAGGCTTTACCTAGTTCCCGCCGCGGGGCAGTAAGGAGGCAGGATATTGACCATGTCCAATGTCTCCCCCTCCGGCCCCCCGATGGCCGCGACCCCGCTCACCCGCGCAGTGCTCGAGATCGACGAGTACGCCGCCGGTCTCGGCTGGGACCAGCCGGCCCGGCTCTTCGCCCTCGTCGACACCGCTCGGCTGCGTTCCCAGGAGCCGGGTCTCGCCGCCCAGCTCGGCCTCGACAGCGCTGACGCGGCCGCGCCCCTCACCCCCATCGAGCAGGACGAGATCCCGGCCGGCACCCCGCTGGACGAGTTTCTCGGCACCATCGCCTGGCCCGACTCGGTGGCCGGCTGCGCCTTGACCGTGGAGCGGCTGATGCTGCCGCCGTCCGCCGAGGCCTCCGTACCCGAGGGCCTCGACGACGCCGCACTGGCCGCTTGGGTCGCCAAGCACCCTGGCCGTCAGGAGGTCCGGATGACGGTGGCCGTCCTGCGCGACGGCTCGCGGGAGTCCGCGCTGCGGCTGCGGGAGAAGGACTCCCCCAACGAGGTGCTGACCGGGGCAGGCCTCGTCCCCGGCCTGGCCGAGGCCCTCGCCGCCACCTTCGAGGCGTAATCCCCGCACCGAGCTGCGGCGCCGCACCCCGGTCGGGGCGCGGCGCCGCTTTTCACTGCTCGTTCCCTGCTCGTGGGTCAACCGGTCGTACAGCTCGGCAGGCCCGCGGTGTCACCCTTGCTGATCTTGGCGAGGGACTTGGTGGCGTCGGCGATGGTGTCGACCTTCACCAGCGTCAGCCCGTCCGGGATGTCGGAGGCGGCGGAGGCGCAGTTGTCGCTGGGCGTCAGGAAGTACTCCGCTCCCGCGTCGCGCGCTCCGACGAGCTTCATCTCGATCCCGCCGATCGGGCCGACCCTGCCGTTCTCGTCGATCGTGCCGGTTCCGGCGACGAAGTTGCCGCCCGTCATGTCGCCGGTCGTGAGCTTGTCGACGATGCCGAGTGCGAACATCAGCCCGGCGCTCGGGCCTCCGACGTCCGCCAGATTGATGTCGACGGTGAACGGGAAGGTGTGGTCGGTGCCCGCCTGGATGCCGACGATCGCCCGGCCGTTGTCCTCGGCCTTCACCGTCTTGACCGTGACGGTCTCCGTGCCCTGCGGCTCCTTGCCGGCCTTCTCCGCGGCGGCCGCCTCGTCGGCGGGGACCACGGTGAAGACGACGTCCTGGCCGGGCTTGTGTTTCACGACCAGCTTGGCGACGTCCTGCGGCTGCACGACCGGCGTGCCGTCGACGGCGCGGATCACGTCCCCGGCGTGCAGCTTGTTCTCCGACGGAGAGTCCTTGACGACGGTCGAGACCACGACCCGTTCCTTGACCGGGATCTTCAGCTGGCGCAGTGCGGCGACCTTGGCGCTCTCCTGCGACTGGCTGAATTCCTCGGCGTTCTCCTGCGTCGACTGCTCCTCCGTCTTCCCGTTCGGGTAGAGGGTGTCGTGCGGCACCACCACATTGTCGTGCGCCACCCAGCCGTAGACGGCTTCGAGGAGATTCATCTGGTAGTCCGCGCCGGTGACCCTGACGGTCGTCATGTTGAGGTGCCCGGTGGTCGGGTACGTCTCGCGGCCCGAGATCTTGAGCACCGGCTCGCCGTCGGCGGAGCCGAGAGTGTTCACCGTCGGTCCGGGCGACATCTCGGCGTACGGCACCTTGAGAAACACGCCTGCGCAGAGCAGCGCGATGAAGATGAGGGTGGAGGCGAGCATCGTCGCAGTGCGGCGTGGCATGGAACGACAGTACGGGACACGCCTGTGAGCGCACTGTCGGGGCCGGTCCGTCCGGGGTCCGTCAGCGGCGGCCGGCGGTCTGGGTCAGGGGCGTAGGGCGTCAGTGCCGGGAGCGGCCCGCTCCATCGCGTCGCGGAACCGTGCGTAGCCCGCCAGCTCGGCCACGTCGCCGCTTGTGCGGTCCCGTGACGCCCAGCCCGCCCATATCGCAGCGCCGACAGCAGCGAACAGCGGAATCAGCAACCAGGCCAGAACTGCCATCGCGACCTCCCTACCCCATGAGCGAAAGCGACTGAGTGATCAGCAGATTAGTCTTCTGCCGCTTCAACGCTCACGGCAGGGGTGCGGTTACGCAAATCGGGCGGATGGGTGCCGACCGCGTTTCAGTGGAAGCAACCTGGCAAGACCCGACGATCCACGGCCCCGTCCCGTCACCCCTGGACGCCGACCCACTCCTCCGCACCGTCGGAGAACCGCTGGTGCTTCCAGATCGGCACCTCGTGCTTGAGGTTGTCGATCAGCTTCCGGCAGGCCTCGAACGCCTCGCCCCGGTGCGGGCACGACACGGCGACGACCACCGCGAGATCCCCGACGGCGAGGTCACCCACACGGTGGACCGCGGCCAGCGCCCGAACGGGATAGTCCGCGGCGATCTTTTCCGCGATGCGGCGCATCTCCGCCTCCGCCGTCGGGTGGCAGGAGTAACCGAGGGTGTCGACGTCCGCGCCGCCGTCGTGGTTGCGCACGGTGCCGACGAAGAGGGCGGTGCCACCCGCCGCGTCGTCGCCCACCGCCGCGAAGACCTCGTCGAGCGAGAGCGGCGTGTCACGGATCTCCAGCAGCCGGATGGGGTCCTTCGCTGCCTGCTCACCTGGGTGGTCGTGCGTGCGTGCCATGCCATCCATCGTGCCGTACACCGCCGACATCGCGGAATAGCCCTTTCGACCGGTCGCGACTCCTCACCCTTGGAGCCTCCTACAGCGCCCTTGCCACCCGGGGCCCGTCAGATCCTGCGGCGCGCCTTGCGTGCCCTGCGTACCAGGGCGGCCGTGCCCAGCAGCGCGACCGTCGCACCCGCGGCACCCGCGGCTGTGGCGTCCTTGCGGCCCAGGCGGCGTCCTGCGACGGTGTGCCTGCCCTCGACCTCCTCCAGAAGCGCGGCCAGCACCTCCTCGTTGGTCCACTGAGGTCGCCACCCGGCATCGTGCAGACGACTCACGCTGACCACCCAGGGGTGCATCGTGTACGCGAGGTCCCCGGCCGGAGAGGGCGTGAGCCCGATCCGGTGGAGCCGGGCCGCCGCACCCAGGGCGACCGCGGACGGCAGCTCCATGCGCCGGATGCCGCTGAGTTCCTCGACCTCCTCCTGCTCCAGCCATCCGTCGCAACCGACGGCGAGCTCACCCTCGACCTTCTCGAGCGCCGCGTACTCCAGAGCGCTCACCAGGTCCTCGACGTGGCAGAACTGCCAGGTGGGGCGCGATCCGGCGACGACGAGCAGTCGGGGCGACTCGAAGTAGCGGGTGAGCGCGGTGTCGGTGCCGCCCACCAGGACGGCGGGCCGCACCACGGTGACGTTGAGACCGGGGTGCGCGCGTGGCGCGCGGCGCGCCAGCCGCTCGATCTCCAGCAGGTCCCCGACGCCGGTCGCCTCCGCGGTGGCGCGCAGCTCGGCGTCCTCGGAGAGCGGGATGTCGTTGTCGGGCAGCGCGCCGTAGACCATCGCCGAGGTGCACAGGACAACGCGGTGGACACCGGCGGCAGCCGCCGCGGTCAGCACGGTCTGGGTGCCGCGGACGTTGTAGGCGGTCCGTGCGGCGGGATCGGACTCCAGGTCGAGGTCGAGAGCCAGGTGCACGACGACGTCGGCGCCGCGGAGCTTCTCCGCGATGGCAGGGTCGCGCACGTCCAGGATGTGCCACTGCGCTTCGGTCACCTCGCCCCGCCGCTCGTCCAGGGCGACGACCTGCTTGACCTCCTCGGATGCGGCCAGGCGCTTCGTGAGCAGGTCACCGACGCCGGTGGCGGCGCCGGTGACCGCGACGACGGGGCCCCGGCCGGACGGCTCCCGGCGGGCAGCCGGGGTTGAGTGGTTTCGCGCTGCGCGAACCTGCGGATCTGGGGAACTCACCAGGCGTCTCCAGCGGTTGTCTTCAGTACGTAAGCGAATGACGCATACGCACCAGGTGGCGTCCATCCTGCCGCAGGCCAAGTGTCGGCGGAGCACCGAGCCCGTAAGCGCTTCGGATGTCTACGCTGGGTGGTGTTGTCGGGCAGCCGCCGTCGGCAGGAAGCCGGCGGCCCTACGAGCCGAGGAAACCCGTGAGTGACACCCCATTCGGATTCGGCCTTCCGCCGGAGGAGCCGGAGAACGGCGACGAGGGCAAGAAGAAGAATCCCGGCGGAGGTGGCCAGGGCTCCGGTGGGTCCTCGGCCGACGCCTCCGGGTTCGGTTTCGGTGACAGCGGCGGGGAGAACCCCTTCGCGGCCATGTTCGGCTCCCTGAATCCGAACGACCTGGGTGCGGCCTTCCAGCAGCTCGGCCAGATGCTGAGCTACGAGGGCGGACCGGTCAACTGGGACATGGCCAAGCAGATCGCGCGCCAGACCGTCTCCCAGGGCACGCCGGACGGCACCAAGGACGCGAGCGTCGGCCCGGTCGAGCGGACCGCGGTCGAGGAGGCCGTGCGCCTCGCCGACCTGTGGCTGGACGGCGCCACCTCGCTGCCGTCGGGCGCGAGCACGGCCGTGGCGTGGAGCCGCGCGGAGTGGGTCGAGGCGACGCTGCCGGCATGGCAGCAGCTCGTCGACCCCGTAGCGGAACGCGTCGGCCTTGCCATGGGCGACGTACTGCCCGAGGAGATGCAGGCCATGGCGGGTCCGCTGATCGGGATGATGCGCTCGATGGGCGGCGCCATGTTCGGCCAGCAGATCGGCCAGGCGGTCGGCGTGCTGGCGGGCGAGGTGGTCGGCTCGACCGACATCGGTCTGCCGCTCGGGCCGGTCGGCAAAGCGGCTCTGCTCCCGCTGAACGTCGAGGCGCTGGGCAAGGACCTCGGCGTGGCCAGGGAAGAAGTGCGGCTGTACCTGGCGCTGCGGGAGGCCGCCCACCAGCGGCTCTTCGCCCACGTGCCGTGGCTGCGCTCGCACCTGTTCGGCGCGGTCGAGGGCTACGCCCGCGGGATCAAGGTGGACACCTCCAAGCTGGAGGACGTGGTCGGCCAGTTCGACCCCTCGCATCCCGAGCAGCTTCAGGAAGCGCTCCAGCAGGGCATGTTCCAGCCGGAGGACACGGCTGAGCAGAAGGCTGCCCTGGCCCGTCTGGAGACCGCGCTCGCGCTGGTCGAGGGCTGGGTGGACGCAGTGGTCCACGAGGCCGCCTCGTCCCGTCTGACGTCGGCGAGCGCGCTGCGCGAGACGCTGCGCAGGCGCCGGGCCAGCGGTGGCCCCGCCGAGCAGACGTTCGCCACCCTGATCGGCCTCCAACTGCGTCCGCGCAGGCTCCGGGACGCCTCACGGCTGTGGGCCTCCCTCACCGACGCGCGCGGCATGGACGGGCGGGACGCCCTGTGGGAGCACCCGGACATGCTGCCGACCGCCACCGACCTGGACGACCCGGACGGCTTCGTCCACCGCGAGCAGCTCGACTTCTCGGAGCTGGACAAGATGCTCGGCGAGGCTGCGTCGGGCGGCGCCAAGGGCCGCAAGGCCGACGAGAGCCGCGAGGCCGACGAGAGCCGCGAGGCGGGCAGCGCCGAAGACGGCGGCGACACCGACGGCAAGGGCGACGACGACAAGTGAGCCTGCACGACGACGCCGTCCTCGTACTGAAGGACTACGAGGACCAGGCAGAGCTGCGGCAGCTCTACCTGGACCATCTGGACTGCCACCCGGACGGGATCTGGAAGGCCTGCGAGGCCGGACACCTCACGGCGAGCGCCCTGGTGATCGACCCCGAGCGCGAGCAGGTTCTGCTGACGCTGCACAAGAAGCTCGGCATGTGGCTGCAGATGGGCGGTCACTGCGAGCCCGGTGACGCGACCCTCGCCGCGGCGGCGCTGCGCGAGGCCACGGAGGAGTCCGGGATCGAAGGCCTTGCCCTGCTGCCGGGAGGGCCGGTCGCCCTCGACCGGCATCCGATCCCCGTCCCGTGCCACTGGCACCTGGACGTGCAGTACGCGGCGCTGGCCCCGGGCGGTTCGGTCGAGGCGATCAGCGACGAGTCGCTGGACCTGCGCTGGTTCGACTACGCGCAGGTGCCGGACGTGGCCGACGAGTCGGTGGTCCGGCTGATGGAGCGCACGCGCTCGGCTCTGCGGTAGCGGTAGCGCGGGTCTATTGGCTGCGTGCGTCGCTGTAGCAGCGCGTGACACGCATGAGCGCCGACCGAGCAGGGTGCGGCGGCCGCCTCGGCCGCCGCACCCTGCTGATGATGCTAGTTCCAGGCGTTGTTCTGGTTCTGCGCGTGCGAGCCGTGCTGGCCCACGCCGAACTGTGCCCGGATGCCCTGCCCGACGTCGGCGTTCTGCGGGGGCATGACCTCGCTGGGCTGGACCAGGGCGAAGCCCTGACCGAGGAAGCTGAGTTCCCAGCCCTCTCCGGTGTTGCCGCGGCGGCGGCGCACCCCGGACGAGTGCGTCTGCGCCTGCATCTGCACCCGCAGTGCGGAGGACCAGGCGACGATGGCATCCGCGTCGACGTTGACGTACTTGTCGGGGGTCACCTGCATCATCAGCGGCTGGCCGGAGGTCATCAGCGCGACCTTGCCCCGTCCGGAGATGTTGAGCTGGTACTTGCCGGACCCGGAGATGCCGTACTGACTGTCCACCGCGATCACTTCGGTGTGCAGCGTGGAGTCGAGCGCCAGGACATAGGCACTGTCGACCGTCATGCCCTCCTGGTCGACGTCCACCACATGGATGTACTGGGCGAGGTTGGCGAAGTAGATCGTGCCCTGGCCGGAGCAGCGCATCAGGTCCAGTCCCTCACCGGTGTTGGCGCGGGCGCGGCGCTGGCTGCTCGTCTGGTACTCGCCGTCGAAGTCGACGAGCCCCTGGTACGCCACCATGGCGCCCTTGCGGGCCAGGATGTCGTCGTGGCCGGTCAGCGCCACCCGCAGCAACTGCGGATTCTGGACGACGTACCGGTCCTGGCTCTGCTGTTCTGTGTGGCTGAAAAGCGGGCTCTGCATGATGTGTTATCCCTCCCCCTCAGTGCCGGATCCGCAGGCGGTCGGTACTGTCCTCGCTCGGTTGTACGACGACGATGCCCTGGCCGGAAAAGGCCATCTGGTAGGCCTCCCCGCTGCCCCGCCCGACGAGCGAGGAAGCCTTGAAGCTGCGCTTGCCCTTCACCTTCAGGTTCGGGGACCAGGCGACGAGGGCGTCGGGGTCGACGTACGTCTCGTCCTCACCGCGGCCGCAGTCGACGACGATCGGCGTGCCGCGCGAGGTCAGGGCGACCCAGCCGGTGCCCGCGATCTCCACGTTCCACAGGCCCTGGCCGGCGAACTTGGCCATGCCCTTGACCTTCTCCACACCCCACTGGAGATGCGCGTCGAAAGCCAGCACATTGGTGCCGTTGACGGAGATGGAGTCGTTGTTGAGGTTGATGACGACGACATCGGCGCCGTAGTCGGCGAGGTAGAGCAGCCCGTCGCCGGAGCACTTCATGATGGGCGCGCCCTCGCCGGTCACCCACTGGGCGGCGATCTGGCGCACGGCGGGCGGGTTGGGCTCGTACTGGACGAAGCCCTCGTAGGCGACCATCGAGCCGGTGCGCGCGTACAGGTCCTGGCCGGTAGCCATGGCGACCTTGAGCATGGTGCGGCCGTGGTTCTCCATCCGGGCCGCCATCGGGGTCGGGGCGAAGCCCGCGAGTTGCTGGTTCATTCTTCGGGCTCCCTCAGACCTCGTACGGCTGGACGACGATGAAGTTGCCGGGGGCGCCCCGGAACTGGAGGTTCACGGTCTCTCCGCTGTGTCCCGGGTACGCGTTGCGGCGCAGCCGGACCTGGCTGGAAAGGATGACCTGCGAGGCGGCCGACCAGGCGACGACCGCGTTGCAGTCGGCGAAGGTGGTCGGGGTGACCGGCAGGACCACGGGGATGCCGTGGGTCTTGACGACGACCGTGCCCGTGCCCTGGAACATCATTGTGAACAGCGCGCCGCCCGGGATGCCGTGGCCCTCGATGCGTCGCACCTCGTGCTGCAGCGACTCGTCGAAGGCGAGCACGTTCTCCGCGGAGACGCAGATGCCGTCGCCCTGAAGCTCGATCGAGTGCAGATGCGCGCCGTCCTCGGCGAGAAAGACCTGGCCGCGTCCGGTGCAGCGCATCAACTGCATTTCCTGGCCGGTGGCGTTGCCGACGACGCGGCCGGCGAATCCGGCGCCCTTGTAACTGAAATCGACCTTGCCCTGGTACATGACCATGCTGCCCTGGCGGGCCAGCACGGGCGCGCCTCCCATGGTCAGGTCGACGCGCATGAGCTGCTGGTTCTGCGGGGTCCAGCGCTGTCCCGTGGCGGTCTCGCGGTACGGCTGCAGTGCGGCCTGCAGGCCCGCGCCGGTCTGCGGCACACCTTGGGGGACGCCCTGGGGCATCCCGCCCGGAGGCATACCGGGCGGCTGCTGTCCGTAGGGAGCGGGGGCCTGCTGACCGTAGGGCGGCGGCGTGCCCTGCTGCGGCATCTGACCGGGGACCTGGCCGGGCATCTGGCCCGGTACCTGGCCGAACTGCGGCTGCTGCTGCGGCTGTCCGTACGGCGACGGGGCCGGCGGCGGCACGGTGCCGGCCGGCGGGCTCATCGGTGCGGCCATGGTCGGTGCGGCATGCATCTGCTGCTGCGGGGGCGGCGCGTGACCGGCCGGTGCCCCGAACGCCGGCGCGGGCTGCGGAGCCTGCGGCGCGGCGGGCGCCCCGAAAGCGGGAGCCGGCGCGGCCGCCTGGGGCGGCGGCGCGAACGACGGCGCCGCGGCCTGTGGCTGCTGCTGGGCCGGTTCCTCCGCGACCTCGCCGCCGAAGTTCTTCAGCAGAGCATCGAGGCCGCCGTCGAAGCCCTGGCCGACCGCGGCGAAGCGCCAGACGTCCTTCAGGTAGAAGTCACCCAGCATGACCGCACGCTCGGTCGTGAACTCCGAGCCGGTGAAGGCGTATCGGACGACCTCTTCACCACCGGCGACGATGCGGATGTATCCAGGGCCGACCTGGGACATCTGCCCCGCACCGTCGATCGTGGCGGTGAAGGAGAGCTTGTGGATGTTTGCCGGGATGCGGTCGAGCGTGACGCGGAACGACTCGGTGTCGCCGGACTGCGCCCCGAGCAGTTGGATGGACTCCTCGGGCGACTTCGGCTGGTTGAAGAAGATGAAGTACCGGTCGTCCGAAAGCTGCTCGTTGGCATCCAGACCGAAGCAGCTGATGTCGAAGGTCAGTCCAGGAGCGGCGATCTGCACACCTACGTACAGATCCGTTCCCGGCGTGAGATCACTGATCTTGGCCTTGTGGCCGCGTTGGAATTCCCTGGCCATGCGTTACGACCGTCCCCCATCCCGAATGTGAATGCGTCGCGCCAGGCTAACGGCTGAGTGCGACATTGAGCCAAGCCGGTACACATTCGGTACAGGAACGTCGAAGTCACTCTCCGCGCGCGGCAGGCAGGTGGGGCAGCCGGTCGGCGGCGACGACGCCCTCCAGATAGCCGCGAGCGCGCTCGGTACGGGGATAGGCCTCGAGCAGCCGCCAGAAACGGGGCCCGTGACCTGGTACGAGCAGATGGGCCAACTCGTGGACGAGGACGTAGTCCACGACGTACTCGGGCATGCCCTGCAGACGGTGCGACAGGCGGATGCTGCCCTCCGACGGCGTGCAGGAGCCCCAGCGGGTGTTCTGGTTCGTCACCCAGCGCACGGAGGCGGGCCGCGCGCGCCCTTCGAAATACTGGGCGGACAAGCGCTCCGCCCGCTCGGTCAGCTCCGCGTCGCCGAGGACCCGCTTGCTCTCCTGCGCCGCGAGTTTGTCGAGCATGACGCCGACCCAGCGCTGTTCCTCCGCCTCGGACATCCGGGCCGGGATGAGCACGATGGTGCGGTCACCCTCCCGGTAGGCGGAGACCGTCCTGCTGCGCCGCGTGCTCCGGCGAACCTCTACCGCACTCGTCCACGAGCCGCGGGGCAGGGGGCGTTTCGCGCCACGCTGCTGGCTCCCAGCGCCGCGCGGCGAGGTCTCGCCTGAGAGGCGAGGGGATGGATCGACGGACACGACCCGACGTTACCCGCTGTCAGCGGGAGAAGTCCCACCCCCGGAACGGTTCGCACGTGATCCACCCGATGACTGCACCATTTGAACGACTAATACGCGGTGCCTGTGGACAACTTTTCACGGCCGTCTCCGCCGCACTGCATTCTGACAACGGCTCACAGCCGAGCCTTCTCGGAACGATCAGCGGGGGAGCCGATATGCATCCAATGATGAAGCCTGCCTTCAGGCGGGCATGGCGGGACCGCCAGTCCGTGCAGTTCGGCGTCACGCCCGCGCACGCGGTCACGCTCGGCCCCGTGGACACCGCCACCGGCGCCTTGATGGAGTTGCTGGACGGGACACGGGGCCTGCCGCTGCTGCGCGAGGAGGCGCGGGCGATGGGACTGCCGGACGGCAGGGCGGAAGCCCTGGTGAACCGCCTGACGGCGGCGGGGCTGCTCGACGACCCGACCGCGGGCGGCCCGGCGGCTGATGCGCTTCGCAGGCGGACCACGGCCCACGACCGGCTGCGACCGGACCTGGCCGCGCTGTCCGTCATCCATCCCGAACCGGGCGGAGCAGCCGGCCGCGTGGCCGCCCGACGGGCCATACGGGTCCAGGTGCGCGGAGCGGGGCGCGTGGGTGCGACGATCGCCGCGACGCTGTCGGCCGCAGGGGTGGGGCGGGTCGAGGTACTGGACGGCGGATACGTGGAGCCTGTGGACGTGGCACCCGGTGGGCTGCCGGCGGAGGCCATCGGGACCCGCCGGGACGCAGCGGCCAGGCGCCTTGTCCGGCGCACCGCCCCCGACCGTCCACCGCGGGCCGCCGAGACGCAGGAACCGACTGTGAGCGAGCCCGGCCTCAGCCTCGTCGTGGTGGCGCCGCGCGACGGGCTGGCCGCCTACGCGCCCGCTCCCGCCGAGGCAGAGCAGTGGATCACCACCGGCACTCCGCATCTGTACGCGGGAGTTGTCGAAGCGACCGGCGTGGTCGGCCCGCTGGTACTGCCGGGCTGCACGGCCTGCGCCGGCTGCATGGAGCACGTGCGGGCCGAGCGCGACCCGGGGAGGCCCAGGCTGCTCGCGCAGTGGCGCTCCGGCCGCCGCAGGACGGTGGCCGCGTGCGACATCGCGCTCGCCACAGCCGTGGCCGGGATGACGGCGTGTCACGCGCTGTCCTTCCTCGACGGCGAGGCGCCCGCGAGCACGGGCGCACGGTGGGAGGTGTCACTGCCGCAACTGTCCTGGCGTTCGGAACTGGTCGCGCCCCATCTCGACTGCGCCTGCAGTGCGGCGGGGAACACTGAGAGGGGGCACACACCGCCGGTCGGTTCGATACGCGAGACAATGACCGGGTAACCGCGGTCGACGGAGTGATGCCGTAGGCGCACGCGGCAGGCTGTCTGGGATTTGGAGGGGCGCATGTCTGATCTTCCCCGGAAGGCGGTCACCCGGACCGCCAAGTTGGCAGCGCTGCCACTGGGCTTCGCCGGCCGGGCAACGTGGGGGCTGGGCAAACGGATCGGCGGCAAGTCCGCCGAAATCGTGGCCCGCGAGCTGCAACAGCGGACGGCCGAGCAGCTGTTCAAGGTGCTCGGGGAGCTCAAGGGCGGTGCGATGAAGTTCGGACAGGCCCTGTCCGTCTTCGAATCGGCACTGCCCGAGGAGATCGCCGGACCGTATCGGGCCGCCCTGACGAAGCTTCAGGAAGCGGCCCCGCCCATGCCGACGCGCACGGTCCACGCGGTGCTCGAGGAGCGCCTGGGAGAGGACTGGCGCGAGCTGTTCCTGAGCTTCGAGGACAAGCCCGCGGCCGCCGCGTCGATCGGACAGGTGCACCGCGCTGTCTGGCACGACGGGCGCGAGGTCGCCGTCAAGGTTCAGTACCCCGGCGCAGGCGAGGCACTCCTGTCGGATCTGACCCAGTTGAGCCGATTCGCTCGTTTGCTGGGTCCGCTGATCCCCGGCATGGACATCAAGCCCCTGATCTCGGAACTGCGGGACCGTGTCTCCGAGGAATTGGACTACGCACTGGAGGCGCAGGCCCAGCGTGAGCACGCGGCGGAGTTCGCGGGCGATGCCGACGTCCTGATCCCGGATGTGGTGCACCAGAGCGACCAGGTCCTCGTGACGGAGTGGATCGACGGCATACCGCTCGCGGAGGTGATTTCCAGCGGCACGGTTGAGGAACGGGACCGCGCGGGCCAGCTGCTGGCGCGCTTCCTCTTCTCCGGCCCCGCGCGCACGGGACTTCTGCACGCCGACCCGCACCCCGGCAACTTCCGGCTGCTGCCGACCGACGACGACGAGGGCTGGCGTCTCGGTGTGCTGGACTTCGGCACGGTGGACCGGCTGGCCGGCGGGCTGCCTGACACCATTGGCGAATGTCTGCGCATGACTCTTGAGGGCGAGGCCGAGGCCGTCTACGGGCTGCTGTGCGAGGAGGGCTTCGTCAAGGAGACCATCGACCTCGACCCGGACGCGGTTCTGGACTATCTGCTGCCGATCATCGAACCGGCGGAGGCGGAGGAGTTCACCTTCACCCGCGGCTGGATGCGCACCCAGGCGGCGCGGATCGCCGACATCCGCTCCCCCGCCCACCAGTTGGGCAAGCAGCTCAACCTTCCGCCCTCGTATCTGCTGATACACCGGGTCACACTGAGCACGATCGGGGTCCTCTGCCAGTTGAACGCGACCGTGCGGCTGCGGGACGAACTCGAATCGTGGTTGCCCGGTTTCGTAGCGGAGGAAGACACCGAGGACAGCGTCGCAGTCGAGGCGTAGGCATGAGGCCCGAGCGGGAACACCGCTCGGGAAGCCCTCGCAACCAAGGCCGACCGGGGGCTTCCCCGGTCACCACCAGTTGGAGTCGAGCCTGCCCTCGATCGCCCTGATGTTGGCCCGCGCGCAGTCCTCGCAGAAGTAGTGGCGCACTCCGTTCTCCACGGAGAAGGTCCAGGTCACCGGCACCCCCTCCGCGACTACGCCGCAGCCGGCGCACACGATGCTCCCGGCACCCGGCCGCTCGGGGTGAGGAGTCTTGTCCTGGTCCACCTCGCGACGATACCGCCGCGGCCCGCCCGGTCCGGGGACAACGCACCGTGGGGGCCGATCCGTTCGGACCGGCCCCCACGGAGACAGTGTTGCCGTCAGTGCATGACGGCCATGGCCAGGGCACGACGCGCGCGCAGCGACACGCGCTCGGCGCGGCGCTGCATGCGTCGGGCGGCGACCAGGCGCACGGCCTGGCGTTCCGCGTCGACTTCACGCAGCCGCTCGTGCATATGTGCACGGGCCAGGGCTTCTGGGATGAGTTGCATTTCGCGGGTCCTGTTCTGACGCGAGGCGTTCGCGCCGATGGTGGTGACTGCTGGGGTGGCGGAGCTCTGCGGCTCACGCGTGGAAGAGGTCATCGGAGCCTGCTTCTTGGGGTCGTGCGTGACGGGTCGATCGATGGTTCCGATGGCGTTCATGCCGCAACCGGGTTCTTGCGCGGGCGACCACGCGGCCGCTTGCGGGCGACGACAACCCCCTGGACGAAGAGCTCTCCGCCCCAGACGCCCCACGGCTCACGCCGCTCCTTGGCGCCTGCGAGGCAGGCCTCCATCAGCGGGCAGGTGCGGCAGAGGGACTTGGCGTACTCGACGTCGGCCGGCGACTCGGCGAAGAAGACCTCCGGGTCGTAGGAACGGCACGGGACGGGTACGCCGAGGTTCTCGATGGCGTCGTCGAGCGCGGTGAGCGCGGTGAGGGGAGTCAAGGTGGAGTCCTCGGTACGAGCGGGCGGGGAGATCGTCTCGGAAGGCGGTACGGACGGGGCGTGCGCTTCGAGTTGCACGGTGTGTTGTTCCTCGTCTGTTCGTTCCGGCCGGTCGGCCGGGTGGCAGTTGGTACCGGGTGCTTCTGGTCCCGAGGCACCTTCGCTCTGTGCTCCCGCTGGGGAAAACAGAAGGGCCGCGGATCCCGGGTGGGGTTCCGCGGCCCTGAAGGCGCCGGCCTGATGCTGGATCAGGCTGGATCACTCCAGGGTTCGAGCCCGCGGAAGGCCCACTTCATGTGGTGCTGCGTCGTCTGCTGCCGGGTCTTGGCACTGGCTGCCGCAAAGGCATAGGTCCGGGCCTCTGCCGCTGCTTCTCCTGCTTCCAGTGCCTTGGTCGGTCGCTCATTGCGCTCCATGACGGGGAGACCGCCCAGACCGATCACGGGAAGCACGGCGGAGATGCCGGACATACCGGTGCCGACGAACGCCGAAGAGAAGCCGAGCGAGCAGGCGGAAGCGACCGAGCGATCGGTCATTTTTGCGGTGCTGACGAAGCTGGTGTAGATGCTGACCACTGGAATCGCCTCCTCTCGGCGTCTCGGGGACCGGACGAGCCGGTCACGCTATTCGGATAAGTACAGCACGAAGACAGGGCTTCAGTGAAGCCGCTGTTCTCGTGGTTAAGAACCTATGGGGCTGGCTGGGGCACGCGCAAACTATTTTTTCGACGAGTTTGTATCAGTCGTCCTCGGCGACCGCCTCAAGCTCTTCACCTGCGCAGATGGCCAGAACATCGGCGCCGAAGCGATCCAGCTTGCGCCCACCGACCCCGGAGATGCCCGCCAGTTCGTGCTCACTGCCCGGCACGGCCTCCGCGATGGCCATCAAGGTCTTGTCCGTGAAGACGCAGTACGCGGGCTGGCCCAGCTCCTTGGCCTGCTCCGAGCGCCACTCGCGCAGCCGCTCGTAGAGCGCCTCGTCCATGTCGGAAGGACAGTCCTCGCAACGCATCAGCTTCATCTCACCGGCGTCCGTCAGCGTCTTGCCGCACACCCGGCACAGGACGGGACCGCGCCGCTTGCGGCGGCCGCTGCCACGCTCGACGCCGCCGGCGCCGCCCGCGGTCCGCGGCCCGGCCGCCGCCGAACCGGGACGGATGCCGTTCAGGAAGCGAGTAGGCCGGCGCGAGGCCCGACCACCGGGGGATCGCGACAACCCCCAGGAGAGGGAAAGGTGCAGCCGGGCTCGCGTGACGCCCACATAGAGCAGCCGGCGCTCCTCCTCGACCTGCTCGTCGGTCTTGGCGTAGGTGATCGGCATCATGCCCTCGGTGAGCCCGACGAGGAACACCGCGTCCCACTCCAGGCCCTTGGCCGAATGCAGGGAGGCGAGCGTGACGCCCTGGACGGTGGGCGCGTGCTGGGCGGCTGCCCGCTCGTCCAGCTCGGCGACCAGGTCGGCCAGGCTCGCCTGCGGCTTGACCCGCACGAAGTCCTCGGCGAGGCGGACCAGGGCGGCCAATGACTCCCAGCGGTCGCGCACCGCACCGGAACCGGCGGGCGGCTCGGTGGTCCATCCCTTGGTGGACAGGACCGCCCGCACCTGGGCAGGCAGATCCTCGGCGTCGTCGAGCAGCGCGTCGTTCCCCCCCGCGCGGGCGGCGCCGCGCAGGGCGATCCCCGCCTCGCGCACCTCCTGCCGCTCGAAGAAACGCTCGGCCCCGCGCAGTTGATAAGGAACGCCCGCGTCGGCCAGGGCCTGCTCGTAGACCTCCGACTGGGCGTTGATCCGGTACAGCACCGCGATCTCGCCGGCCGGGACACCGGTAGCGATCAGGTCGCGGATGCGGCGTGCGGTGCCCTCCGCCTCGGCCGGCTCGTCCGCGTACTCCACGTAGGCCGGCTCGGGGCCGGGTTCGCGCTGGGAGATCAGCTCGAGGCGGTGCTCCGAAGCCCGGCCGCGGGCCTGGCCCAGCAGGCCGTTCGCGAGATGGACGACCTGGGGTGTGGAGCGGTAGTCCCGGACCAGTTTGACCACGGTGGCGCGGGGGTGGCGGGTGCGGAAGTTCAGCAGGTGGTCGGGGGTGGCACCGGTGAAGGAGTAGATCGTCTGGCTGGCGTCGCCCACCACGCACAGGTTCTCCCGGTCGCCGAGCCACAGGTCGAGCAGGCGCTGCTGGAGCGGGCTCACGTCCTGGTACTCGTCGACAACGAAGTGCTGGTACTGGCGGCGGACGTGGTCGGCGATGTCATGCCGGTCCTGGAGGATCCCGACGGTGAGCAGCAGCACGTCCTCGAAGTCGATCACCGCCCGGTCCCGCTTGAGCTGCTCGTACATCCCGTAGACCTGGCCGATCTCGGCGGGATCCCGAGGAGCGTCGCGCAGCGACTTGGCGACCGCGGCCGGGTAGTCGCCGGGAACGGTCTGCGTGACCTTGGCCCACTCGATCTCGCCCGTGACGTCCCTCAGCTCGTTGCGGTCGAGGCGGATACGGCAGCGGGCCGCGGCCTCCGCCACCAGCTGGATCTTGCGCTCGAGCAGCCTGGGCAACTCGCCGCCAACCGCCTTCGGCCAGAAGTACTGCAGCTGGCGCAGGGCGGCGGAGTGGAACGTACGTGCCTGGACGCCGCCCGCGCCGAGCTGGCGCAGCCGGCCTCTCATCTCTCCAGCGGCGCGGTTGGTGAACGTGACGGCCAGCACACTGGCGGGCGGGAGTATGCCCGCGCGCACCCCGTACGCGATGCGGTGGGTGATCGCGCGCGTCTTGCCCGTGCCGGCTCCTGCCAGCACGCACACCGGACCGTGCAGAGCGGTCGCCACTTCGCGCTGCTCTGGGTCGAGCCCCTCGAGCACGGCGTCCGCCGACTCGGGAACCTGCGGGAAAAGGGAGGAGTGCGTTGCTGCTGTCACCCCGCCATGCTGCCAGGTCGGCCGGGGCGGATGCGGCGGTTGTCCACAGGGGTGCGTGATTGGTCGTACGAACCGCATCACACCGGTGCCGGGAATCGCCGCCGGGTCACGTACGTTCTAGCCCGAGGTGATGACACACACCGCCCCGAGACCTGAGGAGCACGAGAGACGATGCAGGGCACTGTGACGATGTACAGCACCACCTGGTGCGGATACTGCCGTCGGCTGAAGAGCCAGATGGACCGCGAAGGCATCGCCTACACCGAGATCAACATCGAGCAGGACCCGGAGTCGGCGGCCTTCGTCGAGAAGGCCAACGGAGGCAACCAGACGGTGCCGACCGTGCTGTTCCCCGACGGTTCGACCCTGACCAACCCCTCGCTCGCCCAGGTCAAGCAGAAGGTCGGCGTGTAAGCGCCCACAACAGGGGGCGCCGGTCCTTGATGACGGGTCCCTCAGAGGACGTCACCGGGCTTGGGCAGCGGCTTGCCGTACCAGAGCTCGATGAGGCGGGCCGCGATCGATATCCCGTAGGGAGGCAGCACCTCCCCAGACTCGAACGCGGCCCGCAGGTCTTCCCGGGAGAACCAGCGCGCCTCATGGATCTCCTCGCCGTCCACCTCGATGTGCGACGACGTGGCGCGGGCCATGAAGCCCAGCATCAGACTCGAGGGGAAGGGCCACGGCTGGCTGGCGATGTACTCGACCTCGCCGACGTCGACACCCACCTCCTCGCGAACCTCTCGGCGCACCGACTGCTCGATCGACTCCCCCGGCTCCACGAAGCCCGCCAGCGTCGAGAAGCGGCCCTCCGGCCAGTGCACCTGTCGGCCGAGGAGGGCGCGGTCCTCATCGTCGGTGACGAGCATGATCACGGCGGGGTCGGTACGGGGGTAGTGCTCGGCGCCGCACGCCTGGCAGCGGCGGATGTGGCCCGCGGCGGCGATGACGGTGCGCTCGCCGCAGCGGGAGCAGAAGCGGTGGAGCCGCTGCCAGTTCTCGAGGGCGACCGCGTGCACCATGAGCCCCGCGTCGCGCGGCGACAGCAGCAGCCCGGCTTCGCGCAGCCCGGCGGGCCTCGCCGACTGGTCCATGCGCCCCGGCAGGGTGTCCTTCTGGAGGGCGAAGTAGCGCACTCCTTCCTCGTCGGTACCGAGGAAGTAGCGGTGCGTCTCGGTGACCGGCGCCTCGAAGGCCGGTGTCATGACCAGCTCGGTGCGGCCGTCGGGGGTGTCGTCGATCAGCACCTGCCCGCCGCAGACCACGAAGACCCGGGTCGTGGGGTGACTCCACGCCGCCGCGAGCCAGGCCTCGTCGAGGCGGTTGTGCGCCTCACGGTCGATGCCGCTCGGTGCGGTGAGACCGATCGGACGGCTTGCGGCGTCGACGTAGCTGTTGGTGCTCACGGTTCTTCCAACTCCCCCGGGAGGTTTTGGGATGCGATTCAGCGAAGGGCTTCGGCCATGTCGCCCCACAGATGGGCGGTGGTCTCCACGCCCTTGAGGAGCAGATCCAGCTCGACCTTCTCGTTCGGTGCGTGCCAGCCGTCGGACGGTACGGAGATGCCGAGGAAGAGCACGGGCGCCGCCAGCACGTCCTGGAGGTCGGCGGCGGGCCCCGAGCCGCCCTCGCGGGTGAAGCGGATCTTCTGTCCGTCGAAGGCCCGGCCCATGGCCCGGACGACCGACTGGAGTGCCGGGTGGTCCAGCGGGGTCAGGCAGGGGCGGGTGGCCGCGCCGAAGACGACCTCGTGACGGATGCCGGCCGGCACCTTGGAGGCGACCCAGTCGGTGACCGCGCGCTCGATCTTGTCCGGTTCCTGCCCCGCGACCAGCCGGAAGGACAGCTTGAGCCGGGCGGACGAGGGGATGATCGTCTTGCCGCCGGGCCCCTGGTAACCGCCGCCGATGCCGTTCAGCTCCGCCGTCGGGCGGGCCCAGATGCGCTCCAGCGTGGAGTAGCCGGCCTCGCCGAGGGTGCCGTGCGACGTGGCGGTGCGCAGCCAGGTCTCCTCGTCGAAGGGGAGCTCGGCGAAGAGCTCACGCTCGGCGTCGGTGAGGGGCGCGACGCCTTCGTAGAACCCGGGGACGGTGACTTGCTCGTTCTCGTCGTGCAGTGCGGCCACGAGGCGGGCGGCGACCGTCGCGGGGTTGGGGACGGCTCCGCCGAACGACCCCGAGTGGATGTCCTGGTCGGGGCCGTACAGGGCGATCTCGCAGTCGGCGAGGCCACGCATGCCCGTGCAGACGGTGGGAGTGCTCTTCGACCACATGCCGGTGTCGGAGACGATCACGGCGTCGGCGGCGAGCCGGTCGGCGTGGGACTCGACCAGTGCGCGGAAGTGCGGGGAGCCCGATTCCTCCTCGCCTTCGATCAGCATCTTCAGGTTCACCGCCGGGGCGGTGCGCCCCGTGGCGGCAAGGTGTGCGCGCACCCCGAGGGTGTGGAAGAACACCTGGCCCTTGTCGTCGGCGGCGCCACGACCGTACATCCGGCCGTCGACGATCTGCGGCTCGAACGGGTCGGTGTGCCAGCCGTCCTCGCGGGCGGCGGGCTGCACGTCGTGGTGGCCGTACACCAGCACCGTGGGTGCGTCCGGGTCGCCGGACGGCCACTCGGCGAACACCGCGGGGGCGCCGGGGGTGGGCCAGATCTCGGCGACCGGGAAGCCGGTCCTTGCAAGCTCGGCCGCGAGCCACTCGGCGCTGCGCCGTACGTCCGCGTCGTGCTCGGGCTGCGCCGACACCGACGGGATGCGCAACCACTCGGCGAGGTCGTCGAGGAAGGCGGCGCGGTGCTGCTCAATGTACGTACGGACGGCGCTGTCCGGGGTGTCGCTCATGCTCCTGAGCCTAACGGGCCCCCGCACCGGACTCGTCGGCCGTCCCGCCCAGCAGGATGCGCTCCAGTCCCGCACGGTCGGGAAGGCCGTCCGGACGCACGACCTCGCCGGTGCGTACGAAGACGAACGCGGCGGTCACCGCGTCGAGCGGTATTCCGTGCTGTTCGGCCCATGCCACGCGGTAGACGGCGAGCTGGAGGGGGTCGGCGGCGCCGTTGCGCGCGGTCTTCCAGTCGACGATCTCGTACGTTCCCTCCTCCGTCCGGTACACGGCGTCGATACGGCCCCGGATCACGCGGCCCGCGAGGGTGAACTGGAACGGCGCTTCGACGCGGTGGGGTGTGCGGCGTGCGTACGGGGTCCGCTCGAAGGCCTCTTTGAGAGCCGCCAGATCCTGCTCGTCCGCGATGTCGTGCTCGTCGGCGCCGCCGGGGAGTTCGTCGGGGCCGAGCATGGGCAGGGGGAGCTCCTCGAAGCGCGACTCCACCCATGCGTGGAAGCGGGTGCCTCTGCGGGCCGCAGGCTGCGGGGGCCGCGGCATGGGGCGAGCGAGCTCCTTGGCGAAGCCGTCGGGGTCGGCGGCGAGGCGCAGGAGCTGGGAGGCGGACAGGGAGGTCGGCACAAGCACGTCGCGGACGGTCGCGCGGGTGCGGCGCAGCTCGCCGGCGAGCGCGTCGAGGTCACGATCCCAGGAGGCGATGGTGCGGGCGTCTTCGGGTGTGAGCGGGGTGTCCGGCTCGGCCCCTGCCTTCTCCGCGGTCAGGGGAGGCGGCGGGTCGGCGGGCATGCGGGGGCCCGGCACGGCGGCGTCCGGGAACTCGCCGAAGGGGTCGTCGAAGGGGGGCGGTGCGTCGTCCTCCGGCGGGGCGTCCTCCGGCCAGGCCCACTCGTCGCCGGCGGCCGGAGCCCCGGTCCGGGCCTCCGGCTCTTCGTAGGCGGCCGACGACGGGGCCACTGCATCCGGCTCGTCGGAAGCGGCCGAGGACAGCGCCTCGAGGTGCGCCAGGACCGTTTCTGCCGCCGCCCGGCGGCGGGCGAGCGAGGTCGGGTCGAGCGGCAGAGGCCAGGCGTGGTCCGCGGTCGCCGCACCCAGTGCCGGGTTCTCCGCGTCCTCGGCCGGCTCTTCCGCCCACACCTCGATCTCGCCGTACCCCTGCTCGCAGTGGTCGTACAGCGCCTGGAGGAACGCCGAGGGACCGCGTCGGCGCTTCTGGCTGGGGCCCCACCAGTGGGCCGAGCCGAGGAGGAGCGAGCGGGGGCGGGTGAAGGTGACGTAGCCCAGGCGGAGTTCCTCCGTGTGCTGGTGGTCCTGCATCGCTTCCTTGAACGCCTTCAGGCCCCGCGCATCCCACGACTCGACGTCCGGGAGCGTGTCCGCGTCGCCCCTCAGGGCGTGCGGAAGGACCTTGGACTGCGAGGTCCAGGCCTCGCGCGCCCGATCGTTCGGGAAGTGCTTGGCGACAAGGCCGGGGACGGCGACGACGTCCCACTCCAGGCCCTTGGACTTGTGCGCGGTGAGCACCTTGACCGTGTTCTCGCCGCCCGGGAGGGCGTTGTCGAGGCCCTTCTCGTACTGCGCGGCGGTGCGCAGGAAGCCGAGGAAGGCCAGCAGCGTCGCTTCTCCGTCCAGCGCGGCGAAACCCGCCGCGACGTCCAGGAAGTTGGCGAGGGTTTCGCGGCGGCGGGCGGCCAGCGCGTGCGGGGAGGCGGACAGTTCGACCTCGAGACCGGTCGTGGAGAGCACCCGGTGCAGCACATCCATGAGCGGGTCGGACAGCGACCTGCGCAGGTCGCGCAGTTCGGCGGCGAGGCGGGCGAAGCGGACCCTCGCGTCGGCCGAGAAGGGCAGGCCGTCGTCCTCTCCCGAGGCCGACTCCAGGAACGTGTCGAGTGCGTCGGCGAGCGAGACGACCTCGGCGGGGTCGGTGCCCTCCACCGCCGCGGCGAGGCGCTGGTCGGGGTCCTCGTCCACGGAGACTCGGTGCACCAGCAGCCGGGCACGGCGGCCGAGCAGGGCCAGGTCGCGGGGACCGATCCGCCAGCGCGGGCCGGTGAGCAGTCGGACGAGCGAGGCGTTGGCGCCCGGATCCTGGAGGACCTCGCAGACGGCCACCAGATCGGCGACCTCAGGCAGGTGCAGCAGCCCGGACAGGCCGACGACCTCGACGGGGACGTCGCGCGCGACGAGGGCGCCCTGGATCTCGGGGAAGTCTTCGGCGGTACGGCACAGGACCGCGATCTCGCCCGGCTCCTTGCCCGTGCGCACCAAGTGCGCGATGGAGTCGGCGAGCCACTCGATCTCGTCGGCATGCGTCGGCAGCAGCGCGCAGCGCACGATGCCGTCCCGCTCGGCGCCGGGGGCGGGCCGCAGGGCCTCGACTCCCTCGTGCATGGCGCGCAGCGGCGTTGCGAGGCCGTTGGCGAGGTGCAGCAGCCGGCCCCCGCTGCGGCGGTTCTCGCTGAGCGAGTAGCGGGTGGCGGGACTGCCGTCGGCGTACGGGAAGTGGACGGGGAAGTCGTCGAGGTTGGCGACCGACGCTCCGCGCCAGCCGTAGATCGCCTGGCAAGGGTCGCCGACGGCGGTGACCGCGTGTCCCGTGCCCTGCCCGAAGAGGCCCGAAAGCAGGAGCCGCTGCGCCACGGACGTGTCCTGGTACTCGTCGAGCAGGACGACCCGGAACTCGTCGCGCAGGACGGCGCCGACCTCGGGCCGGGTGAGTGCGAGCTCTGCGGAGAGGGCGATCTGGTCGCCGAAGTCGAGCAGGTCCCGCTCCCGCTTGGCCGCGCGGTAACGGAGCGTCAGGTCGAGCAGCTCGCGGCGGGCCTCGGCGGCCTCGGGGACCTTGCGGAGGTCGGCGTTGCTGAGCCGGGCGCCCTCCAGGGTGCGCAGGAGCTCGGTGTCGTACGCCGCCAGCCGGTCGGGGCGGACCAGATGCTCGGCAAGCTCCGCGTCGAGCGCCAGCAGGTCGCTGACCAGGGAGGGGAAGGACCGGGTGAGCGCCGGGTACGGCCCGGGGGCTTCGCGCAGCACGCGGGCGGCGAGCTGATAGCGGGTGGCGTCGGCGAGGAGCCGCGCGCTGGGCTCGAGCCCGATACGCAGGCCGTGGTCGGTGAGCAGCTGACCGGCAAAGGCGTGGTACGTCGAGATTCGGGGTTCGCCGGGAGGGTTGTCCGGGTCGATGACGTCGGGGTCCGTCACCCCGGCCCGTACGAGAGCGGTGCGGACGCGCTCGGCCAGTTCTCCGGCGGCCTTGTTGGTGAAGGTCAGACCGAGGACCTGCTCGGGCGCCACCTGGCCGGTGCCGACGAGCCACACGACCCGTGCCGCCATGACCGTCGTCTTCCCCGAACCGGCTCCGGCCACGATGACCTGCGGGGCGGGCCGCGCGGTGATGCAGGCCGTCTGCTCCGGGGTGAAGGGGATCCCGAGGAGCTCCTTGAGCTGCTCGGGATCGGAGATACGTGCGGTCACCCCATAGAGGCTAATGGGGACCACTGACGGCAGTGGTCCCCATATGTCCGGCCACCTGCGTGCCGGGCGGCCAAGGCTCGCCGAGAGGCGGTCCTGAGTGCTTCGGGCGGTGGACGGTTCAGGAGTCGCTCGGGCCGTCTGCGGCCGTACCGGCGCCCGAGCCGACGTCGGCGGCGTCGCTTCCGGATGTGCTGTCGGATTCGCTGCCGGATTCGCTGCCGGATTGGGTGGCTCCGCCGGACTCCGATCGCGTGCCGGTTCCGGAGTCGGCCTCGCTGCCGGTGCTCGCGCCGGTGTCCGAGTCCGTGCCGCGCTCGGATCCGGTGTCCTGGCCGCTTTCGTCACCCGCCGCCGACTCACCCGATTCGCCCGTGCCCGACTCTCCCGTGCCCGACTCGCCCGTGCCCGACTCTCCCGTGCCCGACTCTCCCGTGCCCGACTCGCCCGTGTCCGACTCGCCGGCCTGCGGCGCCTCGCCCGTCTGGGACTCGCCCGCCTCGAAACCCGTGCCCAGGCCCGCGCCTCCGGTCAGGTTCTCGAGATCGACGACCTCGCCGGGCGGCGGGGCCTTGACCTCGACCGGCTTGTCGTAGTCCGAGAGAAGGATGGTGCCGGTCTCGGTGCCGCCCGTCTTGACGATCTTGAGGATGTGCGGCTTGCCTTCCTTGGCGATGTGGACAGTCGTCGTCCTGCCCTCCGCCTTTTTCACGAGGGTCACTGTGGCGACGCCGTCCTCCTGGGCGTCCGGCCCCTTCGTCATCTGCTTGCGGTCCGCCTCGTCCATGTCCATCTCGGAGAAGACGGCCCTGAGGTCGCAGACGCGGTCCATGGCCTCGATGGTCCCGGCGGGCATCGTGATCCAGCGGCCCTTCATCAGATCGACGACCGCGCCGCCGTCGCTGCCGCCGGGAGACTCGGAGGAACGCTCCTGCAGAGTGGCGTTCCAGAACTGCTCGTCGCCCTTGAGGTACATGACCTTGGCCACCTTGCGGAGCTCTGCCCTGCCTCCCTTGGCGCCGAGGAGACCGGTGCAGTTCTCGGCGTCCAGGGCGAGGTCGATGGAGACCGGTTCGCCCTCCTTCTCGATCCGGCCCGCCATCTTCAGCGACTTGGCGTCCTTCGTGGCCTCGACCGCCCTGTCGGCGATCTGCCCCGCGTCCAGGCCGGCCAGCGATCCGCCGGTGGCGGTCACCCGCCCCTGCTGCTCCCCCGAGACGCCCTTGGCCTTGACGTCGCTGTCACCGCCCCGGGTACAGCCCGTCAGTACGACGATGACGCTCGCACAGGCCACCACCCTCGCCAGGGACTTCCGCTTGGCCGTCATGTTGTTTCTCCTCGCAGATCCGGGTCGGCCGCCGCAGCCCGTTGCAGCGGCCTGAACTCCATTGGATTCCCTGCGAATGTGACGAAACCGGGCAAAACACCGATCATTCCACTATTTGGCGGCCCTCCGGCTGCGCGCTGCACGAGGCGCGGAAGGCGCAGTGAGCGCAGTGCTGCCCGGTGGCGGGCGTGAAGCGCTCGGCGAGCACACGACCGGCCGCGGTGGCGAGCAGGTCGCCCACCCACTCCCCCGCGAGCGCCTCCTGTGCCTTCACCTTGGGCAGGGCGTCGCCGCCCTCCTTCTTGGCGGCCGGCTGACGCAGCTGCACCAGTTCGGCACCGCCCGCCTCGGGGCGACGCCCGCCGAAGACCTCGTCGACCGCGCCCTCGCGCACGGCGAGCTGGTAGACCGCGAGCTGGGGGTGGCGGGCGACCTCGTCCTTGGTCGGCGTCTGCTTGCCGGTCTTGAAGTCGACGACGTAGGCGCGGCCCTGGTCGTCCTGCTCGACGCGGTCCATGGAGCCCCGGATGCGCACCTCGAACTCGCCCGCCTGCAGGGTCACATCGAAGTCGTGCTCGGTGGCCGCGGGGGTGCGTGTGCCGCGGTCCATCACGTGCCAGCGCAGAAAGCGTTCGAGCGCGACGCGGGCGTGTCCCTTCTCCTGCTGCGACTTCCAGGGGGCGTCGAAGACCAGCGCGTTCCAGACCGAGTCGAGACGCTCCATGAGGACGGCGAGATCGGCGGGGGTGCGACCGGAGGCCACTTCATCGGCGAGGACGTGCACGACGTTGCCGAAGCCCTGAGCGGCGGTCGCGGGGGCGTCGGCCTTCACCTCACGGCCCAGGAACCACTGGAGGGCGCAGCTGTTGGCCAGCTGGTCCAGTGCGCTCCCGGAGAGGGTGACGGGCTGTTCGCGGTCGCGCAGCGGCTTCGCGCTGTGCGTGACGTCGTACAGGCCCCACCAGCGGTAGGGGTGAGCCGCCGGCACCAGCGGGTTGCCGTCGTCGTCGCTCAGTGCGGCAAGCCGGGCGAGCCGGCGAGCCGCCGCCTCCCGCAGCTCGGGGGACGCGTCCGGGTCCACGGTGGTCGCACGCAGCTCGGCGACGAGCGGGGCGACAGCGAGAGGACGGCGGGGCCGGCCCGTGATGTCACGCGGCTCCGTGCCGAGTTCGGTCAGGAAGCGGGAAGGCTGGTCGCCGTCGTCGGCCGGGGCCTTGACCGCGGTGACGACGAGCCGGTCGCGGGCGCGGGTGGCGGCCACGTAGAAGAGTCGGCGCTCCTCGGCGAGCAGGGCGCCGGGGGTGAGCGGCTCCGCGAGACCGTCGCGGCCGATGCGGTCGGCCTCCAGCAGGGAACCCCGTCGCCGGAGGTCGGGCCACAGACCTTCCTGCACTCCGGCGACGACGACGAGGCTCCACTCCAGGCCCTTGGAACGGTGCGCGGTCATCAGCCGTACGGCGTCGGGGCGAACCTCGCGCTTGGCGAGGGTGTCGGCCGCTATGTCCTGTGCTTCGAGTTCCTCGATGAAGTTGAGCGCACCGCGGCCGCCGGTGCGCTCCTCGGCCCGGGCCGCCGTCTCGAAGAGCGCGCAGACGGCGTCGAGGTCCCGGTCGGCGTTGCGTCCGGCCGCGCCACCGCGGAACGCGGCGCGTTCCAGGCGCTGCGGCCAGGGGGTGCCGTCCCACAGATGCCACAGGGCCTGCTCCGCGGTGCCGCCGCCCTCGAGGAGCTCGCGCGCCGTGCGCAGGAGCGCTCCGAGCCGCTGGGCGCCCCGGGCGTACGCGGGGTCGTGCGCGACGAGGCGCTCCGGCTCGGCAAGCGCGCGGGCGAGGAGTTGGTCGGACGGTGGGGGCAGCGCATTGCCCCCGGCCCGTTCCTCGTCCCGCAGCGCCCGGCCGAGCCGGCGGAGGTCGGCGGAGTCCATGCCCCCGAGGGGCGAGCCGAGGAGAGTGAGCGCGGTGTCGATGTCGATCCAGGAGGTGGACTCGGCGGCGGAACGGGATGCGGCCTCAGAGCTGGACTCAGCCGCGGAACTGGACGCGGCCGCGGATGCCACGCCTTCCGCCGACCCCGTACGCGTCCCCGCGTCCGCCCCCGCCCCCGTCTCCGCGCTGCGGCGGGCCGCCGCCGTGGCCACCGTACGGAGGGCCGTCAGCAGAGGTGCCACCGCGGGCTCGTGTCGGAGTGCCATGTCGTCGCCGTCGACCTCGAGCGGGACGCCGGCCGACGTCAGGGCCCGCCGGATCGACGGGATCGTACGGCCGCCCGCCCTGACCAGGACCGCCATGTCGTGCCAGGGAACGCCCTCCTCGAGGTGCGCGCGGCGCAGGATGTCCGCGATGTTGTCCAGCTCGGTCGAGGCCGTCGGACAGGTGTACGCCTCGATGCGGCCGCCTTCGCGGACCGCCGACAGCTCGCGGTGCGCCCGCACCTTCTCGGACGGCAGTCGTGTCAGCGGCATCCGGCGGGTGAGGAGGCGGGTCGCCTCCAGCAGGGTCGCCCCGCTGCGCCGGGAGGTGGTCAGCACCGCCACGTCCGACGGGCTGCCGCCCGCCTTCGGGAAGGCGTCGGGAAAGTCGAGGATGCCGTTCACGTCGGCGCCGCGGAACGCGTAGATCGACTGGTCCGGGTCACCGAAGGCGATCAGTGTCCGCCCGCCGCCCGCGAGCGCCCTGAGCAGTCGCACCTGGGCCGGGTCGGTGTCCTGGTACTCGTCCACGAAGACCGCGTCGTAGGCGGGCAGGGCCGCCTCCTCCGCCAGCGGCACGGCACGGTGCACGAGTTCCGCGTAGTCCAGCACGCCCTGCAGGTCCAGGACGTCGAGGTACTCGGCGAGGAACGACGCGGCCGCCTCCCAGTCGGGCCGGCCGGTGCGGGCCGCGAAACGGGCGAGGGAGTCCGGGCCGAGGCCCAGTTCGCGGCTGCGGGCCAGTACCGCACGCACCTCGTCGGCGAAGCCGCGCGTGGTGAGGCAGGCCCGCAGCTCGTCGGGCCAGTTCACACCGGGCAGGCCGATCTGCCCGGCGAGCAGTTCGCGCACGGTCACGTCCTGCTCGGGCCCGGACAGCAGCCGCAGCGGCTCGGAGAACAGGTCGGCGTCCTGGTTCGCCCGGACCAGCGCGTAGCAGAACGAGTGGAACGTCGTCGCCTGCGGTCCGCGCGTGCCTCCCAGCCGCAGCGCCATCCGGTCCCGCAGCTCCACCGCCGCCTTGCGGCTGAAGGTGAGGACGAGGATGCGTGCCGGGTCCGCGCGTCGCGCGATGCGCGCGGCGACGGCTTCCACCAGCGTCGTCGTCTTCCCGGTGCCGGGCCCGGCGAGTACCAGCAGTGGCCCTTCGCGGTGGTCAACCACCGCGCGCTGAGCTGCGTCCAGCACAGGGGGAGCCACGCGGCCCGGAGGGGTTCGCACCAGCCGGTACGCACCCGTGGACCCCCGGCGTACCTGCTGCGGGTACGACGGACGCCCGGTGGTGGAGGAGGAGCTCACGTGGTTCGCCGGTCCTGGTGGGTGTGCTGGTGGTGAGATCGCGGTCGGTGCCGCGCGCCGACGACGCTACGCCAGGGCGCCGCGTGCGGGCGGCGACTGCGTCACCTGTCCTGTGTGGTCCCCGCACTCGCCGCGCAGGTGCCGCTTGGCGGAAGCTGTCATATGTGAGCTTCGTCGCCGTGCGGCCCGACGCCGTCCCAGCGCGCACGTTTCATGTCGAGGCGCGGCATGTGCCCCTCGGCGCTTCGGGATGCCCCGCGCAGCGGAGTCCCCTCCTCGCGGTAATGCTCCAGGGCGCGCAGTTCGTGGCCGGGCAGCAGCACTCCGTCGGAGCGCACGACGCGCCACCACGGCACGGCTCCGCCGTACAGCGCCATGACTCGGCCGACCTGGCGGGGTCCGGACTCGCCGAGCCACTCGGCGACGTCCCCATAGGTCATGACCCGGCCCGGGGGGATCCGCTCGGCGACCTCCAGAACCCGCTCGGCGTATTCAGGCAGCTCGTCCATCCGACCCATCCTGCCGCACGGCACCGACAGTGCTGTGGACGAGAGGTCTGTGCTACACAGCGGGCAAAACAGCGCATAAGCGTCAAAGAGGTGTACGGTACGCGCCTCGCGTCACCGCGATGCACCCTGATGCCCCCCTCTGTCGTCCGGTCGTGCCACCATCGTGCGGGCGGTGACTGGTGATACGAGATCAAGAAGAGACCGAGACGGCGAAGGAGCAGGGCGTGCAGCCTTCGAAGGCAGCAGGCGCCCCTGACCCCGAGCCGGACCCGAAGAAGCCGGCTTTGGGAACGGGCGCCGAGGTGGCTCACGCGGACCGCGTCTCCGGGGACGAGCCGCTGCTCGCCGCGCGCGTGCACCGCCCGTCGGACCTGATGCGGCTACTGATCGGCATCATGCTGATCGCGATCGTCCTGGCCGTCGCCGCGTTCGCACAGGGCACCACGACTGGCCTCGAGCAGGACATCAACAAGGGCACCGGCCAGGCCCCGGACCTGCTGGTCAAGATCGCGGGCCTGGCGTCCAGCATCGCCGTGCTGCTCGTCCCGGTCGCCTTCGCCATCGAGCGGCTGATCAAACGGGACGGACTACGGATCGCGGACGGTGTGCTCGCCGCGGTCCTCGCCCACGGGGTCACCCTCGCCACCGACCTCTGGGTCGCCAAGAGCGCGCCCGGCAGCCTCCAGGACGCCCTGACCCAGGCGCAGACCGGCGGTGCGCTCACCGATCCGGTGCACGGGTATCTCGCGCCGGTCATCGCCTACATGACCGCCGTCGGCATGGCCCGCAGACCGCGCTGGCGCGTGGTGCTGTGGGTGGTGCTGCTCCTCGACGCGTTCGCGATGCTGGTCGCCGGCTACACCACCCCGTTCTCGATCCTCCTCACCGTGCTGCTCGGCTGGACCGTCGCCTACGGCACCCTCTACGCCGTCGGCTCACCGAACGTCCGTCCCACCGGCCAGAATCTGCTCGCCGGTCTGCGCCATGTCGGCTTCCATCCGGTGACCGCCATGCGTGCGGAGGAGGATGCCGCGGAGAACGCCGACACGGACCGCGGCCGCCGCTATCTGGTGTCACTGGAGGACGGGCCGCCCCTCGACGTCACCGTCGTCGACCGCGAGCAGCAGGCACAGGGCTTCTTCTACCGGGTGTGGCGCCGGCTGACCCTGCGCTCCATCACCACCCGCCGCTCCATCCAGTCGCTGCGTCAGGCGCTGGAGCAGGAGGCCCTGCTGGCCTACGCGGCGATCGCCGCCGGCGCCAACGCCCCCAAACTGATCGCCACCTCCGAGCTCGGCCCCGACGCCGTGATGCTCGTGTACGAGCACTCCGGCGGCCGCTCCCTCGACTCCCTTCCGGACGAAGAGATCACGGACGACGTCGTGCGCGGCGCCTGGCGGCAGGTGAAGGCGCTCCAGTCACGGCGCATCGCCCACCGTCGGCTCGCCGGGGACGCGATCCTCGTGGACCCGGACGGCAAGGTGATCCTCACGGATCTGCGCGGCGGCGAGATCGCGGCCGGCGATGTCGTGCTGAGGATGGACATCGCCCAGCTGCTGACCACCCTTGGGCTGCGGGTGGGTGCGGAACGCTCGGTGGCCGCTGCCGTCGAGGTGCTCGGCCCGGACAAGGTCGCCGACTGCCTCCCCCTGCTCCAGCCGATCGCGCTGAGCCGCTCCACCCGCGCCACCCTGCGCCAGCAGGCGCGCGAACGGGCCCACCGCGAACGAGAAGCGGTGCTGGAGGCCTCGGAGGCCGCGAAGCGGGCGCGCAACGCAGAGCCGCCTGCCGACGACCGCAAGACCGCCCGCAAGGTGGAGCGTGCGGAGAAGCAGGCCGACAAGCGTGCCCTGGACGAGGCCATGGACGAGGCTCGTGAGGAGGATCTGCTCTCCCAGATCCGCAGACAGGTGCTGCTGATCAGGCCGCAGGCTCCCGTGGAGCCGGTCCGTCTTGAGCGGATCAGGCCGCGGACGCTCGTCAGCTGCATCGCCGGCGCCGTCGCCGCGTACTTCCTGCTGTCGCAGATCGCCGACTTCGACTTCGGCACGATGTTCGCCAACGCCCACTGGGGCTGGGTGGCGGCCGCCCTGCTGTTCTCGGTGCTCAGCTACTTCGCCGCGGCGATGAGCCTGCTGGGGTTCGTGCCGGAGCGGATCAGGTTCCTGCGTACCGTGCTCGCGCAGGTCGCCGGGTCGTTCGTCAAGATCGTCGCCCCGGCGGCGGTCGGCGGTGTCGCACTCAACACCCGCTTCCTCCAGCGGTCGGGGGTCCGTCCCGGTCTGGCCGTGGCCAGTGTCGGCGCCTCGCAGCTCTTCGGTCTCGGCGCGCACATCCTGCTGCTGCTCTCGTTCGGTTATCTGACCGGTACGGAGAAGACGGCGTCGCTCACCCCGTCCAGGACGGTGATCGCGGGACTGCTGACGGTCGCCGTGCTCGTGCTGGTGGTCACGGCGATCCCGTTCCTGCGGAAGTTCGTGGCGACCAAGCTGCGCTCGCTGTTCGCCGGTGTGGTGCCGCGCATGCTCGATGTGCTGCAGCGGCCGGTGAAGCTGCTCACGGGCATCGGCGGGATGCTGCTGCTGACGTCTGTGTTCGTGCTCTGCCTGGACGCGTCGGTCCGAGCGTTCGACGGCGGCAACCAGCCGGTGAGCTACGCGAGCATCGCCGTCGTGTTCCTCGCGGGCAACGCGCTGGGCTCCGCCGCGCCGACGCCAGGCGGTATGGGCGCCGTCGAGGGTGCGTTGATCGGCGGTCTGGTGCTGGTGGGGGTGCCCGCGGCGGTCGCTACCCCCGCAGTGCTGCTGTACCGGACGATGACGCTGTGGCTGCCGGTCCTGCCGGGCTGGCTCGCCTTCACGCACCTCACTCGCAAGGGTTTCCTGTGACACGGGGCGGGGTCGGAAGCTGACGCACGATCCGGGCGGGGCCGACGACAGGACCCGGGACCGGCGCGCGAACCAGCCCGGAGAGCACGCACAAACCGACCGGAAGTCACCCGTACGGCCCAGCAAAGTCACCTCCACCCGCATGGACCGTCGCCCGTGCGGAGCAAGCCGGGGCGGCGCAGGATGGCGGCATGCCGACAACTTCCTCCGCCGCCCGCGCCGCGGCGGCCGCCACCGCCACAGCCGTGCTGCTGGTCGCCGGGTGCTCCGACGGCGGCAGCGGGGACGAGGACCGGCCCAAGGATCTGGCCGCCCAGCCGCTGGACTGGCGGCCGTGCCCCGCCCCCTCGGAAGCGGAGGGCGGCGGGCCGAAGCCGTCGCCGCTGCCCGGGGGGACGCAGTGGGAGTGCTCGTTCATGGACGTCCCGCTCGACTACGCGAAGCCCGACGGCGAGACCATCGAGCTGGCCCTCATCCGGGCCAAGGCCCGTGACACGAAGAACCGCGTCGGCTCCCTCGTCTTCAACTTCGGCGGCCCCGGCGCCTCCGGCGTGCACACCCTGCCCTCCCTGGCCCAGGACTACAACGATCTGCGCGCCCGGTACGACCTCGTGAGCTTCGACCCGCGCGGAGTCGGCCGCAGCGTTCCCGTGGAGTGCCTGGACGACAGGCAGCTCGACGAGCAGGCCACCGAGGACCCGACACCCGACGACGCCGCGGAGGAGGCGGCGTACCAGGAGGGCATCGAGAAGTTCAGCCGCGCCTGCGAGGAGAACTCGGGCAACGAGCTGCCGTACGTCGGCACCATCAACGCCGCCCGCGACATGGACCTGATGCGACAGGTCCTCGGCGACGACAAGCTGTACTACTTCGGCATCTCGTACGGGACCGAGCTCGGCGGCGTCTACGCCCACCTGTTCCCGAAGAACGTCGGACGGGCCGTCTTCGACGCCGTCGTCGACCCGACGCAGAATACCGTGCAGAGTGCGCTGGGCCAGGTGAAGGGCTTCCAGCTGGCGCTCACCAACTTCTCCGAGGACTGCCTGGAACGCGGCGACGCCTGTCTGCTCCCCGGCTCCACCGTGAAGGAGATCCAGGATTGGATCATCGCCTTCCTCGACCGGCTCGACAAGAAGCCCATCCCCGGTATCGGGGAGCGGATGCTCACGGAGGGCCAGGCAGCGAACGGCATCCTTCAGACCCTCTACTCGCAGGACTACTGGGAGCTGCTGGAACAGGCCCTCGACGAGGCCGAAGGCGGCGATGGAGCCCTTCTGATGGCGTTCTCCGACGCGATGAGCGGACGCTCCGAGGACGGCACCTACAGCAACATCCAGGCGGCGGGCGCGGCCATCGGCTGCGTCGATGCCAAAGAGCGCTACACACTGAAGCAGGCCAAGGCCATGCTTCCCGAATTCCGCAAGGCTTCTCCCGTCTTCGGCGAGTACCTCGCCTGGGGGCAGGCGAGTTGCAGTGCATGGCCGGTGCCGGGCACATGGGAGCACCCGGACGTCTCCGCACCCGGCGCGCCCCCGATCGTGGTGGTCGGCAACACCGGCGACCCCGCCACCCCCTACAAGGGCACGAAGGCCATGGCAGAGGCGCTGGGCAAGGGCGTGGGCGTCCAGATCACGTACCGGGGCGAGGGGCACGGTTCGTACAGCAGCAGCACCTGTGTGCAGCGGGCCGTGAACACCTACCTGCTGAGCGGCAAGGCGCCCGCCGACGGGACGGTGTGCACGTAGCTCCCACGACTCCCGCCATACGATGTCGAAAATATCTTCGAAAGCCCTGGGAGCGTGAGATGAGACTTCCCGTGCGAGTGGCCGCCCTGGCCGCGACGACGCTCCTCGTGGCCGGCTCGGCCACCGGATGCGGCGGCGGGGACGAAGGGACCGTCAACGACGGCAAGGGCGGTGCCCCGTCCGCCTCCCCCGACCCCACACCGGACGCGAACCGCACGCACGACGGTTCGCAGGCCGCTCTTCCGGCCGCTCTGACCGGCCAGAAGCTGGACTGGAAGACCTGCGAGGCGCCCACCAAAGCACGGGGCAGCTACGCGAAGGCGCCGGGCGGCCAGTGGCAGTGCGCCACTCTCGAGGCCCCGCTGGACTACCGCGAGCCGACGGGGGAAACCATCGGCATCGCCCTGATCCGCTCCAAGGCCGAGGGCCCCGGCAAACGCATCGGCTCGCTGCTCTTCAACTTCGGCGGCCCCGGCGGATCCGGTGTGGCCGCGCTGCCGGGTGCGGCTCAGCGCTTCGACAGCTTGCACAGCCGCTACGACCTGGTCGGCTTCGACCCGCGCGGCGTGGCGGAGAGCAGCGCGGTGGTCTGCCGCGGAGACGCGGAGACGGTGAAGTCGCTCGCTCTGGACTCCACCCCGGACACCCCCGCGGAGTTGAAAAGCTACATGGACGACTCGGTGGCCTTCGGCCAGGGCTGCGCCAAGCGGTCCGGCGGGATCATCCCGCACGTCGGCACGGCGAACGCGGCACGCGACATGGACCTGATACGCCAGGTCCTCGGCGACGAGAAGCTGCACTACCTGGGCTTCTCGTACGGGACCGAGCTCGGCGGCGTCTACGCCCACCTGTTCCCCAAGAACGTCGGTCGGCTCGTCCTCGACGCGGTCGTCGACCCCTCCGCCGACTACGCAGGTCACTCGCGCAACCAGACACGCGGCTTCCAGCGCGCTCTGGAGAACTACTTCGAGAGCCGGGGCATCAGCGCGAGGAACGGAACCGAGAGCATCGTGAAGCTGCTCGCCGAACTGGACCGCAAGCCGCTGCCCACGGACGACGGCCGGCCCCTCACCGAGGGGCTGGCGCTGACCGGGATCATCCAGCCGCTGTACTCCCAGGACAGCTGGGCGCATCTGACCGAGGCACTCGAAGCCGCCGAGGGCGGCGACGGCACCGGGCTGCTGCTGATGGCCGACGTGTACAACGACCGTGACGACAAGGGTCATTACGGCACGCAGAACCACTCGCAGCGCGCCATATCCTGCGCGGACGCCAAGGGCCGGGTCTCACCGGCCGAGGTGCGCTCCCGCCATCTCGCAGAGTTCACCGAGATCTCCCCGGTCTTCGGCCCGTACCTGGCCTGGGATCTGGCCGGCTGGTGCGCGAATTGGCCGGTGCCCGGCGAGTCGGAGACGCCGGAGGTCTCGGCGGAGGGTGCGGCCCCGATCCTGGTGATCGGCACGACGGGCGACCCGGCGACCCCGTACGAGGGCGCGCGGAAGATGGCCGACGAACTCGGCGCCGGCGTCGGCGTGCTGATCACCAACAAGGGCGAGGGCCACGGCGCGTACGGCACCGGACGCTGTGTGACGGAGATCGTGGACGCGTATCTGCTCGACGGCGAGGTGCCGCAGAACGGCAGGACCTGCACGTCCTGACCGGATCCGTTTGCGACGACCCCTGGAAACCGCCATGCCGCCGGGGCCGCTTACGAGGGCCCGGATGCGACGGAACCCCGGACCGCAGTCGCGGTCCGGGGCCCTGTGCGCTGCTCCCGTCGGATCAGTAGACCGGCTTGTCCGGCTCGATCTGGTTCACCCAGCCGATGACGCCGCCGCCGACGTGCACCGCGTCGGAGAAGCCCGCGGACTTCAGCACCGCGAGGACTTCCGCACTGCGGACACCCGTCTTGCAATGCAGGACGATCTTCTTGTCCTGCGGCAGGTCCTGGAGGGCGGTGCCCATCAGGAACTCGTTCTTCGGGATCAGACGGGCACCAGGGATCGAGACGATCTCGTACTCGTTGACCTCGCGGACATCGATGATGTCGATGCTCTCGCCGTCGTCGATCCACTCCTTGAGCTGCTTGGGAGTGATCGTCGAACCGGCCGCCGCCTCCTGGGCCTCTTCGGAGACGACACCGCAGAAGGCCTCGTAGTCGATGAGCTCGGTGACGGTCGGGTTCTCGCCGCAGACCGCGCAGTTCGGGTCCTTGCGGACCTTGACCTGGCGGTACTGCATCTCCAGGGCGTCGTAGATCATCAGCCGGCCGACCAGGGGCTCGCCGATGCCGGCGAGCAGCTTGATGGCCTCGTTGACCTGGATGGAGCCGATGGACGCGCAGAGCACGCCCAGCACGCCGCCCTCGGCGCAGCTGGGAACCATGCCCGGCGGCGGGGGCTCCGGGTAGAGGCAGCGGTAGCAGGGGCCGTGCTCGGACCAGAAGACGGAGGCCTGGCCGTCGAAGCGGTAGATCGAGCCCCACACGTACGGCTTGTTCAGCAGGACGCACGCGTCGTTGACGAGGTAGCGGGTCGCGAAGTTGTCCGTGCCGTCGACGATGAGGTCGTACTGGCTGAAGATGTCCATCACGTTCTCGGCCTCGAGCCGCTCTTCGTGGAGGATCACATTCACGTACGGGTTGATGCCCTTGACGCTGTCGTGGGCGGACTCGGCCTTGGAGCGGCCGATGTCAGACTGGCTGTGGATGATCTGGCGCTGCAGGTTCGACTCGTCGACCTCGTCGAACTCCACGATGCCGAGCGTGCCGACACCGGCGGCCGCCAGGTACATCAGAGCCGGCGAGCCGAGGCCGCCCGCGCCCACACACAGCACCTTCGCGTTCTTCAGCCGCTTCTGCCCGTCCATCCCGACGTCCGGGATGATCAGGTGGCGGGAGTACCTGCGGACCTCGTCTACGGTGAGCTCGGCTGCGGGCTCGACCAGGGGTGGCAGCGACACGGGGGCTCCGTCGGTCGGTATGTCAGTACGGTTGTTCTTCTCGTAACACTGCCACGGCCCCTCTCATTCCGAGACACCACGTCCGATCTGCGAGACGATTTCGTCCCAGTAGCCGGGCAGTGACTCGAATGGCCCGATATGCCCTCTTCCTTCGCAGCGGCCGCCCCGGTCGGTGAAGAAGATCGTCCCCGCGCCCTGCCAGCGGGCAAGGCGCGTGGCCTCCTCGAGATGGGTGCGGGGCACCCCGTGGACGAAGTGGACGAAGCGCTCCGGCGGGTACTCCGCGGTCCACTCGGCCACCTGTGACCAGCGGTACTCGGCCCATGCCCCGGAGAAGGTGACGAGCTGGTCCGCGGTCTCCGCGTAGCCCGGGTACGGGTGCGTGCCGTGCCCCAGCACCAGGTGCCCGCCGTCCAGGACCGCGTCCAGAGTGGCCGTCGTACGCCGCACGTGGGCGAGGTCGGCACGCTCGGTGGGACAGCGGTCGAGCAGGAAGCCGTCGACCTTGTACCAGTCGACGAAGTGCTGGGCGTCACTGACGAGGTCGCCGAAGGAACGCGACCCGTGGGACATGTCGAGATGTCCCAGTACGCGTACGCCGGCGTTGCTCAGCCTGCCCGCGGCCTCCAGGCAGTGCGGGTCGGGCCGGTCGCCCGGCCCGGCAGCGACGTTGAGGACCACCCAGTGCAGCGGGGTGCCGGGGCGGGTCAGCTCGGCCCATTCGACGGGAGCGAGCAGCGGGTGGGCGTATCCGGGGATCCCGAACCCGAGTCTCTCCGCCCCTGTGGCGGACAGCCGCGGGTCCGTGGTGGTCAGATGCGGCATGCCGCCTCCATCCAGATGTCCGCGAGGGACTCCTCGAGGTTGATCCGGGGGCGCCAGCCCAGCCGGTCACGGGCGGTGCGCACATCCGCCTGCTGCCAGCTGCCGCAGCCGTCCGGGTACGGGGAGGGAGTCGCGGCGAGGTGCTCGACGACCGACTCGGAGCGCGGACTTCCGATACCGCCGCGCACCGGGGGCGCGTCCAGTTCGTGCAGTGCGCCCGCGTATCCCGCGACGCGGGCGAGGGTCGTCGCCGCGTCCCTGAGCCTCACGGCGCGTCCGGTGCCGATGTTGACGACGCCCTGCGCCGCGGAGAGCGAGGCGGCGTGCACGGCACGCGCCACATCGCGTACGTCGACGAAGTCGCGCTGCACACCGAGACCGCTGAGCTTCAGCTCGCCGTCGCCGGACTGCATGGCGCGCCGCATGGCCTCCGCGAGGCGGCCGAGCGGGGAGCCGGCCGGGGTGCCGGGGCCGACGGGCGAAAAGACCCGCAGCACGACGGCGTCCAGGCCGGAGCCGAGCACCAGCTCGGTGGCGGCGAGCTTGCTCACGCCGTAGGGGCCTCCGGGGCGGGGCACCGCGTCCTCGGCGGTGGACGAGCCCTGCTGCGAGGGCCCGTACTCGGAGGCGCAGCCGATCTGGACGAGACGGGCGCCGCAGCCGCTGCGGCGCAGCGCCTCGCAGACGGTGGCGACGGCGACGGTGTTGTGCCTGGTCAGCTCGCGGGCTCCGCCGCGGGTGGCGCCGGCGCAGTTGATGACGACTCCGGGGTGAACGGCGCCCAGGAAGCGGGTGAGCGCGCCGGGGCTGCCGCCGGAGAGGTCGAAGCGGACGTCGGCGTCGTCGCCGCGGCCCAGGGCGGTGAGGTGCACGGCCGGGTCGGCGAGCAGCCGGTCGGCGACGAAGCGGCCGAGGAATCCGTTGGCACCGAGCAGGAGCACCCTCATCGCGCCGCTCCTCGGGGCCGACGGGCCGGAGCTGGTTGTTGCGGGGTCATGTCGCTTTCTCCTTAGGGGTTTTGCTGTCGTGCCCTTGGGGCCGGTCACTCCGAGGTGTCGGCTCCGCGAAGTGACGGCGGATGGTCCGGCGGCGTTCAGAGCAGGGTTCGAAGCTGGTTCAGGAGGTGTGGGCAGAGGCCCGGGAGAGGGCCACGGCGGCGTGTGCGAGGGCCCCGGCCGCGGCGACACCGCAGGCGAGCGCCGGTACGGCTGCCGTGCCCCACGCCCCCACGAGCGCTTCGACGGGCCGCGCGAGGACGTCGAGGCCGGGCAGGCGCCCCGACAACAGCAGGGCGAGCGAGGCGACTTCGCCCGCGCAGGCGACGGCAAGGGCGGTCGCCGCCGATTCGGGGAAGCCGTGGACGATGAGCAGACGGGCGAGGAACAGGAGGGCGCCGAGAGCGGCGGTGGGTACGTGTGCGCTGCCCGGGAGGACGAGGGAGATGAGGACGAGCAGCCCGGCCAGCGCCCCCAGGTGGAGCACGACGACGGCGAGGAGCAGGGGCCGGGCTCCGGCCGCGAACTCGTCGAGGCCCCGGCTGCGTTCGAGCCTGCGCCGTGCGAGTGCGGAGAAGAGATGCGCGCACCAGACCGCGGGAGCAACCGCCAGGGCCAGGGCCAGGAGGGGAGCGGGGTCCAGTGGCCAGGAGCCGTCGGGACCGCCGCCGGAGATCTCGTGCAGCAGTCCCTGGCCGTACGCCGCGAAGGCGAGCAGGCACAGCGTCGACGTCTTCACGGAGGGGACGGTGCGCCCGGCCGGCCGGAGCGGTCCGCGGCGCAGGGCCAGCGCCATCGCGACGGTGACACCGATGGCGCCGACCACGCCCGCCGTGAGCCGGAGCATCCCTTCGGACGCCTCCATGCCCGCCACCGCGACGGCGCACACAGCGCCCGGCAGGAGCGCACGGAGCATCCACGGAGTGCGTCCCGTCCGGTCGGCGCGCGAATCGGCGGCGCCCGCCGGCCGGACGGGGGCGGCGGTGTGCTCCGTACCGCGGGGCACACGCGCGTACATCTCCTCGGCGAGGGCGAACACGTCCCGGTGGCGGAAGCGGGCCGCGGTGCGGTCGGTGACTCCGTGCGCCTCCAGGCCGGCGGCGATCTCCAGCGGGTCGACCGCCCGCTCGCACAGCTCCCGATGGCGGTGCATGAGCACCTTCACGGGGTCGGCCGTTCCCCGGCGGGGGCCGCGCCGCTCTGCGCCGGCGGCGTCGGCCGCGGTTCCGGGGTCGCCGTCCTTGGGGAGCGCGGCTGTCGGCCGCGCGCTCTCCGGCCGGGCGTCCGGTGCGGTGGTGGCCTTGGGGATGGGGGGCACGGTCATCGGTGTGCCTCCTTCACGGTCTCGGGTGGCGCTCCGGCCGCGACGAGCGGCGGATTCTCCGCCCAGCTCGGGGCGCGGCCGGTCACCGGCGCGCCGGTCCAGCGGCCCGGTGCGTGGAACTCGGCCGGACATGCGAAGGGCAGCGGCTCGCCGTCCGCGTCGACGGCCTCCCGCTGCACCGGCGAGTGCGAGATCAGCTCCAGGTAAATGCCGCGAAATGCCGTCAGGTTCTGTTCCACCGTGAAGAGTTCGAGTGCACGGGCACGTGCCGCGGCCCCCAGCCGCTCGCGGCGTTCGGGATCGCTCAGCAGCGCGAGACAGGCGTCGGCGAGCGCCCGGGGATTGCGCGGGGGTACGACCAGGCCCGTGCCGCCGATGACCTCGACGACCGCGCCGACGTCCGTGGAGACCGTGGCCCGCCCGCAGAACATCGCCTCGACCAGGCTGACGGGGAAGCCCTCGACGACGCTGGACAGCACGACCACTCCCCCGGCGGCGTAGGCGTCGACCAGTTCCGGGGCATCCGGTCCGCCGATCTCCTCGAAGGACACCGGGTTGTCGCCCTCGGCGTGCGCGCCGGCGGCCTCGTCGGGGAACAACTGGGCGGCGAGCGCGCGGCACTGTGCGAGGTAGGCGGTCGCCTCCGCGCCGCGCACCGGCGCGCAGAAGAGCCTGAGCCGCGCCCGCGGCTCCTCCTTGCGGATCTCGGCGAAGGCGTGCAGCAGAGCTACGAGGTCCTTGGAGGGCTCGATCCGGCCCACCCAGACGAGGGTGTACGGGTCGCCGCTGTCGGCGCTCTCGCCGACAGCCGCGAAGCGGTCGGCCTCCATGCCGGGGTAGACGGTGCGCAGCTTCTCACGGTCGGCGCCGCACTTCTCCTGCCAGCGCCGCGCGTGGGTGTTGCCGGGTGTGACGACCGAGGCCTGCCGGTAGACCTCGGCGGCGAGTTGCCGTTGGAAGGCGGCGAGCAGGGCCCTGATGGGTGCGCTCAGCCCGGCGTCATTGGCGGCCAGGTAGTGGGCGCGCAGTTGGACGCCGTACTCGGTGACCAGCAGCGGCACTGCGCAGAAGCGTTTGGCCAACAGGCCGGGCAGGGCCGCCGTACCACCGGACGCGGCATGGCAGAGATCGACGTCGCCGAGGCCGTCCTCGCCGTACCAGTCGAGCGACAGGGGGCGCAGGGCGCGCTCGAGCCGGTCCGCGAAGGCGAGGTGGTCCACGACGGTGGCTGCGTGCACCGCGCGGCGCGTCCCGGGCGCACGGCAGGCGGATTCGAGGGCGCTCACGGCGACTTCCGAGCGAAGCGCCGCGTAGAGGCCGCCGTGCTCGCGGGCGAGATCGGCCAGACCGTACAGCCCGTCGGCGAATCCGTCGCCGTCGGCGCACACCGCGGCGGCGAGGTCCTTGAAGTGGCCCGCGAAGCGCCGGCGTTCACGCCGCCCGTGGAGACGGCCGCCGTCCGCAGGCGCCCACAGCGGGGCCGTGCGCACCCGGCGCACCTGCGGCGGGAGTTGAATGCAGCCGAGCTCCTCCTGCTGAGCGCTCCGGCTGAGGGCGTAGAGGTCGAACTCGTGCTGCTCGAGTCCGCGCACCAGCCGGTCGCACCAGAGCCTGGACTCACCCGTCGCAAACGGATAACCACCCTCCGTGAGCAGTCCGATCCGCACGAGTGCACCCCCGATCCCTTATGGACGGCCGCCGTTTGATTTCCGGCGACCTCACAGCGGAACGACGTTAAGCGGACACAGCGGTGGCGCGATGGACGGTTGTCCGTCGCGCCACCGGAAGGGGTGAATGCACGTAACTTTCACACTCAGGTGGCGTTCAGTCGCGCTACGGCGCGAATCGCTCACTGAGCGTCATGCTGCGGCCAGTCCCGCGGCAGCTCACCCGCCGGGGTGCACCCACGGGTTGGCGCGGCACTTGACCCCACCGGCGTCGAGCGTCTTGGTCTGCTGCTGCATCACCGGAGCGAGCGCCCCGGGCGTGCTGCAGTTCACGTGGTTGTGTCCGAGCCGGTGCCCGACCTCGTGGTTGATGAGCATCTGCCGGTACGGCAGCATCGCGTCGTCGCCGTACGTCTCCGCGCCCTGCGCCCATCGGAAGGCGTTGATCATCACGCGCTCGGTGGAGGCGGAGTCGCACGAGACGTTGTCCACGGTGGTGTCCAGGCCCGACTTGGCGCACCAGACCGCGGTGGTCCCCGGGCTGGCCAGCGTGATGACGAACTCGGCCTCCCCCGAGGAGATCCGCTCGAAGGTCATCTCGCCGCCGTGGGCCCAGCTCCGGTCGTCGTTCAGCGTCTCCTGGATCGCCTTGGCGAACAGTCCGCCGTCGAGGCGAAGCCCCTTCTCCACATCCACCCGGTAGCGGATCTTGCGGCCCTTGCCCGGCGCCTTCTCGAAGCCGGGGACGGCCTCGAAGTCGCCGGAGGCCTCCAGCTTGGGATCTATGGGGAACTGCCGCGTCATCAGCTGCTGGTAGGTCGGTGCGGCGGCCCGTCCGGCCTGCGGTGGGGTTGCCCTGCCCTCCGAGCGGTCCGGGCGCTCCTGCGCCTGCCGTTCCTCGCCCGTGGACTGGGCGCCGATCGCGCCCGGGTCGTCGGCCGTGACCTGCCCCGCCACCACGACGGCCAGCACGGTGGTGACCGCCGCTGCCGCGATCCCCGTGAAGGTACGACCCCTGCTCGTCCTGGCCGTCGGTTCGCCGCCCGACTGCTCCTCGGCGTCGGCCAGGGCGTCGGCCTCGGTGTCGGCCGCGCTTTCGGGCGGCCGACCGTGCCCCGTGTCCCAGTCGGTGACCGCCGCATACGGCTCCCGGCCCGCCTGCTCCCGGTCGAAGGCCTCGAGGTACTCCCTGCGCGGGCCCGGTACGCGCGTCCCGCCTGCGGTCGTGTGCGGGGGCTGCGTCCGCAGACGCTGCCCGCCCTGCGCCGACTGCTCCGGCGGCCGGCCCTGCCAGTCGCCCCAGCCGCCCCCCGCCTCATGGTGCTCGGGGTGACCGCCACGGGTCTGCGGCATGCCGTACCCGGACAGCTCGGGCCCGGCGCCCGGTCCGGCCGCGCGCCTGCGCCGGCCGTTGCCCGGCGGGCCCGCCACGGCCTCCCGTTCACCGGCCGCCGGTGCGCTTCCCGCCCCGGCATCCACGCCCTCGGGTGCGGGGCCCTTGCGGCTGTGTCGTCCCACGCCCCGGATCAGCTCCTACAGCAGTCGTCGAGCAGTTCCCGGAAGGCCTGGGCGACCGCTTCCGGGTACTCCATCATCGCAACATGCCCGGCGTCCGGGAGCGTCAGCAGCCGGGAGCCCCGGAACGCCACTGCCGCCTTGCGCGCCATACGGTACGAGACAAGCTGGTCCTTGCGCCCGTAGACGAGAAGGGTCGGCGCGAGAACGCGCTCGGCCTGCCGCCACAGCCCGTGCTGCCCACCGAGCGTGTACGCGTCCACGATGCCACGCGCCGACCTGGCCATCGCGTCCCAGAAGTGCGGAAGCCCCATGCGCCGCTCCATCTCCTCGACGGCGTGGCGCAGCGCTTCGTCGGTCACCCGTGCGGGGTCGCCGTAACAGAGCCCCAGTACCCCTCGGGTGCGCTGCTCGGCCGTCCAGCCCTTGGTCATTCTGGCGAAGAGTCCGACGATGCCAGGCAGCGCGAGCAGCGCGGTCGGCACCGCGGAGCGCTGGACCCGCAACTCGGGCAGTGCGGGCGAGACGAGCGTCAGGGTGCGCACCAGGTCGGGCCGGACGGCCGCGACCCGGGTGCAGACGGCGCCGCCCATGGAGTTGGCGAACAGATGGACGGGACCGCGGCCGGCGGCGTCGAGGAAACGGATCACCGCTCTGGCGTGACCGGTGACCGAGTAGTTGCCGTCGTCCGGCGGCGGGGAGTCACCGAAGCCGGGCAGGTCGATCGCCTCGCCGTCCACGGTGTCCTCGAGCTGGGACATCAGCGCCGACCAGTTCTGCGACGAACCGCCCAGCCCGTGGACGAACAGCGCGGGCGGCAGCCCGTCGCGCACCGGGGGCCGCGAACGGACCGTCAAGGTGAGTCCCGGCAGGGTGACGGAACGCAGCTTCTCCCCGTCGTGGACATGCACGGCCGCGACCTTGGGGGCCGTCGCGGCATTGGCGGCACGGGCTCCCGGCAGCTCGGTCGAAGACATGCGGCAATGTTACGAGACGATCACGCGGGCAATCGTGTGTTCGGTGTCACACATCACCCGCGCCCTGCCGGGAACCCGGAACACATTGCCGAATCACCACGTAGCGCCATGAATCAGCACCTCCTACGCTCGTAGGAAAGGGCGCACTCCACGGAAAGCGGTGCCGAATGTCAGTCGATCCGAGCGATCCCGAGACCTTCGAGGAAGACGAGCAGAACGCCGAGACGCGCGACGAAGAGGTCCCCGAGGCCGACGCCGCCGAACAGCACACCGAGGTGCGCTCAGAGCGGGACGACCCGGTGAACCACGTCGACCCGGCCACCGCCAACGAGGCGGACATCGTCGAGCAGACCCGTGTGGTCAAGCTCGACGAGGACGACTACCGGTGACCTGCCGCCCGTTGCCCCGAATTGTCCGGGCATTCTCTGCGAACAGGCAGCTTCCGCGTCTGTCCGGTCCGTGAAATTCTGCGTCCGCGCGACGCACAGCCGGGTTACCGAAAAGTACGATGGCGACGCGGCGCACAGCGCGCACGGAAAGACTGTGCTTGCTCAAACTGTGCTTGTTCGAACATGGGAGGCGGCGTGACAGCCATCGAGCAGACAGAGGCGGCGCGCCCGCGGGGCACACGCCTGCCACGCCGAGCCCGCAGAAACCAGCTCCTGGGCGCGGCCCAGGAAGTTTTCGTGGCTCAGGGGTACCACTCGGCGGCGATGGACGACATCGCGGAGCGGGCCGGAGTCAGCAAGCCCGTTCTCTACCAGCACTTCCCCGGGAAGCTGGAGCTGTACCTGGCGCTGTTGGACCAGCACTGCGAGTCGCTGCTGCAGGCCGTCCGCGGCGCGCTGGCGTCGACGACGGACAACAAGCTCCGTGTCGCCGCGACGATGGACGCCTACTTCGCGTATGTGGAGGACGAGGGGGGCGCCTTCCGGCTGGTCTTCGAGTCGGACCTGACCAACGAGCCGGCGGTCCGTGAGCGCGTCGACCGGGTCTCGCTGCAGTGTGCGGAGGCCATCTCCGACGTGATCGCGGAGGACACCGGCCTCTCCAAGGACGAGTCGATGCTGCTGGCGGTCGGCCTCGGCGGCGTCTCCCAGGTGGTCGCCAGGTACTGGCTGTCCAGCGGCTCCGGCATCCCCCGGGACACCGCCGTGCAGTTGCTCACGTCGCTCGCCTGGCGCGGTATCGCGGGGTTCCCGCTGCACGGCTCGGATCAGCAGCACTGACGCGGGGCGGCGGCTCCGGGGCGGCCATGCCACCGGGGCTGTTCGCTCCTGGCGTTTCCCCACCGGACCTGCCGCCTACCGACTCCGGGCTAATGTGTGCTGCGTACGGCGCGGCTGACCGCGCAACGCACTGACCGTTCGGAGGGACATAGCCGTGGAGGTCAAGATCGGCGTGCAGCACGCGCCCCGGGAGATCGTTCTGGAGAGCGGGCAGTCCGCCGAGGAGGTCGAGCGCGCGGTGGGCGATGCGCTGGCCGGCAAGGCGCAGCTGCTCAGCCTCACGGACGAGAAGGGCCGCAAGGTCCTGGTACCGGCAGACCGGCTCGCCTACGTCGAGATCGGCGAGTCGGCAACGCGGCGCGTGGGATTCGGCGCGCTGTAGGGCGACGGCCGCACATGCCCCGGGCTCGGCCCGGGCGAGCGCGGTGAAGCATGAAGGAGGAGGGCCCGGCGGATTTCCCGCCGGGCCCTCCTCCGCTGCTCAGCACTGCTCCGAACCGCTGGGGCGAGGGTTGTCTTGCGTGCACGCCGGGTAGGACGGGCTACGACCCGTCCAGCCCGCACCGTGCGTCCGCGAGGTGATCAGCAGTGCTCTTGGAAACGCTCGGTTCCGTTCTGCTCGGACTCGCCCTCTCCTGGGCCGCGAGCCACCATCTTGCCGATCGTCTCCCCTCACGCAGGGCGGTCTTCACCACAGGCACAGTGGGCGCGCTCTTCGGCGCGTATGTGACGCATGTGGCACTTGGCCCGGGCCATGTCCTGGCCACGCTGCTGGGGGCCGTGGCGATCGGGGCGGTGCTGCTCTCGCTGCTGCTCCGCCCCTCCCCCCGCAGGCTGCGTCGCGCGTTCCCTTTCTGAGTCCGCCCGACGACCGGCCGCAGGGACAACGGCCGGAGAAGGACCCCGACGCCGGCTCCGACGACGAGCCCCGCCCACAGCCTGGCGGGCGCCGGCCCCGAGGACGAGCCGCACCCGAATCGCCACGAGCAGGGCCCGGAGCGCACCGTCGACAGCGCCCCGAGCCCGGCCCGGATGACAACAAGCACGACGCCGACAGCCGTGACGGTCCCGGTGCCGGCAGACACCGCGGGCACCGGCGGCACTGAGCCCGGCGGAAACGCGGCGGGACCGAGGCCGGCCGGAGCGGCGGATGCCTCAGGCCCTTGAGTCCGTCAGGCCGCCAGCCCCAGCGCCGCCATGCGCTTGGTGTGCGCCTTGGTGATCCGGGAGAACATCTCACCGACCGCCGCGAGGTCGAAGCCGTCCGCCACACCGCCCACGAGCATCGTGGAGAGCGCGTCCCGCTCCGCCACCACCCGCTGGGCCTGGGAGAGCGCCTCGCCCATCAGCCGTCGCGCCCACAGCGCGAGGCGGCCACCGAGGCGCGGGTCCGCCTCGATCGCGGCGCGGACCTTCTCCACGGCGAAGTTCCCGTGGCCGGTGTCGTCGAGCACGGCGAGCACCAGGGCACGGGTGTCGCTGTCCAGGCGGGCGGCGACCTCCCGGTAGAAGTCGCTGGCGATCGAGTCGCCGACGTACGCCTTGACCAGTCCCTCGAGCCAGTCGGAAGGGGCGGTCTGCCGGTGGAAGTCGTCCAGAGCCTGCGCGAAGGGCTCCATGGCGGCCGTCGGCTCGGTGTCGATCGCCGTCAGCCTGTCCCGCAGCTGCTCGAAGTGGTGGAACTCGGCGGAGGCCATCTTTGCCAGCTCCGCCTTGTCCGCGAGCGACGGCGCGAGCTTCGCGTCCTCCGCGAGCCGCTCGAAGGCCGCCAGCTCACCGTAGGCGAGCGCGCCCAGCAGGTCCACGACGGCGGCACGGTACTGCGGGTCTGCGGACGCCGCAGCCCAGTTCTGGGCGGCGATACCGGTGTGACCGGTGGATTCAGTGGCGTTGTCAGGCGTCTCCATGAACGGCACAATAGCCCGCCCACCACGCGGGTGAAGGGCCTGGTCAGCCACGCCGGGAACACAGTTCTCGTGAATTCGCCCAACACACATGCGCGAATCCGGGGTACAGTGGTAATGCGCCTGCTGAGCGTCGGAGTACTTCTGCGCCCTCAGTAGGCCGTCTGTTGAATGAGGATGCCCGGTCGGTGGCCCGATCGGCTCCGACCCGACCGCCCTCCCCGCGGATCATGCGCACAGAATGCGTGCGACCGCAGATGAGGGGCCCCTCCAGCGGTACGAGCGCTCGAGCGACGGCAGTGGTCCCGCGCCATCCGACCAATCCACGGTCGGTCCAGTACCCAGGTGCGGTACGACCCCCAGCGTTCGCCTCGCGCCGCGTCTCACAGAAGAGGCAACACCCTGACTACGAAGACTTTCCGGGATCTCGGGATCCTGCCCGAGACCGCCGAGGCCCTCGAGGCCGTCGGCATCATGTCCCCCTTCCCCATCCAGGAGTTGACGCTCCCCGTCGCGCTCTCCGGTTCCGACGTCATCGGCCAGGCCAAGACCGGCACCGGCAAGACCCTCGGTTTCGGCCTGCCGCTGCTGGAGCGCGTCACCGTCCCCGCGGACGTCGAGGCAGGCCGGGCGCAGCCCGAGCAGCTGACCGACGCCCCCCAGGCGCTTGTCGTCGTTCCCACCCGCGAGCTGTGCACCCAGGTCACCAACGACCTGCTCACCGCCGGCAAGGTCCGTAACGTCCGCGTCCTCGCGATCTACGGCGGCCGCGCGTACGAGCCCCAGGTCGAGGCCCTCAAGAAGGGTGTCGACGTGGTCGTCGGCACGCCCGGGCGGCTGCTGGACCTCGCGGGCCAGAAGAAGCTGAACCTCTCGCATGTGCGCGCCCTCGTCCTCGACGAGGCCGACGAGATGCTCGACCTGGGCTTCCTGCCCGACGTCGAGAAGATCATCCAGCAGCTGCCGGCCAAGCGTCAGACCATGCTGTTCTCGGCGACCATGCCGGGCGCGGTCATCGGTCTCGCCCGCCGCTACATGTCGCAGCCCACGCACATCAGGGCCACCTCGCCGGACGACGAGGGCGCCACGGTCCGCAACACCACGCAGCGTGTCTACCGCGCGCACTCCATGGACAAGCCGGAGATGGTCTCCCGCATCCTGCAGGCCGAAGGCCGCGGACTCGCGATGATCTTCTGCCGTACGAAGCGGACGGCCGCCGACATCGCCGACCAGCTCGCCCAGCGCGGCTTCGCGTCGGGCGCGGTCCACGGCGACCTGGGCCAGGGCGCGCGCGAGCAGGCGCTGCGGGCCTTCCGCAACGGCAAGGTCGACGTGCTCGTGTGCACCGACGTCGCCGCGCGCGGTATCGATGTCGAAGGCGTCACCCACGTCATCAACTACCAGTCGCCGGAGGACGAGAAGACGTACCTCCACCGCATCGGCCGCACCGGCCGCGCGGGTGCGTCCGGCACCGCCGTGACGCTGGTCGACTGGGACGACATCCCGCGCTGGCAGTTGATCAACAAGGCCCTGGACCTGGGCTTCCCGGACCCCGTGGAGACGTACTCCACGTCGCCGCACCTGTTCGAGGAGCTGTCCATCCCGGTCGGCACCAAGGGCGTTCTCCCCCGCGCCGAGCGCACCCGCGCCGGTCTCGCGGCGGAGGAGCTCGAGGACCTGGGCGAGACGGGCGGCCGCGGCCGCCGCTCCGCCTCCGCCGCGCCGGCACGCGAGGAGCGCGCGGAGCGCCCCGCTCGTACGCCGCGCCAGCGTCGTCGCACGCGCGGTGGGGAGTCTGTCGCGCAGACGCCGGTCGTACCGGAGCAGGCCACCGGCGAGGCGACGGCCGAGCCGCGCACTCCGCGCCGCCGTCGTCGCACCCGCGTGGGTGCGAGCGCGTCGGCGGGGGCGACGGCCGTCGTCGACGCCGTTGAGACGACCGTCGAGACCGCCGAGCGGTCCGAGCCCGAGGCGGAGGCCGCGACCAAGCCGCGTCGCCGCCGCACCCGTCGCGCGTCGGAGGCTGTTGTCGCCGAGGCCGAGGCGGTAGCCGCCGAGGTGGTAGCCGCCGAGGCGGAGACGAAGCCCCGCCGGCGTACCCGCGCCGCCAAGGCCGTCGACACGGCGGAGGCGGTCGAGGCGGCCGAGACCGAGGCGGCCGAGACGAAGCCGCGCCGCACCCGGACGCGCAAGGCTGTCGAGGCACCCGCCGAGAGCCCCGTCGAGACGGAGGCCGAGGCGAAGCCGCGCCGCACCCGGACACGCAAGGCTGCGGAGCCGGCGGCCGAGGCGGCCGAGGCGGAGACGAAGCCCCGCCGGCGTACCCGCGCCGCCAAGGCCGTCGACACGGCGGAGGCGGTCGAGGCGGCCGAGACCGAGGTGGCCGAGGCGAAGCCGCGCCGTACCCGGACGCGCAAGGCTGCGGAGCCCAAGCTGACGGCGGCCGCCGCGGACACGGCGGCGGAGGCGGAGCCCGAGGCGAAGCCGCGCCGGACGCGTACGCGCAAGGCCGTGGCGCAGCCGGAGAGCTGACGCACTGGCACCCGGATGGCCCGGCTCCGATTTTCGGGGCCGGGCCATCCGGCGTTTTCCCCCACTGTCCGCGTTAGCCTCGTCGCATGAGTCGCCCGCCCACCTTCGTGCCGCCTTCCTGCGCCGTGTCCCGCGCACTGTCCACCTCGCGCGGCGCCTTCGCCGTGCTCGATGCGCGCCCCTCCGGAGTCGTGCGCGGCACCGCGCTGTTGCTCCCCGGATACACGGGCAGCAAGGAGGACTTCATCGCGCTGCTCGAGCCGCTGGCCGAGGCCGGTTACCGGACTGTCGCGGTGGACGGCCGCGGGCAGTACGAGACCGAGGGCTCTGCGGACCAAAGCGCCTACGAACAGGGCGAGTTGGCCCGGGACGTCCTCGCCCAGGCAGCGGCCGTCGGCGGCCCCCTGCACCTCGTGGGGCACTCGCTCGGCGGTCAGATCGCCCGCGCCGCCGTCCTTTTGGACGCATCCCCGTTCTCCACGTTCACGTTGATGTCCTCGGGGCCGGCCCAGATCAGCCCGGCCCAGCAGCAGCGGGTGAAGCTGCTGAGCGACGCACTCACCGTCATGCCGATGGACCAGGTGTGGGAGGCGATCCTGGCCTTCGACGCACCCGAGGACGCAGAGGCGGAGGCCACCGAGGGCCGGGAGGATCTGCGACGCCGCTGGTTGCGCCACAATCCCGCGCAGCTGATCGCCACCGGCCGCCAGTTGACGACGGAGCCGGACAGGGTCGCCGAACTCGCCTCCGTAGGGCCGCTGCCCAAGCATGTGCTGTCGGGCGAACGCGACGACACCTGGCCGGTGCCGTTGCTGGACGAGATGGCTGGGCGACTGGGCGCGCACCGGACGGTCGTCCGGGGCGCGGAGCATTCGCCGAACACGGACCGTCCCCTGGAGACCGCTACCGCGCTCGCACGGTTCTGGGATCAGTACTGAGACTGCAGGTGCTGCCAGAACCCGTCACGGAGCGCTCGGCGCAGTACGGCGTGGCCGCGCAGTGATCGCTGGAGTCGCCGTTCCGCTTCGATCAGCAGGTCCTGGTCCACGGGGCCGGGCAGATAGGGATGGCCGGGGAGCAGTCCGGCGAGTTCGGCGCGGCCCCGCTCCCCCAGCCATGCTGCCGCGATCTGGGCGCCCATGAATCGCACTTCGTCGCGCGAGGGCGGCGGCTCGCCCTCGTTCTCGTACGTGGTGACGGGCCTGCGGGTGATGTAGGGGCGGCAGAAGTCGAGGTCGAAGGTGCGCTGGCTGTCGACCTCCCACAGCAGCGGCTCCGCCTGGTTGCGGCCCTCCGCGGCTTCGATGCCCCACAGGTGGACGCGCGCGCCGTAACCCTGGGCAGCCTCGACGGCGGAGACGAGGTCCTCGTCGCCGCCGACGAGCGCCGCGTCGCTGATGGCGCGGTGCCGGGCGAGCGACTCGAGATCGGTGCGGATCAGCGAGTCGACGCCCTTCTGCTGATTGTTGGCGTTGAGGTTGCCGAGGCGCACCTTGACGTCGGGCAGCTCCGCGATGGACTGCTGTTCCGTGGTGTGGATGCGGCGCCTGGCACCGTCGTACCAGTACACCCGCAGCAGCCGGCTGTCGGTGAAGATCTTGCCGGCCTTCTCGATGAAGGCCGCGATCAGCCCTTCGGTGTCCAGATCGAAGGAGCGCCGGTCCTCGGTGCCCGCCACAAGCAACCCGGCCGCAGCATAGACGTAACCGGCGTCGACGAAGATGGCATGGGTCGACGGGGTCTTCGCGCCCTCGGCGAGCATCCGCTGCAGGAGCTCATTGGTGCGCTCCAGGCGGATGGCGATCTCGTTGATCTCTGCATCGTTCATACGCGGCTCATTCTCCGTGCCCACAGCGCTACCCGCCAGTAGTTAGGCATCCAAAAAATTTCCTTAGCGTAGGGAATGTTTGCAGGATGCACGGCGTTGCAGACTTACGTACACAGACGGAGACCTCCGTCTGCCATTCAGTTCTCCTGCAGGAGGATCAGACGAAGGGAGAAGCCTTGCGCTTCGAAATCATGCGACTGGACGACGTCGACGGCGCCGCTGTCGACAGTACGGTCGTGGATGCCGCCTCCGTCAACCGGATCGTGCAGCAGGCCGCTTCGATCGGCCAGCGCATCTATATCCGACCCGCCGACACCCCCGCTGCTTCATAACGCCTCATTGAGCTGTGTGACGCACGACGTGACGCACAACTGACGCACGACGCCCCCGTACGGACATTCGTACGGGGGCGTGATGCGTTGGCGTCCCAGGCCGCTCACGCGCCCTGAATCACCTGCGTGACGCCGTTGATGATCTGCTGCACGGCGATCGCGGAGAGCATCATGCCGGCGAGCCGCGTCACCAGCACCACACCGCCGTCCTTGATCAGGCGGATGATCACCAGCGAGTAGCGCATGGTCAGCCAGAGCACGACGTGCATGGCAACGATCGCCGCCCAGACCGAGACCTGCTGCCCGACGTCCTGCGCGTGCTGAACCGCGAGGATCACCGAGACGATCGCACCGGGACCGGCCAGCAGCGGCATGCCCAGCGGCACCAGCGCGACGTTGACGTCCTTGGTCTGCTTGGGCTCGTCCGTCTTTCCGGTGAGCAGGTCGAGGGCGATCAGCAGCAGGAGCAGGCCACCGGCGATCATCAGCGCCGGCACGGAGACATGCAGATAGTCGAGGATCTGCTGGCCGAGGATGCCGAAGACGGTGATCACTCCGAAGGCGACTGCCACGGCCTGCCACGCCATCCGGCGCTGCACCTTGGCGGCGCGCCCGGAGGTGAGGGCGAGGAAGATCGGCGTGATCCCGGGGGGATCCATGATGACAAAAAGGGTCAGGAACAGAGAGCCGAAAACGGCAGCGTCGAACACAGTGAGGGCCTTGCGGGGAGAGGGTGGTACGGGGGACGGGCGGGGTTACAGGCGGGATCCGCCCGTGCCCATCACCGGGAAGGCGCCCGTGGCGCGGCGGGTGATCTCGCCGTAGATCTCCGGGTCTGTGGTGTAGTCACCGAGCCGGCAGGTCTTGCGGCTGCCGTGGTAGTCACTGGAGCCCGTGGGCAGCAGCCCGAGTTCACCGGCGAGACCGCGCAGCCGGGCGCGGGTCGCCTCGTCGTGATCCATGTGGTCGACCTCGATGCCGTCGAGGCCGCAGGCGGCGAGTTCCGCTATCGCCGACTCGGGGACCACACGGCCTCGCTTGACGGCGAGCGGGTGGGCGAAGACGGTGACGCCGCCGGCCGCCTTGACCAGACGGACCGCGGTGAAGGGGTCCAGCTCGTGCTTCTCGACGTACGCCCGGCCGCCGTCGGCCAGCCACAGCGGGGTGAAGGCGTCGGACACCGAGGCCACGACGCCCAGCTCGACGAGGGCCTCCGCGATGTGCGGCCGGCCGACGGACCCGTCCCCGGCGATACGGGCGACGTGTTCCCACTCGACGGGCACGCCGAGCTCCTGGAGCTTGCCGACCATCGCCCGGGCGCGGGGCACCCGGTCGTCGCGTACGAGCTCGCGCTCGCGCAACAGATCGGGCTCCTCGGCGTCGAACAGATACGCCAGCATGTGGAGTCCGACGCCATCGAGACGGCAGGAGAGTTCCGCGCCGGTGACGAGGGTCACGCCCTCGGGGGCCGCCGCAGCCGCCTCGGCGTGCCCGCGGGTCGTGTCGTGGTCGGTGAGCGCGACCACGTCCAGACCGGCGGCGGCGGCGTTGCGCACCAGCTCGGCCGGGGTGTCCGTACCGTCGGAAGCCGTGGAGTGGGTGTGCAGATCGATGCGCACGACGCTGACTCCGGGGCTCGCGGGCGGACAGGGGACACCCCAGGATAACCGCCCTGCGCACGCCTTCCGGCCGCGCGAAGAGGCGGCCCGGACCCGGGTCGTGTGCGACCAGGGCAGCAGCAGCGGTGACGGTCGCGGACGCGACCCGGCTAGGACAGCAGCCGCGGCGACAGTGCACCGCACGGCAGCAGTTCGACCTCCGCGCCTGCGTCCCGCAGGTCCGTGAGCACCAGCTCGTCGTAGAGGAGCAGCCCGGACTGCTCCGGCCAGACGACGGCCCACAGCCACAGTCCGCGTGCCTCTCCGGCGAACACCGCACGGTCGTCGGGCGAGCCCGCGACATGCCAGAGCGGTGTGGGCCGGCCGGCGGCGAGCACCTTGGCCTGCGGGGGTTTGGCGACCTCGATGTGCGGTCCCGGGTCCGGTCCGTCGATTCCGGCATACCGGGAGCCGAGGCCGACGCCCAGCTCCTCCGCGATCAGCAGCAGCTCTCCGATGCCGCCGAGCGGGCCGGGCCCCGAACAGGCCACCGCCGTGGCACGGCCGCCACTGCGGTCGTCGCCGGCATAGGCGACGCCGGTGAAGAGCCAGCCGACCGGCAGTGGCCAAGGCATCCACACGGGGACCTTCGCGCGGTGCACCACGACACCGAGGGCCTCGACACTGGGCGGGATCACCGGCTGCAGCGGGTGCACGGAACCGTGCACATCGCACTGCCAGGAGTCGGCAAAGAGACCGGGCGCCCTCACCCGGCCACCGCACTTCGGGCAACTGGGTTCGCCCCTCATAAGGCCCAACGGTCCTCTCCGGCTGACCTCGCGTCAAGGACGATCACCCGTCCGGCGCGCACCCCTTCCACTCGTCTATATAGATGTAGCTCGCATTTATTAGCTTGTCTCGACCTCCCTCGCCGTGATCGTCGGCGCGGCGGCGGGCGGCAGCGCCGCCGCGATCCTGCTCTACGAATCGGCACTCGGCCTCGGCATGGCCTGCGGTCCGCTGCTCGGGGCCGTGCTCGGCGACGCCGGCTGGCGGTACCCGTTCTTCGGCACCGCGGCCCTGATGGCGGTCGGCTTCGTGTGCATCGCGGTGTTCCTGAAGGAACAGCCGACGCCTGCCCGCAAGACCTCGCTGCTCGACCCCGTCAGGGCCCTCGGGCACGGCAATCTGGCCTCGGCCGCCGCGTCCGCGTTCTTCTACAACTACGCGTTCTTCACGGTGTTGGCCTTCACCCCGTTCGTGCTGAACATGACGCCCTACCAGTCGGGCGCGGTGTTCTTCGCCTGGGGTGTGCTGCTGGCGGTCTTCTCGGTGCTGGTCGCGCCGCGGCTGCAGGAGCGGTTCGGGTCGCTGAAGGTGCTCGGCGGGTCCCTGCTGCTGCTCGCCGTCGACCTGCTGATCCTCGGCTACGGGAACCACACGGTCGCCGTGGTCGGCACCGTCGTCTCCGGCGCGTTCATCGGCGTGAACAACACCGTCTACACGGAGCTGGCGCTCGGCGTCTCCGATGCCCCGCGGCCGGTGGCGAGCGCCGGCTACAACTTCGTGCGCTGGTTCGCGGCGGCCGCCGCCCCGTTCCTCGCGCCGAAGATCGAGGAGTGGACCGACATCCGCATCCCGTTCGTCGTGGCCGCCGCGGCGGCCGTCGTCGGTGCGGGCATCGTCTGGGCGAGGCGCACCTCGCTCAGCCTCGAGGCGAAGGAACTGAAGCCCCGTCACGCCGCCGAGGACAGCGTGACCGTCTTCGCCAACTGACGTGGCCGGAAAGCCGGTTCAGTCGAGTGTCACGGACCTGCGCAGCGGATCGCGCAGGTCCGTCCCGTGCGTCAGCCACCGTTCCTGAAGCTCCGCCGCACCGTGCACCCGCTTCCAGGCGGCCTCGTTCGATGTCATGGGGAGCAGCGGCAGGAAGCGCACCGGGTCCATCGGATCGTCCAGCTCGAGATCCTCGACCAGGCCGCCCGGGTCCGCGACGAGCACCGAGCTGAACGGCGCCGAGGGCCACAGCGGCTCACCCACGTCGAGCGATGCCCCCGGGGCCACGATCACGCCTTCGACCTGCGGCGACGCTGCCAGTACGGCGAGCGGGCGCAGCACCTTGTCGGTGTCGGCGAGCCCCGTCCGCACGCTCAGGATCAGCTCCGCACGAGGCCCTTTGACCGGGTCGGCGAGGGTCGCGGTGGGATCGGTCATGGGGTGCGCCGACATCCCGAGCGTGGCGTAGCGGACGATCTCCTTGTCGCCGCCACGGTCCTGGAACCGCAGCACCTCGATGCGGTCCGTACCGAGAAACGTCACGGCGGCGCGAGCGTCCGGTTCGCCGAGCGCGCTGCGCAGCCGGGCGTCGACAAGAGCAAGAACGTCTTCCATGTCGCGAGCATAAAACGCGTAGGGAACGGGCAAACACAGGGATTGACCCGCAGTCGGCTGATAGTGTTGGCCGCTGGTCGGGACGGCACGCAGAAGCGCTGCCTTCGAGTCCCGACGACACGTCGTCCCTCACGGGGGACCGGCCGGAGGAGGTGAGGCTGCGGTGGATCGAAGTCGATCGTGCAGTACCAGCAGCTCTTCCGCACGGCACCGTTCCTTTCGCCGTTCCTGACACGGCGAACCGGGAATCGTGAGCTGAGGCCTCCCCGCACGGGCCCTACGGCATTTCGCACGACGGAAGAGCGCGAGCACTTCGTTTTTGCCTGTCTGTAGCGAACGCCGTCACCGCGACCACGCGGTGCCGCCCGCTTTGCGGACGTATGCCTCACGTCCCCATTCCGGGCTGTGCCACGCACCGCCGACGGCCTCTCCGTGAAGGAGCCAGCCATGTCGATGATCCGTGACCTGCGCGCAGCGGTCCGCCCCTCGCTGCGCAAGAGCAACGCCCCGTACAGCAGCTACGACCCGACCCGTGACCCCTCCGCCTCCAGCGCGGTGGTCGACTGCGCCGTCTACCGCGACGGCCGGCGTCTCGAGAGCAGCGCCTGCCTGACGCCCCACGAGGCGATGCTGCACGTGCGTGAGGAGGGCGGCTTCGCCTGGATCGGGCTTCACGAGCCGACGGAGGCCGAATTCGCCGGTATCGCCGCCGAATTCGGGCTCCACCCGCTGGCAGTGGAGGACGCGGTCCACGCCCACCAGCGGCCCAAGCTCGAGCGGTACGACGACACCCTGTTCACGGTCTTCAAGACCATCCACTACGTCGAGCACGCCGAATTGACGGCAACCAGCGAGGTCGTCGAGACCGGTGAGGTGATGTGCTTCACCGGCCGGGACTTCGTCATCACCGTGCGGCACGGCGGCAAGGGATCGCTGCGTGCGCTGCGGCACGGCCTGCAGAAGGACGCCGAGCTGCTCGCCAAGGGCCCCTCCGCGGTGCTGCACGCCATCGCCGACCATGTCGTCGACGGCTACATCGCGGTGGCCTCCGCCGTACAGGACGACATCGACGAGGTCGAGATCGACGTCTTCTCGGCACCCGCCAAGGGCAGCCCGCGCGGCAGCGACGCCGGGCGGATCTACCAGCTCAAGCGCGAGGTGCTGGAGTTCAAGCGGGCCGTCTCCCCGCTGCTGCGGCCGATGCAACTGCTGAGCGAGCGGCCGATGCGACTGGTCGACCCCGACATCCAGAAGTACTTCCGTGACGTCGCCGACCACCTCGCCCGCGTCCAGGAAGAGGTCATCGGCTTCGACGAGCTGCTGAACTCCATCCTGCAGGCCAACCTGGCGCAGGCGACCGTCGCGCAGAACGAGGACATGCGCAAGATCACGTCCTGGGCGGCGATCATCGCCGTGCCGACGGCCGTCTGCGGGATCTACGGCATGAACTTCGAGCACATGCCGGAGCTGCAGTGGAAGTACGGCTATCCGGCCGTGCTCACCGGCATCGCGGTCGTGTGTCTCGCGATCCACCGCACTCTCAAGCGCAACGGCTGGCTGTAAGGCGCTGGGCGAGTGCGGTCGCCAGTGCCGTGACCGGCAATGCTTGCCCGTAAGGGAGCGTCGTCCGGTGCTGGGGGCACCTCCCGTGCCCGGAGGGCCACGGGGGCAGAGCGTGCGTGCTGGGCGGCGCGACAGGGCAAAGATTGCCGGGAGGAGCACTAGGCTGCGCGTATGACATCCCATCTGCTCGACCAGGCGCTCGTCGAGGAGGCAACCAAGAAGTCCGGCCTCGTCTGGGTGCGCGGCGGCGGTCCGGCACGCGCCTTGTGGCATGTGTGGCACGAAGGCGCCGTGCACGTCGTCGGGGACGGCCCGGGCGAGCAGCCGCTGCCGGGGCTGGCCGACGGCGAACCGGCGGAGGTCACCGTCCGCAGCAAGGACAAGGGCGGCCGGCTGGTCGCCTGGGTCGCGACGGTGCGCGAACTGCCCCCGCGCTCGGTGGAATGGCATGCGGCCGTCGATGAGCTCAAGGGCAAGCGGCTGAACGCACCGGACGCCGAGGAGATGACGGAGCGCTGGGCGCGCGAGTGCCGGGTGCTGCGGCTCGAGCCACAGGAGACGGTCACCGAGTTGCCCGACGGCTCGCTGGCGGCGGCGCCGCTGCCGACGACGGCGACGACGCGCCGCCCGATGCCCGCGGCGCTGCCGAGGCTGCTGCTGAAGCGACGGGGTCGGCGCGGCTGACCGCTCGGGCCGGGCCTCTTTTCAGGCCGCTGAGAGACCGGCGCCTCGAACCGTCAGCCGGCCCATCGAACCGTCAGCCGCCCGATCCGGACGTCTTCGGGATCTGACGCCCGTAGTCGACCGTCTCCCCCTTCGCGGGCTCGGCCAGCGGGAAGTCCTTGTCCCAGTCCGCGAGCGTGAGCACCCCGGCCCCGCCGGCCCGGGCGAACTGCAGCGGAAACGGCTTGCCCTCGAGCGAGACGTCGAGGACCCCGCCCCGGCCGCCTTCGCCCGCGGTGACCTTGATCGTGCGCAGCCCGCCGACCTGTGTCCGGTCGCCCTTGCTGAGCTCGCCCTGCATCCCGAGCAGCCCGTCGAGCAGGACGTCCATGTCGGTGAAGCCGCGGAACTGCTTGTACGAGGGGTCGCCCTTGGGCACCTTCACGTACTTGTCGGCGAGTTTCTCCGCCGCGTCCATGTCCGACTTGCCGGGCTCCTCGTCGCCGCCGTCCGCGTGGCTCCAGAAACCGGCGTCGGCCTTGAGGAAGAGCGCGTCGTCGATCCGCAGCAGCTCGAAGGCGTTCTCCTTCGAGGTCAGCGAACCGGTGCCGCCGTCGTGCTTGAGGCGCATGTTCAGCTTGTATGTGCCGCCCTTGCTGACGAGCGTCCCCGACAGGCGCACCGAGGCCGCGGCGTCCGCCGCCGCACGCGCCTTGGTCTCGATCTCCTCCGCAGAGAGCTTCCCGATCCCGTTGGTCCCCGCGTCCGGGTCCTCGCCGCACGCCGTGAGCGTCACGGCCAGCCCGGCACACAGCACCGCCGAGAGCGCGACCCGGCGCACTCGGCCGGCCGGAGGGAGGGGAGTCACAAGCGCACTGCCTCTCATCTGTTGGGGGGATGGCAGTGCGCAGCGTACCCGTGCGGGGTGCACGGGTTCACAGGCAGCCGTACGGACGTCAGCCGGGGGCGGCCCGGAACGGTACCGGCTAGCCTGAACCCGTCGTAAGCATGCATTTTCCGGCAAAAGAGAGGGGCGAGCATGGTTGCAGGCGCCCCTCGGGTCTTCGTCTCGCACCTCGCGGGCGTGCCCGTCTTCGACCCCAACGGCGACCAGGTGGGACGCGTACGCGACCTGGTGGCGATGCTGCGGGTCGGGCGCCGTCCGCCGCGACTCCTGGGCCTCGTCGTCGAGGTGATCAGCCGCCGCAGGATCTTCCTGCCGATGACCCGCGTCACCGGCATCGAGTCGGGACAGGTCATCACCACCGGCGTGCTCAATGTCCGCCGCTTCGAACAGCGCCCGACCGAGCGGCTGGTGCTCGGCGAACTCCTCGACCGCCGCGTCCGCTTGGTGGAGAGCGGCGAGGAGGTCACCGTTCTCGACGTGGCCATCCAGCAGCTTCCCGCCCGCCGCGACTGGGAGATCGACAAGGTCTTCGTACGCAAGGGCAAGGGCGGCGCACTGCGCCGCAGGGGCGAGACGCTGACCCTGGAGTGGTCCGCAGTCACCGGATTCTCGCTCGAGGAACACGGGCAGGGCGCGGAGAGCCTCCTTGCCACCTTCGAGCAGCTGCGGCCGGCCGACCTGGCCAACGTGCTGCACCATCTCTCGCCGAAACGACGCGCCGAGGTGGCCGCGGCCCTCGACGACGACCGGCTCGCCGACGTGCTCGAGGAGCTCCCCGACGACGACCAGGTCGAGATCCTCGGCAAGCTCAAGGAGGAACGGGCGGCCGACGTCCTGGAGGCCATGGACCCCGACGACGCCGCCGACCTGCTGTCCGAGCTTCCGGAGGAGGACAAGGAGCGGCTGCTGGCGTTGATGCGGCCCGCCGACGCCGCCGACGTGCGACGGCTGCTGTCGTACGAGGAGCGCACGGCCGGCGGTCTGATGACCACCGAGCCGATCGTGCTGCGCCCCGACTCCACGGTGGCCGACGCCCTGGCCCGCGTACGCCAGCAGGACCTGTCCCCCGCGCTCGCCGCACAGGTGTACGTGTGCCGGCCGCCGGACGAGACCCCGACGGGGAAGTACCTCGGCACCGTGCACTTCCAGCGGCTGCTGCGGGACCCGCCGTTCACGCTGGTCAGCTCGATCGTGGACAGCGACCTGCCGCCGCTGTCGCCGGAGGCTCCGCTGCGGGCCGTCACCCAGCACCTCGCGGCGTACAACATGGTGGCGGCGCCCGTCGTCGACGAGAGCGGCTCCCTGCTCGGTGTCGTGACCGTCGATGACGTGCTGGACCACCTGCTCCCGGACGACTGGCGCGAGACGGAGTTCGAGGAGTCCGAGCATGGCTAGCGGGCGGGACCAGGGGCCGCCCGAACGGATCGAGCGGGACCGTATGCCGGCCGGGGCGAGCGCCGTCCCCAGGACACGGGCACGGCTCGACCTTCCACGGCCCCCGCGGCGCAGCCTGCTGCCCGACTACGACCCCGAAGCCTTCGGGCGGCTCTCGGAGAAGATCGCGCGTTTCCTGGGGACGGGCCGGTTTCTCGTCTGGATGACGCTGACGATCATCGCGTGGGTGGTCTGGAACGTCAGCGCGCCCTCTGATCTGCGCTTCGACGAGTACCCGTTCATCTTCCTGACCCTCGTGCTGTCCCTCCAGGCGTCGTACGCGGCGCCGCTGATCCTGCTGGCCCAGAACCGGCAGGACGACCGGGACCGGGTGAATCTCGAACAGGACCGCAAGCAGAACGAGCGGTCGATCGCGGACACCGAGTATCTGACCCGCGAGATCGCGGCGCTGCGGATGGGCCTCGGCGAGGTCGCCACCCGGGACTGGATCCGGTCGGAACTCCAGGACCTGGTCAGGGAGCTGGAGGAGCAGCGGGTGCCGCTCGCCCACGAGCGGACGGGTGGGAGTGACGAAGACGACCGCTGACGGGCTTTCCGAAGGCGGTGCGCAGCGCCGTACCATCTGCGTATGGCTACGGAAGACGCGGTGCTTGAGGCACTGGCGACGGTGAACGACCCCGAGATCAACCGACCGATCACTGAACTGGGCATGGTCAAGTCGGTCGACATCGGGGACGACGGCACGGTCGCCGTCACGGTGTACCTCACCGTCTCCGGCTGTCCCATGCGCGAGACGATCACCAAGAACGTGACTGAGGCGGTCGCCCGCGTCGACGGGGTCTCCCACGTCGCGGTCACCCTGGACGTGATGAGCGACGAGCAGCGCAAGGACCTCGCCGCGTCGCTGCGGGGCACCACCGCTGAGCGCGAGGTGCCGTTCGCCAAGCCGGGCTCGCTGACGCGGGTCTACGCGGTGGCCTCCGGCAAGGGCGGCGTGGGCAAGTCCTCCGTGACCGTGAACCTCGCTGCGGCGATGGCCGCGGACGGTCTGAAGGTCGGCGTCGTCGACGCGGACATCTACGGCCACAGCGTGCCGCGCATGCTGGGCGCGGACGGCCGTCCCACCCAGGTCGAGAACATGATCATGCCGCCGTCGGCGAACGGCGTGAAGGTGATCTCCATCGGCATGTTCACCCCGGGCAACGCGCCGGTGGTGTGGCGCGGTCCGATGCTCCACCGCGCGCTGCAGCAGTTCCTCGCGGACGTGTACTGGGGCGACCTGGACGTCCTGCTGCTCGACCTCCCGCCGGGCACGGGCGACATCGCGATCTCCGTCGCCCAGCTCGTCCCGAACGCGGAGATCCTCGTCGTCACGACCCCGCAGCAGGCGGCGGCCGAGGTCGCTGAGCGCGCCGGGTCGATCGCCGTTCAGACGCACCAGAAGATCGTGGGCGTCGTCGAGAACATGGCCGGCCTGCCGTGCCCGCACTGCGACGAGATGGTCGACGTCTTCGGCACGGGCGGCGGTCAGCGGGTCGCGGAGGGCCTGACGAAGACCACCGGCGCGACGGTGCCGGTGCTGGGCTCCATCCCGATCGACGTACGGCTGCGCGAGGGCGGCGACGAGGGCAAGCCGGTCGTCCTCACCGACCCGGACTCTCCGGCGGGCGCGGCGCTGCGGTCGATCGCCGGCAAGCTCGGCGGCCGCCGGCGCGGTCTCTCGGGCCTGTCCCTCGGCATCACGCCGCGCAACAAGTTCTGACACCGGAGGCGGCACCGGGCCGCCGTCCGGCGCCGCACACCGGGCACGACGAAGGGGTGCTGCTTTCGAGCAGCGCCCCTTCGTCGTGCGGCGGTGCTCCTCGGGCAGCATCGCCTTTCCCTGCGCGTCGTCGTGCCATGACCGGCAACGTCTGCCCGTAAAGGAGCGTCGTCCGGCGCTGGGGGCATCTCCCGTGCCCGCAGTCACACGGGGGAGAGCGTTCGTGCTGGGCGGCGTGACAGGGCAATGCTTGCCGGGAGGGGCACTAGCCTTCCGCGTAGGCCGTAGGGTTCGCCACGACCGCGAACCCCAAACCGTATGCGCTCATGCCGCGCCCGTACGCCCCGATGTGCACGCCCGATTTCGTCGTCCCCGCCAGGACCCATCCGAACTCGGACTCGCGGTAGTGGAACGGTGTCGGCACCCCGTCCACGGGCAGGGAGAGGGTCGACCACGCGGGGCCGGTCAGATCGTCGGCGAGCTCGAACGCGGTCTCCGTCTGCTGGTCCAGCCAGTCGTCGCGCAGCGAGTGGTCCAGTTTCTCCGGCCAGGTGTGGGCCAGCAGCCCCGATCCGGCCAGCCAGGCGGCAGAGGACACGGTGGTGGCGTCCAGTACGCCCGTGCCGTCGCCGCTACGTCTGAGAGGGCTGGCTGCGACGGTGACCACGATCGTGAAGCGTTCCTTCTCGGTGCCCGCCGTCTCGGACCGTATCGTCGGCTCGTCACCGTGACCGATCGCGCCGTGCTGGACCGTACCGTCCGCGGCGACGCCGACCTGCATCAGCCTGCGGGGGCCGGTGAAGGCCTCGTCCAGCGCGTACCAGGGGAAGGCGGCGTTCTGGAAACCCTCCGCCGTCCGCCGGGCAGCCGTGCCCCCCTGCGCCGTACGGGACCTGTAGCCGCTCTGGGCCTGCGAAGCGCCGTCCGCGTCCTGCTCCGTCACCCGGCTTGTCGTCGCCATGTAACCGGCCGCCTCCTCCGTCATTGACACCTGCAGCGGACCCGCCCCCCTCGGGCGTCCTCACTGCCGGACAGATGGAGAGAATAGCCACCCGGTCCCCGCCGCCCGGGATTGACAGTGCTCAGGTGGCGTCGGCGTCGAAGGGCGGGCGCTCGTCCCGAGCGGCCTTCTCGCCCTTCTTGAGCAGGTCGGGACCGCCTCCGGGGGAACCGTTCACCGCGGCGGGGACGGAACTCTCCGACACACCGGAGTGCTCCGATCCGTTGACGGCGTCGGCGACCTCGTTGATCTCCTTCTTGAGGTCGAAGCTGCTCCGCAGCTCCTTGAGTTCCTTGAGATCGTCGTTCTCCGCGAGCTGCTTGCGGATGAACGCCTTCGGGTTCAGATCCTCGAACTCGAAGTCCTTGAACTCGGGACCCAGCTCGTTGCGGATGTCGTCCTTCGCGCTCTCCGAGAACGCGCGGATCTTGCGGATGACGCGGGAGGCGTCCTGGATCACCTTGGGCAGCTTTTCCGGACCGAAGATGAGAACGGCGAGAACAATGAGCGCGATCAGCTCTAGTCCGCCTATGTCATTGAACACCTTGCTGCTCCTCGTGTTCTCTGTGTTCTCCGTGTCCGCTGCGGCCCGCAGGTCGGATGGGATCCGGGTCCGAGTCCGATCCACGGTACCTGGCGAAGTTGTCGGGCCGGTACTGTCCGTGCACCGCCGAGATGGTCATGAACTGTCCGCAGAACCGAGGACCAGGGTCACCGTCCGCTCGTCACCACCGCGCCTCAGCGTCAGTTCCAGGCGGTCCCCCGGGCGGTGGGCACGGATCTTGACGATCAACTCCTCGCCGCTGTGCACCCGCTTGCCGTCCACCTCCGTGATCACGTCACCCGGCTTGACGCCCGCTTTCACGGCCGGGCCGCCCGGGGTGACCGCAGGGGTGTCGTCCTGGCCCTTGTCGCCGACCCGCGCTCCGTCGCCGGTGAACTTCATGTCGAGGCTGACCCCGATCACCGGATGGGTGGCCTTGCCCGTGTTGATCAGTTCCTCGGCCACTCGCTTGCCCTGGTTGATGGGGATCGCGAAACCGAGCCCGATGGAGCCGGCCTGGCCGCCGTCGGGCCCCGCACCGGTGTCCGCGGCGCGGATGGCGCTGTTGATGCCGATGACCCGGGCCTCGGCGTCCACGAGCGGGCCGCCCGAGTTGCCGGGGTTTATCGGCGCGTCCGTCTGCAGGGCGTCGACGTAGCTGATGTCGCTGCCGTCGCCCTTCTCGCCGCCGGCCGTGATGGGGCGCTCCTTGGCGCTGATGATCCCCGAGGTGACCGTGTTCTGGAGGTCGAAGGGAGCACCGATGGCGACGACGGGATCGCCGACCTTGACGTTGTCGGAGTTGCCCAGCGGCAGCGGCTTGAGGCCGGAGACGCCACTGACCTTGACGACGGCGAGGTCGTAGCCGCTGTCCTTGCCGACCAGCGTGGCCTTGGCCGTCTCTCCGCCGCTGAAGGTGATCGAGATGTCCCCGTCCGTCCCGGCCGGGTCGACGACGTGGTTGTTGGTCAGGATGTGGCCCTGCTGGTCGAGCACGAAGCCGGTTCCGGTGCCCTGCTCGCCGGCGCCGCTGACATGGAGGGTGACGACGCTCGGCAGGGCACTGGCGGCGATGCCGGCGACGCTGTCGGGAGCGCGGGCGGCGCTTTCCGGCCCGGCCTGCGGGAGCTCGACCTGGGTGATGCCGCCGTTGCCTTCCACGTAGGCGCCTATGACTCCGCCTGCGCCGCCCGCGAGGAGAGCGATCACGACTGCGCCGATCAGCAGCGGGCCGCGACGGCGCTTGCGGGGAGCGGCCGGCTCGCCGTGCTGGGTGAGCGGCTGTCCGGGCGCGCTCCACGGGTCGTACTGCAGCCAGATGGAGGACAGAGGCTGTGGCCGCTCGGGGGCGGGAGCGGGGACGGGAGCGGGGACGGCCTGAGCGTGGGTCGGAGGCTGCTGGGGCGACGGGTGCGGCTGGGGGGACGGCGTGTGCTGCTGCTGTGGTTGGGCGTGCGGCTGCGGCTGGGCGTAGCCGCCCTGGACGCCAGGTGCCGGGTAGAGCGGCGGTACCGGCGTGCCATGGGCCGGTGTCGGCACGGGTCGCTGCACCGGGGGCGCGGGCGCCCAGGGGCCGGGGCCGCCGTACGGCGGAGTGCTGTAGGGATCGGGCTCGTGCAGCGGCTTCGGCCTCGGGGGCGCGGCGAGCGCCCCCGTCGCCGGTACGTCCGCCGACTGGGCCGTAACGGCCGAGGAATCCCCGGCAGGCGTGGCCGGTGCCCCGGCGCGGTCATCTGCCGCGGGGGTCGCGTCCTCGGGCGTGGGCGCGTCGACCGAGGAGGGCGGCGCGGACGCCTCAGCCGGGGAGGGTGCGCCGGCCGACCCGGACCCCTCAGCCTGGGAGGGTGCGCCGGCCGACCCTGGCGCCTCAGGCGACGCGGACACCTCGGGCGACGTACGCTCCTCGGGAGCGGCCTCCTGCCCTGAGGTTGCTCCGCGTCCCGTACTGGGACGGCTCCACCACTTCGCCTTGGGTCCGGTGGGCTTCCCGTCGTCCATGCTCTCCCCGCAAACTGCCGACCGCTGCGGCGCCCCCGCGGGGCGCCCGCTGAGATTCAACCAGGTTTGCGAATCCGTGCGCAGTGTCCTGGTCAGGTCCCGAACAGGGCCTCGTCAGCGCAGGGGCGACAGCGGCTGGGCGGGCCGCGTCGGGGTCGCCGGGGACGGGGGAACGGGATCGACCGTCGGTCCGACCTCAGGGGCGGCCGCCAGCTGGAATACCGACCCAGTCGGCCGTATCGACGGCGTCATCGAGGAAGCGTGCGTCAACGGCGACACCCCCAGCGGACGGTTCAGCATCTGGCCGGCCGGCTCACCCGGGACAGCGGCGACGACCGGCCCGGAAGCGGGCCTGGTCTGGCCGCTTCCACCACCGCGCCGACGGTCGCCGTCCGTGCCGCGGACGGATGCGGCACCGCCACCGGTTCCTGTGTTCACGCCGGTCGTGGCCGTGGCCGTGGTGGGGGTCGCGGTGCGCAGCGGGGTCACCTTGTTCCCGCCGCCCTGACCGCGCGAAGCCGAGTCCGGTGACACGTCCAGGGGCACTGCTCCGCCGAGGGCGATCGCGGCGAACGACACGGCGCTGGCCGCCGCGAAGGCGAACCGCCTGCCGCGCCAAGGCGAGCGCTCAGCCTCCGCGCGGCCCACCTCGTGGATCCGGAATCCGCTCCCCCCACCCGGCAGGACGGCGGCGTGCGCGCCGCCGGGGACGTACCCGAACATCTCCCTGCGGGGATCGGCGGGTCTTCCCGCCGAGGGGTTCAGTCCTCCGAACACCCCGCCTGCGAGACGCCCTCCGCCGAAGGGGCCCGGCTCGTCGTCGTCTCCCGCTCCCGGCCCCGCGGGAAGGCCTTGGAGCCGCGCGAGCAGCCCTTCGGAGAGAGGCGGCGGCGCGGATTGCGCGAAAACGTTCTTGAGGCGTCGCTGGGCGTCGGCCTCGGCCTTGCAGCGGGGACAGGTCGCCAGGTGGGCCAGCACCCTGTCCCTGGCGTCGTGCTCGAGCTCGCCATCGACGAGCGCGGCGAGCCGGTCCCCCAGGTGCTGTTCCGCAGGGGTCGGACTGGTGCCGTTCACGCCGGTCCGCCCTCCCCCGCAAGACCGACGGCGCCGGCGAGCGAGCGCTGCTGCTCCGCCCGGGCCTCCGGAGAGCGGTGCTGAAGAGCCTTGCGCAGATGGGAGCGGCCGCGGTGGATCCGGCTGCGGACGGTGCCGAGCTTCACGCCGAGGGTCGCGGCGATCTCCTCGTACGACAGACCCTCGATGTCACAGAGCACGACGGCGGCGCGGAATTCGGGCGCGAGGGTGTCCAGCGCCTGCTGGACGTCCGCGTCGAAGTGGCTGTCGTTGAAAACCTGCTGCGGCGAGGGCTCGCGGCTGGGCAGCCGCTCGGCCGCGTCGTCGCCGAGCGCGTCGAAACGGATGCGCTGCTTGCGACGGACCATGTCCAGGAAGAGATTCGTGGTGATCCGGTGCAGCCAGCCCTCGAAAGTGCCGGGGGTGTACGTCGACAGTGAACGGAACACACGGACGAAGACCTCCTGGGTGAGGTCCTCGGCATCGTGCTGATTACCCGTCAGGCGGTACGCCAGGCGGTAGACCCGTGCGCTGTGGGTGCTGACGATCTCCTCCCAGGTGGGAGGAGTCCACGCCTGCGATTCCGCATCCGATGCGAAGGTCGCGGTGGTGACGGAGTCGGAGGGCACAGAACGGTCAGCAGTGTTGGTCACGGATTTCGGCTCACCCACCGATCTGAGAAGACGCCGGAGCACTCCTCCCCGATCCGCAGGTGCAGCCGCACCTCCCCTGTCGGCTCTGGTGGTGGTGTCCAGCGGAGCCCCTACCATAGCCACCTCGCCCGTTAGCTCCGGATAAGAATCTTTACGTGGATTTGGGTCCGGCTTCCGACCGCGACCCGTGTGCTTCCCACCTGCCCTGAACAACGACCGGTCCCATCTGCGGGTTCCCGGGCGCAGCGGATACAGTCAGCGTCGCGCCAACTACGGGGACAGGAGAGGGTCATTACCGCCAACCGGCAGACGAGCTGGGCGTTCGCCGACGCCTTTGTCGCCGAGGACGACGCTCTGCGCTGGGCCCGGGACCGGGCCCGGGAGTCAGGGCTGACCTCGGTGTCTCCAGGCACCGGCGCCGCGCTGCGACTGCTGGCGGCCACCGCCGATGCGAAGTCGGTAGCCGAGATCGGGACCGGTACGGGAGTCTCCGGGGTCTATCTGCTGGAGGGCATGCGCCCGGACGGCGTGCTGACGACCGTCGATCCGGAGCCGGAGCGCCAGCAGTTCGCGAAGGAGGCCTTCCGCGCGGCGGGCTTCGCCGCGAACCGGGCACGCTTCATCCCGGGGCGGGCGCTCGACGTCCTGCCGCGGCTGGCGGACGGCGGCTACGACCTCGTGTTCTGCGACGGCGACCGGACCGAGTCGCTGGACTATCTCGCTGAATCGTTGCGCCTGCTGCGGCCTGGGGGGCTCGTCTGCTTCGAGGGCGTCTTCGCGGAGGGCCGTACGGTCGACTCTGCGGCGCAGCCGGCGGAGGTACTGCGGCTGCGGGAGCTGCTGAGGGCGGTCCGGGAGAGCCACGAGCTGCTGCCGACTCTGCTGCCCGTCGGGGACGGTCTCCTCTGCGCGGTCCGCCGCGCCTGACCCGCCCGGGCCGCGTCCCTGAGGCACGCGGCCGCTGCGCGGATTGTTCCTCCCCCGCCCCTCGCCGAACCGGGCTCCGCCCGAAGCCGTTGCCGGGTGCGGCGCGCCCCCGTCAGGGAAACGCACTGCCCCGGCGCGCTTGCGCGGGCCGGGGCAGTGGAGAATCAGGACGCGTCAGCCGACGACCTTCTTCAGGGCGTCACCGAGTGCATCGGCTTCGTCCGGAGTCAGTTCGACGACAAGACGACCGCCGCCTTCGAGCGGAACGCGCATGACGATGCCCCGCCCCTCCTTGGTCACCTCGAGCGGGCCGTCGCCCGTCCGCGGCTTCATGGCCGCCATGCTCGTTCCCCTTCCTGAAACCAGCTCATCGCAGCCGGCGGCCCCGTGAGAGGTGCTGTGTCACCGGCATCGAACACATTGCTTCCAGGCCATTATCCCGCATGGCGGGACCCAAAGACCAACATCAGTCGGCATCGCTTACGCAACGCGCTCTCGCAAAACCACTCAATTCGGCGATCCGCCTGCGATACTTCGCCGCCGCCCGCACGGCACCCGGCGAAGATTGTTAGACGCAGGTCACATGTCCACCTCCGGCGATCTCCGCCATGCTGGCTTCGACACTGCCGTCAGAACGACAAAAGGGGACCCGCCATGGCCGACTCCGTGCTGTACGACGTGAACGACGGACTCGCGACGATCACGATCAACCGGCCCGAGGCCATGAACGCGATGAACGTCGACGCGAAGGTCGCCCTGCGCGACGCCGCCCTGGCCGCTGCCGCGGACAGTGCCGTGCGTGCGGTGCTGCTCACCGCGACGGGCAAGGCGTTCTGCGTGGGTCAGGACCTCAAAGAGCACGTGTCGCTGCTCGCGTCGGCCGGCGACTCGGGCGACGGCAACGTCATGAGCACCGTCCGGGAGCACTACAACCCGATCGTCCGGACCCTGACCGAGATGCCGAAGCCCGTCGTGGCGGGAGTCAACGGCGTGGCCGCGGGCGCCGGTCTCGGGTTCGCGCTGGCCGCCGACTACCGGGTCGTCGCCGACAACGCCAAGTTCACGACGTCCTTCGCGGGCGTGGCGCTCACCGCTGACTCCGGGGTGTCATGGACGCTCCCGCGGCTCATCGGCCGGAGCCGCGCCGCCGACCTGCTGCTCTTCCCGCGTTCGTTCTCCGCACAGGAGGCGTACGAGTGGGGCATCGCGAACAGGCTCGTCCCGGAGGACGAGCTGGCCGCGGAGGCCGCCGCGGTGGCCCGCGCCCTGGCCGACGGGCCCACGGTCGCCTACGCCGCGCTCAAGGAGTCGCTGGCGTACGGCGCGGACCGTTCGCTGAGCGAGGCGCTCGACAAGGAGGAGGAGCTGCAGGCGAAGGCGGGCGCGTCGGAGGACCACGCGATCGCGGTGCAGGCATTCCTGGCCAAGGAGGCTCCGAAGTACCTCGGCCGCTGAGGTCCTAGCGGGCGCCGCCGCGCGCGACGCAGTCGGCAAGGTGGTCGTCGACGATGCCGCACGCCTGCATCAGGGCGTACGCCGTCGTCGGGCCCACGAAGCGCAGACCGCGCTTCTTGAGCTCTTTGGCCAGGGCCGTGGACTCGTCGGTGACGGCCGGGACGTCGCCGATCGTGCGGGGCGCTGGGCGCCGCGCGGCATCGGGGGCGTACGACCAGATCAGAGTGTCCAGGTCCCCGGAGGGCCAGTCGGCGAGTACGCGCGCGTTGGCGAGGGTCGCCCGGATCTTGGCGCGGTTGCGGATGATGCCTGGGTCGGCGAGGAGGCGCTCCTCGTCGGCGGCGGTGAACGCGGCGACCGAGGCGATCTTGAAGCCGTCGAAAGCGCTGCGGAACCCTTCCCTGCGGCGCAGGATCGTGATCCAGGAGAGGCCGGACTGGAAGGCCTCCAGGCAGAGCCTTTCGAACAGGGCGTCGTCGCCGTGGACCGGCCGACCCCACTCCTCGTCGTGATAGGCCACGTAGTCGACGGTGGACAGGCCCCAGGGACAGCGCAGCCTGCCGTCCGGGCCCGGCACGGCGGCGCCGGTCGGGGTGGTCACCTGTCCGGCTCCTCTCCGGGCTTGGTGAACATGTCGGGCTTGCCCACCGCGGTGGCCTGCGCCCCGGCCAGCGCCGACTCCAACTCGGCGATGCGCGCGTCCCGCTCGGCGATTTCCGCGCCGAGGCGGCCGAGTACGTCGTCCACGTCGTCCATGCGGTAGCCCCGCACGCCCACGGGGAGCCGGAGCGCGTCGATGTCGGCGCGGCCGACGGGCCGGTCCGCCGGCAGCGGGTCCACCAGCTGCTCGGGCGCCGCTTCGGGCAGGGCCGCGCTGTCGCTCCCGCCGACCACGGCGAGCGCGACCGCCGCGACGACCACGACCATCGCGATCAGCAAGAACCAGAACACGAGCGACCCTCTCCCCGAACTTCCCGTACGTCCTCGGGGAACTTACCCGAGCGGGAAACTCTCCCGACGCTGATCGTGCCACGGGACAGTGACAGTTAGGGTCGCAGGCGAACGAGCTGAGGAGGAAACAGCGGATGCTGCGGCTGGGACGGCGTGAGTTCGACGCGCACGAGCCGGTGATCATGGCCATCGTGAACCGGACGCCCGACTCCTTCTACGACCAGGGTGCGACGTTCCGCGACGAGCCCGCGCTCTCCAGGGTCGAGCAGGCGGTGGCCGAGGGCGCCGCCATCATCGACATCGGCGGGGTGAAGGCCGGCCCCGGCGAGGAGGTGACCGCCGAGGAGGAGGCGCGTCGCACGGTCGGTTTTGTCGCCGAGGTGCGGCGGCGCCACCCGGACGTGGTGATCAGCGTCGACACCTGGCGCCACGACGTGGGCGCAGCGGTCTGCGAGGCGGGCGCCGATGTGCTGAACGACGCGTGGGGCGGTGTCGACCCGAAGCTGGCGGAGGTCGCCGCTCGGTACGGGGCGGGGCTCGTGTGCACGCACGCGGGCGGCGCCGAGCCCCGTACACGTCCGCACCGGGCGGTGTACGACGACGTGATGGCGGACATTCTGCGGGTGACGCTCGGGCTCGCGGAGCGGGCCGTCGGGCTGGGCGTACGCCGGGACGGGATCATGATCGATCCCGGTCACGACTTCGGCAAGAACACCCGGCACAGCCTGGAGGCCACCCGCCGGCTCGGTGAGATGACCGGGACGGGCTGGCCGGTGCTGGTCTCGCTGTCCAACAAGGACTTCGTCGGCGAGACGCTCGACAAGCCGGTCAAGGAGCGGGTGGTGGGCACGCTCGCGACGACCGCCGTGTCCGCCTGGCTGGGCGCGCAGGTCTACCGCGTGCACGAGGTGGCGGAGACGAAGCAGGTGTTGGACATGGTGGCGGCGATCGCGGGCCACCGTGCGCCGGCCGTCGCCCGCCGGGGCCTTGTCTGACGCGAGGCCCGGCGCGTGAGCCGACGCGCAACCCGAACGGCAGTGCCGGGAACGGGCCCCGGGCGCGTCCGGGGCCCGGGCGCCCGCAGGTTATCTGCCCGTCTCCTTGGTGACCATGGCCACCGCCTCCTCCACGTCGTCGGTGACGTGGAACAGCAGCAGATCACGCTCCGACGCCTTGCCCTGGGCGACCACGGTGTCGCGCAGCCAGTCGACCAGGCCGCTCCAGTACTCGGTCCCGAAGAGCACGATCGGGAAGCGCGTCACCTTGCGGGTCTGGACGAGTGTGAGCGCCTCGAACAGCTCGTCCAGGGTGCCCAGTCCGCCGGGCAGGACGACGAAGCCCTGCGCGTACTTCACGAACATCGTCTTGCGGACGAAGAAGTAGCGGAAGTTGACCCCGATGTCGACATGCGGGTTGATGCCCTGTTCGAAGGGCAGCTCGATACCGAGGCCGACGGAGATGCCCTTGGCCTCGCGCGCTCCTCGGTTGGCCGCTTCCATGGCCCCGGGGCCGCCGCCCGTGATCACCGCGAAGCCGGCGTCGACCAGGGCCCGGCCGAGCCGTACGCCGATCTCGTACTCGGGTGTGCCGGCCGGGGTGCGGGCGGAGCCGAAGACGCTGATCGCGCTCGGCAGTTCGGCGAGCGCGCCGAATCCCTCGACGAACTCCGACTGGATGCGCATGACCCGCCAGGGGTCGGTGTGCACCCACTGGGAGTCGCCTTCGGTGTCGAGCAGCCGCTGATCGGTGGTGGTCGGCTGCATCTGTTCCCTGCGGCGCAGTACCGGTCCCAGCCGCTGCTCCTCCAGCGCCCGCAATCCCTCGGGGTTGCTCATGACCTGCTCCCTCCGCCGAACATCATTTGCTTTGGGTCAGGGTAGGTCGGCGAACGTTACCAAGGGCGAAATCGGGGCGATCTGCCGGTGTCAGGAAGTGAGCCAGTCGCGCAGGCGCTCCTCGCAGTGCGTGATCTTCCAGGCGGCGACGTGCTCGTCCCGCTTGTGGGCGAAGAGCGCGTCGCCCGGCCCGTAATTGACCGCGGGCACTCCGAGTGCGCTGAAGCGCGAGACGTCCGTCCAGCCGAACTTGGGGTGTGCGGCTCCGCCGACGGCCTCCATGAAGGCGGCAGCGGCTGGGTGCGAGAGGCCGGGCAGCGCCCCGCCGGTGTGGTCGTCCACCACGATCTCGCTCACACCGCAGTCCGCGAACACCTCACGGACATGCGCCTCGGCCTCGGCCATGCTGCGGTCCGGGGCGTAGCGGTAGTTGACCACCACAGTGCAGGCGTCGGGGATGACATTCGTGGCCACACCGCCCTCGATGCCGACGGCGTTGAGGCCCTCGCGGTACTCCAGCCCGTCGATGACAGGCCGGCGCGGCTCGTACGCGGCAAGGCGGGCCAGGATCGGGCCCGCGGCGTGAATGGCGTTGGACCCCATCCAACTGCGCGCGGAGTGTGCCCGCTCCCCCTCCGTACGGAGGTGCACCCGCAGCGTGCCCTGGCAGCCGCCCTCGACCTGGGCGTCGGAGGGCTCCAGCAGGACGGCGAAGTCGCCCTCCAGCCAGTCGGGGTGGGCCTCGGCCACATGTCCCAGACCGTTGAGGTGTGCGGCCACTTCTTCGTTGTCGTAGAAGACGAAGGTGAGGTCGCGATTGGGCTCGGGAACGGTCGCCGCGATACGCAGCTGGACGGCGACCCCCGACTTCATGTCACTGGTGCCACAACCCCACAGGATGCCGTTCTCGTCGAGCCGTGACGGCACGTTGTCGGCGATCGGAACGGTGTCGATGTGCCCCGCCAGGACGACCCGCTCGGCCCGGCCGAGGTGCGTCCGGGCGACGACGTTGTTGCCGTGCCGGTCGACGACGAGGTGCGGCAGCGCGCGCAGCGCCTCCTCGATGGCGTCGGCGAGCGGCTTCTCGTCACCGCTGACCGACCGGAAGTCGACCAGGGCGGCGGTCAGGGCGGGGGCGTCGAGGGTGAGGTCAAGAGCGGTCTCAGGCATGTCTGAGACCTTACGACCTCCCATCCGGCCCCTGCGCGGGCTCCAGTACGGTGGGCAGGTGTCCGAGACCGCCTCACCCGTCCGGCGCGGCCGCTCCTTGCGCTTCGCGGCCGCGTTCCTCGTGCTGCTGGCCCTCGTCGGTTACGTCGTGGTGCAGTACGTCACCGGGGGCGGAGCGCCGCGCTGCACCGTACGTACGGCAGAGGGCGACGGCCCGTCCTACGAGCTCACGGCCGAGCAGGCGGGGAACGCCGCGACGATCTCAGCGGTCGGCACGACGCGCGGCATGCCCGAGCGGGCGGTCACGATCGCGCTGGCGACGGCGCTCCAGGAGTCGGCTCTGCGCAACATCGAGCACGGCGACCGGGACTCCCTCGGCCTGTTCCAGCAGCGCCCGTCCCAGGGGTGGGGCACGCCCGAGCAGATCCTCGACCCGGTCTACGCCTCCGGGAAGTTCTACGACCATCTCGCCGAGGTGCCCGGTTACTCGCGGCTGCCGCTGACCGTCGCCGCGCAGCGCGTCCAGCGCAGCGGCTTCCCCCAGGCGTACGCCAAGCACGAGCCGGACGCCACGCTGCTGGCGGCGGCCCTCACCGGCCGGGCCTCCGCGACCCTGATTTGCGGGACCAAGGACGGCGGGGGTCAGGGCGGCGATCCGGCGCAGGTGCGGGCCGAGCTGGCGCGGTCGTTCGGGCCCGGGATACTGCCCAAGGACCGAAGCGGTCGCGGCCGTGGGGTGGACGCGGATGCCCGCGAGGTGTCCGTCCCGGTCCAGTCGACCGCAGGCGTGGGCGAGGCGGGGACCGGCAGCCCCGGCGGGCAGGGCGGTGGTCGCGATGACGACGGCGCCAGGCGCGGCTGGGAGCTGGCGCACTGGGCCGTCGCACGGGCGGACGAACTGCGCATCGCGGAGGTCTCGTTCGGGGGCCGGGTGTGGAGCGCCGGGAAGTCGGACGAGGGCTGGCGTTCATCCGGTACCGCCGAACGCGGCACCGAGAACGTCCGCATACGTATCGCTCAGTAGTCCGAACCTCCCCTCGAACGAGGCAGTCCGGTCGGCTCGGCACACACCTCTTCACCTGCGGGGGGAGACCCTTCTCCGCAGGACTCCGAATCCCTTGGGACCAGCGGGAAGTGACGGTTCGGCAGAGGGCTGCGCAATGCAGTGTTTGCCCGTTTTTATCCGAGGCTGATAATGCGACGCATTACCAACTCTTTACCTCGTCGCACCGCAACTTCTCCCCGCCTCCCCCCGGTTGTCAGGACGTCCAACCCCGGACACGCACCATTCCGAACGTCCTCTCGTCTCAAGGAGCATCATGTCCCTCCCCCTGACCCGTCGGATCGCCCGTGCCGCGCTGCTCATCGCGGCGGGAGCAGCTCCCGTGGTCGGTGCGGCCGGCTCCGCAGGCGCCGTGGAACTCCCGCAGTCGCCGGTCGGCGGCCTCTCGGCCCTCGACACGGACAACGTCAGCGGCACGGTCGACGGCGTCTCGAAGGAGACCACCAAGGTGGCCGGCCAGGTCGGTGGAAAGACGGCACAGAAGGCCGCCCCCGTCGCGACCAAGCCGGTCGGCACGGCGGCCAAGTCGGCGGCTCCTGTCGCCAAGAAGGTCGGCGGCGACACTGCCGGGCAGGCGGGCGGCCTGGTCGGCGGCGCGACCAAGGGCGGTCTGCCGACCGACTCGCTGACGGGCGGCGGCCTGCCCACCAGCTCCCTCGGCGGCATGCCGCTCGGCGGCTGACGGAACGGCGGCTGACGCACGGTGCCGCGCGGTCGAAGGGCCCCGGGAGTCTCTGCTCCCGGGGCCCTTCCCCGTCCCGTGGCGTCGTGGTGTCCCGCGGCGCCCGTGGCGTCGTGGTGTCCCGCGGCGCCGCAACCACGCCGTGGTGCGGTCCCGCCCTCGCCGTGGCGCCAGTGCGCCCTGGTGCCCGCGATCTCGCCCGGGTGCCCTGCCGCCGGCCGTGCGTCGGGCCTGCCGGGCTCGGCGCCCTGAGTGGCTCAGCCGAGGCGCTTGACCGCCGCCGCGACCCGCTCGTCGGTCGCCGTGAACGCCACCCGTACGAAACGCTCGCCGGCCTCCCCGTAGAAGTCACCGGGCGCGACCAGGATGCCGAGCTCCGCCAGGTACGCGACCGTGTCCCAGCACGGTTCGTCGCGGGTGACCCACAGGTAGAGGCTGGCCTCGCTGTGCTCGATCCGGAAGCCGTGCCCCTCGAGGGCGGAGCGCAGGGCCGTGCGCCGGGCCGCGTACCTGGCGCGCTGCTCGGTGACGTGCGCGTCGTCGCCGAGCGCGGCGACCGTGGCGGCCTGGACGGGCGCGGGCGCCATCATCCCGCCGTGCTTGCGGATCCGCAGCAGCTCGCCCAGCACGTCCGCGTCGCCCGCGATGAACGCGGCGCGGTAGCCGGCCAGGTTGGACCGCTTGGAGAGCGAGTGGACAGCCACCACACCCTCGTAGGTGCCGCCGCAGACGTCCGGGTGCAGGACGGAGACGGGCTCCGCCTCCCAGCCGAGCTCCAGGTAGCACTCGTCGCTGAAGACCAGCACGTCGTTCGCGCGCGCCCAGGCGACGATCCGCGTCAGTTCGTCCTTGTCCAGCACGCGGCCGGTCGGGTTCGAGGGCGAGTTGAGCCAGAGCAGCCGCAGCCCCGCCGGGTCGAGCTCCGTGGGGTCGTCGTAGACCACCGGGGTCGCGCCGCAGAGCCGCGCCCCCACCTCGTACGTCGGGTAGGCGAGCCGCGGGTGGGCGATCTTGTCTGCCGCGCCCAGGCCGAGCTGCGTCGGCAGCCAGGCGACCAGTTCCTTGGAGCCGACGACGGGCAGGACATTGGTGTGCGCCACGCCCGCCGCCCCGAGCCGGCGCTCGACCCACGAGGCGAGCGCGTCGCGCAGCGCGGGCGTGCCCCAGACCGTCGGGTAGCCGGGCGAGTCGGCGGCGCCGACGAGAGCCTTCTGGATGAGTTCGGGAACGGGATCGACCGGGGTGCCCACCGAAAGGTCCACGATGCCGTCGGGGTGGGCCGCGGCCGTCGCCTTGTAGGGCTCGAGCCTGTCCCAGGGGAAGACGGGGAGTCGTGAGGAGACTGCGGGCACGGCGGCGCTCACTTTCGGTACGGGGCGTCGACGCCGGCGCGCCAAACGCCGCGGTCCCGTACGGACGACGAACCGTACGGGACCGGGGACATGCGGTTCTGATCAGCCGTTCTGCGGCGGCAGGGCGGCGATGAAGGGATGGTCGCGCTCGATCAGGCCGAGCTTGGAGGCGCCACCGGGCGAACCGAGCTCGTCGAAGAACTCGACGTTCGCCTTGTAGTAGTCCTTCCACTCCTCCGGGGTGTCATCCTCGTAGAAGATGGCCTCGACCGGGCAGACCGGCTCACAAGCACCACAGTCGACGCATTCGTCCGGGTGGATGTACAAGGACCGGGAGCCCTCGTAGATGCAGTCGACGGGGCACTCCTCAATGCACGCCTTGTCCTTGACGTCGACACAAGGCTGCGCGATGACGTAGGTCACGCTGTCGTTCCTCCTCGGTAAGGGCTGGCTTGCGCGGGAGCGCGGCGTCGTCGATGCCCGCCCCTAGTATCTCCGTTCTTGGCGACGAACCGAACAGGAGGGGCTCTCACAGCTGTGGAATTCACTGCGGGCGGACGACTCGAGGTCCGTATAACACCTGATGACGTGGGCAAACGTGTCTCCGTCCGGTGCTTGAGCGACGCTGAAGCACCGGTCGCGAAGTTCACCGACACCGTTGGTGTTCTCACATCATGGAACACCGGTGTGCTGCTGATCACACGTCGGACAGGCGAGAGTGTCCGCATTCCGGAATCGTCCCTGGTCGCGGGCAAGGTCGTACCGGCGGCGCCCGCCCGGCGCAGGGGTCCCGCGGCGGACTTCGCCGAGCTCGTTCGGGTCACGGCACGTGCCTGGCAGCCGCTGGAGCGCGAGCGGCTCGGCGACTGGGAGCTGCGGGCCGCGGGCGGGTTCACCCGGCGCGCCAATTCCGTGCTGCCGCTCGGCGATCCCGGCCTGCCGATCGACGCCGCGCTCGCCCGGGTGACGGACTGGTACGCGGGTCGCGGTCTGCCGGCGTACATCCAGACGGCGACCGGCGCGGCAGGCACGCAAGAGGCGCTGTGCACGGAGCTCGAGGCGCGGGGCTGGCAGCGCGAGGTCACGGCGCAGGTACAGGTCGGGGGGCTGGCGGCGGTCGGCGACCTGGACGCCGACGTCTCCCGTGTCCAGCTCTCCCGCTCCGTCGAGGAGCCATGGCTACGGCGCTACCAGCGGTTCGGTGTGCCCGGACCACATGTGCTCCAGGTCCTGCGCAGCGGCCCTTCGGTGTGGTTCGCGACCGTGCCCGGAACCGGTGAGGTCCCCGCGGCCATCGGCCGCTGTGTGGTCGACGGACGCTGGGCGGGTTTCATGGCCGTGGAGGTGGACCCGGCGCTCCGGCGCCAGGGCCTCGCGACGGCCGTCATGGCCGCCCTGGCTCGCCGGGCACTCGACGAGGGCGCCTCGGCGGCCTGGCTGCAGGTGGAGTCCGACAACGACGGCGGGCGTGCCCTGTACGAAGCGATGGGCTTCGGCGTCCACCACCACTACCACCACTACCGGACGCTGTAGGGCAGGCCGCGTATGCACGAGAACGACCGGCGGTCCCGTTTTGCCGAGGAGGCGCGCGCGGAGCGGCCCGACCTCGCGACGCTGTGCCTGCTCATCGGGGCGGAGGCGGACCCGTCGCTGGACGAGGCGGGCATGGACGCGGCCCAGATCGAACTGGACCGCCTCGCCGGGCTGCTCCCGTACGGCCTGAGCGGTCCGCGCGCGTGGACTGCGGCCCTCGCCGACCTACTGGGCGGCCGCGAAGGCTTCCATGGCACGCCCGGCGACTACCAGTACCTGGAGTCCTCGCTCCTGCACCACGTGCTCACCCGCCGGCGCGGCCTGCCGATCCTGCTCTCCGTGGTCTGGATCGAGGTCGCCCGCAGGGCAGGCGCCCATGTCTACGGAGTGTCCCTGCCGGGCCACTTCGTGGTCGGCTTCGGCGACCCCGGGGACCAGGTGCTCGCCGACCCCTTCGCCGCCGGCCGCCAACTGTCGGCCGAGGACGCCGAACTTCTCGTCACCGGCGCCACGGGCAGCCCTCTGACCCCGTCGATGCTGACCCCCGCCGACCCGCTGGCGGTCGTCTCCCGCATCCTCAACAACATCCGCGCCTGGGCGGCCCTCCGCCCGGAACACTCGGCGGTCGCGCTCTGGGCGCTCGACCTTCTGCTCCTCCTCCCCTCCCACCCGGCCCGCCTCCGCTACGAACGCGCCCAGGTGCTCGTCCAGCGAGGGGACTTCCTGGCGGGGGCGGCCGCGATGGAGACGTACGCGGAGGTGGTGGACGCGGTCGAGCCGACGACGGCGGAGAGGATCAGGAGCCAGGCGCGCGCGGCGCGGGCCCGCCTCAACTGAGCGGTCACGTGAAGCGCAGTGACCCCTCACCCGGTCAGGGCAAGGGGCCACTGCGGCAGACGCGAATCAGCTCGGGTTCAGCTCGATGACCGCCGTGCGTTCCGCCGGGGTCTTGCCGCGCAGGGCCGGGCCCATCGCCTGGGCCACGTCGTCGGCGGAGACCTGGTGCTGCTTGCCGTCGCCCTTGGTGATCATGATCCCGTCGAAGACGCCTTCGAGGAGCTGGTCGATGGCCTGCTTGTCGTAGACCTCGACCAGCCTGCCGTCGATCGCCTTCATCGACAGGATCTTCGGCAACGACTTCGCAGGGCCGAACTGGATCTGCTTGGTCCCCGCCTTGATCGTGATCAGGCCGGACATCGCGGGCTCCGCGAACTCCTTCATCGCCCGGTCGAGCTCGGCCTGGGTGATGGTGGGCTCGCGGGTCGCGATCGGCAGCTCCACCACGTTCGGCCTGCCTGTCTCGACCTGGGCGCGATACGCGTCCTTGACCGAGATCATCGAGCGGCCGACGTCCAACGACTGGCCCGCCTTGCCGGGGACCGCGACGGCCTTGTCGGGCTCGAAGCGGATCGTGCCGTCGCTGGACGAGCCGGCGGTGCCCGCGAGGTCGGCGAGGGCGACGCTCAACTTCTCCTCGTCGACGAGGATCACCGGTTCGGCGACGCGCTCGCCGCCGAAGAGCGAGCCGATGACGGAGACCGGGTTGTAGTCACTGCCCGCGGCGGCGCGGACGGTGGCCTGGCTGTCCAACGAGAGACCGGCCTTGTCCGGCGGAAGCTCCGCCTTCTTGCCGGCGACGGAAAGCTGCAGCGGGGCCTTGGACCGGTCACCGAGGCTGGCTTCGAGCTTGTTGACCGCCTCGTCCTTCGTCCCGCCGCCGATGTCGACGCCGAGGACCGTGGTGCTCTTGGGCACGTCGGAGTGGTTGAGCAGCAGGCCGGCGCCGTACGCGATGCCGAGCAGACCGACCACACCGGCGCCGGCGAGCACCAGCTTGGAGCGGCCCTTCTTCGCGGGGGCGGGCGCGGGCCGGGGCGCGGGCCTGGCGGCGTCCGCCCCGCCGGGAGCGACGGGACCACCGGCGCCACCGGGACCGGCCGGGAACTCCGGTACCGAGAAGTCGCCGCGTTCGGCCTGCGGGCCGGGCTGCGCCAGGAGCGGGTTGGGGCCGGTGCCGGGGCCGGTCTGCGGTCCGCCGAGCGCCGAGAACGGCGTCCGGTGCTCGCTCGGAACCACCGGGATGCCGCTGGTCAGCGTGTCGCCGGAGACATGGCCACGGCCGGGGCCGCCGTCGGAGGCGGGCTTCTGCGGGGTGAGCACGGCGGTGTCGTCGGACATCCCGGGCCCGCCCGCGCCCGGGCCACCGACCTCCGGCGCCGGGCGACCGGTACGGGGGCCGAGCGGCATGCTGCCGGTGGCAGGGCCGGACGTCGGTCCTGCGGGAGCGCCGGAGCGGTCCGGGGCACCCGGCGGGCGGACGCCCAGCGGCGGCGTGCTGCGTCCGGGGGCGAAGCCGTTGCCGGGGCCGGGGCCACCCGGGGCGCCGGCGCCGGGCCGGTGGCCGGGCGGGCCGGACACGTCGGGGGATCCTGCCTGCTCGGCAAGGGCCGCGAGGCCCGAACGCGGAGCCGAGGGGGCCGGTCCGCCGGCGCCGTTCGCGCCGTTCGGGCTACCGGAGCCGCCGGCCGGAGCCGGCGCGGATCCGCCAGGTCCGGCCGGTCCGGCAGACCCGGTGGCCCCTGCCGCCGATGCCGGCTTGCGCGGCGCGAACCAGTCGCTGGTGGCGGGCTTCTCCTCCGCCGCGGGCGCCGATGAGGGCGACGGCTCGGCCGGCTCCTGCGCAGCTCCGGGCCGCGGTGTGCTGCCCGTACGCTCGCTCTCTCGCTCGGCCGCGGCGGCGGAACCCGAACCCGAGCCCGGACGCGCGCCCGAACCCGAACCCGGACGTGAGCCGGCGTCTATGTCGCTCATCGGTGTACGCATCACGACCGGCGGGATCGGCCGCGACCCCGGGATGTTGATCCGGATACGCGTCGTCAGCGTCGTCTCGGTCTTGGGCTCTTCCGGCTGCTGCTCGGCTGCCGGCTGCACGGCCTCGTCCGGAGCGCCCTGCGGGTGCAGCGACGGATACTGGCGCGATCCGTACGGCGGTGTCCCGGAGGGGTACGCGGCTCCACCGCGCCCCTGGGGGCCGGAGGACGAACTGTCAGTTTCACGACTCAAAGCAGGTTCTCCCGGTTGGCTTCGCCGCCCGTTTCTTACTGGATAGCTACTGCTGCGGGCGGCTCGGCTGCGCGCACCACCATACTGGCCGCGGCGGACGGACACCCGGGGACTGCGGGAAGCGGCTTTTCGCCGACCGTACGGGCATGGTCAGTTCGGCGGCCTCCCACCCCGTGGGGCGACCCACCATAGGGGGCCCGTCCCACCGGCTGCTTGCTGGGGTCCTGTCAGCGCCTGTCCGCCAAGTCGGCCCGGCCCGCCGCCGGGTGCGGCAACCGCGACATGGTGGCACACATCACAGCGATCGCCATGCCGCCGAGCATGTAGACGAGCGGTCCGATCCCGGCGGCGAACACGCCGTCCCCCTCTGGACGTCCGGTGCTGAGGACGACGATCGCCGCCAGCCAGCCGACGGCCGAGGAAACCGCGCCGAGCTGGGTGCCCGTCGCCCGCCGCGCACCGAGGAACAGCCCCGCGGAGGCGAGCAGCGCCAATACCAACCCGCCCGGGAACCACGCCGCTTGGACGAGCGAGCCCGCCGTGCCGACGACCGCCCCGAGCACGACGAGCGCGAGGTAGGCGACGATCCGGCCGGGCCTCGGGGCCTTCGGGGGACGGGTGAGCCACGATCCGGAGGCGGCCCCTCCCCGGTCGTCCTGGCCGCCCTGGCCGCCCTGGCCACTGTTGGCGCGCTTGCCCCGGTTGCCCCGGTTGTCGCTCATACCGAAACCCCCGCGAAGAGGTCGTTCTCCCGTTCGCCGGACTCCGCCCCAGGCTCACCGGCGACCAACTGGTAGTACTCGGTGGTGAACAAGGGCTGCCCCAGATCGTTCGAGAGTGCGAAGAAAGCACCGTCCACCGCGATTTGAGTGGCATGTGCCCGCATCGCCGCCGCCTTCCGGTCCGCGTACGCCGTGCCGTCGATCTCCGCGGTGATCTCGGAGTCGTCCACGACGCCCGGGACGTCGCCGATCTCCGCAATGCCGGGAAAGCCCGCACCGATGGCGCGCAGTCGGGCGAAGCCCTCCTCCGCCGCGGACCGGGGCACGCGGTTCCAGTAGATTTTGGCGACGGCGTGCGGGGCGCCGAGGTCGCGCCGGAAGGCGGGCTCCGCCGCCAGCTCGGCCGCCCGCATGGCCACACGGTGCGTCTGGATGTGGTCGGGGTGGCCGTACCCGCCGTCGGGGTCGTACGTCACGAGAACCTGTGGACGCACCGAACGGATGATCTCCACGAGATACCCGGCCGCCTCGTCCACGTCCGCACTCCAGAACGCGCCTTCCCGGCGGTTCTGCTCGAGCCCCATCATCCCGGAGTCCCGGAACCTGCCCGGCCCGCCGAGGAAGCGGTGGTCCGTGACCCCCAGCTCCTTCATCGCGGCGGCCAGTTCGCCGATGCGGTGCTGCCCCAGCCGGTCCTCCCGGTCGGGAGCGAGGTGGGCGAGCTCGGCCGGGATGACCTCGCCCTCCTCGCCGAGGGTGCAGGTCACCAGCGTGACCTGGGCGCCCGCGGCCGCGTACAGGGCCATCGTGGCGCCGTTGTTGATCGACTCGTCGTCCGGATGGGCATGCACCAGGAGCAGGCGACGGGCGGGAAGATCCTTCATACGGACACCCTAGAACGGGTGAGGCTCTGCCCGCGGCGCCACCGACCGGTCCGGGGCCCCCTGGAATCCCCCTAGAACTTGATGCCCCCGATCATCCCCGCGACGTTGGTCGTCAGCTCGGTGATGGTGGGCGCCACCGACGAGCTGGCCAGATAGAACCCGAGCAGCACGCAGACCGCCGCATGTCCGCCCTTGAGACCGGCTTTCCGGATCAGCAGGAAGACGACGATCGCCAGCAGCACCACCGCCGAAATCGAGAGTGCCACGGCGGTTCACCTCCACATATTCGGTCGGGACGGTCCCATTGCATGTGCCAGGGCATGTGCCAGGAGGTTCATACCCACCTTGCGCTACGGATCATAACTATCCGTGCCCACGCATCGATCGGTGCACGGCAGCACATGGGGGCGCACACCCCCTAAGGTTCGGTCGCATGACGTCGACGCAACCGCCCTCCTTTCCGCGTCAGTCCGCGCGGACCCAGCGCTTCACGTTGGGCGCCCCCCGCGCCTTCACGGTGTCACCGGACGGGTCGCGGGTGGTGTTCGTGCGCTCGGCCTCCGGAACCGACCGGTCGGGGCTGCTCTGGGTGCTCGATCTGGACGGTGCCGGAGGGCAGCCGCGGGAGCGCCCGGCCGCGGATCCCCGGGAGTTGCTGGGCGGCTCGGCGGAGAAGCTGTCCGCCGAGGAACGGGCCCGGCGCGAGCGCAGCAGGGAAGGGTCGGCAGGCATCGTCGGCTACGCGGTTGACCGGGCCGTCGAGTTGGCGGCTTTCACTCTCTCCGGCCGCCTGTTCACGGCCGAACTGCGTGCCGGTACCTCACGCGAACTCCCCACGCCCGGGCCGGTCCTGGACCCGAGGCCGTCCCCCGACGGCCGGCTCGTCGCGTATGTGGCGGGCGGCGCGCTGCGCGTGACAGGCGCCGAGGGGCAGGAGGACCGGGCGCTCGCGGAGCCGGAGGATGCGCAGGTCACCTATGGGCTCGCGGAGTTCGTCGCCGCCGAGGAGATGGGCCGCTCCCGCGGCTTCTGGTGGGCGCCTGATTCGGACGGGCTGCTGGTGGCCCGGGTCGACGAGCGGGAGGTGCGCCGCTGGTGGATCTCCGATCCGGCCCATCCTGACCGGGAACCGTCGAAGGTCGCGTACCCGGCCGCGGGGACGCCCAACGCCGACGTCGGGCTGTTCTTCGTCACCCTGGACGGGCAGCGCACGGAGGTGACCTGGGACCGGAAGGGCTACCCCTATCTCGCGCGTGTGCACTGGTCGGCCGCCGGCCCGCCGCTGCTGCTCGTGCAGTCGCGCGACCAGCGCATCCAGAGACACCTGGCCGTCGACCCGGAGACCGGCGCGACGCGGACCGTGCACGTCGACGAGGACGCGGCGTGGCTGGAACTTTTCCCCGGCGTCCCGGCCTGGGCCCCCGAGTCGTCGTACGCGCGGGGTTTCGGGGGCGGACGGCTGGTGCGCATCGCGGACGAGGGCGGGGCACGTGTGCTCGCGGTCGGCGACCGGGTGCTGACCGGGGCGCAGTTGCAGCTGCGCGCCGTCCTGGACATCGGCGAGAGCGACGTCCTCGTGTCCGCGGCGGCCGGTGAGGAGGCCGCGGACCCGGAGACCGGCGAGATCCACGTGTACCGGGTCAACGAACTGGGCATCGAACGCGTCTCGCAAGGCGCCGGGGTGCACTCGGCGGTGCGCGCCCACAGCGTGACGGTCCTGGCGTCGTCCCATACCGACGCGAGCGGCACCTCCGTGCAGGTCCTGCGGGACGGCAAGCAGGTCGCCGTCGTCGCCTCGTACGCGGAGCAGCCGGTGCTGCGCGCCCGGCCGGTGCTCACGCAGGCGGGTGCCCGGCGGATTCCGTGCGCGGTGCTGCTGCCGTCAGGTCACCGGGAGTCGGACGGTCCACTGCCGGTGCTGATGGACCCGTACGGGGGGCCCCATGGCCAACGTGTGTTCGCCGCACACAATCCGTATCTGACCTCGCAGTGGTTCGCCGAACAGGGCTTCGCCGTGGTCGTCGCCGACGGCCGGGGCACGCCCGGCCGCTCCCCGGGCTGGGAGAAGGCGATCGGCGGCGACTTCGCCCTGACGTTGGACGACCAGATCGAGGCCCTGCAGGCGCTGGCCGGCTCCTTCCCGCTGGACCTGGAGCGGGTCGCGATCCGTGGCTGGTCGTACGGCGGCTACCTGGCGGCTGCGGCGGTGCTGCGCCGGCCGGACGTCTTCCACGCGGCGGTGGCGGGCGCCCCGGTGACCGACTGGCGGCTCTACGACAGCCACTACACCGAGCGCTACCTGGGCGACCCTGCCGCGCAGCCCGAGGTGTACGCGGCGAACTCACTGGTCACCGACGCCGGTCTGACCGCTGCGGAAGATCCCGTCCGGCCGTTGCTGATCGCCCATGGCCTCGCGGACGACAATGTGGTGATGGCACACACCCTGCGGCTTTCCTCGGCGCTGCTGGCGGCGGGCCGTCCGCATGAGGTTCTGCCGCTGACCGGAGTGACGCACATGACGCCGCAGGAGCAGATCGCGGAGAACCTGCTGCTGCTCCAGGTCGACTTCCTCAAGCGCTCGCTCCGGCTCTGGTGAGGCGCCGCCCCTCAGGGCCGGGCAGTGGGCTACCAGTTGGGCGGTGGTGACGAAGGCGGTGGCGGCCCGAAGCCGCCGTCCGGTGCACTTGGCGGCGGATAGCCGTAGCCGGACTGCGGAGAGCCGGGGCTGTCGGGACCGTCGGGGCCGGACCAGGAACCGGTAGCCGGAGGGCCGGACCCGGAACCTGGGTGGCCCGGACAACCGTAGCCCGACGACGGCTGCGGACAGCCGTGGACCGGCGGCGGCTGCGGCGCGCCGGGACAGCCGCCGTCCGCCGGTCCGCTCTCGCCGCGTCTGGTCAGGACGGCGAGCAGCACGAGCCCCGCGATCAGCCCGAACAGCCAGGTGGCACAGAGCAGCTGGTACTCCAGCGGCGCTCGGCCGAATTTCTGGATGATCCGCAGGCGGAAGGCGAAGTCCACACCCGTCGCGCCGGCCACCGCCAAGTGCACCGCCAGCACGGCCCCCAGCGGACGGGCGAACGCGGCCCCGGCGAGCAGGCCGAGACCGGCGGTCAGGCCGAGGACCACGACCGCGGTGGCCAGCCAGCCGGACGGGGGCGCGAGCAGTCTGATCGCGAGCAGGTCGCCGCCGACAAGGCTGTCGAGGTAGACCTCGGACCCGAACCGGTAGGCGAATCTGATCTGCCAGGCCGCGGTGACCGCCGCCTCGGCGAAGAGCAGCACGGCCGCGGTCCGGGCCACGGCCCGGGTGGGCCTGGTGGGCGTACGCCGGTGTGCGGACGCGCGGGGGCCGGCGTCGTGACCGGCCTCGGGCGGCCGGCGGCCGGCTGCCGTCGTGATCACGAGTCCGACGGCAAGCCCCAGTACCGCGAAGGTGCTGAGCAGGGCGCGCGTACGCACTGTGTCGGCTGAGTCGAGGTCGATCCACGAGGCCGTGATCACCCACAGGCTGGGCAGCCGTACGGCGAGGGTGAAGACGGCGGTCGCGACCAGCGCGCCGGCCGCGACCGAGGAACGCAGTGCGGCGACGGCGACGCCGCCGTACACCAGGAGCAGCGCACCGTCGAGAGAAGTGGTGACCTGCGGGTTCCGCCCCCAGTTGTGCCTCGGGTCGGACACCCAGTAGCGCCAGAGGCCGACGAAGCCGTCGGACGCCGACACGTCCCGGACGATCCACGCCCCGGTGATCAGCGCGAGCACGACGCACAGCGCCGCTCCTGTGATCCGGGCCCCCCGCGTAAGAGTCACAGCGACGATCCTGCATCCGCCTGCATGCCCGGACAAGGGCGGTGGACGGACAGTTCCGGACAACCGCCCCGGTCCACGGACAACCGCCCCGGTCCACGGGAAACCGGCCGGAACCGCATGGCGCGATCCCGGCCGGTCCACGGCACCCGCACGGCCGTACGTTCCCCAGAGTGGGGCGTCCGTATATCGGACGTGCGACAGGCAAGTTGCCTCCGCGTTAAAGAGACTGATGGGCACTCACAGAACCTGGTGACCGTCCCCCTCGCCCGGCGGTGGCCCGCTGGGCACCACACGTCGCTCCTCCGCGAAGTGGCACGCCGAGGGGTGGTGCACCGGCCCCTCGACCGTCCGCAGGTGAGCGGGCACGGCAAGCAGGGGCACCTCCAGTGCGCACCGCTCCTGGGCCTTCCAGCAGCGGGTGCGGAAGCGGCAGCCGGACGGGATGTCGGTGGGCGAGGGGACGTCCCCCGTGAGGATGATCCTCCCCCTGGCTTCGCCGGGAGGACCCCCACCCGGTGCTCGCGCCTCGGGGTCGGGCACCGGCACCGCCGACAGCAGCGCCTGGGTGTAGGGATGTGTCGGATGGTCGTAGATCTCGACGTCGTTGCCGATCTCCACGATCCGTCCCAGGTACATCACACCGACCCGGTCCGAGATGTGCCGGACGACCGAGAGATCGTGGGCGATGAACACATAACTGAGGGCGAACTCGCTCTGGAGCTGGCCCAGCAGATTGATCACCTGCGCCTGCACCGAGACGTCCAGCGCCGACACCGGCTCGTCGGCGACGATGATCTCCGGCTGGAGCGCGAGCCCCCGGGCGATGCCGATGCGCTGGCGCTGGCCTCCCGAGAACTGGTGCGGATACCGGTTGATGTACTCGGGGTTGAGTCCGACGACATCGAGAAGCTCCTGCACCTTCTGTCGGCGCGAGCCCTTCGGCGCCACCTCGGGGTGGATCTCGTACGGCTCGCCGATGATGTCGCCGACCGTCATCCGGGGGTTGAGTGAGGTGTACGGGTCCTGGAACACCATCTGGATGTTGCGGCGCACCGCCTTCAGCGCACGCCCCGACAGCTTGGTGATGTCCTCGCCCTTGTAGCGGATCGCCCCGGCCGTCGGCCGCTCGAGGTGGACCAGCATCCGGGCGAATGTGGACTTGCCGCAGCCCGACTCCCCCACGATGCCCAGCGTTTCGCCGGCGAACAGGTCGACGTCGACGCCGTCGACCGCCTTGACCGCGCCGATCTGCTTCTTGAAGAGGACACCGCGGGTGAGCGGATAGTGCTTGACCAGGTCGCGTACCTCGAGGATCGCCTCAGCCATGGAGTGTCGCCTCCCAGAAGTGGCACGCGCTCCTGCGCTCCTCGTTCACCTCGTACAGCGGTGGCACGTCGGTCCGGCACACGTCCTGGGCCATCGGGCAGCGGGGGTTGAAGGCGCAGCCGGGCGGGATGTGCATCAGGTTCGGCGGCAGCCCTTTGATCGCGTACAGCTCCTGGCCCTTCTGGTCCAGGCGCGGGATCGATTCCAGCAGGCCCTTCGTGTACGGGTGTGCGGGCGCCCGGTAGATGTCGTGGACGGGCGCCGTCTCGACGATCCGGCCCGCGTACATCACGGCGATCCTGTCGGCGACGTCGGCGACGACACCGAGGTCGTGCGTGATCAGGATCAGTCCCATGTCGAGTTCGCTCTGGAGCTCGGCCAGTAGGTCCATGACCTGGGCCTGGACGGTCACGTCGAGGGCGGTCGTCGGCTCGTCGGCGATGATCAGGTCGGGTTCCAGCGAGAGCGCCATCGCGATCATGATGCGCTGACGCATACCGCCGGAGAACTGGTGTGGGTACTGACCGACGCGTTCCTTCGCGGCGGGGATGCGGACCCGGTCCATCAGTTCGACGGCCTTGGCTTTCGCGTCCTTTCGCGACATGCCCCGATGGACGACGAACATCTCGCCGAGCTGGTCGCCCACGCTCAGGACGGGGTTGAGGGAGGAGAGGGCGTCCTGGAAGATCATGGCCATCCCCGCGCCCCGGATCTTCCGCCGTTCCTCCTCCCGCATGGCCAGCAGGTCCTGGCCTTTGAAGAGGATCTCGCCGCCGGTGATCCGGCCGGGGGGCATGTCGAGGATGCCCATCACGGCCTGGGCGGCGACCGACTTGCCGGATCCGGACTCGCCGAGCACGGCGAGTGTCTCGCCCGCGTCGACGGTGTAGTCGACGCCGTTGACGGCCCTGGCGACTCCGTCGCGGGTACGGAACTCCACCCGTAGGCCGCGTACGTCGAGCAGCCTGCCGGACGCGCCCGGCTCTGCGGACATGACGGCCTCATGGGACGTGGCGGACATGGCGGCTCCTTGGCGCCTTCAGCGCAGCTTGGGGTCGAGGGCGTCGCGCACCGCGTCGCCGAGCATGATGAACGCGAGCACCGTGACCGCCAGCGCCCCCGCGGGCCACAGCAGCATGTGCGGGGCGTTGCGGATGTAGGGGGAGGCCGACGAGATGTCGATGCCCCAGGAGACGGTCGGGGGTTTGAGGCCGACCCCGAGGAAGGAGAGCGTCGCCTCCAGCGAGATGTAGGTGCCGAGCGCGATGGTCGCCACCACGATCACCGGGGCGACGGCGTTGGGGGCGATGTGCCGCAGCAGCATCCGTGAGCTGGAGGCCCCGAGGGCGCGCGCGGCCTGCACATAGTCGTTCTGCTTGGCGGTGATGACGGAGCCGCGTGCGATACGGGAGATCTGCGGCCAGCCGAGCAGCACCATGAAGCCGACGACCGGCCAGATGGTGCTGCTGGTGATGACGGACAGCAGGACGAGGCCGCCGAGGACCACGGGGATGCCGAAGAAGACGTCGGTGAGCCGGGACAGCACGGCGTCCGAGGCGCCGCCGAAGAAGCCGGCGAGCCCGCCGAGGACCGAGCCGAGCAACGCCACGCCGAGGGTGGCGCAGATGCCGACGGTGACGGAGGCCCGTGCGCCGTAGACGGTGCGGGTGTAGACGTCGCAGCCCTGCCCGTTGAATCCGAAGGGATGTCCGGGCTGGGAGCCCTCCTGGGCCTTGGCGAGATCGCAGCTGAGCGGGTTGCCGGAGGCGATCAGCGAGGGCCACAGCGAGATGACGATCAGGAAGAGGATGACCAGTGCGGAGACGATGAAGACGGGGTTGCGCCGCAGATCCCGCCAGGCGTCCGACCAGAGGCTGCGCGGTTTGGCGGCGGGGCCGGTGCCTTCGGGGCCGATCGCGCCCGGCCTCTTCTCGAGCGTCTCCCCCTCGCTCATCGCGAGGTTGGCGGCCCCTCCGGCACCGGTGGCGGCGACCGCGGAGCGCGCCGGATCGTCGAAGTGCGGGTTCTGGGGCTCAGGCATAGCGGATCCTCGGGTCCAGCACGGCGTACAGGAGGTCCACCAGCAGGTTGGCCACGAGGAACACGATGACGAGGACGCTGACGAAGCCGACGACGGTCTGCGTGTTCTGACGCAGGATGCCCTGGTAGAGCTGGTAGCCGACGCCGTGGATGTTGAAGATCCGTTCGGTGACGATCGCGCCGCCCATCAGCGCGCCCACGTCGGTTCCGATGAACGTCACCACCGGGATCAGCGAGTTCCGCAGCAGATGCTTGCGGATCACTCTGCTCCGAGGGAGTCCCTTGGCCTTCGCGGTGCGGACGTAGTCGGCGCGGCTGTTCTCGGCGATCGAGGTGCGGGTCAGCCGGGTGACATAGGCGAGCGACACCGAGGCGAGGACCAGGCCGGGGATGATCAGTTCGTCGATCCGGGCGTCGGTGGAGACGGACGGATCGACGAGGCCCCACTTGTAGCCCAGCAGCAGCTGGAGCAGCAGGCCGGTGACGAACGTCGGCACCGAGATGACCACGAGCGTGAGCAGCAGGACGCCGGTGTCGACGGGCCGGCCGCGGCGCAGGCCGGTGACGACGCCGAGGGCGATCCCGATGACGATCTCGAAGGCGATGGCCACCAGGGTCAGTCTGATCGTGACCGGGAAGGCGTCGGCCATGAGTTCGGTGACCTTCTGGCCGTTGAAGGCGGTGCCGAAGTCCCCGGTGAAGACGTTGCCCATGTAGGTCGCGTACTGCTGCCACAGCGGCTGGTCGAGGCCGAACTCTTTGCGCAGCTGGGCCGCCGTCGCCGGGTCGCAGCGCCGCTCTCCGCACAGGCCCGCGATGGGATCGCCCATCACGTTGACCATGAGGAAGATCAGCAGGGTGGCGCCGAAGAAGACAGGGATCATCTGCAGCAGACGCCGGATCACATAACGTCCCATGGAGGGCTCCGGGGGTCGTGGGAAGGGGGACGGCCCGGCGGTGTGGCTCGCCGGGCCGTGGGCCTTCCGCCGTCAGTTGACCTTGATCTCGTTGTAGACGGGGACGCTGAACGGATTGAGTGCGACGTCAAAGACGCGTTCCGAGTAGCCGGCGCTGCCGTTCTGGTACCAGAGCGGGATGGCGGCCATCTCGTCCCGTACGACCTCCTCCGCCTGTTTGAAGGTCTCGACGGCCCGGACGGGATCGGTCTCGGCGTTTGCCTTGTCGATGAGGTCGTCGAACTTCTTGTTGCTCCACTTGCCGTCGTTGGACGAGGCGTTGGTGTAGTAGAGCGGCTGGAGGAAGTTCTGGATCAGCGGGTAGTCCATCTGCCAGCCGGCCCGGAAGGGGCCGGAGATCTTGGACTGGGTGATCTGGTTGCGGAAGTCGGCGAAGGTGCCGACGGGGTTGCCGACGCAGGCCTTGTCGTTGCCGAGGGAGTTCTTGATGGAGTTGCAGACGGCGTCGACCCAGTCCTTGTGCGAGCCGGTGTCGGCGTTGTACGAGATCGTGATGCGGCCGCCGGGCAGCCCGCCGCCCTCGGCGATCAGCCTCTTTGCCTGTGCCGGGTCGTATTCGCAGGCCTTGCCGCACAGCGTCGGGTCGTAGCCGCCTTCTTCGCCGAGCACCGGCGAGGTCCAGTCCTTCGCGGGGGTGCGGGTCTGCCGGAAGATGGTGTCGGTGATCTGTTTGCGGTTGATCGCCATGGACAGGCCGGTGCGGACCTTCGCTTTGTCGGCGCCCTTCCAGGCGCCGTCGTAGTAGGGGAAGGCGAGGGTCTGGATGATCCCGGCGGGTGTGTTGATGTAGCGGTCCCCGAGGTCCGCCTTCACGTTCTTCAGCTGGGAGGCGGGCACGTCGTCGACGAGGTCGAGGTTGCCGGCGATCAGGTCGGTGTAGGCCGTGTTGTTGTCCGTGTAGACCTTGAGGTCGATGCCGCCGTTCTGCGCCTTGTCGGATCCGGTGTAGCCGTCCCAGCGGCGCAGCGACATCTGCGAGCCCTTGGCATACGAGTCGACGGTGTACGGGCCGTTGCCGACGGGCTGCGCGAGCCATGCGTCATGGTCGTCGAAAAAGGCACGGGGCAGGGGGGAGAACGCCGCGTAGCCGAGGGTGTCGGGCCAGGTGGAGAACTTCTGCGTGAGCTTGACGGTGAACGTGGTGTCGTCGACGACCTTGAGGCCGGAGAGTTTCTCCGCGCTGGCCTCGCCCTTCTCGGGGTGGACCTTGTCGTACCCCTCGATGTAGCCGAAGAAGTACGCGTTGCGCTGGTTGTTCTTGAGGTGGGCGCCGTAGTTCCAGGCGTCCACGAACGAGCGGGCGGTGACGGCCTCGCCGTTGCTGAACTTCCAGCCGGGCTTGAGGACGACCGTGAAGTTGACCGAGTCCGTGGTGTCGATCCTCAGGGCGACCATGTTCTGGGCTTCACCGGTCTTGGGGTCGTACCGCTTGAGCCCGCGGAAGATCATGTCGAGCACCTTGCCGCCCTGCACCTCGTTGGTGTTGGCGGGTTCCAGCGGGTTCTGCGGGTCGCCCCAGGAGGAGCTCACGATGCCGTCGGCACCACTGCCGCCGCTGGCGCTTCCCCCGCCGCACGCCGTCGCGGCGAGGGCGACGGCGAGTGTGCAAGCGGCCCACTTCGCGCGTGTGGCTCCACGCATGGAGTGCCTCCTAGATCCCAAGTCTCCCTGGGGCCCAATATCACTCCATAAGGGATCTAACGCATTTTCAGGACACCCGTGCGGAGGCCGTCGAAACGGACACGACAAGCTCCCAGGTGTCGATCGCGTAATGCGGCGTCATCCCGTGTGCCTCGTAAAGGCCGAGGGCCCCGGTCGCGTTCCGGGTGTCCACCGCCAGGCCGATGGTGTCGCGGCCCCGGGCGGCGTACGTTCCGAAGGCGTGGCGCAGCAGGAAGCCGGCGAGGCCGCGGCCCCGGGCCGGCCTGCGTACACCGATGTTTCCTATCCAGCCCACGGACTCCTTGTCGTCCCTGGTCAGCAGGACGGCCGCATCGCCCTCGCCCTCGACCGAGGCGACCCACATGAGCGACCGGTCACGGTGGTCGCCGAGGTCGGCAACCCACTGGTCGTAGCTACGCGGGTGGTGGTCGAAGTGCTCGGCGAAGGTCTCCTCCACCAAGGCGTGCGCGATCCGGTGATCGGCCTCGGCCACACAATTGCGCAGCGTCACCCCGGCGGGCGGCTCGGGGACACGGTCGGCCGGGGACAGCGGACGGGTCATGACCTGGTAGCGGCGCACGGTGCGCCAGCCCCGGGCGTCGAGCAGCGCGGTGTCGAGGGACGGCCGCACATTGAGGTGGAGATGGAGCACGGCCTGCTCGGCGCGGGCCTCCGCCGCCTTGCGTGCGGCTCGCTCCTCGATCCGTTCGAGCACCAGCACGGCGGCCTGAGAACGGCCGGGCAGAACGTAGTGGTCCACGCCGATGTCGCCGGCGCCCGAGTCGCTCCACAGGATTCCGTACGCCACGAGGTCACCGGCCTCGTGCACCAGCCAGGAGTCGTGGGCGAGATCGACGTCGGGGTGGGCGAGGTCGGTCTCCACGTTGTGCAGTTCGGTGTCGGCCCGTCCGATCTCGACGACGTCGACGGCGTTCAGCAGGGCGCATATGGAGGACGCGTCCGCGAGGGTCGCGGGCCGGACGGTGAGAGACATGACGCCACTGTTCGCGCCGGGCCCCGGGTCCGCAACGGATTTTCGCCGCCCCTCAGGCGACGGGCACCCGCCCGGCGGGGAGAGCGACCACGATCTCGTCGTCCTCGAAGTCCCCTGTCGGTTCGAAGCCGAGAGCCGCATAGAGCTTCGCCGCGCCGGTGTTGGCCGGATGGTAGGAGAGACGTATCTCCCGGCAGTCGGGGCGCTCGGACAGCAGCCGGATCAGCAGGAGCATGGCCTGCCGCCCCACACCCTTGCCCTGCTCATCGGCGTCGACGACCACACCCCCGATCCAGTGAGTCCCGTTCTCCTCGTCGTACGCCCACATCACATGGCCGACCACGGTGTCGTCCGCGGACACGGCAAGTGAGTCCCACAGGCCGCCGCGCATCGACAGCAGCAGGTAGCGGGCCGCGAGGGCGGCGACGAAGGCACGCTGTTCGTCCCGCGGCGCGATGTCGGCGACGGCACGCCAGTTGTCGTCGCCGACATCTCTCAGTGTGATGCGGCGGCCGGCCCGGTCGGTGAGCTGAGGGTCCATCCGGACACTTTCCGCGGCCGTCACGGTCCGGTGCAACACCCTTCCCACGCACCCACAAGGCGCCCGCCCCCGGAGAGGAGGCAGGCGCCCTGGGTGTCACAGCCCGGGACTACGACGCGTGGACGACGTCCTTCTCCTCGGCGAAGTGGCACGCCGACTCGTGCGCGGCCGGCGTGTCCTGGCCCTTGAAGCGCTCGGGCACCGCGAGCAGCGGCACCTCGGTGGCGCACTTCTCCTCGGCCTTCCAGCAGCGGGTGCGGAAGCGGCAGCCCGACGGCGGGTTCGCCGGCGACGGCACGTCTCCGGTGAGGATGATCCGCTCGCGGCCCTCACGCGCCTCCGGGTCCGGGACCGGGACGGCGGACAGCAGCGCCTGGGTGTACGGGTGCGTCGGGTGGTCGTAGATCTGCACGTCGGTGCCGATCTCGGCCATCTTGCCGAGGTACATCACGCCGACCCGGTCCGAGATGTGCCGGACGATCGACAGGTCGTGGGCGATGAAGAGGTAGGAGAGGTTGAACTCGTCCTGCAGCTTCTCCATCAGGTTGACGACCTGCGCCTGGACGGAGACGTCCAGCGCCGACACCGGCTCGTCGCAGACGATGATCTCGGGGTTGAGCGCGAGGCCACGGGCGATGCCGATGCGCTGGCGCTGACCGCCCGAGAACTGGTGCGGATACCGGTGGATGTACTCCGGGTTGAGACCGACGACGTCCAGCAGCTCCTGCACCTTGCGGCGCCGGTCGCCCTTCGGAGCCACCTCGGGGTGGATGTCGAAGGGCTCGCCGATGATGTCGCCGACCGTCATACGCGGGTTGAGCGAGGTGTACGGGTCCTGGAACACCATCTGGATGTTGCGGCGCACGGCCTTCAGGGCACGCCCCGACAGCTTGGTGATGTCCTGGCCCTTGTAGAAGACCTCGCCGGCGGTCGCCTTCTCCAGCGTCATCAGCAGCTTGGCGACGGTGGACTTGCCACAGCCGGACTCGCCGACGATGCCGAGCGTCTCGCCCTGGTAGAGGTCGAACGAGATCCCGTCCACGGCCTTGACCGCGCCGACCTGGCGCTTGAAGAGGACGCCCTGGGTCAGCGGGAAGTGCTTGACCAGGTTGCGCACCTGGAGGATCGGCTCACCGCGTTCGACGGTGGCGTCGAGCGCCGCGACGGCCGCCTCCTCCGTGGCGACGTCGACCGTCTCCACCTTGGTGACGTTGGGGGTCGCGTCCACGGCCTCGTTCGTCTTCTTGAGCTCAGCCATGGATCGTCTCCTTCCAGAAGTGGCACGCGCTTCCGCGGCCGGGCAGCTCGCTGCCGTCCTGCTCAGTCACCGGAGCCAGCGCCGGGATGTCCGTACGGCAGATGTCGTCCGCCTTGGGGCAGCGCGGGTTGAACGCGCAACCGCTCGGAATCTTCAGCAGGTTGGGCGGCAGACCCTTGATCGCGTACAGCTCCTGGCCCTTCTGGTCCAGGCGCGGGATCGAGTCGAGCAGACCACGGGTGTACGGGTGGGCGGGCCGCTTGTACAGCTCGTGCACCGGGGCGGTCTCGACGATCCGGCCCGCGTACATCACGGCGATCTTGTCCGCAACATCGGCGACGACGCCGAGGTCGTGGGTGATCAGGATCAGACCCATGTTGTACTCGCGCTGCAGCTCCGCGAGCAGGTCCATGACCTGGGCCTGGACGGTCACGTCGAGCGCGGTCGTCGGCTCGTCGGCGATGATCAGGTCCGGCTCGAGAGCCAGGGCCATGGCGATCATGATGCGCTGGCGCATACCGCCGGAGAACTGGTGCGGGTAGTCGCCGACCCGGGCTTTGGCGGCCGGGATCTTCACCTTGTCCATCAGCTCGATGGACTTGGCCTTGGCTTCCTTCTTGGACAGCCCCTGGTGGACGCGGAACATCTCACCGAGCTGATAGCCCACGGAGAGCACGGGGTTGAGCGAGGACAGGGCGTCCTGGAAGATCATCGCGATCTTCCGGCCGCGGATCCGCCGCCGCTCCTCGTTGCTCATGGTGAGCATGTCCTGGCCGCGGAAGAGGATCTGCCCCTGCGGGATCTTCCCGGGCGGCATGTCGAGGATGCCCATGATGGCCTGGGCGGTGACGGACTTGCCCGAGCCGGACTCACCCAGCACGGCCAGGGTCTCGCCCGAGTCCACGCTGTAGTTGACGCCGTTGACGGCCTTGGCCACACCGTCGCGGGTGTGGAACTCCACGTGCAGGTCACGCACTTCGAGCAGTGGACCGGAGAAATCACCGCCCTCGCGGGGCGCGGGGACGCTTGCTGTTTTGTCGATGATGGTCACGTCGTACGCCCTCCTCAGCGCAGCTTGGGGTCGAGGGCGTTGCGAACCGCATCGCCGAACATCAGGAACGAGAGCACCGTGATCGAGACCATCACCGAGGGGATGATCAGCACGTGGGGTGCGTTGCGGAGCTGCTCACGTCCACTGGAAACGTCGACGCCCCAGGAGACCGTCGGTTCGGCCAGGCCGACACCGAGGAAGGAGAGCGTCGCCTCCGCGGCGATGTAGCCGCCGAGCGCGATGGTCGCGACCACGATGATCGGCGCGAGCGCGTTGGGCAGCACGTGCCGGGTCAGGATGCGGGTGGTCGAGGCGCCGAGCGCCTTGGCCGCCACGACGTAGTCGGCCTGCTTGATGGTGATGACCGAGCCGCGCGCGACACGGGCGATCTGCGTCCAGCCGAGGAACACCAGGGCGAGGATGACGACCCAGATGGCGCGCTTCTCGAAGCTGGTGAGAACGACGAGGGCACCGAGCAGGAACGGGATGCCCATGAAGATGTCGGTGACGCGCGACAGGAGGGTGTCGACCCAGCCGCCGAAGTAGCCGGCGATCATGCCGACCAGCGTGCCGAGGATGGTCACCAGCGCGGTGACGCCGACGCCGACGATGATCGAGGCACGGGCGCCGTAGAGGACACGGGCGTAGATGGAGCGGCCCTGGCCGTCGTAACCGAACCAGTCGGGCTGGAAGAAGTGGCTCCAGTTCGGCTGGCCGAGGTAGTGGTTCGCCAGGTCGGCGTCGCGCGGCGAGGCACTGGTGAACAGGCCCGGGAACGCCGAGATGACGATCAGCAGGACGATCAGACCCGCCGAGATCAGGAACAGCGGGTTGCGGCGCAGGTCGTGCCAGGCGTCGGACCACAGGCTGCGCGCCTTGTCCGGCTTGGGCGCCTTGGCCGTGAGCAGCGCGTCGGGCGCCGCGGTGGTGGCGGTCGCGACCTTCTCGGCCCCGGTGGTCGCCGCAGTGGCTGCGGTCTTCTCAGGCATACCGGATCCTCGGGTCCAGGACCGCGTAAAGCAGGTCGACGAGCAGGCTGGCGAGCAGGTAGACGAGGACGATCAGCGAGGCGATGCCGACGACGGTCGCTCCCTCGCGGCGGAACAGTGCCTCGTAGATCGCGTCACCGACGCCCTGGACGTTGAAGATGCCCTCGGTGACGATGGCGCCGGTCATCAGGTTGCCGATGTCGGTGCCGAGGAAGGTGACCACCGGGACGAGCGAGTTGCGCATCAGGTGAACACCGATGATGCGGCGGCGCGGCAGGCCCTTGGCGACCGCCGTGCGCATGTAGTCGGCGCGCAGGTTCTCCGCCATCGACGTACGGGTCAGACGTGCCACGTACGCGAGGGAGAGCGAACCGAGGACGATGGCCGGCAGCAGCAGGTCCCCGAAGCTCTCGGAGTCCTGCACCGTCGGGGTGGTGATCCCCCACTTGAAGGCGAACAGGTACTGCATCAGGTAGCCCAGCACGAAGGAGGGCATCGAGATCAGCACGAGGGTGAGGGCGAGGAGCCCCCGGTCCCGCACGGACTCGGGACGCAGGCCCGCGATGATGCCGAGGCCGATGCCGACGATCACCGTGAAGGTGAAGGCGAAGAGCGTGAGCCGGATGGTGACCGGGAACGCCTGCGCGATGATGTCGGCGATGGGACGCTGGCTCGCGATCTCCGTGCCGAAGTTGCCCTGAAGCAGCTCAAAGAGGTACTTCAGGTACTGCTGCCAGAGCGGCAGGTCGAGCCCGCGGTCATGGCGAATGGCTTCGACCACCGCGGGGTCGAACGCCTGGTCTCCCATGAGCGCTCTGACGGGATCGCCGGGCAGCGCGAACATCATGGCGAAGATCAAAAAGGTTGACCCGATGAACACCGGGATCATCTGGAGCAGTCGTCGTGCGACGTAGCGCCCCATGGGTGCCTCCGTGAGGGGTTAACTGGGTCCGGGGGCCGCCCGCTTGCGGACAGCCCCCGGACCACCGCCGCCGCCGGATGACCGACGGCGGCGGGTGACGGCCGAGTGGGGATGAGGCCCGCAGGCGCTTACTTGACGGTGACTCCGGGGAGCTCCAGGTCACCGTGGAAGTCGACCGCGACGTTGTCGACGCCCTTACCGTGGCCACCGTTGATGCGGTAGTACCACAGCGGGATGGCCGGCATCTCATCGAGAAGCTTCTTCTCGACCTCCTGGTAGCCCTTCACGGCCTCTTCCAGGGAGCTCGCCTTGTCGGCCTTCGCCATCATCGCGTCGATCTCCTTGTTGGAGAAACGACCGTTGTTGGACTCGGCGTTGGTGTGGTACAGCTCCTTGATGAAGTTGACGTTGACCGGGTAGTCGGCGACCCAACCACCGCGGTACATCGACTTCACCTGGTCGTTGTCACGGGCCTCGAGGTCCGTCGGGAAGTCCGGCTTGGCGTCGCCGACGCAGTCGACACCGGTCGCCTTGCGGATGGACTCGCAGACCGCGGTCACCCACTCCTTGTGGCCACCGTCGCTGTTGTACTGGATGAAGACCTTGTTCTCCGGGACGCCGCCGCCCTCGGTGATGAGCTTCTTGGCCTTCGCCGGGTCGTACGTGAAGACGTCCGTGCCCAGGTCCTGGTTGCCCTTGACCTGCGGCGGCGTGAAGCTCGTCGCGGGGGTACGGGTGTTGTTCAGGACGGTCTTGGTGATCGTCTCACGGTCGATCGCCATGGACAGACCCTGAAGGACCTTCGGGTCGATGTCCTTGAACGTCTTGCTGTAGAACGCCGGGACCAGCGACTGGAGGGCCGCGTAGGGCTGCTCGATCGCGCCGTCGCCCAGGTCCTGCTTGTACTTCGGCAGGTCCGTCGGGCCGACCTGGCGGATGATGTCCAGGTTTCCGGAGACGACGTCCTGGTACGCGGCCTCGAGGGTCGCGTAGTTCTTGAACTGGATGCCCTTGTTCTGCGCCTTGTTGGGGCCCTGGTAGTCAGGGTTGGCCGCAACCTGGACCAGCTTCTTGTGGGTCCACTTCTCGAACTTGTACGGGCCGTTGCCGACCGGCTTCTGGCCGAACGCCTTCGGGTCGTCGAAGAAGACCTTCGGCAGCGGCGCCCAGGTCGCGTAGCCGAGCTTGTAGTTGAAGTACGGGACCTTGTCCTTCAGCGTGATCGTGAAGGTGGTGTCGTCCACGGCCTTCAGACCGGACATCTTGTCGGCCTTCGGGTCACCCTTCTCGGGGTGCACGTCGTCGTAACCGGCGATGTCCGCGAACCAGAAGCTGTTCTGCTGGTTGTTCTTGATGTTCGCGTACCAGTTCCACGCGTCGATGTACGACTGCGAGGTGACGGCCTCGCCGTTGTGGAACTTCCAGCCCGCCTTGAGCTTGACGGTCCAGGTCTTGGAGTCCGTCGTCTCCACCGACTCGGCGTTGGTGTAGACGATTTCGCCCTTGCTGTCGAAGTCCAGCAGCTGGGTGAAGAGCGACTGGATCACGTACGAGCCGTTGGTCTCGTTCGTGTCGGCAGGGATAAGCGGCTTCTGCGGCTCGCCGACGTCGATCGAGACGTAGCCGGCCGGCTTGCCCGCCGGGTTCTTCTTGCCCTCGTCGCCGCTGCCACCACCACAGGCAGTGGCCGCCAGGGCGACAACGATCGCACCCGCGACCCACTTGGCGCTCTTGGCACCACGCATGGGTTCCTCCTCATGAGTCCACTTGTCACTACAAGAAGGGCACGTTGTCTACGCGCGCTGACACCCCTGACAGCGCTCGCCAAGTACCCCGAGTGTGCTCGTGAGTCGGCGCTCCCCACAGCGCATGACCCATTGACCCGAGCTCAATGGAGCCAACTATTAAGTAGGACAGGCTTGTAAACCACACCTAAAGGGTCTCGTTTTGACAACATCAGAGAGGGTCTCCCGTTCGAAATCCGGACAAAGCGATCCCAGACAGACACCCGCGAAACGGACCGTTAACACATGTTCCGGAGATCGGTGGCCGATATCCGGACACTCGGACACAGAAAACGAGTTGACGAACGGCCCGGCCCTCCGCAGAGACTGCGGAGGGCCGGGCCGTGTGTGCAGCGGTTTTTGACGAGGCTTTGCGAACCGTCAGCCGTGCTTGGCGCGCGACGCGGCGCGGCCGCGCTCCTTCTGGTCCAGGACGACCTTGCGGATACGCACCGCCTCCGGGGTCACCTCGACGCACTCGTCGTCGCGGCAGAACTCCAGCGACTGCTCCAGCGAGAGCTTGCGCGGCGGCACGATCGCCTCGAACGAATCGGCCGAGGACGACCGCATGTTGGTGAGCTTCTTCTCCTTGGTGATGTTCACGTCCATGTCGTCGGAGCGCGAGTTCTCACCGACGATCATGCCCTCGTACACCTCGGTGCCGGGCTCGGTGAACAGCACGCCGCGCTCCTGAAGGTTCGTCATCGCGAAGGCGGTGACGGCACCGGAGCGGTCGGCGACAAGAGAGCCGTTGTTACGGGTCTGCAGCGGACCGAACCACGGCTCGTGGCCCTCGTGGATGGAGTGCGCGATACCCGTGCCGCGGGTGTTGGTCAGAAACTCCGTGCGGAAGCCGATCAGACCGCGGGAGGGGACGACGAACTCCATGCGGACCCAGCCGGAGCCGTGGTTCGACATGTTGTCCATGCGGCCCTTGCGGACGCCCATGAGCTGGGTGACGGCACCCATGTGCTCCTCGGGCACGTCGATCGTCATGCGCTCGACCGGCTCGTGGAGCTTGCCGTCGACCTCCTTGGTGACGACCTGCGGCTTGCCGATGGTCAGCTCGAAGCCCTCGCGGCGCATCTGCTCGACCAGGATGGCCAGCGCCAGCTCACCGCGGCCCTGCACCTCCCAGGCGTCGGGGCGCTCGGTGTCGATCACGCGCAGCGAGACGTTACCGATCAGCTCGCGGTCCAGACGGTCCTTCACCTGACGGGCCGTGACCTTGCGGTCCTTGACGGCGGCCTTCGCGTCGGCGCCCTTGCCGGTGCCGCCACGGCCGACCAGCGGCGAGGTGTTGGTACCGACGGTCATCGAGATCGCGGGCTCGTCGACCGTGATCAGCGGCAGCGCGATCGGGTTCTCCGGGTCGGCGAGCGTCTCGCCGATCATGATGTCCGGGATACCGGCGACGGCGCAGATGTCGCCGGGGCCGGCCACCTCCGCCGGCTTGCGGGTGAGCGCCTCGGTCATCATCAGCTCGGAGATGCGGACGTTCGAGATCGTGCCGTCCCGCTTGATCCAGGCCACCGTCTGGCCCTTGCGCAGCTCGCCCTGCTCGACACGGAGCAGCGCGATGCGGCCGAGGAAGTTGTCGGCGTCGAGGTTGGTGACGTGCGCCTGCAGCGGGGCGGCGTCGTCGTACTCCGGGGCCGGGACGTGCTCGAGGAGCGTGGTGAAGAACGGCTCCAGGCTGGTGCTGTCGGAGGGGACGGTGCCGTCCTCCGGCTTGGTCAGCGAGGCGACGCCGTCACGGGCGCAGGCGTAGACGATCGGGAACTCGATCTGCTCCTCGGTCGCGTCCAGGTCCAGGAACAGGTCGTACGTCTCGTCGACGACCTCGGCGATCCGGGAGTCGGGGCGGTCCGTCTTGTTGATGCACAGGATGACCGGCATCTTCGCGGCGAGCGCCTTGCGCAGGACGAAGCGGGTCTGCGGGAGCGGACCCTCCGAGGCGTCGACGAGGAGGACGACCGCGTCCACCATCGACAGGCCGCGCTCCACCTCGCCACCGAAGTCGGCGTGGCCGGGGGTGTCGATGATGTTGATGGTGATCGGGGCCCCGCCGGCCTTGGGGTGGTACTTCACGGCGGTGTTCTTGGCCAGGATCGTGATGCCCTTCTCACGCTCCAGGTCGTTCGAGTCCATCATGCGGTCATCGAGGTGCTCGGCCGCGTGCGCGGCGAAGGCGCCGGCCTGCTTCAGCATGGCGTCGACCAAGGTGGTCTTGCCGTGGTCGACGTGGGCGACGATGGCAACGTTACGGATGTCGTGGCGCGTGGGCATGCTGGCTGGCGCTTCTCTCGATCGTGGGATGCGGCGTCGTTCGTTCCTTGTACGCCCGCCGGGCGGACACGCCACGGCTTGTCCCATGGTACGGGGCCGCCGAGACAAGGACCTCCCGGAACTGTCGGGTCCGGGACGAACGAGGCGGGGATCACGCCGGAAGCCATTGCGGGGACGGGCCTCGGAGCCGGGTCCGGTGCCGTGCGGGGACTGGGGTCCGGCCCGGTTTCGGACCGGGCTCGCGGCCGGGTTCGGGGCCGATTTCAACGGCCGGGTCGGGGCCGGATGTGTGGGCGGGCTCCTGGGCGGGTGCCCTGCGGTGCGGGCGAGCGGGACGGCGGGCGGGGACGGCGAGCAGGACGACGGGCGGCAGAGGGGCTGCCGGGTACGACGGGTGAGCGTGCATGCGAGGGGCGAGCCTGGGTCGAGGTCGGCACGAGCTTGCCCGCCGGCGATGCCGGCGGGCAAGGAAATTGAGCCAGTTCTGAGGTTGTGACCTGCGGTTTCTTCGGGTGCGGCTACTTCTTCGGGGCGGCCTCTGCCTTCTTGAGACCAATGTCCTGGTATCGCGGGTCGCCGTACCCGAAGGCGCCCGCGTTGACCACCTGCTTGCGGACGGCGACCAGCTCGGGACGCTGGAAGAGCGGGATGGAACCGGCCGCGGCCCAGATCCGGGCATCGGCCCGGCGCATCAGGTCACGGGCGGCCTCGGAGTCGAGCTCGCCGACGGCTTGGGCGAAGAGCTGATCGATGTAGTCGGTGCCGACACGGGTGTAGTTCTGCTCGACGAGCAGCGAACCGTCGGAGGCGGGCTTCGGCTTCGCGTAGATCGGCCGCGCATCGGTCGCCGGGTAGGCGCTGGAAGGCCAGGAGTACAGGGCCAGGTCGTAGTCGCCGGAGGCGACATGGTCCTTGAAGAAGCTCGCGTCCTCGACCTTGACGATCTCGGTCTGGACGCCGATCCGGTCCAGCATCTGCGCGATCTTGTCGCCGACGGAGCGCAGCACCTCGGAACCGGGGCCGGAGGGGAGGACGAAGCGGAGGGTGAGCGCCTTCCCGTCCTTGCCGAGAGGGCCGCCCGCGGCGGCTTCCTCGGGAGCCGCGGTGCCGCGCGGGGCATAGGCGCCGGCCATGCCGCCCCTGCCCGGGGCCGCCTTGTCGGCCGTGCCGTCGTCGAGCGAAGCGGCCTGGCGCTCGAGGGCCTGCCGCTGGAGAGCGGCGCCAGGTCCGGGGGCGAGGATGCGCGTGCCGCGGTCGCCCGGCTTGCCGTCGTCCGCTGCGGCGTCATTGTTCTCCGCCGCGCTCTTCTCGGACGCCTTGGCGGGTGCCTTCTCCGACGCCTTCTCGGACGTCGCGCCCGACGCCTTGGCCGACGGCCCGGCGGATGCCTGCCCCTTGTCCTCCTTCTTCTCCTTCTTCTCCTCCTTCTCCTTGACTTCGTCCTTGGCCTTGTCGGACGGGCCTGCCTCGCCGCCCGCCTTTGCCGGGTCCGGCTTGTCGCGCAGTCCGCCGGGCGTCCAGCCGGCGTCGGCGAGGAGCGCCTGCGCCTCCTGCGTGTTCTGCTTCCCGAGTGCGTCGCTGTTGTCCGTGTACGCCGGCTGCCCGGCCAGCGCCAGGTGGCTGCCGGGCGGCTCTGCGGGCAGACCGAGCGGTGTCAGTACGGTCTCTGCAAGCGCCTTGCGGTCCAGGGCACGGGCGACCGCGCGGCGTACCCGGTCGTCGGCGAGCGGACCGGACTCGCCGTTGAGCGCGAGCTGGGTGTACGCGGGCTCCAGCGACTTGCGGACCTCGTACTTGGCCAGCGCCGACTGCTCTGCCGCGTATTTCTCCTCGGCCGCGGCCGCTCGCTTGCGGGCCTCCTGTGCGGCCTCGGCCAGTTCCTCGTCCGAGCCATGGGCGAGCGCCCAGGACTTGAGGGCGGCGGAGGGAGCGGTGTCCGCGCCGGGGCCGTAGGCGAGCGGGCGGCCGCCGCGTCCCGCGTCCTTCACGGCGTAGGAGATACGTTCCGCCGCCGAGGCGCTGACGTCCGCCATGTCCACCCGACCCGCGGCGAGCGCTTCGACGCGATCCTCGTGCGGCACCGCGGTCAGCACCAGGCTGTCGAGCTTGGGACGGCTGCCCCACCAGCGGGGGTTGGGGACCAGGGTGGTGGTTTCCGCCTCGAGGTCGATCTTCGAGATACGGAACGGGCCCGCCGTCGCCTTGAGCTTGGCGCGGGCGCCGTCGTTGAAGGACGCCGGGGTCGCCGTCACCTGCTTGGGGTAGAGCGGTGTGAACAGGGATTGCCAGTCCGCGTAGGGCTTGGTGAAGGTGACCTTGACCTCGAGGTCGTTCGCACCCCGCTCGATCTTCTCGATCCGGTCGTACCCGGCGTTGCGGGCCGTCCAGTACGCAGAATCCTTTCCGCTCAGTGCTCGCCACTGGGTGAGGAAGTCGGCGGCGCCGATCTCCCGGCCGTCGCTCCAGACGGCCTGCTGGTTGAGCTTGTAGAGCACGACCTGCTTGGGCTCGCGATCGACGACCTCGGCCGATTCGAGATAGTCCGGATTGCGCTGCGGCCTGCCGCTCTCGTCGAGTGTGAACAGTGCGGGCAGCACGGCACCGGTGATCCGGTTGGTGGTGGCGTCCGCGTCGGCCTGGAAGGCGTTGAGCGTGGCGGGCATCGTGTCGACGGCCCAGCGCAGGGTGCCTCCGTCGGCGACGAGATCGCGGTCCGCCGGCGCGATGTCCTGGGCGGGGGGCTTGCCGCGGCTCTCCTCCTCGCCCGAGCTGCATCCGGCGAGGACGGGCAGTACGAGCACTCCGCTCGCAAGCAGCGCCACGGGGCGGAGCCTTCGGGAGCATGTCCGCCCGCGGGGGGCTTCGACCTGGGACATGGCTTGTACCTCTTCGTCCTGTTTTGTCGAATTTAGCGATGATCACACCGATTCCCCTCACTGAAGTGGACGGGGCGCGGTCCGCGGCGGAGGCACGGCGCAATGCCCGCAAACCCCACCCGTGCGGGCGAACCGAGAACGCCCCGCACCGTGACGGATAGGGCGAAAATGGGGAGAGTGAGACAACGACCATGAGGGGCGCGCGACAGCGCATGCACCGGGAATCCCTGCACGTCCCTTCACAAGGGGGGATGTGACGCGCGACACTCGCAGGCGCATGAGCGATGCCACCGCACCCTGCGGAAGTGAGGGCAAGTCATGTCACAGCAAGAAGACCTGACGGCGATCCAGAGCCGTCTCGACGAGCTGGTCCGGCGCGTCGGGCACCTGGAACAGACCGTCGACCAGCTCCGCGGCTCCGGGCCGGCCCCTGCCGGCGTGCAGGCGCCCCCGGTCCGCCCCGAGCTGGTCACCATCCCGGACGCCCCCTACGACAACGCCCTGTGGACCGACTCGGACGACGAGGGACTGGGCGTCCGCGACCGGCACGCGCCCTGACGGGGGCGCGTACGGCAGGAGCCGGCCGTAAGCAATCGGCCGGCTCACCGGAGCCCACCTCCCGATCCCACTCCACCCGGAGTCTTCGTTGGCCACAGGTACCGAACCACCACAAGTCAATAAGGGCGTGCACGGGGGCTCACGCGCCGCCATCGGCCCCCGCCATCTGCGGACGGACCGCTGGTGGCTCGCCCCGGCCCTGACCGCCGCCGCGCTGCTCGCCTTCATCGTCTACTCGACGTGGCGCGCGTTCGCGAACGCCGACTACTACGCGGCGCCGTACGTCTCGCCGTTCTACTCGCCCTGCCTGGCCGAGAACTGCGTACCGATGCGGTCCGGCCCCAACTGGGAGATCTTCGGCAGCTGGTGGGGCCTGTCCCCCGCCCTGCTGATCCTGATCTTCCCCCTCGGCTTCCGGCTGACCTGCTACTACTACCGCAAGGCCTACTACCGGGGCTTCTGGGCCTCGCCCCCGGCCTGCGCGGTCGCCGAGCCGCACAAGAAGTACACCGGCGAGACCCGCTTCCCGCTGATCATGCAGAACATCCACCGGTACTTCTTCTACGCCGCCCTGCCGGTCGCCGGGATCCTCACCTACGACACCGTGCTCGCCTTCCGCGACGAGCACTACGCGTGGGGCCACATGGGCCTCGGCACGATCGTCTTCCTGATCAACATCGTGCTGATCTGGGCGTACACCATCTCCTGCCACTCCTGCCGGCACATCATCGGCGGCAGACTGCGGCACTTCTCCAAGCACCCTGTGCGCTACCGGCTGTGGGGCTGGGTCGGCAAGCTGAACGCCCGCCACATGCAGCTCGCATGGGCGTCGCTGTTCAGCGTCGCGCTCGCCGACTTCTACGTCTATCTCGTCGCGTCCGGCGCCTTCGACGATCCGAGGCTGTTCTAGATGGAAGGTCCTGATGACTGAGCTCGAACGGCAGCAGTGGGACGTCGTCGTGGTGGGCGCGGGCGGCGCGGGCCTGCGCGCCGCCATCGAGGCGCGCGAGCGGGGCGCGCGTACGGCGGTGATCTGCAAGTCCCTGTTCGGCAAGGCGCACACGGTCATGGCGGAGGGCGGTATCGCCGCCTCCATGGGCAATGTGAACCAGGGTGACAACTGGCAGGTGCACTTCCGCGACACGATGCGCGGCGGGAAGTTCCTCAACCAGTGGCGGATGGCAGAGCTGCACGCCCGCGAAGCGCCGGACCGGGTGTGGGAACTGGAGACCTGGGGCGCCCTCTTCGACCGCACTGCGGACGGCCGGATCTCCCAGCGCAACTTCGGCGGCCACGAGTACCCCCGCCTGGCGCACGTCGGCGACCGCACCGGCCTCGAACTGATCCGCACCCTCCAGCAGAAGATCGTCGCACTGCAGCAGGAGGACAAACGCGACCTCGGCGACTACGAAGCCGGTTTGAAGGTCTTCCAGGAGTGCACGGTCACCAGGGTGCTCAAGAAGGACGGCAGCGTCTCCGGCGTCTTCTGCTACGAGCGGGAGTCCGGCCGCTTCTTCGTCCTCGAGGCCCCGTCCGTCGTCCTGGCGACCGGCGGGATCGGCAAGTCCTTCAAGGTGACCTCCAACTCCTGGGAGTACACCGGCGACGGGCACGCGCTGGCGCTGCTCGCCGGTGCACCGCTGCTGAACATGGAGTTCGTGCAGTTCCATCCGACCGGGATGGTCTGGCCGCCTTCCGTGAAGGGCATCCTCGTCACCGAGTCGGTGCGCGGCGACGGCGGAGTGCTGCGCAACTCCGAGGGCAAGCGGTTCATGTTCGACTACGTCCCCGACGTGTTCAAGGAGAAGTACGCGCAGTCGGAGGACGAGGGCGACCGCTGGTACGACGACCCGGACAACAACCGCAGGCCCCCCGAACTGCTGCCTCGTGACGAGGTCGCGCGGGCCATCAACGCCGAGGTCAAGGCGGGCCGCGGCTCCCCGCACGGCGGAGTGTTCCTGGACGTCTCCACGCGGATGCCGGCCGACGTCATCCGGCGTCGGCTGCCGTCGATGTACCACCAGTTCAAGGAACTGGCCGACGTGGACATCACGGCGGAGGCCATGGAGGTCGGCCCCACCTGCCATTACGTGATGGGCGGCATCGCCGTCGAATCGGACACGGCCACCGCGCTCGGCGTCCCCGGACTGTTCGCGGCCGGTGAGGTCGCGGGGGGCATGCACGGCTCCAACCGCCTCGGCGGGAACTCCCTGTCCGACCTGCTCGTCTTCGGCCGCCGGGCCGGACTCCACGCGGCCGAGTACGCCCAGCGGCTCACCGCACGCCCGGCCGTCGACGAGGCACAGGTCGACGCGGCCGCGGCGGAGGCGCTGCGCCCGTTCAGCGCGGAGGGCCCGACGGACGGGACGGCGCCGGAGAACCCGTACACGCTCCACCAGGAACTGCAGCAGACGATGAACGACCTGGTCGGCATCATCCGGCGCGCGGGCGAGATGGAGCAGGCCCTGGAGAAGCTGGCCGAGCTGCGCGCACGGGCGGGCCGGGCCGGGGTCGAGGGCCATCGGCAGTTCAACCCCGGCTGGCACCTCTCGCTGGACCTGCGGAACATGCTGCTCGTCAGCGAGTGCATCGCGCGTGCGGCGCTCGAGCGCACGGAGAGCCGCGGCGGCCACACCCGTGAGGACTTCCCCGGCATGGAACGCGAATGGCGCCGGGTCAACCTGGTGTGCCGGCTCAAGGAGCCGGGCGACCCCGCGACCGCCGATCCGGCGGACGCCCAGATCGAACTCGAGCGGACGACGACCGAACCCATCCGTCCCGACCTGCTCGGCCTCTTCGAGAAGGAAGAGCTGGTCAAGTACCTCGCCGAAGAGGAGCTGACCGAGTGAGTGCGTACCAAGCCCACTTCAGGGTCTGGCGGGGCGACCAGGGCGGAGGCGGCCTGGAGGACTTCACCGTCGAGGTGAACGACGGAGAGGTCGTCCTCGACATCATCCACCGCCTGCAGGCCACCCAGGCGTCCGATCTTGCGGTTCGCTGGAACTGCAAGGCCGGCAAATGCGGTTCGTGCAGCGCGGAGATCAACGGCCGGCCGCGTCTGCTGTGCATGACGCGGATGTCGGTCTTCTCGCGGGACGAGACGATCACGGTCACCCCGCTCCGCGCGTTCCCCGTGGTCCGGGACCTGGTCACCGACGTCTCCTTCAACTACGCGAAGGCCAGGGAGATCCCGTCGTTCGTGCCGCCCTCGGGCGTCGCGGCCGGGGACTACCGGATGCAGCAGATCGACGTGGAGCGGTCGCAGGAGTTCCGCAAGTGCATCGAGTGCTTCCTGTGCCAGGACACCTGCCATGTGGTGCGGGACCACGAGGAGAACAAGACGACGTTCGCCGGACCGCGCTTCCTGATGCGGGTGGCCGAGCTGGACATGCACCCCCTGGACTCGGCCTCCGAAACGGGCCTGGACCGCAGAACGACCGCTCAGGACGAGCACGGACTCGGTTACTGCAACATCACCAAATGCTGCACGGAGGTGTGCCCCGAAGGCATCAAGATCACGGACAATGCGCTGATCCCGCTGAAGGAGCGGGCCGCCGACCGCAAGTACGACCCGCTGGTGTGGCTGGGCAACAAGATCAAGCGCCGGGAGGGGTGATCGTTCCGGGCCGCCGGTCCGCCCCGCCGTTCAGCGGAGGACCGTCTCGGGGACGTTGACGTAGAGCTGGAGCTGCCGCCGGAGCGCGCGTGCCCTGGGCGCTCGGCGGCAGCTCGGTCGCCCGGTCCGTCCGGCGGATCCGGCGCGGATCCGCCTAACTCGGGAGTCGGCACCAGCCTTCCCGGTACGCCGCCCAGTCCTTGTCGAGCGCCGCGAAGTCCACATACAGCGCGACCCCGAACCGCTCGCGCTCGCGGTCGGTGCGTCCGAGGCCGAGCCGGGTGCCGCGGACCGCTGCCGCGACCGTCTCCGCGTTCTCGTGATGGCCCCAGTCGTCCTCGTGGAAGAACGGCAGCCCCATCAGCAGATCGGTGCTCTCCGGTGTGACCTCGAGCGCCAGTGTGGTCTGCTGCGCGACATAGCCGCCGTAGAGACTCTCCAGCGGCATCCAGGTGTCGTAGGACATGACGGCGATCTGGTCGACCCGCCGCGCCACCTCGCCGAAGAACTGCTGCGACCACCACTTCTGGCGGCCGGTGATCGCGCCGTTCACGCTGTGCGCGGCCGGCAGGGGGTCGATCTGGTGCGCCGCGATCGACAGCTGCGCCTTGCGGCTCCGGGTCAGCTCGCGCAGATCGTCGAGCAGCGACAGATAGTCGCGGTCACCGGAGAGCAGCGGTTCGAGGTCGAAGTGGACGCCCTCGAAACCGGCGTCGAGGATCTGCCGGGCGGAGGCCACCACCGATGCCCGTGACTTCTCGTCGTCCAGGTGGAGTCCGTTCGGCCCCTCGGTCGCGAGCACGTCGCCCAGCCAGGCCTGGATGCGGATGCCCGGCATCTCGCGGTGCACCGCGTCGATCAGCCACCGTGCACGGGGGTGGCGGTCGGCCGGCAGCGTTCCGTCGTGCTCGAGCGGTCCTGTGTGCACGTACAGGTCCTTGATCCCGGTACCCCGGATCTGCTCGGCGAAGGCGACGACATCGGCGTCCTTCTTGCGGCCGTCGACCCAGGCGTGCCCGAGCCATATCGCGTCCTTGCCGCGCGTGCGGGTGCCGTCCTCGAGGTCGCCCGCGTAGCTGAAGCGCAGTGCCACGGCCCCGGCGAGCGGCGGGACCAGCAGGAGCAGCGCCAGCGCGAGGGCGACCCTCTTGGGCCACTTCAGCCTTCGGCTCCGCAGGCTCCGTACGACCGCACGCCCCAGGTCCCGCGGCCGCGTGCCTGATCCTGCTCCGTTGTTGATCCCCATGGGACGCAAGACCGCGCCGGGGCGCCCGCGGTTCCGCGGAGTCCGGTCGCGGCGGGACAGAGCGCGACTTAGCCTCCGAAATGTGATGCGAACAGCCACCCGGGTCCTCCTCGTCGCGATGGCGGCGGCATGGTGGCTGTTCGTGCCCGCCGCCGCGGGCGCCGGCGCCGACGACCCGGTGGACCTCTCCCGTCAGGGCCAGATCACCGACCGCGCCGGGGCTCTGGACGACCGCCAGGCACAGGTGACCCGGGCCCTGGACCGGCTCTACCAGGAGCAGCGGCTGCAGCTCTTCGTCGTGTACGTGACCGACTTCTCCGGCCGCTCCGCGCAGCAGTGGGCGGTGGCGACCGCGGACAGGAACGGGCTCGGGCAGAGCGACGTCCTGCTCGCTGTGGCAACCCGCGACCGGCAGTACGCCTACTGGGTGGACGACGCCTCACGCCTGACCGACGCACAACTCGCGGAGGTCGCCGCCATGGCGGTGGAGCCCGCGCTGCGGGCGAACGACTGGGCGGGCGCTGCCATCGGGGCGGCGGACGGTTACGGCGCTGTGCTGGCCGGCGAGCCCGTACCCATGGTGAACATCACGCCCGGGGAGGCCGACCCGGGCGCGGGCAGCGGTGCCGGGACGGGCGCGGGCGACCTCGTACTGCCGATCGCGGTGCTCGGCGGCGCCGGCGCGATCGCCGTCTACGCGTACACCCGACGCAAGCGGCGCACGGCTACCCGCACCACACCGCAGGGCGGCCAGGAGGGCTGGGGGGTGCCGGAGCGGACACCGCTCCCCGAGCTCGACGCGAAGGCCCGGCAGGCTCTGGTGGACACGGACGACGCGGTGCGCACCAGTCAGGAGGAACTGGGTTTCGCCGCGGCGCAGTTCGGCGACGAGGCGGCGAAACCGTTCACCGAGGCGGTGGCGCAGGCCAGGAACGAGCTGACCGCCGCGTTCCGGCTGCGGCAGCAACTGGACGACGCATACCCCGAGGACGACGCCACCCGCCGCAGGATGCTCGACGAGATCGTCGCCCGCTGCTCCGAGGCCAATCGCCGGCTCGACGCCGAGTCCGAGGACTTCGACCGGCTGCGGGACCTGGAGCGGAACGCGCCGCAGGCACTGGCCGCGGCCCAGGCCGCCTTCGGCGACGTGAACGGCCGGATCGTCAGCGCGGAGGCGACGCTCGGCGTGATGCGCGAGCGGTACGCCCCCTCGGCTGCGGCGCCCGTCGCGAGCGATGTGGAGCAGGCCAAGGACCGGCTGGGCTTCGCGGCGGCCGGCCTCGACCGGGCCCGGGAGGCGATCGCGTCGGAGGACAACGGCGCGGCGGCCGTTCAGGTACGGGCCGCGGAGGGGGCCGTCGCCCAGGCGGCCCGGCTCGTCGAGGCGGTGGACCGGCGGGCGCAGGAGTTGGCGGAGGCGGCGGGGAAGCTGCCGGGCGCGCTGACCGAGACGGAGACGGACCTGGCGGAGGCGCGCGGACTGCTCAAGGGCACGGAGGAAGGCACGTCGACCGCCACGCTCCAGGGCCGGATCGCGCGGGCGGAGACCGTGGTCGCCGAGGTGCGCGGCACGATGGAGGCGGGGCCGTACGACCCCATCGACGCCCTGCGCCGGGTGGAGCAGGCCGATGCCGGCCTGGACGAGGCACTGGGCGGGGCACGGGAGAACGAGCAGGGTGCGCGGCGTGCCCGGGTTCTGCTGGAGCGGGCGATGCTCGCCGCCCGCTCCGGCACGGGAGCCGCCGCCGACTTCATCACCACGCACCGCGGTGCCGTCGGCAGCGAGGCCCGGACCCGGCTGGCGGAGGCACAACGGCGGCTGCAACGTGCGGAGGCGCTGGCCGGGGAGGACGGGGCCGGATCCGATCCGCAGGCCGCGCTGGCGGAGGCGCAGCGCGCGGACTGGCTGGCGCAGCAGGCGCAGAGCCTGGCGGAGCACGACGTGCGCGGATTCGGGAACCCGTTCGGGCCGGGCGGTGCAACGGGAGTGGGAGGCGCGGGGGGTGGCGGTCTCGGGGGCGCGGTGCTCGGCGGGATCATCCTCGGCGGAATGTTCGGCGGCGGGGGAAGCAGCGGCGGCGGCGGTTTCGGGGGTGGTGGTTTCGGCGGCGGGCCCGGCAGCTTCGGCGGCGGGGGTACACGTGGCCGGATGGGCGGCGGCCGATTCTGACGCAGGTCCTGTTTCCGATGGGCGTTCAAGGAGCGATGGCATGACCAAGCAGACCGTTCTCGGGCGGGTCGCCCAGCTGGCGAAGGCGAACATCAACGCCCTGCTGGACCAGGCCGAGGATCCGCAGTTGATGCTCGACCAGTTGATCCGCGACTACACGAACAACATCGCCGAGGCGGAAGGGGCGGTGGCGAGCACCATCGGCAATCTGCGCCTCATGGAGCAGGACCACCAGGAGGACGTGGAGGCGGCCCAGGAGTGGGGCGCCAAGGCGCTGGCGGCCAGCAGGAAGGCGGACGAGCTGCGCGGCTCGGAGCGGACGGCGGACGCCGACAGGTTCGACAACCTGGCAAAGGTGGCGCTGGGCAGACAGCTGCGGGCCGAGCAGGAGGCGAAGACCACGGAGCCGACGATCGCCTCCCAGACGGTTGTCGTCGACAAGCTCAAGTCGGGCCTTGAGCAGATGAGGGCAAAGCTCGGCGAGCTGCAGTCGAAGCGGGACGAGCTGGTCGCGCGTGCGAAGTCCGCCGCGGCGCAGAACCGGATGATGGACGCCGTGAAAAGCATCGACGTCCTCGACCCGACCAGCGAACTGCACCGCTTCGAGGACAAGGTGCGACGCGAGGAGGCGCGGGCGATGGGCAAACAGGAGCTCGCGGCGTCGTCGTTGGACGCGCAGTTCGAGCAGCTGGACGACGCGAGCGACGACGCGGAGATCGAGGCGAGGCTGGCGGCGCTCAAGGCGGCATAGCGACGGTCCCGCGCCGCGGGGCGTTCTCTCCTCCCCGCAGCGGCCGCGTCCGCCGGCGTCAGAACATGCTCAGCAGCTGCTCCACCGTCGGTTCCGCCGACCCCTCCCCGTCCGGCAGCGCCAGCTCGAACCAGACCGTCTTGCCGCGCGGCGTCCTCCGCGAGCCCCACGCCGCGCTCAGCAGCCCGACCAGTTGCAGGCCCCGGCCGCCCTCGTCCGTGTCGCGGGCGCGGCGGCGTCTGGGCTGGACGAGGCCCGCGTCCCATACCTCGCAGACGAGGGTCCGGTCCCGCAGCAGCCGCAGCCGGATCTCGCCCTCGCCGTAGCGCAGCGCGTTGGTGACGAGTTCGCTGACCAGCAGTTCGACGGTGTCGATGAGGGCTTCGAGATCCCAGCTGATCAGCTGGGTGCGGGCCAGCTCGCGGGCCCGGCCCACGGAGCGGGGCTCGCGCGGCAGCCGCCAGTCTCCGACGGCATCTGCGGGCAGGCCCTGTATGCGGGCCATCAGCAGCGCGATGTCGTCCTCGCCGTGCCTGGTCTCGAGCGTGCCCAGCACGTGGTCGCAGACGTCCTCGAGGGGGCGCACGGGATCGGTGAGCGCGGTGCGGAAGGCGCGCAGTCCCTCGTCGAGCGGATGCTCGCGGGACTCGACCAGGCCGTCGGTGTAGAGCGCGAGAAGCGCGCCCTCGGCGAGTTCGACCTCCACCTCCTCGAAGGGCTCGCCACCCACTCCGAGCGGCATCCCGGGAGGCACGTCCAGCAGCAGCGCTTCCTCGCCGGGTTCGACGAGCACGGGTGGCAGATGGCCGGCATTGGCGAAGGTGCAGCGACGGGTGACCGGGTCGTAGACGGCGTAGACGCAGGTGGCGAGATAGACCTCGGAGAGGTCTGCCTCGCGGGACTTGTGGGCGACCCGCGAAGGGACCTGGGCGCCGCCGCCTCCGGAGCGGCCGCTCTTGGCGGGGCTGCCGAGGCCGCGGGCGATCTCGTCGAGTGCGGACAGCACTTCCGCCGGTTCGAGGTCCAACAGCGCCAAGGTCCGCACGGCGGTGCGCAGTTCGCCCATGGCGACGGCGGCTCGCAGTCCGCGGCCCATCACATCGCCGACGACCAGCGCGGTGCGGTGACCGGGCAGTTCTATGACGTCGAACCAGTCGCCGCCCACCTCCGTGGCGGTGGTGCCCGGCAGGTAGCGGCAGGCGATGTCGAGGCCGGCGGCCTCCGGGTCGCCGGGCGGCAGCAGGCTGCGCTGCAGGATGAGCGCGCGCTCGTGCTCCCTGCGGTACAGGCGGGCGTTGTCGATGCAGACTGCGGCGCGGGCGGCGAGCTCGACGGCGAGCGCCCGGTCCCGCTCCCCGAAGGGCTCGCTGCCCTTGGTCCTGGAGAACTGCACCAGTCCGACGACCGTGTCGTGCGCGACCATCGGCACGGCCAGGGTCGACTGGACGAGGCTGCCCTCCTCGCCGGGGATGGAGCGGACACTCGCGGTGCGCAGGGCTCCGGCGCAGGGCGAGTTGAACGGGTAGCGGTGGACCTCGCCGACGGCGGTCGGGGCGGCCCCTTCGGGCGCGCAGCCCGGGGTGGTCACCAGCGGACCGTCCGAGACGGCGCTGGCGAAGGCGACCCGGCGCAGTTCGGCGCTGCCTCCCCCGAAGCCCTCCGCGCGGGCGGACCCCCACTGTCCCGGCGGGGCCTCGTCGCCGGTGAGCAGCCCCTGGTAGAGGTCGACGGAGGCGAGATCGCAGAAGCCCGGGACGGCGACGTCGAGGAGTTCGCGGGCAGTGGTTTCCAGATCGAGGGAGTTGCCGATGCGCGCGCTCGCCTCGTTGAGGAGTGCGAGGTTGCGGCGGGCGTTCGCGGCTTCACGGGCGGCGATATGACGGCGTGTGACATCGGTGCCGAGACCGGCGACGCCGACGGGCCGGCCGGAACCGCCGTGCACGCGGTAGAGGTTGATCGACCAGTGCCTGCGGTCCGTGCTGCCCGGGGGCGCCCCGACGAGCTGCAGGTCGGTGACGGACTCGCCGGTCTCCAGCACTCTGCGCAGGGCGGCGTTCATCCGCTCGGCTTCCGGGCGGGAGAGGTAGTCGTGGACGGTGCGCCCTCTGTGGTCGTCCGCGGCGCCTCCGAAGACGGTGGCGAAACGCTGGTTGGCGCGCTGCACGGTGAGATCGGTACCGAAGAGCAGGAACCCGAAGGGAGATTGACCGAAAATGGCCTGCGAAGCGGCGAGATCGGTCTCGATCCTTCGCAGTGCGCGCACGTCGACGACGATGCAGAGCGCGGCTTGTTCACCCTGAGGCGTCCGGCTGGGCATCACATAGACCTCGGCGAGGCCGTGCGCCCGGCGTCCTCCCGGCATCCGGAAGGGGACGAGTCCCGTCCACTCCTTGCCGTCGAGGATCTCCGCGACCTTGCGGTGACCTCTCGGGCGAAGCTCCGCCGGCATGAAGGCCTCGACCGGGTCCTTGCCCCTGACCTCGTCGGCAGTGATGCCGAACAGCTCCACGGCTCGGTGGCTCCACTGGTCGACCAGGCCGTCACGGCCGATCGAGAAGGACGCCACCTTGATGTAGTCATAGATCGAGCCGGGCGGGCTGCTCTGCCACACGACATCGCTCGCCGTCTCAGGTATTTCGCTCACGCGACCGTCCCCTCCAGCTCACCGCACCGGACCGGCCATGACCGCAGTATTCAGCACTACGGCCCCCACCGGCACGGCGTTCACGATCACAGAGAGGTCTCGTTCATTTTGAGCCGCCTGTGATCGTCGTCCCTCCCCCCTTCTAACCAGAGAGAGGCAGCTCGAACCACACGGTCTTGCCCGTCCTGCCCCGCCGCGTGCCCCAGCGCCGAGCGGAACAGGCCACCAGCTGCAGTCCGCGTCCGCTCTCGTCCTCGGAGTGGGCGGACCGTGCGACAGGCGGATCCGGAAGCGGATCGGAGACCTCGACCCGCAGAACAGGGGCGGCGCCGTTGCCGTCCTGACGGAACAGCCGGACGCCGATGGGGCCGGGGGTGTACCGCTGGGAATTGGTCACGAGCTCACTGACCAGGAGCACTGTCACATCGCCGACCGACGGGTCCACTCCCCACTCTCTCAAGGTGTCGCGGACGGCATGGCGGGCTGTGCGCACCACATCGGGCTCGGCCGGAAAGCTCCACTCGACGCATTCGCCTTTGGTGCCGATCACGCCGATCACTTCCCCAGACCACCAGCGGACCCTCGTCCTGTTTCGGGCGGTTAGTGGGCACATACCCTACTTTGGCGCTGGGTTACCGCACTCGGACCTCAATGGATGCACCGGGGCTCGAACGGCGCACATCTCACCGGCGCACGCCCTCGGGCGAGGTTCCACCTCGGCGACGCGCCCACTCGGCCACCGCGGGCCGGTCCTGCTCGAGCCAGTCGACGTCGTCCAGCTCGCCGGGCGCAAGCCAGCGCAGCGCGTCGTGGTCCTGGAGCGGCCTGGGGTCACCGGACAGCAGCCGGACCGTCCACACCCGCAGTACGTAACCGGGCTTCAGAGGCCACTCGCCGGGGAGGCGCTCCACCGGCTCCGTCTCGATGCCCAGTTCCTCGCGCAGCTCGCGCACCAGCGCCTGCTCGGGGCTCTCCCCCGGCTCCAGCTTGCCGCCCGGGAGCTCCCAGCGGCCGGCGAGATCCTCGGGCGCACTGCGCCGCGCGGCGAGGAGCCGCCCCTTGTCGTACACGGCTCCGGCCACGACCACCACGCGATCAGTCATGCGGCGGAGCGTACTGCGCGGCGGATCGCCCGGGAAAAGCCCTCCGGCCGATCTCTCGACGGCCCACCGGTCCGACCTTTCAGCGGGCAGGCCGACCGATCCGTTCGACCCAGTAGAGCTGCTTGTGACCGCGGCCGTCGAGAGTGTCCGCTATCTTCTGCGCCTCGTCCTTCGTGGCGTACCTGCCGACGCGGTAGCAGTTGCCGTTGTCGTCCTGCCGTATGACGAGCCATGGAAGCATCGAGCCGCTGTCGGTCATCGTGCCCCTCCCTCGTCCGGCTTGACTGTCCGTAACGATCGCCAGGAAACCGCATTACGCATATGCCGAAGCCTACGCCTGGCATTTACGCAGCGGATACGGGTTTTCACAAAGAGGTAGAAGAGCGCGGCACATCAGGCCGAATCCACCCCATTCCTGCCCGAGATGCGCCGGGCGCGCGCTCGGCGCCCCGGCAGGCGCGATCGCGGCGACGGGCATGCGGGAGAGGAAGGCGATCCGGGGGCGGTGGGGATCGGATCAGGGCGGTCAGGCGGTGAGTCCGCCGGGAAGCTGATCGAGGCGCCGCTCGGGAAACCTGTGAGGCAAGCGGGGGCTCGGACGGCCTGCCCGCCCGCCGGTCACTTCACCGGCAGGTGGTACGCGACGCGGTAGCGGTCCGCCGGCACGACGACGTCCGCGGTCTCGACGGCCCGGCCCGAGGCGTAGTACGTCCGCTCGACGACCATCACCACATGGCCCGGGACGCCGCCGAGCGCCAGCAGCTCCTCCGCGAGGCCGGGCCGGGCACCGACCTCTTCCACGACGTTGTCCACGACGACGTCGATGGCGGCCATCCGCTCGACGACGCCACATCCGCCGAGCGGCCCCTCCTCGGGAAGCATGACCGGTGTGCGGCCGGTGACTTCGAGGGGCTCCCAGGATGTGGAGAGCATCATCGCCTCGCCCGCGTCACGGAACACATAGCGGGTGCGCATCACCCGGTCGCCGGGCTTGACGCCGAGGCGGGCGGCCACCTCGGGAGCGGCCAGCTCCTGCTCACTGCTGGACTCCCAGCTCCCCCGGGCACCCTCCTCCGCCTGCTCCTGCCGGAACGGGCTTGCCCCGGACGACGGCCGGAAGCCGGAGCGGGCGACCCTGCGCGGCACCGGCCTTTCACGCACATACGTCCCGGACCCGGAGCGGCCCTCCACCAGACCCTCCGCCATCAGGACCTTGCGGGCTTCGAGGGCGACCGTGTCGGAGACGCCGTACTCCTCGCGGATGCGGGCCTGGGAGGGGAGGCGGGTGTGCGGCGGCAGCGAGCCGTTCACGATCTTCTCGCGGAGATCGCTCGCAACGCGCAGATAGGCGGGCTGCTCACCGAATGTCACTGGCCACTCCCCAACAGGTTGACAGACTGCGACAGCGTCGCAACCGACGGTTGCCGACCGCAAGTAGAGGCCAAAGTTTCACTCGAAGTGATGATTTGCCGGTGAGCAGAGGTTTACCACCGGTAAGACCGGCCGGTTCGCCCCACCCCTTGACCCTCAATGGTCCATACCAATACGTTCCTGCGCACACGACACCGCCCACGGAACCCGTTTCCGGTACGCGCACAGGAATGAGTCCGATGCGTCGAAGAACCTTTGTCCGGACGGCTGTTGCCGTCTGCTCGCTCTCGCTCGTCGCCACCCTCGCACCCGTCGCGGCCGCCACGACCGCCGCCCCCGCCCCTCCGACCGGCACCGCCGGCACCGCCCAGGCGGAGCCTCACGGCAGCGGCCACGGTCACGGCCACCACCCGAAGCAGTCGTACAAGCGCGTCGGCTACTTCACCCAGTGGGGCGTCTACGGCCGGGACTTCCAGGTGAAGGACATGGACAGCAGCGGTCAGGCCGCCAAGCTCACCCATATCAACTACGCCTTCGGCAACGTGAACGCCGAGGGCCGGTGCTTCACCGGCAGCCTCCCGGGCGAGGCCGACGCCTGGGCCGACTACGCCCGTCCGCTGGACGCCGCAGACTCGGTCGACGGCGTCGCCGACACCGCCGAGCAGCCGCTCGCCGGCAACTTCAACCAGCTTGGCGAGCTCAAGGCCAAGCATCCGGGCCTCAAGGTGCTCATCTCACTGGGCGGTTGGAGCTGGTCCACCCACTTCTCGGACGCCGCACGGACGCCCGAGTCCCGCAAGGCGCTCGTCTCCTCCTGCATCGACCTCTACATCAAGGGGAACCTGCCGGTCGACGGGGCACGCGGCGGCGAGGGCGCGGCGGCAGGCCTGTTCGACGGCATCGACATCGACTGGGAGTGGCCGGGCTCGGAGGGCGACACGGACACCGTGTACCGGCCCGAGGACAAGAAGAACTTCACGGCGCTGGTGCGCGAGTTCCGCACCCAACTGGACGCGTACGCGCAGTCGCAGGAGAAGGAGCGGGGAGGCAAGCGTAGGCACTACGAGCTCTCGGCGTTCGTACCGACCTCACCTGCCAAGATCGACGCGGGGTTCGACGTCCCCCGGCTCATGCGGGACTTCGACTTCGTCAACCTCCAGGGCTACGACTTCCACGTGTCGGGCGAGAAGACCACCGCCCAGCAGTCCGCGCTCCACGCCCGAGGGGACTTCAGCGTCGACCAGACCGTTCGCGACTGGATCCGGCGCGGCGCACCGGCCCGCAAGCTGGTGGTCGGCATGCCCTTCTACGGCCAGGGCTGGACGGGCGTGACCGGCGGCGGCAACGGCCTCGGCCAGCCGGCCGCAGGCCCGGCCCCGGCGACCTGGGCGGCCGGCTACGAGGACTACAAGGCCCTCAAGAAGCTCGCCGACTCCGGCACGTACACGCTCCACCGGGACCGGCGGAACGGTCACGCGTGGCTCTTCGACGGCACCACCCTGTGGACGTACGACGACCCGCAGGTGCTGCGCGCCAAGACCTCGTACGTCCGCGAGAGGGGCCTTGGCGGCGCGATGTTCTGGTCGCTCGACGGGGACACCGCGGACGGCGAGCTGATGACCGCCGTGGACAGGGGGCTGAACCGCCGCTGACCGGCAGGACCGCGGCCCGGCCGGGAGGGGTGGGGACGCGGCCCGGGTGGCGGCCGGGAGGGGCGGCCCGGGAGCCGGGGCGTCACCCGGGGGCGGGTCAGGTGCCTGCCGGTGCCACTCAGCCGCCGCGCGTGGACAGAAAGCCGTAGGGGGCGGCCGCGTGGCGGCCGCCCCCCTGTGATGCTCAGCCGGTTACCGGCTCGTGCTCACCACTTCGCTTCGTGTAACGCGCGTTCAGAACTGAAGCGCCCACGAGTCGATCTTGCCGGTGTCCCACGACGCGTTGTCGCTGACCCGCAGCTTCCACGTGCCGTTGGCGGTCTCGGAGGACGCGTTCACCGAGTAGGTGGTGATCACGTTGTCCACGCTGCCGCCGGACCCGTACGCCTTGAGGTTGTACACGGAGCCGTCAGGGGCGACCAGGTCGATCCGCAGGTCACCGATGTAGGTGTGCTTGATGTCGACCGGCACGCGAAGGTCCGTCGGTGCGTTGCCCGTGACACCGCTGACGGTGATCGGCGACTCGACGGTGGCGCGGTCGTTGATGGCGTAGTCCGCGGTGTTCTCGAACCTGTCGCCGGGCGGCTCGGTGCTGCCGCCGTCACCGACGTACAGCAGGCGGTTCGGGGAGCCGGAGCCCGGGTTGCCCACGACACCGCTGGTGGCGGCGGTCGTCAGGGCGGTGGAGACCTGGGCGGGCGTCGCGGTCTTGTTCTGTCCCAGGTAGATCGCGGCCGCACCGGCGACGTGCGGGGTGGCCATCGAGGTGCCGGAGATGGTGTTCGTCGCCGTGTCGCCGGTGTTCCAGGCGGACTTGATCGACGAGCCCGGGGCGAAGATGTCCAGCACGCTGCCGTAGTTGGAGAAGCTCGAGCGCGCGTCGGAGCTGGTGGTGGAGCCGACGGTGATGGCCTCGGAGACTCGGGCGGGCGAGTAGTTGGAGGCGTTGGAGCCGTCGTTGCCCGCGGCGACCGCGTAGGTGATGCCGGAGGCGATGGAGTTGCGCACCGCTGTGTCGAGGGCGGAGTCGATGCCGCCGCCGAGGCTCATGTTGGCGACAGCCGGCTTCACGGCGTTCTGCGTCACCCAGTCGATGCCGGCGACGACCTGCTCGGTGGTGCCGGAGCCCTGGTTGTTCAGCACACGGACGCCGACGATCTTGGCCTTCTTGGCCACGCCGTGCGCGGATCCCGCGACCGTGCCGGCGACGTGCGTGCCGTGGCCGTTGCCGTCCTGCGCCGTGTTGTCGTTGTCGATGGCGTCGTAGCCGTTGAACGCCCGGCCGCCGAAGTCGCTGTGGGAGATGCGCACACCGGTGTCGATGATGTACGCGGTGACACCCTCACCCGCGCTGTCGGGGTAGAGGTAGTTCTGGTTCAGCGGCAGCGCCTTCTGGTCGATCCGGTCCAGGCCCCAGGAGGGCGGGTTCGGCTGCGAGCCAGAGATCTTGAAGACGCGGTTCTGCACGACGGACTCGACGGCCGGGTCCGCGGCGAACTTCTTCGCCTGCGCCTCGGAGAGCTCGACGGAGTAACCGTTCAGCGCGGCGGTGTACGTCTTCTTGACCTTCGCGCCGTACTTCGCCGCGAGCCGCTTGCCCGCCCTGGAATCCGCGTCGGCCGCGGACTCGTCGAGCGTGACGATGTAGCTGCCCTTGATGGCTCCGGGCACACCCGCGTTCTCGATGACGCCTTGCGGCGCAGGCTCGACCGCTGTGGCCGGAAGGGCGTAGGCGGTGCCGAGCGCAAGCGCGGCGACGGCTATGGCGCTGGCCGCGGCGAGTCTTCGCCGCGAGTCACGCATCACAGACATGTGAGGGGTCCTCCTCATAGGTGGTGCGTTGCTGTGGGGGTCAACGACAGGAGCATGCCAATTCCGCGGCTCCAAGTCCGCGTCATGTGCGTGCGCCCGTCGAGCGAAAAGATTGACCGATCCATAGGAATCACACAAGAGGCCCGACCCGCACGTAACGGGCACGCCACACGACTGCCATGCTGGCGGATCATGACGACTTACCACTGCCCCGGGTGCGGGACCATCTCGCCGGTCGATTCTGCCACCTGGTGCTGCCCGCACTGCCGCGGGCCCTGGGACCTCGACTTCACCGCCTCGCCCGTACCTCTCACCGCCCTTCCGGGCAGGGTGAATTCACTGTGGAGGTACGAGGAGGCGCTGCCGCTCTCCGCGCCCGCGACCTCCCTCGGCGAGGGCCGCACACCGCTCGTCCCGCTCACTGGGACCGTCTCCGCGAAGCTCGACTTCCTGACGCCGACGCTGTCCTTCAAGGACCGCGGCGCGGTCATGCTGGCCGAACTCGCCCGCCGGCTCGAGGCGCAGGGCGTGATCGCACGGGTGATCGCGGACAGCAGCGGGAACGCGGGCACGGCCGTCGCCGCGTACTGCGCGCGGGCCCGACTGGACTGCACCGTGTACGTCCCCGAGGCCACCTCCGCCAAGAAGCTCGAGCAGATCCAGGCGCACGGCGCGCGGCTGGAACTCGTCCCCGGCGACCGCGAGGCCACCGCCGACGCCGCCCGCGCGGCAGCCGATCTGCCCGGGGTCTTCTACGCAAGCCACGTCTACAACCCGTACTTCCTCCACGGGACGAAGACGTATGTCTACGAGATGTGGGAGGACCTGGGAGGCCGGCTGCCCGAGGCGATCGTCGTCCCCGTCGGCAACGGCACCCTGCTGCTCGGCGCGGCGCAGGCACTGACCGAACTGCACACGCACGGACTGATCGACTCACGCCCCCAGTTGATCGCCGTCCAGGCACAGGCGGTGTCGCCGCTCGCGGCGGCGTTCCGCGCGGGCGCGGACGGGCTTCTCGCCGCGCCTCCTGCCGCCCCGACCCCCGCCGCTCCGACCCCCGCCGCCCCGACACTCGCCGAGGGCATCGCCATCCCGAACCCGCCGCGGGCGCGGCAGATCCTGCGGGCTGTTCGGGAGTGGGGCGGCACGTTCCTGACCGTGACCGAGGACGAGCTCCGGGCCGCGCAGCGGGACCTGGCCGCCCGAGGGCTCTTCGTCGAGTCGACGGGAGTGGCGTGCTGGGCGGCGGCAGGCACCTGGACCGACCGCACGGCCGTGGTGCCGCTGTGCGGGGCGGGGCTGAAGACGGGCCTGGCGCCGTGAGCCGTGGCCGCCGACGGCTCCCGTTGGCATCGAGCGCGCAGCCAGTGCTGGAATCCCGTTCCTGCGGCGGCACTTGAGGGCGTCGCGCCGGTCGCACCGGGCCGGGTGGATCACGTGCCCGCCAGGCCGGCCGACCCAGATGCCCGTGGCCGGGTGCCGTGCGGTCCGGATGCGAAGGCGCCGATGTCCCGGACCGCGTCGCGCAGGGTGCGGAAGTGACGGTGCACCCCGTCCACGGGTGTGGCGGCGTTGACGCCCCACACCGTCATGCCGGCCCGCAGCCCGGACGTCACCCCGGAGGGAGCGTCCTCGACGACGAGGCAGTCACGCGGCTCCGCGCCGAGGCGCTGCGCGGCCAGCAGGTAGGGCTCGGGCGACGGCTTGCCCTCGGACACGGCGGAAGCGTCGACGACCACCGTCGGCACCGGCAGACCGGTCCGGGCGAACCGGCCCCGCACCCGGTGCTCGTAGTTCGACGTCACCAGCGCCCACGCGCGGTGCGGCAGCGCGTTCAACAACTCGGCGGCGCCGTCGAAGGCCGCGTACACGCCCGTCCGGACGTCCTCGTCCTCCAGTTCGTGCAACGCGGCCAGGCACTCCCGCGGATCCCGGTCGGGAGCGACGACTGCGAAGGTCTCGACGGGCCGCGTCCGCAGTGCGACCCGGTGGACCTCGTCGGCGTCCAGTCCGTACCGCTCCGCCCAAGTGCGCCAGACGCGCCGCTGGTTGGCAAGGGCGTCGACCAGCGTGCCGTCGACGTCGAAGAGGACATATTTCTTGGCGCCGGGCCGGGTGGGTTCGCTGCTCATGGGCCCGATCATGCCAACACCGGGCAGCGCCGCCCGAAGGCGTCCTTGCCGGCTCAGGCGTCCGGGCTGCTGCCCACGGCGACGTTCGCCGTAGTCGAGCAGCAGCGCCTGATCGACGTAGGGCCAGTGGCCGCGGTCGTACTCGTCCGGGAACTGGGCGCGAACGACGTCCGGACCGAGTTCCCGGGCCTTGGGCAGATGCCCCGGCTTGCCGCCGACGACCAGGACGCGAGGCCGTCCGCCGGCGACCGCGGAGGATCGTTGGCCGGTGGGTAGAACCTCGTCGGACAACGTCGCTTCGCTCCCTCTCTCACGTCTCCCCCCGGCCGCTCGCCGGGAGTCGGGAACGGTGTCACGGCCGGGGAGGCGCCGATGCCGCCGAGGCGAGGAGGCGGGCGAGTTCGGCCGGCTCGGTGACCATCGGCCAGTGGCCCGAATCGATGTCGACGTAATCGACATGCTTGGCCTTGGCCAGCTCGGGCACGTCGCCGGCGGAGATCCACTCCCTTGCCTGGGATGGCGTGAACTCCGGGCACACCAGCACCACCGGGACGTCGAACCGCCGCTCGTCCGCCAGCCGCACCGCTCCCTTCGCCACGCCCTCGGGCACCGGGATCGCGGCGGACGCGAAGCGCCGCCTGGCCGCCTCGTCGAGGTCGGCCGCGTCCGGGCCCTCGAACGGGCCCCAGCCCGGGAAGGGCATGGCGCCGTCCTTCATCTCGAAGAAGTCGGCGTAGGTCTCGCCGTCGGGGTTGGGGACGCCGCCGATGAGGACGACCCCGGCGATCTGCTCCGGCCGCGCGTCGGCGGCCAGCCAGGCGAGGGTGCAGGCGGCGGAGTGGCCTACGACGAGGGGCTTCCCGGCCGACGAGTCGACGGCTGCGAGCACCGCCGCCACCTGGTCGTCGAGCGTGGCGGACGCGTCACCGTCGCCCTGGCCCGGAAGCGTGAGCGGTACGGCGCGGTGGCCGCGGCGCTCGAGGGCGGACGCAACCTCGTCCCATACGGATCCGTCCAGCCACAGGCCGCCGATGAGCAGGATGTCCACGGTCAGCTCCCTTTCTCCAGAGCTCGGCAATGGGAGTCACCGTAGGGCCAGTTCCGGACAATCCACTTCCGGGTATGTCCGGGGGACTGCCTGGCCTGCTCGGGTGCCGACCGACCTCAGCCGCCCCGCCCGCGCGCTGCGCACCCTCGAGATCCTCCAGACCCGCCCACGCACGACGGCGGGCGAGCTCGCCGTGCGGCTGGACGTCGCCGAGCGGGCCGCGCGCCGGTACATCGGCATCCTCCACGAGGCCGGCATCCCCGTGGAGTCGGCCCGGGGCCGCACGGCGGCTACCGGCTGCGGCGCGGGACGCGACTGCCGCCCGTGCACTACACAGCTACGCGAGGGCTCGGAGCCGCCAACGCTACGCAACAGCGCCGGCAAGAGGCCGAGGATGGCGCCACTCACAGCGGCCAAGCGGTCAGCAGATCGCCGGGGCCATAGGTGGCATCGAGCCCCGGACAGTCGACTCCACTGCGCGAGACCGCTACGACCGGAACGGGTTCGTCGGTGAGGGCGGCCCGGTGTCGATGGAGGGCTGCCAGGTCGTGCCGGTCGAAGGGCGACTGCTCCAGCCATTTGATGGAGCCGAGGAAGAGCAGATCCTTGGCAATGGGCGCGCGGTCCGCCCCGACGACGTCGATCTCGTCGTCGTTGGTGCGGGTCCAGTAGCCGCCCACTGCGGGGGCCGCGGGCAGCCGGTCGTCGGGCAGTATCCGCGCCAGGGCCTCGCGGACGAGAGGCTCGATGGCCCGGCCGCGCCAGGTGGTCCAATTCTCCCGGATCCGCGCCAACGTGAGATCGCCCCGCCCCCGCTCGATCTCCTCCATGGACGGGCCCAGCAGGTGCAGCCAGAACCGCAGGTAAGGATCTGCCACCCGGTAGCGGCGATCCTTCGACGGACGCAGCGATACAGGCAGCTCTCCAGCGACGATCCGTTTGTCCGTAAGCAGCTCCAGAGCTCGCTGCAGCGGCGTGGCCCCGATCCCGCCGGCTGCACGAGCGTGGGCCAGCCACCTGCTGATCGACACCGCGGACCTGATGCCCGTACCGGACGCAGTGGACGCGGCCGCCGCGGAGACCGTGCTCGTCAACGGCATCACCGCCTGGCAGATGCTGCACCGCACCGTCAAAGTCCCCACCGGCCAGATCATCGTCGTGCTCGGCGCCAACGGCGGCGTGGGCTCCACCCTCGTACAGCTGGCCCGCCACGCCGGAATCACGGTGATCGGCACGGCGTCACCACGCCACCACACGCTGGTCCGTGAACTGGGCGCGATCCCGGTCGACTACCGCGACCCGGACCTGTACGCGAGGATCCGGGAGATCGCGCGGGACGGCGTGGACGCGGTCTTCGACCACGTCGGCGGCGCAGGAGTGGAGCAGTCGTGGCAGCTGCTGCGCCGGGGCGGAACGCTGGTCTCCTACGGCACCGCGGCCACCAAGGACGAGGAAGGCAACTCGCGGCTGCCGGTGCTGAAGCTGTTCGCACGGCTGGCGGCGTGGAACTCCCTGCCCAACGGCAAGAGCGCACACTTCTACAACTTCTGGGCCGGCAAGCGCCGCCGCCAGGCGTCCTGGCAGCAGCGGATGAACGAAGACCTCATCCAGGTGCTGCGCCTGGTGGCCGACGGCTCCCTCATCCCACAGATCGCCAAGCGGATCCCGCTGACCGAGGCTGCCTCGGCTCTCGCGCTCGCTGAGTCCCGCACCGTCGCCGGGAAGGTCGTCATCGTCCCTGGAACGTGACGCGGCACCCCGGGCCGCCGACGCGCCGTCGCCCCGCCATCCGCTCCGTTCGCGGAACCGCCGAGGCGAGGGTGACCGACGGAGGGCCGACATCCTGGCCGCCGCGACCGGCCTCCTCGACCGCGGTGACCAACGGGCCGTCACCTTGCGCGCTGTGGCTGGGGCGGCAGGGATCGCCGCTCCCTCGATCCACCGGCACTTCCCCGGACGGCCGGCCATCCTGCTCGCCGTGGTCCGCGAAGCCTTCGCCGACCTGTCCGGCCGGCTCAGGACCGCCGTGGATGACGCCGGCGACGACGCCGAAGAGCGTCTGCACGCCGCCTGTATCGCCTGTCTCGACTTCGCCGACACCCACCCCGAGCGCTACCGCGCCGTGTTCGGCGACCTCACCCCACGCCTTCCGCCGGCCCGCCGATCTCCTACGCCCCTTCGTGGCCTCGCTGTCACGCCTTGGCACGACCTTTGGCCCGACCCCTGGCACAGCCCGCCGTTCCCGAACCCATGCGGACAACCACCAGACACCACCAGACGCCACGCACAAGTTCACAACCGTGAGCTTGCTTCGAGTCCAGAACCCCGGAGGTATCCGCCTTGTCCACCAACGCCGCCACCACGCCGTTGCCCCCCAAGTCCGCCGCCACGCGCCCCACAGCTGAGGTCGACAACTTTGCGGCCTACATCAGCTTCGGGCTCGCCTACGTGCTCGGACATGGCGCCGCCGCCCTCTCCCAGGGGGACACCGCCCTGCTCGAACTGCCCGACTGGCTGCCCATGACCCTCCTGGGTGCCGGGCTCGGCGTCGGCATCGCCCTGGCCACCGTCGCCGCCATGCGAGCCCAGCGCGCCGCTACCCACCCCGACGACGTCCTCTCCGGCAAACTGCTCGGCGCTGGAGGGCCGCGCCGAGTGGTACCGCAACCGCTGGGTGCACACCCCCGCCCTGGACGGCGCCCCCTACATGACCGAGCACGGCCCGGACCTGACCGCCAGCACCGCAGGCACCCACGTCATCGAGCACGCCGGACGCCTGCTCGCCCTGTGCGAGGCGAACTTCCCCTTCGAACTCACCCCGGAGCTGGACACCGTCGGCGCCTACGACTTCGACGGCAAGCTGCGCAGCGCGATGACGGCCCACCCCAAGACCGACCCGGTCACCGGGGAGCTGCACTTCTTCGGCTCCTCGCCCTTCCCGCCGTACTTGATGTACTACGTGGCCGACACCAAGGGCGAGATCACCCACAGCGCCGAGATTCCCGGGGCCACGGCCTCCCTCAAGCACGACTTCGCCCTCACCCGCAACCACATCGTCTTCGTCGAGGGCACGGTCACCTTCGACCCGAACGAGCACTCCGGCATCCCCTACGGCTGGAACGACGCTCAGCCCGCCCGGATCGGCGTGATGCCGCGGGGCCCGCGGGGCGCGGAGAAGATCCGCTGGTTCCCCGTCGAGCCCGGCAACATGCTGCACACCGGCAACGCCTACGAGGACGCCCAGGGCCGCATAGTCCTGGAGGGCCCGACCGTGGACCGGGAGGGTTTCCAGCTCTCCTGGAACTGGTGGGTCGGCGCCCCCGGCCGCAGCAGCGAGCCCAACACCCGCTCGTACAACCGCCGTTGGGTGATCGACCTGGCCGCCGGCAGCATCTCCGAGCAGATCATCGACGACCTCGCCGTCGAATTCCCCACCCTCAACGAGGACTTCCTCGGCACCGAGCACCGCTACCAGTACGCGGTCTCCTTCCCCGACCAGAACGGCTACGGCGGCTACGGCATCGTCAAGTACGACCGCACCACCGGCGCCCGCCGCATCCACCAGGCCGGCGACGCCCGCCTGCCCAGCGAGGCCGTGTTCGTACCCGCCGCCGGCGCCACCCGTGAGGACGACGGCTACCTGCTCACGGTCGTCTCCGACCTCAAGCAGGTCGCCTCCCAGCTCCTGGTCCTGGACGCCTCCGGTCTCGACCGGATCGCCACCGTCCACCTCCCACGCCGGGTCACCGGCGGCATCCACGGCTCCTGGATCCCCGACACGGACGCCGACGCCGACGACAACTGAACCCCGCCGTCCGGGTCGGGGGACCAAACTCCGTCCCCCGACCCTGCCCCGCACCAGCCCCCCGATCCCTGAAAGGGTTATGACAGGTGACGAGGGGTCAGCTATCCCAGCACCATCCCAGCACGGGAAAAAGCAAAGGGCCCGACTCCGAAGAGTCGGGCCCTTTCTGACCTGCATGTTTGCCAGATCAGCGACGTGGTGATACGTCGGCCGCTACACGTTGAAGCGGAACTCCACCACGTCCCCGTCCTGCATCACGTAGTCCTTGCCCTCCATGCGCGCCTTGCCCTTCGCGCGGGCCTCCGCCACCGAGCCGGTTTCGACCAGGTCGGCGAAGGAGATGACCTCTGCCTTGATGAAGCCCTTCTGGAAGTCGGTGTGGATCACACCGGCCGCCTCGGGGGCCGTCGCGCCCTTTTTGATGGTCCAGGCGCGGGTCTCCTTCGGGCCTGCCGTGAGGTAGGTCTGGAGGCCCAGGGTGTCGAAGCCGACGCGGCCCAGGGTGGCGAGGCCGGGCTCTTCCTGGCCCATGGACTGGAGGAGTTCCAGTGCCTCGTCGTCGTCCAGCTCGATCAGCTCGGACTCGATCTTCGCGTTGAGGAAGATCGCCTCCGCCGGGGCGACCAGGGCACGCTGCTCGTTCTTGAAGTCCTCGTCGACCAGCTCGTCCTCGTCGACGTTGAAGACGTAGAGGAAGGGCTTGGTGGTCAGCAGGTGGAGCTCGTGGAGCAGGTCACCCTGCTCGGTGCCCTTGGTGATGCCCGCCGAGAAGAGGGTCTGGCCGGATTCGAGGATCTTCTGGGCCGACTCGACCGCCGCGAGAACCGCGACCTTGTCCTTCTGGAGGCGGGACTCCTTCGTCAGACGCGGGACGGCCTTCTCCACCGACTGCAGGTCCGCGAGGATCAGCTCGGTGTTGATCGTCTCGATGTCGTCCTTCGGCGAGATCTTGCCGTCGACGTGCACGACGTTCTCGTCCTTGAAGGCGCGGATGACCTGGCAGATCGCGTCCGACTCTCGGATGTTCGCCAGGAACTTGTTCCCGAGGCCCTCGCCCTCGCTCGCGCCGCGCACGATGCCGGCGATGTCGACGAAGTCGACCGTGGCGGGGAGGGTCCGCTGGGAGCCGAAGATGCCCGCGAGGACGGCGAGGCGGGAGTCGGGCACCCCGACGACGCCCACGTTCGGCTCGATGGTGGCGAACGGGTAGTTGGCCGCCAGCACGTCGTTCTTGGTCAGGGCGTTGAACAGGGTCGACTTGCCGACATTCGGCAGACCGACGATTCCGATCGTGAGCGACACGTTGGCGACTTCCTGACGTGGAGAGTGTGGAGAGTGAAGGACTGGCGGGCCGTACAGCCCGGTGAGGGTGGGGGCCGATCCACCAGTTTACGGGCGGGCCGAGCGGACCTGCGACGGCCCACGGAGCCCCGCTACGGCCGCCCGGGGTCGAACGCAGCCCCAAGGTCGTCCAAAGGGCGTGTCTAGTGCCGGTTTCCTCCCTCCCCGCGACCTACGTTGTGCGGGTGGAGCAGCACAGGACAGGCCGGCCCGAGCCGCAGCAGCGGCCGCAGAACCCCGTATCCGCGCCGAGCAAGCTCGCCGATGCCACCGTCTACCCGGTGCCGGCCCGCCCGCCGCGGCCCGTTCCGCCGCTGGTGCTCGCCCTGCGCCGGCTGCCGAACCCACGGCTGACGGGGCTCGGCGCCGGGCTCTTCGGCGCGGCGACGATGCTGGGGCTGGGCAGTCTGGACCAGCTGCTGCTCGACGGCTCCGCGATCGTCTACGGGCTGCTGTTCCTGCCGGTCAGCGCGCTGACGGCGCTCTGGGTGCGCGAGGCCGACGTGGTCATCGCACCGATCATCGTGCCGATCGCCTTCGCCGTCGGGATCGTGCCGATCTCCGGCGGCACCGGCGGCATCGGAGGCCAGACGATGGCCGTGGTGACGTCGCTGGCCGTGCACGCGGGCTGGCTGTACGGCGGGACGCTGGTGGCCGGGCTCATCACCTGCGTACGGAAGGTACGGGCGATGACCCGGCGGCCGCGCCGCGGGCGAGGACCGCAGGGCCCCGCCGGGACCGCCCGTCGCGACTGAGCGCCTCCCCTACAGGTGGGCGGACGGGTACAGGTGGGCGGACGGGCCTGGGCTAGGGCCTCGCCGCCGCCATCGCCGCGCCCACGATGCCCGCGTTGTTCTGCAGCCCCGCCGGGACGATCTCCGCCCTCACGTCCTCGATCAGCGGCAGGAACTTCTCCGCTTTGCGGCTCACACCGCCGCCAACGATGAACAGCTCGGGCGAGAACAGCATCTCCACGTGCGCCAGATACTTCTGCACCCGCCGTGCCCAGTGCGCCCAGCTGAGGTCCTCGTCCTCCTTGGCCTTCGTCGACGCACGCGTCTCCGCGTCGTGGCCGTGCAGTTCGAGGTGGCCCAGCTCTGTGTTGGGGACCAGTCGGCCGTCGATGAAGACGGCGCTGCCGATGCCCGTGCCGAACGTCAGCAGGATGACGGTGCCCTTGCGGCCGCGCCCCGCCCCGAACGTCATCTCCGCCACACCCGCCGCGTCGGCGTCGTTCAGGATCGTGACGGGCAGGCCGCCGAGGCGGTCGACGAGCAGCGAGGCGGCGTCCTTGTCGATCCAGCCCTTGTCCACGTTCGCCGCGGTGCGGGTGATGCCGCTCGTGACCACTCCGGGGAAGGTGATGCCGACCGGGCCGGTCCAGCCGAAGTGACCGACCACCTCCGCGACGCCGTCGGCCACGGCGTCCGGCGTCGAGGGGTGCGGGGTCAGGATCTTATGGCGCTCCTCTACGAGATCGCCGCGCTCCAGATCCACGGGAGCGCCCTTGATCCCGGATCCACCGATGTCCACTCCGAAGACGTTCATGGACACCACGTTAGAGGTGCTCGGCGTGAAAGGGAGGCACTGACCGTTACTGCCCGGACGGCTTGCCGGACAGCACGTCGGCTGCTTCCCGGACGGCTGCGCGGACAGCGCGGCGGCTACTCTCCGGAGGCCTTGTCGGACAGCGCGGCGGCCTCCGCGCGCAGGTCCCTGCGGAGCTCCTTCGGCAGCGAGAACGTGATCGACTCCTCGGCCGCCTTCACGATCTCGACGTCCTCGAAGCCGCGCTTCGAGAGCCACTCCAGCACGCCCTCGACCAGGACCTCCGGCACGGACGCGCCCGACGTGACGCCGACCGTGGAGACGCCGTCGAGCCATGCCTCGTCGATCTCCTCCGCGAAGTCGACGAGATGGGCGTCGCGGGCGCCGGCGCCGAGGGCGACCTCGACGAGACGGACCGAGTTCGAGGAGTTCTTGGAGCCGACGACGATGACCAGGTCCGCCTCCGCGCCCATCTGCTTGACGGCGATCTGGCGGTTCTGCGTGGCGTAGCAGATGTCGTCGCTCGGGGGCGAGACAAGGCCGGGGAACTTCGTCTTGAGGGCGTCGACGGTCTCCATCGTCTCGTCGACGGAGAGGGTGGTCTGGGAGAGCCAGACGACCTTGTCGGGGTTGCGGACCTCGACGTTCGCCACGTCGTCCGGGCCGTCGACCAGCGTGATGTGGTCGGGGGCCTCGCCCGAGGTGCCGATGACCTCCTCGTGGCCCTCGTGTCCGATCAGGAGGATGTCGTAGTCCTCGTTCGCGAACCGCACGGCCTCTTTGTGGACCTTGGTGACCAGCGGGCAGGTCGCGTCGATCGTCGCGAGCTTCCGCTCGGCGGCCTCCTGGTGCACGGTCGGCGCCACTCCGTGCGCGGAGAACATGACGATCGATCCCTCGGGGACCTCCGCGGTCTCGTCGACGAAGATCGCGCCCTTCCGCTCGAGGGTCTGCACGACGTATTTGTTGTGGACGATCTCGTGGCGGACGAAGATGGGCGACCCGTACTGCTCCAGGGCCTTCTCCACGGCGATCACGGCACGGTCCACACCTGCGCAGTAGCCGCGGGGGGCGGCGAGGAGGACGCGTCGGGCAGGAGGCGTAGCAGTCATGCCCCCCATCGTAAGGCCGCGTCGATGAGCCGCTTGATCCGCCACCGGCAGCAGACTGGGCGCTACGCGAGCCAGCCGGCCGCCGAACCGGCTCGGCAGGGTTCGGCGTTCTACGACGCCGTCGACGCGTCCGTGGGCCCGTGGCTGCACGACCTGGTGGCGGTGAGCAAGGCGATCGGAGCGGCGTTCGCGGCGCTGGCCGGGCAGGCGGCAGCCGGGCGACTGCTGTTCGCGATGGCGCGGGACCGACGGCTGCCGCACGTACTGGCACGCACGGACTCGGGCGTGCCGCGGCTCGCGCTCCAGCTGACGGTGACCGTGACGGTGACCATGGTGGCGGCGGTGTCGGCGGCGCGGCGGGACGACGGCCTGAACCATCTGGTCTCGGTGGTCGACATCGGCGCGCTCAGCGCGTTCGTGCTGCTGCACGCGAGCGTGATCGGCTGGTTCGTGGTCCGCCGGATGGACGGCACTCCGGACTGGCTGCGACATCTGGTGGTGCCGGTGCTGGGCGTGGGCGTGCTCCTCGCGGTGATCGCGGAGGCGGCGGGGTCGGCGCAGGTGGTGGGCGTGGTGTGGCTGGGGGTGGGGCTGATCGTGCTGTCGGTGCAGTGGGGGCGGCGCGAGGGACTCCCGGGCGCGGGGTGGTAGCAGCCGGGCCGGCGCTTCGCGCCGGGGCCGGGATGTCGGATGTGGCCGTTACGCTCGCCCGTATGGCTCTCAACACGTCCGCGGAATCCCCCCTGCCGGTCGGCGAGGTGTCACGGCTCATCGGTGGCTGGATCGAACGGCTCGGCGTGGTCTGGGTGGAGGGGCAGATCACGCAGCTGTCGCGCCGGCCGGGCGCCGGCGTCGTCTTCATGACGCTGCGCGATCCCTCGTACGACATCTCCGTGAGCGTCACCTGCTTCCGGCAGGTCTTCGACGCGGTCGCCGACGTGGTGGCGGAGGGCGCCCGGGTGGTGGTCCACGCCAAACCGGAGTGGTACGCGCCCCGGGGGCAGCTGTCGCTGCGGGCGGTGGAGATAAGGCCGGTGGGCATCGGTGAACTGCTGGCCAGGCTGGAGCAGTTGAAGCGGATGCTCGGCGCGGAGGGGCTGTTCGCGCCGGAGCGCAAGAAGCCGCTGCCGTTCCTGCCGCACCGGGTGGGCCTGGTGTGCGGGCGGGCGTCCGCGGCCGAGCGCGACGTACTGGAGAACGCGCGCAGGCGCTGGCCGCACGTCCGCTTCGAGGTGCGGAACGTGGCGGTGCAGGGCGTTCACGCCGTGGCGCAGGTCGTCCAGGCCGTCAAGGAGCTGGACGAGCTGGACGACGTCGACGTGATCGTCGTGGCGCGGGGTGGCGGCAGCGTCGAGGACCTGCTGCCGTTCTCCGACGAGCAGTTGGTGCGGGCGGTCTCGGCGTGCGCGACGCCGGTGGTGTCGGCCATCGGGCACGAGCCGGACTCCCCGCTGCTGGACCTGGTCGCCGATCTGCGGGCCTCGACGCCGACGGACGCCGCGAAGAAGGTCGTGCCCGACGTGGGCGAGGAGCTGGACCGGGTACGGCAGTTGCGGGACCGGGCGCTGCGCACCGTCCAAGGGCTGCTGGACCGGGAGGAGCGCGGTCTCGCCCATGCGCTGGCCCGGCCGTGCATGGAGCATCCGCAGCGGATGGTCGACGAGCGCGAGGCGGAGGTGGAGGCGCTGGTGGCCCGGAGCCGGCGGGTGCTGGGGCATCTGCTGGACCGGGCGGACTCGGAGCTGGCGCACACCCGGGCGCGGGTGGTCTCGCTCTCCCCGGCGGCGACGCTGGAGCGCGGGTACGCGGTGCTGCAGCGCGCCGACGGGGCGGTGGTGCGCTCCCCGGACGAGGTAGATGCCGGCGAGGGGCTGCGGGCGCGGGTCGCGGAGGGCGAGTTCGCGGTGCGGGTCGCGGAGTGACACCTGCGGCGACCGCCGGTTTTGTTGTCGTATCTCCTACATAGGGTGGAATGCATGGCTGCCAAGACGGAAGAGGCTGCGCTCGGTTACGAGCAGGCCCGGGACGAGCTGATCGAGGTCGTACGACGCCTGGAGGCGGGCGGCACGACGCTCGAGGAGTCGCTGGCGCTGTGGGAGCGCGGCGAGGAACTGGCGAAGGTGTGCCGTCACTGGCTCGAGGGTGCACGCGCGCGGCTGGACGCGGCGCTGGCGAAGCCGGAGGCGCAGGACGAGGCCGAGGACGACGCGTAGGCGGCCCGGGCGGCGATCGGGGTGATGGGCGGGCTTGTGAGTCGGATCACCGAGGGCCGGATTTAGTTGAACGTTAACCTAAACCGTCGTACGGTGAAGTCGTTGCTCATAGCACCGCCCCCCCGTTGCACTCCGGAAGGCTCGTCTGATGTCCCTCGTTCTTGACCCCGCCGCCCAGGACCTCCTCTTCCGTGAGGCCCGCACCGCCAACACGTTCACCGACGAGCCGGTGACCGAGGAGCAGGTCCAGGCGATCTACGACCTGGTCAAGTACGGCCCGACCGCTTTCAACCAGACTCCGCTGCGCGTCGTGCTCGTCCGCTCCACCGAGGCACGCGAGCGCCTCGTCGGTCACATGGCCGAGGGCAACCAGGCCAAGACCGCCTCCGCGCCGCTGGTCGCGATCCTGGCCGCCGACATCGAGTTCCACGAGGAGCTCCCGGCCCTGCTGCCGCACTTCCCCCAGGCCAAGGACATGTTCTTCAGCGAGCGCCCGGTCCGCGAGCAGGCCGCCGGCCTGAACGCCGCGCTGCAGGCCGCGTACTTCATCGTCGGCGTCCGCGCCGCCGGCCTGGCCGCCGGCCCGATGACGGGCTACGACGCCGCCGGCATCCAGAAGGAGTTCCTGGACGACGACCACGCCCCGCTGATGGTCGTCAACATCGGCAAGCCCGGCGACGACGCATGGTTCCCGCGTTCCCCGCGCCTGTCGTACGACGAGGTCGTCACCACCGTCTGAGTGCCACGCGCCCACGCGCCCACGCGAAAGGCCGCCGCACCCGAAAGGGCGCGGCGGCCTTCGCCATAGGTACCGGTGCTCCCCCGGACGGCAGGTACCCCGGAGTCCCGCGGAGGACGGAAAGACGGGACAGAGCCGGAGGAGAATGCCGGCCGGGGGCCACCCGGCGGAAGGATTCGCCGACCGGGGTCAGGACCCGGCGGAGGCTCCGCCGACCGGAAGGTCAGGACCCGGCGGAAGGCTGCACGGACGGCTTCGCCGACGGCGCCGCCGACGCCGCGCCGCCCGGCTCCTGCGACGTGAGCGACTCGGCCATCTCCGCCAGCCGGTCCTGGGTCGCCGTGCCGGTGATCACCGTCGTCGCGCCGTCGGCCGTCAGCACCAGTGCGTTGTACTTGGGGCCCTTCCACACCTGCCAGGCCTCACCGTCCACCTGCCGGGTCTGCTCCGTCCTGGCCGCCTCGTGAGTGACCTTGCGGATGTACTTGTCGGCGGGCTTCGCCGTGGACTGCTCCACCGCCACGTACTGGTCACTCGGGTCGAGGTAGCCGAGGTGCCACGCATGGGCGTCCTCGCGTCGGAAGGTGACCGACGTCGGCCGCCACTCCTTGCCCAGCCCCTCCGGCACGGCCACCGGGTACGGTGCGGCCCGCTGTGCCGTCACCAGCTCCACGCGGTAGTCGACCGTCCTGATCGGGTCGGCGTTCTCGTCGTGCGGGACGAGCGTGTAGATGCCCGCCACGACCACGCCGACCACCGCCAAGGACTGGAACATGTTCCGGATCGTCTGCTTGCCTCGCATACCTGCCACGTCCACCATGTTCGCATCCGCCGGTCATGCTCAAACGTGGCCCCCTCTGCTCATTTTGTCGACGTACCGATAGAGTCGCCCCACCCTCTTATTACGGCCGTCGTCGTACAGAAAGGTGCGCTCCGATGACCGAGCATCATCTGCCGTCCCCGCTCGAGGTCTCCCCCGAGGCCCCCGACCGCAACCTCGCCCTCGAACTCGTCCGCGTCACCGAGGCCGCCGCCATGGCCGCGGGCCGCTGGGTGGGCCGTGGCGAGAAGAACGGCGCCGACGGCGCCGCGGTCAAGGCCATGCGTACGCTCGTCTCCACCGTCTCGATGAACGGCGTCGTCGTCATCGGTGAGGGCGAGAAGGACGAGGCCCCGATGCTGTTCAACGGCGAGCGGATCGGTGACGGAACCGGCGCCGAGTGCGACATCGCCGTCGACCCGATCGACGGGACCACGCTGACGGCCAAGGGCATGCCCAACGCCATCGCCGTCCTGGCCGCCGCCGACCGCGGCACCATGTTCGACCCGTCCGCCGTCTTCTACATGGACAAGCTGGTCACCGGACCGGAGGCCGCCGACTACGTCGACATCAACGCCCCCGTCTCCGTCAACATCCGGCGCGTCGCCAAGGCCAAGCACTCCTCGCCCGAGGACGTCACGGTCGTCATCCTGGACCGCCCCCGGCACGAGGGGATCGTCAAGGAGATCCGCGAGACCGGCGCGCGCATCAAGTTCATCTCCGACGGCGACGTCGCCGGCTCGATCATGGCGGTCAAGGAGGGAACCGGCGTCGATCTGCTGCTGGGCGTCGGCGGCACCCCCGAGGGCATCATCTCGGCCTGCGCGATCAAGTGCCTGGGCGGTGTCATCCAGGGCAAGCTGTGGCCGAAGGACGACGCGGAGCGGCAGCGCGCCCTCGACGCGGGCCACGACCTGGACCGTGTGCTGAGCACGAACGACCTGGTCTCCGGCGAGAACGTCTTCTTCGTCGCCACCGGAATCACGGACGGCGAGCTGCTGCGCGGCGTCCGCTACCGCGCGGAGACGGCAACCACGCAGTCCCTGGTCATGCGCTCCAAGTCGGGCACGATCCGGCAGATCGACTCCACGCACCGGCTGTCGAAGCTCCGGGCCTACAGCCAGATCGACTTCGACCGCGCGAAGTAGGCGAGCAGACACCGCCGCGAAGTGCGGCAAACGGAAGGGGCGCCCTTGTGCGGGGCGCCCCGTTTCCGTGCGTACGTCCTGTCAGGCCGCCGACGCGGACTTCTTGAGATCGATCTCGCGGCGCCTGCGGCGCGCCAGCACCACGCGGCGCTCGGCGGCGGTGAGGCCGCCCCACACTCCGTACGGCTCGGGCTGGAGCAGCGCGTGCTCGCGGCACTCGACCATCACCGGGCAGCGGGCGCAGACCCGCTTGGCCGACTCCTCACGCGACAGACGCTCGGCCGTCGGCTCCTTGGACGGGGCGAAGAACAGGCCCGCCTCGTCACGGCGGCACACCGCCTCCGCGTGCCAGGGGCCTGCCTGATCCTCCCGGGCAGGAATGCGCTGGTGCGGAACGGCGGCCACCTGCAAGGACTGATGCGGCAGTTGCAGCACGGTCTACTCCTGACGACGGGGATTCGCGAGCGAGAGACGATGCAGCAGTCCCTACCCGCTGTGCGCACGCCTATGCACTGAGTGGCACTGAGTTCCGACGCACGGAATTGCGTATCGGCGCTCGCGGCGAAAAAGCGCCCCCGGAGCAGGGCCGTCACCCCAGGTGTTTGCGCAAGCGGTCGTGCAGATCGGAGATGCGCCGACCGCGCTTCGGCTTGGCCTCGACATTGCCGAAAACCGAGTAGCCGTTGACGACGACCACGGGCGCCTCGGGATCGGCGGCTTCCAGTGTCACGACCTCGAAGTTCCCGAAGAAGCCGGTCCCACTGCCGCGCAGCGAGATGTTCTCCGGCACCCGCACCTCGACGTTGCCGAAAATGGAGGTTGCGTTGATGACCGAGAGTCGTTGCCCGTAGAGCGCCTCGGTGAGATCGATCTCGATGTTGCCGAACAGCGAGAAGGCGTTGGTCCTGCGGCCGACACGCCAGCGGCCCTTGCGGGTCGAGCTGGAGAAGACCGCGACCAGGTTCTCCGCGGGGCCGGCGGGCGCATCGTCCTCGTAGGCGCGCAGGGCCGCGGTGTCGGACCGCCGGCCGGCGGCGGGCAGGTCGCTCACGATCGGCTCGAGCTCGCCCACCGTCTTGGCCCGGTAGACGGCGTCGATGCGCTCCGAGTGCTCCTCGGCGTCCAGCCGGCCCTCGGCCAGGGCGTCCCTGAGGATGTCCGCGATCCGGTCGCGGTCGGCGTCGGATGCGCGGATGGCGCCGGCCGGGTCCAGGGGGGCGGCCGGCTTCTGGGGCTGCTTCTCGAGGTCCACGTCACCAGCCTAGCGAAACGCGATAGATCGCGACCAGGCCTGCTGCGGGTGCGTCGTTTCGCCGCTGCCGGTTCTCGACGGCGGCGCACCCGCGGCCGTCGAGAACCGGCCAGGCGGGAACCCGCCGCGGCGCGGGAGTTGTCGACGACTGACGGCGACGGTCACCCCGTGGCGCACGGGCCGCAGAGGCGCTCCGCGCTCCCGCGCGGCCCCGGTCCGGGAAATGGCGGCCCGGTCCGATAAGTGAGCCTTACCTCACAGGATCCGGGCCGCGCGGGAGTCTTACGCTGGATGGCGCTGCCAACGGAGGCACGCTGCTGTCTGTGAAGTGAGGAATGGGCGAAATGCCGGAGTTCGCGTATACGGATCTGCTCCCGCTGGGCGAGGACACCACGCCGTACCGGCTGGTGACCGCCGACGGTGTCTCCACTTTCGAGGCCGACGGACGCACCTTCCTCAAGGTCGAGCCCGAGGCCCTGAGCAAGCTCGCGGCAGAGGCGATCCACGACATCCAGCACTACCTCCGGCCCGCGCACCTGGCGCAGCTGCGGCGCATCATCGACGACCCCGAGGCGTCGTCCAACGACAAGTTCGTCGCGCTGGACCTGCTGAAGAACGCGAACATCGCCGCCGCCGGTGTGCTCCCGATGTGCCAGGACACCGGCACGGCGATCGTCATGGGCAAGCGCGGCCAGAACGTCCTCACCCAGGGCGGCGACGAGGAAGCACTGTCGCGCGGCATCTATGACGCGTACACGAAGCTGAACCTCCGGTACTCGCAGATGGCACCTCTCACCATGTGGGAGGAGAAGAACACCGGCTCCAACCTCCCGGCGCAGATCGAGCTCTACGCGACCGACGGCGGCGCCTACAAGTTCCTCTTCATGGCCAAGGGCGGCGGCAGCGCCAACAAGTCCTTCCTCTACCAGGAGACGAAGGCCGTCCTCAACGAGGCGAGCATGATGAAGTTCCTGGAGGAGAAGATCCGTTCGCTCGGCACGGCCGCCTGCCCGCCGTACCACCTGGCGATCGTCGTCGGCGGCACCAGCGCCGAGTTCGCCCTGAAGACCGCGAAGTACGCCTCCGCGCACTACCTGGACGAGCTGCCCTCCGAGGGCTCGGAGCTCGGTCACGGCTTCCGCGACGAGGAGCTGGAGAAGAAGGTCTTCGAGCTCACCCAGAAGCTCGGCATCGGCGCCCAGTTCGGCGGCAAGTACTTCTGCCACGACGTCCGCGTGGTGCGCCTGCCGCGGCACGGCGCCTCGCTGCCCGTCGCCATCGCCGTCTCCTGCTCGGCCGACCGCCAGGCCGTCGCGAAGATCACGGCCGAGGGTGTCTTCCTCGAGCAGCTCGAGACGGACCCGGCGCGCTTCCTGCCGGACACCACGGACGAGCACCTCTCGGACGAGTCCGTCCGCGGCGAAGACGCTGATCGACCCGGTGTCGTGCGTATCGACCTCAACCGGCCGATGGACGAGATGCTGGCCGAGCTGTCCAAGTACCCGGTCAAGACCCGGCTCTCGCTGACCGGCCCGCTGGTCGTGGCCCGCGACATCGCGCACGCCAAGATCAAGGAGCGGCTGGACGCCGGCGAGGAGATGCCGCAGTACCTGAAGGACCACCCGGTCTACTACGCCGGCCCGGCCAAGACGCCGGAAGGCTACGCGTCCGGCTCCTTCGGCCCGACCACGGCCGGCCGGATGGACTCCTACGTCGAGCAGTTCCAGGCGGCCGGCGGCTCCAAGATCATGCTGGCGAAGGGCAACCGCTCGAAGCAGGTGACCGACGCGTGCGGCACGCACGGCGGCTTCTACCTCGGCTCGATCGGCGGCCCGGCCGCTCGCCTCGCGCAGGACTGCATCAAGAAGGTCGAGGTCGTCGAGTACGAGGAGCTCGGCATGGAAGCGGTCTGGAAGATCGAGGTCGAGGACTTCCCGGCGTTCATCGTGGTCGACGACAAGGGCAACGACTTCTTCACGGAGCCGGCGCCGGCGCCGACGTTCACGTCGATCCCGGTGCGCGGGCCGGGGCTCGCGTAGCCGACCCTGGACGGAGAGCCCCCTCGGGGGCTCTCCCTCTTTTACCTGCTGTCCCCGTCTTTTACCTGCTGTCCCCCTCCGCAGCGACCTGGCCCGGGGCGTGGCAGAGGCAGTCGCACACCAGGTGCCGCACACCGGGTACGCCACTGTCTGGCGTCACGTGATCCCGGCAACGGTCGTGGCGGCCCACGATGCAGCGCGGCGACCGGAATCCGGGTTCGGACACCGCCTCGGCGCTCACTGCTCCTCCCCCGGCCGCCGCCCGAACGCCTCCGCCAGCGCGTGGGCCAACAGGGACACGCTCACCGCGTCGGCGATCTCGGGTGTCACCCACCAGGCATCCCCGGCCCGGTCGTGATGCGGACCCCTGTGCCCCTCGGCCAGGACGCAGACCGACCCTGCACACACCGGCCGCACCACGGCGGCGACGGCGAACACGGACCGCCGCGCCCCGCAGCGGCCCGACACTCCCCGGCTCATCGGGCGGCGCCGACGGCGTGGATGTCGCGGTGGTCGATGTCCACCCCGACCGTGGCCAGCCACAACGCCCGCCGCCGCCTGCGCTGCGCGGCCGCACAGGAATGGTCCGCGAGGTACGGGCGGACGAGCGGCGAGCGGGCGCCGTCGAGGAATGTCGCCTGCTCCCGGGCGTAGGGGGACCGCCGCCGGGCGGGAACGCGAAGTGGCCTGGGCCGGGGTGCGGGGCGGGTCTGCCGGGACGGCGTCTCGCGGTGCCTGCCGGTGGCAGGCAGCGTGAGCATCAGCAGAGGGAGAAGGACCGGGATCAGGACCCGGCCCAGTGCGCGCGCGATAAGGTTCCGCACGTCATCAACTCCTACTTAGTTGGTGGCCGTGCCCCGGGAGGTCTAGCCACCTCGCCGGGGTCTTTCACTGAGCACGACGGTACTGCGCCTTATAGTCCTCTGTATACAAGTACAGAGGGATCCACCCATACGTGGAGATGGACACCGCTCTACGTTGGACATATGAGCGACACTTCCGCGTCGGACAAGGTGTTGGACCCGAGGAGCGCCACCCCTCTCTACGTCCAGCTGGCCAACGTCATCGCCCAGCAGATCGCCTCGGGCGCCCTCGCACCCGACCGCCCGATCCCTTCCGAGAACCGCATGGCCGAGGAGTACGGCGTCGCTCGCCTCACCGCCCGGCGGGCGACGCAGGAGCTCCGGGAACGCGGCCTCGTCGTCACCGTGCGCGGCAAGGGCTCCTACGTCAGCCCCGATGCCGGGAAGAACGGCACCGCGCCCGAGGCGTAGCCCCGCGCGCGGTGCCGTACGGCCCGGTCAGGCGAAGCGCTGGTTCGCGGAGCCGTCGCACGCCCGGAGACGGACGGGCTCGTGCGCCGCGCCCTGGGTCAGGCAGACGCCCGTCGCGGACGTCGGCCGGATCGTGGCTCCGTCCCGGACGAACTTCTGGTTCGCGCCGCCGTGGCAGTCGTAGACGGTCAGGGCCGTGCCCGCCCGGTAGTCGCCGGCGGGGACGTCCAGGCAGCGGTCCTGGGACAGCTCCGTGTGGACGGCTCCGCGCGCGGAGTCGTACCACCAGTTCTGATTGCGGCCGCCGTGGCAGTCCCAGCCCACCACGCCGGTGCCGTTCGCGCTCGTGGCGCCGTTGACGTCCATGCAGTTGCCGGTCGCCTCGTTCCGCAGCGGCTTGTAGACGTCGTCCCAGGCGTGCGGGAAGAGCGCCGGCTTCCCCGTGGAGTTGACGTCCGCGCAGCTCGCCTCGCGCAGCGAGGAGTTGTAGATCTGGGTCAGGCACGAGGCGAAGGCCGCGTGGCCGCGGATGTTGGGGTGGAAGGACTGGCGCACCGAGTTGGAGTCCGGCGGGAAGTTGCCGAGGTCGATGTACAGTCCGCGGGCCCAGGTGTCCTGGTAGCAGACCTCATGGCCGTGGAAGAGACGGGAGTTGTCCAGGTACACGGCTCCTGTCCGGCGTGCGGCCTCGCGCATGCCGCGTTCGAAGGTGGGAACGGCGGTGTTGCGGCCCCAGACGGTGTCGGAGTCGTAGCCCGTCCCGCCGCACAACAGCTTGCCGGGGAAGTTCGGGTTGTCGCGGAAGTCGGGGCCGATGGGGCTCGGGTAGCCCATGACGACCAGCTTGTAGTCGCTGTCCTGGTAACCGGCGTCGTGCATGACGGTGCGCAGGTCGCGCACGGTCTGCTCGACCTTGGGAACGAGTCCGTCGATGCGGGCCTGCCAGCCGGGGGCGTACTTGGGGGCGCAGGGGCCCTGGAACAGGATGTACCGGGTGACGCAGTCGGTCATGACGGAGCCGAACTGGAGGTCGTCGTTGGCGCCGGCGACGAGCAGCACCATCTTGATGCGGGTGTTGCGTGCCTTGATGGCGAGGTTGTCGCTCTGGACCAGTTCGTCGGCGTGCTGCTTGCTGCCGCCGATGCGGATGTTGGGTGTGGAGGCGCCTGAACAGGACACGTTGTAGGTGACGTCCGCCGCGATGCCGGTGCGGTGGATGGCGGCGTCGGGCGAGCGGTGACACCAGTTGTCGGGCCCGTTGGTGCCGGGCTCGTACGTGCCGACGCCCTCACCGGAGATCTCGCTGTCACCGAGCGAGATCAGGCCTGTCTTGCGGTCGTCGAGCGGGCGCTGAGCGGGGTCGCCGTAGAGCGCGGTGGCCTCGGCCGCCCGGATCGCCTCGAGTTCGGACGGCAGGGGTACGGCGGCCTTCGGCAAGGCCGCGGAGCCGGCGGGCTCCGCGGCTGCGGGGGTGGCCGCGGCGAGCCCACCGAGGACGGTGGCCAACGCGGCCGCGGCCGCGAAGGTGCGGCGGAGTCGAAGTCTGGGTCCGGTGCCTTTCAATTGCGCCTCCCCGAGTTGTGGTTACTCGGGGTATTTACTGGCGGGTAGCGCAGTTGGGAATAGGCAGAACAAGACGAGTGCTCAACTTTTCCAGGAGGTACGACAGATGAGCGACGCGAGCGAGTACCGGACCGAGCACGACTCCATGGGAGAGGTGCGGGTTCCCGCCCACGCGAAGTGGCGGGCGCAGACCCAGCGGGCGGTGGAGAACTTCCCCGTGTCGGGTTGGCGTCTGGAGCGCTCGCACATCGAGGCCCTCGCCCGTATCAAGGCCGCGGCGGCGCAGGTCAACGCCGAACTGGGCGTCCTCGACGCGGACATCGCGCGGGCGATCGCTGACGCGGCCGCGGAGGTGGCGGAGGGCCGCTGGGACGAGCACTTCCCCGTGGACGTCTTCCAGACGGGGTCCGGCACCTCGTCCAACATGAACACCAACGAGGTCCTGGCGACGCTCGCGACCGAACGGCTCGGCCGTGACGTCCACCCCAACGACCATGTGAACGCGTCCCAGTCGTCCAACGACGTGTTCCCCTCGTCCATCCACATCGCCGCGACCGCGGCCGTCATCCACGACCTGATCCCGGCGCTGGACCACCTGGCCGCCTCGTTGGAGCGCAAGGCGACCGAGTTCGCAGCGGTCGTCAAGTCCGGCCGTACGCATCTGATGGACGCCACGCCCGTCACCCTCGGCCAGGAGTTCGGCGGCTACGCGGCGCAGGTGCGATACGGGATCGAGCGGCTCAATGCCTCGCTGCCGCGCCTGGCGGAACTGCCCCTGGGAGGAACCGCCGTGGGGACCGGCATCAACACACCGCCCGGCTTCTCCCCGGCCGTCATCGCCGAGGTGGCGCGCGCGACGGGGCTGCCGCTGACCGAGGCCCGCGACCACTTCGAGGCGCAGGGCGCACGCGACGGCCTGGTGGAGACCTCGGGCCAGCTCCGTACGATCGGAGTCTCGCTCACCAAGATCTGCAACGATCTGCGCTGGATGGCGTCGGGGCCGCGCACCGGCCTCGCCGAGATCGCCCTCCCGGACCTCCAGCCCGGCTCGTCCATCATGCCGGGCAAGGTGAACCCGGTGATCCCCGAGGCGGTGCTGATGGTGGCCGCCCAGGTCACCGGCAACGACGCCACCGTCGCGGCGGCCGGCGCCGCCGGGAACTTCGAACTGAACGTCATGCTGCCGGTGATCGCCAAGAACCTGCTGGAGTCGGTCAGGCTGCTGGCCAACGCCTCGCGCCTGCTGGCGGACCGCACCGTCGACGGCATCACCGCCGATGCCGAACGGGCCCGCGAGTACGCGGAGTCGTCCCCGTCGGTCGTCACGCCGCTCAACAAGTACATCGGGTACGAGGAGGCGGCCAAGGTCGCCAAGAAGTCACTCGCCGAACGGAAGACGATCCGCGAGGTGGTGCTCGAGTCGGGGTACGTGGAGCGGGGCGAGTTGACGCTGGAGCAGCTGGACGAGGCCTTGGACGTACTGCGTATGACCCACCCCTAGGACCTCTTGTCCGGATCCTGCCGGGCTCGCGGCCGCGCCGGACAGGCCCGATTGGGCGAATCCCGGCCTGAGTCATCCGTGGCTCCCACCACGGGCCTCGGCGGGCGGGCTATGGCTGTGCCATGGCGATTCTCTCCCCACCGGCCCAGCTGCCGGACGAAGCCCAGCCCGCAGAGCCGCAACAGCAACCGGTCAAGCGGCAGATCACGCTGTGGCTGTGGCCTGTGCTGATCACGCTCGCCGCGACGATGTACAAGATCAACGAGCCGGTGATGGGGAACGACGAGCTGGCGACCTGGGAAGTGGCTCGCCGCAGCACGGGTCAGATCATGGCCACCCTGCACAACGTGGACGCGGTGCACGGCACGTACTACCTGTTCATGCACGGGTGGATGACCGTCTTCGGGGACTCGCCCACCGCCATGCGCACTCCCTCGGCGCTCGCCATGGCCGCGGCGGCCAGCCTCGTGGCGCTGACGGGCCGCCGGCTGTTCGGCGCGCGTGCCGGGCTCTGCGCCGGGCTGCTGTTCGCCATCGTCCCCGCCGTGAGCCGCTTCGGCCAGGAGTCCCGTGGATACGCGCTGGTCGTCCTCGCCGCGACCCTGGCGACCCTGCTGCTGCTGCGGGCCCTGGACGCGCACCGCAGTGCGTGGCGTTGGGGGGCGTACGCCGCGTGCCTGGCCTGCATCGGACTGCTGCATCTCGTCGCCCTGACCATCGTGGCGGCGCACGCCGTCCTGGTCCTCGCGCGCGCCCGATACACCGAACCGCGGGTGCTCTGGTCGTTCGTCCTGGCCGCCTTCGTCGGCACGGCCTGCGTCACACCGGTCATCGCCCTGGGCCTGTCGCACGACGACCGGCAGTTGTTCTGGGTTCCCGAGCCGACCTTGTGGAGTCTTCTCGAGATCGGTCCGCAGATCTTCGCGTCGGGCCTGTGCGCCGGGGCTGTGTTCGTCCTCGCCGTCCTGGCACGCAGCGAGCGCCGCGAGGGTCTGCTGCTGTGCGCCGCCCTGGCCGTCCTGCCCTTCCTCGAGATCTGGATCGCCTCTCAAGGGGAGGTGTCCTACTTCCGCTACCAGTACGCGCTGTTCACGCTGCCGGCCTGGGCGATGCTGGCCGGTGCCGGCCTCGCGTCGGTGACGCGGTCCGGGGGCGCCGCGATCGCCGCCCTGTTCCTGCTCGCATTGTTCGCCCTGCCCGACCACGAGCAGATGCGGGAGCAGTACGAGCACGACGTCCCCCACCGGGTGGACTATGAGTCGGCCGCCGGGACCATCGCGAAGTACCACCTCCCGGGTGACGCGGTCGTCTTCGGCAGGGGCTACGCCTGGATGCTCGGCGGAGGGGTCCGCTACTACCTCCCCGACGACAAGAAGCTGCGCGAGACGCTGGTCGTCCCGGGCGCCGTCCGGGACGATCTGTATTCCATGGACTGCCCCGACCCGGCACAGTGCCTTGGATCCGAGAAGCGCGTCTGGGTGGTAGTGGAAGGCCGCACACCCGCTCCGCTCGCTTCGATCGCCGCCGCTCAAGCCAAGGTGCTGCGTGCCGAGTTCAAGCCTGCGGGTTCGGTCCAGCACACCGGTGTGACCGTCGAGCTCCATGTCCGCAAGCCCCGTTGATCCGGACGTGAGCCGCACCGCGGCAGGAGTCCGAGCCCCGGCTTAGGATCTCCGCATGACAGGATCGAACGGTTTTCGGCGCTGGGCGCCAGGGGAGCACATCCTCTGGCGCTATCGCGGCCATGCCGCGGATCCGGCCGGCGACGCCTTCCACATCTGCCGGCCCGTGACCGTCGTCCAGGACACCGACGAACTGCTCGCCGTGTGGATGGCGCCCGGCACCGAGTGCGTGAAGCCGCTGCTCGCCGACGGCACCCCGCTGCACGAGGAGCCGCTGGCCACCCGCTACACGGCCCCCCGCACCACCGCCCGTACCCGCTGGAGCGGGAACGGCGTGCTCAAGCTGGCACAGCCCGGCGTGCCCTGGTCGGTCTGGCTCTTCTGGGAGCCCGCCTGGCAGTTCCGCAGCTGGTACGTCAACCTCGAGGAACCCCACACGCGCTGGGCAGGCGGGGTCGACTCGGAGGACCATTATCTCGACATCTCCGTGTACCCCGACCGCAGTTGGCTGTGGCGGGACGAGGACGAGTTCGACCAGGCTCAGCGCGTCGGCCTGATGGACGCGGAAACGGCCCGGGGAGTACGGGAGGCGGGGCGGGCCGCGGTCGAGGTGATCCGCTCCTGGGGTGCGCCGTTCCGCGACCGCTGGGAGCTCTGGCGCCCCGACCCGAGGTGGCAAGTACCTGCCCTTCCGGCCGACTGGGACCGGCTTCCGACGCGGCGTGCGGCCTGATCCGGGGGGTCTGGCCGAATCCCGCCGGGAACACGCTCCGGCGTATACGACCTCGTGAGACTCTTGATGCGCCCCCTGGGGTCAAACGTAGGATCGTCGTCCGCAAGGCTGCGCCGCACGAGGGAGCAGGAGCGCAGGGCCCGACAGCAAGTCGTCCGTTAGTCACAGAGCGTCCAGTCATCGAGCGTCTCGCGAGAGACATCACGAGTCAGTCACAACAGGGGGTTGAGCTGTGCCGGAAGCCCGCCACCCTGTCGACGTCACCCCCAGAGCGGGTATACCGCCCCACGAGGCGATTGCATCGCACAACCGGCCCGGATGGACGGAATCCCACGCGTGACGGAGCATCCCACCTCCCACGAAGGCCGACAGCCCCTGGCTGCCCGGTCGCACGAACGCACCCGGCCGCGGGCGCAGGCGGCCGGGGCCTCGCCCTCGCCCGCCGGGCCGCCGCCGAAGCCGCAGCCCCAGACGCAGCCACAGGTCCATGCCGCGCAGTTGCAGGCCCAGGACATCGCGGGGACCGCGAGACGCGAGGGCGACCGGCTGCGTTTCGTGGGGGCCGCCACGCGCCGGATCGCACGCGGCATCGACCTCGACGAGATCGTTCTCGGGCTGTGCCGGGCCACCGTCCCCACGTTCTCCGACGCGATCCTGGTCTATCTGCGCGACCCGCTGCCGGTGGGCGACGAGCGCCCCGTCTCGCCGTTCGTGCTGCGGCTGCGCCGAACCGACAGGCTGCGTTTGAGCGCTGACGACGCGGACCAGGGCCTGGTCACGGCCATGCCGCTGCTGGACGCGGGAACCGAGCCCACGCCGGCCGCCGAGCTGTGCGAGGTCCGCTCCGGAGGGGCGCTGTCCGAGGTGCTGCGCGGGGTCCGGCCGGTTTTCGGCGACTCCGCCGCGGCACGCGCCGCCCTGCCCGAGCTGCTCGGCGACGGACGTTCCGTGCCGAGCGGCCACCGCGCGATACTCGCCCCGCTGCGCGGTCGCCGCCGGGTGATCGGCGCCGCGGTCTTCCTGCGCCGCCCCGACCGGCCCGCCTTCGAGCCGAACGATCTGCTGGTCGCGGCCCAGCTGGCGACCCATACGGCTCTCGGCATCGACAAGGCCGTGCTGTACGGGCGCGAGGCGTACATCGCCGACGAGCTGCAGCGCACGATGCTGCCCGACTCCCTGCCGCAGCCGACCGGCGTCCGGCTCGCCTCCCGCTACCTGCCGGCGGCGGAGACGGCCCGCGTCGGCGGCGACTGGTACGACGCGATCCCGCTGCCCGGCAGCCGTGTGGCACTGGTGGTGGGCGACGTCATGGGCCACTCCATGACATCCGCCGCGATCATGGGCCAGCTGCGCACCACCGCGCAGACCCTGGCCGGCCTCGACCTGCCGCCCCAAGAGGTCCTGCACCACTTGGACGAGCAGGCCCAACGCCTCGGCACCGACCGCATGGCCACCTGCCTGTACGCGGTGTACGACCCCGTCTCGCACCGCATCACCATCGCCAACGCGGGGCATCCGCCGCCCATCCTGCTGCACCTGGGCGGGCGGGCCGAGGTGCTGCGCGTGCCGCCCGGCGCGCCCATCGGCGTCGGCGGGGTGGACTTCGAGGCCGTGGAGCTGGACGCCCCGGCCGGCGCGACCCTGCTGCTCTACACCGACGGGCTGGTCGAGTCGCGCCTGCGTGACGTGTGGACGGGCATCGAGCAGCTGCGGGAGCGCCTCGCCGCGACCGCGCAGCTGACCGGCCCCGACCACTCGCCGCCGCTGGAGGCACTCTGCGACGACGTGCTGGACATGCTGGGCCCCGGCGACCGCGACGACGACATCGCGCTCCTCGCGGCCCGCTTCGACGGCATCGCCCCGAGCGACGTCGCCTACTGGTTCCTGGAGCCGGAGGACGCCGCCCCCGGCCGCGCCCGGCGCCTCGCACGGCGCGCGCTGGCCCGCTGGGGCCTGGAGGACCTCTCCGACTCGGTGGAGCTACTGGTCAGCGAGGTGGTCACCAATGCCGTGCGGTACGCGGAGCGGCCGGTGACGCTGCGCCTGCTCCGTACCGACGTGCTGCGCTGCGAGGTCGGCGACGACTCCCCGCAGCTGCCCAGGCAGCGGCGGGCGCGGGACACCGACGAGGGCGGCCGAGGGCTGTTCCTGGTCAACCGGCTCGCCCGCCGGTGGGGCGCGACGCGGCTGTCGACGGGCAAAGTGGTCTGGTTCGAGCTGCAGACGCCCTGAGGCGACAGACATGAAACGGCGCCCGCACCCGGTTCTCGGGTGCGGGCGCCGTCGTGTGCGCTCTCAGGAGCGTCCGCTCAGGGTTGCAGCGGGCGCCGGTTCTCGTCCCGGTCCGCTTCGTCCTCGCCCGGCTCGACGGGCGGCGTGAACGTCCCGGTCGGCGGGGTGACGGTCTTCGTCGGCGACGGGACGTCCGTCGGCGACGGACCCACCGTCTCGGTGTCCGTGGGCGTCGGGCTCGGGTCCTCGGACTCCGACTCGGTTTCCGTGGGCGTCGGGCTCGGGTCCTCGGACTCCGACTCGGTTTCCGTGGGCGTCGGATCGGGGGTCGCGATCTCCGCGACCTCCAGGTCGAACTCGGCGTCCGAGCCGCCGTTCAGTGCGCCCAGCGTGTAGTCGGCCCAGATCCTGGCGGGGAAGCCACCGCCGTTGGCCCGGCCGGCCTCCGCGGTCCCGGTGAGAGACACCTGTCCGCCGCCGTCCTTGGGGGACTCTCCGAACAGGGCCACCACGGTGGCCAGTTCGGGCGTGTAGCCCGCGAACCAGGCGGACTTGTTGTCCTCCGAGGTGCCGGTCTTGCCGGCCGCCTCGTAGGCGCTCGACTTCGCGGCGATGCCGGAGCCGTTCTTCACCACGCCCGTCAGGCCCGCGGTCACCGTGTCGGCCGTCTCCCGGCTGATCACCTGGCTGCCGACGGGGTCCTCGAGTTCGACCTCGCGGTCCTTGTGCTCGGCCTTGGCGACGATCGTGGGCGTGACCTTCTTGCCGTGGTTGTCGAGGGTGGCGTAGACGCCCGCCATGTCCCAGGTCGAGGCGCCCATCGTGCCCAGCGCGATGGACGGCCGCACCGGGAAGTTCTTGTCCGGGACGCCCAGTTCGAGCGCGGTGTCCTTCACCTCGTCCAGGCCGACGTCCACAGCCATCTGCGCGAAGGCCGAGTTGATCGACCGGTTCAGAGACGTCTGGACGCTCACCGGGCCGTAGCTCTTGCCGAGATCGTTCTGCGGGGCGTAACGGCCCTCGATGCCCTCGACCGGGCGCTTGCTGGTGCCGTCGTAGACCGTGTTCAGGCCGATCGGGTTGCCGTCCTGGGTCTCGGAGCCGTTGTCCAGGGCGGCGGCGAACACAACGGGCTTGAAAGTGGAGGCGGGCTGGTAGTCGCGGCGGGTGGCGTTCGAGAACCAGTGCTCGGTGGCGCTCACACCGCCGTACAGGGCGACGACCTTGCCCGTCTTCGGGTCGACGGAGGTCGCGCCGGCCTGCACGGTGGCGTCCACCTTGTTGCCCTTGCGGTCCAGGTCGTCCTCGAGCTGCTCCTGTACCGACTTCTCCAGCGCCTTCTGGCGCTTGGAGTCGATGTTCAGGGTGATCGTCCAGCCGCCGGCGTCGAGGTCGGCCTTGTCGAGGCCCTGCTCGGCCAGCTCTTCCTTGGCCGCCTCGACGATGTAGCCGGCCTGGCCGCTCAGGCCGGGCGCGGCCTTCGGCTCCTTGGGGACCGGGAACTTCAGGCCGTCACGTGTGCTCTTGTCGAGCCAGCTCTCCTCGACCATGTTGTTCAGCACGTAGTTCCAGCGGTTGGTCACCGCTTCCCTGGTGTCGTCGGAGGCCACGGCCCAGTCGAAGCGGCTGGGGGCCTGGACGAGCGAGGCCAGGTAGGCCCCCTGAGCGACGTTCAGCTTCTCGGCGTCGACGCCGTAGTACGCCTGGGCGGCGGCCTGGATGCCGTACGCGCCGCGGCCGAAGTAGCTGGTGTTGAGGTAACCGGCGAGTATCTCGCTCTTGTCCTTGTTCCGGTCGACCTTCAGCGAGATCACCAGCTCCTTGAGCTTGCGGGTGACCGTCCGATCCTGCGTCAGGTAGTAGTTCTTGACGTACTGCTGGGTGATGGTCGAGCCACCCTGCTTGCCCTGGCCGGTGACGGTGTTCTTCAGACCGCGCAGAGTGCCCTTGACGTCGACGCCGGAGTCCTCGAAGAAGGTCTTGTTCTCAGCCGCGACGAAGGCGTACTGGACGTCCGTCGGGATCTTCTCCAGGTCGACGATCTCGCGGTTGAGCTTGCCTTCCCGGGCAAGGATCCTGCCGTCGCTGGACTTGTAGACGTTGCTCTGCAGCTTGGCTTCGGCGTTGGCCTCGGGGACCGGGACGAGCATGTAGGCCACGACGAACGCGCCCATCGCCAGGAGGCACAGACCGAAGAACGTGCCGAGGATCTTCCTGAACGTGAAGAAGCGGCGTATGCCCGAGGGCCCTGCTTTCCTCGCCCGGCGCGCACCGCGCTGCCGGGCCTGTCGCGCTTCCGCTCGGCCCATCGCTTCGTTGCTCCGCTCTGTCGCCCACTAGGTATGTGTCCGGTGACGTGTAGGTGTGTGTCCGGTGACGTGTCTGACCGGTGACCAGCCCGAACCAGCTCAGAAAGCTAACACCGGTCGTACAGACAAAGAGGCATCGATCCGTTCTTTTCCGGACGTGAGAATCAGCACCTTGTCTCATGGAACCGACTCACGAACGGCTCAGAGGGTTGCGACGCCCGAAAAAGTGATATCACTATGCTAGAAACGCACTGCTCGACCGGAGCACCGCGGAAACGGGGGACGACCATGCCTGCCACCAGCACCATCGACCACGACAACACGCCCGACGTGCCACAGATGCCTGCGCCGCGCGTACGGGAATTCGCCGCCCACAGCATCGGTGGCGGCCTCGCCCTGCTGCTGAGTCTGCTCGGCCTGGCGGGCGGGGCGGCCCTCGTCGTCACTGCCACGGCGTTCGACTCCACCGGCATCAAGGCCGTACTGATCACGGGCGGCATCCTGATCGGCGTCGCCGCCTTCCTGGCCATGTGCGGGCTGAACATGGTCGCGCCCGGCGAGGCGCGCGTGGTCCAGCTCTTCGGCCGCTACCGGGGCACGATCCGTACGGACGGCCTGCGCTGGGTCAACCCGTTCACGTCGCGGACCAAGATCTCGACTCGTGTGCGCAACCACGAGACGGCCGTACTCAAGGTGAACGACGCCTACGGCAACCCCATCGAGCTGGCCGCGGTGGTGGTGTGGAAGGTGGAGGACACCGCCCAGGCAATGTTCGAGGTGGACGACTTCCTCGAGTTCGTCTCCACGCAGACCGAGGCGGCGGTCCGGCACATCGCGATCGAGTACCCGTACGACGCACACGACGAGGAGGGCCTGTCGCTGCGCGGCAACGCGGAGGAGATCACCGAGAAGCTCGCCGTCGAACTGCACGCGCGCATCGAGGCGGCGGGCGTCCACATCATCGAGTCCCGCTTCACGCACCTCGCGTACGCTCCCGAGATCGCCTCCGCGATGCTCCAGCGCCAGCAGGCGGGCGCCGTGGTCGCGGCACGCCGGCAGATCGTGGACGGCGCGGTCGGCATGGTGGAGGCGGCGCTGACCCGGATCGGCGAGCAGGGCATCGTGGAGCTGGACGACGAACGCAAGGCGGCGATGGTGTCGAATCTGATGGTGGTGCTGTGCGGCGACCGCGCGGCCCAGCCGGTCCTCAATACGGGCACGCTCTACCAGTGACACCGCCGCCCTCCGAACGGAAGCAGGTGCTGCTGCGGCTGGACCCGGCGGTGTACGAGGCGCTGGCCCGGTGGGCGGGGGACGAGCTGCGCAGCACGAACGCGCAGATCGAGTTCATCCTGCGGCGGGCTCTGTCGGAGGCGGGCCGCCTCCCGTCCGCCACCCGCCCGATCCCCCGCCGCGGCCGCCCTCCGAAGACGCCGCCGCCCTAAGGGGGCGGTGGGCCGCCGGGGGGCAGTCGGGGCTGGCGCTGCCGCCGTCCGTGGGGCTCGCTCCCGGGGGGCGGGGCCACCGTCCGCCCCTCGGGCCGCCCGCCGGGGGCAGGGTGTATAAACCCCGTGTATACACGGCGAGTACAGTGGCCCCATGTCCATCGGTCACACCCTCCTCGGTCTGCTGGAAGGCGGCCCCCGCCACGGCTACGACCTCAAGCGCGCCTTCGACGAGAGATTCGGACAGGACCGTCCGCTCCACTACGGGCAGGTCTACTCGACGATGTCCCGGCTCCTGCGGAACGGCCTCGTCGAGGTCGACGGCGTCGAAGCCGGCGGCGGGCCGGAGCGGAAGCGGTACGCCATCACCGAGGCCGGCATCACCGATGTCTCGCGTTGGCTCGCAGCGCCCGAGAAGCCGGAGCCGTACCTTCAGTCGACGCTCTACACCAAGGTCGTCCTCGCCCTGCTCACCGGCCGCAGCGCCGCCGACCTGCTCGACTCCCAGCGCGCGGAACATCTGCGTCTGATGCGTGCCCTCACGGAACGCAAGCGCAGCGGCGACCTCGCCGACCAGCTCATCTGCGACCACGCCCTGTTCCATCTCGAAGCGGATCTGCGCTGGCTGGAACTGACCGCCGCACGGCTGGACCAGCTCTCCGCGGAGGTCCTCGCGTGATCCCCGCCGGCTCCCTGCTCGTCGCCGACGACCTGCACAAGACGTTCGGTCCGACCTCGGCCCTCGACGGCGCCTCGTTCTCCATCCACCCCGGTGAGGTCGTCGCCGTCATGGGGCCGTCGGGCTCGGGCAAGTCGACGCTGCTGCACTGCCTCGCCGGGATCGTCCGGCCCGACTCCGGCACCGTCGTCTACGCCGGGCGGGAACTCACCGCGTTGCCCGACGCGGAGCGCAGCGCGCTGCGGCGCACGGACTTCGGGTTCGTGTTCCAGTTCGGGCAGCTCGTACCGGAGTTGACCTGCGTGGAGAATGTCGCGCTGCCTCTGCGGCTGAGCGGCGCCAGGCGCAAGGACGCCGAGCGCACCGCGCTCGAGTGGCTGGAGCGGCTGGAGGTCGAGGGCGCCGCGCGCAAGCGGCCCGGAGAGGTCTCCGGCGGGCAGGGGCAGCGGGTCGCGGTGGCCCGCGCACTGGCCGGCTCCCCCAAGGTCGTCTTCGCCGACGAACCCACCGGCGCCCTGGACTCGCTCAACGGCGAGCATGTGATGTCTCTGCTCACCGACACGGCCCGTCGGCAGAACACGGCCGTCGTCCTGGTCACCCACGAGTCGCGCGTCGCCGCGTACTCGGACCGGGAGATCGTCGTACGCGACGGCAGGTCGCGCGATCCGGAGCGGGCGGTATGAGCACGCGGCTCCACGAGCGGCAGGCCACCGATGCCGCGGCCACCCCCCACCGACCGCACCGCGGCCCGGCCGCCCGCCTGCGGGACCTCGCCATGGGCATCCGGTTCGGCACCTCCGGCGGACGTGAGGGCTGGACCCGTAACGCGCTGACCGCCGTCGGTGTGGGGCTCGGCGTCGCGCTGCTGCTGATCGCCGCGTCCGTACCGCAGATGGTGGACGGCCGGGACAGCCGGGCGGCTGCCCGCACCGCGACCGCCACGGTGTCGGACAAGCCCGTCACACGCTCCGACCGGACCATGGTGGTCGCAGAGGCGGATTCCGACTACCGCACGGAGACCGTCGGCGGGCAGATCCTGCGGCCCGACGGCGCGCACCCCGAGCTGCCACCCGGACTCGAGCGCGCCCCGGCCGACGGCGAGATGTACGTGTCGCCCGCACTCGCCGAACTGCTCGCGTCACCGGAGGGACGCCTCCTCAAAGAACGTCTCCCCCACCGGACGGCGGGCCTCATCGGCGAGGCCGGGCTTCTCGACCCTGGCGAGTTGCGCCACTACACGGGCAGCTCCACCCTGACCACCGCCAACGGGGGTGTACGGACCGACGGTTACGGCGCCCGGGGCGGCGGCGAGCCGATGGCTCCTGCGCTCATCGTGGTCATCGTGCTGGCCTGTGTGGTGCTGCTGGTGCCGGTGGCGGTGTTCATCGCCACCGCCGTCCGCTTCGGCGGCGAGCAGCGCGACCGTCGGCTCGCCGCGCTGCGGCTGGTCGGCGCGGACGCGCGGACCACGCGCTGGATCGCGGCGGGCGAGGCACTGTTCGGCTCGGCCGTCGGGCTGGCTGTCGGCATCGGGGTGTTCGCCCTGGCGCGACCGGTGGCCGGCTGGGTGCGGGTGTGGGACCTGAGCGCGTTCGCCTCTGATGTCGTGCCCGTGCCGCTGCTCGCCGCGCTGATCCTGCTCGCCGTTCCCGTGGTGTCCGTCGCGGTGACCCTGTTCGCGATGCGGGCCGTGACGGTCGAGCCGCTGGGGGTCGTCCGGCAGGCGGTGCCGCGGCGCCGCCGGCTGTGGTGGCGGCTGCTGATGCTGCCGACGGGACTGGGCGTACTGCTGGCGACCGGCACGTTCGACGGCCCGAACGAAGTCGTCGACCCATGGCCGATCGCCGCCGGCACGCTGCTGGTGCTGTTCTCACTGACGGCGCTGCTTCCCTGGCTGGTGGAAGCGGTCGTCAAGCGACTGCGCGGCGGTCCGGTGTCATGGCAACTGGCGGTCCGACGATTGCAGTTGACGAGCGGTCCGGCGATCAGGGCGGTCAGCGGCATCACCGTCGCGGTGGCCGGTGCGATCGCACTGCAGATGGTGTTCGCCGGGATGCACGACGACTTCAACCGTGTCACCGGGCAGAACGCCGCACATGCGCAGCTGACGGTGACGGCGGATTTCCCCGACGGGGAGCTGGCGTCCGAGATGATCCGCGAGTTCCGTGCCACGCCAGGCGTGCGTAGCGTCATCGGCACGGTGGAGGCGTACGTGATCAGCCCCGAGCCGGTCGACGGCGACGACATCCGGCCCACGACGGGGCTGACGGTCGGCGACTGCGCGACGCTGCGCGAGCTGGCGGTGATCGTCTCCTGCGCGGACGGCGACACGTTCGTCGTGCACCCCGCCGGCAACGAGCCGCCGAGGAGCTGGATCGACCGCACCGCCAGAAAAGGCCGGCCGGTGAACCTCAACAGCGACACGCCCTACGACGGTTCCGCGCCGCTGCTGTGGACGCTGCCGAAGGAATCGCCGACGGTGACGACACGGCGCGACCCGGTGGCACGCGAGCACTACGGCATCTTCGCCACCCCGGGCGCGGTGGACGTGACCAAGCTGCCGGACGCGACGACCACGGCGACGGTGCGGATCGACGAGAGCGTCCCGGACGCACGGGAGTTCGTCCGCAACACGGCCGCGCGGATCGACCCGTCCCTCTGGGTGAGGACGATCCAGAAGATCGAACGGGACCGGCAGTACGCGAGCGTCCAGAGCGGGCTGTTGGCGGCGGCGACCGCGACGATGGCCCTGATCGCCGCGTCGATGGCTGTCGCCCAGATCGAGCAGTTGAGGGAACGCCGGCGCCTGCTGTCGGTACTGGTCGCCTTCGGCACCCCGCGCTCCGTACTGGCGCGTTCGGTTCTCTGGCAGACGGCCGTCCCCGTGGCGCTGGGCACGGCCGTGGCGATCACGGGCGGCGTGGCCCTCGGCGCGACGATGCTGCGCATGGTCGCGAAACCGGTCACCCACTGGGGTGCGTTCGCCCCGGTGGCGGGCTTGGGCGCGGCGCTGATCCTCGCGGTGACGCTGCTGAGCATGCCGGCGCTGTGGCGCCTGATGCGGCCGGAGGGGCTCCGGACGGAGTGACGCGGGCCGGGGGGCCGGATGTGGGGCCGGGCCGGGCACGCCGGGAAGGGGGCGGCCTTGTCCCCCACCCCGCCTCTTCCCGAAAGCGGTGCTCCGCCCCCGGACCCCAGCGCGGGTCTACCGCTGCGGCCCGACGGCCGTGGGAGGCACTCGCCGCAGGCGACGGCGCACGCGGAGCCGGCCGGCGCTTGACCGCCGCATGATCAGATCACGGAACTGACATTACGCCGGGAAGTCCGCACGCTTCCGGGGTGCCTGCTTCATCCGCCGACCACTGCTGATTGCGGACGAGGTCCTGGTACTGCGGGCAGCGCGACAGCAGTTCCTGGTGCGTTCCGGCGTCCAGGGCATGACCGGACTCCATGATCAGCACGTGATCGGCATGCTGCACGGTGGACAGGCGGTGGGCCACGACGACCACGGAGCGGTCCTGCGCAAGCCGCGTGACGAGGTCGCGCAGACGCTGTTCGTTGATGCTGTCCAGCTGCGACGTGGGTTCGTCCAGCAGGACCACGTCGGCGTCGGTGAGCAGTACGCGTGCCAGCGCGAGGCGCTGGCGCTGTCCGCCTGAGAGGTCCGTCGCACGGCCGAGGACGGTGTCGAGCCCGTCGGGGAGCCGCAGCACCTCGTCGCGGAGCGCCACGCTGTCGAGTGCGTCGAGGAGCACCTCGTCATCCGGTGCCGTGTCGCACCCCAGCAGCAGGTTGTCGCGCACCGTCCCCTCGAGGAGGGTGAAACTCTGGTCGACGTAGGCCACGCGCCGCCGCAGGTCGTCCAGTGGCCAGTCCTGAACGTCGTGCCCCAGAACGCGGATCGTGCCCTTGTCCGGGTGCACGAAGCGTTCGATCAGCGTCAGCACCGTGGACTTCCCCGCTCCCGAGTGTCCGACGAGCGCGGTGAGCCCGCGGCGGGGCGCCGACAAGCTCAGACCTGCGAGGACGGGCTCGCCGCCATAGCCGAAGGCGACGTCGCGGAACTCGACACCCGGGGCGCCCGCGACCGGCACGGGGCGGGTGGTGGCCGTGCCGTCCGTCTCCTGAGGCAGCGACAAGAGCTCGTCGAAACGCGTGCGGGCCGCGAGTCCCGCCTGCAGTTGGCTGATGCTGGAGGCCACGATCGCCACGGGGGCGACGAGTTGGAGCAGGTAGAGCAGGAACGCCGTGAAGTCCGGCATCGACAGGTCGCCGGAGGCCATCCTGGCGCCGCCGCCAAGGATGATGCTGACGAGGGCGATCTGCTGACCGAGGCCCATCACCGGGCCGATGAGTGACTGCAGCCGGGCGCTGAAGAGGGTGGATTGCGTCAGCTCGCTCGCGTCCTTGGCCAGCGAGGCGGTCGCGTGTTCCTCGGCGCGGTACGCCTTGATGGTCGGCAGCGCGGCGAGTGTGGCGGTGAAACGCTGTGCCAGCTCGCCGAGGGCCGTCTGCTGCACGACGATACTCCGCCGGACACGGACGATCACCAGTCCGATGACAGCACCGGCCAGCGTGAAGGACCCCACGGTGATCAGGACGAGCACCCAGTCGAGCACGCTCATCACCACGAGCGTGGCCACGACCGTGATGATCGACAGCGGCAGCTGGATCGCCCCGACGTCGATCACGGAGCGCAGCATCATCGCGTCGGAGGTGACCCGTGCGACGAGGTTGCCCGGGCCCTCGGTGCGGACTTCACGCAGGGGAAGCCGCAGGGTGTGGTCCATGACGCGGGAACGCAGCCCGAGGATCATCTGTTCGCCGATGCGGGAGAGCAGATAGCCGGACATGGCCGCCGACAGTGCCCCGGCGACGGCGACCGCGGTCATCAGGATGACCGGCCACATCAGTCCGCGGGTTCCCGACAGTGCTTCGACGAGATCCCGGACCATCAGGGGCACTGCCAGAGTCGCTGCCGTCGATATCAGTGCCAACAGGGCCGCGAATCCCAGCTGCAGCCGGTCTCCACCAGCGAGATGGGCGCCCAACCGGAGCCCCGGGGCAGGTTTGTTTCGGGCGACTGGCATTCGCTTGTTCCACCTCGTGTGAGAATTTCCGGGATTCACGAGTTCATCCGTGCCGCGACGGCGGCGGCAATGGTGATGGTGACGGCCCCTGTCAGGCTTCCGACGCCTGGGTACGAGCCAGTCCACCACAAGCGCGCGAGGCAAAGTAACGACGATTCTTGGCGCCTCGCCAGAGCCCCGGAGCAGGGTGATCCGATCCTGCGCATTGGCGCACTTTCCGGCGTATCAAAGTTGACATCCGCACGGGCACTTCCGGGTGAGGGAAACGGATGCCCATGGCTCCCTGTAGCGTGACCGGACGTCAACCATCCGGATATCCCGGACGGTTGGGTTCAACGATCGATTCACCACGTCGGCGAGAAAGAAGGCACGGGCATGTTCGGCAAGAAGGAAGTCCATCTGGTTGCGCTCAGCGACATCGGCGACGCTCGCGACGCCGTGCACCAGGCCCTGTCGGATGCCCCCGGTGACGAGCAGCCCGGGCTGCGGCGCGCCGCGCGGATCCTGGACGAGCTGGCGGAGCGGGCCGGCGAGCCGCGACTGCGCTGGGCCCGGCGCGTCCTCGATCGGGAGAGCATCGACCCCGTGAGCCACGAGGTGGCGGCCATACGCGCCCTGCGGCAGGAGCTTCCGGGTCTGAGCCTGGTGGCCGCCACCGAGCTGGCGCGGGAGGTGAAGGCGGCTCAGGGAAAGTGAGTTCGCCGCCCCTGGGAGTGTGAGAGCCCCTCCGGGAACCACCCCGGAGGGGCTCTCGCACGCCCGGGCCCATCCCGAAGGAAAGTACTTGCCAGTATGGAAAGTAGATGCCATGCTGACATGCGTAAGCGTCTCCCGCCGACACCAGAACCCGGAGAACCGATGAACACCTCAGGAGCGATGCAGCCCAGCGCAGAATCCGCCGCGGCGGCGCTGCGCGACGCACGTGCCGCGCAGACCGCGGCACGGCGCCCTCAAGCGACGCCCGCCTGGTATCCCGCCGCGCACGGACTGCTGCTCGCCGCGGGATTCACCGGCTTCGGCGCGGCGAGCCTGTGGCCCCAGTGGCAGGGAGCCCTCCTCGCGGCGGCCACGCTCTGCGCCGCGGCCTTCCTCGCGGTGACCTGGACCACGATGCGCAGTTCCGGGATCGCCCCCTGGTTCGACCGGCGGGATCAAGGGGCGTCGTGGCGCTCCTGGGGTGCGCCGCTCGCGCCGTTCGCCACGGGCCTCCTGGCGGCGATCCCCTACGGAACGGCCGGCTGGTTCATCGGGTTCGGCGTGGTCGCCGGGGTTGCGTCCTGGGTGCAGGCCGCCCGCCGGCGGGCCCGCGCGCTGGAGTCGTCGTGAACCGTGCGGATGTTCCCGGCCTGGACAAGGAGATCCACCACCCGACCCGGCTCACCGTGGCGGCGTTCCTCTCCGGCTGCGCGGAGGCCGAGTTCGGCGCGGTCAGGGACTACTGCGGGGTCACGGATTCCGTGCTGAGCAAGACGGTCGCGGCGCTGGAGAAGGCCGGCTATGTGAGCGTACGGAAGGGGTATCTCGGCAAGCGGCCCCGGACCTGGGTGGCGCTCACCCTGAACGGCAGGCAGGCGCTCGCCACCCACCTCGCCGCGCTCGAAGCCCTCGCGGAAGCCTCCCGGAAGGCAGGCGCATCAGGAACGGCCCACGGTGGCGCCGGACATGACGGGGAGCACGGCAAGAGCTGACGGCCACAGCGGTGACGGGTCGCCCATTCCTGTCCGGGCCCCGGGTGCGGTGGTGTCGCACGGACAGAAAAAACCCGCTGGGCGCCTGGGGGAGGCCAGGCACCCAGCGGGGGGTGTGCGCTGTGGGCGCGAGCTGGTTCAGCAGCCCCAGTTCGCCGTGGCCGAGACGCCGGCGCCGCTGATGGCGCTGACAGCCGCGCCGCAGCCGCCGCTGGAGCCACCGATGAAGCTCAGGACCGTCGGCGTGATGGCCGGGGCGTCGGCCGAGACGCCGGCGCCGAACTCCTCGGCGTTGGTGTAGGCGGTGTAGCCGGCGAGGAGCTGGTCTGCGGTGTTCATGAGAATCCTTTACTGAATGCTTGGGTCGTACGAGGACGTGTCGCCCGAGGGTCCGCCTTTTTCAGGCGGGCATCCGGCGGGACGATCAGCGGTCGCTGATCAGCAGCCCCAGGCCTTGGTGCTGGCGATGCTGCCCGCGGAGGCGCCGAGGGAGAAGTAGATGCACTCGGGCGAGGAAACGGTGGTGATGGTGGGCGTCGCCGCCGGGGACTGGTTGTCCGCGCTGGCGCCGAAGTCCTCGGCGGTGGTGTAGGCGGTGTAGCCGGCGAGGAGCTGGTCTGCGGTGTTCACGGCGATCCTTCACTGATCGATTTGCAGGGCGGGTTTTCCCTGCCCGGCCTCTATTCGATCGCACGCACTGCCCGGAACGCCACGGAAAAATTATCGTTGATTGACCGGCCCACCTTCGCGACCTGCGCATTGTCCACCCAGGCCACAACAAGTGGCTCACCGGCCGGACCGTCAAAGATACGGTCCGCGGCGCGCCACGGCCTGACGGCGCCCACCCCAGGAATGCGGCCCGCAGAAATACCGCCCGCAGGAATGTGGCCCACCGAGGCGCACGACGCAGAAACACAATCGATGGAACGAATCCCGCGGAAACACCGCCTGCGGAAAACGCCGCCTGCGGAAACGTGTGCCGTAGAAATACGGACAGCCCCCACCAGGAATGGTGGGGGCTGCGCCTCTGTGAGTCTGTGAGCGCCGGGAGAGGCCGGTCATGTTGTATCGGGTTTCGGGCGCCGATGGTTTTTCAACGCCTGCCACACCGTCAGTTCGAGGCACGCCTCTCCCAGAGCCGTCTTGAGCTCTGTCATCTCGGCGAGGAGCCGGCTCACCCGGGGAGGCGGGCGATGGGCGTCGGCCCCCTGAAGTCCCAGCAGACCGCCTTCGATGAATGCTTCACGCCAGTCCTCGACGGACTGCTCCGAGAGGCCGGGGCGCCGCCCGGCCGCCTCGGCGACCGACTCCCGGCCCGAGATGACCCGCAGAACGATGCCGACCTTGTCCTCGACGGAGAGTTCCGCGGACGGGTCGTGGGTGCTGTCTTCCATCCGCTCACGGCCCGGTGGTCATGCCAGGCCGATTCCCGGCAGCACGGGAGAGTCCAGGTTCCGGGCCGGCATCAGCGGGTCCGTCCCGGCGTTGAGATACGCCTCGGCGACGACCGCCTCGCGCGCGACGCCGTCGGCCCGGACCGCGTGCCCGACCAGGGCTTCGGCGAGGACCTGGCAGCGGTGCTCGCCGAAGCTCAGCTTCCCCTTGCCGGGCCGCGGGTCGTCGGGCTCCCAGGCGGCACCCACCCCGTCGGCCACCCGGCGGACGAACGGCGAGGTGGCGGAGCCCAGACCGGGCAGCCCCTGGACGGACGCCGCGATGTCGCCCGCCACATGCCAGGCGTCCGCGCCGAGATAGACCACCAGGGCGTCGCGGCGCGGGAAGTGCTTCAGGGACGAGGTGACCTTGGCCCGGTAGCGGAGCTCCAGCTCCTCCATGCGGGACAGCACCGTCCTCCAGGCGTCCGGGGCCGACTCCGCGTCGGTCAGATGGATGTAGAGGCGCAGCATCTGCGATCCCGTGACCCGTCCGCGGGAGCCGTCCGTCAGGAAGAAGCCGGTCGACAGGGCCGGTCGCGGCGCCGGAATGTGCAGGGTGACGAGGTCGGAGTCCTCGCCGGGCAGCCGGTCGGCGATGCGGTCGCGGGGGATGCGTACCCGCAGGCCGTCGAGCCGGACGATCACGCTGTCCGCCTCGGGGTCGTCACTGACCACGGTCGCCTGGACGCGCGTGGTCCGGTGGGGCATCGCGGCGAAGAGCCGCTGGTCGAAGTCGTCGTCCCGCAGGCTTCGTTGCCGGGTGGTGTCGCCTTGGTCCGCCATGCCGGCATGCAGGTTCTGGTAGAAGAGCCCGCCGAGTTTCTTGGCGAGGTCGCCCGGCGTCGTGCCCTCGACGTCCTCGCCGGCGACGACGGCGCTCAGGCCGCCCTCGGCGACCTCGACCTCTTCCAGTGCCGCGGAGATCTCGGGAGCGATGAGCCCCAGGGCGGTCGTCATGAGGTGCCTTCCAGGCCGAGTACGGAGGTGAAGTTCTGTGGTGCGAGCAGCACGGTGCGTCCGATGCCGGCGGCCGCGCGGTCGCCGGACGTCAGCCGGGTCCCGAACTTGGCGCCGGCGAGCATGCGGTCGATCATGTGCCAGCCGGCGAAGGCCGAGACCCGGGTCGTGAAGCCTTCCTCGGTCGTTGGGCGCGTCTCGCGGTATCCGTCCCAGAACGCTTCGATCCGCGGGCGCAACCGGTCTATCTCGCGGGCCCCGTGGGCGAGGATGTCCTCGTGCGACGCTTCGTGGCCGAAGCTGTACGACGGGTCCTCGCTGATGGACTTGGGGATGCCCTGGATGGCCCGGTACAGCCACTCGCCGACGAATCCGCCGACATCGCGGGCGGCGTCGCCGAAGCGGAACTCCTCCCAGTCGGTCAGGTACAGGTCGTCACCGGCGAGGAGGTACTGGTCCAGTCGGACGTCGCAGTGGGCGGGCACGCGGGGCGCGTCCGCTTCCCGGCGGCGCAGATCGCGCAGGGCCGCGATCAGCTCGGCGTCCGGCTGGAGAAGGGTCCAGGACTCGATCTCGGCGAACGCGGAGTGGACGTAGACCGGCATCGACAGCGCGTCGAAGTCGTCCATCGGCGGTGTCGGGTGGGGCGTGCTGTCGAGGGTCCCGGGCTCGAGCGACAGCGTGTGCAGGATTCCGAGGATGCGGCCGGCCCTGCGGCACATGTCGTCGTCGAAGGCGTCGTCGGCGGAGAGCTCGGATCCGGACCGGGCGTCCTCGAGCCGCGTGAAGGCGACCAGACGCTGTTCCTCGTCCGATCCGAGCAGTTCGGGAGCCCGGAGTTCCGTTCCGCCGAAGCGTGACGCGATCTCCTCGAAGGCCAGGATGCGGTGGTAACGCCGCAGTACGTCCGCGGGTTCGCCACCGACCCTCTTGACGAACACCTTGGCGCCGGTGCTGGTCGTACCGGCCCAGTTGTCATTGCGCCCGATATGGGCGTCGACGGTGTCCGGGTCGAAACGGCCCAGCCCGAGCCGTTCCAGGAACATCCCGACTTCGGGGGCCTTCTCCAGTTGCACCGGATCGAAGCGGGCGCGAGTCGGCGAGGGCTTCGATTCTTGATCTGTCTTCACGGTGGCGGAGCGTAGGGACAGCCGGATGGGCCGACAACAAATGGCTCACTGTGAACCGTTGTTGTTTTGGAGGGAGTCGCCCGCCGGGCGGTATACGGGCGTCAGCACCAGTGGTGCACGGCTGCGCGAGTCCAAAGTAACGGGTTTTCTGCGACCTTTTTGCCCGTGTCCCGATCCCTTAGGGTACGCGGCATGTCCCCTCCGATGCTGCAACGCTTCACACTGCCCAACGGTCTGCGGGTGGTTCTCTATCCGATATCAGGTGTTCCGGCTGTCGGCGTCAGTGTTCACTACGACGTGGGTTTCCGGTCGGAACCCGAGGGCCGTACCGGCTTCGCCCATCTCTTCGAGCATGTGATGTTCCAGGGCAGCGAGAGCGTGGACCGGATGGAGCACTTCGGGCTCGTGCAAGCGGCCGGCGGAACCGCCAACGGATCGACGCATCAGGACTACACGGATTTCTATCAAGTGGTCCCGTCGGCGGCCCTGGAACGCGTTCTCTTCCTCGAGGCCGACCGGATGCGCGCCCCGAGACTGACGGAGGAGAACCTCCGGACCCAGGTGAACGTGGTCAAGGAGGAGATCCGGCTCAATGTGCTGAACAAGCCCTATGGCGGCTTCCCCTGGACCGTTCTTCCAGGACTGCTGTTCACGACCTATCCCAACGCGCACAACGGTTATGGGGACTTCACCGATCTCGGGCGGGCAACGGTGGAGGAGTGTGCCGCGTTCTTCGACGCCCACTACGCGCCGGGCAACGCCGTCCTGACGATCGCCGGCGACATCGAACCCGCCCGGACCGCCGAGCTGGTCCACCGGCACTTCCACGACGTCCCGGCGCGGAGCCTGCCTCCGGCCGTGGACCTGAGCGAACCGGCGCCCGGCGAGGAGCTCAGGGGCGAGCACCTCGACACCCATGCGCCGATGCCGGCCACGGCGATCGGCTACCGCATGCCGGATCCGCTCACCGAACTCGACGCCTATGTGGCCCACATGGTGCTCTGCGCCGTCCTCACCGGTTCGGGCGAGACGTCCCGGCTGAAGCGGCGGCTGATCCACGGGGCCTCACCGCTGGTGACGGACGTGAGCACCGGCTGCGGTCTCTTCGGCGCGCTGGAGGCCCGGGACCCCGACACTTTCCTGTGCGTCGCGACGCATCCGCGGGAGACCCCGGCCGGCCTGTTGCTGGACGTGTTGGACGGTGAGCTCGAGGACCTGGCGGCGAAGGGCCCAACGGAGGAGGAACTGATGCGGGCCACGGCGCTGAGCAGCGTGGGCATGAACCGCAGAAGCGACATGCTGCTGGCCCGGACCCGCGCCCTCGGCGCGCAGGAGGTGCTCTTCGGCCGGGCGGAGCTCGTGGACGAGCTGCCCGGCCGGCTCGCCGGTGTCACCGCCGAAGACGTCGCCCTGGCCGCCAAGTCGCTGCGGCCCGACTCGCGCGCCGTGCTCGGTCTGCTGCCCGCTCCGTCTTCGGTCTCCCGCCGGAACCCGTCAGAAAGCTGATCCGTGATCGACACGCCTTTGGTCCGCACTCCCTCCAAGGACGACGGCCGCACCCGCCGCAGCGCCGAGGAGATCGGCCGTACCGCTGCCGGCCCTCGTCCGCTGCCGGCCCTCGATGTCCGCCGCCGCCACGGCTTTCCGGCGATGGCCGACACGGTCCTGCCCAACGGACTGCGGGTGATCGCCGCCCGACATCCGTCCATCCCGATGGTCGAGTTGCGGATGTCAGTGCCCTTCGCCGGTGCCACGTTCGCGCACGCGGCAACGGCCGAGGTGCTGGCCACCACCTTGTTCCGTGAGGGGCGTCCCTCCCGGGCGGCCACGGACGCGGCGATGGCCCGTCACGGTGCCACCCTGGCCGCCGGCCGCTCGTCCCGGTGGCTGCACATCTCCGGGTCGGCGCCCGAGCATGCACTGGGCACACTACTGGGCGGCCTGACCGGTGCACTCGTCCAAGGCGGTTGCGAGCAGGAGGAGATCCGCCAGGTACGTCTGCGTATGGTGCGGCAGATCTCGGTGATCCGCGCGCAGCCCCAGGTGATCGCACAGGAAGCTCTGCTGACGCACTGTTACGGAGAGGTGCCCGGTCTGCAGGAGGTTCCCTTCCCCGCGCCGGTGGAAGCCGTCACTCCCGAGGCGGTGCGGGAGTTGCACAGCGCCTTCGTGCGTCCGCGCGGGACCGCGCTGGTCCTGGTGGGGGACCTCGATCCGGAACGGGCCGTCGACCAGGTGACCGCCGCCACCACGGACTGGAGCGGCGCCGGGGCGGCCGCGGCGCCGGTCACGCTCCCGCCGGTGCCCGAGGGGCGGGTGACGTTCGTGCCCCGGACCGACGCGGTCCAGTCGCAGATCAGGCTCGTCCGTCCCGTGGTGGCCCGCACCGACGACCGCTTCCCGGCCCTGAGCCTGGCCTCCCTGGTGTTCGGCGGCTACTTCTCCTCACGGCTGGTCATGAACCTCCGCGAGGCCAAGGGGCTGGCCTACCGCGCGGACGCAGGCTTCCACGACCACCTGGACAGGCTGGTCGTCGGGATCGAGGCGGACACCGCCACGGAGGCGACGGCACAGGCCTACGGCGAGATCCGTGCCGAGCTGCGGCGTCTGGTCGGCAACCCGCCGTCGGAGGCGGAGATCGAGGCGGCTCGTGAATACACGATCGGTATGGCGATGCTCGGCCTGTCGTCGCAGGCGGGGTTCGCCACCAGTGTGATGACGGCCGTGGCCCTGGGGCACGAACCGGCGCGGGTCACCACGTTCCCGGAACTCCTGCGGACCGTCACTCGCACCCACGTCGCCGATGCGGCACGGGATTTCTTTGATCCGGACACGTTCAGCGGAGTCGTTGTCGGCGACGGCGGCAGGCTGGCCTCCTCGATGAACGAGGCGGGCGTCACAGTGAGCGACACATCGCGTTCGTGACGATTTCCACCCCGGGGGCGGATGGCCGAAAAGGTCCGCATTGAGCAACCTCAAGTAAGACCCAAGTTTATTGCCCCCTGTGATGCGCCAACTATATGATCTTGATGTCGGTAGGCACGGAGAGTGCGAGCGACCGGCTTTACTTGAAAGATCGACCAAATCTTTCCAACGGGGAAACAGTGAAATCATCAGAAAAGGTTCGACTGCTGCTTGTGAACAGATTCACGACTGTTTGAGCCGCGTCTTCAGGCGATAGGCCTGGACCTGGTCTCACAGTTGTCGCAGTTCACAAGGGATGCGCCGATGGGACGGGTTGACCTCCGCTCCATTCGGCACCCGCACATCTGCCGCAAGGGCTCTCGCCGACCACGAGCCCCTGCGGGCGAAAGAAGGAGACGAGAGGCGATGTCACGCCCTCCGGTAATGCCAGCTGCCGAAAAACTGAAGATCGTCCTGGGGGTACTTTCGGGGGAACACACGATTGCGGAATCCGCACGCCGGGCCGGCGTGTCCGAACAGTCCGTAGGGAACTGGAAACGTCAATTCCTGGACGGCGGGCGTACGAGCCTCGAAGGAGGAGCCTCGCGCAACGCCCAGCGTGAACGCGATCTCCTGTCCGAAATCACGGAACTGAAGACCGCGCTGGGTGAGGCATACGTCCAGCTGAGGGTACGGAGGAAGTCAGGGGACTACCGCACGGTCCCTTTTCAGAACTCGAGGCAATCAGACAGGACGCCCAGATCAATGTCTCGAGGTTCTGCGAGATCGTGGGAATCCCGCGGCGAACCTACACGCGCTGGAAGATGAAGCACCGCCCTGCGGCCCGGCACGGCTGAGAACCGGCTGACACGGCTGAGAACCGGCTGATCCGCACATGCGCACCGACACCCCCGGCAGCGGTATCCGCCGGGGGTGTCGGTGCGCATGCGGTGCCCGTGCTCGTGAGGCACCTGCGCCTGGAGAACTAGAGGACCGACAGCGGCCCCGAGAGGGCCTGCGCGCCGTCCTCGTCGATCAGTTCCGCGACCGACGAGGCGTACTCGAGCAGTTCGGCATGCCATCCCATGTACGCGGCGAAGTCGTGCGCGTGGGTGAAGACGCGCAGCACCGCCGCGCGCCCCGCCGCCACCGGGTCGGCGGGCGCGCCGTACGCCTGGCACAGCCCGCCGAGAGCGGCGTGGTAGTCACGCGGGTCCATGATCAGGCCCGGTGACCGGCGCAGGATCGTCATCCGCCATTCCGCGAACTCGCCCAGCAGCCAGCCGAAATCGAAGTCCGCCGGTCCGCGTGCCACATCCTCACCGGTGAGCAGGCAGCCGCTTCCCTGCACGTCCCCCGCGATGACCGATCCCAGGCTCGGCGCCCCGTGCAGCGGGACGCCGTCCGCGAGATCGGTGGCCAGCGACGCGCACCAGCCCTCCACCCGGCTCCACCGGGCGGTGCCGAGCCGTCGCCGGGCCACGGTGTGGAAGGCCGTGGCAGCCCGCGGTCCCCGGCCGCCGCGCATCCAGGCGGCAAGCCGGGCCGGGCCCGGCGGCCCAGACGTGACCAGGGACGGATCCGCCGTGTGGAGCCGGCGCAGCGCGTGGCCCGTACCGACCATGGCCGGGGTGACACGGTCCGGAGTGAGGCGGGGATCGCTGCCCACACAGAGCTTCGCCACCGCGACCGCCCCCCGCACCCGGTAGTACAGGGCGTCCCCGACCGCCTCCGGGAGGGCCAGGAACGGGCGCTCGGGCTCCAGAGAGCGGATCGCGTCGCGGACGGGAGGGCTGGGAGGGGTCAGGGGCGCCGGGCGGTCGGCGCCGGGTCGACGGACCCACACATAGCCGTGGTCGTCCGCGTGGACGGCCGTGCGCAGGAAACCGGTCGCGAACTCCTCCACCGGCACGGTGGTGCCCGGCGCGAACTCCCCCACCGGCGGCACGGTGGTGCCCGTCATCCCGCCGCCTGCTGCTCGGCGTCCGCGGACGCCAGCCGCACCCGGAGGCGTTCGAGCGCGGGGACGACCTCGGGCAGCGGTGTGGCGACGGCGGCGTCCATGCGCCCGGTCGTCACGCTGAAGCCCGGCTGCGGGGGCACCACGGTGACATTGCGCCGCTGTTCGAGCGCCGCGACGTGCTGCCGGTACGCGAACGACTCCACGCCTGCGGGCGGCAGCGCCGGGGCGACGGCGATGGGCGCCCGGGTGCACTGCAAAGCGAGCAGGAGGGGGGTGTCCGCCACGCCCAGCGCCAGGCGGCTGACGAAGTGGAACGTCGCCGGATGCACCACGATCGCGTCCGGCCACTGCGCGAGTTCGACGTGCCGAGCGCCCACTTCGGGGTCGTCGGGCCACACGTCCCGCAGGACCTCGTCGCCGGCGAAAGCCGTCAGCGCGGTCCGGGTGACGAACCGTTCCGCGGAGCGGGTGACCATCGTCCGCAGCTCGACGTCGGGGTACGCGGTCCGCAGCCAGTTGACCCACATCGGCATGAACATCACCCCGATGGCGCCGGTTCCGACGAAAAGCACCCGGCGGGCGCCGAATGCCGGTGCCGACCCCGTGGGCATCTGTGTCGCCTCAGCCATGGAGCCGGTCCTCTGCCGCAAGAATCTCCTGGAGATCGGTCATGACGGCGCCAAGCCCTTCCGTATGGATCACACCGGCAGGATTGAGCACGACCTCGTCCACGCCGCCCAGCCGGTAGCGGTGGAGTTCGGCCGCGATCTCGTCGGGCGTCCCGGACACGAACACACCTGCGTCCACCAAGGCGTCCGCGCCCGCGTCCGGATCGTCCGCATACGCCTGCACCCCCGCCCGGCGCAGCATGTCGGTGTAGTGGGCCGCGCTGAGATGAGCGCCCGCTCCCCGGCGGGCCGCGAGGCGGATGTCACGACCGGGCCGGGCGACGGCGACATGGACCACAGTCGCGACCCGTGGCGCCTTGCGGCCGGCCTCCGCAGCGCCCTCGGCCAGCGCGGGCACCAGCGTGTCGGCGACGTAGTCCGCGGGCGTCATCCACGTGACGGCCACATCGGCGACCGCGCCCGCCATCCGTGCCATCCGCGGGCGCAGCACGCCGAGGCCCAGTTCGACCGGCGGGGCGTCCAGTGGGATGAGCTGCGCGTCGATGGAGTGGTATTCGCCGTCGCGGCGCGCCGGCTTCCCGTCGAGCAGCTCCCGCATGGAGGTCAGGTACTCCCTCATAGCGGTGAGGGGCTTTCCGTAGCGGGACGGAAGCAAAGATTCCTGGAACTCCGGGGCGGCCGGTCCGATACCCGCCACGTACGGTGCTCCGGTGAGCGCGGCGACCGAGCGTGCCTGCACCGCGGCGTCATACGGGTGCCGCAGAGGCGCGAGGGTCACTCCGCTGCCCATGGGGATGCGCAGTCCCATGCCGGCCAGGGTCGCGAAGAGTTGGTGCGTGTCCAGGCGCAGTGACTGCCCGAGCCACAGCCTGCCGGAGCCGCGGCGCTGCAGCAGCCGGGCGACGGGCAGGATCTGCCCGGTGTTCGTCGGCTGGATCGGGTACATGATGCTGGTCTTGGTCTGGGGGGCCATGGTGTTCATCCCTCAGTAGGAGCGTTGGCCGACGAGTTCACGGCGTGCCGTCAACCGGCTCCCGGATTCACGGCGTGAGGAGGTGAGCAGGAGTCGGGGGGCGAGCAGCAGCCCGAGCACGATCCATGCGCCGAGCACACCGAACGTCTCCCAGTGCTGCCACGCCTCCCCGGTTTCGGCGACGACCGCGCTGTCCGGCAGCAGCGCCGAACGGACGCCCTGTGCGATCCACTTGAGCGGGAAGACCTGGGCGACGATCTGGAGCCACTGCGGCATGCTCGTGACCGGGTAGAAGATGCCCGAGATGAAGAGCAGCCCGATCATCGGGATCATGACCCAGCCCAGCGCCTGGCGCGGATTGGGCAGAACGGCGCCGACCGCGGCGCCGATCAGGGCGAGGGCGATCAGCCCCAGGGTGACGACCCACAGGAGCGTGCACCACTGGCCGAAACTCTGCGGGAACCCGGAACCGGCCACGGCGACGCCGCCGAGAAGGAGGACCACGGTGCTGAGGACGGCGATCGTGACGACCATCAGGGTCTTGCCCACGAGGTAGGCGAACATGCCTCCTGGTGTGCCCCTGAGCCGCAGCAGTGTGCCGTCCTCGCGTTCCGTGGCCAGCTGCTGCGGCAGCCAGACCATCGCGACCAGCAGGAGCAGCGACGCGACACCGCCGGCGACCACCAACTGGGAGGAGGCCACCGGGCTGCCCGGGATGTTCCCGGTCTGCAGGGACGCGGCGAAGAGGAACATGCCCGGGTTGCCGAGATGTCCCAGATACTCGCGCGGGGTTCGCACGGTCTGCCGCAGTTCGGCCCTTCCCCGGTGCAGTCCGACGACGAGGGCCTGCCGGCTGATCACGATTCCTCCTGGTGCAGCATGCCCAGATAGGTGTCCTCCAGCGTGGGCCGGCGCACCTCCAGGTCGGGAACGGGGCCACCCAGCCGGGTGTGGAGGTCCCACACCAGACGGGAGGGGTCCTCGGTCTGCTGACGACGCAACTCTCCGCCTTCCGACCAGCGGACCTCCGCCTGCGCCCGGATCCGGTCGGCCAGTTCGCCGATGGAGCCCGAGGCGACGAGACGGCCTGCGACCAGCACCGCGATGCGATCGGCCAGCCGCTCCGCCTCGGCGAGATCATGGGTGGTGAGCAGGACGGTCATGCCTTCCACCGAGCTGAGCCGTTCGACCAGGGAGTGGAAGTCGCGCCGGGCCTCCGGGTCGAACCCGGTGGTCGGTTCGTCGAGGAAGAGCAGCTCGGGGCGGCCGATGATGCCCAACGCGACGTCCAGACGACGCCGCTGGCCCCCCGACAGCTTCGCGCACTCCTGGTCGGCCTGCTCGGCCAGCCCGACGGTGCCCAGCAGCTCCTGCGGGTCGCGGGGGGCGGGGTAGTACAGCGCGAAGTGCTCGACCAGTTCGCGAACCCGCCAGCGGGCGTGGTCGCGCCAGGACTGCATGACGATGCCCACCCGCGCCCGCCACGCGTCCGTGGCGTCCTCGGGGTCGATGCCCAGCACGTTGACGTCACCGCTCGAACGGCGGCGGAAGCCTTCGAGGATCTCGATCGTGGTGCTCTTCCCGGCCCCGTTCGGGCCGAGCAGCGCGAGCACCTCGCCCCGCTGCACGTCGAGGTCGACCCCGTGCAGTACGTCGCGTGATCCGTAGCGCATCCGCAGGTCGCGGATGCTGATCGCCGGAGGAGCTGAACCGGAGGACGGCGCCGCTGCCGGCGGCGCTGCTGCGGGAATGACCATGTACTGGACACTAATGTTCGGATGCTCTCCGCACGTGCCCGCAGAGGAGGTTGGCCCACGTGCCGACTGCGTTTCCCACCCTGTGATTCACCGCGTCTGACCTGGTCAAACGACTCTTCGGGCAGCCCCATGCCCAAATAAGCGACTGCGTCGCTTACTTGTCGAACGGCGGGCCCGACCACGGTGGAAGCCCTGTCGCGGCGGGCGGCGACCTCGCGCCGGGTGCGGGTGGCCGACCGGTTCGCGTACTCCCGGAACAGGACCTGGCACCGCCCGCGGCCCGCCCGCCACGCTGCGCAGCCGCACAGCGGCAAGGGGCGGGGAGGGGGTGCGGCCCCTCACGACACCACCCGTACCGGCAGCGCCCCCATCGACTCCCGCAGCGCCTCCGCCAGTTCCTCGAACTCGTCGCTGCGAGCCGCGCCCGAGCGCATCACCAGGGCGATGCGGCGGGACGGGGCCGGGTCTGCGAACCAGCCTGTTTGGAGGCGGGCGGCGCGGCCTGTCTCGACGTCGACGGCTGTTCGGGGGAGGAGCGTGACGCCGAGGCCGCCCGCGACCAGTTGGACGAGGGTGGCCAGGCCGGCCGCCGTCGTCGTCACGGGCGCGCCTTCCGTCCGGCCGGCCTCGCGGCAGATGTCGAGGGCCTGGTCGCGCAGGCAGTGGCCCTCGTCGAGCAGCAGCAGATGCAACTCGCGCAGCGCTTCGCGCGGAATGTCCTGGCGGCCGCCGAGCCAGTGGTCCTCAGGTGTGACGAGGACGAAGTCCTCGTCGAAGAGCGGGAGTTCGGTGACCCCCGGCACCCCGAGTGGGACCGCGAGCAGCAGCAGGTCCAGCCGACCCGCCGACAGGCCTTCCAGCAGCGAGGACGTCTGCTCCTCGTGGACCTGGAGGTCCAGTTCCGGGTACCGCTCGTGCGCCAGCTTCAGGACGCTCGGCAGGAGGTACGGCGCGACCGTGGGGATCACGCCGAGCCGGAGCACGCCCGTGAACGGCGCCCGCACCGCCTCCGCCTCGTCCATCAGCGCGCCCACCGCGTCCAGCACCGCCTTGGCCCGCACCGCGAGGCGTTCACCGGCCGGGGAGAGCAGCACCTTGCGGGTCGTACGCTCGAGGAGTTGGACACCCAGTGCCTCCTCGAGCGCCGAGACCGCGCCGGACAACGCGGGCTGACTCATCCCGATTGCTGCCGCGGCGTCCCGGAAGTGCAGATGCTCGGACACGGCGGCGAAGGCCCGCAGCTGTGCGAGGCTCGGCTGTTTGACCCGGTTCACCGGAAATGTTGACGCCACTGATAAGTACCTCCGATCGCGATGACCGAGTCTAGCTATTTCCGCGATCAATGCACCCTGTGCCACCATCAAGATCCGTCCAACCCCCTGGAAGACCTCAAAAGGGATCTTCCTCCACGCAAGGAGAGCGCGTGCTCACTGTTGGTGACCAGTTCCCCACGTTCGAACTGACTGCCTGCGTCTCGCTGGAGAGCGGCAAGGAGTTCGAGCAGATCACCCACAAGTCCTACGAGGGCAAGTGGAAGGTCGTCTTCGCGTGGCCCAAGGACTTCACCTTCGTCTGCCCGACCGAGATCGCCGCGTTCGGCAAGCTGAACGAGGAGTTCGCCGACCGTGACGCCCAGATCCTCGGCTTCTCCGGTGACTCGGAGTTCGTCCACCACGCCTGGCGCAAGGACCACGCCGACCTGCGTGACCTGCCCTTCCCGATGATGGCCGACTCGAAGCACGAGCTGATGCGCGACCTCGGCATCGAGGGCGAGGACGGCTTCGCGCAGCGCGCCGTCTTCATCGTCGACCCGAACAACGAGATCCAGTTCACCATGGTGACCGCCGGCTCCGTCGGCCGTAATCCCAAGGAGGTCCTGCGGGTGCTGGACGCCCTGCAGACCGACGAGCTGTGCCCCTGCAACTGGACCAAGGGCGAGAACACCCTCGACCCCGTCGCGCTGCTCTCGGGCGAGTGATCTGACATGGCTCTCGACGAACTCAAGTCCGCCGTACCGGACTTCGCCAAGGACCTGAAGCTGAACCTCGGTTCGGTCATCGGCAACAGCGAACTTCCGCAGCAGCAGCTGTGGGGCACCGTCCTGGCCTGCGCGATCGCCTCGCGCTCGCCGAAGGTGCTCCGCGAGCTGGAGCCCGAGGCGAAGGCGAACCTCTCCCCCGAGGCGTACACCGCCGCCAAGTCCGCCGCCGCGATCATGGCGATGAACAACGTCTTCTACCGGACCCGGCACCTGCTGTCGGACCCGGAGTACGGGACGCTGCGCGCCGGTCTGCGGATGAACGTCATCGGCAACCCGGGCGTGGAGAAGGTCGACTTCGAGCTCTGGTCGCTCGCCGTCTCCGCCATCAACGGCTGTGGCCAGTGCCTCGACTCCCACGAGCAGGTGCTGCGCAAGGCCGGTGTGGAGCGCGAGACGATCCAGGAGGCCGTCAAGATCGCCTCGGTGATCCAGGCCGTGGGCACGACGCTGGACGCAGAGGCCGTCCTGGCCGAGTAGGACACACGCACTCGAAGGGGCCCCGGGCCGACTCTCCTGTCGGCGGGGCCCCTTTGTGTCCTGCAAGCGGGGCTGCCTCAGCTCTTCAGCTTGAGCATCAGCGCTCTCATGTCCTCGACCAGCAGCGGCTCGATCTCCGCCATGTCGGCCAGCGGCTCTCCGGTGTCCACGTCCCAGTCGCTGTGGGCGGACATGGTCAGGACCGCCTGGCCGTCCAGCACCTCGAGGGTGATCCCGCTGCTGTCCGAGTCCCGGACGATGTACGCCTGCTCACCCAGATCGTCGATCCGGGTGAGCTTGGTGCTCGAGCCGAAGTAGTTGTGCCGCGCGGCGACGGTCCCCCCGAACTCGGGTCCCGGATCGGTCTTCTTGTGCAGCGTGTAGCCGACGGTGACACTCGGCATCCCGCCCATCTCGACGCCGTCCTCGTCCTTGGGGACCTCGTACCCGACCGGCCTCATGTCGGCGGAGCAGCCGGAGTCGTCGACGCTCTCGTGCGCGTTGCCCCATGCGTAACCCTCGCCCTCCCGCGGGCCGAGCGCAAAGGACACGGCCTTGAGCTCCGCGTCCTTGCACAGGTCGGCGCTGGCCCGGTAGCCACCGAGGTCGGGGGCCTTCGAGCCGTACACGTAGAGCCCGCCCGCCCACACCGCCGACGCGACGACCGCGCCGCCGAGCGCCCACAGCCACGCGGGGCGCGCGGGACGGGAAGCGGCGGGGGCGTCCTCGGCCGACACCAGGTCCTCGGTCCCGGACCGTGGTCCGGGGAGCTCGGCCGCGCCGTAGTGCTCCTCGCCGACCAGTTCAGGTTCGGAGATCATTCCTGCTCCTCCTGCCGCGGCGACCTCGGGGCGTCACCCTCCGGCGCGGGCCCGCCGGTTGCCGGCTTGGCCGCCGCCCCGCCCGACGCCGACGTTGCCGCAGCGTCCAGGGACGTCGAGCCGTGCGGCGGCGGCGAATGCCGCAGCGCCTGTTCCCTGCCGTACGCGCGCAGATAGCCCACGACCGTGTTGGTGACGGCCACCAGCGGCACCGCCACCACCGCGCCGCCGATGCCGGCCGTCAGGCCGCCCGCCGCGACGGCGAGCACCACGGCGAGCGGGTGCACCCGCACCGCCCGGCCGAGGATGAACGGCTGCAGCACATGGCCCTCGATCTGCTGTACGGCGAGGACGACGATCAGCACCATCAGCGCGGTGAACACGCCCTGGGTGACCAGCGCGACGACCACCGCGAGGGCACCGGAGACGACCGCACCGACGAGCGGGATGAAGGCGAACAGGAAGATGAACACGGCGAGCGGCACGGCCAGCGGCACATCGAGGAAGTAGAGCCCGAGACCGATGAAGATCGCGTCGATCAGGGCCACTATGACCGTCCCGCGGACGTACGCGGTCAGAGTGCGCCAGGCACGCGGCCCCGCGCCGGCGACTCCCGGACGCGCCTGCGACGGGACGAGCCGGAGCACCCACTCCCAGATGCGCTTGCCGTCGTAGAGCAGGAACAGCGTCGAGAACATCGCCAGCAGTATGCCGGTGAGCACCTCGACCATCACGCCCACGCCCTGCAGACCCGCGGAGGTGATCTCCTCCGTGTTGGTGCCGATCGTGTCGCTGAGGTTCTGGGCGATGTCGTTGATCTGGCTTTCCGTCACATGGAACGGGCTGTTCAGCAGCCAGCGCTTGAGCTCCTCGATACCGTCCCTGACGCGGTCGGACAGGTTGTCGAGGTTGTCCATGACCTGCCAGACGACGAACCATCCGACAAGCCCCATGATGACGAAGCCCAGGATCGCGGTCCCGGCGGTGGCGAGGCCCCGCGGGAGGCCGAGCCTGTACAGCCGGGCCACGGTGGGCTGGAGCATCGCGGTGACGAGCAGGGCGGCCACGAAGGCGAGCACCACCAGTTGCACGGCACTGATGACCCGCATCAACACCCACAGCGTGCCCGCGAGTACGAGCAACCGCCAGCCTGCCTCCGCGGCGACCCGGATACCCCACGGGATGGCGGCGACCGGATCGGGCTTGGCCGCCACGGCGGGAGCGTACGAGGGCGGCGGCGGAACGCTGTCAGGAGTTTGCGGAGCCCCCGGCAGAACATCGTCGGAGTCCGCCGTGGCTTCGCTGCGGCGCTCGTCCAGACGCTCTCCCATCCGGGTCAGCCCGGCGCCCACTCGGCCGAGCCATCCTGGAACCTTCGACATGATGCTTCCTTTTCCCCCACACTCCCCCCGGGAGTATCAGGTCACGACCGTACACGCACGGAGCCCCTCACCGTAGGACGGTGAGGGGCTCCGGAAAGTTGAGCGTCTGCCCGACTAGTACCAGTGGTTGGCCTGCCAGAACGACCACGCACCACAGGGGCTGCCGTAGCGGCTGTCCATGTAGTTCAGGCCCCATTTGATCTGGGTCGCCGGGTTGGTCTGCCAGTCGGCGCCGGCCGACGACATCTTGGAACCCGGCAGCGCCTGGACGAGACCGTAGGCACCGGAAGACGGGTTCTGCGCCCGGTAGTTCCAGGTCGACTCGTGGTTCACGATGTTGCTGAAGCACTGGAACTGGTCGGCGGGCACCATCTGGCGGGCCATCGCCTGGACCTGGGCGACCGTGTAGGACGACTGCGTCGAGAAGCTGGACGCGTCGCGCACGGAGTCACGGTTGGCGCGTGCCTCCGCCTCCTCGCGCTTGCGCTCGGCCTCCTTCTCGGCGGCCTCCTTCTTCGCCTTCGCGGTCTCGGCAGCCTGAAGACGGGCCGACTCCTCGGCGGACTTCTGCGCAGCCGCGTCCGCGGCAGCGGCCTGGGCGTCCGCCTGCTGCGTCAGGGACGAGACCTGAATCTGCGCCTGCTCACCCATGGGGATGTCCGCGAGGAGCGTCGTGTCGGCAGCGGTCGCCTCGAGGTTGTCGCCCGAGGGCTGAGTGCTGCCCGACGCGACGCCGACAACGGCGCCTACGGTGGTGACCGCAGTAGCCGAAGCGACTGCGAATCCCCGGACCGAGATCCGGCTCACACGGTTTCCTTCCAGCATCGCCCGCATAGGTGACCTCGCGAGCGCAATCTTGCCCCTGGCGCTGGCCTCCCCACTGCTTGGGTCACGGGAGGCACGGACCCGGTGGGCAACCCCTCGGGGGGAGTTGCCGCGTTGTGCTCGCGGGCGGCATACGACGGACGGGTCTTGAGTTGTGTGTTGCTGTGCACCAACCGTGGTGCGGATGTGTCGCATGCGGGGCCTGACGGAAGCAAGACTCTGCCGGAAGCCGATACCGCAAGGCAATTCTTCGTTGCGTGTGAAAGCTCACACCCCGTTTACGCCAGGGGCTTTGAAGGAACGGCGGACAGCGCGACGCCGCCCGGCTAGGCTCTTGCGCTTCGCCGGGCGGCGTCAACTGACTTGCCCTTTTTGCCAGATAAGCCTCTGGCCCTTATGGGACTAAATGTGCCCGTCCTCCAGCATTTCGGTCACGAGCGCGGCAATCTGCGAACGCTCGGAACGGGTGAGGGTGACATGCGCGAAAAGCGGATGGCCCTTCAGTTTCTCGACCACGGCGACGACTCCGTCGTACCGCCCGACCCGCAGATTGTCCCGCTGCGCCACGTCGTGCGTGAGGACGACCCGGGAATTCGCCCCGATACGGGACAGAACCGTCAGCAGGACGTTCCGCTCCAGCGACTGGGCCTCGTCGACGATGACAAACGCGTCGTGCAGCGAACGGCCTCGGATGTGGGTGAGCGGCAGAACCTCCAGCATGCCGCGGCCCAGCACCTCCTCGATGACCTCCCGGCCCGCCACCGCGGACAGCGTGTCGAAGACCGCCTGGGCCCAGGGGCTCATCTTCTCGGCCTCGGTGCCCGGCAGATAACCGAGCTCCTGCCCGCCCACCGCGTACAGCGGCCGGAAGACCATCACCTTCTGGTGCTGTTGGCGCTCCAGAACCGCCTCGAGACCCGCGCACAGCGCCAGCGCCGACTTTCCGGTGCCGGCCCGGCCGCCGAGCGAGACGATGCCGACCTCCTGGTCGAGCAGCAGATCGAGGGCGACGCGCTGCTCGGCGCTGCGGCCGTGGATGCCGAAGACCTCGCGGTCGCCGCGCACCAGGCGGACGTTCCCCTCGGCCGTGATGCGGCCCAGCGCCTTGCCGCGCTCCGACTGCAGCACCAGGCCGGTGTGGACGGGAAGACCGGCAGCCTCCGGCACGTACAGCGACTCCTCTCCGTACAGCAGGTCGACCTGCTCGCCGGAGAGAGGCAGCTCCGCCATGCCGGTCCAGCCGGCATCGGTGATGGCGAGCTCCGCGCGGTACTCCTCGGCGAGCAGACCGACCGAGGACGCCTTGATGCGCAGCGGCAGGTCCTTGGAGACGACCGTGACGTCGTATCCCTCCGCCTGCAGATTGCGCGCGACCGCCAGAATCCGTGAGTCGTTGTCCCCCAGTCGAAAGCCGGCCGGAAGTACGCCGGGATCGGAGTGGTTGAGTTCGACACGCAGGGAGCCACCGAGGTCGCCGATCGGGAGGGGGGCGTCGAGACGGCCGTACCTGACCCGGAAGTCGTCCAGCAGGCGCAGCGCCTGGCGGGCGAAGTAACCGAGCTCCGGATGGTGCCTCTTGGCCTCGAGCTCCGTGACCACGACGACGGGGAGCACGACCTCGTGCTCGTCGAAGCGGCTCATGGCGTTCGGATCCGCCAGCAGGACGCTGGTGTCGAGAACGTAGGTGCGCCTGTCGTTCATACGGCGCTTTGTGCTGTTCACCACGGAAGGACGTACCCCCTCGGACGAGGTCGGGGTGCGACGGCGTCGCGGGCCATGGGTCCACCCGCCGTAGCGGGGGACGGGCCGGGCTCAGGCCACGATGCGCGGGCCGAGCGCCGGCCCTCCGCGTGGTCCGCACCGCTGGTGCAGTCCTTCGTGTGCAAAGGGCCTCCCGGGTGAGCGGTGTCGACCGCTCACTGAGATACGACGTTCGTGGATCGGACGTCGACCTGCAAGTGGTATGCCCTCGAACAAGTGCGGCCATGCAAGAGGTGTGGCGTCGTGGTGATGAACGCGGGGTGACGTGGCCGCTGCGCGGGGCCCTTCCCCCCAACCGCCCCTTCCCGTAGCCGGGGCAAGCCCCGGACCCCGTACCGCGCTCCGCGCGGTGTCCTCAAACGGCGGACGGGCTGACAACGTCAGCCCCGCCGGCGACCCCGGCGCGGGGATCCGGGGGCGGAGCCCCCGGTTACGGGAAGGGGCGGGGTGGGGTGGGGTGGGGGGAAACGCCTGTCGCAGGCGCAACCCGCGCCGGCCCCACCCCCCGGAGGCGTCAGGCGCCGTAGCGGCGGTGGCGTGCCGCGTAGTCCCTCAGCGCACGCAAGAAGTCGACCTTGCGGAACGCCGGCCAGAAGACCTCGCAGAAGTAGTACTCGGAGTGCGCGCTCTGCCAGAGCATGAACCCCGACAGCCGCTGCTCCCCGCTCGTGCGGATCACCAGGTCCGGATCGGGCTGCCCCCGGGTGTACAGGTGCTCCGAGATGTGCTCGACGTCCACGATCTCCGCGAGTTCCTCGAAGCTGGTGCCCTTGCGCGCGTGCTCCAGCAGCAGGGACCGCACCGCGTCCGCGATCTCCTGGCGGCCGCCGTAGCCGACGGCGACGTTGACCAGTATTCCGTCGATGTCCGCCGTGGCCTGCTCGGCCTCTTTCAGCACCGTCTGGGTGTGCGCCGGCAGCAGGTCCAGCGTTCCCACGTGGTGCACGCGCCAGCGCCCGTCGGCGGCGAGGTTGCGCACGGTGTTCTCGATGATGCCGAGGAGCGGGGTCAGCTCTTCCGCGGGCCGGTCGAAGTTGTCCGTCGACAGGAGCCAGAGGGTGACGACCTCGACGTCCGTCTCGGCGCACCAGCCGAGCAGCTCGGAAATCTTGTCGGCGCCGGCCTGGTGCCCCTGTGCGGCCGTGCCACCCGAAGCCTTGGCCCAGCGGCGGTTGCCGTCGAGGATCACCCCGATGTGCTTGGGCACCTGGTCGTGGTCGAGGCGGCCTTCCACCCGGCGTGCGTAGAGCCCGTACACCAGGTCGCGCAGGTTCACTGTTGTTACACCCCTCCATGCGGCAGTCCCCGAAGGCGCAACAGTACTGCGGCCCGGCCGCGGCGGCCCAACGCGGTGTGTCACAAGTACGTGATAAGGAGGGAAGCGTGACTGACTCCCCTTACTACCTGGCAGACGCCGACCGCTACGAGTCCATGGAGTACCGCCGCAGCGGCCACTCCGGCCTCAAGCTCCCCGCGCTCTCGCTGGGCCTCTGGCACAACTTCGGCGACGACCGCACCCTCGATTCGCAGCGCGCCATTCTGCGCCGGGCCTTCGATCTCGGTGTGACGCACTTCGACCTGGCGAACAACTACGGACCGCCGCCCGGGTCGGCCGAGCTGAACTTCGGCAAGATCTTCGCCCAGGATTTCGCCCCGTATCGCGATGAACTAGTTATTTCGACCAAAGCGGGCTATCTCATGCACCCCGGGCCGTACGGCGAGTGGGGTTCGCGGAAATACCTCCTGTCGTCGCTCGACGCGTCCCTGAAGCGGATGGGCCTCGACTATGTCGACATCTTCTACTCGCACCGCTTCGACCCGGAGACTCCGCTCGAGGAGACGATGGGAGCGCTCGCATCCGCCGTGCAGCAGGGCAAGGCGCTGTACGTGGGTGTGTCGTCGTACAACGCAGAGCAGACCGCGGAGGCGGCACGGCTGCTGAAGGAGATGGGCGTCCCGGCGCTCATCCACCAGCCCTCGTACTCGATGATCAACCGCTGGATCGAGAGCGACGGCCTGCTCGACACGCTGGAGGACGCCGGCATGGGCTGCATCTCCTTCGTGCCGCTCGCACAGGGCCTGCTCACCAACAAGTACCTCAAGGGCATCCCCGAGGGGTCGCGCGCGACACAGGGCAAGTCCCTGGACCCGAACCTGCTGTCCGACGAGGTCCTGCGGCGGCTGCAGGGGCTGAACGACATCGCGTCGCGGCGTGGCCAGTCGCTGGCGCAGCTGGCGATCTCCTGGGTGCTGCGGGACCCGCGGATGACGTCGGCGCTGATCGGCGCGTCGAGCGTGACGCAGCTGGAGGAGAACGTGGCGGCGCTGGCCGGGGCCCCTCTGACGGACGCGGAGCTGAGCGAGATCGACACCTTCGCGGTGGACACGCAGGGCACGAACATCTGGGCCAACCGGGGCTGACCCGTTCGCGGCGCGGACTGTTCGCGGACCTGGCCGGGGCGCGGACTGTTCGCGGACCTGGCCGGCGGAGAAACCGGCGGAGAAATAAAACGGGCCGGTCCGTGGGGGGGATACGGACCGGCCCGAGGGGGGGTTTCCACCATAACCCTTCGTAAGCGGTGGTGGGTGCCACGCCATGCCAGAAGTGTCCATCGAATTCCGCCGAGGTGGCGTGGAGCGTTGCGGCATCGGGCCTGCCAGGGCCGTGGCATACCTCCCACGGGGGACCCTGGCCGCGAGGCGCCGCATTGACGAACACAGTGACACAGCGTCAAGTGCTCGACAGAAGCCGCCATTGGGCGATAGCGGCCGGGATCTGACCTGGATGGCTCCTACGGTCGTTCCTATGACGAAGACGCCGGATGTGACATGGCCGCAGGCGAACGCACGGAGGCCGGCCCGCCAGGGCCTGTCCTCCCCCGGCTCCCACGACTCCCCCGCGGCCGTCGCCGGTGCGATGCTCGGCGCGCACGCGCAGGTCCTCTCCGCCGGTGAGCTGTCCATCGCCCTGCGGCTGCCTTACGGCACGACGCGGACGGACGTGCGCGAGGCACTGTGGACGGATCGCACCCTGGTGAAGACCTACGGCCCACGGGGCACCGTCCATCTGCTGCCCATGGCGGACCTGCCGATGTGGACGGGCGCACTGTCCGCCGTCCCGGCCGGGCCGGACCAGTGGCCCGAGCACGTACGGATGTCACCGGAGCAGACGGACGAGGTCGTCGCGGCCATCCGTGACGCCCTCACCGGCGCCGAGCTGACCATCGGCGAACTGACCGACGCGATCGTCGAGCGAACCGGCGCCTGGGCCGGGGACCGGGTGATGGAGGCCTTCCAGGACAAGTGGCCGCGCTGGCGACAGGTCACGCACACGGCCGCCCACCGCGGCGCCCTCGCCTTCGGCCCGAATCGCGGCCGCAACGTCACCTTCACCTGCCCCGCCGTCACACCGATGGACGAAAGCCTCGCGCTCGCGGAGCTCGTGCGGCGCTACCTGTACGCGTACGGCCCCGCCACCCCCGCGCACTTCGCCAGGTGGCTGGGCGTACCGAAGGCATGGGCCGGCGAGCAATTCGGAAAGTCGGCGGACGCCGGCGGGATCGAGGAGGTGGCTTTCGAAGGCACCCCGGCGTGGGTGGCGTCGGGCGACACCGTGTTCGAGGACGCCGATCCGCCCCGGGGAGTGCGCTTCCTCCCTTACTTCGACGCGTACGCGATCGCCTGCCGACCCCGGGAGCGCCTCTTCCCGGGCGCCGCAGCGACCCGGGCCCTCGCAGGCGGCCAGGCCGGGAACTACCCGGTGGTGCTGGTGGACGGGATCGTCGCGGGCGTCTGGCACCAGCGCCGCTCTGGCAGACGCCTCGTCATGACGGTCGAGCCGATCGGCAGTGCCTTGGACCGCCCGAGTGCCCGCAAGGATCTGACCGTCCAGGCCGACCGCGTCGCGGAAGCCCTGGAGGGGCGGGCGGAGCTGTCGGTGGGGCAGGTGACGGTGGGGCCTCACGCGTAGGGCGTCTCGATCAGGTCAGCTGGTCCGCAGGTGGCTGAAGCCCACCTCGAAACGCTCGACCGAGAGGATGCGCTCGCCTTCCCGCTGAGCGGTCTCCTCGCGGATGCGAGCCGCTTCACGCTCACTCGCCAGCATGGTCTCCTCGTCCTCCCACAAGGTCAGCGATCGCGCCTTCCCCGTGGCCCGGTCGACGAGGTAGTAGACGCCCAGGAAACCGGGCACCCCCTGGATCTGCCGCACGACCTCTTCCGACTGCGCACTCAGGTCTCCCTCAGGGGGTACGGGCGACCCCTGGTACGTACTCAGCCTCGCGAACATGTCGACGGTCCCTTCCCTGACCGGGCTGCCCTCGGTCGGGGAAGGGGCAGCTCCAGGACCAGGGTGCGCCCGGCGTCCCGCACGCCGCATCCGGAGTCACGCCGGCGGGGGGCGACGGCGGGGTCGAGGACGCCGCGCGGCCGTCCGTCTCAGGACGCCGACAGGGCGCCCAGCAGCACCCCCAGAAGGGCACCCGTGATCATGAACGGACCGAAGGGGATCGCCGTCCTGCGGCTCGCGCGGCGCAGCAGCATCAGGGTCAGGCCGTAGAGCGAGCCCAGCACGAACCCGGCGAACGCGCCCGCGAACAGGATCGTCCAGCCGTACCAGCCCAGCAACACCCCCAGAGACAAGGCGAGTTTGACGTCGCCGAAGCCCAGGCCGCCGGGGTTGATCAGGAAGAGGACGAAGTAAGCCGCGCCCAGGGCAAGGCCGCCCAGGAGGGCCGTCGGCCAGGAACCGCCGGCGCCGGGGGCGAGCGCGGCGAGGCCGAGGAACGAAGCGGAGGCACCCGCGAGGGGCAGCGTCAGCCGGTCGGGCAACCGGTGGACGTTGCGGTCGACGAGCGCGAGCAGCACCGCGAACGGGGTGCACAGCAGCCATACGGCCAGCTCCGGGCGCGCCCCCGTCGCCGCCGCCAACGCAACGCAGACGGCAGCGGTGACGGTGGGGACGAGTGCGGAGCGGCGGTACGGGATGGGCCGGCGCTCCCCGGTCTCCGATGACGTCGCGGACGAGGCGGTCCCCGGCGCCCGTACGCCCGCCACGCAGGCGCCGCACCGGGCCGTGCCCACCCAGCCGCCGGCCGGCCCCGTGATCGCATGTCCGCCGGGGCACTGTGCGCGCCAGGCCTCCTCCGGTTCGACGGACAGCCGGTACGCGGCACGGGGTATGAGCAGCCCGGTACCCGCACCCCACAGAGCGGCCACGGCGATCAGCATCACGTCCACGGGAGGAGCCTAGATCCTGGCCGGCAACCGGTCGTGGGACCGGTGGGTTCGGCACTACGGTCGGCACCATGGGCCCATGGCGCGATGGCACAGCCGAGTTGCTGATACCGGGACACGACGGCCCGGTGGCGTTGCAGATCGCCGCCTCGTCCCGGGCGCGTAGGCGTGGGCTGCTCGGCCGGGACGGTATCGACGGCGCGATCATGCTGACGCCGTGCGCCGGTGTGCACACCTTCCGGATGCGGTTCGCGATCGACGTGGCTTACCTGGACAAGGAGTTGCGCGTCGTCCATGTGCACACGATGCGTCCCGGGCGGCTCGGCCTGATCCGGCTGCGTGCCCGGCACGTACTGGAGGCGGAGGCCGGTGCGATGGCCGCGTGGGGCCTCGCACCCGGCGTGCGGGTGACGATCGGGACGCCGGGCAGGGACCACTAGGGGAGTTGCGCGCCCGGCACCACCTTGGCTCCCGGTCGGCCTACTCCCGCGGGAACGACACCTCCACACGGCGGTTCTTGCGGCGGCCCTCCTCCGAGGTGTTGCTCGCGATGGGATAGTCCTCGCCGTAACCACGGATTTCGTACGTGATGCCCTCGGCGCTCAGCTGATGGGACAGCACGCTGTGCACAGCATCCGCGCGCTTCTTGGACAGTTCGTCGCCGTGAGCCTCGGAGCCCAGGTCGTCGGTGAAGCCGAAGACGCGGACCTTCTTGGCGCCCTGCGTCCTGACCTCCGCGGCGATGGCGGAGATACGGGATGTCGCCTCGCCCGAGAGCTTGGCGCTGTCCTTGCCGAAGAGCACCTCGGCCTGAAGGGCGAACTTGATGTCGGAGTTCGTCTCCTCACGGCGTTCCTCGCCGCTGATGTCCTCCACGACCGACTTGATGTCGATCACCTTCGGCTCGGCGAGCGTCGCGCCCTCGGGGAGCTTCAGATCCGAGTCGTTGGCGTCGATCTTGACCGGCGCCTCGGCGGGCGGCGCCGCGTACGGGCCGTCGTCCGCGAGGGCGTCACCCGAGGCGAGGAGGCCGAGGGAGAGCGCGCCGGCAAGGACGACGGCGGTGGCGGTCCTGGATGCGGCGCTCATCAGGACAGCTCGATCGTGGTGCTGGGGAAGCCGGGGAACTGGAGGGCCAGCTCTGTGGTGTCGGCAGGCGGTGCGGGGAACTGGGCAAAGAAGGCGAGGGTGTCACCGGCCTTGATGAGATTGCCGTAGGCGTACGTCGTGAGCGGCCGGTTGTCGGTGTCACGCAACACGTAGTACCGCTTCTTGCCCTTCGAATCGACCAGTGTCATGGCGGCCAGCGAATTTCCCGTGGAAGCCACGGCCTGCTCCATGCCGTTCCAATTGACCGGAACGGTGAATCCGACCGAGCTGGTGTTCTTGAACTGGCCATCCACTGTGAGGAAACCGCCGTCATCGCGCCGAGCTGAGAAGACGGACATTTCAAGCCCCTTGTCCCCCTTCACCGTGGCGATGGGTTCGCTGGCTGTGCTGGGGGCTACCTCCGGTGCGGCGCTGCCCTTGTTTCCATCGCCGGGGCCGGAAGGAGCGGGCGAGGAAGATCTGGCCGAGTCCGTCCTTTCACCGTCTCCGCCGCACGCCGACAGAGAGAAGATCAAGGCTGCCGACAGCAAGACCGCCGACCTGCCCCGGCCCATGGTCCTCATGTGCCGCATGCTCATCAATCCTGTTCCTTTGCATTCATCGGGCTCAGTCCTCGGCCAGTCGGACGGTGAAGAGGTCTGCCATGTCGGGCAGTAGATCCAAATTCTCGGGGTCTATGACCCAGTCCTCGGAGTCGCAGCGCAGCGTGCCCGGGGACGGCTTCTGCTCCTCGTCCTCATCGCCCTCACCGGGCTCGGGGGCATCGCTCTCCTCGGGTGCGAAGGTGCAGCGCGGTTCGACGACTGCGGTGGCGGAGGCAGTGGCGTGTTTGTTCTCGGTTCCGTCGATGACACTGCTGCCCATCGACTCCCGGGACTCGACGTCGACGGTGAAGCCCCAACGGCCGTCGCTCAGCGGAACACAGTCCCTGGCCACGGCGTCGTTCCGGGCGGCGAAATCCACGGCCCTCATGCAGCCGTCCGGCATATCGGCCGGCACGTCGCTGTCGAAGATGACGTCAAGGTCGTCGAGGAGCTCCGCCAGGTCCAACTCGTCTCTGGATTCCTGGGCAGCGGCCAGCGCTGCGGCATCGGCTGCGGTCTGTGCGCCGTTGCGCGTCACGTCGGCCTGCCCGAAGGCGAGATACACGAGGACGAGGAAGAGCAGGCCGACCACCGCCGCCATGTACAACGGCGTCGCTTGGCCTCGGTCGTCAGACCCGGAGAGGATCAGCCCCCGCCGCCGGCACCGCCCCCACCGCCGAGCACCGAATTGATCTTCTCGCGGAAGGTGTTGGCAATGTCGTTGCCCACGTTCGTCTGCAGCAGCAGCACCACGATCGCCACCACCAGGATCGTGATCCCCACGTACTCGATCGACCCCTGCCCCCGGTCCCTGCGGAGCCTCATCGCGGTCACGACCCTGAGGCCGAAGTCCTTCATGGCGTACCCCTCGTTCCCCTTCGACGGACCGCTGGTTCATGTCGGTCCGGCCTCCCTCACCGCTGATCACTCCTTGGAGTCTCCCGGCTACACCCAGGCCTCCGGAGAGAATCTCCCACATTCGCTTGCTTGAGCGAAGAGTGTTGGGCGAATCACCCCTCAATCAACTCCCGAATATCGCGCCGAAGTCGACGTCCGCCGCGTAGTAGAAACCAGCCACGATCAGGATCATCGTTCCCGGCAGCATGAAGCTCGTGACGATCAGCGTCGCCTTCGGGACTGCCTTGGCCGCCTTGCGGCGGGCGTTCTGGGCGTCCGTCCTGCGCATGTCGTTGGCGATCTGGATCAGGGTGTCGACGATCGGGGCGCCCAGTTCCTCGCCTTGTTGGAGCGCGGAGACGAACATGGACACCTGGTCCGACTCGTTGCGTCGGCGCAGGTGTTCGAAGGCCTCGCGGCGGCCCATGCCCATGTCCATCTGGCGGAGGGTGATGCGCAGTTCGTCGGACCAGGGGCCGTCGTACTTCTCCGCGACGCGTTCCAGGGCCTGGCGGAAGCCGAGGCCGGCCGAGACGACGACCGCGAGGACGTCGAGGAAGTCCGGAAGTGTGCGCTCGATGTCGTCGCGGCGGCGGGCGATGGCGGCTCGTAGCAGGACGTCCGTCCAGAACAGGCCGTAGAGAAGGAACAGCACGGCGAAGACGGCGCGGCCGTTCATCAGCATGCCGAAGGCGACGAGGGTGCCGAGGCCGCCGTAGACGGCGCGGCGGGCGGCGTAGCGGTCGACGGTCAGGCCACCGGGGTTGCCCGCCATGTCGAGTCTGCGGCGGACGCGGTCGACCCGGCGCGGGCCCATCAGGCGCAGGACGGAGGGGGCCCAGCGCACGCCCAGGCGGTCGATGGCCATGCCGGGGTAGCTGGTTCGGGTCGCGCCGACCTCCAGGGCGACGGCGAGGTCGCCCGGCAGTTTGGCCTCGGCCCGGTACATGCGGATGCCGTGGAAGACTCCGCAGACGGCCAGGCCGAGCACGGCGGCCAGGGCGAGTCCCAGCATGTGTGCCTCCCTCCAGGTGGGTCGGGTCTCGGGCGTCAGATGCGGACGCGGGTGAGTCGGTTGATGAGGACGAAGCCCAGTGCGTACAGGCCGGCGGCGATCAGCACGGCGATCCGGCCGCCCAGCGCGCTCGTCATCTCGTCGAGGGCGCCGTCGCGCATGCCGTTGATGATCAGCAGGAAGCCCATGCCCAGCACCGGAACGGCCACCGCCGTGACCTTGACCTGGGAGAGCAGGGTGGTGACCTCGCGCCGGGTCTCCTTGCGCTCTTCCAGGGTCTCCGTGAGGTTGCGCAGGGAGGTGACGATGGTGCCGCCTGCCCGGTTGGAGAGGATCAGGGTGGTGACGAGGACGGTGAGTTCGCGGGAGGGCAGGCGTTCGACGAGTTCGCCGAGCGCGTCGTCGAGGGAGCGGCCGAGCGCCAGTTGGTCGGCCACCCTGCGCAGTTCCTCGCGTGCCGGGTCGTCGAGTTCCTCGACGGCCATGCCGATCGCGGTGCGCAGGGCGAGACCGGCCTGGGTGGCGTTGGCCAGGACGCGGGTCAGTTCCGGCAGCTGGTTGATGAAGGCCTCGGTGCGCTTGATGCGCTGCCAGTTGAGGAATCCGTTCGCGCCCCAGAGGCCGATGAGGACCGCCAGGACGCCGAAGAACGGTGCGAAGACGGCGCTCATCAGGCCGTAGAGAGCGATCAGGGCGGCTGCCGCGTAGATGGCGTACTCGCCGGCGGTGAGGTCGAGGCCGGTCGCCGAGAGGCTCCGTTCGATACGCCTGCCGAGGCGGGTACGCCGCAGTCTGCGGTCGAGTGACGCGAATCGGCGCCGTCGGCCGCTCTCGATCGCGAGCGGCCCGGTCTGCGCCATGCGGTCCACGAGGGCCTGCCGCTGTGCCTGTCCGGCCGACCACGCGCGTACGCCAAGGACGGCGAGTACGCAGCCGAGCAGCGTGACGCCGAGTGTCAGGAGAGGGAGGTTCATCGTGGTCCCTCGCTCTCCCGCGGGTCGGAGCTCCGACGCGGGTCGGGGACGGGGCTCAGGCCCGGCGGCGTGCGGGTGGCGAGCTGCAGCGGGGAGTCGGCCACCCCGAAAGCGGGTGGGATCGCCTCGCCGGCCATGTAGAGGCGCTCCGCGACACGGCGGGGCAGCGGCCAGTACCGGAACTGCCCGTGCACCCGGCCGTCGCCGGACGGCGGTTCCGCCTCGAAGCGGCAGACGGTCACGAAGCGGTAGTCCTCGCGGCCGTACGAGTCGACGACCGCGATCTCGGTGATCTTGCGGGCTCCGTCTGCGTGCCGGGTCAGCTGGACGATGACGTCGACGGCGCTGTTGATCTGGTCGTGGATGGCGACGAACGGCAGCTCGACCTCGGACATGGAGCTCAGCGTCTGGAGCCGCATCAGCGCGTCCTCCGCGCTGTTGGCGTGGACGGTGGCCAGCGACCCGTCGTGGCCGGTCGACATGGCCTGGAGCATGTCGAGGGTCTCGCCGCCGCGGACCTCGCCGACGATGATGCGGTCGGGCCGCATGCGCAGGGAGTTGCGCACGAGGTCGCGGATGGTGATCCGGCCCTTGCCCTCGACGTTGGCCGGGCGGGCCTCCAGGGTGATGACATGGGTCTGCTGGAGCTGGAGCTCCGCCGAGTCCTCGATGGTGACGATGCGTTCGCCGTCCGGGATGAGCCCGGACAGGGCGTTGAGGAGCGTGGTCTTCCCGGTGCCCGTTGCGCCGGAGACGATCACATTGAACTTGGCGCGCACCAGACCCGCGAGCAGCATCAGGATGTGCTCGTCGAGGGTGCCGAGGCCGATCATCTCCTGGAGGGTGAAGGCACGCGGGAAACGGCGGATGGTGAGGATCGGGCCGGTCAGGGAGAGCGGCGGGATGATGACGTTGACGCGTTCGCCGGTCGGCAGGCGGGCGTCGACCATCGGATTCGCCTCGTCGACTCGGCGGTTGACGGTGGAGACGATGCGCTCGATGGTCTGCATCAGCTGCTCGGTGGAGGAGAAGCGCAGCGGCAGCATTTCCAGCCGGCCGGCCCGTTCGACGAAGACCTGCTCGGGGCCGTTGACCATGATCTCGCTGATCGACGCGTCCTCGAGGAGCGGTTCGAGGATGCCGAGGCCGAGCGCCTCGTCGACGACCCGGCGGATGAGGTGCGCGCGTTCGCCCGTGGACAGGACCGGGCCCTCGCGGCTGATGATGTGGCCGAGTACGCGCTCCAGGCGGGCACGGCGCTCGTCCGCGGCGAGGGTCGACATCTCGGCGAGGTCGATCTCCTCGAGGAGCTTGGCGCGGTAGGTGCCGACGAGCCGGCTCTCCTCGCTCCGGTCGTTCGTCGGCCCGGGGCCTTCGATGCGCTGCATGCGTGCCCGCAGGCTCATCGCGTCAACTCCTCGTCGAGGGGCATCGTGGCGCTCTTGGTGACGGAGCCGAAGCGGATACCGGGGACCACGCTCGGGATGACGACGGTGGCGTCGGCGGTGACCGCGTCGCCTTCGGAGCGGGCGCTGATCTCGGCCTCGAGCCACGAGCTGAGCGCTTGCCGGCCGGCGGCCCGTGGGCTCGTCGTCGCCTCGTCCTGCGTCGCCACCCGCGCCGCCGCCCGCGCCGCCGTACCCGCCTGCTGGGCCGCGTACACGGCGAGGCCGACCTGCACCGCGATCGTCATGACGAAGAGGAGCAGGAACAGCCAGCCGCCGTACTCGATCACCGTCTGGCCGCGGTCGTCGCGTATCGCCGCACGCTTCCCCGTACGCACTTCCTCATGGGGCGTCGTACGCGCTTCCTCATGAGGCGTCGTACGCGCTTTCTCATGGGGCGTCATGGGCCGTCCCTCCGCTCGGTCGCCGCGGCCGCCCGGCCCTCGACCGTGATCGGCAGGTTGACGCCCGGGAACAGCAGCGGCACGTCGAGGGCGACCTCCGCCGTGTACAGGTCGCCGGCCGGTCCGCAGTCGACCGTGGCCGACCATCCGCCCGTCACGTCCTCCTGCGCGGCCTGCGCGCACGCCGCCGCGCCGCCCCCGTCCGCGCGCGCCCCGGCAGCGACCGCCTTGTCCGCCGCGTTCCCCGCCAGGACGAAGGTGTAGCCGACCAGGGCCGACTGCCACAGCACGGCGAGCGTCACCAGGATGATCGGCACCATCCCGGTGAACTCGATGACCGACTGGCCCCTGTCCCCCCACCGGCGGCGGTTCATTTCGCACGCCCGTGCCGCCGGCCGCCACCGAAGCGGCCGCCGTTCGCCCTGGCGTCCCCGGGCGGGTCCTTCACCAGCCCCAGCTCGCCCGCCAGCCCCCACAGGGCCTGCTTGACCGTGGACTTGGCCTCGAGGTCCTGCATGCGGCCCGCGTCGACGACGCCCTGCAACTCCTTGAAGTTCGCCGGGACCGCGGAGCGCGCCACTCTGGTGGCGGTGATCTTCGAGATCAGCGCGGGCTGGATCTCCGTGCCGCGCGTATGGCGGTTGACGACCGTGACGGTCTCCTCCGCCTTGCGGATCTGCAGCCTGTCCCAGAGCCGCACCATCCGTTTGGTGGCCCGCACGGTCACCACGTCGGGGGTGGTGAGGAGCAGCGTCGTGTCGGCCAGCTCGATGGCGGCTGCGTTGGCCGTGCTCATGTGCGTGCCGCAGTCGACGACGACGACCTCGTACCGCTGCCGCAGCGCCCCGACGGTCTGCCGGACCAGCCGGTCGCTGACGTCCTCGGCCCGCTCACCCTCCGCCGGGGCGAGCAGCAGTGCCACGCCTGTCTCGTGGTTGAAGACGGCGTCCTGCAGGACTCGGGGGCTGATGTCCTGGATGGCGGCGAGGTCCACGAGGGAACGCCGGAACTGCACGTCCAGGTAGGAGGCGACGTCGCCGCCCTGGAGGTCGAGGTCGACGAGGGCGACGGAGTGGCCGGAGGCCGCCGACGCCAGGGCGAGCTGGATCGCGGTGACCGTCGTACCGACGCCGCCCTTGGCGCCGCTCACGGTGACGACGGTGCCGCCGGGCCCGCCATACGGGGCCTCGGGCCCGTGGCCGAGGTGCCGTCGTACGCCCGCCGCCCAGCCGGCTGCCCCCTGAACGCGCTGTGCCAGTTCCTCGTAGGTGAGGGGGAGTCCGACGAGGCCGCGGGCGCCGGAGTCCATGGCCGCCGAGTACAGCCCGGGGCTGGTGTCGGCGGTGACGAGGACGACGCCGACGGCGGGGAAGCGCAGGGCCACCTCCCGGATGAGCTCCAGGGCCGGTACGGGCCCGACGAGTTCGTGGACCAGTACGACCTCGGGGAGTTCGTCGAGCGACTGGGCGGCGAGCCGGGCGAGCATGTCGACGAGCGAGGTGGAGTCGCCGACAGGTGGCGCCGGTTCGGCGTCGGGGAGCCGGCCGAGGAGGTCGGTGAGGGACCGGGCGGCGTCGGGATCGCCGACGGCGGGGAGGATACGGGTTGTCATCCGGCCCTCACTTGTTCTTGTCTTCTGAGAGGTCGTAGCTGCCGTCGCCTGGCCGCAGGGTGGTGGGGCTGCCGTCGGGCAGGAGCGCGAGGCGCACGTGCTCGGCGAAGGATTCGGCGTAGGCGACGCGCTGGGCGTCGGCCGTGTTCAGCGCGAACGTGATGGGGACCGCCTCCCTGGGGCCGTTCGCGCGGTCACCGCTCTTGCGGTCGAGGGCGGTCAGTTCGCCGACGTCGATGACTTTCGCGTTGGCGACGATGAGCCGGGACTGGTCGGTGGCGGAGTCGTTCTGCGCGGCGAAGGTGGCGAAGATGTTGACCAGGTTGCCGGGGCGGATCTTTCCGGCCACACCGGTGGCCGCGTCGATCATGATGGCGATCTCCTGCTGGCCGCTCTCGAGCCGCGGCTTCTGCACGATCATGTCGCTCTGGAGCAGCGACCCGGTGCGCAGCTCGGTGACGGCGATCTTCCCGTCCAGTACGCCGAGGTCGGTCACCGCGCTGCGCGACAGCCAGCGTTCGGGCATGGAGACCTTCTCGAACTGGTCCGCCTCGAGCGGTGTGTACGGGGCTATGTCCGCCTTGACGCGGTAGGCGGTGACCTCGGGGCCGACCTTGGAATTCACGTCGGCCACCACCGTGAGCACACCGGCGAACGCGGCGATGCCGCAGACGAGCGAGAGAAGTAGCAGAAGAACACCGCGGCGCTGCCGTGAATTCATGGGCGGGACTACCTCGTTCGAAGGCGTGGGACGGGTCGTGGTGCGGAACGTGTGGTGGCGCGGGGACGGACGGTGCTCACGGCATACGGGGCCCGGTCACGGCCCCGCGGTCAGGGCCCTGGTCGCCGCGGTGCGGCTCGAGGCGGCCGTCAGGGGTGCCGAGCAGAAGCCGCAGCGGTCACCGATCAGTGGGATGCCGCACCATGTGCACACCTCTCGCCGTACGGAAGCGACCAGTTGGTAGAGGACGGAGATGTCCGGGAGGTAGGCGGCGAACTCGATCAGCCGGGCCGTCCCCCACCAACGCGGGGAGTCGGCCGGCAGCGGGGCCTCGTGCACGTGCTGGATCCGCCAGGCCGGTGCGAGGGTGTCGGTCACCCACTCGGACTGGAGCTGCCCCCGTGCGACGATCAGCCGGGTGGCGAAGTCGGGGCCCGCGAGTTCGCCGCTGCCGAGCCTGATCAGCTGGGGTTTCGGGTTGGCCACCACGCCGAACTGGGTGCCGGGAATCCATGACTTGGCGTGGGCCTTGAGGCTCACGTCGATCCGGTCGAGCCTGGCGACGGAGCCGAGGAGGGCGCCGGCGTGGACGTAGTGGGACAGCAGCCGGGCGGCGGAGGCGACGATCCCGGCACTGAAGTCGCAGATCGACAGCTGCCGCATCTGCCGCGCCAGTACGGCCACGCCGAGCGGCGGCAGGTCGAGTTCGAGGAGGGCTATCCGGTCGCTCTCCAGCATGGCGCGGATCGCGTACAGCCGCTGCTCGTGGGCGGCGGGGAGGCAGGCCGGGTAGAGCACGACGACGTAGCCGTGGTGGTCGAGCAGCATGGTCATCTCGTCGAGCGCCGCGTCGAGGGGCTGGGCGTCCGGGGAGTGGATCAGGGCGGCAGTGGGTGTCTGGTGATCCGTCGGCGGTAGCACCAGGTCGGCGCTGGTGACTGCTATTGCGGTCGGCACGCTCGTTCCCCGTTCAGCTCCGGACACCGGGGCGTCCGGCGGCCGCAGATCCCTACTGCTCCGTGCTCGTACAGTTCCGTGCTCGCTACTCCGTGTTTCTGCATGAGCACTCTAACCACGACAGCCCAGGCAGAGAACACCGTGCCGAGGACCAATCACCGCCAGAGGTCTTGACAACCAGATTGGTCTGGACCAGCTTTACGCCCAACGGTGGCCACCGTCCGCGACACCCCCGCCCGATCTCGTCCCCACCCCCCAACTCCCCCACCGGAGGCCGCAAGTGGACCGCACGACACGCTCACGGAGATGGCTCGGCGCCGGACTGGCGCTCGCCGTCGGCACCGGGCTCACGCTCATGGGTACCGCAGGGACCGCGCAGGCCGCCGACGTCAACGTCGCCAAGAACGCCGGTTTCGAGTCGGGGCTCGCCAACTGGACCTGCTCGGGCGGCAGCGGCACCGCCGCCTCCTCACCGGTGCGCAGCGGCACCGGCGCCCTGAAGGCCACGCCCGCCGGCCAGGACAACGCCAAGTGCTCCCAGACCATGTCGGTGAAGCCGAACTCCACGTACGCGCTGAGCGCATGGGTGCAGGGCGGCTACACGTACCTGGGGGCGAGCGGGACCGGGACCACCGACGTGTCGACCTGGACACCGGCCACCAGCAGCTGGACCAAGCTGAGCACGTCCTTCACCACCGGCGCGAACACCACCTCGGTGACCGTCTACACGCACGGCTGGTACGGACAGGCCGCCTACCACGCCGACGACGTGAGCGTCTTCGGCCCCGACGGCGGGGGCGGCGGCGACCCCGACCCGGTGGTTCCCTCAGCTCCGGGCGCGCCCACCGTCGGCGCGGTCACCTCGTCGTCCGTCGCCCTGAGCTGGGGCGCCGTCTCGGGGGCGACCGGCTACAACGTCTACCGCGACGGTGCCAAGGTCCAGTCGGTGTCCGGCACCTCGGCCACGGTGACGGGTCTGGCAGCGAACACCTCGTACCAGTTCCAGGTCACCGCCACGAACGCGGCGGGCGAGTCGGCCAGGTCGGCCGCGGTCGCCGGCCGTACCAGCGAGGGCGGCAACCCGGGCAACCCGGCGGTTCCCAGGCACGCGCTGACCGGTTACTGGCAGAACTTCAACAACGGCGCCGCCGTGCAGAAGCTGCGGGACGTGCAGTCGCAGTACGACATCATCGCGGTGTCGTTCGCCGACTCGACGGCGACGCCCGGCCAGATCGTCTTCAACCTCGACCCGGCCGTCGGCTACGCGTCCGTCGCCGACTTCAAGGCCGACATCGCCGCCAAGAAGGCCGCGGGCAAGTCCGTGATCATCTCGGTCGGCGGCGAGAAGGGCAACGTCACCATCAACAGTGACGCGTCCGCCACCGCCTTCGCGAACAGTGCCTACGCCCTGATGCAGGAGTACGGCTTCAGCGGGGTCGACATCGACCTCGAGCACGGCATCAACTCCACGTATCTGACGAAGGCGCTGCGCCAGCTGTCGCAGAAGGCGGGTTCGTCGCTGGTGCTGACGATGGCGCCGCAGACCATCGACATGCAGAACACCGGCACCGAGTACTTCAAGACGGCACTCGCGGTGAAGGACATCCTCACCGTCGTCAACATGCAGTACTACAACAGCGGCTCGATGCTCGGCTGCGACGGCAAGGTCTACTCGCAGGGCTCGGTCGACTTCCTGACGGCGCTCGCCTGCATCCAGCTCGAAGGCGGACTCGACGCCTCCCAGGTCGGCCTCGGCGTTCCCGCCTCCACGCGGGGCGCGGGCAGCGGCTATGTCGACCCGTCCGTCGTGAAGAACGCCCTCGACTGCCTGACCCGCGGCACGAACTGCGGCTCCTTCAAGCCGTCGAAGACCTACCCGGCACTGCGCGGCGCGATGACCTGGTCCACCAACTGGGACGCGACGGCCGGCAACGCCTGGTCCAACGCGGTCGGACCCCACGTCCACAACCTGCCGTAGCACCCCCTGGACGCCGAGGGCCCGTACCACCGCTCCCCCGGTGGTACGGGCCCTCGGCGCACGCACTCTCACCAGAGCAGTTCCCGCACCTGCTGCACGCACAGCACGATGAACAGCAGCCCGGCGGAGGCCAGCATCACATTGCTCAGGACGCCGTTGCGCCACTCGGCGGGTGTCCGGGACGAATTGAGCAGCCAGATGAGCGTGAGGGCCAGGAACGGCATGAAGAACGCGCCGAGCACGCCGTAGGCGACGACGAGTCCGAACGGCTGGTCCAGGAAGAGCAGCGCGATCGGCGGGAACGTCAGCCACAGCAGATAGGCGCGGAAGGCGGGCGAGCGCTCCTTCTCTCCGGCGGCGACCTCCCAGGCCGTGCCCGCGTCGGTCGGCACGCCCTTGCGGTCGCGTCGAAGCCGCTCGACGAAGTCGGCGAACATTAGGCTCACGCCGTGCCACACGCCGATCAAGGACGAGAACGAGGTCGCGAAGAACCCGACGAGGAACAGCTTCGCGGTCACCACGCCGTACTTGTCCTCCAGGATCACCCCGAGGTCGATCAGCCCCCTGTCGCCCTTGGTGAGCGCGATGTCCGAGGCGTGCAGCAACTCGGCGCCGACGATCAGCATCGCGACGACGAAGATGCCCGTGGTGATGTAGGCGACGCGGTTGTCGAGGCGCATGACCTTCATCCAGCCGGTGTTGGTCCAGCCCTTGGCGTTGACCCAGTATCCGTAGGCCGCCATCGTGATCGTGCCGCCGACGCCGCCGATCAGACCGAGGGTGTAGAGCAGCGACCCGTCCGGCAGCACGGGCACCAGGCCGGCGAAGGTGGCGCCGATGTCGGGCGTGACGCGGATCGCGACGTACACGACGACCATGAACATGATGCCGACGAGCACCGTCATGACCTTCTCGAAGACGGCGTACCGGTTGAACCAGACGAAGACCAGGCCGATCAGACCGGTGATGACCGCCCACGTCTTCAGGCCGGGGCCGTCCGGCCAGAGCGCCACGATCGGCAGGGCGCTGGAGGACATGGCGGTCGCGCCGTAGACGAATCCCCAGACGACCACGTAGATGGCGAAGTAGACCGTGGTCCACTTCCCGAGGGAGCGCCAGCCCTCGAACAGGGTGCGCCCGGTCGCCAGGTGCCAGCGCCCGCACGCCTCCGCGAGCGAGATCTTGACGACGCAGCCGATGACGGCCGCCCACATCAGGGTGTATCCGAACTTGCTGCCCGCGATGAGCGTCGCGACCAGGTCGCCGGCCCCGACTCCGGTCGCCGCGACCACGATTCCGGGCCCGATGTACTTCCAACTCGATGTGCGCGGCTCGAAGCGCGCCCCGTCCGCGCTGTGTTCGGTGGTGCCTGCCATGGCGCTTCCGCCTTCCCACTCGTCCCAGGGGTAACTCGGGTCACCCAAAACGGTGCGCAAGTGATCGCGCAAGGGGTGTGCCCCACTTCATCGGCACCCGAACGAATGACCAAACATCTCCTTGACCCGTTCATGCCATACCGAAACGATGTGCACGACCGCGCGAACACACGAAGCGCGGTCACCCGGACCACCCGCACGTCGCACAACCCCCCACAACTCCCCACCCAGGAGACAGCATGCGACTTCGCATCCGGGCGAACCGCAGGAAGGCCGCCACTCTCGCGGCCGCCCTCGCGCTCGCCGTCGCCGCGCCCATCAGCGCCGGCGCCTCACCCTCCGCGGACCGGCCCGCTCCCGCCGCCACCGCCGAGGAAGAGCAGACCAGGCAGTACGAGATCCACGGGCCCGACACCGTCGCCGCCCGGACCGCCATCGCCCGCACCGGGGTGTCGATCGACGAGGTGCACGACCACACCGTCGTCGTCAGCGCCGACGCCGCGCAGGCCAAGCGGCTGCGGAGCATGGGCCACATCCTCAAGGCGCTGCCGGCGCCGCCCGATCGCAGGACCACGGCCGCCGTCGAGCCGTTCGACTTCCCGTCCGGCGACTCGCGGTACCACAACTACGCCGAGATGAACGCGGAGATCGACCAGCGGATCGCCGCCCACCCGGACATCATGAGCAAGCGGGTCATCGGCAAGAGCCACCAGGGCCGTGACATCGTCGCCATCAAGATCAGCGACAACGTGGCGACCGACGAGAACGAACCCGAGGTGCTCTTCACGCACCACCAGCACGCGCGCGAGCACCTCACCGTCGAGATGGCGCTGTACCTGCTCCGCGAGTTCGGCGAGGACTACGGCAGCGACTCCCGGGTGACCAGCGCGGTGAACGGCCGTGAGATCTGGATCGTCCCGGACCTCAATCCGGACGGCGGCGAGTACGACATCGCCACCGGCTCCTACCGCAGCTGGCGCAAGAACCGGCAGCCCAACTCCGGATCGTCGAACGTCGGCACCGACCTCAACCGCAACTGGAACTTCAAGTGGGGCTGCTGCGGCGGCTCCTCCGGTTCCACCGGCTCCGAGACCTACCGGGGCCGGGCAGCCGAGTCCGCTCCCGAGGTGAAGCTCGTCGCCGACTTCGTCCGCTCGCGGGTCGTCGGCGGGAAGCAGCAGATCAAGGCCGCCATCGACTTCCACACCTACAGCGAGCTGGTCCTGTGGCCGTACGGCTACACCACGGCCGACACCGCCCCGGGGCTGACGCAGGACGACCGGGACGCCTTCGCCACGGTCGGACGGAAGATGGCCGCGAGCAACGGCTACACCCCTGAGCAGTCCAGCGACCTCTACGTCACGGACGGGTCGATCGACGACTGGCTGTGGGGCAACCAGAGGATCTTCGGCTACACCTTCGAGATGTACCCGTCGAGCTTCGGCGGCGGCGGCTTCTACCCGCCCGACGAGGTGATCGAGCGGGAGACCAGCCGCAACCGCGACGCGGTGCTCCAACTGCTGGAGAACTCGGACTGCATGTACCGCTCCATCGGGAAGGAGCAGCAGTACTGCTCCTGACCCGTCCAGGCCGTCAGACCGTGCGGCCCCCGAGATAGAAGCCGAGCACAGGCGCGATCTGCGCGCACCACTCGCGCAGCCGCGCCTGTCGCCGTGCGCCGACGCGGCACTCGTAGAACATGCCGTTCGCATGGACGACACCGACCAGGAGGCAGGAGCCGCGGGAGGTGTGGTGGACCGTCTGGATCTCGGACCAGGCGAAGTCGGCCCGCCTCCCCTCCTGGTCGAAGGCGACACCGGCCGCATCGACGAGGACCGCGTTGCGCGCGTCGGCGGCGAGGAACTCCGGGCCCTCGGGAAGGACGGGCGGAGCGGGCGCGTACAGAGGGGGCGCGTACACCGGGGGCGCCGGGGGATGCACCGGCAACGGCGGACCGAATCCGGGCGGCGCCGAGGCCTGGGGCGCCGACGCGGGCGGTGCCGAGGCCTGGGGCGCCGACGCGGGCGGCGACGCGGGCAGCGGGATCGTCTCCTGCGGCCGGTCCGGGTCCCAGCCCGGCAGAACCGTGGCCATGCGCCGCCGGAAGTCGTCCTCGGTACCGGCCTCGTACAGCGGCAGGAACATCGGGTGGGAGCCGAACTGCCAGACGGCGCCCGTGCGTTTGACGACAAGATCGGGCCCGTTGCCGTACAGCATGTCCCCGTCGTCGAAGTACGCGTCGGGCTGGGTGTCGACCAGATAGGCGAAACCGCTGTCCGAGATCCGCCGTTCGGCGTACCGGGGGCCGTACTTGCCGCGCACCCAGTCACGGACCTGTTCGAATGTCAGCACGCACCGAGCCTAGCCCGAAAGGTGACTGCTCTTGTCAGGCACCTGGCGGGCCGCTCCGCCGCAGGCCCTGCCGACGGTCAGACGACCAGGCTGAGCCCCGCCGCGACCACGAATCCGGCCACCGACAGGACCGACTCCAGGACGGTCCACGACTTCAGGGTGTCCCGCTCGGAGATGCCGAAGTACTTGGAAACGATCCAGAATCCGCCGTCGTTGACGTGCGAGGCGAAGATCGAACCGGCCGAGATCGCCATGATGACCAGCGCCAGGAAGGCCTGCGAGTGGCCGCCGTTCTCGACGAGCGGCAGCACGATGCCTGCTGTCGTGACGATGGCGACCGTCGCCGAGCCCTGCGCCACCCGCAGCACGAGCGAGATCAGGTACGCGAGGCCGATGACGGGCAGTCCGACGTCGTTGAAAGTGTCGGACAGCGCCTGAGCGACGCCGCTCGCCTTGAGGATCGCGCCGAAGACACCGCCGGCGCCGACGACGAGCAGGATGTTGCCGACCGGCTTCAGGGACTGTGTCGACACCGACTCGAGCGACTTGCGCGACCAGCCGCGCCGGATGCCCAGCAGCCAGTACGCCAGGAACAGGGCGATGGTCAGCGCGACGAACGGGTTGCCGAAGAACTCGATGACCGAACGCAGCGTGGACGGGTCGAGGGCGATGGAGGAGAACGTCGCGGCGAGGATGAGCACCAGCGGCGTTCCGATGATGGTGAGGACCGTGGACAGGGAGACCGGGCGCTCCTGCGGGGCGCGGCCCGCGGCGGCCTGCTCGGCGGCGACGGCGGCCTTGGCGTCCTCCGCGGCCTCCAGCATGTCCTGGGGCACCTCGACGAACAGGCGCTTGCCGATCCAGGCGGCGTACCCCCACGCGGCGATGACCGCCGGGATGCCGACGACCAGGCCCATCAGGATGACCCAGCCGAGGGAGACGTCGAACAGCCCGGCGGCGGCGACGGGACCGGGGTGCGGCGGCAGGAACGCGTGGGTCATGGACAGGCCGGCGAGCAGCGGCATCGCGTAGAGGACGATCGATTTGCCTGAGCGCTTGGCGGCGGCGTAGACGATGGGCGCGAGGACGAAGATGCCGACGTCGAAGAAAACCGGGACACCGAAGATCAGACCGGTGAGTCCCATGGCGAGCGGGGCGCGCTTCTCGCCGAACAGGCCCAGCAGCCGGGAGCTCAGCACCTCCGCTCCGCCGCTGACCTCGAGGATCGCGCCGAGCATGGTGCCCAGGCCGATGATGATGGCGACATGGCCGAGGATGCCGCCCATGCCGGTCTCGATGACGGAGACGGCCGCGGACTTCTGGACGGTCCCGAAGAGTTCGGTGACGGACAGGCCCGCCGCGAGGCCGACGGCTATGGAGACGGCGAGCAGGGCGACGAACGGCTGCAGCCGGACCTTGATGATCAGCAGCAGGAGCAGGGCGATACCGAGAGCCGCGACGGTCAGCAGACCCGCGGTGCCGTCGATGATCGTGAGCAGTCCGCCGGTGTGGGGAGTGGGTGGTGGTGGCGCGTCAGCGGCGAGGAACATGGCGGCTCATTTCGGTTTTTGGCAAGGGAGGGGCGCGGCACGGCGCTTCGGGGAGGAGCGCCGTGCCGTACAGCGGGGGATTCAGGAAGATCAGTCCAGGACTGCCAGGGCGTCGATCTCGATGAGCAGGCCGGCGGGGAGGCCGACATAGACCGTCGTACGGGCGGCGGGGGCGACCGTCAGGTCCTTGAAGTACTCGTTGTAGATCTCGTTCATCTCGGCGAAGTGGTCCACGTCCGTGAGGTAGACGCGGATCATCATCACGTCGTCCCAGCTCGCGCCGCCCTCCTCGAGGATCGCCTTGACGTTGTCGAGGGTCTGGAGGGTCTGCTCGCGCAGGGTCGGGCCGGCCGTGGTGGGCGCCTGGCCCTCGACGGCCGGGAGGAAGCCGACCTGTCCTGCGACCTGGAGGATGTTGCCCTTGCGGACTCCGTGGGAGAACTTGGCGGGCGGCGCGGTGTGGGTGCTCGGGGTGAGGGCGGTCTTCTCGGTCATGCGCGTGCTTCCTGTTGGGGGGTCTGTCCTGAGTACTCCCGGGTGATGGCGTCGGCGGTGCGGCGCACGAGCGGGAGCAGGGTGAGGAGTTCGTCCGCCGTGACGACGACGTTCGGTGCGGAGACCGACATCGCGGCGACGACACGGCCCTCCGCACCGCGGATGGGGGCGGCGATGCAGTTGATGGACTCCTCGTGGCCGCCGAGGTCGGTGGCCCAGCCCTGTTCGGCCACGCTCGCCAGCTCCTTGAGGAAGGCGGGGGCGTTCGGGATCGAACGGGACGTGTACATGGGGAAGTCGAGCTTCTCGGCGACGGCGCGCCGCTCGGCCTCCGGCAGGTCGGCCAGGAGCAGCTTGGCCACTGCCGCGACGGTGATCGCGACGGGCTTGCCGATACGGGAGTACATCCGGACCGGATAGCGGCTCTCGACCTTGTCGATGTAGAGAACCTCGCTCTCCTCGTACACGGCGAGATGGACGGTGTGCCCGATCTGCTCGTTCAGGGAGACGAGGTGGGGGTGGGCGATCTCGCGTACGTCGAGGTTCTCGACGGCCTCCTGGGCGAGGGCGAACAGCCGGGCGCCGAGGCGGTACCGCTGGTCCTGCTGCCGGTAGACGAGACCGTGCTCGTGGAGTGTGCGCAGCAGCCGCAGGGCGGTCGACTTGTGCACGCCGAGGCGTTCGGCGACCTGTCCGAGGTCGGCCGGCCCCTCCGCGAGCAGCGGAAGGATGCTCAGCGCGCGGTCGACGGTCTGACTCATGGCGTACGTACCTCCTGGTCCTGGCCCGTCCACCCGGGGCCGAGGTGCAGTCTCCCCCAGGCGTCGTCGTCCAGGGCGACGAGCCGGTCGGCGTGGACGGCGGACGGCGGGACCGCCAGGTCGGCGGCGACGGTGAGTGCGGCGGCGGCCCACAGGTGCCCGTGTCTCAGCCGGTCCCGACTGCTCAGTCCGCGCAGGGTCGCGGACAGGAATCCGGCGGCGAAGGCGTCGCCGGCCCCGACGGGTGCGGTGACGGTGACGCGGGGGGCGCGGGCGTGGGTGACGGTGTCGGGGAGGCCCTCCGCGCAGCGGTGGGCGTGGGTGACGGTGCCGGGAAGGCCCTCCGCGCAGCGGTCGTACACCACGGCTCCCGCCGCACCCCGCTTCACCACGAGCACGGCCGGTTCCGGCAGGGCGTCGCGGAGCGCGTCCGCGCCCCGTACTCCCCACGCCTCCTGTGCCTCGTCCTCCCCCACGAACACGATGTCCGCCCCGCGCGCCAGCTCCAGCAGGACCTTCGCGTCGGACGGGTCGCGCCACAGGCCGGGGCGGTGATTGACGTCGAACGAGACGAGAGGGCGCTCGTCCCGTCCTGCGGTGAGGTCGCGCATCAGGGCGAGGCAGTCGGACGACAGGGCAGCGGTGATGCCGGAGAGGTGCAGCATCCGGCCGGACCACAGGGCGTCGTACGACACGGTCCGCGACGACATCGTGGACGCGGCCGACCCGGCGCGGTAGTAGAGGACCTCGTGCGCGTCCGTCGCCCGGTCGGTCGCGGTGCGGAAGTAGATGCCCGTGGGCCGCTCGGGATCGTGGGTCACCGCCGAGGTGTCCACCCCGTAGGCCGCGATGGCCTCGGTGAGGTGGTCGCCGAAGCCGTCCGCGCCGACCCGGCCCACCCAGCGCGTGCGGTGTCCGGCCGCGGCGAGCGCACAGGCCACATTCGACTCGGCGCCGCCGATGCCGCGTACGAACGACGGCACGTCGGCGAGGCGCCCTCCCTGTGTGGGCAGGAACGTGACCATGGACTCGCCGAGGCAGACGACGTCCACGGGCCCGTGCACGCTCGCGGTCATGATCGCGGGGGCTCCTCGCTGGTCGGTCGCCGGGCCCATTGACCCGGTGTCGGCTCGGATGTTAGACAGCGGTAAGCGAAATACGCAATGGGCGTTGCATATGTTGCAACGTCATGGAGGAGGGCTCCCATGGCTGCCGACAACGCCGTCGCACGGCTCGCCGGTGAACCGGTCGACCACCGCTACAAGGCGCTCCCGCCCGATGCCGAGGGCCTCACCGTCGGGGAACTGGCAGCCTCTCGCCGCAACCTGTTCACCGGCGGCTTCACCACCCCCGTCCTCGCCCTGTCCGCCGAGTCCGTCGAGCACAACCTGGCCCTGCTCGAGACCTACTCGCGGCGCCACCGGCTCGCCTTCGCGCCGCACGGCAAGACGTCCATGTCGCCGCAGCTCTTCGAGCGCCAGCTGGAGCACGGCGCCTGGGGCATCACCGCCGCCGTACCGCACCAGGCCCGCGTCTACCGCGCGTACGGGATCCGGCGGATCTTCCTGGCCAACGAGGTCGTCGACGCCGCGGCCCTGCGCTGGATCGCGGGCGAGCTCGACACCGACCCCGAGTGCCGCTTCATCACCTACGTGGACTCCGTCCGTGGCGTCGAGCTGATGGACGAGGCACTGCGCGGCGTCTCGCGCCCCCTGGAGGTCGTGATCGAGCTCGGCGCCGGCGAGGGCGCCCGCACCGGGGCCCGCACGGAGGCCGACTGCGCGGCCGTCGCCGACGCGGTCGCCGCCACCGAAACACTGCGGCTGGTCGGTGTCGCCGGTTACGAGGGCGAGGTCCCGCAGGCCGACGGCGAGAGCGTACGGGACTGGCTGCGCCGACTCGTCGCGCTCGCCGCGGAGTTCGACAAGGCGGGCCGGTTCGACGGCACGGAGGAGATCGTGATCAGCGCCGGCGGCAGCGCGTGGTTCGACGCGGTCGCCGACGTCCTCGCGGACATCCCCGAGCTGTCGCTGCCCGTACTGAAGTTGCTGCGCTCAGGCGCGTACGTGTCGCACGACGACGGCCACTACCGGCATCTCACCCCCTTCAACCGGGTCCCGCAGGAAGGCGCGCTCCAGCCCGCGTTCCGTCTGTGGGCCCAGGTCGTCTCACGGCCCACCCCCGAGCAGGCCTTCGTCAACGCGGGCAAGCGGGACGCGGCGTACGACCTCGACCTCCCGGTGGCACAGGCCGTGCGCGACGCCCGCACCGGCGAGATCCGCCCGGCCGACGGCATCACCGTCTCCGGCCTCTCCGACCAGCACGGCTGGCTCCGAACGACCCCGGAGGCCGACGTGGAGGTCGGCGACTGGGTGGGGATGGGGCTGTCGCATCCGTGCACGTCGTTCGACAAGTGGCAGCTGATCCCGGTGGTGGAACGGGACGGGACGGTGACGGACTTCATCCGCACGTTCTTCTGACCCTGAGGGGCGTTTCCCCCACCCCGCCCCCTCCCGTAACCGGGGGCTCCGCCCCCGGACCCCCGCGCCGGGGTCGCCGGCGAGGCTGAAGTTGCCGGGCAACTTCAGCCCGTCTGGGGCACCTCCCACGGCCGCCAGGCCGTAGGGGGGATTGGGGAACGGCCCCGCGCAGCGGCCCCGCCCGCCCCCGCCCACCCCCCCGAAAGGCGACCCCATGGACCTCGTCATCCGCGACGCCCGCGTCATCGACGGCACCGGCGCCGCCTCCTACCGCGCCGACGTCGCCGTCGAGGACGGACGCATCACCGAGATACGCCAAGAACACACCGGCCCCCGCCCCACCGCCCCCCGCGTGCTCGACGCCGACGGCCTCGTCCTCTCCCCCGGCTTCATCGACATGCACGCCCACTCCGACCTCGCGCTCCTCCGCGACCCGGACCACTCCGCGAAGGCCGCCCAGGGCGTGACCCTGGAGGTGCTCGGTCAGGACGGCCTGTCGTACGCGCCGGTCGATGACGCCACCCTCGGCGCCGTGCGCAAGGCCATCACCGGGTGGAACGGCGACGGGGCCGACATCGACTTCGACTGGCGCACGGTCGGCGAGTACTTGGACCGGCTCGACCGCAACTTCGGTGGCCGCGGCATCGCGGTCAATGCCGCGTACCTGATCCCGCAGGGCACCGTCCGCATGCACGCGATGGGCTGGGAGGACCGGCCCCCCACGGATGCCGAGCTCACGCGCATGAAGCAGCTCGTGGCGGAAGGGCTCGAGCAGGGCGCGGTCGGCATGTCGTCGGGCCTGACGTACACCCCCGGCATGTACGCGAACGACTCCGAACTGGCCGAGCTGTGCCGCGTGGTGGCTGCCTACGACGGCTACTACTGCCCCCACCACCGTTCTTACGGCGCCGGCGCGCTCCAGGCGTACGAGGAGATGGTGAACCTCACCCGCGAGGCCGGCTGCGCCCTCCATCTGGCGCACGCCACCATGAACTTCGGCGTGAACAAGGGCAAGGCGCCCGATCTGCTCGCGCTGCTCGACTCCGCCCTGGACGCGGGCGCGGACCTCTCCCTCGACACCTATCCGTACACGCCCGGCTGCACCACGCTCGTCGCGATGCTGCCGAGCTGGGCGGGCGAGGGCGGGCCCGACGCCGTGCTGGCGCGGCTGCGGGACGAGGCCACCGCGGAGAAGATCCGGCACCATCTGGAGGAGCTCGGCTCCGACGGCTGCCACGGCGTGCCGATCGAGTGGGACACCATCGAGATCTCCGGTGTGAGCAACCCCGCCGTCGCGCGCCACGTCGGGCGGACGATCCGGCAGTCGGCCGACGAGCGCGGCGAGGCCCCGTGGGTGACCGCCCGGCGGCTGCTGATCGAGGACCGGCTCGGCTCGACGATCCTGCAGCACGTGGGCCACGAGGAGAACGTGCGGCAGATCATGCGCCACCGCGTCCACACGGGCGGCAGTGACGGCATCCTCCAGGGCGACAAGCCGCACCCGCGGGCGTACGGAACGTTCCCCCAGTACCTCGGCCGCTACGCACGCGAGTTGGGCATCCTGTCGCTGGAGGAGACCGTCGCGCACCTCACGTCGAGGCCCGCCGCCCGCCTGCGGCTGCCCGACCGGGGCCTGGTCCGCGAGGGCTACCGCGCCGACCTGGTGCTGTTCGACCCGCAGACGGTGGCGGCGGGATCGACGTTCGAGACGCCGCGCACGCTGCCGGTGGGCATCCCGCACGTGCTGATCGACGGCAGGTTCGTCATCGAGGACGGGAGTCGTACGGACATGCTCGCCGGCCGGGCGGTACGCCGCACGGTGCCTACCCGAAGCAGGTGAGTTCGTAAAGAGGTCGGAGGAGCTGGAAGGACGAAAACGATTCCGTGGGCTGACGGAATCGCACCTGGGGATGGAAGTCGGTGAGGCGGCGACGGCGAAACCAGCTCGAAGGCAAGACGTACGACATCGCGACTGTAAGAAATACTCTCTCGCGGGGCTCACGCCTGCACACGCCGCTGCTCTCCACACCAAAGGCACGCTATTCACAGGCACTTCATCTATGGTGATGCCATGCGAGGAATTCTGCTGGCCGGCGGCACCGGCTCGCGACTGTGGCCATTGACGCGGGCCGTGTCCAAACAATTGCTGCCAGTCTTCGACAAGCCCATGGTTTACTACCCGCTTTCCACGTTGGTGATGGCGGGGATCAGGGAAATTCTGATCATCACCACCCCCGATGACCAGTACCAGTTCCGCCAGTTGCTCGGAAACGGCAATCAACTGGGGTTGCGGCTGGAATACGCCAGGCAAGAGCGCCCCTCGGGCATCGCTCAAGCCTTCGTACTGGGCGCCGACTTCATCGAAGGCGAGTCGGTCGCTCTGATCCTGGGCGACAACATCTTCCACGGCAGCGGCCTCGGCACACAGCTGGACAACCATGACGGCATGAAGGGCGGCAGGGTATTCGCCTATCAGGTTGCCAACCCCGCGGCCTACGGCGTGGTGGATTTCGACGAGCTGGGCCGAGCACTGTCCATCGAGGAGAAGCCCGCCCGGCCCAGGTCCCGGTACGCCGTGCCCGGACTGTACTTCTATGACAACCACGTCGTGGACATCGCCCGAAGCCTACGGCCCAGCGCACGTGGCGAGTTGGAGATCACGGACGTCAACCGCGTCTACCTTGAATCCGGTGCGCTGCACGTCACCCGGCTCGACCGAGGCACCGCCTGGCTGGACACCGGAACGTTCACCTCCATGGTTCAGGCCTCAGAGTTCGTCCGGGTGATCGAAGAGCGCCAGGGCTTCAAGATCGGCTGCATCGAGGAGGCGGTCTGGCGGGCCGGCCTGATCGACGACAACCAGCTCCGGACACTGGCCCAGCCGCTGCTCAAGAGCGGGTACGGCCATTACCTCCTGGGACTCCTGGAAGACTCCACACATGCCGTCATGCGCCAAAGGCGAAACGAAACGCTTCCAGGCGAACTGCTACGCGCGGGACCGGCCGCTCCCGCGTAACCCCGAACATGTTCGGGGAGCGCACAGGTGCCCCTGAGGTGACACACCCTGGCCGCATTCAAGGCCAAGTCACCCAATCTTGCGGACAATTGGACGTCGCCCGGCAAGCCGCTGGACAAGGCGGTCAACACCGCACCAGCGCCGTCCGCTTTCCCCCGGCCGCACTGCCTCATCCGGCATGGCCGGAGCGGCCTGGCCGGCAGAACGAGAATCGGACAACGGAGAAACCGACGATCCCGTCCGGCCGACCGAGCTCGCCCGCCCAGCCGGACAACGGATCACCGAGTGGCTTTCGATACACCACTCCCGCGGACGTGAAAGTGCCTTGACAATCCCGTCGGCGCGGTTTCGCGTCCACTCGGGTGATCCTCATCTGCAACACGGACCGGCTTGTGATCATGCAGTGACCGACGGTGAATGATGGTGTCGTCCGTGGCCGTGGGCTACGTGACGCGTAGGCGAATAGGCGCGCTTCAAGAAGTGCGCGCGCTTGCGGTGTGGTCACTCCAGTTCCGTGAGGAAGGTTCTCTTGTGAGCCGTAAAACGATCCGTAGTTCCCGCATGAAAACCGCAACGCTGGTTTCGGCGGGAACCCTTGCCGTTGCGCTCAATGTTCTCCCGAGCACAGCGGCCGTCGCCGACGCGATCCAGCGGTCCGGCACCGAGCACAGCATGGGGCTCCCGGGCCCTAACGGCGCCACCAGTGCCGACCGTGACGGCCGTGACGGCCGTGACGGCGACCGGGGCCCGCGGGGCCCCCGGGGTCAGGTGGGCCCGCAGGGCCCGCAGGGTGTGCCCGGTGTGCCGGGTGAAGAGGGTCCGCAGGGCGTGCCCGGCGTGGACGGCGAGGACGGCGACGACGGCGCTCCTGGCCCGCAGGGTCCCCAGGGCGCTGACGGCGACCCCGGTGGCCCCCAGGGCCCGCAGGGAGAGCCCGGCGACGACGGCGACGACGGCGACGACGGCGACGACGGCGACGACGGCGCGCAGGGCCCGCAGGGCTTCCAAGGCGACGACGGCGCGCAGGGCCCACAGGGCTTCCAAGGCGACGACGGCGCGCAGGGCCCACAGGGCTTCCAAGGCGACGACGGCGCGCAGGGCCCGCAGGGCTTCCAAGGCGACGACGGCGTGCAGGGCCCGCAGGGCTTCCAGGGCGATGACGGAGCCGACGGCGTGCAGGGCCCGCAGGGCTTCCAGGGGTCGACCGAGCTCGACACCTACGTGGTGACCGCCACGGAGGACCTCCCCCTTGTGGGCGTCTCGGAATCGGCAGACGTTGACTGCACGGGCGCCGACGTCGCTGTCGGCGGTGGGTTCAGCATCGACTACACGCTCGGCGCCGGCATCATCCCCGACGAGTCCGCTCCGGTGTTCGTCGGTGACGGGCCCGCCACGGGCTGGCAGTCCTCGGTCACCGGCGTGGCCGGTGTCCAGGGCACGTTCACCGTCTACGCGATCTGCCAGGACACGTGACGAATCCCGTCTGACCGGCGGTGCGGTACGACCGTCGGCCTCAGGAACGACTGGCGGTGCCCCGGGGCGCAGGCTCCGGGGCACCGCCCATGTTGTTCCCCGGCGCAACGCCGGAGTGCACCACTCAGGAAAAGCCCTGCTGGACACGGCCCGTCGGCACGGCGTCGGCCGCCCCTCGGTCGTACTGCATGCACATGAGGACGACGGTTCCGCCGTCCTTGCCGTCCCAGGCGTGGAAACAGCGCGTGCTGCCCGGAAAGACGAACAAGGCTCCGGTGAGGATGGTGGCCCAGCTCCGTCGAGGTCAGGGACAGCCGCGAGAACACGCGGCGGCATCCCCCGAAGGCCGGCGATTCGACGCACAGACAGCCGAAGCGCCAGTCGGACCCGAATCAGGGCCTCCAGGGGATGCCGAGTACATCCTTCACGGTCAGACCCGCAGCGGTCCGCCGCAGCGCGCGGCGCCCTCCTTCATCGCGATGAGGTTCGCCACCACGTAGGAGATGTTGTTCTTGGAATGCCAGTCGGTCGGGTAGTAGGTGACCAGCCGCGACTTCTGGAACCTGGCCTCGATCTCGGGGACGAAGGTGCGGTACTGGTTGTCGGTGTAGTACCAGAAGGAGTTCTCGTTGTAGAACGCAACGTGCGTCGGGTCCTGGTATGCGCCGCGGCCGTCGGCGCTGGGGGTCATGGTGAGGAGCATGCCCCCCGGCGCCAGCAGCCGGTACAACTCGTTGATCAGCGGCACCTTCGCGGGTACGTGCTCCAGGAAGTCCACCGCCCGCATCAGACCGACGGAGTTGTCGGGCAGGTCCAGCCGGTCGGGCAGCTTCGCGACGATGTCGACGCCCTCCCCGGGGTACTGGTCCACGCCCAGGTATCCCGGCGGCTTCCGGTGAGCCGCGCCGAGGTCCAGCGCGTACAGGCCACGGCGCTGGGTCCACGCCAGGGCGTTGGCCTCGATGTACTTGTCGTACAGGGCCACCGTTTCACGCTGGATGTGTGCGTTGATCTTCGGGTCACGCTGCGTGTTCGCGCGATGGATCCGCTGGAGGTACAGGCAGCGAGGGATGTGGTGGAAGTCGCCGGCCTGGAAGAGGCGGCACATCAGGTCCTGGTCGTCCAGGACCGTTCGGGTGGCGTCGTATCCGCCGACCTTTTCGTAGACGTCCTTGCGGAACGCCCGTACGTGGTTGGGCGCGTACCAGATGTACGAGACGTTGTGTGGCGTAGGGGCCATGGACATGGCCTGCATCAGCCGGCGGCCGTCGACGTCCACATCTTCGTAATGCCAGCCGTGCGCCTCGTTGAAGCGGGTCTCGTCGCGCTTCCCGTCCTCGGTGATCTGCGCGGTGTTGCTGTAGACGAGGACGACGTCGGGATGAGTGTCGAACGCCTCTGCGAGCTCCGCCAGACACGCCTTCGCCAGCAGATCGTCGTGGTCGAGTTCCACGAGGAACTCGCCTCGAGCCAGTTCACAAGCCCTGCGCTTGGCCGCCCCGACGCCGTGGATGTCGTCCGCGATCTTCACGCGGACACGCTCATCGGGGTGCTCAGGCCGCCACCTGGCGCCGTTGTTGAGCAGAACGACCCACTCCCAGTCCGCGCATGACTGTGCCTGCAGCGAGGCAAGGCACTCATCAAGGAAACGCGGCCTGTGGCTGGGGGTGAAGACGGAGAACTTCGGTGTCGCAGTCGATGTCATCTGGTAGTCCCCGCTTGACTGGTTGACGGTGATGGGCTTACCGAATCCTGGAACTCGTCCGGGACATCAGCGTGCAGCTTGGGATCGATCGCAACGGCACGACGGAATGCGTCCTGCGCATCGTCGTCCTGACCCTTCTTCGCCAGGGCCCGCCCGAGGCGAAGGTAGGCCGTCGAGGCCTTCGGGTTGGCGGCAACAGCACGCTTCAGGAGCGTGACAGCACGGTCTGGATCGCTCGACTCGAGCAGCACCGCCTCGTTGAAGAGGGCGGACGCGAACGTCGGATCGATCTTCAAGGCCTTGTCATAGGCCGCACGGGCATCAGCCGTCCTGCCGTCACGCTGCGCGATGACACCCAGGTTGTACCAGGCGACCTTGTTCTCCGGATCCAGCTCCAGAGCACGCCTGAAGCTGCGGGCCGCTCCGGAGAAGTCCCGGTACTGCGACTGCATAAGACCGGCCTGCACAAGTGACTGCGCCTCCGAGACGGTCTCGATCGCCGACTTGGCGTCGGAATCCGGGGTCGTGGCCGGCTGGGAAAGAGTCGCCCAGGCGGCTACCCCTACGGCGACCATCGCCATTGCGGCGAATCCTGTCCACAATCGCCTACGTTTCACTGGTCACATCTCATGGAGTTGGTGCGGGAGGGGATGGATCCGGCTGATGTCCACTGGCTGACATGGTCCGTCGTGATCCGTGCCGACGAGCTCGGAGTCCGAACCCGCTTGACTGGCAGCAAAGTTACGAGGTGACCGTTATGACGTCACCCGTTGCCAGGCACTGACGGGGCAGATACCACCCGAACGTACGCATCGGACGAACAGTTCACCAGCAGCCGGCGTCGTGAATCCCGGCGCATCACACTGACGTTGAACGGTCAGCTCTCTCATTCGTCCGACGATGTGCCACTACCGTGGCCGCTCGTCGATGAAGTCGTGGTCGAATGCCAATCCGATGAGCTCACTGCGAAAGCGGTTGGCACCATGGCCAGTTCGCCGACCGTAGCGTCCGGGCTCGCCGCTGCATGCAGTGTTTCCGAGATGAGCGTCAAGGGTTGCTTCGCCTTCCCCAAAGAAGGTCGAGGCAACATGAATTGCCGTGACCGGGTAGCGGGCGTGCAGAAGGGCCGCTCCTGCACGGTCACGACGAGGTTCTCGGCCGCGGTGTTCGGGAGCGGATCACGAGGTGCGGTTGATTCACCGCTGGAGCCAGGTGTGGGTGGCGTTCTGCAACCTGGACAGTGCCTCCAGCGGCGAGGTTGCCCGGCAGCGGCACGATGCCGGCCGTCGTGAGGGCGGCGTGCAGGTCCACTGTCGCCGAGCAGGGTGTCGGGACGCCGCCGTGGTCGCCCCATCTGCCCGGGACGGAGGGATGGCGCGAGCAATCGCAGCAGCTGGGTGACACCGTTGGGGTTGCCGCCGGTCAGCGACACCGCAAGCGGGAAGCCCTGCCCGTCGACGAGTACGCGGTGCCCGCTGCCCGGCCGCACGCCGAACCCTCCGCATCTCTTCATAAGAGGCGATAGGGTGACCACTCTCACTCGGACAGTTCAATTATTTCACCCGAATGTCACGCATCAGGGCTATTGGAACGCTCGTTGTAAGGAATATGACGAGAGCACAGCTTCCTCCCGACGCCGCGGCCCGACGCGCACCGGGCACGGATGTGGCCCCAAAGAACGCGGGGACCATGGATCCCCGCTTTGCGGAGGCCCTGGCGGAGGACAAGGCGACACTCCACCATGAAGAGGATCGAAACGGCCTGACGCACGCATCCTCGGTGCTGAACGACTTTCTGGCGGTGATCGGCCGGATCCAGGCTGAATACCACCTGCTGTCGAACAAAATGCACGTGTCACCGACTGTACGTGGCGACGAATGGACGGGGCGAAACCTTCATGCATGACGAGTACAGCTCGTTCGGTTCAGCGGTTTCCCATCCGGATATGGGCGGCTATCGCGGGTGGGAGGACCCATATGGCCTCTCCCCGGCGAACATGCTGAGTACCCATGAGCCGATGGCTCCTCTCGGCCTGGAGATCCTCGACGCGCCGTGGGACCCGACAGCGGAACTGCAGCAACTGCTGCAGCCCCCTGTCGGGCAGGAGTTTCCCACGGCTTTCTCCGGCTACGGCAGCGCCCCTGGGCCTGGTGACCGCAGCACACTCACGGACCTGAGCGGGGTCACCGCCGAACTTCCTCATGTCCGCCCCACGCCTGGGCATCGACGAAGGGCATCGTCGCCCAAACCCAGGTTCATTCTGCTGCAGACAATCAGCTTCTCCATTGCGGTGCTGGCCGCCGTCATCGTCTCCGGAGTGAGCATTTTCGGGGGCATGGTCGCCCTGGACCCGCTACGGCAGGTTGCCGCGTCACGAACGTCCCAAGGCCTGATGAGCTGGTGGCCAGTCCTGGTCTATGGGCCCTGGATGGTCGCCTCTCTCACCATCCTGCGCGCATCGCTCCATCGTCGCCGGGCGGTGCAATCCTGGATCGTCGTACTCTTCTTCTCCGCCCTCGCGACCTGGTTGTGCGTGACTGAAGCAGCCGGGTCGCTCACTGACGTTGCTGCTGCCGCGCTACCTTCCCTTGCAGCTCTTGCCTGCTTTCAGCAACTCGTCCGGCTCGTCTCACAGGCCCGGCCACCGCGCCGCGCCTCCGCGCGTCATCGTCTCCGCGTTCCATCCAGACCATTCGTGCCCCCGACCCCAGAATCACGAGTCTGCTGAGCAATCTGCGCCACTGCTCACGACGTGAGCCTTCTTTCGAAATCACGTGCCGGATACGTCGTTTGCGCACGCAGGCATGGGTTCGCCGGCTGCTGTAGCCCTTATCGGCGCTCACGATGTCGGGCCTTGCACGAGGCCGCCCGGCGCCGGTCATGCGGCCGCGGATCTTCTCCATGACGTGCTCGAACCGGGTGCAGTCCGCCCGCTGCCCAGGTGTCATCGCCAAGGACAGCGGGCGGCACTCGTCGTCGACGCTCAAATGGACCTTGGTGGTGAACGGCCGCGCGAGCGGCTCAGGCCCTCACCTGCAGCACCACCTCCGCCAGGTAGACGGCCAGTTCCGGCCACCACACCGACGTGACCTGACGCCCCATCACCCCTGCGCCTTCCGAGGACGCGGGTGACGGGGCCTTTGCGCGGGCCGGCTCGCGTGCCGGCGATCGCGCATCACCGTTGGAGTCGACCGAGACGTCCCAGTCGATCGCGCTTTCTGCGTTCGCGGCGGCCCTGGACCTGTCGCAGAAGCCGCTCCCACCTTCCGTCGGCCGGCGACTGCACGAGTCTCTTGTGAACGGTCTTCGACGGGCCGAACCGCTCGGGCAGGTCGCGTCACTGCACCCCGGTCCGCACCCGGTGCAGGACTCCCTTGATCACCTCCCGATGGCCCCACCACCTGCCAGGCCGAGCGGCCATTCGGCCTTCCCGATTTCAAGAACCGGGGAAGCAATGGCGGTTGGCTGGTGACGCCCACCGAGATCCGTGCCGCGTTGGCTGCCCTCGAGGCGCAACCCGAGTCGGCCAAAGCCGGCACCTTCGCGGAGCAGCCGCGCTGGGACGAGTGGATCGACTACCTCAGGCGGGCAGCAGCCCACGGCGGATTCCGGGGCGAATGGCGACCCCGGGCAGCCTCACCTGTCTCTCCGCTCAAGATCGGTGAGACAGGCTTCATTTCGCGGCGGCCCTCGCTATCGGCTGCATCAGCCGAGACGAGCATGGACGACAGACATGGCGCGCCTCAGTCGCTCGACCGGCCCGTATACGGGAACGGCGGCAGGGCAACCGGATGCTGATGCTGCCCCTGATCCACGGGTACACCCGGCGCGACGGACATGCCGACTTCCTGCGCGAGGGCGTAGACGGAACCGTTGGGGTCTGTCTTTGCGGTGATCCGTTACCGGTGCCCGTTTTCTGCGTTGAACCGGGTGTTGAAGGCCGCAACCCCTGCGGCCGCCCCTCGTCTCGCAAGGAGAAGTTGATGTCGCGTATCGCGAAGGCCGCCGCCGTTGTCGCCGGCACGGGTGCCATCCTCGTCGGCGGTGCCGGCATGGCTGCCGCCGACGCCGGAGCGCTCGGTACGGCCACCGGTTCCCCGGGTGTCCTCTCGGGCAACCTCGTCCAGGTTCCCGTCCAGGTGCCGGTCAATCTCTGCGGCAACACGGTAGACGCCATCGCGCTGCTCAACCCGGCCTTCGGCAACACGTGCGCGAACGCCGACGGCGCCTGAGCCCCGCACCGCCGATGAACGCTGCGGCCTTCCCTGCACCACGTGGGGGAGGCCGCAGTCCTGTGCCGGTCCGGAGCCGCACAGGAAAGGGCCGACCGGTGATTCCCGGTCGGCCCTCGTGCGACCTGACGACACCAGGGACGGTGACCCGGTGCAGGGGCTCCAAAGCCGCGACGACTCGCACTTCGTTCTGCTGCTGCGACATGCCGGCGTTCGGGCGGTGCGCGTCAAGACGCGCGACCTCCTTGACCGGCAGGGTCCCGGCTGAAGCGTGTTGCGAAAGTCCCGCCTGGCCGACGACGCCTGGCACGCACTCCCCCGCAGCCTTCGGCGGAGGTACCCCCACGCTGCGTTGTCGGAGTCATCCAAGTACGCCCAGTACGAGAATGATCCGCCGCTGGCGGCGCTCGCACGCCCGGCACGACTACGCGGCAGGCTGTTGATCGCCGCAGCCGCGGGCGGCTCCCCCGGCTACCGCTCCCGCGCCTGGAAGAGCGAGTTCGCTGCCGACTCAGCTCAGCAGCAGACCTGCCGACGGCGTTCCCTGCACCACCGGAGCCATCAACGCGGCCTGCGGCAGTGTGACCGCGGACAGACCGTACAGGTCTTCACGCGGCTGGGTGAGCGGCGCTCCGAGTGAGGCGCCGGGGCCGGCCAGCTCCATGTCGGAGGCCTCGGAAGAGGCCTGTGCGACGGCGAGGTTGCCCTCTCCGAGAGCATTCTCCACGGGGAGCTCCAGCAGCGTGGCGGGCAGTTCACTGCTGAACGGCACCGCTGGCAGCGTGCCCTGCGGCACGAGGTTTCCGGTTACGTGCCGCGGGGCCTCGGGAGCTCCGGGCACGAGAACCGGAACTCCGGTGCTCAGTTCCGGCGCCTCGATCGGCAGGGCCGTCTCGAGGCTCTCGAGCGGCAGGGTGACCGGAACCGAGGGTGCGGCGACGGCGGGCGCGGAGCCCACGGCCGACGCCATGCACGCCACGACTACCGCCAAGCTACTGCCGGTTGTCAACTTCATCGCTGTCTTCGTCTCCTCATGAGCTCGCTTCCGGACACCTACCCGAAAGCACTACGGGATGTACTTCTCTCGGTGCTCTGCCACAACGAGCAGAAGGCGCCGAAGCGTGCATACATCCCCTGTCCGCAGCAATGTCAGGATGGAAGGTGACGCGGCTTGGTCCAGCATGGCGCCTTGAGAATCAGGGGGTTGCTGTGGGAGTGGGAGACACCGGGACAGTCGGACGGACTCGCCACGGCGCAGGAAGCCGATCACCGTTCCGGCGCACTGTCGGGAACGACTGCGAGCCGGGCGGGCTGACGTCCCGAGCCGGCGAGACGGTGCTGCCGTTCAACGTCACGCGCCGTCACCCTCCGCACCTGGGCCACGACGAGGTGGCCCTCACTACTGTTCGGCGCGCGTGTCGCGCGGCAGGTGGCGCAGGAACAGTTCCAGGAACCGGCAGCCGGTCCAGTGCACTTCGGCCGGCCGGCCGTCCGAGCCTGGCGGTCTCCGGCTTCGCCAACAGTGTCCGTCCTCCCGTTCGCGTTCGGGGGTACGGTGAGCGGCTGCCTACGGGAACCTCGGGCTGTCAGCGGCGCAGCTGGGACACCGGCAGCAGCACGTGGGCCGTGTCGTTGAGCGCGTCCTCGTCACCGAGGTGGGCCTGCAGGGTCTCCTCGGTGACGGGCACGCCGGGCTTCGCCTCGGGCCAGGCCTGTCCGGAGATCATGAAGTGCACATGGCCGCGCCGTTCGGCGGCTGCCAGCCATTCGGCGGGGGCGGGGCACTGTGCTTTCAAGTACGGCATGTTGACGACGGCCTGGCCCCCCTGCACGAGCAGCTGGATCGGGGAGACGCCTGCGTCGGTGTGGTCGTGCATCACGTCGCCCGTGGTGAGGCCGAGGTCCGCGATCATCGCCAGGGATGCGGCGGTACCCGCCGCCGCGCCCCCGGGGCCGTCGCCGAGGGAGTACGCGATCAGATAGGGCGTGTCGTGGCCCTGAGCCGGGTCACCGGTCCAGGCGAGCAGCGCGAGGGTGCCCAACTCGGCTCGGCCCACGGTCACTTTGGGTACGTTGGCAGTGGTCATGGCTCGGCACCCTAGTGCCCTGACGACCCCTGGCAGCTGCCCCGTTCACCTGCCCGGGTGAACAGACTCCGGGCCGGACCTCACAGCGACCCAGCGACGTTCGACGGTTCCGACGGTGGAATGCGGCCCTTACGGGACCGGACTCGCGGGGAGAGCGCCGAGTGGCGCGGACGGTGACGGCCGGAGCGACGACGTACCCGCGCAGCGACATCCGCATATTTGCCGAATCGGGTGCCGACGAGTTCCGCCTGGCGCCGACTCATGCGGCGGGCTCGGTGGTCCGCCGTACGGACCTGCCGGACCTGCCTTGTGCCGATCGAGGGGGGCGCCGCCGTGGCGGGCGGTCAGGCTCAGTACAAGTGCGGGCTCGAAAGGCCGTTCCTTCCGTACCCCAGCATCCCGGCGTGGCAGTGACCTCCGGTGCCCTGTGCGCGTTGGCCGCGGTATGGCAAGGACTACCGCTCCGGGTCGTTGGCAGCGCGTACAGACGAGAACGGATCCCGCACCGGCGGCACCGCCGCCCGGCAGCAGCCCGATCTACGAACAGCTCGCGCGCGAGTGGGCGGCCGCGGGCCGGACCATGCCGGGTCGGCCGGACGGCGAGTGGACACGGCTCACCCTGTTCCCGACCCCATCGGCGGAGCCATCGCAGGTCCGTCCCGCTCCCCCGTCGCCGCGACGGGGCTGGCTCCACGATTGGCACACCACGTGGCCCCCGCCCGGCTCCAGGGGACGCCCGCCGGCAGTAACCGCCAATGGTCCCATGCCTGGTGGTCCGAACCCGGGAAAGGCCTGATGGCCGCCCTTCCACGATCAAGGGCGGGTGGCGTCACGCCCGGGGGCGGGCCCCGCATCGTGCGCCCTGTCCGGGGACCCTCCCTGAGGGTGCAGAACCCTGCGCTCATTCGCATGTGCGTGACAGAAACACGGGAGCGACAGGGTTTCCCATACAAGCAAGGCTCGTTACGCCTGTAACGGCGGTGAGCACCGCCGGGAAAGGGATGCGAAACATGAAATACTCGACGGCTGCTGCCATCCTTGTCGGTTCCGTGACAGCGCTGGGTGCGGCCACTCCCGTGTTCGCCGCGGACTCGGCGGGCATGCCCCCCATGAGCCTGAACGGCGGTCTCGGCGAGGTGGCCTCCTCCGTTCCGCAGTTGGAAGACGCAACCCAGCCCGGGGCCGCCCTGAGCCAGGTGGGCGACACGGCCACCGACCTGAACAACATCAAGGGCAACGCACCCGAGGAGGTGCTGAAGGCTGCCGCCGCGACCACCCCCATGCTGGGCGGTGTCTCGCTCGGCGGCTGATCCGCCGCTGCCCGCAGCATCGCAATCAGCCGACCGGTACGGACCTTACGACACAGGGCCGTTGGAATCGGCCGAGACAACCCCGATCCGGTCGACTCCGGAATAGGTCAACCCACTCCCTCGGCGACGACCAGAGCACGTGGTTCTCGAGCGGCAGCAACTCCGCCCAGGAGTACGGCAACGCCGAGACTCACGGCACCATGAGCCCGCAGCTCACCAACGTTGGCCCTCTCTTGGACCTCCTGGTGCCGGTCACCCTTCAGGACATCCCTGTCCTGTCGGCTCCGTGGAACCGGCTGTGCGTCGAGAACTCCACCCAGGCCAAGGGCGACGCCCTCCTGTCACACGACATCCCGGTCCTGCCGGGGAACGACGAGTCCACTCGCTGATCATCGCGGGAGCCCCGGCGCCGTGAGGCTGCCGGGGCCCCGGTTGCCGCTCCTGTACGTGTACGTTCGTGCTCAGGTACGCGAGGATCAGCTGGTCCAGAAGTCCCACCAGCGAGTCAGGATCAGCACCCCGATGATCCCGATGTGCAACACGGGGAGCACCCAGGTGAACTCGTCGAGAAAGCCGCGCAGCGGGGCCGGGGCGGACAGGATGCCGTTGCGGACGTTGTGCGATGTCACATACCAGAACATGACGATCGTGGCCAACCACGCCAGTGAGCACCACAGGCACAGGGCGTTGATCTCGTACAGCGACTGGTGCTGCAGCCATGTAGAGAATCCGACACCGCACAGCGTGCCGGCGTTCAGGCCCAGCCAGTACCACCTCCGGTACCTCGCTCCCGCGAGCAGCGCCATACCGATCGCGAGCACGACGCCGTAGGCGACGAGCCCCAGCATCGGGTTGGGGAAGCCGAAGGCGGCCGCCTGTTCGCTCTTCATGATGTCGCCGCACGACACCACCGGGTTCAGGCTGCAGCCCGGCCTGAAGCCCGAGTCCTCCAGCAGCTTGAACTTGTCGATCGTGATGACCCACGACGCCAGCAGCCCGGCCGCACCGGTGGCCACCAGCATCCAGGAGAAGGCCCGGCTCGCGCCGACAGTGCTCCGGCCGGGCCCCTTGACGGCCCGCCGCCTTCCCCCCTGTCCTACGGACAGATACCTGGTAGATGTAATTGTCATATTGAATTCACCGCTCTTTCACCTCTGTGGATTCGCCTATTGTGCCGCAAGCAGAAGCGCACTCAGGGTGGAAAATCCATTCGGCGAAACGGGTGAACGCGATACCTCCAACGGCCCACACAGGGCCGTGTGCGGCATTCGGGTGAACACCCGAAACCAAACTTCGCGGGTTCAGTTGATCAGGCTGCACCGCGTTCGCCTGTTCAAACGAAAAAGGACAAGTAAGTGATCAAGAACATTCTGACGACGACCATGGTCACCGCTTCGATGGTGGGCGCCGGCGCGGCGATGGCCCCGCAGGCTCTGGCCGTCGGAGACGAGCAGGGCACCTTCTCCACGAGCGAAATCGGCGCCACGCAGCATTACGGCAACTCCGCCACCTACGGCACCATGAGCCCGCAGATGGGCCTGATTCAGGGCTCGCTCAACAAGCCCTGCGTCGGCCTGCCCGCCAAGGCCAACGTCGGCTCCCTCGTCGGCCTCGTCCCGGTCGCCGCCCAGGACGTGCCGATCCTGTCGGCCCCGCAGAACCAGCAGTGCGTCGAGAACTCCACCCAGGCCAAGGGCGACGAGCCCCTGTCGCACATCCTCAGCGACATCCCGGTCCTGTCGGAGAACGGCGATTCCACCCGCTGATCACCGCAGGCGGATGAACTGCCCCCGTGCGTGACGCACGGGGGCAGTTCCGTGCCACAATTGAACTCCCACAGAATCGTGGGCTTTCTCCGCGGATTCCGTGCATCGGCTCGACAATTATCTTCGAGGCATACGAGTGACTTTTCGACCCCGTGGGCGCGCGGCGACTTCCCAGCGGGAACCGATTCGTTTACTAGTTCCGCGGAGGCGCATGTCTGCATGGTTGAAATGCAGCTGCGCGGGACGAAGGCCGTACCGCGTACAGCGTCCCTGCTGAAAGGATCGAAATGAAGTACACAAAGGCTGCAGCCGTTGTCGCGGGGATCCTCGTGGCTCTGGGCAGCGCAGCGCCCGCCATGGCCGACGCGGGTGCCCAGGGCACTGCTACCGGTTCCGCGGGTGTCCTGTCCGGCAACGTCATCCAGCTTCCGGTCAGCGTTCCGCTGAACCTCACCGGCAACTCGGTGAACGTGCTCGGCCTGCTGAATCCGGTGAGCGCCAACACTTCCATCATCGGCTGACAGTCCACGCGGCGCCCCCTTGGGCGCGGTGGCGGAACGGCCCCGAGGCGCCGATGGCGCTCCTCGGGGCCGTTCCGCTGTTCGACTTCTCGTCTATTCGGGCCTGGTCCCGATCACTACGGTGGCGTCCAACTCCTCGTGAACGGCGACACGTGGGCAGAGACCGTGATCGGCGAACGCGGCAACGGTTCGCGGGGCCTGCCGCTCGCTCGTTTCGACAAGCAGCGCCCCGCCGGGAACCAGCCACAGCGCCGCACCGGCGCTCACCCGCAGCTGGATGTCGACCCCATCGGCCCCGCCGTCGAGGGCCACCAGTGGTTCGTGCTCGCGAGCCTCCGGGGGCAGCAGGCCGATCTCGGCCGTGGGCACGTACGGGGCGTTGGCGATGAGTACATCGACACGGCCCGCAAGACCGGCCGGGAGCGGGTCGTAGAGATCCCCCTCGTACACCCGGCCGCCGACCGGTGCGACGTTGCGCCGGGCGCACCGGACCGCGGCGGGCTCGATGTCGGCGGCGTGCAGCTCACCGGCCCCGAGCGCGTGAAGCACCGCAGCCCCGAGGGCGCCCGAGCCGCAGCACAGGTCCACGACGACGGGGCTCGGCGGGGCGAGCTCGAGGGCCTGGGCGACGAGGAACTCGCTGCGGCGGCGGGGCACGAACACCCCGGGGTCGACCGCCACGCGCCTTCCGCGGAAATCGGCCCAGCCGAGAACGTGTTCCAGGGGCAGGCCCATGACGCGGCGTTCGACCATGGCGGCGAGTTCGTCGCGATCGCGGGCGGTGGAAATCAGCAGATCCGCCTCGTCCTCCGCGAAGACACAACCGGCGGAACGCAGGACGGAGATGACGGAGGCATGGGACGGATACAGCTCGGAGACCGACATGAAAGCCTTTCGGGGCGACCGACGAAGGGCACCCTCGCGGTCACCTAGGCCCGGTCGGCCGCACGGCTGCGAGATGAGGGCACCCAGCCTGCTACTGCGGGAATGGGTCTCACCTCCTCGGTTGCCACGGCGCCGCCGGCACTGCACGGGGCAGGGGCGGAGCGCTGCTCGGGCGGGCAACACTACCCGAAGGTGACGAGAGCAACACACGTTTCGCAGGCGCGCGGATTCGCAGGTTGGTGGCGTTGATCGCGACGGTTTCGAAGGAAGGGAAGTCCCCTCGCCCCGGAAAGCAACAAACCGGACATTCGCCCCGTGCCCCTCGTGGCTCAAAACGCGAAGCGATCTCCGTTGGACGCCCGTAAGCTCACGGGCATGCAGGTGATCCAGTCCACGAAGCTCGCAAACGTCTGTTACGAAATCCGGGGCCCGGTCCTCGAGGAGGCGATGCGGCTCGAGGCAGCAGGTCATCGCATCCTCAAGCTCAACACCGGCAACCCGGCCGCCTTCGGGTTCGAGTGCCCGCCCGAGATCCTCGAGGACATCCTCCGCAACCTCAGCGGCGCCCACGGCTACGGCGACGCGAAGGGGCTGCTGTCCGCCCGGCGGGCGGTGATGCAGCACTACCAGACGAAGGGGGTCGACCTCGACGTCGAGGACATCTACCTGGGCAACGGCGTCTCCGAGCTGATCCAGATGTCGATGCAGGCGTTGCTCGACGACGGCGACGAGGTGCTGGTGCCGGCTCCGGACTATCCGCTGTGGACGGCGTCCGTGTCGCTGTCCGGCGGGACCGCCGTGCACTACCGGTGCGACGAGCAGTCCGACTGGATGCCGGACCTGGCGGACATCGAGCGCAAGATCACCGACCGCACCAAGGCGATCGTGATCATCAACCCGAACAACCCGACCGGTGCCGTCTACGACGACGAGATGCTGCGCAGCCTCACCGAGATCGCCCGGCGCCACAATCTGGTCGTCTGCTCGGACGAGATCTACGACAAGATCCTTTACGACGGCGCCACACACACCCCCACCGCCGCGATCGCCCCGGACCTGATGGTCCTCACCTTCAACGGGCTGTCCAAGAACTACCGGGTGGCCGGCTACCGGTCCGGCTGGATGGCGGTCTGCGGTCCCAAGGCGCACGCCTCCTCGTACATCGAGGGCCTGACGATCCTGGCCAACATGCGGCTGTGCGCCAACATGCCCTCGCAGCACGCGGTCGCCACGGCGCTGGGCGGCCGGCAGTCGATCGAGGACCTGGTGCTGCCCGGCGGGCGGATCCTCGAGCAGCGGGACGTCGCGTATGACCTGCTGACGCAGATTCCCGGCGTGACCTGCGTGAAGCCGAAGGGCGCGCTGTATCTGTTCCCGCGGCTCGACCCCAAGGTCCACAAGGTCAAGGACGACCGGCAGATGGTGCTGGACCTGCTGCGGGCCGAGAAGATCATGGTTGTGCACGGCACGGGGTTCAACTGGCCTGAGCCCGATCACTTCCGGATCGTGACGCTGCCGGCGGCGCAGGATCTGGCGGATGCCGTGACGCGGATCGGCACGTTCCTGGACGGGTACGGGCAGCCGTAGCAACGGTTTCCGACCGGACTCAACTTTAGACTCGTTCCAATGTAGGATGGTCTCCTGACTGTGAGCAGGAGGCCATCCCCATGTACGAGCCGATCCGCGCCAAGTCGGTCCACTCGATGGCCGACGAGGCGCAGTACCCCCACCGCACCCGCGAGGAGGAGCTGGACATCCAGCTCGCCGGGCACCTCTCCGCCCTGCTGGCAGTGACGGACGAGCTCGGTCTCGACTCGGCCGCGGAAGCCGTCGCCGCTCAGATCTCGAGGCTGCGCGGCGCCCCGCCGGCCCGCCACGCGGGCCTCAGCGGCGCCGACCCCGCCGATCTGCACCAGCGGGCCCTCGCCCTCGCGGGCCGGGCCCTCGTCGTCGCCGCCTCGCGCGCCGACACCGCCGTCGCGATCCTCTCCGCCGAGCGGATGGACGCCCACACCGCCGCCCTCAAGAACCAGCACCTGGTCGGCGCCCCCTGACGGCCCCGGTCCACGGGCCGGGGAGGCGCGTGGACCGGGGCCAACCAAACAGGACGACATCCGCTCATCTCGGATGCGCCCTGTGTCTCAGCGGCCGGCGGCGCTCACCAGTTCCTTGACGGCCAGCTTGCGTCGGGCGAACTCCAGATTGCCGGTCACGCGCTCGCGCTGTTCGGCAGGCAACTGGCCTCTGTCGAGGAGGCGTTCGCAGCAGATCCGCGACTCCTCGTACTCCCCCACCCAGTAGGCGGCGATGGCGAGTTCGTCGAGTGCGCGCCAGCGATACCAGTCGGCCTCGACGAACAGGACGTCGGTCGGGAACGGGATCCGCGCCGCCTGCTTCGCGAACATGTAGGCCAGCGGCCAGCGTTGGCCGTTGACACGGCAGTAACGCGCGAGTCCGCCGAGAGCCTCGGCGCGTGAGGGCCTGCTTTCGTGCGCCCGGAGGTACCGGTCCATCACCTCGGCGGCCGGCCGCTCGATGCTCGCGGCGATCCGGGCGCCGTTCAGGTGGGCACAGAAGACCTCCTGGTCCCAACCGCCCATGGCCGCCCTCCGGTCGTAGGCGGCGATCGACTTCTCCGGCTCTCCGGCGTCGCGCCAGCTCTGGCCGAGGTAGAAGACGTAGCGGGCGTTGTCCGGCTCGTCGATCAAGCCCTGCGTGAGGATCTCGGCGTCACGGAGGTACTTCGCACGCTGGCCTTCCTTCAGGCGTGCGCCGCCACTCAGGGTGAGAATGTTGGCCCCCCTGAGCGTCCCCCGCTTGTACGGCTTTCCGCAGTCGATGTACTCGTGCAGCACGCCGACATAGCGCCAGGGCAGCCGGGTGGAGACAAGCGCGGGGCGCCAGTGGATCATGGACCCGTGGTGCAGCGCGACGCTGTAGGCGTCATGAGTCAGCTTCGGCATACGAAAGCCGGGCCGCACCTCCATCAGGTCGTCGGCGTCGATGAACAGCAAGTAGTCCGCCTTGTCACGGGCGAGTTCGATCGCCTCGCTCCGGCTCTTGTCGAACCCCTTCCAGGGCCGTTCGTACAAGGCGCCCGGCAGATCACCGAAGACGTCGCGAATGACGTCCTGCGTACCGTCCGTCGAGCCGGTGTCCACGATGACCCAGGTGTCGATCAGGGGACGGACGGACTCGAGGCAGCGCCGGATCACCGGGGCCTCGTCCTTGACGATCATGTTGAGGCAGACCGTTGATTTCACAGGTCCCATCCAACGTGGTGAAGTAAATGGTCGGGCAGCTATGACGCTGCCGGCAGAGGCGTTTCGGCCCGCGGATTTCGTTTTGCGGAGCTGCACCCAGAGGGATCCGGACTGTTGCCCGGAGCCACTGAATCGTTCTCGACCGGACGGACAGGAGTCCTCACGGCACAGTCATAGCCCCGCCGCGGGCGCCCCGGGGTCAGCCACACGGAACGCGCCATTAATTCACCACCGGAAACATTGGCGGTTCACCCGCTTCGGGCCACGCATGCTGGTCCATTGTGTTGATCGTCTGCGTGGCTCTGAACTGAATTGCTCTCACCACCGAATGATGCCCGGGGAAGCGGAGGAGCTTCCCGATCATCAGCGGTTCGAAACGAGCAATTCGCATGAGTCCTGAGAACAGGACCTCTTTCGGCCCTCTCCCCCGGCGGGGCAGGTGGCTCGCCGGCGGTGCGACGGCATCGGTGGCGCTCGTGGTACTGGGCTTCTCCGGCACGGCGGTGGCGATCGGCGCGCAGCAGCAGGTGGGCCCGGCGTACGAGTCGGCTGAGGGTGACGAGTGCAAGGACAACGGGCCCGACATGGAGCTTTCCGGCTCCATGGGTCCGGTGGGTGACGACTTCGACCCCAAGGACAAGGGCAAGTGCGACGGGGCCACGGGTGACACGGGGCCCACGGGTGACACGGGCCCGACCGGCGACACCGGACCGACCGGCACGCTCGCCATCACTCAGGCGACCGGGGACACGGTCTCCGCGGGGCCGGGCGCCTCGGCAGTCAGCACCGCCACCTGCCCGGAGGGCCAGGTGGCGGTCTCCGGCGGCTACGTTTTGAGCTTCGGGGCGATCCCGGGTGTCTCCGGGCAGACGTCGACCAACGCCCCGGGCGACAGCTGGCAGGTCACCGTGGACAACCCGTACTCCACCGACAACGAGGGCGGGTTTGCCATCGCGTACTGCGCCCCCGGATCTGTAGCCGGATTGGCGGCGGACATCACCACCCAGGCAAGGCCCACATCGCGTTCCTGAACCTGTTGGCCGGCTCGAGGGCGGCTCTGCTCGGCCGGCCGGAGTCCAGGTCCTGACCGCACTGGGAGCCTGAACGAGTTCGGCCCCCGAAGCCTGAGGGGGCTTCGGGGGCCGATCACACGTGGCGGGTCGTTCGTGACCCCCACTGGTCAGGGCGGATGTCGGGGCGCCCCGCCACGTGGCTTCAGGGGCCGGGCTCAGGTCAGCCCAGGCGGGAGACCAGCGCGCGGTACTCGTCCCACAGCTCCTTGGGCGTGTGGTCGCCGAAGGTGTTGAGGTGCTCGGGGACCAGGGCGGCCTCCTCGCGCCAGACCTCGGCGTCGACCTTGAGCAGGAAGTCGAGGTCCGCCTCCGGCAGGTCGAGCCCCTCGGTGTCGAGCGAGTCGCGCGTCGGCAGGATGCCGATGGGGGTCTCGACACCCTCGGCCTTGCCCTCGAGGCGCTCCACGATCCACTTCAGGACTCGGCTGTTCTCGCCGAAGCCGGGCCACACGAACTTGCCCGCGCCGTTCTTGCGGAACCAGTTCACGTAGTAGATCTTCGGCAGCTTGGCCTGGTCGGCGTCTGCGCCGACCTTGATCCAGTGCGCCATGTAGTCGCCCATGTTGTAGCCGCAGAACGGCAGCATGGCGAACGGGTCGCGGCGCAGCTCGCCGACCTTGCCCTCGGCGGCGGCGGTCTTCTCCGAGGCGACGTTCGCGCCCAGGAAGACACCGTGGTTCCAGTCGAAGGACTCGGTCACGAGCGGGACCGCGGAAGCACGGCGGCCGCCGAAGAGGATCGCGGAGATCGGGACGCCCTTCGGGTCCTCCCACTCGGGGGCCGCGATCGGGCACTGCGAGGCGGGGACGGTGAAGCGGGCGTTGGGGTGGGCGGCCGGCGTCCCGGACTCGGGCGTCCAGTCGTTGCCCTTCCAGTCCGTGAGGTGGGCCGGGGCCTCCTCGGTCATGCCCTCCCACCAGACGTCGTTGTCGTCGGTGAGTGCGACGTTGGTGAAGACCGCGTTGCCCCAGAGGGTCTTCATGGCGTTGGCGTTGGTGTGCTCGCCGGTGCCGGGCGCGACGCCGAAGAAGCCGGCCTCGGGGTTGATGGCGTAGAGGCGGCCGTCCTCACCGAAGCGCATCCAGGCGATGTCGTCGCCGATCGTCTCGACTGTCCAGCCGGAGATCGTGGGCTCCAGCATGGCGAGGTTGGTCTTGCCGCAGGCGGACGGGAAGGCGGCGGCGACGTACTTGGCCTCGCCCTGCGGCGGGGTCAGCTTGAGGATCAGCATGTGCTCGGCGAGCCAGCCCTCGTCGCGGGCCATGACGGACGCGATGCGCAGGGCGTAGCACTTCTTGCCGAGCAGGGCGTTGCCGCCGTAGCCGGAGCCGAAGGACCAGATCTCACGGGTCTCGGGGAAGTGCGAGATGTACTTGGTGGAGTTGCACGGCCACGGGACGTCGGCCTCGCCCTCCGCGAGAGGCGCGCCCAGCGTGTGGACGGCCTTGACGAAGAAGCCGTCGGTGCCGAGCTCGTCGAGGACGGGCTGCCCCATACGGGTCATGGTGCGCATGGAGACGGCGACGTAGGCGGAGTCGGTGATCTCGACGCCGATCGCGGAGAGGTCCGAACCGAGCGGGCCCATGCAGAACGGGACGACGTACATCGTCCGGCCCTTCATGGAGCCGCGGAAGATGCCCTTCTCGCCGGCGAAGATCTCCTTCATCTCGGCCGGGGCCTTCCAGTGGTTCGTCGGGCCGGCGTCCTCCTCCTTCTCGGAGCAGATGAAGGTGCGGTCCTCCACACGGGCGACATCGGTGGGGTCCGAAGCGGCGTAGTACGAGTTCGGGCGCTTGATCGGGTCGAGCTTCTTGAACGTGCCCTTCGCGACCAGTTCCTCAGCCAGTCGCTCGTACTCAGCCTCGGAACCGTCGCACCAGACGATGCTGTCCGGCTGCGTGATTGCCGCGATCTCGTCGACCCAGGAGATCAGTTCCTGGTGATGGGTGGGGACGCTGGGAGCCGCGATGTCGCGCGCCACGATCGCTCCTAAATGAGGGGTTTATAGGTTTGTGCCCCGTGGGGGCCGCGACCCGGATGCTTCGTACCTACTTTTGGCTGGCGCTCATCCGGTGCCGACCGCACTCATCTGATCATCGATGCCGAATGCCCATATGTCCAGAGGCCCTCTCACGTGAGCATCGCCACTGTGGCTGTTACCTACGGTTGCGTAGGTAACATGCGGCCATGACTTCAGCCGTGCCCGAAGTGACCGAGATCGATCCGCCACCGGTGAAGCCGAGGCTGCGCGGCTGGCTGCACGCAGGCATGTTTCCCGCCGTCCTGGTCGCCGGAATCGTCCTCACGGCCCTGGCGGACTCGACACGCGCCCAGATCGCCTGCGGCATCTACGTACTGACCGCATGCCTGCTCTTCGGAGTGAGCGCCCTCTACCACCGTGGCAACTGGGGGCCGCGGGCCACGGCCGTGCTGCGCCGGCTGGACCACGCGAACATCTTCCTGATCATCGCGGGCACCTACACCCCGCTCACTCTGCTCCTGCTCCCCGACTCCACCGGACGCGTGCTGCTCTGGGCGGTCTGGGCGGCCGCGGTGGCCGGTATCGCGTTCCGGGTCTTCTGGGTCGGCGCGCCGCGCTGGCTGTACACCCCGTGCTACATAGCGATGGGCTGGGCGGCGGTCTTCTTCCTGCCCGACTTCATGCGCGAGGGCGGCGTCGCGGTCCTGGTCCTGGTGATCGTCGGCGGCCTGCTCTACAGCGCGGGCGGGGTGATCTACGGGCTGAAGCGGCCCAACCCGTCACCGCGCTGGTTCGGCTTCCACGAGGTGTTCCACTCGCTGACGCTGGCGGCGTTCATCGTCCACTACGTGGGCATCTCGCTGGTGGCGTACCGGCACGCGTGAACGGCCGCCGTCGCCGACCCGGCGACGGCGGCCGGGCCTGATCGGGGCCTGATCGGGGCAGCGGCCGATGCCCGACAATGACGTGCATGGCCGCCTTCGCACATCTCCCGCTCGAACAGCAGCAGCCCCCGCCGGGCCTGCGGGAGCGCAAGAAGATCAAGACCCGTATGGCCATCCGCGCGGCCGCGTACCGGTTGATCGCCGAGCAGGGGTACGAAGCGACCACCGTCGAGCAGATCGCGGCGGCGGCCGAGGTCTCCCCCTCCACCGTCTTCCGCTACTTCCCCGCCAAGGAAGACATCGTCCTCACCGACGAGTACGGCCCCGTCCTGGTGTCGTCGCTGCGGGCGCGGCCCGTGGACGAACCGCCGCTCGAGTCACTGCGGCTCATCCTGACCGACGTCGTCGCCGCGGCCCTCGACAACGAGCCCGAGGAGATGCGGCAGCGGGCCCGTCTCCTGCTCGAGGTCCCGGCCGTGCGCGCCCGCATGACCGAGACCATGGCCGAGACCTCACAGCTCCTCGCCCGCCCCATCGCCGACCGTGCCGGCCGGGAGCCGGACGACCTGGAGGTACGGGTCTTCTCCGCCGCGGTCATGGGCGCGCTGCGGGAGACGCTGTTCCACTGGGCGAAGCGCGGCCTGACGGACGATCCGGTCGCGCTCGTGGACCGCACGCTGGACGTGCTCAAGGGCGGCCTGCGGCTGTAGCGCAAGCGAGTCGCCGCAGGGCCTCGGCCGTGAGTGATCTGGTGTCATCGTCTCCGACGATCCCTCGGGGGTGGGGCCGGCCTCGTTCCCGACCCCGCCGCGGCACAGCCGGAGGTGTCCTCCGACGGCACGACCCCGTCAGGCGCTCACCGCCTGCGGACGTCCCCCTTCCCGCACGCCACACCGTCGCGGTTCGCATCGAGGCGCAGCGGGTCGTCGCCGCCGTTGACCTTCAGGCGGCCGTAGTCGTGGGACGCCAGCCATTCGCAGCGGGCCGCCGTCGTGGGCCTGACCTTCTTCGGGAAGACCGTGGGCACGCACACACCCGCACTGCCGTAGTGCCGGTCACAGCCCGCGATCTGCGGATCCACCGGCACCGACGTCCGCTTCTTCTGCTTGTTCTTCGGCGCCTTCGCCGGCGCGTCGGCGAACTCGTGGACATGTGCCGAGGGCGCGTCGGCGGCCATGGCCTGCGGCCCGCCCAGGTGCACCCACTCGGCCACCGACGGCACACCGTTCGCGTCGACCGCGAAGAGCATGTACCAGCCGGGCGGCGCCAGGTTCGGGTTGCTGGTGACGTTGAGGTCGATGTTGTTGCCGTCGACCGTCATCGGCAGGTCCACGAAGCGCTGGTTCGGGTCGGACGAGTGCGTGACCGCCGCCGGGCGGATCAGCTCCGCCTTGGCGACGGGCCGGTCGACCGTGATCCGCTGGGTGTCCCCGTACGTCCACTCGCCGTCGATCACCGAGGTGATCTGCGGCCGTGCCCCCTTCAGCAGGTAAGGCGGCGTGTAGATCGACACGTTGTGGTTGTACGTGCCGTTGCCCGGGTTGTCGCCGACCGACATCACCCTGCCGTCGGGCAGCAGGAACGACGACGAGTGGTAGCCGCGCGGGACCGGGTCGGTCGCGAGCCCCGGCTCGTAGGTGTCGGTCGCCGGGTCGAAGAAGGACGCCTCGTAGACCGGGTCGGCACGGTCGTGCAGCGCGCCGCCGGTCTCGAAGACCTTGCCGTCCGGCAGCAGGACGGCGGAGACGTACATCTTGCCCTCCGCGCCCGTCTGCGGGCGGCGGCCCTGTCCCTGGTCGACCTCGCCCTGGGGGAGCAACGGGCCGTGCACATAGGCAGGGTCGGGCTCCTTGAGGTCGATGATGTCGGTGAAGCGGTTGGCGACGGGATTCGTCTCGTTGTTGCCGCCGCCGATCGTCAGCACCCGCTGGTCCTGCGCGGGCGGCAGCAGCACGCTCGCCGACTCGTCGCGCTCGTCCTTGGCCTGGAGGCCGGGGACGTCCGTGATGGTGTTGGCGTCGTAGTCGTAGATCGACGCGCCGGTTCCGGGGGTGCCGTTGCCGAAGGTGTGGCTGCCGGAGTAGAAGAGGCGGCCGTCCTGCATCAGGATCATCGACGGGTACAGGCCCCAGTACGACCAGGTCTGGTTGACCTCGTTCATCGGCAGCCACTTGTTCTGCGCGGCGGAGAACTTCTCGGCGGTCACATTGCCGGTCGAGTCCTCCTTCAGCCCGCCGAAGGAGATGACGTCACCGTTGCCGAGGATCGTCGCCGACGGGTACCAGTGGCCCCCGTTCATGTCGTTCGTGCGGGTGTAGGTCTCGGTCGCCGGGTCGAAGACGAACGAGTCCTTCAGGCCCTGGTAGCCGATCGAGCCGTCCGCGGACGGATAGCCCTTGTTGCCGGACATGATCAGGATCTTGCCGTCCTGGAGCTGCACATGGCCCGCGCAGAACATGTCGACCGGCGTCGGGATCGTGCGGAAGGTGCCGCTCGCCGGGTCGTACACCGCGGAGGTGAACGTGCCCGCCTCGAACAGCGCCGAGTCGTTGCCGGAGCCCGCGATGACCAGCACCTTGCCGTTGTGCATCACGACCGAGTGCATGGAGCGCACCGGGTTCTGCACCGGCAGGACGTCCCAGCGGCCCTTCAGGCACTCCTCGGACGTGCCCGTGCACTGCGGTTCGGGCGCGGGGACGGACACCTCCTCCATCACGTAGTCGTCGGTGGTGACCGAGCCGGTGCCGTACACGGACACGCCCCACGCGATCCGGTCGGTGCCGGGCGGCACCGCGGGGGTGCGCACCTCGGCGCGCTGGTAGCCGGCGCTCATCTCGAGGGTCTTGAGGTCCGTCCAGTACTGCCAGCCCGCCGTGCTGTCGTGGCGGAAGAGCGTGACGGACGTGTCGGGGGTGGTGGACTTGTACCAGAGGGAGAGGTCGTACTGCCGGCCCTGCGTCACCTGCGGCGCGCAGGCCATGGTTTCGGTGATCAGTGCCTTGCGGTCGCCGTCGACACGGCGGGTCAGCGAGACCTTCATCGCCTTGGAGCCGGAGTGGGCGTCGGCGACGGTCTCGAACGTGTAGTCGTTGTCGCCCCAGCCGGACTTCGACCAGCAGGCCGGCATGTCGCCGCTGCCCGCCGTCTCGAAGCCGGGGTTGGAGATCAGGTTCGGCGGCCCCGCCTGGGCCGCCTGGGGCGCGGACATCAGCAGAGCCGTGGTCATGGCGCCGACGGCGAGCAGCGCGGTTCTGCGTCTGCGGCGGCGGGCGGCCGGGGACGGTGGTGACATGGCGGTTCCCTTCGTGCGGCTCTCTACCAGGGCTTGCGGGTGGTGGCGTTCGAGCGGGGCCGGCGGTCGTGAGGGTCAGGGGCTGACGCGCACATCGGCCTGCGGCGCCACCCGGGAGGAGGTCTCCTTCCGGCGCGGCAGATAGACCAGCGCCTCCGTGGCGGCGAACCGCACGACGAACGTGGTCAGCAGCGCCAGCGCCGTCGCCGGCAGCACCGCCATGTCCAGCCACGACACGAACAGTGCGATCAGCGGGATGCGCAGCAGCAGATCGGCGTTGGCGAGCAGCGCGAACCGGCCCACCCGGTCCGCCCAGTGCCGGTGATGCCGGCGGTCGCGGAACAGCAGCACCTCGATGAGGAGGAAGTTCCAGACCACGCCGAACTGGTTGGCCACGATCTCGGCCGGCAGGTAGTGCATGCCCGCACCGGTCAGCAGGTGCAGTCCGAGCAGGTTCGGTACGAAGCCCGTCAGTCCGATCAGCCCGAAGGCGATCATCCGGGCGATCGGCGACGCGGTACGCAGCCCGGTGAGATGCCCGAGGAAGCGCATGCCCTCCTTCGCCGTCGACTTCGACTCCCCCGCGAAACGGTCCTGGAAGACGAACGGCACCTCCGCGACGGTCTCCGGCCGGCAGCGCACCGCCAGCTCCAGCAGGATCTTGTAGCCGAGGGGCTTGAGCACGTCCGCGGTCACCACGCTGCGCCGGATCGCGAAGAAGCCGCTCATCGGGTCGCTGATCCCCCGCAGCCGTCGGGGGAACAGGCCCTTGGTCAGCCAGGTCGCGCCGCGCGACACGGCAATGCGGTAGCCGCCCGCGAGCCCTTCCCGGCTGCCGCCGCGGATGTAGCGGCTGGCGACGACGAGGTCCGCGCCCGCCTGCTCCCCCGCCGCGACCAACTCCGGTACGAGAGAAGGGGGGTGCTGCAGATCGGCGTCCATGACGACGATCCAGTCGGAGCCCGCCTTCCGCATGCCTTCGACGACCGCGCCGCCCAGTCCTCCGGTCGGGGTGTCCCGGTGCAGCACGTCGACCGGAAAGGGGCAGTCCTGGGCGGCGCTGCGGATCACCTCCGGCGTGTCGTCGGTGGAGTCGTCGACGAACAGGACCTCGCAGGGCAGCCGGGACGGCACGGACTCGGTGAGCCGGCGCAGCAGTTCGCGGATGTTTCCGGACTCGTTGAAGGTCGGGACGACGATGGTGACGGCGCCGGGCTCGGGCACCTGGGTAGCACTCAGCTCCGGATCGCCGAGTTCCTCGGCGCCCGTACGGGGGGTGGTCACAGCTCGCCTCCAGCGATCCTACGGATCTCGATGCGGTCCTCGCCCTCGCCGAACACGGCGACCGGCGTCGAATGCTCCAGAGCGGACTTGACGTTGGGCAGGTCCACGGCGTCGCGCCGTACGGTCGGGGAGGAGACGACGTAGTCGATGTCGCGCCAGCCGCGGGGCATCGTCTTCGTCACTGCGGGGTCGAGATCCGCCTTGTAGAACCAGATCGCCCCGGTGCCGGGTTCGAAACCGTCGTGCACGAGATCCAGCCAGAGGGCGTCGTCGACGAGGACGCGGGTGCGGGCGGGGTCGTCGACCTCGTTCTGCATCCAGGCCGCGGCGGCGCGGTAGGGGGCGTTGGCGTCGACCGTGAGGGCGGCGCGGTTGCCGTCGTACCAGCGGGGCGCGATGTAGGCGGTGGCCGCGAGGGCGAGGAGGGCGGCGAGGCCCATGCGGGCCCTGCCCGCCAGGCGGTTGCGCCCCCGGGCGGGCGGGTCCGGCACGTGAACGTCTCCCGTCGGGGGCTCCGCCCCCGAACTCCCGCGCCTCAAGCGCCGGCGGGGCTGAGGTGGCCCGTCCGCACGGTCGGGCCTGCGTGACCCGGTCGGCAAGGCGCGGCCAGGCAGCCGCCTCAGTACCGCGTGGGCCACGCTCGCCGCGGCCGCCGCCAGGACCAGCGCCAGGAAGGGCAGGGCCTGGATGACGTACATCGCGGGCAGGTAGCCCGACGGGCGCATCGCGACGACCGCGAGGATCGCCACGACGAGCGCGGGGCCCGCGAGCGCCCGTGCCGTGACCGACCAGCGCAGGGTGAGCAGCAGCAGGGCCGCCCCCGCGAGGCCGCCGAGCGGCAGGACATGGTCGTAGTAGAGCCACGACCGGAACACTCCGTGCGAGCCGGAGCCGGTGTCGAAGATGGAGCCGGATCCCACGCGGCTCATCTGGTAGGTGATGCCGTCGATCAGCGACACATGGCCCTCGCCCGGGAACAGCTCGTTGTTCAGCAGGGCGAAGAGCGGGTACGACAGACCGATCAGCGCGCAGGCCGTGATCGCGCCCGTCACCGCGAACTTGCGGGTGTCCCGGTGACTGTGCCGCCACATGGTCACCAGCAGCGCCGGCAGCACCACCAGCATCGTCTCCTTGGTGAGCACGGAGACGGCGGCGGTGAGCCCGGCGGCGAAGTGGTGCCACAGATGCCGTTTGGGCGACGCCGCCAGGCAGAAGGCCAGCAGCATCCACATCACGGCGATGTTGTCGAGGAAGATCTCGCGCTGCAGGACCACGGAGAGCGGCGAGAGGCCGAACAGGGCCATCGCCAGCCCTGCCGCCCACCGCGGCAGGAACAGCCGGCGCGCCAGGACGTACAGCAGCACCGCGCACGCCGCGCTGACGGCGAGCATGGCGAAGCGCATCGAGGCGACGCTCATCGTCTCGGGCGCGATCAGCGACGGTATCCAGGTCAGGAACGCGATCTGGATCCAGCCGAGGGGCGGATGGTCGTACCAGTACGTGTAGTGGGCGAGGCCCTCGCCCTGCTGCACTGCCCACGCCTGGGCGAGATACGTGCCCTCGTCGTCGCTGAGCGTCGGGAAGTGGGTGATGTTCCAGCCCTGGACGAGCAGGATCACGCAGAGCAGTACGCCGCACAGCAGCAGGTCGGGCCGCGAGCCGCGGAACCGTACGACCCTGCGTATGTATACGGGCGTGATGTCGGCGGCAGTCGCCGACGTCCGGGCGGCCGGGGCCGGCTCGGTGGCTTCGGGGGCCGGAGGCAGGGTCGTCGTCACCGTCGGGCGTCCTCTCTCGTCTCGCTCGCATTGGTGAGGTGCGCGCCGACATGGCTCGTCAGCTCCCACTCGTTACGGCCGCGCTGCTCCCGCCAGACCGCGCGCACGGCGGCGCCGGCCAGCAGTACCTGGTAGAAGGGCCCGCCGAGGATGAGCTTGAGGTAGTGGACGGCCCGGACCCGCATGCCGTACTGCTTGCCGAAGTCGTGCAATCCGACGATCTCGAAGACGAAGGTGACCATGGCCGTGATCAGCGGCAGGAAGGTCACGATGGCGATTCCGACGGGTACGTCGAGGAAGAGCGCGATCGCGACGTTCAGTGGGATGATCACGCCGGAGTAGGCCTGCAGGAAAGGCGTCATCAGGGTGTAGCGGGCCAGCATCCGCTGCCCCCGTCCCGGCAGCTGCTTCCAGTCCTTCTTGCGGTAGACCTGGAGGAAGCCCTGGTTCCAGCGGGTGCGCTGTTTGAGCAGGCTCATCAGGGTGCCGGGGGTCTCCTCCCGGGTGACCATGTCGCTGTCGTACGCGACGACGACCTTCTTGCCCGCGGACGACAGCCGCACGCCGAGGTCGCAGTCCTCGGCGAGGCAGTTCGGGTCCCAGCCGTCGGCCTCGCGCAGCACCGTGGTCCGTACGAAGACGGTGTTGCCGCCGAGCGGGATGAAGCCCTTCTGCGCGTGCAGGTGGAGCCTGCTGCGGAACCAGAAGAAGTACTCGAGGCAGTTCCGCAGGCTGTACCAGCTGGAGTGGAAGTTGATCAGCTGCACCCCGCCCTGGACCACGTCGGCGCCGGTGGAGGTGAAGGCGTGGTCGACGTGGGCCAGGAGCTCGGGGTGGACCTGGTCCTCCGCGTCGAAGACGCCGACGATGTCGCCGCGGCAGTGCGGGAGCGCGGTGTTGAGCGCCTTGGGTTTGTTCTTGACCTCATGGGTGTCGGTGATGACCCGCACCCGGACCGGGTCCTGCCGGGCGGCCCGTTCGGCGACCGCGGCCGTCTCGGGATCGTCGTGTCCGACGATCACGATGATCTCGAAGTTGGAGTGGCTGGATTCCAGCAGCCGCTCGATGGTGTGTTCCAGCACAGCCTGCTCGTGGCGGGCCGGCAGCAGCAGTGAGAACGACAGTCCTACGCCGCCGTGCGGGCGGTCGAATCGTGTCGCCGCGAGAGTTTCCGGCGTACGCCAGGCATGCATCTGCCACCACAGCGTGAAAGCCGCCATCCAGAAAAGCGCCACCGAAATGGCAGCAACGAACACCGATATGAGCACAAGCCCCCCTAGGCCCCTCGTGCCGCGGCAAGGACCCCCCTGGCCGCCGACACGCTTCCCCCACGCGCGCACTCCCCAGTACGCGCGTCGACTTTCGTCCGTTCAGGACAATAGAGGCGGAGGGTTGCGTTCCGGTGCTCGTCCGTTAAATTCTGTCGTTCTCTCTCAGTTGGTGAGTTTTCGGACAAGTTCTGATGCGCTTGTGGTCGGTGAATCGCACACGAATCCGCGGCAGACATAGGCCGCCGAACTGCCGTTCACCAAGGGACGGTCCCGCAGCAACGGAAACTCGTCACTGCCCGGTTCGCCCACGGCGACGGCGAGCCCCGGCGCCGTGGCCAGCAGCGCCGTACGGTGCAACTCCCGTACCGACGGGTCGCCCTGAGGGCCGACGACCGCCACCTCGCGCGGACCGTCCAGCAGCGCCTCCGCCGCCGCGAGCCCCCAGCCGATGAACCGGGGGGCACGCGGCCCCAGAGCCTTCACCACACCCAACGCGCCTTCCGCAGCGGCACGGTGGGCCTCCGACCCGGTGTGCGCCGCGTACAGAAGAAGCGCTGCGGCAGCCGCCGACCAGCCCGAGGGCGCGGCGTTGTCCGTGGGGTCCTGGGGGCGCCGGATCAGCTGCTCCGCGTCGTGCGCCGTGTCGTACAGCGCCCCGCCCTCGGCGGTGAACTGGTCGATGACGATGTCCAGCAGGAAGCCGGCGAACTCCAGCCAGGCGCCCTCCCCGACGACCGCCGCGAGGGCGAGGAAACCCTCCGCCACATCGGCGTAGTCCTCGAGCACACCCGCGTTGGCGCCGACCCTGCCGTCCTTGGACGTACGCGCCAGACGGACCCCGCCCGCGGAGAAGTCCATGTGCACCCGCACCAGCAGATCCGCGGCCTCGGTGGCCCGCTCGACCAGGTCCGGGCGGTCGAAGTACGCGCCGGTCTCGGCGAGCGCGGCGATGGCGAGCCCGTTCCAGGCCGCCACCACCTTGTCGTCCCGGCCCGGACGCGGCCGCTCCTCCCGGGCCGCGAGCAGCCGCGCCCGCAGCCCCTCGTCCGGCTCGCCCGCCGGGAGCCGCAGCACCGACGCGCCCTCCTCGAAGGTGCCCTCCTCCGTCACCCCGTACAGCTCGGCCGCCCGCGCCCCGTCCTCGTCGCCGAGCACCTCGCGCAGCTGCGCCGGCGTCCACACGTAGAACGCGCCCTCGGCGTGACCGCCGTCCGCCGTGTCGCTGTCCGCGTCCAGCGCGGAAGCGAATCCGCCCTCGGCGGTGCGCATTTCACGCACCAGGAAGTCCGCGGTCTCCAGCGCGACCCGCCGCGCCAGATCGCTGCCGGTGGCCCGCCACAGGTGGGCGTAGACGCGGCACAGCAGGGCGTTGTCATAGAGCATTTTCTCGAAGTGCGGCACGACCCACTCGCGGTCCACCGAATAGCGGGCGAACCCGCCGCCGAGCTGGTCGTAGATCCCGCCGCGCGCCATCGCCTCGCAGGTCTCCGCCGCCATCTGCAGCGCACCCTCCGCTCCCGTGCGGGCATGGTGCCGCAGCAGGAACTCGAGGACCATCGACGGCGGGAACTTCGGCGCACCGCCGAACCCACCGTGCCGCTCGTCGTAGTCCCGGGTCAGCCCGAGCAGCGCGCCCGCGAGCTCCTCCTCACCCGGCACGCCCTGCCCGCCGTGCGCGAGGGAGCGCGACGCCAGATCACGGGTGATCTTCTGCGCGACCTCGGCCACCTCCTCCGGCCGCCCGGTCCATGCCTCGCCGACACCCTCCAGCACCTGCCGGAAGGACGGCATCCCGTGCCGGGGCGCGGGCGGGAAATACGTACCGAAGTAGAACGGCTCCCCCTCGGCGGTCATCCACACGGACATCGGCCAGCCGCCCTGCCCGGTCGCCGCCTGCACGGCCTCCATGTACACGGCGTCCACGTCGGGCCGCTCCTCGCGGTCGACCTTGATGTTGACGAAGTGCTCGTTCATGTACGCGGCGGTGTCCGCGTCCTCGAAGCTCTCGTGCGCGAGCACATGACACCAGTGGCAGCTGCTGTACCCCACGCTCAGGAACACCGGCACATTGCGCCGCCTCGCCTCCTCGAAGGCGGCAGGCTCCCACTGCCACCAGTCGACGGGGTTCTCGGCGTGCTGGAGGAGGTACGGGGACGTGGCCTGCGCAAGTCGGTTCGCCATACCCCCATCCTCGCGCACCGCCCGCGCCGAGGCCCGGGGGCAGGTCCGGCGCGGCCGAGCCGCGTCAGTCGTCGCGGCCCTGCCAGGTGGTCACGCAGCTCCGTTGCCCTCCGGATCGGCGAGCACGCGGAGCGCCGGGGCGCGCACCGCGGACACGAGCCGGCCGCCCGCCGCCGGGCTCCGTGCGCGGTCCGAGCCCGTGCAGGGCCGCGGAGATCCGACGTGCCAGTGCGCTGTCCTGGCCGGTCACGGCCGCCGCGGCGGCGGACTGGAGGGGGTGAGCACGGCCAGCCGGGGCCGGATGTCCGCGACGAGATGCCCATCCGCGTGGTCCCCGCACGCGGCGACGGCAACGGCGTACCGGTGTCGTCTATGGCGTCCACGCCCTTCATGCCGGCCGGTCAGCGCTTGCCGGTACGCCCGACGAACGCCGCCCAGGCGTCCCGCCCGAGGGTCAGCGCGGGCAGAGCGGTGTCCTTGGAGTCACGGACGTGGACGGTGAGAGGGGTGGTGGCGACCTCGACGCAGTCGGAACCGGGTTCACCGCTGCTGTAGCTGCTCTTGAACCAGACCAGGCCTGTCGTCATGACGGTCACGTCTCCCTCAGAACCTTCTCGATGAAAGCCAGCGACTCATGCGGGGTGAGCGCCTGAGCTCGGATGCTTCCATACTGCATCTCCAGGAACTGCACCTCCCTGGCCTGAGAGAAGAGACGGGTCACGTGCAGCACTTCGGTGTACCCGAGCGCAGCGCCGTCGCGCAGCTTGAAGATGCGGAATCCGCCGGTGAGACCGGCATGGTCCTCGCGGTCGGTAGGCATGACCTGAATCTCGACATTCCGGTACTGACCCACCTCCAGCAGCCGTGTGAGCTGCGCCCGTTGCACATCTCGGCCGCCGAGCGGGCGCCGGAGTGCGACCTCGTCCATCACGAAGCTGAAAACCGGCAACGTCTGCGTCGGGTCCACGATCTCCTGTCGGGCCATGCGCGCGGCCACTTCGCGTTCGATCACCTCCTCCGACAGCAGCGGCCGTCGCGCCCTGAACAGAGCACGTGTGTAGGCCTCGATCTGGATCAGCCCGTGCACCACGGAATCGGTGTAGGCGCCCAGCTCCACGGCCTGCGCCTCCAGCTTGGCCAGATCCCGCACCTTCTTCGGGTAGCGGGCCTCCGCCACGTCCTGTTTCATCGCCGAGAGGATGCCGCCGCGTCCAGCGCCTCGTCGGCCTTGTCGAGGAACTCCGGTTTCGGGACGCGACGGCCTCGTTCCACGGACGAGACCTGCTCCTCGCCGTACCCGATGGCCGCGCCCAACTCGCCCTGCCGCAGCCCGGCCCGCTCCCGCCATGCCTTGATCTGGCGGCCGACGGCCTTCAGGACGGCGGCGGACTCGTCGTCGGCGCCATCAGTGGTCATGTCCTCCATGGGCACGGCCTTTCGCAGCTCGGCAGTCGGCTGTCGGACGGCCCGGACAACGGCCGTCCCGCCCCCGGACAGAAGCGGGCCGTACCGGCGGCGGCCCTGTTCAGCCTCTGCACGGGCGGCCACGCTGAGTGACGTGAATCAGGAAATCACCCGAACCGGCGCCTCCGCGCAAGCCCTTGCCGCCGCACCCGCACTCGTACCCGCACCCGTCCGGCAGTTCACCGTGCTGCTCTCCGCGACGCGCCGGGGCGCCCGGCTCGCCCGGCGGCTGACGGTCGCTCATCTCGCGGACTGGGGGCTGCCGTACGGGGAAGCCGCTCAGATCGTCGGCGAGCTCGCCGCCAACGCCGTCACCCACGGACTCGTACCGGGGCGGGATTTCCGGCTGGGACTGTCGCTGGGGCCGAACGGCGCCCTGCGGATCGAGGTGACCGACGCGTGCGGCGAGCGGCTGCCCGAGCCCGCCTCGCCGGGCGGGGACGCGGTGTCGGGGCGCGGGCTGCTGCTCGTGTCGGCGCTCGCGGACCGATGGGGTGTCGTCCAGGGGCCCGCCCCGTGCAAGACGGTATGGGCGGAGATGGCCCGACTCGCCCCGGTTGAACCGGAACAGGGGTGCCGCGACGCGGTGGAGCGCGTCGCGGTGGCCTGCGAGGTAAAGGAGTAAGAACCGGGAGAGAACCCTCCCCACCCACCCCCTGCCCCCTGCGTCACCCGCGCGGGTGATGTGGGCCAACGAGGCTGGCGCATATGCCGGTTCGCGGTGCACGCTCAGCACACAACCTCACAAACGCAACGGCCCCCAATCGGGACTCGCAATCCCGATCGAGGGCCTCACCACCCAGGAAGTCGACACCTTCCCTATGGCTGATCCGCAGCTTAACGCGCTGCCGCGCGCCCTGTCCCTCGTTCCCACCTCCGGTGTGCAGCACATCAACATCCGCCACCCGGAGCGCTTCACCGTGATCGGGAACCACCTCGCCCAGCACGAGAACCTCTCCCTCACGGCCATCGGGCTGTCCACGCACGTCCAGTCCCTCAAGGCCGGGACGGTCATCTCGATCCGGGCCATCGCCCAGCGCTTCCCGGAGAGCGAGAAGCGCGTCGCCGACGCCTTCAACGAGCTGGAGGCGGCCGGGTACATCGCCCGCATCCGCGTACGGCTGCCCTCCGGCGAGCTGGTGACCGTCACCGTCTCGTACAACAACCCGCCCGCGATGCGGGACCGCGACCCCGGCGCCACCGCGCCCGCCCGCCCGGAGCAGGCCCCGGAACCACCGCCCCCGGCGGCGGCGCCGCAGCCGGTAGCCGCGAGCATCCCGGCCCCCGTCGCGCCGGCCCCGCAGCCCGCCGCCCCGCGCGCACCGCAGCCTGCGCCCGCATCGCCGAACGGCGAGCAGCCGGTGAGCCCGGCGGCTCACCGCCTGCTCGCGGGGTTGCGCGCCACCGACCCCAGGCTGTTGCTCTCCGGCCCGGACATCCGGCGACTCGCGCCCGGCGTGGACCGCTGGCTGGAGCGCGGCGTCGACCCGCAGGCGGTCCACCGCACCCTCACCGCAGCCCTGCCGGGCGGCCCGATCGTCCGCCCCGCCGGCCTGCTCGCCCACCGCCTCACGGCCCTCCTGCCCCCGCCGCTCCCTCCTGCCCCGCAGCCGCCCCGCCCCGATCCGCTCCAGAACTGCGACGACTGCGACCGCGCCTTCCGCGCCCCGGTGCCGGGGCGCTGCCCCGCCTGCGAGGCCACCTCCCGGACGACCGGCGCGGCAGCATGAGACCGCCGCCCGCCCCGCACCGGTCTGCCCGCGTGCGCCACCTGCGTACCGGGATCACGGGACTACCCTGAGCGTGGTACGGCCTCATCCCGTCGAGCTGGTACAGGGAGGTCCTTCCATGGGCGCGGAGATGGCCCCTCCCGAGTGGATGCATGAGCAGGTGACCGCCGAGCAGTACGACTCCTGGGGCGACGAGCAGTGCTCGGGCATCGAGATCGTGGACGGGATGGTCGTCGTGAGCCCCAGCGCGTCGAAGCGACGCAACCGGCTGGCGCGCATCCTCGCGAACGCACTCGACGCGGCGGCCGGCCCGGAATGGAACGCCGACACCGACTTCGACGTCCGCCTCCGGGACGTGCCTCTGTCGAACCGCAGGCCCGACGTGACCGTCTACCGGGCCGACGCACTCGACATCACGCCCACCAGGCCCGAACACGTACTGCTGGTCGTCGAAGTCGTGTCGCCCGGTTCGGAGACCACGGACCGTGTCGTCAAGGTCGACCAGTACGCACGAGCCGGGATCCCGTTCTACTGGCGCGTCGAACAGGCGGCGACGGGCATCCCGCTCGTCTACACCTACGTCCTGGACCCGGCGACCCGCGTTTACCGGGACGGAGACGTGTTCACCGGCGTGGTGAAGGCCGTGGCGCCGTTCACCGTCGAGATCGACCTCGGCGCGCTCTGAGCCGACGGCCGCTCCATCTCCGTCCCCACCGGAACCCCTCGCACTTCCTCCCCGGGGCGACGACACTTGACGGCGGGACAGATGGGTAGCCACACGGAAACCGGGTCTTCCCGGGGGACGGGGGACATACATGCGGGACAGCCACCGGGCTGAAGCGGAACGGCTGTTGGGACGGGCCGTGGAGGAAGAGGCACGGCGCAGCGGCGGACGGACCGACGGCCAATTGCTGCTGTCCCGGGCCCGCGCGGAGCTCGACTCCATGGCGGCGAGCGCGAGCGAGGAGTACGCCGCGTACGAGCAGGCGCTCGCGGAGGCGGAGGCGGGGCGGCTGGCGCTGTCCGAACGGTTCAGCCGGAAGAACCTCTCAACCCCGGTGCTGGTCACCGCCGTCGCCGCAGCCGCCGCCGTCGGCGCGGACGTCGCACTCGGGACGGCCGCGGGCACGGCGTTCGGCGCCGGTGCCGTCGTCGCCGTGGCCGGGGCCGCGACCACCGTCGCCAAGGTGACCGCCTCGCACTGGCCGGCCGCGCACCGCAGGGCCGGAGCCCTGGGACAGCCGGGCGGTGCGGAGCAGCTGCGGCTGCAGTGGCTGACCGCCCTGGAGGTGCGGGGCATCCGCCCGTTCCTGGACCAGCAGCGGATGCTGGCCTCGTCCACGCGGACCACGACCGCGAAGAAGACCGCTGCGGTGCCGCAGCTCCGTGGGGCGGACCGGTCGGCGGCCGCGCGCCGCAGGTCCGTGCTGGAGCAGTCGTTCGGGCATCTGCCGCAGCCGGGGGGCCCGTTCGCGGGCCGGCGGGAGCAGATGGCGCAGATCACGCAGTGGGTGCACGCCGCACGCGCGTCGACGCGGACGCGTCCGGTGGTGGTGGTGCTCCATGGGGCGCCCGGTTCCGGGCGCACCACGCTCGCCGTGCGGGCGGCACAGCACCTCAAGGACCTGTTCCGCGGCGCCTGCGTGGTCGATCTGCGGGGCGAGAGCGAGCGGCCGCTGTCCACCCGTGACGCGCTGCTGCACCTGCTGAACCGGCTCGGCGCCCCGCGTGAGCAGCTGCTGTTCCGCGAGAGGTCGTCCGCCGAGCAGCAGGTCCGGCGGCTGGGCGAGCTGTACCACCAGTATCTGACCGGGCTGCCGGTGACCGTCGTGCTGGACGACGCGAGCGACCCGGCCCAGGTGCGCACGCTGATACCGGAGCGGTCGGACAGCCTGGTGCTGGTGACGTCCCGCGCGCCGCTCGACCTGCCCGACGACGTCCCGGCCCGGGTGCACCAGCTGCCGGTCGACGCTCTGGACGCGGCGGGCGCGGAGGAGCTCCTGCGGGCCGCGGCCGGGGAGCCCTCGCCGGGGCCGTACGACGCGCAGTCGGCCGACGAGGTACGGGAGTTGTGCGGCGGGCTGCCGCTGGCGCTGCGGCTGGCGGGCTCCTCGCTCACCGAGCGCTCCGCCGACAAGCTGGCGGCGGATCTCGCGACATATGCCGTGCGGCATCACTCCGTCGACGGGCCGGTCGATCCGGTCGAGCGGGCGCTGTGGCTGCGCTACACCGACCAGTCCGAGCAGGCCCAGCGGCTGCTGCGGCGGCTCGCGCTGGCGGGACGGGCGTCGCTCGGCCCGGCCGCCGCGGCGGCGCTGCTGGCCACCGACGACCAGGAGGCGAAGCGGCTGCTGGGGGCCCTCGCACAGGCGGGTCTGATCGACCATGTCCGCTCCGAGCGCTACCGGCTGCACGACGCGGTGCGCGCCTTCGCCCGGGCCCGGCTGCTGGACGAGGAGGCGGCCCCGGACCGCGCCGCCGCGCAGGAGCGGCTGATCCACAACTACGCCGAGCTGGCCGGCGCGGTGATCCGCATGGTCGACGGCAAGATGTCCACGCGGGCGGGCCAGTTCGGGGCGTACGGCTTCCCCTCGCTCGACGCGGCGCTGCGCTGGCTGGACGAGGAGTCCAGCTTCATCACGTCCGCTCTGCGGCACGCGGAGGGCGTCGACCAGCAGGCCGTGCTCGGGCTGCTGGGCGCACTGTGCGACTACTGCCTGCTGCGCGGCGACCTCTACCGCCTCGGTGAGATCAGCGAGCTCACGCAGGCCGTGGACCAGGGCCTGCTGGAGCGTTCGGTGCGCTGGCGCACCGGTATCGCGGCCCGGCAGCTCGGCGAACTGGACAAGGCGCGTACGACGCTCTCGTCGGTGGTGGGTCTGTACCGGGACGCGCACCAGGACGCGGGGGCGGCCCTCGCGCTGTGTTCGCTCGGAATCACGCTGCACCACCAGGGAAACCTCACGGAGGCCGCGGCCAAGCTGCACGAGGCGATCGAGCTGCAGGCCTCCGACGAGCAGGTGGAGGACCGCGCCTGGTCGCTGCACGCCCTCGCGGCCGTGGAGCGCGACCGGGCGAACCTCGCCGAGGCGGTGCGGCTGCTGGAGGCCGCGCTGGCGCTGCACCGCGAGGGCGAGTCGCTGCACGGCGAGGCGTGGACCCGGTTCCATCTGGGCCAGGTGTTCCTGCGGACGGGCGACGTACCGGCCGCCGAGTCCGCACTGCGGGAGGCCCTCGAGCTGTACGGCCGTACCCACGACGACCGCGGCGAGGCATGGGCGCTGACCCAGCTGGCGCGCGCCCGCCTCGTCGACGGCGACCCGGCACCCGCCGTGGAGGAGCTCCGCCGGGCGCTGGCGCGCCACCGGGAGAGCGAGGACGCCCGCGGCGAGGCGTGGACGCTGTACTACCTGGGCCAGGCCCTGGAGGAGGCCGGCGACCGCGACCAGGCCGTACGGGAGCTGGAGAGGGCGCGGACGATGTTCTCGCGGATGCGGGACGTGTACGGGCTGGCCTGCGCCCGCCACCACTCGGGCCGGGTCACTCGCGACCAGCTGGCGGCCCGCACGGGCAACCTGCGCAACTCCGGCTTCGCCCGCCAGCTCCTCGTCGACGCCCGTGCCGACTTCTCCCGTATCGGCCTCGCGCACGGCGAGGCGTGGACCTGTCTGGAGCTGGCGATGATCGACGCGGGCAACAACCGTGCGCCGCAGGCTCTGGAACTGTGCGGCGAGGCGGCGGCCCTGTTCGCCTCGTACGGCGACGAGCGCGGCGCCGACTGGGCCCGCTTCCTGCGCTGCACGCTCCTGCCGTACGCGTCGCCGGGCGGCATCGAGGTCGGCACGGTGGTAGCCCAGGAGGAGCTGACCCGGCTGATGGCCGCCACGCACCCGTCGCGCGACGCCAAGCTGGAGGACTGCGCCGAGGCCCTGGCGGTGATGCTGGAGCGCGGTGTGCGCCTCGAGGACGGCTGGCAGGCCTGGCACCTCGGCATGGTCCCGAACCGGCACGCGCGGGAGGTCATGGGCGTACCGGTGGAGGCGTCACGGTAGCGGCCGGGCAGCCCATGGGCCCGGACCGCTGTGGCGGTCCGGGCCCATGCGTGACGGCGTCAGGCCGAGGAGCCCGTGGTACGGCTCTCGGGCGCCGACCGCGCGGCCTGCGGGTCCGGGGCCTCCTCGAAGTTCACCCGGCCCATGTGGCGGTTCATGGACTTCATCAGGGCCCACACACCGACCGCCAGCGCCGCGAAGACGAGAAAGCCCAGGACACCGGGGGTGACCTTGTTCTCGTCGAGCTCCTTGGCGAGGGTGGCCATGTGCGTCATTGCGAGGTTTGCGCTTGCGCTCATGTCAGGCATTGTCGCGGATGCCCGCGAAGAGGTCGTCCTCGGGGAGGGAGGTATCGACGAGCGACTTCGCCAGCTCGTACTCCTCCGTCGGCCAGACCTCCTGCTGGATCTCCATGGGGACGCGGAACCAGCCGCCCTCCGGGTCGATCTGCGTGGCGTGCGCGATCAGCGCCCGGTCGCGGGTCTCGAAGAAGTCGGCGCAGGGCACGTACGTGGTCAGCGTCCGCTCCGCGCGCTGGAACTCCTTCCAGCGCTCCAGCCACTCCCCGTAGGGGGACTCGAGGCCGCGTGCGAGCAGCGCCTCGTGGAGGGCGACCGTGCGCGGGCGGTTGAAGCCCTGGTTGTAGTAGAGCTTCTGCGGCTGGTAGGCCTCGCCGTACTCGCTCTCCGGGAACTTCTCCCGGTCGGCCGCCCCCTCGAACGCCACCATCGTGATCTTGTGGGTCATGATGTGGTCGGGGTGCGGATAGCCGCCGTTCTCGTCGTAGGTCGTGATGACCTGCGGACGGAAGGCGCGGATCTTGCGCACCAGCTCGCCGGCCGCCTTGTCGACGTCCTCGAGGGCGAAACAGCCCTCCGGCAGCGGCGGGAGCGGGTCGCCCTCCGGCAGGCCGGAGTCGACGAAGCCGAGCCACTCCTGCTTGACGCCGAGAATCTCGCGCGCCTCGTCCATCTCCTTCCTGCGGACCTCGTGGATGTTCTCCTCGATGTAGGCGTTGCCCTGGAGCTTCGGATTGAGGATGGAACCGCGCTCGCCCCCCGTGCAGGTCACGACCAGCACGTCCACCCCCTCGGACACATACTTGGCCATCGTCGCCGCGCCCTTGCTCGACTCGTCGTCGGGGTGGGCGTGCACGGCCATCAGTCGCAGCTGCTCAGTCAAGACTCGATCCTCAATGAATAGTCGCGTCGTGCAACTCCTATAGTGACCGAATCGGCGGACGGAAAATTCCTGCCTCCGGCTCGTGAAAGGAACGATCATGGCGGCTGTCGGCGAGAAGCTTCCGCAGGGGCGCTACGGACGCTCCGCGGACGAGCGCGCGGACCGCAAGCTGCGGATCGTGGGCGCCGTGCTCGGGGTGGGCATGCTCGGCCTCGTCGGCTGGTTCGGCTACGACTACGTCGCGGGCACGAAGATCAGCGCCGAAGTGATCAAGTTCGATGTGACCGAGGGCGCCGACGAGGTGCAGGTCCACCTCGAGGTGCGCAAGGACGAGGCCGCCACGGGCAGCTGCACGCTGCGGGCTCTGGCGGAGGATGGCGGCGAGGTCGGCCGGCTCGACATGCGCATCGGCCAGGAGGGTGAGACCCGCGTCGACCAGGTCGTGAAGATCCGTACGACCCGGCAGGCCACGAGCGCGGAGCTGATGGGCTGCCACGCCGGGTGATGTCACCCATGACACCCCGCTGAGCAGGGGTTCTCCATCTCCTGTGGCTTTCGTCCTCCCCCTTTCCCGCCGGAATTGTTAGGCTCGTGGTTTCGCCCACCCGTGGAGGAACATTCTTCTGGGTAGGGCGATGCTTTGTATTCCCAGTACCTACGAGGAGCACCTGTGACCCAGACCAGCGACAACGTCACCTGGCTGACCCAGGAGGCGTACAACCAGCTCAAGGCCGAGCTGGAGTACCTGTCTGGTCCCGCGCGCACCGAGATCGCCAAGAAGATCGAGGCAGCGCGTGAGGAGGGGGACCTGCGGGAGAACGGCGGGTACCACGCGGCCAAGGAGGAGCAGGGCAAGCAGGAGCTCCGTGTGCGCCAGCTGACCCAGCTCCTGGACAACGCCAAGGTCGGCGAAGCGCCGGCGGACGACGGCATCGTCGAGCCCGGCATGGTCGTCACAATCGCCTTCGACGGCGACGAGAACGACACCCTGACGTTCCTGATGGCGTCGCGCGAGTACGCAAGCTCCGACATCGAGACGTACTCGCCGCAGTCGCCGCTGGGCGTCGGCGTGAACGGCAGGAAGGTCGGCGACGACGCGGAGTACGAGCTGCCGAACGGCAGGAAGGCCTCGGTGAAGATCCTCGCGGCCAAGCCCTACTCGGCCTGAGCGAGACGCAGACACGACGAAGGGGCCGGACCGCGTGACGCGGTCCGGCCCCTTCGTCGTGCTCGTGGCGCCGGTCAGGCGGCGGCGGAGCGGTACTTGCGGACCGCCAGCGTGCGGAACACCGCCAGGATCAGCAGCGACCAGAGCGCCGAGGCCAGCACCGGGTGCTGCATGGGCCAGGCGTCGGGCGCCTTGAAGCCGGGCGGCAGGTTGCCGAACAGCTCACGGCATGCCTGCACGGTCGCGCTGAACGGGTTCCACTCGGCGATGGTCCGCAGGAAGCCCGGCATGTTGTTGGCGTCCACGAAGGCGTTCGAGATGAACGTCAGCGGGAACAGCCAGATCAGTCCGCCGGAGGTGGCGGCCTCGGGCGTGCGGACCGAGAGGCCGATCAGTGCGCCGATCCAGGAGAACGCGTACCCGAGGAAGAGCAGCAGCAGGAAGCCGAGCAGCACCTTGCCGATGTTCTCGTGGACCCGCCAGCCGAGGATCAGTGCGACGACAGCGAGCACGACGAGCGTGAACGCCGTCTGCACGAGGTCGGCGAGGGTGCGGCCGGTGAGGACCGCGCCGCGCGCCATGGGCAGCGAGCGGAAGCGGTCGATGAGGCCCTTGTGCATGTCGTCGGCGATGCCGGCCCCCGCGCCCGCGGTGGCGAAGGTGACGGTCTGGGCGAAGATGCCCGCCATCAGGAACTCGCGGTAGTCCTGGGGCGAGATGGAGCCGCCGACCTGGATGGAGCCGCCGAAGACGTAGGTGAAGAGCACCACGAACATGATCGGCTGGAAAAGCCCGAAAATGATCATCTCCGGGATGCGCGCCATCCTGATCAGGTTGCGCTTGGCCACGACCAGTGAGTCACCGACCGACTGCCCGATGCCGCCCTTGGGGCGGGGCGCCGTGATCGGCGCGGCTTCTGTGGTGGCGCTCACTTCGCGCCCTCCTTCCTGGACTTGCGGCCGGACCGGTCGCCCTGCCCGTCGGTGTCCGCTTCCGCGTCCGCGACCTCCGCCGCGTGCCCGGTGAGCGAGATGAAGACGTCGTCGAGGGTGGGGCGGCGCAGGCCGATGTCGTCGATCTCCACGCCGCGGGTGTCGAGGTCGCGGATGACCTCGGCGAGCAGCTTGGCGCCGCCGGTGACCGGGACGGTGAGCTTGCGGGTGTGCTCGGCGACGGCGACCTCGCCCTTGCCATAGGAGGCGAGCACCTCGCGGGCGGGGAGGATCTGCTCCCGCTCGTGCACCACGACCTCGACGCGCTCGCCGCCGGTGCGGGCCTTGAGCTGGTCGGAGGTGCCGCGGGCGATGACCTTGCCGTGGTCGACAACGCAGATGTTGTCGGCGAGGTGGTCCGCCTCCTCCAGGTACTGCGTCGTCAGCAGCAGTGTCGTACCGCCGCCGACGAGCTCCTGGATGACCTCCCACAGCTGCTGGCGGTTGCGCGGGTCGAGTCCGGTGGTCGGCTCGTCCATGAACATCACGGGCGGGGAGACGACCAGCGCCGCGGCCAGGTCGAGCCGGCGCCGCATACCGCCGGAGTACGTCTTGGCGGGGCGGTCTGCGGCGTCGGCGAGATTGAAGCGCTCGAGCAGTTGGACCGCCCGAGCCTTCGCGTCCCTGGCGCTCATCTGGTAGAGCTGCCCGACCATCTGGAGGTTCTCCCGGCCGGTCAGGTACTCGTCGACGGCGGCGAACTGGCCGGAGAGGCCGATGGACCTGCGCACCTCGTTGGGGTGCTTGAGGACATCGATGCCGGCGACGACGGCGGAGCCGCTGTCGGGCTGGAGCAGAGTGGTCAGTACACGCACGGTCGTGGTCTTGCCGGCGCCGTTGGGGCCGAGAAGTCCCAGGACCGTGCCTTCGGGGACGTCGAGGTCGACGCCGTCCAGTGCCCTTACATCGCCGAAGGTCTTCACGAGACCTTCGGCGTAGATGGCGCCTGGCATAGGGGTTCTCCCAAGGTGAAAAGTGGATGGGGTGCGTCCGCGCAGCAGGACTCGGTTCGCCGGCGATCCCACCTTTGGCGGGAGCATGGCAAGACCTCAAACCGTAACGCGATACATCGCGTTTCTCAAGTATGTCGCGTCACCGTGCGCGCGGGTATCGCGATACGTGCACGTCGAGGGGCCGGGCCGGCTAGCCCATGACCGTGTAACCCGCGGCGCGCAGCGTCGCCGCGACCTCCTCGCAGTGCTCGGGGCCCTTCGTCTCCAGATGCAGCTCCACCTCCGCCTCCGTCAGCCCCAGCCGTGGGTCGGTGCGTACATGGCTCACGTCGAGAACATTGGCATCCGCCACTGACAACGCACTGAGAAGTCCGGCGAGAGCCCCGGGCCGGTCGGTCAGACGCAGCCTCAGGGACAGATACCTGCCCGCCGCGGCCATGCCGTGCCGCAGGATGCGCTGCATCAGCAGCGGATCCACATTGCCGCCCGTCAGGAGGGCGACAACCGGGCCCTCGAAGAACTTCGGATCGCTCATCAGCGCGGCCACCGAGCTCGCCCCCGCAGGCTCGACGACCATCTTCGCCCGCTCGAGACACAGCAGCAGCGCGCTGGAGAGCGCGTCCTCGGAGACCGTACGGACATCGTCGACAAGATCGCCAATGATTTTGAAGGGCACATCGCCCGGGCGCCCCACCTTGATGCCGTCCGCCATCGTCGACGGCTCCCGGATGGAGACCGGACGCCCCGCCGCGAGCGACGGCGGATACGCGGCGGCGCCCTCCGCCTGCACGCCGATCACCTTCACGTCGGGACGCAGCGCCTTCACCGCGACAGCGATACCGGCCGCAAGACCGCCGCCCCCGATCCCCACGACGATCGTCCGCACCTCCGGGCACTGCTCGAGGATCTCCAGGCCCACCGTGCCCTGCCCGGCGACGATGTCCGGGTGGTCGAAGGGGTGGATGAGGACGGCGCCCGTCTCGTCCGCGTACTCCCGCGCGGCGGCCAGTGTCTCGTCGACCACCTGCCCGTGCAGCCGCACGTCGGCGCCGTACTCCCTGGTCGCCGCGACCTTCGGCAGCGGGGCGCCGACCGGCATGAAGACCGTGGAGTGCACGCCCAGCAGTGACGACGCCAGCGCCACGCCCTGCGCGTGGTTACCCGCGGACGCGGCGACGACGCCCGCCGCCCGCTCCTCCGGCCGCAGCCCGGCGATCCGCACGTACGCCCCGCGCAGCTTGAAGGAGCCGGTGCGCTGCAGGTTCTCGCACTTGAGGTGGACGGGCGCCCCGACCAGCTGCGACAGGTGCCTGCTGCCCTCCATCGCCGTGACTCTGGCGACGCCGGACAGCATCTTCTGCGCCCCCCGGATGTCGTCGAGGATCACGGAGCGAAGGATCTCGGGCGCACGGAAGCTCATGCCGCAAGTCTCGCAGTTCGGCCCATGAGAAGCGGTGGCGTCCGCATCCCGGGCCAGGAGCGGAAGCGGATCGTGCAGCGCAGGTACGTGGGGGCCCGGGGCCGCGTACTCTGTCCCCCACCAACCGACCACCGCACAAGAGAGCCCCCGCAGCCATGCCCACTTCTCAGGACATGACGACCACTGCGTCTGCCTCTCGGGGGAACCCCACCTCCGAACCGCCCGGCGGCCCCGGTCTCCTCGATGCCCTCCAGCACCAGGTGGCCCTGTTCGCCCGCCGCGCGGAGCAGACCCGGCTCGGCGGAGTCGGCCAAGTCCGCAACTCGATGGACCGTGCCGCGTACCTGCTGCTCAACCGCCTCGACATCGAAGGCCCGATGGGCGTCAAGGCGCTGGCCGCCTCGATGGGCATCGACTCCTCGACCGTGACCCGGCAGGTGGCGCCGCTCGTCGACACCGGACTGGTCAAACGCACCTCGCACCCGGAGGACGGCCGCGCGGTCGTGCTCCAGCTGTCCCCCCGCGGCCAGGCCCGGCTCCAGGAAGTCCGCGACTCGCGGCGCGAGCTCATGGCGCAGGTCACGGAGGGCTGGACGGAGAGCGAGCGCGAAGCCTTCTGCACCCTGCTCACACGTTTCAACTCGGCACTCTCCGCCCGCCAGGCGGGCCTGCCCGCCTCGGACACGGAGACCACGCCAACCTCTTGACCTGAGCCCGCCTCCGGGCCCTATATGAGGACGTGAGCGAGCGGAATTCGGCCGTGGACCGCCGCCGCGCCCGTGAGTTCGATGCCTTCGTGGCGGGCGCGGCGAGCCGCCTGCTGCACGTCGCGACGCTGCTGACGGCTGAGCCCCCGGCCGCCAACCCCCTCGCACAACGGCTGCTGACCGCCTCGCTGGCCCGCACGTACGCGCGCTGGGACCGGCTGCGCGGCGAGGACCCGTACAACCGCACCCGCCAGGAGCTCGCCGTCCGCTTCGCGCGCAGCGCCTGGCGTTATCACCGGGTGCGGGGTGGGGTGCTGGACCGCCTCACCCCGCAGGAGCGGCTGATCCTCGTGCTGCGTCTGCACGAGGGCGTCGCGGAGGAGCAGACGGCGGCGGTCATCGGACTGCCGGCGGACCGGGTGCGGGCCATCTGCAGCCGCGCGGTCGCCACCATGCGCGGCGCCCCGCGCACAGCGCACCGTCCCGTCCTGCGGATCGCGTCGTGAACGGGCCCGGGAACGCGGACGACGAGGGTCACGTCGTGAACGGGCCCGGGCGCAAGGAGGACGAGGTCGCGTCATGAACGGGCCCGAGCGCAAGGAGGACGAGGTCCGCCGGATGATGGACGGCCCGCACCCCGCAGTCCCCGCCGGCCTCGGCCGGCTCGCCGCCGACCAGGGCGCACGACTGCTGCGCCGCAGGCGCACCCTGCGCAGGGTGTGGCTTGTGCTGCTTGTCGCGGCGATGATCGCCTTCACGGCCTGGGCGACGGTCACCGAGCCATGGACGGTGCCTCCGTCGGACACGACCCCGCCCCTGGAGGGCTGGTAGCACCCGGGGAGCCACACGCCCGGACTGGTTCACCCTCTTCGTCCGGATCTATCCTGAGATGAGCGGCGTGTGGAACGAGCCTAGGAGGCCCCATGACCAGGAAAGTAGTCGACTGCCGCGACACCCCGAGCGTCTCCGGCTGCACCCTCACCATCAGCGGTGAGGAGGACGAGGTCGTACGGGCGGCAGCGGAGCACGCCGTCTCCATCCACGGACACACCGACGGCCCCGAGCTGCGGCAGATGATCCGCGAGTCCCTGAAGGACGAGAAGGTCGGCGTCTGAGCGAGCGCCGGAACGCACTCCCGCTCCCTCCGGCCCACGGCTTCCGCAGACCCGCGACGTGCCGCAGGCCCCCGCCAAGGAGGACGGGGGCCTGCGGCACGTCAGGACCGTGTCAGCCCAGCGCCTGCTGCAGGTCGGCCAACAGGTCGTCGGCCGCCTCGATGCCCACCGACAGACGGACCAGGTCGCCGGGGACCTCGAGCGCGGAGCCCACGACGGACGCGTGTGTCATCCGGCCCGGGTGCTCGATCAGCGACTCCACACCGCCCAGGGACTCCCCCAGCGTGAACAGCTTGGCGCGGTTGCAGACCTCCACCGCCGCCTGCTCGCCGCCCTCGACCCGGAAGGAGACCATGCCGCCGAAGGCACGCATCTGCTTGGCCGCGATCTCGTGACCCGGGTGCTCGGGCAGCCCCGGGTAGAGGACCTGCGTGACCTTCGGGTGCCGGGTGAGCATGTCGGCGACGCGCGTCGCGTTCTCACTGTGCCGGTCCATGCGGACAGGCAGCGTCTTGATGCCGCGCAGCACGAGCCACGCGTCGAACGGCCCCGCGACCGCGCCCATCGCGTTCTGGTGGTACGCCAGTTCCTCGCCGAGGTCGGCGTCGGCGGCGATCAGCGCACCGCCGACGACATCCGAGTGCCCACCCATGTACTTGGTCAGCGAGTGCACGACGACGTCCGCGCCGAGCGCGATCGGCTGCTGCAGGTAAGGGCTGGCGAACGTGTTGTCGACGACGAGCTTCGCGCCCGCCGAGCGCGCGATGTCCGCGACGGCCGCGATGTCGGTGATGCCGAGCAGCGGGTTCGACGGCGTCTCGACCCAGATCACCTTCGTGCGGTCCGTGACCGACGCCCGCACCGAGGCGGGGTCGGACGTGTCCGCGACGGAGAAGTCCACGCCCCAGCGCTCGACCACCTTGGCGAAGAGCCGGAAGGTGCCGCCGTAGGCGTCGTTCGGGATCACCACGTGCGCCCCGGGGGACAGCAGCGTCCGCAGCAGGCAGTCCTCGGCCGCGAGCCCGGACGCGAAGGCGAGACCGCGCCGGCCGCCCTCGATGGCGGCGAGATTCTCCTCGAGCGCGGTGCGCGTGGGGTTGGCGCTGCGGCTGTACTCGTAACCGCCGCGCAGGCCGCCGACGCCGTCCTGCTTGTACGTGGACACCTGGTAGATGGGCGGGACGACCGCGCCGGTCAGCGGATCCGCCGTGTTGCCCGCATGGATGGCGCGGGTCTCGAAGCTGTGAAAGCTGTGCTGGTCGCTCATGAGGCCCGAGCGTAGTCCCGTCCCCGACCGGGCGTGGCCGGTCCCCGCCCGCATCCGGGACAATGGGCACATGGAGATTCTCTGGTTCCTGATCGCACTGTGCATGCTCGTCGCGATCATCGGCCCCGCAATGCTGCGCCGCCGCAACGGCATCCGGCTCGCCGAGCCCGGCTCGCCCGACGCCGCGGACCCGGACACCTACGGCTTTGTACGCCAGGAGCTGCTGGACGTCCGGATGCCCGGCCCGGACCAGGACCTCCTCGACGTACTGGAGGTCGTCCAGCGCACCCAGGACTGGAAGGCCGCGTCGCAGCTGCTCGCCGGGACCCCGAAGGAGAGCGAGCAGCGCTGGCAGCGCGTCCAGGCCTTCGCCGGCGCCGCGTCCCTCGAGCTGCAGCAGCAGCCCGGCGTCGGCGGCGCGTGGCTGCGCAACTGGCGCTACCAGGCCCCGAAGGACGCGGGCGCGGCGCAGGTGCACGCCGAGTTCCTGGTGCAGCAGGCCTGGCGTACGTCGACCGTGGGCGCGGACGACTTCCGGATCATCCTGGAGGAGGCCCGCACCGTCTGCGGCGAGGCAGCGCTCCTCGCTCCCGGCGACCCCGTGCCGTACATCGTCGAGCTGGCCGTCGCCCGCGGACTGGGCGACAGCCACGAGCAGTTCGACCAGCTGTGGGCGAAGGTGATCGACCGGGCCCCCGACCACATGGGCGCCCACCTGGCCGCGCTGCACTACCTGTGCGAGAAGTGGCACGGCTCGCGCGAGGAGGCGGACCACTTCGCCACGACCACCGCGGCCCGCGCCCCGCACGGCTCCCTGCTCGCCGCCCTCCCGCTCTTCGCGGTCTACGAGCACCTGCCGGAGGTGAACCTCGTGCGCTCCTTCTACCAGAGCGCGGTGGTCACCAAGGCCATGGAGGGCGCGCTGTTCGCGGTGCACTCCGCCCGCCCCGACGACCCGATGCTCGCGCACGTACGCCACCTGCTCGTCGTCTTCCTCGTGAACTCCGAGCGGTGGGCGGAGGCGATGCACCAGCTGGTGCAGGTCGACGGGCACGTCGGCGCGCTGCCGTGGACGACGGAGCCCGACCCGGCGGCCGCGTACACGGTCTACCGGGCCCTGGCAGTCGCCGGTTACGAGGCGAACGGCGGCAGCCCGGCGACACTGCTGCGGTAGCAGGCGCCGCTTCGGACCGGCGGAATGCATGACGGCATCGGGACGTTCTTGCCTGTGCCGTCACCGTGAAGGAGAACCAGCCATGCTCTTCGGCCGTACGCCCGTGCTGCCCACCCCCGAGCAGGCCCTCAAGGGCCGCCCCGACCCGTCCTTCACCGTCCCCGACCGCCACACCGTCCTCGGCAACCCCCTGCTGGGGCCCTACCCCGAGCACCTGGAGACCGCGGACTTCGCGCTGGGCTGCTTCTGGGGCGCCGAGCGCAAGTTCTGGCAGACCCGGGGCGTGTGGACGACCCTGGTCGGCTACCAGGGCGGCTACACGGAGAACCCCACGTACGAAGAGGCCTGCTCGGGCATGACGGGCCACACGGAGGCGGTCCGCGTCGTCTTCGACCCGTCGGTCGTGTCGTACGAAGACCTGCTGAAGCTGTTCTGGGAGTCCCACAACCCGACACAGGGCTTCCGCCAGGGCAACGACGTCGGCACCCAGTACCGCTCCGCGATCCACACCCACTCCCCGGCCCAGGCCGCGGCCGCCAAGTCGTCCCGCGACGCCTACCAAAAGGTCCTGACGGGCTCGGGCTACGGCACGATCACGACCGAGATCCTCCCGGCTGAGGGCCGCCCGTTCTATCCGGCCGAGGCATACCACCAGCAGTACCTCGACAAGAACCCGGCGGGCTACTGCGGCATCGGCGGGACGGGGGTCTCCTGCCCGATCGGCGTCGCAAAGGCCGACGGGTAAGCGCACCGCCGCTGCTGGAGGCGCTGTGGCGGGCCCGACTGCCGTGCCCGACGGCGTCGGGCACGGCTCCGAACGTCCCCCGCAGCCTGACGCCACTACCGGGCGACGATCCGCTCGGCGGGGTCGAGGCACCAGGCGAGCACCGACGGCCACGGCCCATAGCCCGCGTCGAGGTCGAGGTGGGCGCCGCCCGTGATCGTGTCGGTGTCGAGGCCGAGCGGCCGGCCGTAGTGCAGGTCCGCGCCGCCGGGACAGTAGGGGTCGTCGTCCCCGGCCACCAGCCGTGTCCGCGCCGCAGCGGCCCGCGCCTGGGGGCCGGTGACCTTGAGCTGCGCGAAGCCCGCAACCTCCTGGTATCCGGCGATCACTTCGGTGGACGGCGGTGCGACCAGCAGGACCCGGTCGGCGCGCACGCCCCCGCCTGCCGCGGCGTGCAGCCACAGCAGGACGGCGAGACTGTGGCAGATGACGACCCGCTCCGGGCCGCCGGCCTCCGGTTCGGCGCCGAGCAGGGTGTGGAGCCGGTCGAGCCATGTCCCGCGGTCCGGGCCGTCCGGCTCCGGGAGTTGCGGGCAGGTCACCGCATGGCCACGGGCCGTCAGTTCGTCCGCCGGCCTGTGCTGCCGGTGCGGCTTCGGCCGGCGGTTCTGCCAGCCGTGCAGGATGAGGAAGGAACTCGCAGGCCGGGCGGAAGCCGAGGCAGCAGTCGAGGTCATGGCGCGATCTTCGGGCCTCGCACCCGCCGAGTTCCACTCGTTGCGGCCCCGGTCCCCGTGGCACACTGGGCGCATGGGTTCCCACAAGCACTACTTCTTTCTCTGATTCCGGGCGCGGACGCAGCGTGCGAGTCGTAGGACTCCGCTGACGTCCCCTCTCTCCGCCCGTCCGGCAGAAACCCTGCTCCGCTTCCGGCATGCCCCGGCGCTGCACGTCGCCGCCGTGCCGTGCGCGGGGCTGTCATCCCAGGGAAAGAACCATGCGCGAACGCGCCCAATTGACCATGAAGGACGTCTCCAAGGCGTACGAGGGCCGTGTTGTCCTCGATCAGGTGTCGCTGACCGTCCGGCCCGGTGAGCGGGCCGGTGTCATCGGTGAGAACGGGGCCGGCAAGTCGACGCTGCTGCGGCTGCTCGCCGGGGGCGAAAGTCCCGACGCCGGTGAGATCACCGTCAGCGCGCCCGGTGGCACCGGGCATCTCGCCCAGACGGTCACCGGGACGTTCGGGCTCGGCCCCGAGCACACCGTGCAGGACGTCGTCGACGCCGCGCTCGCAGGGCTGCGCGACATCGAGCGCCGGATGCGCCAGGCGGAGGCCCGCCTGGGCGAGGCCGGTGAGGAGGAGCTCGCCGCGTACGGGGAGTTGCTCACCGCCTTCGAGGAACGCGGCGGTTACGAGGCCGACGCCCGGGTCGACGCCGCGCTGCACGGGCTGGGCATCGCCCGGATCGCGCGCGTCCGGCGGCTTCGTACGCTCTCCGGCGGGGAGCAGTCGCGGCTGGCGCTGGCGTGCGTACTGGCCCCCTCGCCGGAGCTGCTGCTGCTCGACGAGCCGACCAACCATCTGGACCGGCAGGCCACCGAGTGGCTGGAGGAGCACCTGCGCGGGCATCGCGGCACGGTGGTGGCGGTCACCCACGACCGGGCGTTCCTGGAACGCGTCGCCACCACCATCCTCGAAGTGGACCGCGACACCCGTACCGTGCGTCGCCATGGCGACGGCTGGGCCGGCTACCTGGCGGCGAAGGCCGCCGCCCGCCGGCGCAGGGAGCAGGACCACGAGGAGTGGCTGGACGAACTGGCCCGTACGCGGGAGCTCGTCGCCGCGTCGGGGCAGCGTCTCGCGGCGACGGGCAAGGACCCGCGCCAGGGCTTCGGCAAGCACCGGCGGTCGCACGAGGCGAAGTTGTCGGGCCGTGTCCGGGCGGCGCGGCAGCGACTCGAACGGCTCGAGCGGGAGCCGGTGGCCGCACCGGTACCGCCGCTGCGGTTCACGGCACGGCCGGTCACTTCGGGCCGCTCGGGGCTGCTCGCCGAGCTCACGGGCATCACCGTCGGCGACCGGCTGCGGCTGTGCGGTCTGCGGGTGGAGTCGGGACAGCGGCTGCTGGTGACCGGCCCGAACGGGGCGGGCAAGACGACCCTGTTGCGTGTCCTGGCGCGGGATCTGCGCCCGGACGAGGGCACGGTGCACCATCAGGAGCGGGTGCGCATCGGCTATCTGGCGCAGGAGCTGCCGGCGTCGCCGCCGCGTCGGCCGTTGCTGTCGGCGTACGCGGCGGGTCGCGGCGGGCCGCCGGAGGATTACGCCGACGAGCTGCTCGGTCTCGGCCTGTTCCGCGAGGAGGACCTGGCCGTGCCGGTCCCGGATCTGTCCGTGGGGCAGCAGCGGCGTCTCGAGCTGGCCCGGCTGCTGTCGTCCCCGGCCGACCTGCTCGTCCTCGACGAGCCGACGAACCACATGGCGCCCGCGCTGATGGAGGAGTTGGAGGAGGCGCTGGCCGCGTACGAGGGCGCCGTGGTCGCGGTCTCGCACGACCGGCGGTTCCGCTGTGCGTTCACCGGCGAGCGGCTGGAGCTGCGTGTCGGCCGTGCCGCGTCGGCGTGCCGGGTCTGACCTGGGGAAACGACACGGAAGCCGGGGCCTCTGCTCGCAGCGAATCTGCTGCGGGCAGAGGTTTCTGACATGGCGCCATGTACGGGCCGACAGTGGGAGGACCGCGGCGATCACCGCCGCGGACCACCCAAGGAGGCCCGATGTCAGCCCTTGCCCCGTATCCACGAGCCGCCGACGAGGACACACCCCCGTCGCGGTTCGACGATCATCTGGCCGCGCAGCTGCTGACGCAGCGGATCGTGTTCCTCGGTACGCAGGTCGACGAGGTGTCCGCGAACCGGGTCTGCGCGCAGTTGCTTCTGCTGTCGGCGGAGGACCCGCGGACCGACATCAGCCTCTACGTCAACAGCCCGGGCGGGTCGGTGACCGCGGGGCTGGCGATCTACGACACGATGCGGCTGATCCCCAACGACGTGTCGACGCTCGCCATGGGGTTCGCCGCGAGCATGGGGCAGTTCCTGCTCACCGTCGGCACGGCCGGAAAGCGTTTCGCGCTGCCGAACGCGCGGATCATGATGCACCAGCCGTCGGCCGGCATCGGCGGGACCGCGGCCGACATCGCGATCCAGGCCGAGAACCTCGAGTTCACGAAGAAGGCGATCGAAAGGATCACGGCGGAGCACACCGGTCAGTCCGAGGAGACGATCTCGCGCGACGGCGACCGCGACCGGTGGTTCACGGCGGAGCAGGCGAAGGAGTACGGCATGGTCGACCACGTCGTCGAGTCGCTCGAGGACGTCCGGCCCGCCGGGTCCCGGCGGCGTATCGGCCTGGGGGGCTGACATGGGCCAGTACACGATCCCGAACGTCGTCGAACGCACGGCGCAGGGCGAGCGGTCCTACGACGTGTTCAGCCGGCTGCTGTCGGAGCGGATCATCTTCATCGGCACGGAGATCGACGACGGCGTCGCGAACGTCGTCATCGCGCAGCTGCTCCACCTGGAGTCGTCGAGCCCGGACACCGAGATCGCGATCTACATCAACTCGCCCGGCGGCTCGTTCACTTCGCTGATGGCGATCTACGACACGATGACCTTCATCCGTGCGCCCATCTCCACCTTCTGCGTCGGGCAGGCGGCCTCGACCGCCGCTGTGCTCCTGGCCGGCGGCGACGCGGGCCGGCGGTACGTCCTGGAGCACGCGCGGGTGCTGATGGGGCAGCCCGCGAGCGGTGGCAGGCGGGGCACGGTCTCCGACCTCAGCCTCCAGGCCAAGGAGATGCTCCGCATCCGCTCCCAGGTGGAGGAGGTGCTGTCCCGGCACACGCACCACGACGTGGCCGCCCTGCGCGCCGACATGGACCGCGACAAGGTCTTCACGGCGCACGAAGCGGTGGCGTACGGGCTGGCGGACGAGGTGCTCAGCCGCCGCCAGACATGACGGCCGACGGACAAGATGCCCAGCCGCCGCCAGACATGACGGCCGGCCGGTGCACGGCCGGCCGTCGTCTCACGCGGCGAGGCGCACGTCGCCCTGCCGTGTGGCCCCTGCGGTCCGGCCGAGCCGGGCGGTGGTGGACCGGACGGGGCGTACGAGTTCGCGGTGGGAGAGGGCGAGGAGATCCGCGAGCCCGAACCCCAGCGCGTGCGCGGCGGCCGCGAGGATCTCGGAGGAGGCCTCCTTGCGGCCGCGCTCGAGCTCGGAGAGGTACGGGACGGAGATCCGCGCGGCGTCTGCCACGTCCTTGAGGGTGCGCTCCTGCGCGAGCCGCTCACGCCGCAGGACGCCGCCGACGATGTCCCGCCACAGGGGTTCCCTCACGGGGGTGGGGGATGCCGGGGCGGGAGTCGCCGGGGCGGCCGGGTCAGCGGCCGAAGCCGGGCGTAGAGGGATGACACGGGCGCGGTTCGTCTCGTGGCTGCTCACCCCCTCAGCCTAGGAGCGTCACAACCACCTTGCGAGCAGGCGGTGTTGCGCCGGGGGCGAAATCGCCGCGGCCCGGGGGCGCCGGCGGTGGAGACGGGGCCACCGCCTCAGCGCCCGGCGGCGGCCGCAGCCGCCTGCGCCTCCCTCATCCGGGCCGCCGTGACGGCGGGGTCGTAGCCGGGCGCGACGCCGTCGACGAGGACGACATCGCCGGCCATGTGGCGGGTCCGCAGCGGTACCAGCTCCTGATAGGCCTCGGACGCGTACCAGTCGCGGGCGTCGCCCAGTGCGGGGAAGGCGATGACGACCAGGGCGTCCGGCCCCTGGCCCTCGATCACTTCGAGGGTCGCCCCGTGGACGAGGAAACGGCCCCCGAAGGGGTCGAGCGTCGCCTGGATGCGCTCCATGTAGTCGAAGACCTCGTCGTCCAGGTGTTCGGCGGGCCGCAGGTTGGCGACGGCGTACGCGGTCATGGCGTCCTCCCGGGAACAGCGGTTCGTGATGTGGTCCCGATGCTGCCCGGAGAGCGGGCACCCGTCGATTACCTCGGAGGTAGTCGACGGGCGCCGCCCGGCTCAGATGGTGGCCGTGTCGATGACGAACCGGTAGCGGACGTCGCTCGCCAGCACCCGCTCGTAGGCCTCGTTGATCTGGTCGGCCCGGATCAGTTCGATCTCCGCGCCCAGCCCGTGCTCGGCGCAGAAGTCGAGCATCTCCTGGGTCTCGGCGATCCCGCCGATCATGGAGCCGGCGAGGGTCTTGCGGCCGCTGATGACCGAGAACAGGTTGAGGGAGATCGGCTCCTCGGGTGCGCCGACGTTGACGAGCGCGCCGTCCGTCTTCAGCAGGCCCAGGTAGGCGCCGAAGTCCAGGGGCGCCGAGACCGTCGAGACGATCAGGTCGAAGGTGCCGGCCAGCTTCTCGAAGGTCTCCGGGTCGCTGGTGGCGTAGTAGTGGTCGGCGCCGAGCCTCAGGCCGTCCTCCTGCTTGCGCAGGCTCTGGCTGAGCACCGTCACCTCGGCGCCGAGCGCGTGCGCGATCTTCACGCCCATGTGGCCGAGGCCACCGAGCCCGACGACGGCGACGTTCTTGCCGGGGCCGGCCTTCCAGTGGGTGAGCGGCGAGTAGAGGGTGATGCCGGCGCACAGGAGCGGCGCGGCCTCGTCGAGGGCGAGGCCGTCGGGGATGCGGACGGTGTAGTTCTCGTCGACGACGATGTGCGTGGAGTAGCCGCCGTAGGTGGGCTGCCCGTTCTTGTCCAGGGCGTTGTAGGTGCCGGTCATGCCCTGGGTGCAGTACTGCTCCAGCCCCTGCCGGCAGTACTCGCACTGGCGGCAGGAGTCGACGAAGCAGCCGACGCCGACCCGGTCGCCGGCCTTGTACGTGGTGACCCCCGTGCCCACCTCGGTGACGACACCGGCGATCTCGTGGCCGGGCACCATCGGGAAGATGCCCTCTCCCCAGCCGTCCCGGGCCTGGTGGATGTCGGAGTGGCAGATGCCGGCGAACTTGATCTCGATGAGTACGTCGTGCTCGCCGACGGCGCGACGCGAAACGGTGGTCCGCTCCAGCGGAGCGTCGGCGGCGGGAGCGGCGTATGCGGAAACGTTCGTGGTCATGGCGTCGAGTCTGTCCGAGTCCCGGCAAGCCACCCAGCCCTCTGTTGTGCGTACGTCTGCTGTGCCTACTACTGGCAGGGTCAGGCGGGCGCTCGGGCGCCGGCCGGGAGCGTTGAATAATTGACTGTATGGACCAGCGTGCGGAGCTCAGTGAATTTCTCCGGTCCCGGCGGGCCCGGCTCAAGCCGGAGGACGTCGGGCTTCCCGACTTCGGCCGCCACCGCCGGGTGCCGGGGCTGCGCCGCGAGGAGCTGGCACAGCTGGCCGGGGTCTCCGTCGCGTACTACACGCGCCTCGAGCAGGGAAACGGCCAGAACGTGTCCACCGAGGTGCTGGACTCGATCTCCCGCGCCCTGCGCCTGTCGGACACCGAGCGTTCGCACCTGACGCATCTGGCGAATCCGAAGGCGAAGAAGAAGCGGCATTCGCCGAACCGGCAGCTGAAGGTGCGGCCGGGGCTGCAGCATCTGATCGACTCCATGGACACCGTGCCCGCGTACCTCCTGGGCCGCCGGCTGGAGATCCTGGCGTGGAACCGGATGGCCCGCGCGCTGCTCGGCGACTTCGCCACGATGGCGCCGGAGGAGCGCAACATGGCACGGATCGTCTTCCTCGACCCGGGCGCGCGCGACCTCTACCTCGACTGGCAGTCCAAGGCGGTCGAGGTGGTGAGCGTGCTGCGGCTGTGCGCCGGCTGCTATCCGGACGACCCCCAGTTGTCGGCACTGGTGGGCGAACTGTCGGTCAAGAGCGAGGAGTTCCGGTCACTGTGGGCCGCCCATACCGTGCAGGAGAAGGGGCACGGCACGAAGCGGCTCCACCATCCGCTGGTCGGCGAGATGACGCTGGCGTACGAGACGCTGAAACTGGCCGACGACCATGATCTGTCCCTGGTCACCTACCACGCCGAGCCCGGTTCGCGGTCCGAGGAGTCGCTGCGGCTGCTTGCGGGCTGGGGCGTGGACGAGGTGGCGAACGCCGGCGCGGTGTGAGGCTCAGAGCGTGGTCTGGAAGTAGCCGATGGCGCGCTCGCGCCGGTAGCCGAGTTGTTCGTTGACGGCCAGCATGGGGCCGTTCTCGTCGGCGACCGTTGTGGCCACCTCCCGTACGCCGGGGTGCGCCGCGGCCACGACGCCCATCATGTGGCGCTTGACCGCCCTGCCGAGCCCGTGGCCGCGGTGGGCCGGAACGACGGCCGTGTCGTACTGCATGGCCCGTGCGTCGGACGGGTCGCGCAGCACCAGCTCGGTGTACGCGGCGACGCTGTCGGCGCCGGACGTGGTGTGCACGACGGCGGAGGAGAGGATGACCCCGCCGCGGCCCTCGACCACCTGGGCGGCCTGCCGCACTCTGGCCGCGTCCCACGGCCGGACGCCCTGGTCGACGTCTCCGAGGGGCGCGTCCTGCATGGCGTTGTGGGCCTCTGCGAACCCGTCGGCGAGCGCGTCGGGCACGACGCCGGTCCAGTGGGCGTAGGCGTACCCGTCGGGGAGCGCCGGCTGCACCGGCTGGGCGGCGAGCGCGTCTTGGATGTTCTGCACGTACCAGGCCAACGACAGTGCGTTCGAGAGCCCGAGGCCGGTGGCGAACGCCTCGCCAGGGCCGCCGAGTTCTACCGCGGTGGAGACGGACGTCCGTCCGCCCGCGACGAGTTCGTCGCATATGGCGTCCCAGAGCCGCGTCCCGACACCATGCCGCCGGGCCCGCGGGTGCACGGCCAACTGGTCGAGGAAACCGGTGTGCTGGTTGCTCCGGTCGGTGAACAGCACCAGCGAGGCCACACCGTCGTACGACCCGTCCGCGGCCACGGACGCCACATGGACGGACCGGGCGTCGACGGAGGACATGCGCAGCTTGCCCTCGGTCTCGACCCGGCCGGGCGGGGGCACATGCCCGGGCAGGTCCACGAGGTGCGCGGCCCGAACGACGGCGTGCCAGGCGTCGACGGCGGAGTCGGAGGGCGATGCGGGAAGACTGGTGATCGTCATGCCGGGACGGTACGCCCCCGGCATGTCCACAGCAGTCGAATTCCCGGAGCGACGGGCCCGGCGGCTCGGGGCGCGGCCAGGCCCGCGTCCGCCAGGGACCGGGACCAGGCCCGGGAGGTGACACCGAAGGGGCGGCACCCCTTGAGAGGGTGCCGCCCCTGTGGCGGTCGTGCGAGCGGTTGGGGGTGTATCAGGCGGCGGAGCCGGCCTTCCACTGTGCCCAGTCCAGGTTCCAGCCGTTCAGGCCGTTGTCCGGCTTGACGGTGGTGTCCTTGGAGTTCTTGACGACCACCACGTCGCCGACGATCGAGTTGTTGTAGAACCAGGCGGCGGGCTGGTTCGGGTCGCCGGCGCCCTTGACGTCGTTCAGACCGACACAGCCGTGGCTGGTGTTGGCACCGCCGAAGACCGAGTCGGGTCCCCAGTAGTTGCCGTGGATGAACGTGCCCGACGTGGACAGCCGCATGGCGTGCGGGACGTCCTTGATGTCGTACTCGCCCTTGCCGTCGTCGTCGGTGAAGCCGACCGTCGCGCCGTTCATCCGGGTCTCCTTGAACTTCTCGGAGATCACCATCTGACCGTTGTACGTCGGGTTCTCCGGCGAACCGGCCGAGATCGGGATGGTCTTGACGACCTTGCCGTCCTGAGTGACCGTCATCGTCTTCTTGGCGACGTCGACGGTCGACACCTGGTTGCGGCCGATCTTGAACGTGACCGTCTTCTGCTGCACGCCGTAGACGCCCTCGGCGCCCTCGACCCCGTCGAGCTCGAGCTTCAGGGTGACGGTCGAGCCCTCGGTCCAGTACTGGTCCGGGCGGAAGTCCAGGCGCTGGCCGTTGAACCAGTGCCCGACGACCTCCTGGCCGGTGCTGGAGGACACGGTGATGGCCGACTGGACGGCCTTGCGGTCGGTGATCGCCTTGTTGAAGTTGATCGAGACCGGCATGCCGACGCCGACGGTGGAGCCGTCCTCCGGCGTGAAGTTGCCGATGAAGCTGTTGTCCGGCGAGACGGTCGTGAACGACGTGTTCTCGTGCGCCTCGAGACCCGCCGCGTCCTTCGCCGTGGCGGAGATCTTGTACGTGGTCGAGCGCTCGAGCTGACCGTCCGGCTTCCAGCTCTTGCCGTCGGCGGCGAGTGTGCCGGCGACGGCCGTGCCGTCGGCGGTCGTCATCGCGACCTCGGTCAGCGTGCCGTCGCTGACTGTGACTCTGGCGGCGTTGTTGATGCTCGCGTTGGTGGCGCCGTTCTTCGGCGAAATCACTATTCGCGCCTTGGAGACTTCCTTGGCCGCCGCCTCGTCGATCTGAGCCTGTGACGTCTTCGACTTGTCCGAAGCGGCCGATGCCTCGTCGTCCCCGCCGCTGCAGGCAGACAGGGCCAGCACGCCCCCGAGCACGGCGGACGCGACCTTCAGGCCACTGCGCCGCTTGCTGTCCGTCATCACACGCTTCTCCATCGTTGCCGAGACACCTGATCAACCACTATGGACAACCCCCATTTCAGGTCATCCGGTTCCACATCGGTGCAAGATGTGGGGAACAACACTCACTCGAACGCGGTCTGTCCGGACGGCGGAGAGACCGCTCGCCGGACGCGCCGCGTCCCGAACTGATCGACGCTGCCGCGCCCTCGTCGGTTGCAGTACCCGCAGACCGGTTTCCCAGTGGCAATTGTCGTCCTTCTCACGTCCGCACGGTTACGCCCGGCTCCCGGTTCGCCTGCCCGACGATCCGGAGCCGAAGCCTGGCACATCTCCCGACCGGACCCGTTCGGCCATGATCCGCCGCGCGGGCCTACGGGTTGCGGCCGTCGTCGTCCGCGTCCAGCAGCGGGTAACCGTCCGGACCCCCGTCGTAACCGTCGTCGTCGTCCTCGTCACCCAGGTCCCACTCCTCGGAATCGGGGTCGTAGTCGATCTCCTCGCTGCTCCACGACGCCTGCGCGAGTTCGATCCCCGGCACCTCGCCGACCAGGTCGAACGGGTCCACGAGGTAGGCGAGGGCCTCCGCGTCGTCCTCCCGGACCGCGGAGCGCGCGTGGGCGCGCTCCTCGTCGGGCATCTGCTCGTCCTCCGCGATCTTCTCCAGGGCCGCGCCGGTCAGGGCCCCGGAGTCGTCGACCTCGAGCACCAATTCAACTCGTAGCCGCACATAGCGTGATGTCTCAGAAGTGGTCATACGACGGAGCGTAGGGCCCCCGAGGCTGTGGCTTTCCCGCGACCCGCTGCTTTCACTAGCATCAGCCCACCGGCCAATTCGAGGATGCCTCAAGGAGGATCGACTCCGTGTCCGTCGCACGTCGACCGCTGCTCACCGCCACTGCCGCAGGGACGCTGCTGTGTGCGCTGTGGTTCGTTCCCTCGGCGAACGCGACCGCCGAGAGACAGGCCGCGCAGCAGTCCGGAAGCATCACTTCCGCCGCCGCGCCGCAGACGGCGGGCGAGCAGGAACTACTCCTCGCCCGCACAGGCAGCGTGGACACCACCCCGTACGTGATCGGCGGCACCACTTTCCTGGGGATCGGGGCGGGCCTCGTCGCGTACTCGATGCGCAGGCACTCGCCGGCCGCCGTCTGAGTCCTCGGAGCACAGCGGTCCGCCGCCCTCCGAGGCTCCTGAACGCGGCCGGCCGCCCCCGCCGTCTCGGCGGAGGCGGCCTCGGCGTTACGGGGTCAGGCCAGCGGACCGGTCACCGGCTCCACGGCCGCGACGAGCTTCCCGCCCCGGACGAACGCGTCCGCGGCCGCCAGGTCGGGCGCGAGGAAACGGTCCTCCCCCGGGCCCCGCACACCCGCGGCGCGCAGCGCCTCGATCGCGGCCCGCGAGGCGGGGGCCGGGGTGAGGTGGCGGCGCAGCTCGATCGCGCGGGTCGCCGCGTACAGCTCCACGGCGACGACGCGGGTCAGGTTGTCGACGGCGGTGCGCAGCTTGCGGGCAGCCGACCAGCCCATCGACACGTGATCCTCCTGCATGGCGGAGGACGGGATGGAGTCCGTGGAGGCGGGGACGGCGAGGCGCTTCATCTCGCTGACGAGGGCTGCCTGCGTGTACTGGGCGATCATCAGGCCCGAGTCGACGCCGGCGTCGTCGGCGAGGAAGGGCGGCAGGCCGTGGCTGCGGTTCTTGTCGAGGAGCCGGTCGGTGCGGCGCTCGGTGATGGAGGCGAGGTCCGCGGCGGCGATCGCGAGGAAGTCCAGGACGTAGGCGACGGGCGCGCCGTGGAAGTTGCCGTTGGACTCCACTCGACCGTCGGGAAGCACGACCGGGTTGTCGACGGCCGAGGCGAGCTCGCGTTCGGCGACCAGGCGGGCGTGCGCCATGGTGTCGCGTCCGGCACCCGCGACCTGCGGGGCGCAGCGCACCGAGTAGGCGTCCTGGACGCGGGGCGCCTCCTCCTCCTGGAAGTGGCCGGTGAGCCCGGAGTCCTTGAGGACGGCGAGCATGTTCGCGGCGGACGCGGCCTGGCCGGGGTGGGGGCGGATGGTGTGCAGCTCGGGGGCGAGGACCTTCTCGGTGCCGAGCAGGGCCTCCAGGGACAGGGCCGCGGTGATGTCGGCCGACGTGTAGAGGCGCTCGAGGTCGGCGAGGGCCATGACCAGCATGCCGAGCATGCCGTCGGTGCCGTTGAGGAGCGCGAGGCCCTCCTTCTCGCGGAGTTCGACGGGTGCGATGCCGTGCTCGGCGAGCAGCTCGCCGGCGGGGCGCACGGTGCCGTCGGGGCCCTCGGCGTCGCCCTCGCCCATGAGCGTGAGAGCGCAGTGGGACAGCGGGGCGAGGTCCCCGGAGCAGCCGAGGGAGCCGTACTCGTGGACGACGGGCGTGATGCCCGCGTTCAGCACGTCCGCCATGGTCTGCGCGACCTCGGGGCGTACGCCGGTGCGGCCGGAGCACACGGTCTTCAGGCGCAGGAACATCAGCGCGCGCACGACCTCGCGCTCGACGTGCGGGCCCATGCCGGCGGCATGCGAGCGCACGATGTTGCGCTGAAGCTGGGCGCGGAGCTCGGGGCTGATGTGACGGGAGGCGAGGGCGCCGAATCCGGTGGAGACGCCGTAGACGGGCTCGGGCTTGGCGGCCAGCGCGTCCACGATCCCGCGGGCCGCGGCGAGGGCGGCGACGGCCTCGGCGGAGAGCTCGACACGGGCTCCGCGGCGGGCCACGGCGACGACGTCGTCGGCGGTGGTACCGGACGTCCCCACCACGACAGTTTGCATATCCATATTCAGCAGCGTACGGACTGAATCCAAACCTGTCACCACTGGAGTCCGGGTCGACCCCTTACCGGCTCCAGCGCCGCCTCAGGGCTCGCTCCACGGCTCCTCCCCGGCTTCCTCCGGGCTCGCGTCGCGGAAACGGCGACGGTCGCGCGGGGAGCGCGGCGGGGAGTCGGCGAGCCGCATCACCGTGCCGTCGCGACCCGCGACCACCGGCTTGAGGGAACGGGCGGCCTTCGCCCGGTACTGGGCCGCGTCCGCCAGCCGGAAGAGCCGCCGGGCCGAGTGCACCTGCCCGATCGGGTCGCCGGTCGACGCCACCCCGCAGGCGACACCCTCGCCGAGCTCCAATTCCTTCGCCCTGGCGCACAGTTCGCCGGCGACGTCCACCACCTCGTCGGCGGTGGGCCCCACCGCCACCAGACAGAACTCGTCCCCGCCGAGACGGGCCGCCAGCGTGCCCGGCAACATCGCCCCGCACAGCGACAGGACCGAACCGAACCGCTCCAGCAGCCGGTCCCCGACTGCGTGGCCCTGGGTGTCGTTCACCTGCTTCAGCCCGTTGACGTCGCACACGACGAGGCTGGCCACCACACCGTCCGCCCGGTGCTGCTCCAGCGCCTCGTCGAGTCGCGTGTCGACCGCGCGGCGGTTGGCGAGGCCGGTCAGCGGATCGGTGAACGCGAGTCGGCGGACCTCCTCGAGCCGCTCCGTCTGGGCGATCCCCGCGGCCACGACGGACGCCAGGACCGTCGCGAAGTCGGCGTCGTCCCGGTCGAACACCGGCGCCCCCTGCGGCCGGGCCACATACAGCTCGCCCCACGCCCTGCCGTGCAGCACGATCGGCGCGACGACGCAGCACCCCCGGCCGCGACGACGGAGCGCCGCCGCCCTCTCCCACAGGACTCCGTCCGTGGGAGGCGCCCCCTGGCGGCGGTAGCCGTGGCCGGCTGTCGCGGGACCCGCCGCGGTCTCCACCCAGGCTCCCCCACAACGCTCCGCGCGTGGGAGGGTCTCCCACTCCCCGCCGCCCGCCCAGCGCTCGTGCAGGAACTCGGTGATCTCGGGGAAACGGTTCACCGGGTAGGTCTCCGACTCGGGGAACTCCTCCTCGTCCGGAGTGCGTTCGCCGGCGTTGACGAGCACCCTCAGCCGCCCGCGTTCGCGTTCCCACACGGAGAGCGCCGAGAACGACCCGGCGAGCGCGCCGCACGCGCCGAGAGCCGCCGCCCGCCAGCAATCGCGCGGGGTCTGGGCGGCGGCCATCGCCTGAGCCAGCGCCACCACGGATCGCAACCGCCCATCCACAGCCATTCACCCAGCTTAGGGAGGTTTCGGGCGATTTGATCAGTTGGAGTGGACCGAGCCGGTCGCGCGCCCGCGATCACCCGCTTCCACCCTTTTCCGCCAGGCGCTCACTCACCGGGCCACTGCGGCTTGCGCTTCTCATTGAAGGCAGCCACACCCTCCGCCCGGTCACCGGAGAACGCGGTGGCCCGCCACGCGGCGTCCTCGACCTCGAGACCGGCCCGCAGGTCCAGCCCCTGCCCGAGCCGCATGGCCTTCTTCGCGTTGCGCAGACCGACCGGCGAGTTCACGGCGATCCGGGCGGCGAGCGCGAGCGCTTCCGTACGGGCGTCCTCGGCGAGGATGTCGACGAGCCCCAACTCCCGCGCCTCTCCGGCCTCCACGCGTCGCGCGCTGAAGACGAGTTCGGCGGCACGGGCGGCGCCGACCCGGCGCGGCAGCAGCTGCGTACCGCCGCCGCCGGGAATGACGCCGACGGACACCTCGGGCAGGCCCACGAGGGCGGTCGCGTCGGCGACGATCACGTCGCAGGACAGCGCCAGCTCGAACCCCCCGCCGAGCGCGAACCCGTGCACCGCGGCGACCGTCGGCATGGGCAGCTCCAGCACACCGGTGTAGGCGGCACGGGCGGTGGGCCGCTGTCGGACCAACTCGGCGTCGGAGAAGGAGTTGCGCTCCTTGAGGTCGGCGCCGACGCAGAAGGCGCGCTCGCTGCTCGACGCGACGACGGTCACCCGCACGTCCCCGTCCGCGGCGAGCTCGTCGCAGGCCGCTCCGATGGAGCGTGCCATCTCGGTGGAGACGGCGTTCATGGCCTTGGGCCGATCGAGGACGAGCTCGGCGACATGGCCCTGTTCGTGCCTGCGCACGACGACGAACTCCCCGAACCGCTGCTCGGACTCCGACATGGCACCCTCCCGGTTAACGATGGTTCACCGGATCATAGGCCGGGCGCGATTCCCCCATCGGCGGGCGGGCCGAGAAAGTCCGCGGGCCCGGACAGGCCGCCGGGCCGCAGGGGGTGCGAGGCGCGGGGTTTCGGGGACAGAGCCAGTCCCCGGTCACGGGAAAACAGCCTGCCGCAGGCGCTACGCGCCCGCCCGCCTCACGACGGCCGGCGCGACAGCAGCCACGGCTCGACGACGCCCAGACCGCGGACCGGCCGCTGCCACATCGGCTGCAGGGCGAAGCGGTACGTGGGGACCTCCCGGCCCTCCTTCTCCGCCTTCAACGCCTCCTCCGCGGCCTCCGCCTCGGACGCGGGCGCGTCGCCGGTCCTGATCAGCTCCTCCGCGAACGCCCCGTCCACCAGTACGGCGTCCTTCGGCGCTATCGACGTCAGCCGGCTGGCCAGGTTGACCGTCGTGCCGAAGACGTCACCCATGCGCGTGGTGACCGTTCCGAACGCGATGCCGACCCGCAGCGCGGGCATCGACTCGTCGTCCGTCATCGTCTCGATGAGCCGCAGGGCGATCTCCGCCGCGGTGCCCGCGTCGTCCGCCGCGTACAGCACCTCGTCACCGAGGGTCTTGATCAGCCTGCCGCTGTGCGCCGCCACCAGGTCCGCGCAGGTGGTCTCGAAGGACTCGACGAGCTCTCCGAGCTCCTCCTCCTCCAGGCGGCGGGTGAGCCGGGTGAAGCCGACCAGGTCGGCGAAGCCGACGGCGAGCCGGCGGTCGACCATCTCCTCGTCGTCCGCGGCCTGCACGACGCGTCCGGTCGCCGCGGCCAGCTGCCGCCGCCAGACGTAGACGAGAAACTCCTCGAGCTCGGGCAGGAGCAGCTCGACCAGGGGATAGGTGACCTCGGTGCGGGTCATGCCGGGCTCGGGGGGCTCGGTCAGGCCCTCCAGGAAGGAGTCGATCTGCCAGTCGGCCAGTCGGGCGGTGGTCTGGCCGGTCGAGCGGGCCACCTGGATTGCCATCGGCTCGCTGAGCAGGCCCGCCTCGACGAGACCGGCGAGCCGTCGCAGAGCGAGAACGTCCGCCTCGGTGAGCGCCTTGGCCTGCCCGATGTCGGCGAAGCCCATGGCCCGCCAGAAGCGGGCGGCGAGCTCCATGGACACTCCGGCGGTGCGGGCGGCCTGGAAGGCGGTGTAGCGCCGCTCGGCGCCGAGGATCAGCTGTTCCAGCCGGATCGCCAGCGGGTCGTCGGAGGGCTCAGCCGTGTGGTCGACCTCGTGATGAGGCGTGGGGTGCACCGAGCCTGAGGATCCGGACGACCCCGAGGAAGCACCTGAGGACCCGGAGGACGACCCTGTGGGCCCGGATTGCCCCGATGACGAGGCGGACGCGCCGGAAGAGCCGTCCGACGGCGGCTGCGCGCCCGCGCCGGAAGTGGTGTCGTCGACGGTCACCAGCCGCCTCCTGCCCGTTCCCTGCGCAATGCCCTGCCGATCTGTCGCTCGATCGCCTCAACGATACGGCAGGTGTGCCCTGGCTCACGTCCGGACGGCCGGGCCGGTTCGTCCAGGGCCACGCCGGTGGGCTCCGGGTACCGCTATGGGGGGCCCTCAGTCCGACGGCCGCAGATGCACGATGTCGCCCGCGCTGACCGGGTGCCGCTGCCCGTCCTGCGTTGCCAGCACCAGCCTGCCGTCGCCGTCCAGGGCGACGGCCTCGCCGGTCACGGACGTGCCGCCGGGCAGCTCGGCACGCACCTGGCGCCCGAGGGTCGCGCAGCCGGCCGCGTATGCCGCCTGGAGGCCGCAGGCGGCGGGGTCGCCGCCGGCCGCGCGCCAGTCGGTGTACCACTTCTCCAGGGAGCGCAGCACGGCCCGCAGCAGCGGGTCGCGGTCGGTGGACACGGCGTTCGCGAGGCCCAGGGAACCGGCCGCGGGGACGGGCAGTTCTTCGGATTTCAGGGAGACGTTGATGCCCATGCCGAGCACCACCGCGTCGTCCCCGGCACGTTCGGCGAGGATGCCGCCGGCCTTGCGCTCCTCGCCCTTGACGGTGACCAGCAGGTCATTGGGCCATTTGAGGGACATGTCCACGCCCGCGGCCCTCGCCAGCCCGGTCGCGGCGGCAACCCCGGCGAGCAGCGGCAGCCAGCCCCAGCGCGTCGCCGGCACGTCGGGGCCGGGCCGCAGCAGCACGGAGAAGAAGAGGCCGGAGCGCGCGGGCGCGGTCCAGGTGCGGTCGAGCCTGCCCCTCCCCGCGGTCTGTTCCTCGGCGACCAGCACCGCACCCTCGGGCAGCGCGGCCGCCCGTGCCGCCAGGTCGGAGTTGGTGGAGCCGGTGGCGGCCACCAACTCGAGCGAGGTCCACAGGCCGCCGGGGACGACGATGCCGCGACGCAGCGCGGCAATGTTCAGCGGGGGCCGGTCGAGGTCGGACCAGCGGCTGTCGGGCGCATGGGGAGGCGTCATGCAAGCCAGGTTAGGTGTGGCCAACGCCGCACTGCCGAACGGTATCCGCGCCGATACGCTACGGGTCAGTAGCAACCGATCGTTAACACGTCCCCGTAAGCCGTCCCCGTGAGCAGCCAGGGAGCCGCATCCCGATGTCCGAGCCGGAAGAGATCGCCCTCTCACCTGACCCGAGCAGCCACACCACCGCAGGAAAGATCGCGGATCTTCAGCGCCGTATCGAAGAGGCGACGCACGCCGGCTCCGCCCGCGCGGTGGAAAAGCAGCACGCCAAAGGCAAGTTGACGGCCAGGGAGCGGATCGACCTGCTCCTCGACGAGGGCTCCTTCGTCGAGCTGGACGAGTTCGCCCGCCACCGTTCGACCAACTTCGGCCTGGAGAAGACCCGGCCGTACGGCGACGGTGTCGTCACCGGCTACGGCATGGTCGACGGCCGTCCCGTCGCCGTCTTCTCGCAGGACTTCACCGTCTTCGGCGGTGCGCTCGGCGAGGTGTTCGGACAGAAGATCATCAAGGTGATGGACTTCGCGCTGAAGACCGGCTGCCCGGTCATCGGCATCAACGACTCCGGCGGCGCCCGCATCCAGGAAGGCGTCAGCGCGCTGGGCATGTACGGCGAGATCTTCCGCCGCAACACCCACGCCTCCGGCGTGATCCCCCAGATCTCGCTGGTCGTCGGCCCCTGCGCGGGCGGCGCGGTCTACTCCCCCGCCATCACCGACTTCACGGTGATGGTCGACCAGACCTCGCACATGTTCATCACCGGCCCCGACGTCATCAAGACCGTCACCGGTGAGGACGTCGGCTTCGAGGAACTCGGCGGCGCCCGCACCCACAACACCACCTCCGGCGTCGCCCACCACATGGCCGGCGACGAGAAGGACGCGATCGAGTACGTCAAGTCCCTGCTGTCGTACCTGCCGTCCAACAACCTGTCCGAGGCGCCCTCGTTCCCCGAGGAGGCGGACACCGCCGTCAGCGCCGAGGACCGTGAGCTGGACACGCTCATCCCGGACTCGGCCAACCAGCCGTACGACATCCGCACCGTCATCGAGCACGTCGTCGACGACGGCGAATTCCTCGAGACGCAGGCGATGTTCGCCCCGAACATCACCACCGGCTTCGGGCGGGTCGAGGGCTTCCCGGTCGGCATCGTCGCCAACCAGCCGATGCAGTTCGCCGGCTGTCTGGACATCAACGCATCCGAGAAGGCCGCGCGTTTCGTGCGCACCTGCGACGCGTTCAACGTCCCGGTGCTGACGTTCGTCGACGTCCCCGGCTTCCTGCCCGGCGTCGACCAGGAATACGGCGGCATCATCCGCCGCGGCGCCAAGCTGATCTACGCGTACGCGGAGGCGACCGTCCCGCTCATCACGGTCATCACCCGCAAGGCGTTCGGCGGCGCGTACGACGTCATGGGCTCCAAGCACCTGGGCGCCGACCTCAACCTCGCCTGGCCGACCGCGCAGATCGCCGTCATGGGCGCCCAGGGCGCGGTCAACATCCTGCACCGCCGCACCATCGCCGCCGAGGCCCCGGAGAACCAGGAAGCCACCCGGGCCCGGCTGATCCAGGAGTACGAGGACGCGCTGCTCAACCCGTACACGGCCGCCGAACGCGGCTACATCGACGGCGTGATCATGCCCTCCGAGACACGGGCACAGATCGTGAAGGGCCTGCGCCAGCTCCGCACCAAGCGGGAGAGCCTGCCGCCGAAGAAGCACGGGAACATTCCCCTGTAAGGCTCCGAAGTACGAGGAAGGGACACGACGATGATCAAGGTCGTACGAGGAAACCCGACCCCCGAGGAGCTGGCAGCCGCACTGGCGGTGGTTCAGGCCCGTGCCGCGGCGGTCCAAGGCGCCGCGGCCGGTGGCCCTGCGCTGCCCGAAGGCTGGTCGGACCCCGCGCGGATCGCGCGCAGCAACAGGCCGCTGCCCGGGCCGCGGGCGTGGGCGCGCAGCTACTGGCCGGTCTGAGGGTGACGGGAAGGCCGGGCCCTCGAAGGGAGGGCCCGGCCTTCGCGCTGCCCAGCGCGGTGATCGCCGCCGCGGCCTGCGACGAGGAATGCGCGGACGTCGCACCTCGGGGAGTGGGCACCGGTGGCAGAACGGGCCTCGCTCGCGGCGAGCTCCCGCCGGGGACGGACCCGCTGGAGGACGTACGGGCCATCTGCGCGCCGCTGTACTGCCTGCCGCTTCACCGTCAGCCGCGAGAACGCGCGGCGGCGGGGGCGGCGGGCGCGTTCGTGGTTTGAGTACGCGTACTCAGGCGCGTGGACGTCCTCGCCAGCACCATCGAAGGCATGCTGTGGTCCGACCCGAAGAACGAGCCCCCCAAGGAACTGCGCGACATGCAGGCGATGCTGCGTCGCGCTGGCCTGCTGCTGGCGCTGGCGATGCTGGTGGCCATGCTCGCGGCGGGCCTCCGCTGACGCCGAACCGCACCTCCAGCCCGCCGCCCCGGCCCCCGGGCAGGACCGGCAGGACCGGCCCCTCCAGCCCCGCCGACGTTTGAGGCGCGGGGGCACAATCAGCCTCGCCGGAGTTTGAGGCCTGGGGCTCGGGGCTCGGGGCCTCGACGGGCGGGGGCCCAGTCAGCCCTGCGCACTCGAGGCGCGGAGCTCGGGGCGAAGCCCCGACAAGACCGGTCCCTGAGGCGCGGGAGCGCATTCAGCCTCGCCGGCGCTTGAGGCGCGGAGCTCGGGGCAGAGCCCCGACGGGCGGGGCCCTCCAGCCCCCGGCCCGACGAGACCGGCTCCAGCCTCGCCGGCGCTTGAGGCGCGGAGCTCGGGGCGAAGCCCCGACAAGACCGGTCCCTGAGGCGCGGGAGCGCATTCAGCCTCGCCGGCGCTTGAGGCGCGGGGCTCGGGGCAGAGCCCCGACAAGACCGGTCCCTGAGGCGCGGGAGCGCATTCAGCCTCGCCGGCGCTTGAGGCGCGGGGCTCGGGGCAGAGCCCCGACGGGCGGGGCCGGGTCGGGGCCCGGGCCGGCCGACTCCCGGCTCGCCGGGTCCGGGCGGAGCCCGGTTCGGGAAGGGGCGGGGTGGGGAAACGCGCCGCCGCCTACGATGACCCCCATGACCCCGCAGCACCCACACCCCCGTCTCGTCCTCGCCTCCGCCTCCCCCGCGCGCCTGAACCTGCTCCGGCAGGCCGGCCTCGCGCCCGAGGTGATCGTCAGCGGCGTCGACGAGGACGCCATCGACGCGCCCACGCCCGCCGAACTCGCGCTGGTGCTCGCCGAGGCGAAGGCCGCGGCCGTCGCCGCGCGGCCCGAGGCCGCCGGGGCGCTGCTGATCGGCTGCGACTCCGTCCTGGAACTCGACGGCGAGGCGCTCGGCAAGCCCGCGGACGCCGAGGAGGCGACTGCCCGCTGGAAGGCGATGCGTGGCCGTGCGGGCGTGCTGCAGACCGGGCACTGCGTGATCGACACGGCGACCGGCCGCCGGACGTCGGCGACCGCGTCGACCGTCGTGCGGTTCGGCGAGCCGACGGACGCCGAGATCGCGGCGTACGTCGCGAGCGGCGAACCACTGCACGTGGCGGGCGCGTTCACCCTCGACGGCCGCTCGGCCCCGTTCATCGACGGAATCGACGGCGACCCGGGCAATGTCATCGGACTCTCGCTGCCCCTGCTCCGCAGGCTCTTCGCCGAGCTGGGCTTCTCGATCACCGACCTCTGGGCCGCTCCCGCGGTCTGAACGGCCGCAGCCTCAGCCCAGCCGACGCCGCCCCGGAACGTCTCAGCCAGCCGACGCCGCCCCGGAACGTCTCAGGCCGGCGACGCCGCCCCGCCGACGGGCGGCGCTGCCGGTCCGTCCTCTCCGTCCGCCTCCCGCGATGGCCGCTCCTGGCCGTACGCGATCAGTGACGCCACGATCAGACCGAGCACCACCATCATCCAGGCGAACGCGGTCCATCCGACCAGACCCACCGTCAGCGCGCCCAGCACCCCGTGCAGGACGGCCAGGCCGATGAGCAGGATGCGGGTGAGGCGGCCGGGTGCCCGGTCGCGTACAGCCACCACCAGCAGCAGGACACCGCACAGCGCGAGGAGCAGGCCGGTCCCGATCCCCAGCCCCCAGGTCGCGGTCACCATCACGTCCGGATCCAGGCCGTCGAGCGACATCCGCTGGGCATCGACGAAGGTGGCCATGACGCCGTTGAGCACGACGATGCCGACGGCCTCCACCAGCAGGACAAGCGCAGCCACTACGGCCACCGGTCTGCGCACCACGGCGCCCCCAACCCTCTGTGTAACCGGAAGTACGTACGACAGCCGCGAGGCTACTGATCGGTAAACGCTGCGACAAGAGCCGCGGCACGCTCGGTCCCAGGGCAAAGAATCATTGGGCCATTCGTAGGGACTCCACAAAGAAACCCATTCGGCCGCTGACCTCGCAGACAGAGACCTTGGCCACACCGGAGGGCTACTGTGCGGGAGAGGAACCCGTCGTACCGTGGTGCGACAAGGGATTTCGCGATCGAGCGAGCCTCGAATCACGCTCCGTGTGGGCAAGCTCACCATTGGGGACGGGTCGAAAGGCCGTGTCGGCAGTCCCTAAACTCAGCTTGTTTCAAGGAGGGAGCCATCGTGCGCAAGGTGCTCATCGCCAACCGTGGCGAAATCGCTGTCCGCGTTGCCCGTGCCTGCCGGGACGCCGGGATCGCAAGCGTAGCCGTCTACGCCGATCCGGACCGGGACGCTCTGCATGTCCGCGCGGCCGACGAAGCGTTTGCCCTGGGCGGTGACACCCCGGCCGCCAGCTATCTGGACATGGCCAAGGTGCTTCAGGCCGCGGCCGATTCGGGAGCGGACGCCGTCCACCCCGGATACGGCTTCCTGTCCGAGAACGCCGAGTTCGCTCAGGCGGTCATCGACGCGGGCCTGACCTGGATCGGCCCGCCGCCGCAGGCGATCCGCGACCTGGGTGACAAGGTCGCCGCTCGTCATATCGCGCAGCGCGCTGGTGCGCCGCTGGTCGCGGGCACGCCCGACCCGGTCTCGGGGGCCGATGAGGTCGTCGCGTTCGCCAAGGAGCACGGCCTGCCGATCGCGATCAAGGCCGCCTTCGGCGGTGGCGGTCGCGGCCTGAAGGTCGCCCGCACCCTCGAAGAGGTGCCGGAGCTGTACGACTCCGCGGTGCGCGAGGCCGTCGCCGCCTTCGGGCGCGGCGAATGCTTCGTCGAGCGCTACCTCGACAAGCCGCGTCACGTCGAGACCCAGTGCCTGGCCGACTCGCACGGCAACGTGGTGGTCGTCTCCACACGTGACTGCTCGCTGCAGCGCCGCCACCAGAAGCTGGTCGAGGAGGCTCCGGCGCCGTTCCTGTCAAAGGCGCAGAACGCCGAGCTGTACCGCGCGTCGAAGGCCATCCTCAAGGAGGCCGGTTACGTCGGCGCCGGCACGGTCGAGTTCCTCGTCGGCGTGGACGGCACGATCTCCTTCCTGGAGGTCAACACCCGACTGCAGGTCGAGCACCCGGTCACCGAAGAGGTCACCGGCATCGACCTGGTCCGCGAGATGTTCCGTATCGCCGACGGCGAGGAGCTGGGTTACGACGACCCGGCGGTGCGCGGACACTCGTTCGAGTTCCGCATCAACGGCGAGGACCCGGGCCGGGGCTTCCTGCCCGCCCCCGGTACCGTCACCACCTTCGCCGCGCCCAGCGGGCCGGGTGTGCGTCTGGACGCGGGCGTCGAGTCCGGCTCCGTGATCGGCCCGGCGTGGGACTCCCTCCTCGCCAAGCTGATCGTGACCGGCGCGACGCGCGAGCAGGCGCTGCAGCGCGCCGCGCGTGCGCTGGCGGAGTTCCAGGTCGAGGGCATGGCGACGGCCATCCCGTTCCACCGCGCGGTCGTGACCGACCCGGACTTCACGGCGGACCCGTTCCGCGTCCACACCCGGTGGATCGAGACCGAGTTCGTCAACGAGATCAAGCCCTTCGCCGTCGTCGGGGACGGGGAGGAGGAGGACGAGTCCGGCCGCGAGACCATCGTGGTCGAGGTCGGCGGCAAGCGCCTCGAGGTGTCGCTGCCGTCCTCGCTCGGTATGACGCTGGCGCGCACCGGCCTCGCGGCGGGCGCCAAGCCGAAGCGCCGGGCCGCGAAGAAGTCGTCGTCGGCCGCGTCCGGCGACACCCTCGCCTCCCCGATGCAGGGCACGATCGTCAAGGTCGCCGTCGAGGAGGGCCAGGAGGTCAAGGAGGGCGACCTCGTCGTCGTTCTCGAGGCGATGAAGATGGAGCAGCCGCTGAACGCGCACCGCTCCGGCACGATCAAGGGCCTCGCGGCCGAGGTCGGCGCGTCCCTCACCTCCGGCGCGACGATCTGCGAGATCAAGGACTGACCCTCGGTCCGCTCGATCCGAGCCTCGGCGAAGGGCCCACGGCATCCGTGCTGTGGGCCCTTCGTCATGGGGCGCCCTGCGCATAGGACGTCCCGGCGTCCGTACCGGCCCACCGCAGCCGCCGCCGTCGCCGACCGCCCGTTCCGGATCTTCCGGCATCCTTGACGGCGTGACCGACACCAGGCCCAAGCGCGCCGACGCGCGACGCAACTACGAACGACTGCTGACCGAGGCTCGCGCCACGTTCGCGGAGCGCGGCACCGACGCGTCGCTCGAGGAGATCGCGCGCCGCTCGGGCGTGGGCATCGGCACCCTGTACCGGCACTTCCCGAACCGCCACGCCATGATGAACGCCGTCTTCCAGGAGGCGCTCACCGCGCTGCTGGAGCGCTCGCACGAACTGGCCGGCGCGGAGCAGCCGTGCACGGCGCTGGTGGAATGGCTGCGCGCCCTCGTCACCCACGCGGGTGAGTACCGCGGGCTGGCCCGCGCACTGATGTCGGCGTCCCACGACGAGGACTCGGCCCTCACGGCCTGCAGCGTCCCCCTCCGCCAGGCCGGCGAACGACTGCTCGTCCGGGCGCAGGAGGCGGGCTCGGTACGGGCCGACGTCTCGATCGCCGACCTGATGCAACTGACGAACGCGATCGCCCTGGCGGCGGACCAAGCCCCGGAGGACCCGGAGTTGGCGGACCGCCTGCTGACTCTGACCCTGCGTGGCCTGCGCGCGGACTAGCCGCCCAAGGCGCCCCTGTCGTGGGGGCGCCCCCGGGGAGGGTCAGCGACGGCGGAGGTCCGCCACGCGGGGGCGGTCCGGGAGCGTGTCGGAGGGCAGCGCGCTGCGGAGGCCCGCGCGGGTGCGACGTTGCCCGGGGAGCGGCACATCGTGCCGCGGCCCCGCCGCCGCACCCCCGCCGCCGGCAACGGCGATCTGCACGCCCTGGTCGGCCAACGCCTGCAACTCCGTCGCCGCCCGCTCGTCGTGCGCCGGCGGCTCGTCCGTCACGAGGCGCGTGATCACGTCCGTCGGCACCGTCTGGAACATCGTGTCGGTGCCGAGCTTGGTGTGGTCCGCCAGGACCACGACCTCCGCCGCCGCCTGGACCAGCGCCCGGTCCACGCTCGCCGAGAGCATGTTGGACGTGGACAGGCCGCGTTCGGCCGTGAGCCCGCTCCCGGACAGGAAGGCGCGGGAGACACGCAGTCCCTGCAGGGACTGCTCCGCGCCGCTGCCCACCAGCGCGTAGTTGGAACCGCGCAAGGTCCCGCCCGTCATGACGACTTCGACCCGGTTGGCATGCGCCAGCGCCTGCGCGACCAGCAGCGAGTTGGTGACCACGGTCAGTCCGGGAACGCGCGCGAGCCGGCGGGCCAGCTCCTGCGTCGTCGTTCCGGCGCCGACCACGATGGCCTCGCCCTCTTCGACGAGGGCCGCCGCGAGATCGGCGATGGCCGTCTTCTCGGCGGTCGCGGACAAAGATTTCTGCGGGAAGCCGGACTCGCGGGTGAACCCGCCCGGCAGTACCGCACCGCCGTGCCGGCGGTCGAGGAGTCCTTCTGCCTCCAGTGCCCGCACGTCACGCCGTACGGTCACTTCGGAGGTCTGGACGACGCGGGCGAGCTCACGGAGCGACACGGCTCCGTTGGCGCGCACCATTTCGAGGATCAACTGGCGACGTTCTGCAGCGAACACGGAACTGACAGTAACCCCACCGCCCGTCGGTTTTCAGCTCCATGTGCCGAATAGCGGAAATTGCGCACTTAAGAGGCCGCCAACTGATATAGGCGGCCCCAAAGTTGATCGCGCTCCGCGTGGAGTGCCCGGGGTTCGCCGGGTTTAGCCCTCGCCTGCCGTCTTCCGGGTGTGCAACTGACGTGCCACCTCGGCGATCGAGCCCGACAGAGACGGGTACACGGTGAAAGCGTTTGCGATCTGTTCCACCGTCAAGTTGTTGTCGACCGCGATCGAGATGGGGTGGATCAGTTCCGACGCGCGGGGCGAGACGACCACGCCGCCGACGACGATCCCCGTGCCCGGACGGCAGAAGATCTTGACGAAACCGTCCCTGATGCCCTGCATCTTGGCCCGGGGGTTGCGCAGCAGCGGCAGCTTGACGACGCGGGCGTCGATCTTGCCCGCATCGACGTCCGCCTGGCTGTAGCCGACGGTCGCGATCTCGGGGTCGGTGAAGACGTTGGAGGACACGGTCTTCAGGTTCAGCGGGGCGACCGCGTCGCCGAGGAAGTGGTACATCGCGATCCGGCCCTGCATCGCGGCGACCGACGCCAGCGCGAAGATGCCCGTGACGTCACCCGCCGCGTACACACCCGGCGCCGACGTGCGCGACACCCGGTCGGTCCAGATGTGGCCCGAGTCCTTCAGCCGCACCCCGGCTCCCTCGAGGCCCATGCCGGCCGTGTTCGGGACGGCGCCGACCGCCATGAGGCAGTGCGTGCCGGAGATGACCCGGCCGTCGGAGAGCGTGACCTCCACCCGGTCGCCCACGCGCTTGGCGGACTCGGCGCGGGAGCGGGCCATGACGTTCATGCCGCGGCGGCGGAAGACGTCCTCGAGGACGGCGGCGGCGTCGGGGTCCTCACCCGGCAGCACGCGGTCACGGGAGGAGACGAGGGTGACCCGGGAGCCGAGCGCCTGGTACGCACCCGCGAACTCGGCGCCCGTGACACCGGAGCCGACCACGATGAGCTCCTCGGGGAGCTCGTCCAGGTCGTACACCTGCGTCCAGTTGAGGATGCGCTCGCCGTCGGGCTTGGCGTCGGGGATCTCGCGCGGGTGGCCGCCCGTCGCGATGAGCACGGCGTCCGCGACGAGCGTCTCCTCCGTGCCGTCCGCGGCTCGCACGACCACCTTGCGGGAGCCGTCCATCGCCTGCTGTCCGTCGAGCCGGCCGCGGCCGCGCATGACGCGCGCACCTGCCCGGGTGACGGACGCGGTGATGTCGTGGGACTGGGCGAGCGCGAGACGCTTGACGCGTCGGTTGACCTTGCCGAGGTCGACACCGACGACGCGGGCGGCCTGCTCGATGTGCGGGGTGTCGTCGGCCACGATGATGCCGAGCTCCTCGTAGGAGGAGTCGAAGGTCGTCATCACCTCGGCGGTGGCGATCAGGGTCTTCGACGGTACGCAGTCGGTGAGCACCGACGCCCCGCCCAGACCGTCGCAGTCGACGACGGTCACCTCCGCGCCGAGCTGGGCGCCCACGAGGGCCGCCTCATATCCGCCGGGTCCGCCACCGATGATCACGATCCGGGTCACGAAAAAGTCCGCCTCGCATTGTCGATCCCGGCCCGCCTGCCCGCTCTGCCGGGGGTCCGGGGTGCCCCCGGGGGAATGCAGTACGTACTTCATTGTCCCGCATCGTTCAGGCGTTCTCCCTCCGGGGCCTCCCTATGGCCACGACCACGAAAGTTGTCATGTCCTAGGCCCGCCGGACCCCGCCGCGCGGGCAGGTTCCCGCCCCCCTCCCGTACCCTCGACCCCATGTCGCTCTACGCCGCGTACGCCGGCAACCTCGACGCGCGGCTGATGTCCCGCCGCGCACCGCACTCACCGCTGCGCGGCACCGGCTGGCTGAACGGCTGGCGGCTGACCTTCGGCGGGGAGCAGATGGGCTGGGAGGGAGCGCTCGCCACCATCGTGGAGGCGCCACGCTCGCAGGTCTTCGTCGCGCTGTACGACGTCGCCCCGATGGACGAGGACTCCCTGGACCGCTGGGAGGGCGTCGGCCTCGACATATACCGGCGCATGCGGATCCGTGTGGACACACTGGACGGCGAGGAACCGGCCTGGGTGTACGTGCTGAACGCGTACGAGGGCGGCCTGCCGTCCGCCCGCTACCTGGGCGAGCTGGCGGACGCGGCGGAGTCGGCGGGTGCGCCGCACGACTACGTGATGGAACTGCGCAAGCGCCCCTGCTAGCGCCGCGCCCCCGCGGGGCTGCCATGGCCCCTCCCCCGCGTTCGTCGGAAACGACAAGACAACGATCCGAAGACCGTGGGCTGCGTCATCTACGCGCGTAGGCCATCCCGGGTTACCCTCGTCCGCGTGAACGCATCTGTGAATCCGGACCTCGTCGGCGACGCACTCGCCGACCCCCACGCCGCGGCCGACGCCGCCGCCGCGCGTCTGCGCGAGCTGACCGGCACCGAGACCCACGACGTCGCACTGGTGATGGGCTCCGGCTGGGCCCCGGCCGTCGACGCGCTCGGCACTTCCGAGGCCGAGTTCCCCGTCACCGAGCTGCCCGGCTTCCCGCCGCCGGCGGTCGAGGGCCACGGCGGCAGGGTCCGCTCGTACCGCATCGGCGCGAAGCGCGCGCTGGTCTTCCTCGGCCGTACGCACTTCTACGAGGGCCGCGGCGTCGCCGCCGTCTCGCACGGTGTGCGCACCGCGGTCGCCGCGGGCTGCAAGACCGTGGTGCTGACCAACGGCTGCGGCGGACTGCGCGAGGGCATGCGCCCGGGCCAGCCGGTGCTGATCAGCGACCACATCAACCTGACGGCCACGTCGCCGATCATCGGCGCGAACTTCGTGGACCTGACCGACCTCTACTCGCCGCGACTGCGGGCGCTGTGCAAGGAGGTGGACGCGACGCTCGAGGAAGGCGTCTACGTCCAGTTCCCCGGCCCGCACTACGAGACCCCGGCCGAGATCAACATGGTCCGCGTCATGGGCGGCGACCTGGTCGGCATGTCCACGGTCCTCGAAGCGATCGCGGCCCGCGAGGCCGGTGCGGAGGTGCTGGGCATCTCCCTGGTCACCAACCTGGCGGCGGGCCTGTCGGGCGAGCCGCTGAACCACGAGGAAGTGCTGCAGGCGGGCCGGGATTCGGCGGCGCGGATGGGCGATCTTCTGACGCGGGTGCTGGAACGCATCTGAGGCGCGTGAGGCGGCGGCCGGCGCGTGGTGTCGCTCCGGGACGTTGCCCTCGAGCGCCCGGGCCTCGCCGGGCCCGGTGCCTGCCTGGCGGGAGCCCGGCAGGCGCGACGCGGTGTGGTTGCGGGGCTCCGCCCCGTGTGCTCGGACCTCGAGGGGCCCGGTGCCTGCCTGGCGGGGCCCGGCAGGCGCGACGGGACGTCGTTCCGGGGCCCCGCCCCGTGCTCGGGCCTCGACCGGCCCCCATACCTCCCGGTACCTCCCGGGCGGGAGCCCGGCGTGTCCGACGGAGACGACGCGGTGTCGTTCCGGGAGCAGCGGCCCCGAGCGCCCAGCCCTCGACGGGCCCGGTGCCTGCCTGGCGGGAGCCCGGCGTGCCGACGGGCACGACACGGCGTTTCGGGGCTCCGCCACCGAACGCTCGGTCCTCGACGCCCCTGTACCTCCCGGCGTAGGGCATGGCTGGTGGCACGCCCTGGGCGGCGTCGCCCCGGGGCCGAGCCGGGGGCGGAGCATCGGTCGGGCGTGGCCGGCACCTCCCCTCCCGTCGCGCAATCACCTAGCGACCTTGGCACGGCTGCCTTGTCAGCCCGTCCGGCGGACCGGCAGTGCCACAAGGCCGGGGTGTGCCGGCGGGGCCGGGCTGCCGCGCAGCGGCGGCCTGGGCGGACCGTCGGCAGGCAGCCGACCGCCCGGCGGGCGCAGGTGCAGGCCGCGGCCCGGCACCGGCGCCCGGCCCCTCGCCCCTCGCCCCTCGCCCCTCGCCCCTCGCCCCAGGGTCAGGGGAACAGCCCGCCACCCGGCAGTGCCGCCCACCAGTACAACGGACAGCAGGGCTCGCCAACGCCCGCCGGACCGCACGGCAGTTCAACGACCCCGTACCGGGCCCGGCCCCCGCGCCACCCGGCGAGAGGAACAGCCCGCCACCCGGCGGAGCCCACCAGTACAACGGAAAGCGGGGCTCCCCCCACGGCCCAGCGGCCGTAGGGGAGAGTGGGGATCCCCGCGCCGCGGGGACGCGCGGCCACACGCCCACCCCACAGCATTGACGCCCGCCCACCCCACGGGCGCGCACACTCGACGTAGTCGGAGACGAGAGGCGGAGCAACCGTGCAGCAGGACCTCATCGCGCGGGCCCAGGCGTGGCTCGCGGAGGACCCGGACAGCGAGACCCGGGACGAACTCGGGAAGCTCATCGAAGCGCAGGACCTCGACGAGCTGGCCGACCGGTTCGCCGGGACGCTCCAGTTCGGCACCGCCGGGCTGCGCGGCGAACTGGGCGCCGGGCCCATGCGGATGAACCGGGCCGTGGTCATCCGGGCCGCCGCCGGGCTCGCCGCGTATCTGAAGGCCAAGGGCCAGGGCGACGGCCTCGTCGTCATCGGCTACGACGCCCGGTACAAGTCCGCGGACTTCGCCCGCGACACCGCCGCCGTCATGGTCGCCGCGGGCCTGCGCGCCGCCGTGCTGCCGCGCCCGCTGCCGACGCCCGTACTGGCGTTCGCCATAAGGCAGTTGGGTGCGGTCGCCGGCGTCGAGGTGACCGCGAGCCACAACCCGCCGCGGGACAACGGCTACAAGGTCTACCTCGGCGACGGCTCGCAGATCGTGCCGCCGGCGGACGCGGAGATCGCCGCGGAGATCGAGGCGATCCACAGTCTCGACGACGTCCCCCGCGCCGACGAGGGATGGCAGACGCTCGGCGAGGAGGTACTGGAGGCGTACCTGACGCGTACGGACGCCGTACTGAGCGCCGATTCCCCGCGCACCGCCCGCGTCGTCTACACGGCCATGCACGGCGTCGGCAAGGACGTGCTGACGGCCGCCTTCGCGCGAGCCGGGTTCCCCGAGCCGACCCTCGTCGCGGAGCAGGCCGAACCGGATCCCGCCTTCCCGACGGTCGCCTTCCCCAACCCGGAGGAGCCCGGCGCGATGGACCTCGCCTTCGCGACCGCGCGCCGCACCTCACCCGACGTCGTCATCGCCAACGACCCCGACGCCGACCGCTGCGCCGTCGCCGTCCCGGACGACGCGGCCGAGGGCGGCTGGCGGATGCTCCGCGGCGACGAGGTCGGAGCGCTGCTCGCGGAGCACCTGGTCCACAAGGGCGCCACGGGCGTCTTCGCCGAGTCGATCGTGTCCTCGTCCCTCCTGGGCCGCATCGCGGGGGCGGCGGGGCTGCGTCACGAGGAGACGTTGACCGGCTTCAAGTGGATCGCCCGGGTCGAGGGGCTGCGTTACGGCTACGAGGAGGCCCTCGGCTACTGCGTCGACCCCGAAGGCGTACGCGACAAGGACGGCATCACGGCGGCGCTGCTCGTCGCCGAGCTGGTCTCTGAGCTGAAGGAGCACGACCGTACGCTCACCGACCTGCTCGACGACCTCGCCGTCGAGCACGGCCTGCACGCGACCGACCAGCTGTCGGTGCGGGTCGAGGACCTGAGCGTCATCGCGAACGCGATGCGCGCACTGCGCGAGCAGCCCCCGACCTCGCTGGCGGGACTCCGGATCACCACCGCGGAGGACCTGACCCGCGGCACGGACAACCTCCCGCCGACGGACGGGCTGCGCTACTACCTGGACGGCGAGTTCAAGGCCCGCGTCATCGTCCGCCCGAGCGGTACGGAGCCCAAGCTCAAGTGCTACCTGGAGGTCGTGGTGCCGGTGGCGGACGCGGCCGCGCTGACGGGCGCCAGGGCACGTGCCACGGAGGTGCTCGAGGGCATCAAGCGGGACCTGTCCACCGCGGCGGGCATCTGACCCCACCGAAGGCGGGCCCGGCACGAACCGGGCCCGCCCAAGGGCTCCACCGCCCGGCCTTACCGCTCCCGCTCTACCCCGCCGCCAGCAGCACCGCCAGCAGCACCGCCCCCGCCACCAGCGGGGCCAGCAGCTCGAACGCCCAGCGGACCTCCGGGTCGCCCTGGGCCTCCGGTGCCGTGGCGCGGCGCTCGGCCAGTGCGCGCAGGTCGGCGACCGACTGGTCGGCGGGCGCCACGCGCGCCTTCGAGTCGCTGACGTCGGCGTGCACGGATGTCTTGCCGTGCGGGTCGTCGTACGCGGCCTGCGCCTGCCTGCGTGCGGCGCTCTTGCGCCTGCGAAGGGAGACGGGGATGGCCCAGAGCTGGTACTTCGTGCCGTCCTGCGTGAAGATCTCGCTCGAGTAGGAGGCCCGCACGTCCGCCACGGCAGCCCACGGCAGCGTGATCGTCCGGAACGGGTTGCGGATGCGGATCCGCTCGTCGCTCGCGAAGACCGCGGGCCGGAAGGTGAAGGCGACGACCACCGGCGCCGCCAGCAGCGCACCGGCCAGTGCGAGCCAGGGCGTACGGCCCTCGCCGCGGACGACCGCGTCGACGGCGATCCAGGCGATGAGCGCGAGCAGCACCGCACCGCCCGCCATTCCGGCGGGCGAGCGGAAGACCCGTTCGCTGTCGGTGGAGGGCTCGGGCTGCTGGGGGCTCGTCATGGTTCCGATTCTGCCGCACGCCGGACGGCGCGCCCGGCGCGGGCGGGTCGCACGGCCGGCCTGGGAGGCGTCGTCGCTTGTGTCCCGTTTCGCGCAGAGATTCGGCCGACCCCCTGTACAGGTCGCTACGCGCGTAGATATGCTCACCTGGTGACCATGCCCACCACCGCACCTGCATTCGCCGACGCGACCGCGTCCGACAGCACTCTGCGCCGCTTCCTGCACGGGCTGCCCGGCGTCGACGCCGTCGGCCTCGAAGGCCGCGCGGCGTCCCTCGGCACGCGTTCCATCAAGACCACGGCCAAGGCGTTCGCCATCGATCTGGCCATCTCCATGATCGATCTGACGACGCTCGAAGGCGCGGACACCCCGGGCAAGGTCCGGGCGCTCGCCGCCAAGGCCGTCAACCCCGACCCGACCGACCGCAGCACCCCGACGACCGCCGCGGTCTGCGTCTACCCCGACATGGTGGCGACCGCCAAGGAGGCCCTGAAGGGCTCCGACGTGAAGGTCGCCTCCGTGGCCACCGCCTTCCCGGCCGGCCGCGCGGCTCTCGCAGTGAAGCTCGCGGACGTGCGTGACGCGGTCGCCGCGGGGGCGGACGAGATCGACATGGTGATCGACCGCGGCGCCTTCCTGGCCGGCAAGTACATGAAGGTGTACGAGGAGATCCGCGCCGTGAAGGAGGCCTCCGGCAGCGCCCGCCTCAAGGTCATCTTCGAGACCGGCGAGCTCTCCACGTACGACAACATCCGCCGCGCCTCCTGGATCGGCATGATCGCCGGCGCGGACTTCATCAAGACGTCCACCGGCAAGGTGGCGGTCAACGCCACACCGGCGAACACCCTGCTGATGCTGGAGGCTGTCCGCGACTTCCGGGAGCAGACTGGGGTACAGGTGGGCGTGAAGCCCGCCGGCGGTATCCGCACGACCAAGGACGCGATCAAGTTCCTGGTCCTGGTCAACGAGACCGCGGGCGCGGACTGGCTGGACAACCACTGGTTCCGCTTCGGCGCGTCGAGCCTGCTCAACGATCTGCTGATGCAGCGCCAGAAGCTGGCGACCGGCCGCTACTCCGGCCCCGACTACGTGACGGTGGACTGATCATCATGGCTTCCGTATTCGCATACGCACCCGCACCCGAATCGCGGTCGGTCGTCGACATCGCCCCGTCGTACGGCCTGTTCATCGACGGCGAGTTCACCGAAGCGGCCGGCGGCAAGGTCTTCAAGACCGTCTCGCCGTCCAGCGAGGAGGTGCTCGCCGAGGTCGCCCAGGCCGGCGCCGAGGACGTGGACCGGGCCGTGAAGGCAGCCCGCAGGGCGTTCGAGAAGTGGTCGGCCCTGCCGGGCTCCGAGCGTGCCAAGTACCTGTTCCGCATCGCCCGGATCATCCAGGAGCGCAGCCGCGAGCTGGCCGTCCTGGAGACCCTGGACAACGGCAAGCCGATCAAGGAGACCCGCGACGCGGACCTCCCCCTGGTCGCGGCGCACTTCTTCTACTACGCGGGCTGGGCCGACAAGCTCGACCACGCGGGCTACGGCGCGAATCCGCGCCCGCTCGGCGTCGCCGGCCAGGTCATCCCGTGGAACTTCCCGCTGCTGATGCTGGCGTGGAAGATCGCCCCGGCGCTCGCCACCGGCAACACCGTCGTGCTGAAGCCGGCCGAGACGACTCCGCTCTCCGCGCTCTTCTTCGCGGACATCTGCCGCCAGGCCGGTCTGCCCAAGGGCGTCGTCAACATACTTCCCGGCTACGGGGACACGGGCGCCGCGCTCGTGGCACACCCGGACGTCGACAAGGTCGCCTTCACCGGCTCGACCGCGGTCGGCAAGGCCATCGCCCGCGAGGTGGCCGGCACGCACAAGAAGGTCACCCTCGAGCTGGGCGGCAAGGGCGCCAACATCGTCTTCGACGACGCTCCCATCGACCAGGCCGTCGAGGGCATCGTCAACGGCATCTTCTTCAACCAGGGCCAGGTGTGCTGCGCGGGCTCGCGCCTCCTCGTCCAGGAGTCGATCCAGGACGAGCTGCTGGACTCCCTGAAGCGCCGGCTGTCCACGCTGCGCCTCGGCGACCCGCTGGACAAGAACACCGACATCGGCGCGATCAACTCCGAGGAGCAGCTCTCCCGGATCACGTCGCTCGTCGAGGCGGGCGAGGCGGAGGGCGCGGAGCGCTGGTCCCCCGCGTGCGAGCTGCCCACCTCCGGCTACTGGTTCGCCCCGACGCTGTTCACGAACGTCACCCAGGCGCACACCATCGCCCGCGACGAGATCTTCGGTCCGGTCCTGTCGGTGCTGACGTTCCGCACGCCGGACGAGGCCGTCGCCAAGGCCAACAACAGCCAGTACGGCCTGTCCGCCGGCATCTGGACGGAGAAGGGCTCCCGCATCCTCGCGGTGGCGAACAAGCTCCGGGCCGGTGTGGTGTGGGCCAACACGTTCAACAAGTTCGACCCGACGTCACCCTTCGGCGGGTACAAGGAGTCGGGCTTCGGCCGCGAGGGCGGCCGTCATGGTCTGGAGGCCTACCTCGATGTCTGATCAGAGCCGTCTGAGCGTCTTCAAGACCTACAAGCTGTACGTCGGGGGCAAGTTCCCCCGCTCCGAGAGCGGCCGGGTGTACGAGGTGACGGACTCAAAGGGCAAGTGGCTGGCCAACGCGCCCCTCTCGTCCCGCAAGGACGCTCGGGACGCGGTCGTCGCGGCCCGCAAGGCGTTCGGCGGCTGGTCCGGCGCGACCGCGTACAACCGCGGGCAGATCCTCTACCGCATCGCCGAGATGCTGGAGGGCCGCAAGAGCCAGTTCGTGCACGAGGTCGCGGACGCCGAAGGACTGTCCAGGTCCAAGGCCGCGGCCCTGGTCGAGGCGGCCATCGACCGCTGGGTCTGGTACGCGGGATGGACGGACAAGATCGCGCAGATCGTGGGCGGGGCGAACCCGGTCGCGGGCCCGTACTTCAATCTGTCCACGCCGGAGCCGACGGGTGTCGTGACGATCGTCGCGCCGCAGGACTCGTCGTTCCTGGGCCTGGTCTCCGTCGTCGCCCCGGTGATCGCCGCCGGCAATACGGTCGTCGTCGTCGCCTCCGAGCGGGCCCCGCTGCCCGCCCTGTCGCTGGGCGAGGTGCTCGCCACCTCCGACCTGCCCGGCGGCGTGGTGAACGTGCTCTCCGGCCGTACGGCCGAGATCGCGACACCGCTCGCGGCGCACCAGGACGTCAACGGCATCGACCTGACGGGCGCCGACGAGGTGCTCGCGAAGGAGCTCGAGATCGCGGCGGCGGACAACCTGAAGCGGGTCCTCCGTCCACAGGCTGTGGATTTCTCGGCCGACCCCGGCACGCACCGCCTGACGGCGTTCCTCGAGACCAAGACGGTCTGGCACCCGACGGGTTCACTCGGCGCCTCGGGTTCGGCGTACTGAGCCGAAGCCCCCACCTCTCCGTCCGGAGGTGGGGGCTTCTCCAAGTCGCGGCTACGGCAGCAGGTTGCCGGCGGCCGGCCCTGTCACCGGCAGGTCCTCAAGCGCCTGCCCCTTGGTGATGTGGTCCGTCGCCAGCGCGGTGCTGACCGGCTTGAAGTCGGCGACCTGCGTGCCTACCGCGTTGTCCAGCGGGTCGACGCCGGTGTTGGCCAACGGGTTGAGCTGAAGGCTCTTGAGCTCGCCCACGCCGTTCACCGAGTTGCCGACAAGACCGGTCACCGCGCCGACCGGGAGCCCTGCGGTCGGACCGGCCGGCGCCGCGTGGGCGGCCGCCCCGGCCGCACCGAGCGCGGCACCCGCCGCCGCGACGGTCAGTCCCGCGCGCAGCAGTGCGCGCCGCTGGTTTTTGGAAGCTGCGTGACGAGCCATGGATCCCTGCCTAGTCGAGTAATCATGCGTGTGCGGAAAGTAGTTGACGGTGTGACGCTCGTACCAACCGCCGCTCCGGGGGCTCCCCCACGCCGCTCGATGCGTCACACTTGTCTCCCGTGAGTTCCCAACCCATTCCGACCCGCGTCGTGCTGCTCGCGGGCCCCTCAGGTTCCGGAAAGTCCTCTCTCGCCGCCCGTACCGGCCTGCCGGTCCTGCGCCTGGACGACTTCTACAAAGAGGGCAACGACCCGACGCTTCCCCTGGTGACGGGCTGCACGGACATCGACTGGGACTCGCCGTCGTCCTGGGACGCGGACGCCGCGGTCTCCGCGATAGCGGAACTGTGCCGCAGCGGCCGGACCGACGTGCCGGTGTACGACATCGCCACCAGTTCCCGGGTGGACACCGAGACCCTCGACATCGACCGCACGCCGCTGTTCGTGGCTGAGGGGATCTTCGCGGCCGACATCGTCCGGCGCTGCCAGGAACTCGGCGTCCTGGCCGACGCGCTCTGTCTGCGCGGGCGGCCGTCGACGACGTTCCGCCGCCGGCTCGCCCGCGATCTGCGCGAGGGCCGCAAGTCGGTGCCGTTCCTGCTGCGCCGAGGCTGGCGCCTGATGCGCGCGGAACGCGGCATCGTGCACCGTCAGGCGGAACTGGGCGCGCACCCCTGCAACAAGGCGGAGGCGCTGGGCCGTCTCGCGGCGGCGGCAGCGGGGCGCTGCAGGGCGCCGTCGCCTGCATAGCGCGTACCGGCGCGTGGCCCGGGCACGGCCCGGATGGTGCGTCCGGGTGCCGCGCGGGGGGCATGTCCGGGACTGCTTTCCCGTACTTGCCCTGCCCCGGGCTTACGACGCCTTACGTCCCGAACACCCCTTGAGCGTCCCCCGCCCCAGGCCGGCGTTTTACCCCCGGTGGGCCACCAACACCACACCCGGCCCGCGGACAGCGGGCACCCGGGAAACACGGCAGTGGGGCCGAACAGAACCCCCCGCCCTGTCCGGCCCCACTGCGTTTCCCCCGTTGGATCCCCGTGTCCCCCGTGGATCCGTCCGCCGTCTCCCCCGAAACGGCGGCCCCCGTGTTTCCCCCGTTGCCTTCAGGCCACCAGCTCGCCGAAGGACTCTTCCTCGTCACGGCCGAAGCTGAGGACCTCGTCCTCGCGCAGCCGGCGGAGCGACCGCCAGATGCTCGACTTCACCGTGCCGACACTGATGTCCAGGATCTCCGCGATCTCCGGGTCGGTGCGGCCCTCGTAGTAGCGGAGGACCAGCATCGTGCGCTGGAGTTCGGGGAGCCTGGCGAGCGCCTGCCACAGGACCGCGCGCAGCTCCGTGCCCCGCATCGCGTCGGTGTCGCCGGGAGTCTCCGGCAGCTCCTCCGTGGGGTACTCGTTGAGCTTGCGCCGACGCCAGGCGCTGATGTGCAGATTGGTCATGGTGCGGCGCAGGTAGCCCCCGACCGCCGCCTTGTCGCTGATCCTGTCCCAGGCCCGGTACGTGGAGAACAGCGCGCTCTGCAGCAGGTCCTCGGCTTCGTAACGGTCACCGGTCAGGTGGTAGGCGGTTGCGAACAGGGAGGCGCGGCGCTCCTGGACGTAGGCCGTGAACTCGGCCTCCGAGCAGGATGTCCGCTCCCCCGTTGCCTCCCCGTACGCCGCTCCGCTTCCCCCCGTGGGCGCGTCAACGACCGTCATGAACGACGGCTTGTGCTGACGCCCGGCGCCGCGAACGCACCCCCGCCCGTTCACGGCGCCGGACTTCTCGGTGCTCCGCGCGACGTCGTGGAGACGCGTCACAACTGCGCTTGAGGTGGTGCTGTGCAGTGCGTTCATCTCGCGCCCCCCGTCGAGTGGAGTCTCGTTCGTTCCTGGTGAGAAGAAGCCTGCCCGGCCTGTTTCATGGCGTTGTCCGCCGACTGTCACAGGCGCGTCACAAGGGGAGGAGTCGTGCAGGGAAGGGGGTCGGGCCCCCGGGGAGTCGAACTAGGGCTCCCCATGGGCCAGAATGACCCCGTGCCTTTCCTGTTGCTGATCGAGGACGACGACGCCATCCGCACGGCCCTCGAACTCTCGCTGTCACGCCAGGGCCACCGAGTGGCCACCGCGGCGACGGGCGAGGACGGCCTGAAACTGCTCCGCGAGCAGCGGCCCGACCTGATCGTGCTGGATGTGATGCTGCCCGGGATCGACGGCTTCGAGGTGTGCCGGCGGATCAGGCGCACCGACCAGCTGCCGATCATTCTGCTGACGGCTCGCAGCGACGACATCGATGTTGTCGTCGGGCTCGAGTCCGGCGCGGACGACTATGTCGTCAAGCCGGTGCAGGGCCGGGTGCTGGACGCCCGTATCCGCGCCGTACTGCGGCGCGGCGAACGGGAGTCCACGGACTCCGCGACGTTCGGCTCCCTGGTGATCGACCGCTCCGCGATGACGGTCACCAAGAACGGCGAGGATCTGCAGCTCACGCCGACCGAGTTGCGCCTCCTGCTGGAGCTGAGCCGCCGGCCCGGCCAGGCACTGTCGCGCCAGCAGCTGCTGCGGCTCGTGTGGGAGCACGACTACCTCGGCGACTCGCGTCTGGTGGACGCGTGTGTGCAGCGGCTGCGGGCGAAGGTGGAGGACGTGCCGTCCTCGCCGACCTTGATCCGCACGGTGCGAGGCGTCGGTTACCGGCTGGACGTTCCGCAGTGACCCACGCGTACGTCCCGGACGGGGCCGTCCGGTGAGCGGTGGCAGCAACTCGGTGAGGGGCTCCGGGAACAAGGGCGACGGGGCGAGGCGCGGGATTCTCACCGGGATCCGTCTGAGCAGCCTGCGGCTGCGTCTGGTGGTGGTCTTCGGGCTTGTCGCGCTGACCGCCGCCGTGTCCGCGTCCGGCATCGCGTACTGGCTGAACCGCGAGGCGGTACTGACGCGTACGCAGGACGCGGCGCTCGACGACTTCCGGCAGGACATGCAGAGTCGCGCGGCGGCGCTGCCCCTGCGCCCCACGCAGGACGAGATCCAGCGTGCCGCCGAGCAGATGGGCAACGGAAGCGACGGCTTCAGCGTCCTGTTGATCGGCGAACGGGCGGAGGGCAAGCCGATCGTCGGCGTCTCCGACCCCGACGTGTTCACCAAGGAGGACGTGCCGCAGTCGCTGCAGGACGCGGTGAACGACCGGCAGGAGATCAACGCGGCCAACTCGGTGCCCTACCACCTGTTCTGGCAGCGGACCGAGCGCGGCGGGAAGCCGTATCTGGTCGGCGGGACCCGGATCGTGGGCGGTGGGCCGACGGGCTACATGTTCAAGTCCCTCGACCAGGAACGCCAGGACCTCAACTCTCTCGCCTGGTCCCTGGGAATCGCGACGATGCTGGCCCTGGTCGGTTCCGCGCTGCTCGCACAGGCCGCCGCGACGACGGTGCTGCGGCCGGTGCACCGGCTCGGCGAGGCGGCGCGGCAGCTCGGCGAAGGCAAGCTCGACACCCGGCTGCGTGTCTCCGGTACGGACGAACTGGCCGAGCTGGCAAGGACGTTCAACAAGACGGCCGCGTCGCTGGAGAGGAAGGTCGCGGACATGAGCGCGCGGGACGAGTCCAGCCGTCGCTTCGTCGCCGACATGTCGCACGAGCTGCGCACCCCGCTGACCGCGCTCACCGCCGTCACCGAGGTGCTGGAGGACGAGGCCGACAGCCTCGACCCCATGATCGCGCCGGCCGTGAACCTGGTGGTCAGCGAGACCCGGCGGCTGTACGACCTGGTGGAGAACCTCATGGAGGTCACCCGCTTCGACGCGGGCACCGCGCGGCTCGTGCTGGACACCGTCGACGTCGCCGATCAGGTCACCGCCTGCATCGACGCGCGCGCCTGGCTGGACGCGGTGGAGCTGGACGCCGAACGCGGCATCATGGCGCGGCTCGATCCCCGCAGGCTGGACGTGATCCTGGCCAACCTGATCGGCAACGCGCTCAAGCACGGCGGCTCGCCGGTCCGTGTCGCGGTGCGCACCGACGACTCCGAGCTGGTCATCGAGGTACGCGACCACGGGCCCGGCATTCCGGAAGAGGTGCTGCCGCACGTCTTCGACCGCTTCTACAAGGCGAGCGCCTCGCGCCCCCGTTCCGAGGGCAGCGGCCTCGGTCTGTCGATCGCCGTGGAGAACGCCCACATCCACGGCGGCGACATCACGGCGGCGAACTCGCCTGACGGGGAAGGCGCGGTGTTCGTGCTGCGGCTGCCCCGCGACGCGTCCTCGCTCGCGGACTGCGAGGCGGTCGGGACGGGCGACGCGGACGCCGGGGACGGCGGCACGGGCCCGGGCCAGGGCCGTGAACGGGGAGAGGACGACACGCTGTGACAGCGGTTGAGGGCAGGGCCGTCACGGCCGCCTCGGGAACACTCGACGGCGCGGCACCCGGGCAGGCCCGAGCGCACCCGTCCGCACGACGCCCTTTCACGGCGCTCACGGCGCTCACCGCGTTCGCCGCCTCCGTCGTGCTCGCCGGCTGCGGCATCAGGACCACCCAGGTGCCCGTCGACGCCGGAGCCGCACCGTCGCGGGTGCCGTGCGAGGTGTCGGCCGAGAACATCACGCCGCAGGCCCAGCCGCAGGGCGTCCCGGTCCGCGTCTACATGGTGTGCTCTTCGCAGCTGGAGTCCGTCGACCGTACGGCGAAGATCACCGAGAGCAAGGCCGGTGACAGCCCGCCCGAGTTCGCGCAGGCGCTCCTCGACGAGTTGCTGAAGGAGCCGTCGTCGCCGGAGCAGGAAGCGGGCTTCGCGACGTACGTGCGGGGACCGCTGATGGTGAGCGGCGCTCGGGACGGCGACCCCGTCGGCACCCTGCGGCTGAGCCGCCAGCCGGAGGACCTGCCGGCGCCGGCCCTCGCCCAGATCGTGTGCACCCTGGCGGAGAGCAGGGCGACGGCAGCGGGCGGTGCCGTGGTGCTCGGCGGCCCCGGCGACTATCCGCCGCACGCGTATGTGTGCTCCGCGCAGACCAAGCAGCGGCCCGAAGGGGCCGTGCCCACAACGGGCACTCTGCCCTCACCGGGCCCGACCGTCTCCTAGGAATCGCCTCCTGGGATTCGGCGGAACCGTTTCCCGCGGACCGTGCGTCTAGGGGGGCGTGCAGCGTCAAGGTTCGGGCGGCAGTGCCGCCATCCGCTTCCGCGTGGCGGGGCTCGTCCTCCTCCTCGCCCATCTGCTGCTCGTCTCATGGCTGACGCTGCGACCACTCGACGTGATGTGGGTGACGGCGGCGAACCTGGAACCCTTCGCCGGGATCGAGGCCGCCCTTGAGCTCGGGCCCGTCGAGGCCGTACGGCGCATCGGCGGAGGTCTTCTCCTGCTGGCGCCGCTCGGGGTTCTGCTGCCGATGGCGAGCGGCCGGCTCGCCGTCTCCCCCTGGGCGTCACTGACGCGCACGGTCGCGGCCGGCGCACTGCTGTCGCTCGGGATCGAGCTGCTGCAGACCGGTGTGCCGGGCCAGGTTGTCGACATCGACTCGCTGCTGTTGAACACGACCGGGGTGGCGCTCGCCCATCTCGCGGTCGTGCCCGCGGGCCGTGCCCGGCTGCGCCGCCGCCTGCTGGAGGGGCGCCTCGGGTCCGCGCTGAGCGGCCGGGAGCGTGAGGTGCGGCGCAAGGCCGTGCTCCGGGAGGAGGGATCTCAGGGGCCGACCCCGACGATTCCCAGGGTCGGGATCGCCCCGTGGAGCGACGCTTCGTCCCCTTCGTGAAGCCACCATGGATACATGAGGAGCCCGGGGAAGGCTCCCACCGACAGTCTCACGAAGGAGCCCACCATGGCCGCACTTGTCCGCCCCCGTGATGGAAGGATGATCGGCGGAGTGTGCGCAGCGCTGGCCCGGCGCTTCGGCATGTCCGCCACCACGATGCGCGTGATCTTCGTGGCTTCCTGCCTGCTGCCGGGGCCGCAGTTCCTGCTCTACCTGGCACTCTGGGCGCTGCTGCCGTCCGAGAAGACGGCCGCCGGCGCCTGGTGACCGCCTCGCCCGACGGCTGTCAGCCGACAAGCACCTGTGCGACCTTCGCGAGCTGCTTGTCGGCGACTTCCTGGGGCACGCGCGGCGGCTTGCGCCGCGCGAGGTCGAACGCCATGAAGCGGGCGACCGTCGCGCCCTTGCGGACCACGACCACGTGGATGGGCGACTCGACACCCTCGTTGGTGGCGACCGTGGTCCAGGCGACCGTTTCGTCGCCGCCCAGGGCGGTGAACGGGGCCGCCTTCACCTCGCGGTAGGTGGCGCCGCGGTCGTCCAGTGCCGCCTCGAACCCGCCCCCGCATATCGGGAGAGCCGATTCGAGGCCGTCCATCAGCCTCTTGGCCTCGGCCTCGCCGTACGAGCTCAACGACGCGGAGACCGCGAGTCCGAGTTCGTCGAGCGAACCGAGCCCGCGGTTGACGGTGTGCGTCGCCCGCGGATCCGGCTTCTCGCCCATGGCGTCGGCGAGCGGCTGGCATTGTTTCTTGTCGGCGGTGGGCTGCCCCGTGGGCGCGAGCGCGCTCTTCTCCGACGAGATCTGGAAGCCCGGCAGATCGCCCGTGGCGAAGGAGGCACGCTCCAACTGCGGGGCGGTGAGCGGTACGGACGGGTCGCCGCCGGATTTGTCGCCACCCTTGCCGGTGTCCGTGGCCGGGGGCGCACTCTTCCCCGGGCGGGTGTCCTTGCCCTTGCCGGATCCTGCGCCGCCGTCGCTCGTGCAGCCGGTCGCCGCCAGCAGCAGAGCGCAGACGGTGCCGAGTACGGACAGCGCGGTGGTCTTGGCTCGCATGGCGGCGATCCTGGCACAAGCGCGTGGGGCGCACACCCGCTTCGGGTGTGCGCCCCACGCTCGAGTCACGCCGGGTACGCGACGGTGCGGGTCAGACTCCGAGAGCGGGCAGCAGGCCGCCCGCGACCGGAAGGCCGCCGCCGGTGAGTGCGTCGGTCGGAAGACCGCCACCGGCGACCGGGAGGCCACCGAGCAGACCGGCGACCTGCTCGGTCGCGCCGGAGGGGGCCACCTCGCCGACGGCGCCCTGCACGGCACCGGGCAGCGTGGAGGCGCCGTCCGTCACCACGCTGCCGCCGCCGGCCAGGGCGTCGGCCGCGCCCGCGGGCAGCTTTCCGGTGACCTCCTGGACCGGCAGCGTCTGGGAGACGTCGCCGAGCGCTCCCGTCGCGTCGGGGACTACGTGAGCCGCGGAGGCGGTGCCGGCGGCGACAGCGGCGAAGGCGGCACCGAGAGCGGCGACACCGAGGGTCTTTGCAGCAGACTGCTTCATAAGGAATGAGTCCTTGGGGACGGGAACATGAGCGGCTCTGCAAGCTAGTGAGCCTCGCACAGGGCCCGCAAACAACGCGAAGCGGCCGGCAGTTGACGCTCCGGCCGCTTCGGTGTAGGCGCCTTACGTGGTGGCCGTGGCTGCTCAGTTCCCGGCCGTGGTGGTCTGCTTGAACAGCCATTCGGACTTCAGTTCGGCGTAACCCGGCTTGATGACGTCGTTGATCATCGCGAGTCGTTCATCGAAAGGGATGAACGCGGACTTCATCGCGTTGACGGTGAACCACTGCATGTCGTCGAGCGAATATCCGAACGCCTCGTTCAGCAGCTCGAACTCACGGCTCATGCTGGTGCCGCTCATCAGCCGGTTGTCGGTGTTGACCGTGGTCCTGAAGTGCAGTTTCCGGAGCAGCCCGATCGGATGCGCCGCGATGGAGTCCGCTGCGCCCGTCTGCAGGTTGGATGTGGGGCACATCTCCAGCGGGATGCGCTTGTCCCGAACGTACGCCGCCAGCCGGCCGAGCGTCACGGAGCCGTCTTCCGCGACCTCGATGTCGTCGATGATCCGCACCCCGTGACCGAGCCGGTCGGCACCGCACCACTGGAGCGCCTGCCAGATCGACGGCAGTCCGAAGGCCTCGCCGGCGTGAATGGTGAAGTGGTTGTTCTCGCGCTTGAGGTACTCGAACGCATCGAGGTGCCGGGTGGGCGGGAAACCGGCCTCCGCGCCCGCGATGTCGAATCCGACGACGCCGTTGTCGCGGTAGCGGTTGGCGAGTTCGGCGATCTCCAGGGCGCGGGCGGCGTGGCGCATCGCGGTGAGCAGGGCACCCACCCGGATGCGGTGACCGCTCTCCCTGGCCCGTCGTTCGCCTTCGCGGAAGCCGTCGTTGACCGCCTCCACGACCTCCTCGAGGGTGAGTCCCGCTTCGAGATGCTGCTCGGGTGCGTAACGGACCTCGGCGTAGACGACTCCGTCCTCCGCCAGATCCTGCGCGCACTCGGCCGCTACGCGGAACAACGCGTCACGGGACTGCATGACGGCACAGGTGTGCGCGAAGGTCTCCAGGTACCGCTCCAGCGAACCGGAGTCGGCGGCCTCCCGGAACCAGATCCCGAGCTTGTCGGGCTCGGTCTCCGGCAGGGCCTCGTATCCGGCGTCACGGGCGAGTTCGATGATCGTGCCCGGCCGCAGACCGCCGTCGAGGTGGTCGTGGAGCAGCACCTTCGGGGCGCGGCGGACCTGCTCCGCGGTGGGCGAATTGAGGGTCTGGCTCGTCATCTGCGCACTCTAGCCCCTACGCGCGTAGAGCGCGCCCCTTCGGATCGCTGGTCGATACATAACAGTGACCGCGCGTACGGGTGGAGTACACCTCGGCTTCTGAGACTGTTCTGCCATGGCACACCATGCACTGCCCCGGTGGTGGGGGCGCCCGGCCGCTACGGCCGGAGGAGCGAGCGCCCTCGGTGAGACGACGGTCGCACGGGCGGCACGAGGGGGCCGGTCGGGGGCGCAGGCCAGGCTGGGCCATGTGCCGGGGCGTTCGGGCGCCAGGAACGACGGGACCGAGCCGGCGGTGGCCGGGGCGGTGCTGCTGCTGCCTGACGGCGAGCCGCAGTCCGCCCGCAGGGCGTCCGCCCTGTCGTACGCCGCGGTGCTGCCGCTGGGCCGCGCGCTCGCCAGGGCGGGGCGCGACGACGGGCTGGCGGTGCACAGCGTGCACTACCGCGGCCGCGGCTGGAACGGCGCCGACGCCCAGCTCGCGGTGGACGCGACCTGGGCGGTCGAGGAGGTCGTACGACGCTACGGCGACATCCCCGTGTGCCTGGCCGGTCACGGCATGGGCGGGCGGGCCGCGCTGCACGCGGCGGGACACCCGGCGGTCAACTCCGTGCTGGCCCTGGCTCCTTGGCTGCCGGAGGACGACGTGGCCGCCGAGCCGGAGCCGGTACGGCAACTGGCCGGCCGCAAGGTGCTGATCGTGCACGGCACCAAGGACGCGCGCACCGATCCGGAGCTCTCCTACCGGCTGGCCGAGCGCGCCAAGAAGTCCAACCGGGACACCTGCCGCTTCGAGGTCCACTCGGACGGGCACGCGCTGCGCCAGTACCAGGAGGAAGTGCACGCGCTGGCCGTCGACTTCGTGCGCGGATCGCTCTTCACCAGGCTCTACGCCCGGCCCCTCGCGGACGCGCTGGCGGCTCCGCCGCCGCTGGGGCTGAGGATGCCGCTGGCGGCGGGTTTCGGCAGGGCGTTGCGAGCCTGAGCCGGGCTCGACTTGATCTGGGCTCCACATTCCGGACTCCCTGCCAGCCCCCGGGAATCCGAGACCGGCCCCGGAAACCCGGGACCCGGCCCGGAAACCACCATGAAGTACCGCACCAAAGGCACCGGTCCGAGCATCCGCCGTGAGGTGAGCGTGCTCGCCCTGGGCGCCATGCGCTTCGGGCTCCCTGGCCGGGCTGCGGCCCGTCAGTCGGAGAGGAGGCGGCCGCGTCGGGAGAGCAGGAAGCGTTTGAACTCCGCCACCGGCGGGGTGTCCGGGTGGCCGTCGAGCCAGGCGACGCCGATTTCGCGGACCGCGCGCGGCGCGGTCACCGTCAGTTCCACGACGCCGGGGCGGGCCACCGCCGGCGGGGGCAGCAGGGCGACGCCGAGGCCCGCCGCGACCAGGCCGCGGAGGGTCTCCGCCTCCTCGCCCTCGAAGGCGACCCGTGGGGTGAAGCCCGCTTCCGCGCACAGGTCGTCGGTGATGCGCCGCAGGCCGTAGCCGGGCTCGAGGGTCACGAAGGTCTCGTCGGCGGCCTCCGCGAGGCGGACGCGTTTGCGGCTCGCGAGCCGGTGGTCGTCGGGGACGACGAGCCGCAGACGCTGTTCGTCGAGACGGCGGCCGACCAGGTCGGGGGCGTCGGGCACGGGCGAGGTGAGGCACAGGTCCAGCTCGCCCGCCCGGAGCCGTTCGATCATCGCCTCACCGTAGTTCTGGACGAGCGTGAAGCGGATCCGCGGATGGTCCGCGCGAAAGGCGCGGATCAGGCCGGGCACGGTCTCCGACCCCATGGTGTGCAGAAAGCCGAAGGCGACCTTGCCCGACCGCGGGTCGGTGTCTGCCCGCACGGCCTCGGCGGCCCGCTCCACCTCCGCGAGGGCACGCTCCGCAGAGGCGAGGAAGGTGCGGCCGGCGGGAGTGAGCGAGACCGTACGGCCTTTGCGCGCGAACAGTGCGACGCCCAGATCCTGTTCCAGTCGGACGATGGCCCGTGACAGCGTCGACTGGGGTACACCCATCTCCTGGGCGGCGCGCGTCACATGCTCGTGCCGGGCGACGCCCGCGAAGTACGCGAGGCGGGGAGCAAGCTCCAGCGTGATGTCTTCTTCGTAACTGCCCGGTGACAGGCGGGGCCCTGAGCTGCGTTCATGCGCCATGGGAACGATTATTGCCGTTTCATGCATTGGACGCATGAAAATCGGCGGCCTACCTTCGACGTATGCCTCCTGCCAGTACCAAGGCGTCCACCACCGTGGGCGCCGCCCCGTCGCCCCCCGGCCTCCTCTCCCCCGGCGCTCCCGGCTACCGCCGCATGAGCTTCGCGCTCTTCGCCGCCGGAATGGCGACCTTCGCCCTCCTCTACTCGACGCAGGCGCTGCTGCCCGCCGTCTCGGCCGACTTCGGCGTGACCGCCGGCACCGCCAGCTGGACGGTGTCCGCCGCTACGGGCGCGCTGGCCCTGTGCGTACTGCCCCTCAGCGCGCTGTCCGAGCGTTTCGGACGGACCACCGTGATGAACGCGTCCCTCGCGGTCGCCGTCGTGGTGGGTCTGCTGGCGCCGTTCGCCCCGAACGTCGAGTGGCTGGTGGCGCTGCGCGCCGTGCAGGGCGCCGCGCTGGCCGGTCTGCCGGCGTCGGCGATGGCGTTCCTCGCGGAGGAGGTCAGGCCCAAGGCGCTGGTCGGCGCGATCGGCCTGTTCGTGGCGGGCAACAGCATCGGAGGCATGAGCGGCCGTATCGTCACCGGCTGGGTGGCGCAGCTCGCCGGCTGGCGTGTCGCGCTCGCCGCGGTGGGGGTGATGGCGCTGGTGTGCGCGCTGGTGTTCCGCGCGCTCCTGCCGAAGGCCCGGCATTTCACCCCCGGCACGCTGAGCCCGCGATCCCTGGCGAGGGCGGTCCGCGGGCATCTGGCCGACCCGCTGCTACTGCGGCTGTACGCGATCGGCGCGCTGTTCATGACCGTCTTCGGCGCGGTGTACACGGTGATCGGCTACCGCCTGGTGGAGGCGCCGTTCGGGCTCGCGCAGGGCGTGATCGGTTCGATCTTCCTGGTGTATCTCGTGGGTACGGTCTCCTCCGCCGCGGCCGGCAGGCTGGTCGCGCGGCTCGGCCGCAGGGGGGCGCTGTATCTGGCGGTCACCACCACCACCGCGGGCCTGCTGCTCTCACTGGCGGACACGCTGGCGTCGGTACTGCTGGGTCTGGTCCTGATCACCGCCGGGTTCTTCGCGGGCCACGCGGTCGCCTCCTCCTCGGTGAGCCGTACGGCGAAGACGGGCCGCGCCCAGGCGTCGGCGCTCTACCAGTCGGCCTACTACCTGGGCAGCAGCGCGGGCGGCACGCTCGGCGCGGTCGCCTTCCACGCCGGCGGCTGGGGCGGAACGGTACTGCTGGGGCTGCTCGCGGTCCTGGGTGTCGTGTCGATCACGCTCTACGGGACGCACGCGGCGCGGTCGCAGGAGCGGCGGCTCGCGGCAGCTGCCGCATAGGGCCCGGGGCCGGGCCCACCAGCCGTCAGAAAATACGTCCCAGTGCCGTGCAACTACTGCTCCCCTCCGGGTGTCTCAACCGTCAGACCATCCCAACCGGAAGGCACACGAAGGGGAGTTGGGGAGCATGGCGGATAAAATCGGAAGAACCGGACGGCGACGTCTGCGGATGCGTCGCCGTACCGGAGCCGTACTCTCCCTGACCGGCCTGCTGGTGCCGCTCACCGCCGTCCTCGGCAGCGGTACGGCGCAGGCGGCGTCGTGCTCGCTGTCGACGGGGCCGCACCAGAAGCAGGTGGAGCAGTTCCTCGGGCGCCCGGTGGACGGCCGGCAGTCACCGGCCGACTGCCGGGCGATCCGTGCCTTCCAGGCCAAGCACGGGATCACCCCCACGATCGGCTACGCGGGCCCGCTCACCTGGCGCACGATGAACACGATGCTGGCTCAGCGGGCCGCCGGCCAGAACCCGAACAAGGCGGGCACCTGCCCGACGAACAAGGGACGTATCGCCTGCGTCGACCTGACCCGGCAGCTGAGCTGGATCCAGGACGGCGCGACGCTCAAGTACGGCCCGGTCCCGGTACGGACGGGCAAGGACGGCACGGAGACCCGTACCGGCGCGAAGAAGATCTACTGGCGCAGCATCGACCACTGGTCGACGATCTACCACGTGAGCATGCCGTACTCGCAGTTCTTCGACGGCGGCCAGGCCTTCCACTCCACCACGAAGTCGATGTACAACCCGCCCGGCTCGGGCGGGTGCGTCAACATGCGCCCCGCGGACGCGAAGGCATACTGGAACCTGCTGAAAAACGGCGACGACGTATACGTCTACGGGCGCAAGCCCGGAACCTGACCCCGTTGTCAGTCCTCTCCTGTAGGTTCCGAAGGGCTGGTGCCGATGGGTGACAGGGGTGGACCAATGAGTGACCTCGCGACGACGCAGGACCTGGACTCGCGGCTGGAGAAGCACCGCAAGGAGCTGACCGGCTACTGCTACCGCATGCTCGGATCGTCCTTCGAGGCGGAGGACGCGGTACAGGACACGATGGTGCGGGCGTGGCGCAGCTTCGAGAAGTTCGAGGGCCGTTCGTCCCTGCGCTCGTGGCTGTACCGCATCGCGACCAACGTCTGCCTGGACATGCTGACCGCGGGCAATCGCCGTGCCCGTCCGATGGACCTGTCCGGTCCCACGCCGGTCGCGCAGGCCCAGCTCAACGCCCGCCCCGAGATCACCTGGCTCGAGCCAGTGCCCGACGGGCGGGTGCTGCCGTCCGTCGTGGACCCGGCGGAAACGGCGGTCGAGCGGGAGACGATCCGGCTCGCGTTCGTCGCCGCGCTGCAGCATCTGCCGCCCAAACAGCGGGCGGTGCTGATCCTGCGCGAGGTGCTGGCCTGGAAGGCGAGCGAGGTCGCCGAGTTGCTCGACACGAGCGTCGCCTCGGTCAACAGCGCGCTGCAGCGTGCCCGGGCCACGCTCACCGAGCAGGGCCCGGCCGCGTCCGACGCGGCGGATCCGCTCGACGAGGAGCAGCAGCAGCTACTGGAGCGCTATGTCGCGGCCTTCGAGGGATACGACATGAAGGCGCTGACGGCGCTGCTCCGCGAGGACGCGACGATGTCCATGCCGCCTTACGACCTGTGGTTGCGCGGTCACGACGACATCGTGGGCTGGATGCTGGGTGTCGGCGACGTCTGCCGCGGATCGAAGCTGGTCCCGACCGTGGCGAACGGCTCCCCCGCCTTCGCGCACTACCACCCGTCGGCGGACGGCGAGGGGTACGAGCCGTGGGCGCTCATCGTCCTCGAGCTCTCGGACGGCAAGGTCGGTGGGATGGACTTCTTCCTGGACACCAAGCGCTGGTTCCCGCTGTTCGACCTGCCGAAGCGGCTGGACAAGGCGGGCGAGCCGGTGGCCTCGGAGAATTCCTAGGCAGCGTCGGCGAGTTCAGGCAGGCCCACCAGCTCCAGCAGGGCGATCAGTTCGGGTCCGGCGTTGCGCAGCCGGACCCAACTGCCCCGTCGGCGCGCGGTGAGGTGCAGCCGGGCGAGTGCGTCGACGGCGGCCAGGTTCACATGGACCAGGCCTCCGACGTCACAGTGCACCTCGGCGGGCGAGCGGCCACCGCGCCCGTCGTCACGGAGCAGTTCGCTCAACTGCTCGCAGAGACCCGGCACATCGGCCGGGTTGATCCTCCCGGGGATGCGCATGACGGCAGGTTCGATGGCGTCCACACGAAAGAGACCGTCGCCGGGCCGGGAACTCATCGCGTCCTGCTCGGACGGACCCGCATGCCGTCAGCCGTAGCGCCTCGACAGGACCGGCACCGGGTGCCGGCCCCGTCGACCCCACGTCGTCGCGGCTCAGGCGATGCGGTCCAGCACGATCGGGTTCGCCGTGAATTCCGTGCCGGCCGGGGCGATGTCGTATGCGGCCTCCAGGGACTTCAGCGCGTAGGCGAACGTCTCCGGGGTGTCCGTGTGCAGCGTCAGCAGCGGCTCGCCGGCCTTCACCGTGTCGCCCGGCTTGGCGTGCAGCTCGACGCCCGCGCCCGCCTGGACCGGGTCCTCCTTGCGGGCGCGGCCCGCGCCGAGACGCCAGGCGGCGATGCCGATGTCGTACGCGTCCAGGCGGGTGAGGACGCCCGAAGCCGGGGCGGTGAGGACGTGCTGCTCGCGGGCGACGGGCAGGGTGGCGTCCGGGTCGCCGCCCTGGGCGGCGATCATGCGGCGCCACACGTCCATCGCGGAGCCGTCCGCCAGCGCCTTCGCCGGGTCGGCGTCCTTGATGCCCGCCGCGTCGAGCATCTCGCGGGCGAGCGCGAGCGTCAGCTCGACGACATCGGCGGGGCCGCCGCCCGCGAGGACCTCGACGGACTCGCGGACCTCGAGCGCGTTGCCCGCGGTGAGGCCGAGCGGGGTGGACATGTCGGTGAGCAGCGCGACGGTCTTCACACCGCTGTCGGTGCCGAGGGCGACCATCGTGGAGGCGAGTTCGCGGGCGTCCTCGATGTTCTTCATGAACGCGCCGGTGCCGACCTTGACGTCCAGCACGAGCGAGCCGGTGCCCTCCGCGATCTTCTTCGACATGATCGAGGACGCGATCAGCGGAATCGCCTCGACCGTGCCGGTGACGTCACGCAGCGCGTACAGCTTCTTGTCGGCGGGGGCGAGCCCGTCGCCGGCCGCGCAGATGACCGCGCCGGTGGTGTCGAGGACGTGTCGCATCTCCTCGTTGGAGAGCAGGGCCCGCCAGCCGGGGATGGACTCCAGCTTGTCGAGCGTGCCGCCGGTGTGGCCGAGGCCACGGCCGCTCAGCTGCGGCACGGCCGCGCCGCAGGCCGCGACCAGCGGGGCGAGCGGCAGGGTGATCTTGTCGCCGACGCCGCCCGTGGAGTGCTTGTCGGCGGTGGGACGGGAGAGGGAGTCGAAGTTCATCCGCTCGCCGGAGGCGATCATCGCGGCGGTCCAGCGGGCGATCTCCGTGCGGTTCATGCCGTTGAGGAGGATGGCCATGGCCAGCGCCGACATCTGCTCGTCGGCGACCTCGCCGCGGGTGTAGGCGTCGATGACCCAGTCGATCTGCTCCGGGCTCAGCTCGCCCCGGTCCCGCTTGGTGCGGATGACGGAGATGACGTCCATGGCATTCCTCCAGGGTTGATCTTCTGCGGTTCTACGCGCATAGAGAGAGTAAGGGAGCGGCCCCTCCGCCGGAGCGGAAGGGCCGCGAGGTACTAGCGGAGATGATCGGGACCGAAGGCCTGCGGGAGCATCTCCGACAGGGGCAGAACGCCGGCCGGGGTGTCCAGCAGCAGCGTGGGGCCGCCGAACTCGAAGAGGAGCTGGCGGCAGCGCCCGCACGGCACGAGGAGTTCGCGCCGGCCGTCCACACAGGTGAAGTGCGTCAGCCGCCCGCCGCCGGTGGCCTGCAGCTGCGACACCAGACCGCACTCGGCACAGAGGCCGAGCCCGTACGAGGCGTTCTCGACGTTGCACCCCGTCACCGTACGGCCGTCGGCGACGAGCGCGGCGGCACCGACCGGGTAACCGGAGTACGGGGCGTACGCGTGCGACATCGCCTCACGCGCGCGCGCCCGCAGGGTCTCCCAGTCGAACTCTTCGTCCGCGGTCACTTGGCCTGACCCTTGAAGTACGGCTGACCGTTGGCCTTCGGCATACGCAGCCGCTGTGCGGACACCGCCAGCACGAGCAGCGTGGCGACGTACGGCGCGGCGTCGACGAACTGGCTGGGCAGTACGTCCGTGAGCGCGTACCAGGTGAACAGCAGGGCCGAGAAGACCGCCGAGATCACCGCCGGCAGGTACTTCCTCTTGTACAGCTGCCACACCACGACGATCACCAGCAGGATGGCCAGCAGAAGCAGCATGGCGTGCACGTTCACCGCGCCGCCCCGCAGCTTGAGGCTGTCGGTGAAGCCGAACAGGCCCGCGCCGAGCGCCGTACCGCCCGGCATCCAGTTGCCGAAGATCATGGCGGCGAGACCGATGTAGCCGCGGCCGCCGGTCTGGCCCTCCTGGTAGATGCCGGTGATGATCGCGAGGAACGCGCCGCCGAGGCCCGCCAGACCGCCGGAGACGATGACGGCGATGTACTTGTACTTGTAGACGTTGACGCCGAGCGACTCGGCGGCGACGGGGTTCTCACCGCAGGAGCGCAGCCGCAGGCCGAACGAGGTCCGCCACAGCACCCACCACGTACCGGGCACCAGCAGCAGCGCCACGACGGTCAGCAGCGAGAGGTTGGTGATCAGACCGCCGAGGACGCCGGCCAGGTCGGAGACGAAGAACCAGTGCTTGCCCTGCAGGTCCCCCAGCCAGTCGGAGAGCCCCGGAACGGTGATCCGATCGATGGCGTCGATGCGCGGGGACTGCTTGGACGAACCGCCCTCGGTCTCGGCGAAGGTGAAGTCCGACAGGTAGCGGGTGAGGCCGGTGGCCAGGATCGTGATGGCGACACCGGAGACGATGTGGTTGACCTTGAAGGTCACCGTCATCACCGCGTGCAGCAGACCGCCGAGCGCGCCGCCCGCGATGCCGAGCACCACGCCGGTCCACGGGCCCCACTGGTAGCCCGCCCAGGCGCCGAACCAGGTACCGAGGATCATCATGCCCTCGAGACCGATGTTGATGACACCGGCCCGCTCCGCCCACAGACCGCCGAGTCCGGCGAGGCCGATCGGCACGGCGAGCTGGAGCGCGCCGGAGACCTGGCCGACGGAGGTGAGGTCGTCCGCACCGCTGATCACCCGCACCAGGGAGAACAGCGCCAGTCCGCCCGCGACGATCAGCAGGACGACGGGCAGGGACAGCTTGCGGCGGCCGCCGCCCTTCTTTGGCGCGGTGCTCGCCATCGAGACCGTGCTCGTGGACTCGCTCATGCCGCGGCCACCTCCTTGTTCTTCCGGGCCTGCGCGGCAAGCTCCTCGCCGACCTTCTGCTGCTGACGGCGCAGCCCGTACTGCCGGACGAGTTCGTAGGACACGACGACCGCGATCACGATCAGGCCCTGCATGATGACGGCGATCTCCTTCGGGTAGCCCTCCAGGCTGAGGCCCTCCGCCGTCTTGTCCAGGAAGGCGAAGAGCAGCGAGGCGAAGAGGATCCCGATCGGGTTGTTGCGGCCGAGCAGCGCGATGCCGATGGCGGTGAAGCCGACACCGACCGGGAAGCTCAGGCTGTAGGTGTGGGTCTGGCCCAGCAGCATCGGCATACCGGCGAGGCCGGCCATGGCGCCGGAGATCAGCATGGCGGTGAGGATCATCTTCTTGGCGTCGACACCGCTCGCCTGTGCCGCGGACTCGCTGGCGCCGGTGGCGCGCAGGTCGAAGCCGAAGCGGGTGCGGTTGAGCACGAACCAGTAGACGATGCCCAGCGCGAAGGCGACGAAGGTGAAGCCGTAGATGGTTCCGCCGTCCATCTCCAGGCCGGGGAACCAGCCGGACTCGGCGATCTCGCCGGTGGTCAGGTCGTTGGAACCCTCCGGCCGCACACCCAGGTTCGCCGGAAGGATCATCCAGGCGATCAGGCTGGTCGCGATGGCGTTGAGCATGATCGTGGAGACGACCTCGCTCACGCCGCGGGTGGTCTTGAGGACGCCCGCGATACCGGCCCAGACGGCCCCGACGGCCATGGCGACGCACACGATCAGCAGGATGTGCAGCGGGCCGGGCAGGTCGACGGCGGCACCGACGACGGCGGCGAGCATGACCGCAAGGCGGTACTGGCCGTCGACGCCGATGTTGAAGAGGTTCATCCGGAAGCCGATGGCGACGGCGAGCGCCGCCAGGTAATAGATACCGGTCTGGTTGATGACCAGGACCTGGACGTCCGTGAACTCGATCTGCTCGACCATCAACTGGTACGGCTCGACCGCGCTGCGGTCCGAGAGGAGCAGCACCACCGAGGTGAGCAGGAAGGCCACGACCAGGGCGAGCGCAGGACCGGCCAGGCCCAGGATCAACCGGTCCTTGTCGAACTTCTTCATCGGCTCTCACCGTTCTCGTGGTGCTCGAGGTGGCCGGACGCGGCACCGGTCATGGCGGAGCCCAACTCCTCCGGCGTGATCGTGGCGGGGTCGGCGTCGGCGACCAGACGGCCGCGGTACATCACCCGCAGGGTGTCGGAGAGCCCGATGAGCTCGTCCAGGTCGGCGGAGATCAACAGCACGGCCAGACCCTCGTGGCGGGCCTCGCGGATCTGGTCCCAGATCTGCGCCTGCGCGCCGACGTCCACACCACGGGTGGGGTGGGCGGCGATCAGCAGCTTGGGCTTGTGGCTCATCTCGCGGCCGACGATCAGCTTCTGCTGATTGCCGCCGGACAGGGAGGCCGCCGTGACCTCGATACCGGGGGTGCGCACGTCGTACTCACGGACGATCCGCTCGGTGTCCTTGCGGGCTGCCTTGAGGTCGAGCAGGCCCTTCTTGCTGTTGGGCGCCTCGGTGACGTGGCCGAGGATGCGGTTCTCCCACAGCGGCGACTCGAGCAGCAGCCCGTGCCGGTGCCGGTCCTCCGGGATGTAGCCGATGCCGCCCTCGCGCCGCTTGCGCGTGGACGCGTGGGAGATGTCGGCGTCGTCGAGGGTGATGACGCCGCCGTCGGGCTGCCGCAGACCGATCAGGGCTTCGATGAGCTCGGTCTGGCCGTTGCCCTCGACACCCGCGATGCCCATGACCTCACCCTTGTGGATGGTGAAGTTGATGCCGGCGAGGACCTCACGGACCACACCGTCGGGGTCGGTCACCGTGAGCGTGAGGTCGTCGACCTTCAGCATCGGGACGTCGGTGACCGTCGACTCGCGGGTCTCCGGCGAGGGCAGCTCGCTGCCGACCATCAGCTCGGCGAGCTGCTTGGTGGTGGTGTTCCTCGGGTCGGCCGTGCCCACGGTCGTACCGCGGCGGATGACGGTGATGTCGTCGGCGACCGACAGCACCTCGCCCAGCTTGTGCGAGATGAAGATGACGGTGAGACCCTCGGCCTTGAGCTCGCGCAGGTTGTCGAAGAGCGCGTCGACCTCCTGCGGGACGAGCACGGCGGTCGGCTCGTCGAGGATCAGCGTGCGGGCGCCGCGGTAGAGGACCTTGAGGATCTCGACGCGCTGACGGTCGGCGACACCCAGCTGCTCGACGAGCACGTCCGGGCGCACGTTCAGCCCGTACGCGTCGGAAATCTCTTGGATCTTCTTCCGGGCCTTGGCACCGATGCCGTACAGCTTCTCGCCGCCGAGAACGACGTTCTCCAGGACGGTGAGGTTGTCGGCCAGCATGAAGTGCTGGTGCACCATGCCGATGCCGCGTGCGATGGCGTCGGCGGGGCTCGAGAAGGCGACCTGGTCGCCGTCGATGGTGATGGTCCCCTCGTCCGGCTTCTGCATGCCGTAGAGGATCTTCATCAGGGTCGACTTTCCGGCACCGTTCTCACCGACGAGGGCATGCACAGTGCCCTGACGGATGGTGATGTCGATGTCGTGGTTGGCGACGACGCCGGGGAAGCGCTTGGTGATGCCGCGCAGTTCTACGGCGGCAGGAGGGCTGGACGCGTTGATGACGCACTCTCCTTGGCGGGAAGGAGCGGGAGGGCAGGCGGAAGGGGCGGGCTGTGGTGGTCATGGGGGCGTGGCGAAGTTATCGCGCCTGAAGGCCCTCTACGCGCGTAGCGCTCCCGAATACCAGAACCCGGGGGCCGGAAACCGGTCCGCGGGCCGTGGGGCTTTCGCCCTGGCCCGCGGACCTGCGGTACCGGCCGCTCGGTTACGGAGCGGTCTTGACCTTGATCTTGCCGGCGATGATGTCGGCCTTGGCCTTGTCGACCGCCGTGACGACGTCCGACATCTTGGTGAAGGCCGGATTCGAGCGGGACAGCGCGACACCGTCGTCCTCGAGGCCGTAACGGACTTCACCGGTCTGCGGCTTGCCGTCCTGGACCGACTTGATCAGGTTGAACACGGCACCCGAGACGTTCTTGGTGACCGAGGTCAGGATCTGCGCCTTGTAGGCGGCCAGACCCTTCTGGTTGTACTGGTCGGAGTCGACGCCGATGGCCCACTTGCCGGCCTTGGCGGTCGCCTCGATCGAACCGGAGCCCGCGAGGCCCGCAGCCGCGTAGACCACGTCGGCGCCCGCGTCGAGCTGGCCCTGCGCGGCGGCCTTGCCGAGGTCCGGCTTCGAGAAGCCACCGAAGTCCGGCGGCTGCGTCAGGTACTGGACCTTGACGTTGACGTCCTTGTTGGTGTCCTTGACGCCCTGGACGAAGCCCGCCTCGAACTTCTTGATCAGCGGGGTCTCGACGCCGCCGATGAAGCCGACGGTGTCGGTCTTCGTCACCTTGGCGGCGGCGACGCCGGCCAGGTAGGAGCCCTGCTCCTCATTGAAGACCAGGTTGGCGATGTTCTTGCCGGTCTTGGAGGTGTCGTCGATGAGGCCGAAGGTGGTCTTCGGGAACTTCGGGGCGACCTCCGCGATGGCGGGCGCGTAGGCGAAACCGACACCGATCACGGGGTTGTTGCCGGCGCGAGCCAGAGCGGTGAGGCGCTGGATCTTGTCCGGGTCGCCCTCTCCCTCGCTGGGCTCGGCCTCACTGCCCTTGATGTCGAGTTCCTTCTCGGCCCTCTCCAGGCCCGCGAAGGCGGCGTCGTTGAACGACTGGTCGCCGCGGCCACCGATGTCGTACGCGATGGCGGCCTTGCCGCCGTTGTCTTCCGAGCCGCTCGACTCGGAAGACGACTTGCCGCCACATGCGGTGGCGGACAGTGCGAGAGCCGCGGACGCGATGCCCACGGTGGCGATCCTGGTGATCCGGCGCACTGGGGGGCTCCTTTAAACCTGACCGAAAGCGCCACTTCCGGCGCTGGGTTCGCGGCGATCGTAACGCGCGTAGATGTCAGTTAAAGACCCGTTCATCAGTCGTTACCGGATCGTCGCGAAGCCCCTGGACGGGCGGCTGCCAGGTTATGCGCCGGGTAACGACCCGGCCCCACGGCGTGGCGCTGCGTGCCGCTGCGCGCCCACGGATGTGGCCGAATGCCGCCGGTCCCGGGCGGTTCCGGGCGGAGCCCGGTTGTCCCCGGCGCGCTGCCGGGCGGGGCGGTTCCGGGCGGAGCCCGGTTGTCCCGGGTGCGCTGCCGGGCACGGCCCGCCTCTTGTCCGAGGCGTGCCCGGGTCTCGGGCGTGGCCCGGTTGTACCGGGTGCCGGCCCGGCCGTCCAGGTGCGTTGCCGGGCCCGGCCGGTTGTCCCGGGTGCGGTTCCGGGGCGGGCCCGGTCCGGCTGGTGTGCGTCCGGGTGCCGCTCCGGGGGCATGTCCGGGACTGCTTTCCCGTACTTGCCTCGCCCTATCCAACGACGCCTTACGTCCCGAACACGCCCCCTGCGCGTCCCCCTCCCCCGGCCAACGGCTTCGCTCCCCCCGGTGGACAGCCGCACCGCTCGCAGCACAGCGGGCGACCCCTCTCCCTCCGTGGACCGGCACCCGCGCGTCCATTCCGCCCCAGGTGGACAGTCGCACCCACGGGCGCCCGTTTCCCCCGAGGGAAGCCTGCCCCGGCCGTGGGGACGGCCACCGGCCCCACGGTCCCGTGACCGGCGGGAGGGGGTGGGGTCGCAGGAGGGGGGTGAGCGGACGTAAAGCGTCGTGAGTCAGGGCGGGGCAAGTACGGGAAAGCAGTCCGCGATCCCCCTCCGGAGGCCCCGCCCCCGCACCCACCCCCGGCAGGGGCACCCCCGGAAACGCCGCGCAAGCGCGGCCCACGCCGCGCCCGCCGAACCGGGCTGAGCACGAGACCCCGGGCCGGGCACAGGGTCGCCACGCCCCCGACCGGGCCACGCACGAGAACGCCACACCCCGGCACCGGTCCACGCACGGGAACGCCACGCCCCGGCACCGGTCCACGCACGGGCGCGCAACGCCCCCACGACCGCGCAGCGGTCAGAGCGCCAAAAGCGCCGCGGCCGTGAAGAGTTCGACGCCCACCGTGATCGCCGCCTCGTCGACGTCGAAGTCCCCGCGGTGCAGGTCGCGGCGGACAGGGTCGCCCGGGACGCGGACGCCGAGGCGTGCCATCGCGCCTGGGACGTGCTCCAGGTACCAGGAGAAGTCCTCGCCGCCGAGACTCTGCTCCGTGTCCTCGATCGCGTACGTCCCGCGTCGCGCGGTCTGCGCGTCACGCAGCAGTTCGGTGACGACCGGGTCGTTGACGACCGGCGGCACGCCCCGCACGTAGTTGATCTGGGACTTGGCCCGGTGGAGCGTCGCGATCTCGTCGATCGCCGCGTGCACCAGGTCGGGGGCCTCGCGCCAGCCGGGGAGGTCGAGGCAGCGCACGGTGCCGGAGAGTTCGGCGTGCTGCGGGATGACGTTGCAGGTGTGGCCGGCTTCGATGCGGCCCCAGGTGACGGCGAGCCCGGACCTCGCGTCGACGCGGCGCGCCAGCAGCGCGGGGACGTCGGTGACGATCTTCGCCGCAGCCGTGACCAGGTCCGTGGTCAGGTGCGGGCGCGCGGTGTGGCCGCCGGGGCCGTCAAGGGTGACCTCGACGCGGTCGCAGGCGGACGTGATGGGGCCGGGCCGCAGCCCGATGACGCCCGCGTCGACCTTGGGGTCGCAGTGCACGGCGATGATTTTGCTGACACCGTCGAGGACGCCGGACTCGATCGCGTCGGCCGCACCGCCGGGCAGCACTTCCTCCGCCGGCTGGAAGATCAGCCGGACCGGCTGCGTCAGCAGCCCCTGCCGGTCCAGGTCGGCGAGGACAAGCCCCGCACCGAGCGCCACGGTGGTGTGCACGTCGTGGCCGCAGGCGTGGGCGCGGTCGGGCACGGTGGAGCGATAGGGGACGCCGACTTTGGTGTCAGGGATGGGCAGGGCGTCGATGTCGGCGCGGATCGCGAAGAAGGGCAGTACGGCGCCCGGGGCCGGCGTTCCGATGTCGCAGATCAGGCCGGTGCCCGCGGCGAGGACGCGGGGCTGGAGCCCGGCCTTCTCGAGGCGTGCCTTGATCACTGCGGTGGTGCGGAACTCCTGGTTGCCGAGCTCGGGGTGCATGTGCAAGTCGCGCCGGAACGCGATCAGTTCGGCGCGCAGCGATTCGGACAGCGTGCCGGGCAGTGCGACTGCGCCGGGCTGTTCGACTTCTTCGGACTCGCGGGACATCAACTGGTTCACCCAGTGAAGGGTATGCCCCTTGGCGCTTCAACTGCCGTGCGATCAACAAAACATCAGCCTCATAGGGGACAGATATTTGGTCACACGGCGATTGGCGCCTTCCCCAAGTGGGTAAGCTCACCCAACTCGGACTTGAGTCGATCTTTCCTTTCCGGACCGTGACCGTCCGCTCACCACCGCTTCCTTCAAGCGGGCGCGGGCAGCCGTTGCACATCGCGGGCGGTGCCCGTGACCCCGGCCAGAAAGCCCTGGGCGCGGGGTGAGGCGTTCTCCCTGAGCCACTCGGGCGCGATGTCGCACACCGCCACCTTGATTCCGGTGCCCTCGAGGGCCAGCGGAAGGGTGTGGACGACGGTCGAGGGAAAGCTCAGGACCGTTGCTCCGATCGGGCCACGCCGGGCGATCAGCTCCAGCGGCAGGTCCGGGCGGACCACCTCGAGGCCCGTCTCCGCGGCCAGACGGTGCAGCTTGTCCGTGCTCTCGCGGCGGTGCGCGAAGTAGCGGGTCGCGCCGTGGGTGCGGGCGAGGGACGAGACGGCCCGCAGGTACTGCGCGAGGTCGACGACGCCGGTCTCCACCAGGGAGGTGCCGACCATGTCCGCGCCCTTGGTGATCGTCGGCGGCCCGAAGCGGGCCCGGGTCCACGCGAAGTTGTTGGGCGTGACCGTGATCCCCTGTGCCGACTCGACGGGCATCGAGGTGAAGACCTCGACCGACCGGCCCTTGGAGGGGGCGAGCCGGCGCCTGGCCAGGAAGGTCACCGGCGCGAGCACCAGCTCGCGCGGCCCGCGGCGGCCGCCACGCCGGTGCCAGCGCACCAGCTGCTCCCCGCGGGTGACCTGTGCGACGAACTCCATGGTCGCCGTGCCGTCGTCCACCACGGTCACGTTCTTCCGGCCGACGAGGGTCAGCAGGAGCTGGACGTACCGGGAGAAGGGGTCTCCGATGACGATGCGCTCGGCGCGGCGCAGGATGGGGCCGAGTTCGCGCACCGTGCGCAGCGGCGCGCCGAGCCCGCCGCGGGCCTCCTGCCAGCGGACGGCGAAGCCCTCGCCGCGGGCCAGCTCGGCCATCCGGCGCAGCTGACCCCGCGACATGGGGTCCGTGGGCGACAGCACGACCAGGGTCAGACCGCCGGCCCCGGGGGCGGTCGGCGCAGTGTGGGCCCACTCCAGGACGTTCAGGAGCTGGACCGGACTCTCGACGAAGGCGAGATTCATCGGTTGTCACCTCGTGATGCCGGGCCGGCGTGCAGCCGGGGTCGTCGACGGGTCCGTACGGAGCCGGCGGTGGTTGCTGTCGGCTGCGGGTTTCCACAGGGCCGGCCTACGGAGCGCCCGTGGCCGGGCCCGGGGCGCGCGGCGGGCCCGGCCGTGACGGGGGCGCCGTGCGCCCCCGGCCGACCGACGGCCCCCGCGCGGAACGCACACACGCGCCGGGGGTGTCCTCCGGGGCGGTGCGGCACGGCAGCGCGGCCGTGGTCAGATCGCGGCCGGCTCACGGTCGCCCGCCTCGGCGACGACGCCCGCGACGCGCCGCAGCTTCTTCATGGGGGCGAGCTCGGAGTCATAGACCTTCTTGACGCCGTCGCCGAGGGCTTCCTCGATGGTGCGGATGTCGCGAACCAGGCGAGTGAGGCCCTGCGGCTCGACGGAGGCGGCCTGGTCGGAGCCCCACATGGCGCGGTCGAGGGTGATGTGGCGCTCGACGAAGGCGGCGCCGAGGGCGACGGCGGCGAGGGTGGTCTGCAGGCCGGTCTCGTGGCCGGAGTAGCCGATCGGGACGTTCGGGTACTCGCCCATCAGCGTGTTGATGACGCGCAGGTTGAGCTCCTCGGCCTTGGCCGGGTAGGTCGACGTGGCGTGGCAGAGCAGGATGTTGTCGCTGCCGAGGACCTCGACGGCGTGACGGATCTGCTTCGGGGTCGACATGCCGGTCGAGAGGATGACCGTCTTGCCGGTGGCCCGCAGGGAGCGCAGCAGCTCGTCGTCGGTGAGCGAGGCGGAGGCCACCTTGTGGGCCGGGACGTCGAACTTCTCCAGGAAGGCGACGGCCTCGGTGTCCCACGGGGAGGCGAACCAGTCGATGCCGCGCTTCTTGCAGTGCTCGTCGATCTGGCGGTACTCGTCCTCGCCGAACTCGACGCGGTGACGGTAGTCGATGTACGTCATCCGGCCCCAGGGGGTGTCGCGCTCGATGTCCCACTGGTCGCGCGGGGTGCAGATCTCCGGGGTGCGCTTCTGGAACTTGACCGCGTCGCAACCGGCGTCGGCGGCGGCGTCGATCAGGGCGAAGGCGTTGTCCAAGTCACCGTTGTGGTTGATGCCGATCTCGCCGGTGATGTAGACGGGGTTGCCGGGGCCCGCGGTCTTGTTGCCGAGGGCGCGGAGGCGGGACGTGCTCATGGGGGTGGTTCCTTACTTCTTGGGGGACTGTCCGGGGTGATTCGGTGATCAGGGGGTGGTGGCAGGGGTGTCGGGGACGGTGAGCGTCGGGCCGAGGAGCCAGGCGGCGATCTCTCGGATCGCCCCCTCACCGCCGGGTGTGGCAGTGACGGCACGGGCGGCGGCGCGTACGGAGTCGTGCGCACTCGCGACGGCCACGGGCCAGCCGACGAGGTGGAAGCACGGAAGGTCGTTGACGTCGTTGCCGACGTAGAGCACCCGCTCGGGAGCGAGCCCCCGCTCCTCGCACCACTGCTTGAGCGCGAGGTCCTTGCGGTCGATGCCGTGCAGGACGGGGACCCTGAGCTTGCGGGCGCGGGCGGCGACGACCGGGTTCTGCTCGGTGGACAGGATCAGCAGTTCCAGGCCGGCCTTGCGCAGGTGGGCGACGCCGAGCCCGTCGCCGCGGTGGACGGAGACGATCTCGCGTCCGTCCGCGTCGATGAGGACCCGGTCGTCGGTCTGGGTGCCGTCGAAGTCGAGGACGACGGCGTCGATGTCCTCGCGGGCGGGCAGCGCGGCGGTGTCGAGCAGCGGTGCCAGCGCGCGGGCGCGGGCCAGGTCGTGCGGGTCGTCGACCTCGAGGACACGTGCCGGGTCGGTCCTCACGAGTGCCGTGCGGCCGAAGAACCGGTGGCCCGCCTCGCGGAAGCCGGTCGCGGACATGGCGTACGCGGCGCCGGTCTCCAGGAAGTCCTGGGGGCGGTCCTGCCGGCGGGGCCGGAAGGAGGAGTCGTGGTTGACGCCGTAGCCGGTGCCGGTGTCCGTGGCGGTCTCGACGAGCACGGCGGTGCCGCCGGCCCGCTCCGCGCTGCCCTCCGGGGCCTCGGCCGCTTCGCCGGCCCCATCGGTCTCCCGCCACACGAAGCCGTGGAAGGGTGCCACGGTCACGGCGCTGTCGGCGCCGTCCAGGGCGACGGCGCGGGCGACGCCTTCGATGTCCTCGCGGGCGACGAAGGGGCTGGTGCACTGGACGAGCAGCACCACGTCGACGGGTGCGCCGTGTACGGCCTCGTGCGCGTCCATGGCGTGCAGGACGGCCGACTCGCTGGTGGCGGTGTCCCCGGCGATGGCGGCGGGCCGCAGCACGACCTCGGCACCGGCGCCGCGGGCGACGGCCGCGATCTGCGGGTCGTCGGTGGAGACAGCGACGTGCGTGACCAGCGGGGCGTCGAGGCAGGCGCGGACGGCTCGTGCGACGAGCGGCACGCCGCCCACCGCCGCCAGGTTCTTGGCCGGGACGCCCTTCGATCCGCCACGGGCGGGGATCACGGCGAGAACGGTCATCGGTGGCTCCTGAGCTGGGGGTTCGAAGGCGGTCGCGGCCACGGGGGTCACAGCTCGCCCATCCGGCGGATCACGGGGGCGACGCGCTGCACCCCGTGGCGGTAGGCGCCGCGTGCCGCCTCGCGCACCGCGTCGCGCACCACCCGCCGTACGCCGGTGACCTCGGCCTTCGGTGCCACGCCGGCCAGTGGCGTGCCGTCGGGGGCGAGGTGATGACGGGCGAGGAGGGCGGGCAGGTACCCGGGTGCGGTGGTGGGTGTGTAGTACGGCGCGAGCGGCGGGAGCGCGGGCCCCAGCAGCAGTTCGGCGACCCGCGTGCGGGCCTCTTCGAAGGCGCTGTCGTACGAGCCGTCGGCGGCGACGCCCTGGCGTGACAGCCAGTCGCTGTCGGGGGTCGGGCGGTGCCCGCCGTCGAGCTGGTCCCAGGAGGCGAGCAGGCCCGAGCCGAGGAAGTGGTGGTTGCCGAGCGCCTCGCGCACCCCGAGGTCCGTGAGGACGGCGGTGGGGATGCGGCGGTGCAGGGCTTCGAGCGCGGCGGTGGACGAGACGGTGACCAGGAGGTCGGTGCGGTCCAGCACCTCGCCCATGTGCCCGTACACCAGCCGGAAGTTGGGCGGCAGTCCGCCGGGCAGCTTGTCGGCGAGCTTCTGGTACGGGATCTCTTCGAGGTGGGTTGTGTGCTCGCCCGGCTTGGAGCGGAGCTTCAGCAGCACCTCGCGGCGAGGGTGGAGCCGTGCGTGCTCGACGAGCCTGCGCAGCAGGTACGTACGGTCGGCGCGCGATTCCGGGACGGACGGCTGGACGGCGAAGACGACGGTGTCCCGGCCGTCCTCCGCCCGGTGGGGCGCGCCGCCGAGGAAGGGCAGCGCGGCCTCGGTGACGGCGCCCGCGTCGGCGCCCACTCCCTCGTACACGGCGCGGAAACGGTCCGCGTCGTGGCGGGAATTGGCGAGGACGACGTCCGCGCCGTGCCGCAGCAGCAGTCCGTCGGAGAGCTTCTCGTAGACGACGCCGACATAGCCGGTGACGACGACGGGCCGGCGTTCGAGGCCGAGTGCGGCGAGCCCGTGCAGCATCGCCTGGACGCCGCCGCCGACGAGGGCGAGCACGACGACGTCGTACGGCTCTTCCTTCATCGCCCGCAGGAACCCGTTCCCCGTCACCTCGCGCAGGTCGTCGGCGCGCACGCCGACTTCCGCGAGCTGGCGGGCCGTGGGTGTGGCCCGGCCGCGCAGCAGGAAGCCGCTCAGCTCGACGGAGGTGCTCGGCGCGATGCGGCGCGCGGTGAGCGCGCCCCATTTCCACCGGGTGTCGGAGTCGGCGAGTACGGCGACCCGTACGGCCTCGCTGGTACTTGTTGGCACGTCGAGGACGTTAGAAAGGCATTTTGTTTCGTGGCCCAACTGGGCTGCAACAAAGGGTTAACAGCGGGTCTACGGATGGGGAATCGGGCCGGTTGGCGAACCGGTTAACAGATTCGATGCCCGCCGTTCACCTGTCGTCCTCCCACGCGTCGACGCGAATGCCGAGGGCCCCCTTAGCGTCTCGCGGGTGGTCAAGCTCTCCGTCATCGTGCCGTTCTACAACGTGCAGACATACGCCCCCGACACCCTGCGAAGTCTGAAGGCGAATGCCCGCGCGGACTTCGAATTCGTTCTTGTCGACGACTGTTCGACGGACGGAACTCCGGAGATCCTGCGGCGGGCGGAACGGGAGCTCCCGGGCGCGGTTCTGATCAGACACGAACAGAACGGCGGGCTGGCGACCGCGCGCAACACCGGCCTCGACGCCGCGAACGGTGAGTACCTCACCTTCCTCGACGGCGACGACTGGCTGGCGCCCGGCCACTACGAGCGCCTGCTGGCCGCGATGGAGGACCTCGGCTGCGACTTCGTGCGGACCGACCACGTGCAGTGCACGGGACGGAACCGTTCGATCCACCGGGTGCCGTTCGGCCGGCGCGGCGAGGTGATGCGACCGCGTGACGCGATCCTGCCCGCCGACCGCTCGACCGCGGTCGACTACCCGTACGCCTGGGCCGGGATGTACCACCGGCGGCTCGTGGACCGCGGACTGCTGCACTTCACGCACGGGCTGCGCACCGCGGAGGACCGTCCGTGGATCTGGCGGCTGCACCGTGAGGCGGATTCTTTCGCCGTGATCAGTCAGCTGAGCATTTTCTACCGGCGAGGAGTCGCCTCTTCGCTCACCCAGATCGGCGACATCAGGCAGCTCGATTTCATCAGGGCATTCGACCAGGTCATCGAGGAAACGGCGAGCGACGCGGAATCGGAAAAATTGCTGCCGAAGGCCGTCCGCACCTACTGCGCTCTCATTTCTCATCACCTGGGATCCATCGAAAGGTACGAACCGGCCGTGGCACGCAAATTGCGCACGATGAGCGCGGCCGCGCTGAAGCGTATGCCGCAGGACGTGCTGAACGACGCGCTCGATTCGATGGACGCCGAGCGTGCGTCCCGGCTGCGCAAGGTACGCCGGCGCCCCGCCCCTCTCGCCCCGGAGGTGGCGGCCTGATGGCCACGACCCAGATCTTCTTCGCCTCTTCCCTCTTCGGCGCCGCCACGCTGGCCGCCGCGATCGACTCCGGCGGCTTCGCCACCGCCGACCGCCGGCTGCTGCTGGTCTCCAACAACGCGGTCACACCGGAGACGTCCCCGTCCCTGGACCGGATGCCCGGCTTCGAGCAGCTGCGCGACCGCTTCGACGAGGTGCTCTCGTGGAACGAGACGATCTCGCCGTTCCACCCGGGTGGTTGGGCGCCGCGGAGCGAGGACGTTCCGCTGTGGGAGCGTTATCTGCGCCGGCTGTGGAACCTGGGCGACGACCGGATCGAGCTGGCCGTCGAGTCGATCCAGGTCAACCCTGCTCTGGCGATCGCGCAGCTCTTCCCCGACGCGGCGCTCGACGTGTACGCGGACGGTCTGATGAGCTACGGCCCCACCCGCAACAAGATCGACCCGCTGGTCGGCGAGCGGGTGCGGCGACTGCTGCATCTGGACCTGGTGCCGGGCCTGAAGCCGCTGCTGCTGGCGGAGTTCGGGGTCGAACCGCAGCTCGTGCCGACCGAGGCCTTCGTGAAGGTCGTCGCCGAACTCTCCGACGCCGTGCCGGACGCCTGCGAGGGCGTCGCCGAAGGCCCGGCGCTGCTGCTCGGCCAGTACCTCGCGGCATTGGACATCATCACGGCCGAGGAGGAAGAGGCCCTGCACGTCGGCATGCTGGCGGGCGCGGCCGCACTCGGCCACCGCCGGATCGTGTTCAAACCGCACCCGACGGCCCCGGCCGCCTGGACGCGCACGCTGGAACGCGAGGCCGAGACGCTGGGTGTCGAACTGACCGTCCTGGAGCGGCCGTTGCTGGCGGAAGTGCTGTACCGGCAGCTGCGTCCCGCCCTGGTGGCGGGCTGCTTCTCCACGGCGCTGTTCACCGCGGGCGGCTTCTACGGCACGCCCGTCGCCAGGGTCGGCACGGAGCCCCTGCTGGACCGGCTCAGCCCGTACCAGAACAGCAACCGGGTGCCGGTGACGCTCGCGGACGCGCTGCTGCCGGACCTGGCGGCGGGCGAGGCGGGAACACCTGCGGGTGCCGACGAGCAGATCGCCGGGCTGATCAGCGCCGTGGGTTTCGCGATGCAGCCGCAGCTGCGTCCGGATCTGCGTCCGGCGGCGGAGCGCTGGCTCGGCAGCAGCCTCGACGCGTACACCGCGCGCTACTTCAAGCGCCGCCGGCTGACGATCCTCGGCCTCCCGGGCGGCCTGCCGGTCCCGCGCGGCAAGACGGTCCGGCGGGTGGTGCGGCGCGGCCGGCGGCTCAGGCGGGCACTGAAGCGGGTCGCGGCGCTGGGGTGACGGGGCCTGGGCGCGGGGCCGGCCCCCTGCCCAACCCTCCCTGTGCACCGATGTGGGCTCCGCAGTTGTGTACCGATGTGGGCTCCGCAGTTGGGCGGGGCTTCCATCCTGGGTGGGGTCTCAGCCCGCAGGGAGTGCCGACCCCCCGGCTCGGGCGTCACGTGCCGCTGAGCGACAACTTCACCGCGAAGCCCAGGAACAGCGCTCCCGCCGCCGACGTCGCCCCCGCCGACAGCCGCCGCCTGCGGCGGAACGCGGCGGCCAGGTGCGTACCAGTGAAGATCAGCAGCGTCAGGTAGAGGAACGACGCGAGCTGCGCCAGCGTGCCGAGCACCGTGAACGACAGCGCCGGATACGCGTAGGCCGGGTCGACGAACTGGACGAAGAAGGCGATGAAGAACAGGATCGCCTTCGGGTTGAGCAGGCTGATCACGAACGCCCGGCGGAACGGCCGCTCGACCGCCTCCAACGTGTCGGACGCCGCGACCTCGGCCACCCGCTCGCGGCGGGTGCGCCACATCGACCAGGCGGCGCGCAGCATCCCTATGGCCAGCCAGGTCAGATAGCCGGCGCCCGCGTACTTCACGATGCCGAACAGCAGGGCGTTCGCCTGCAGCAGCGAAGCCACTCCCGCGGCCGACAGCACCATCAGGACCGTATCCCCGCACCACACTCCGGCGGCGGCTTTGTAGCCCGTGCGCACACCACGACGCGCGGCGACCGAGAGCACGTACAGCGAGTTCGGCCCAGGCAACAGGATGATCAGGACAAGGCCTGCGAGATAGGTCGGCAGATCGGTAACACCCAGCATGGGCGGAGTGTCGCACACGGGTACGACACTCCGCCCAATGGTCTCAGAATGCGTCGGTGGGGACGTATGTCCCCCACACCTCGCGCAGTGCGTTGCAGACCTCGCCGACGGTGGCGCGCGCCCTCAGCGCGTCCTTCATCGGATAGAGGACGTTGTCCGTGCCCTGCGCGGCCTCCTTCAGCTCCGCGAGCGCCGCGTCCACGGCCGACTGGTCGCGTTCCGCGCGGAGTTTCGCCAGCCGCTCCGCCTGCTGCGCCTCGATCGCCGGGTCGACGCGGAGCGGCTCGTAGGGCTCCTCGGTCTCCAGCGTGAAGCGGTTGACGCCGACGACGACCCGCTCGCCGGAGTCGGTCTCCTGGGCGATGCGGTAGGCGCTGCGCTCGATCTCGTTCTTCTGGAAGCCCTGCTCGATGGCGTTGACCGCGCCGCCCAGGTCCTCGACGCGCTCCATGAGCGCCAGCGCCGCCGCTTCGACGTCGTCGGTCATCTTCTCCACGACGTACGAACCCGCGAAGGGGTCGACGGTCGCGGTCACGTCCGTCTCGTACGCGAGCACCTGCTGGGTGCGCAGCGCGAGGCGGGCGGACTTGTCCGTCGGAAGCGCGATGGCCTCGTCGAAGGAGTTGGTGTGCAGCGACTGCGTGCCGCCGAGCACCGCGGCGAGGCCCTGCACGGCGACCCGGACGAGGTTCACCTCGGGCTGCTGGGCGGTGAGCTGCACCCCGGCCGTCTGCGTGTGGAAGCGCAGCATCAGCGACTTCGGGTTCTTCGCGCCGAACTCCTCCTTCATCACCCGCGCCCAGATGCGACGGGCGGCGCGGAACTTGGCGACCTCCTCGAGGAGCGTCGTCCGCGCGACGAAGAAGAAGGACAGCCGCGGCGCGAAGTCGTCCACGTCCATACCGGCGGCGACGGCGGTACGGACGTACTCGATGCCGTCGGCGAGAGTGAACGCGATCTCCTGAGCGGGCGAGGCCCCGGCCTCCGCCATGTGGTAGCCGGAGATCGAGATGGTGTTCCACTTCGGGATCTCGGCCCTGCAGTACTTGAAGATGTCCGCGATCAGCCGCAGCGACGGCTTGGGCGGGAAGATGTACGTGCCGCGGGCGATGTACTCCTTGAGCACGTCGTTCTGGATGGTGCCGGTGAGCTTGTCCGCGGGCACTCCCTGCTCCTCGCCGACCAGTTGGTAGAGGAGGAGAAGGAGGGCGGCGGGGGCGTTGATCGTCATCGACGTGGAGACCTTGTCCAGCGGGATCCCGCCGAACAGGATCCGCATGTCGTCGATGGAGTCGATGGCCACGCCGACCTTGCCGACCTCGCCGTGCGCGATCGAGGCGTCGGAGTCGTGGCCCATCTGGGTCGGCAGGTCGAATGCGACGGACAGGCCCATCGTGCCGTGGGAGATGAGCTCCTTGTAGCGGGCGTTGGACTCGACGGCGGTGCCGAAGCCCGCGTACTGACGCATGGTCCAGGGCCGGCCGGTGTACATCGACGGATAGACACCGCGGGTGAAGGGGTACTCCCCGGGCTCGCCCAGCTTCTTGGCAGGGTCCCAGCCTTCCAGGTCCCTTGGCCCGTAGACCGGCTCGATCGGCAGTCCCGACTCGGACTCGCGCGCCATTGACTGTGCCTCCCGCTGGAGCTACTGACAAGTAACAAGTTCTGCGACGGACTGTATCGGCGAGCGTGCGGCATATGGAGAGCAACGCGCTGGGACCTTGCTCACAGCCCGCCGCGACGCGGTCCGCGAGGACGCCGCGACGCCGCCGTGTCGCGCTCGTCCCCCAACTGTTACCCCCATGATGCGCGGGATTGCGCAACCGGGCAGGAAGGGAATTTGTCTCACCAGGCACAGAGACAAGGGGGGGCGATCATGCTCAGGAAGAACGTCGGGTTGAGAACGCTGGCCGCGGCGGCGGCCATGGCTGTGGCGGCCGTGACCGCCGGCTGCAAGGCGGAGGCCACGACGGATGCGCCCCCCGCCGACAACAAGCCGAGCGCGGCCACGTCGGGGCCGACATCCGCGTCGCCGACGCCGTCGCCCTCGCCGACCGCGTCAAAGTCGGCCGAGCCCTTCCACACGCCGTCTCCTTCGGCGTCCACCACGAAGCCCGCGCCCAAGGTCCTCATGGCCCCCGGCGCCAAGGGTGAGCAGGTGCGCGAGCTGCAGGCCCGGCTGGCGCAGATCGGCTGGTTCGACGACAAGCCGACGGGGACCTACGGGCCGGTCACCAGCACGGCGGTGAAGGGCTTCCAGGGCAAGCGCGGTCTGCCGGCGACGGGCAGCACCGACACGGTGACGTGGCAGCGGCTGCTCGGCATGACGACAAAGCCGACACGCGACGAGCTGGACGGCAAGGACGTCAACAAGCCGAAGGCCAAGCTGGACCCGCGCTGCATGACCGGCCGGGTGATGTGCATCAGCAAGACCACCCGCACGCTGTCGTGGATGATCGACGGCAAGGTGCTCTCGACGATGGACGTGCGCTTCGGGTCGCAGTACACCCCGACCCGCGAGGGTGTGTTCAACGTGGGGTGGAAGTCCCGTGACCATGTCTCGACGATCTACGACACCCCCATGCCGTACGCGATGTTCTTCAGCGGCGGCCAGGCGGTCCACTACTCGTCCGACTTCGCGGCACGTGGCTACAACGGCGCATCGCACGGCTGCGTCAATGTGCGGGACAAGGGGAAGATCGCTGCACTCTTCGACCAGGTGCGGACCGGCGACAAGGTCGTCGTCTACTGGTGACGCTTCCCGACGGCGCCGTCTTCCGGCGCCGTCGCCCGGCGCGGCTTCCGGCGGAAGCCATGAGGAGAAAGAGAGGGCGCGGGCGGGACCGGGGGAACGTGTCCCGCCCGCGCCATATGCGCTGAGCCGTAGGTACGGGGGGAACCCCGGCTCGTTGCGCCGCCGATGACCAGTCGGCTCACTTATTACTGCGCCATGGCCCGGAAAAACGTCACACCCCGCTGCCGGAGCAGTAAAAGTGCAGGTCAGAACACGTACAGCGCGGTGCTCGCCGAAGAGCCCGAGCCGCTCGCCGACAGCGTCACCGAAGGCTTCGGGACAAATGACCAGGAGACCGGCGGGGTCGTGGGGGCACCTCCGCCCGAGTCCGAGCTGCCGTCGCCGTCACCGCCGGAGCCACCGGACTGCTTGCCTCCGTCGTCGCCCCTGCCGTCGCCGTCCCCGCCGCCGTCGTTGTCGCCGCCACCGTCGCCGGAACCGCCCGAGCTGCCGCCCAGCAGCTTGTCGCAGAACCGGTCCACGCCCTCGGGGCCCTTCGCGGCCAGCTCCAGCCGGCGCTTCCTGTCCGGGTCGATCTTTCCGCTGCGGTAGTCGCGGCACTCCTCGACGGACTTGCGGTACAGGTCGCCCTTGGGAGCCGTACCGTCGTCGGGCGTCGACGGGCCGTCGTCGGCGGACCCGCCCGGGGTCGTCGCCCCCGCGCCACCCGGGCTCGGACTCGAGGTGCTCGGCAGCGGCGGCGGCCCCGGCGGTGTGCCGGGAGCGCCCGGGGACTCGGAGGGCGTACCCGGTCCGCTCTCGCCCGGCGACGGAGAGGTGACAGGACCCGGTGTCGCCGCGGCGGAGACCGAGGAGGCGGGCAGCGGACGGTTGTCGTCGAAGGGGGTGGGCAGCATGCCCGTGCCGGCCGCGACGGCCACACCGCCGATGGCGCATCCCGCCACCGCGGCGGCGAGCCCGAACCGAAGGGGCCGGGCGAAGCCCACACCGTGGGAGGGGCGGGCGGCGTGGGAGACCCACACCGTCCCGAGCGAGGTGCCGCCCGGAACCGTGGCATCGCCCGCGGCCTCGGCCCTGGCCTTGCGGAACGCGGCCATGGCGGCCGCCTCGCCGGGCAGTTCGCCGTCGTCGTACCGGTAACCGGCGCCGGCCGCGCGGTGGAGGACCTCGACAAGGCGTGCGGCGTCGGTACGGGCGCGCGCGTCGGCGGCCTCGACAGGCTTGCCGCGCAACAATCGCTCCGCCGCGTCCCTGTCAAGCCACTCGTACCGCTCGTCGGCCATCACATGTCCTTCTGCGTCCGCAGGCGTGAATGCGTCACACCGGCGGGTGCCGCTGCACCGGGACGGGAGCCGCGCTGGGACGGTACCCCGCCCAGATCCGAAGCCGCCTCCTGGGGGTCCTCCGCGCCTTCCGAGGCGACACCGGAGGTGCCACCTCCCGCGTCGTCGAGGGCTGCCGCGCCCTCCGCGCCGAGCAGCTCGGCGAGCCGCTTCAGCCCGCGGTGCGCCGCCGTCCGCACGGCGCCCGGCCGCTTGCCGAGCGTCTTCGCCGCGCTCTTCGCGTCGAGACCCACCACGACCCGGAGCACGACCGCCTCGGCCTGGTCCTGGGGCAGCTGGGCGATGAGCGCCATGGTGCTGCTGGTGGAGATGGACTCCATGGCCTCGTCGACGGTATCGGACGCGGCGGGCCTGCCGGTCAGCTCGGTCTCGTCCCCACCGATGGCGGGACGACGGCCCCGCATCCGGATGTGATCGAGCGCACGATTGCGGGCGATGCGCGCGGCCCATCCGCGGAACCGGTCGGCGTCCCCGCTGAACCGGTCCAGATCCCGCGCTATCTGCAGCCACGCCTCCGAGGCGACGTCCTCGGCGTCGGCCTCGCCGACGAGAGTGCGCACATAGCCGATCAACCGCGGATGCACGGCGCGGTACACAGAACGGAAGGCACTCTCGTCCCCGCCCTGCGCCGCGAGCACGGCGGCGGTCAGCTCCGCGTCGTCCCCCAGCACTACCTCAACCTGTCGTTCTGAACCGCAGCTGGTCACCACTGCTGCGCCACCGTGCGCGAATCAGCACGCTACGTGCTTTTATGCACCCACGTCCACGCCCCGTACAACTTGCAACAACTTCGCGACCCGCGCCTACCCACGCAGCGGGGTGTGACACAAACGGCACGCTCGGCGCTGAGAGAAGTACGGGGTTCCACTGCGGCCCCGTCCGAAGCGACGACCGGGGCCTCTCCTGTGGGGGGTGGCGGCCCCGGTCGTCCTTCTTTGTCCGGTGGACCGGATCGACGCACCGGGTCGGCGGACCGGGTCGCCCCGGCCGACAGCATCCGTGACGGAACGGCCTCGGCGCTCGGACGGCTCCCTGGCGGGATCGTCACCACAGAGGGCCCGTTCCCCCCGCGAACTCTCCGGGCGCCGGGTCACCGCCCTGCCGGCCGGCCGCCACCACCACGGCCGTGGTCGGCAGGTCCGGCGCGTCGCGTGCGGCCTCAAGCGAAAGGGCAGCAACACGGGCACCAACTTCGCATAGCGCCTTATGAGTTGCCGATCAGTCGATGCGGTCGCCCAGGCCCAGCACCTTCGGGTCGTCGCTGGGGAAGTTCCTGGGCATGCCCGGCACGTCGATGGTGCGCCCGTACACGCCGGCCAGGAACTCGACGGCACCGACTGGGAACTCGATCCAGTCGGCGTTGTCCGTGCGGACGACCACCGGCCATGCGTCCGGATCCGCAGGGCTCGTCCTCCAGTAGAAGGTGTCCCCCGAATTGGACGACGCCCAGGAGATCAGGCCTCCCGGCTGCGGGTAGGGAACGTAGTCCTCGGTGTCGCCCATCTCGTACAGATCCTGAAGGATCTCGTCGTCCCTGGACTCGGACGCCCATGGCGCCTCGGCGCCGGGCGTGGGAAGGGACACCATGAGGAAATCATCGATGACAAGCACCGGGTACGCCTCCGCCAGAGAGCGGAAGTCCGAGGGCAGCGCCGTCCCGAGACCCGCCTCGAGGGCGGCCCAGTCCACGCTGCGTCCGCCTGGCACACGCCACCGTGCCATCGAAGGCAGCGCGGCCTCCAGCTCTTCGACCCTCACCATGTCGTCTGCCAATCCGGGGAGTTCTCGACCACGACGGTCTCGGACAATACTCCGGCCGCGATGCGGGCGGGCACGGCGACATAACTGCTCAAAGAGTCACGAACCGCCCGCTGAACCCGGCATCGGGGAAGAACAGCTCCGCCTCCCGCTCGACGAGCCGCATCCGCCGGGCCAGGACGTCCGCCCGTACGTCGCTCATCGGCCGCCCAAGGAGCGGCACACCACCGTGGCCGACCGACGCCGGCCGCGTGAACGCGATACGGACGACGGTCTCGTCGGCTTCGTACGTGAGCACCACCCCGGCCTCGAAGAAGTTGTTCTGACGGGCGCCGCCGAACTCGGGGACGGACCCGGTTCCGCCACCGAGCAGCCGCCGCATGTCGGCGCGCGCCGATCCGAGGCGTACCGGGCCGATGCCGCGGTGCGCGACGACCTCTGCGGGCCCGCTGCCGCCGGGCCGGAGCCGCCCGCCGGCTCGAAGAACTCGAACGCGTCGTCGCCGACGGCGGTCGCCCGCACCGCACGCTCTCGAAGCCGTCCGCGTCCTGCGCCGTGCCGCCGAGCACCACACCGAGGGGGGCAGCGCCCCCCTGCACCTCGCCGGCGGGCTCCACCCCATGCCCCAGGCCGCGGAGTTCCGCGATCACCTCGCCCCCCCCGGCCGCCCGAGCAGCACGATCCCGTCCAGGGTGACGGGTGCGGGCGACGCCACCTCCACGGCATGAAGGACGCCGGCGTCGTCGCACTCGAGGAACTCGAAGAAGCCGTCACTGCATCCGCCACCGCGCCCGTCGCCGTCCTCGTACCCGCCCGCCGCCGTGACGTACATGCCCGTCAGGGTGACGTCGGCGGCACGCCGGAAGGCGGAGTCCGGCGCGCCGCGGGCCGCCCGCACCGAGGCACGTGTCTGTCCGAAGCGGGCACCGGGCACGCCGACGCGAGGAACTGTCTCCACGTACCGACCAACCCTCCGCAATGTCCGCTCTGTTCTGTCAGCCGATCGCGATGCGCGGGTTCGCGGACGGCTTGACCCAGCCCATGAACTGCTCCATCGTCGCGCGCGGCACCGACACGCATCCGGCGGTCGCGCCGCTGCCGTTGACGTGCAGGAAGATCCCGGCGCCCCGGCCGGGGGTGGCCGGCCAGCGGTTGAAGTTGATGACCAGGGCCTTGGCGTACTGCGTCGGGTAGTTGATCAGGTGCTCGCTGCCGCGGTCGCCGGACTCGGTCAGCGGGAAGTCCGCGCCCGCCTCGGTGTGCATCGAGTTGTAGAACTTCGACTCCGGGTCCTGGACCCACCAGTGGCTGTCGTTGACCTTCGTGTACGGCATGGCGGTGCCGCTCGACTCGACACCGAAGCCCTCGGTGATCGTGTAGGTGCCCGTCGGGGTGGTGTAGGTGTTCTGCCTGCGGGTGGCGCCGTCGGTCACCCCGTTCGACCCGACGCGCCCGGCGCTCGTCGAGAACTGCGCCTTCCAGCCGGTGGAGCCCTTCTGCCAGGCGGTGACCGTGGCGTAGGAGCCGTTGGCCTTGACCGTGATGACCTGGGTGGCGTTGCCGACGTTCACGGGTACGGGGAAGTTCGGCGTGGAGGGCGCGGCCGGCTCGTCACCAGAACCGCTGCCCGGGCCCGCGTTGCCGCCGCTGGTGGCGGTGGCCTTCGGGGCCGTGCTGCCGGACGCCTTGGCAGAGGCGGAGGCGGAGGCGGAGGCCGAGGGTGACGCCGAGGCGGACGAAGAGGCCGAGGCGGAGGGGGACGCGCTGGGCGACGCCGAACCGCCCGTCACCTCCTTGTCCCCCTGCGCCGCCGCACCGGTCGAGACGGGGGCGGCAGAGCCGGCCGGCTCCTCGCCCCCTCCACAGGCCGACAAGAGCGACATGGCACCGAGCACGGCCAGCACGGGCGAGAACTTGCGGGTAGAGCGCAGCACAGGAAGATCCTTGGCTCGACGGGACGGCGCAGCACGACGGGGCCGCGCGCGAGGCGGGCCGGTTATACATCGCCGCTTCCACCGATAGCCAGGCCTCGGACATACCGGACAAGGGGGTGACCGGGGTGCCGGCGGCGTCGGATACGGCGCCGTGCCGTGAGCTCCCTCTGCACCGGATCGAGGCCGGCCAGGCGGGCGACCGTCAGGAAGCGGCCCCCAGAATCAGTGCGCCGACCACCGGCGCTGCCGATCAATCGATCCGGTCGCTCAGGCCCACCACGTGCGGGACATCGCTCGGGAAGTCCCTGGGCATACCGGGCACGCGTGCTCACGGCGGACGACGCCGCCCAGGCGGCCTACGCCTGAGGCTCGAGGTCGGCCTCAATGACCGTCCGGGTGATCAGCGGCCGATCCCACAGGCCGAGGATCTCGTTTGCGAGCGCCACGATCGGCAGGGGGTTCCGCTCGCCGTGCACCTCGATCGCGGCGGCCGACAAGCCACGCGGTACGCTCCGCCGTCTCCGCCTCCGGGGTCTCCCGTTCGGCCACCAGCACCACGAGCCGGACGTCGTCCCCTGCCCGCGCGCTGCCGCACCCGATCCACCGGTCCGCGAACGCCCATCCGCGCATCTCCACGATCCGCTCGCCGAACGGGGCCAGCAGCGGGAGCCCGGTCCGCGCGCTCACCGTCGGGTCGGCGAACCCGCCCATGGCGAGGTTCCGCGGCCGGCCGTACCGCCCGCCGAGCGCCTCTTGGAGAGCGGGAAGGCCGATCGCCTCGGAAGGCGCCAGGCAGATGTGCCCCGCCTGATGCCCCGGCGTCCCGCAGTCGAGGCCCCCCGTCCCGGGGGCGGCCACCCGGTGCACCACCGAGAGGAGTTCGTCCAGATGGTGCGCAGGCTCTTTCCGTTCGTCCATGGCGGACATTGAAACGGATGCCGCCGACACCGGCCCCGGGCGGCCGCGTCATGATGTCGCCCGTGACGAACAGCGCGGACCCGATCCCCGCCCGGATAGCGGGCTACGACGGCGGCCCCCTCACCCACCGCCCCGAACTCCTCGACGAGCGGCTGTTCTGGCTCGGACACCTCTCCTCCTGCGCCCACGACGAGGAGGCGGAGGAGCTGCTGTTCGGCCCGGACCTCGACGCCGCCGGAGACTTCCACCGCACGCTGCACGAGCGCGCGGACTGGCCCGTCTTCACCGTCCCACTGACTGTCGGCCACCGCGTGCACGTCGTCTACCGCACGTTCGAGGACGACCCGGGCATCGATTTTCTCGTGCACCACCCCGACTGGGAACGGGCCGAACTACTCGCCGTGGACGACGGGCACTTCATGGGCCCCGCCCTGTCCTGGCCCGAGCTGACCGCCGCGGCAGACAACGGCCTGCCGGGCGGCTCCACCACCGATCCGAGCGCCCGGCTGCTGCTTCTGCTGCCGGCTTTGGGCGACGACGACCTGCCCGACGACGCAGTTGAGCGCCTGAGGTCCGCCCTACAAGCCCTGGTCGGCGTCGAGGACCCCGAAGCGGTCGCCGCCGCGCTCCTTGACGGCCAGGGTGCCCCCGGCACCGCGACCTGGACCACGACGGGGGACGGGGCCCGGATCAACCACGGTTCGTACTCCTACCGGAACCCCGCCAACGGCTTCGCCCTGCCGCCCGCCCGACTGGCCCAGGTGTCCGCCGCGCTCGCCCCCTGACCGCCACGCCGCCAGCTCGCACCACACGGTCTTGCCGCCGGGCCCCTGCCCCACGCCCCACCGCAGGGTCAGCGCGTCGAGCAGAGCGAGGCCCCGGCCCGACTCGTCGTCGGCGGTGGCCGTCCCGCACAGGACGGGCAGAGCACGCGGGTCGGGGTCGGTGACCTCCAGTCGCGTACGGCCGCTGCCGCACGACACCCGGACCGTCACGCGCGTGCCCTCACCGACGTGGCGGATCACGTTGGTGACGAGCTCGCTCGCGCAGAGCTGGAGGTCGACGCCGTAGTCGCGAAGGGCATGGCGTACGCCGGACACGGCGGCCGGGGTCGCGAGCAGGTCCAGCGTCAGCGGTGGCCGGCTCATCACGCGACTCCCTTGCGGAGGGCGGCGACCAGCGCGCGGGCGGTCGGCAGGTTGCAGTTGCCGAGCGCGACGAGCGGCCGGTTCGGGTAGCGGGCGGCGAAGGTCGGCAGGTCGACGCCGAGGGACGGCAGCGTGATGCCGTGTGCGGCGAGGGCGGCCCGCAGTTCCTCGGCGCAGGTCTGGGCGTCGGGCTGGTCGTGCATGGGTCACACCTTCCAGTGCGCTCTGTGACGAATCACTCACACACTGCCCACCAGGCGCGTAGGTTGAAAAGTGTTCAGGCTCCCGGCTCTGAACTGCACGTACACGCGGTGCAGTTGGTACGGGATGGGGAACGCCGGGAAACGGGCGGTACACGGCACCAGGGACGGTGGGCGATGGGGCAGCGCAAGGACATCGACGGCTCGGCGGGCGTCCCGACCTTCTACGGCAGCGAGTTGCGCTGGAAACGCGAGGAGGCGGGCCTCACCCTCCAGCAGTTGGTCGAGGGCAGCTTCTACGGCCCCAGCCACCTCAGCGAGATCGAACGCGGCACGCGCCGCATGCCGGCGGAACTGGCCGAGCACGTGGACAAGGTGCTCGGCACGGACGGCTTCTTCAAGCGCCGCTGCGAGGACGTGCGAAAGGCGAAGAGGCGGGGTCACGCGAGCTACTTCGAGCGGGTGCTGGAGGCGGAGAAGCACGCGGAGACCATCGAGGAGTGGTGCCCGACGCTGATCCCGGGGCTGTTGCAGACGGACGCGTACGCGCGGGCGGTGGTGCGCGCGACCCATCCTCTTGCCCCGGACGAGGAGGTGGAGGAGAAGGTCAGCGCCCGACTGGCACGCGCCCACCTCTTCGAGGACAACCACAAGACCCCGATGTACTGGGCGATCCTGTCCGAGTCGCTCCTGCGCCAGCCGATCCTTCCGCCGGACCAGGCGGCCGAACAACTGGGGCACATCGCGGCGCTGGCACAGCGCCACCGGATCGTTCCCCAGATCCTTCCGTGGAACTGCGGGGCGCATCCCTTCATGCTGGGCACGGCCAAGGTCATGACTTTCCCCGACGCCCCTCCCCTGGTCTACACGGAGGCACTGCACAGCGGGGACACCATCGACGATCCGGCCCTCGTGAAGGAGTACCGCCGGTCGTACGATTGGCTGAGGGCCGCCGCACTGCCACCGGAGGCGTCCCTCGCCCTGATCGAGGAAGTGGCTGAGGATGTCCGAAATGGCGAGCAGCGGGATTGACTTGAGCACGGCCGTCTGGCGCAAGAGCAGCTACAGCAACGGCAGTGGCGGGGACTGCGTCGAGGTCGCGGAGGCGTTCCCCGGCGCGGCCGCCTGGCGCAAGAGCACGTACAGCAACGGCGACGGCGGCGACTGCGTCGAGGTGTGCGACGCCCACACCGGCGTCGTCCCCGTCCGCGACTCCAAGGTCCCGAGCGGCCCGGTCCTCACCGTCACGGCCCCGGCCTGGACGTCCTTCGTCGCGTCGCTCACGGAGGACGACGCCACGTAGACGGCCTACGCCACCGGCCCGAGATCGGCCTCGATGACCGTCCGGGTGATCAGCGGCCGATCCCACAGGCCGAGGATCTCGTTTGCGAGCGCCACGATCGGCAGGGGGTTCCGCTCGCCGTGCACCTCGATCGCGGCGGCCGACAAGCCACGCGGTACGGCCCCGGCGTCGAGCAGGACGCGCCACTCCTCCGGGGCGAGCTCCAGAAACTCCAGACCCTCGAGGCGGGCGATCTCCAGCGGGTCGGCGAGGGTGCCAGGGTAGGCGGTCAGGGTCCGCAGGCGCGGAAGCCCGACGAGCGGTTCGAGGCTGAGCGGTTCGCCCTCCCACACGCCAATGCTCAGGGCCTCCAGCCCGGAATGGGCGGCGGCCTCCACGCTGGGGATGCCGCTCCTGTTCACCCAGGCGACGGCCGGAGGCTGTGCCTCGCGACCGGCGCCACGCCGCTCATCGGGCCGCCGGTCGAGGACCATGTCGGTGACGGAATCGGCGACGAGGCCCGCACCGCAGTTCTCCTCGTGGTTCATCACGATGATCTGCCCGAGGTATCCGGCCGGGCCCGGGGTCAGGTCGACGGCTATCCGGTCGCCGCCTCCGGTGTCCCCGAAGACGATCCAGCCAGGTGAGCCGACGAGGCCCTGGACGGCGGCGTCGGGCCGGGTCTCGACGGCGTCCATCGCGGCGAACTCCCAAGGAGCCGGACGGGACGCGGTATCGGCGACGTACACCTCGTCCAGCGCGAGGAGTTCGCAGCCGACCGCCTTGGCCATGCGCGTGGCCGCACTGTAGTCCCCGCCGAGATCCTCCCAGCGCGCCCGGGTGACCCGGTACAGGGCCTTCAACTCCTCGGGCAGCGTGACGCCCAGGCGTGCCTCCGTCGCGGCGAGTTCCTGCTCGGTGGCGCCGATCGCCTCGGGCAGCCGTTCCCGGAGAGTCCGCTCCAGCAGCGCCGCGTCCGCCGTCGGGGCGGGCACCGCGTCCGGTGACGGGTCCGGCAGCCGGCGCCAGGGCTCGGGGACGGCCCCCTCGACCAGGACGAGCGCACCGAAGCGGGTGGCGACACCCGACTCGACGGCCGGGCCCCTGTCGAAGAGATGGAGCAGGGCCTTGCCCGGGGCGGGCGTCTCCAGCATGAAGGAGACCTCGTCGACGTCCGACTCCTCCAGGACGCTCCGCACGCGGCCGACCGCGTCCCACTCCGTCTGCATGTCACTGACCTGTGCGGCCCGCCCGGGCTGGAACGCGGGCGGGGTCACCGGCACGCTCCAACTTCCCCTGCCTATGTGGCCCGCCACGTATCCGCCGGGTGCGGCGAGCCGCTCCGCGTTGTCCTGGAGCAGCAGCCGCAGCAGCGGCTCCCAGGTGGCTACGTCGTGTGTCGAGGGCAACTCTTCCTCCGTGATGTCGTGTGCTGTAGCCGGAAGGGGCCCGGTCGTCATCGGACGGGCGGTCTGCGGCGCCTGGCGATCTCCGTCGCGAGCGCACCGACGACGACGACGAGCCCGAGCAGCGCGGTCAGGCCCGCCCCGACGAGCCCGGAGCGGTCGTCGAGGGGACGTGCCAGGACCGCGCGTTCCGCGACGGTGCCCGATCGGTCGTCGAGGAAGTACCGGGAGTCGTTGGAGTTCGCCCGGTGGTCGCCGAGCAGGAACAGCCGGCCCTCGGGGACCACCACGTCGTACGCGGGAGCCGCCCCCGACGGGTCGCCGTCCTTGACGTAGGGCTCGTCCAGCGGCTTCCCGTTCACGGTCACCGGCTCACCGGTCCGCTGCGCGACCCGGTCGCCTCCGACGCCTATGACGCGCTGGAGGACCGCCAGGCCGCCGTATCGCTCGTCCGTCCTGTGGAGCAGCACATCGCCCCGCCGGGCCTCGCCCGCCTCGATGCGTTCCAGGAAGACACACTCACCCCGCGTGTACGTCGGCCGCATGGCGTCACTGGAGATGGTGGCCGTCGTGTACCCGGACACCACGTGCGCGACCGCCCCCGCCAGCAGGACCAGCCCCACCGCCCCCAGCACCCGGAAGACCGTTCTCACTGTTCTCTCGCCCCGCCCCATGGTTCCTCCGGTAGTGCCCCTCAGGGGCCGAAGACGCGCGAGCGGACGAGGACCGGTGGCGGTCTCCGTCGTCGCCCGCAAGAAGACCGCCGGGCACCTGTCGGTGCCCGGCGGTGTGGTCCGGCGGTCAGCCGGCCGGTCCGGTGGGGGCGGTCACTGCGCCCACGGGTCGAGCCCTTGCTCCAGCAGGCGCTCCTCCTCGCTCTCGCTGAGGAAGAGCGCGGGGTGCCTGCCCCAGAGCGAGAGGTCGCTCAGGGGGCATGCGGGGAACTCCGCCCGCAGGACACGGACGAGGAACTCGACCATCCCGCAGTCGTGGCGGCGCCAGATGCCCTTGCCCCGGTGGTAGACGAGCACCGGCCAGGCGGCCGGGTCGTCGCCGGAGGCGTCCCAGCAGACGATGTCCGCCGCGGCGTCCGAACCCCAGGCGATCAGCCGCGGCTGCGTCCCCTCGAGCTCGGGCTCCTTCGGGAAGTTCGCCCAGGCGTCCTCGGCGGTGAGGGTCTCCACGAGCATGCCGCCGAAGGGCGACGTCGGCTCATCCGCCTTGGGTTCGGGTACCTGGACCTGGAAGAAGTTGTCGATCGCCCCGGGTCCCCACACCTCCATGAACGCGCGGTAGTCGGGCGGGAACTCCGTGCCCCACGACTCGACCACGGGGGCCCAGTCGACGGGCGCCTCGGGTGCCATCCTCGGCGGCATGAGCTGCCGGAGCGTCTCCGGATCGGTCATCGCGGTGCCTCCTTCTCCTTGTCGTCCGCCGTCATTCCATCGATCCCGTCGGTACCTGCCGACCGGTGTTCTGATCGTTGAACATGCCGAGGTTGCGGCCGGCCAGGGTGTTGGAGATGAAGGTGTCGATGGATATGCCGGCACTTCCGTCCGGGTTCGTCCCCTGCGCGTAGATGGCGAATCCGGTCGGTACCGTCCGGCGGCCACTGTAGCGAGGGGTCACCGAGTAGTAGACGTCCTGCCCCGCCTGCACGGCCGCGGCGATGTCCGCCTCGTACTTGGCCATGTTGCCGTCGCCCTGCTGGGACCCGAGCTGCTTGGCGTTGGCTCCGCGGGCGCACGTGGCAAGGTTCCGCGGGTCCGTGCCCGATCCGGTCAGCTGGTTGGCCAGGAGGTGGCAGGCGTTGATGTTCTCGCGCACCGGACGCGCACCGAGGAAGCCGGCGGTGCGCTGCGCCCACCGGTAGCCCGGAGGCGTGAACACCCGGGTGTCCGTCTCCGAACCCTCGTTGCTGTCCACGTAGTCCTTGGTCAGGCAGGAGGTCATGCCGGTGGCGCGGCTGCCGTTCTTCTTGTCCACATCGCCGTACTGGACCCAGCCGGACCCGCACTTGTTGCTGTCGTCGTCCTCGTCCTCGGGCGAGGGCCTGGGCGCCGGCTTGGGCTTGGGCTGCCTGGCCCGGTCGATGGCATCGTTGATGCCACGCGCCGTGGACACCAGTGCGTCGCCGAGGCTGTCCGCGAGGCTCGGTCGGCCCTGCTGCTCGGCGACCACCTCGTCGGTGGCGACGACCGCGACCGCGACGAGGGCGATGACGATGGGGATCGCGATGGCGAAGTGCCCGTCGACCTCGACGTTGCTGATCGGGTTGCCGCCGGTGAAGGCGTAGCGGTTGCCGGTGAACGGGTCGCTGCCGAGCCCCATGTCGGCCAGGGCGCCGTTGTACATGTCCCGGGTGGTGAAGCGGTTGAGCCCAGGGTCATAGTTGCGGAAGCCCATGTCGTAGGTGCCGGACTGGGCGTCCCACCGCTTGGCGTTGTAGCGGTAGGAGTTGTACTCCTCCTTCGTCGGGTCGCCGGCGTCGGGCTTGTCGATTCCGGTGAACTCGGACGTGTCGTTGCTGCCGTAGGCGGTGTAGCCGTAGGTGGCCTTGGTGTCGCCGTTCCTGTCGGTCAGCGTGTCGACGTCGGTGTGGCTGTTGTAGCCGTAGAAGCCGTCCTCGGTCGTCCCGTCGTCGTTGTGCTTGATCTGGGAGAGCCGCTCACCCCACGGCGAGTACTGGTACGACTTGGTGAGTTTGCCCGCGACCTCCTCGTTCAGCACCTCGCCCGACAGGCCGAGGTACGTGTACTCGGTGGTCTTGCCGTCGACCGTCTTCGACGTGGTGCGGTCCAGCGGGTCGAAGGCGTAGGTCGTCGACTTCATCGCGCCGGAGCCGTCCCGCTGCTGGGACTCCACGACATGGTCGAAACCGTCGTAGACGTTCCGGGAGACGACCTGCCCGCCCTGGGTGACGGACTCCGTCCGGCCGAAGGGGTCGTAGTTGAAGGTGGACGTGGTGCTGCCGGTGGTCGACGTCTGCAGCCGGTTGCGGTCGTACGCGAAGACGGTGGACGTGCCCCGCACGTTCTGGCTGACCACGTTGGCGTTGTCGTCGTGGACGTACGTCTCGGTACCCGCGCCGTTGCCCGTCTTGACCGCCTTGGCGAGACGGTCGGCCGGGTCGTACGAGTAGTCCGTGGTGGAGTCGAGGTACGCCGCGTGGTTGTCGGCGTTCATCTTCCTGACCACGTCCTGCGCCTTGTTGCCGTTGGCGTCGTAGGCGTAGGTGTGCGAGGCGACGAGGGTGCCGTTGCCCTTCTTCTCCGTGGTGGTGCGGACCGCACCGTCCAGGAAGTAGGCCGTGTCGACGGTGTTGCCGTTGGCCTTGGTCTCCCGCGACACGGCGCCGCGGTCGGTGTAGGCGTAAGAGGACACCTTCGGGGACGGGTCCGTCGGGCTCGTGCCGACCGACACCGTCTTGACCAGTTCACGCGTGTCGTAGGTGTACCGGGAGAACTGGTCGTCGTGGGTGACGGTCTCCGGCTGGCTGTTGGCGTCGTAGGTGTAGGTGCTGGACTTCTTCTCCTGGCCCGCGAGCGCCTCGGTCACCTGCCGGACCTGGTTGAGGCCCGTGTAAGCGATCGTGTAGGCGTCGACCTTCGCCCCGGACGAGGTGTCGTCGATCGAGGTCAGGTTGCCGTTGAGGTCGTAGGCGTAGGCGAAGGTGTGCTTCTCGGTGTCGGACTCGGACGACGTGTCGCGCACGAGCTTGACGCCGTCGGCGACGACGGCCCCGCCGCTGCTCTGGGCGAGCTGGATCTTCGCCGTGTTGCCCTGGGAGAAGGCGTAGGAGCCGAGCCGGACCCAGGTGCCGGTGTCCGAGTTCTGGTCCTTGGTGACCTCCGCCGTGCCGCCGCTGTGGGTGACCGTGTACTTCGCGGCGGTCGTCGCGCCGGTGACCTTCGGGTACTTCACGTACGCGGTGTACGTGCCGGCCTTCGGGACGTTGAGCGTCCAGGTGTAGGCGTCCGTGCCCGCGCCCGCGGCGTGCGTCCGGTGGTCGTACCCGGTCTGGCCGGCGATGCTTCCGGCGGTCCAGGTGCCGGTCGAGGACGTGTGCTGGGTGTCGGAGTTGTCGACGAGCACGACGGCGCTGCCCACCGGCACGCCGTCGTCCGTCTTGGACTTCAGCCTGCCGTTCGGGTAGTACGACCAGCCCATGGTGCGATTGGAGGAGCCGCCCGCCGAGGTCAGCGTCCGCGAGGTCTGCTGGCCGATGGCGTTGTAGTCGTAGGAGGTGACGATGTCCCACGGGTCGGTGGACGTCTTCGTCCAGCCGTTGTCGAAGTACTCGAAGACGCTGTCGTTGCGGACCGTCTGGCCCTCCGACGGCGGCATCGACGTCTTTGCCACCCGGCCGACCTCGTCGTAGTACGTCTGCGTGTAGACGTCCGGCTTGTTGTGGCGGGCGTCGGCGGGGTCGTACGGCTGGAACTGCTTGACCGGGCGGTTCAGCGCGTCGTACTCGGTACGGGCGGTGAAGTCGTCGGCCGTGGTGGTGGCGACGCCCCGCGGCGAGATCGCCTTGGTGGCGTTGCCGACCTGGTCGTACTCGTAGCGGGTGGTGCGGTAGGTGATGGCCGTGCCGGTGCCGGAGTGCGGCGCCTTGACCTCGGTCTGCCGGCCGCGTTCGTCGTAGCTGATGGTCGACGTGTTGTTCTCGGCGTCCGTCGTGGACACCAGCAGCGAGTCCTTGTCGTACGTGCGCTTGCTGGACTTGCCGAGGGCGTCGACGACCTCCACCGGCCGGTGGTTGAGGTCGAAGACCGTCCTGGTGGTGTAGTCGGTGGTGTCGGCGGTGGCGTTCTTCTTCGGATCGACGACCGTGACGACGTTGCCGACGTTGTCGTAGGTGTAGGAGATCTTGTCTCCCACCCCGTTGATCACGGAGACGAGCTGGTAGATCTCGTCGTAGGTGTTGGTGGTCGCGTAGTCGGACGGGTCCGCCGGGGTGGCGAGGCCCTTCGGCTCGGTCGTCGTCCGGAGATGACCCGCCTTGTCGTAGGTGTAGGTCGTCGTCCGCTCGGGTGCCGTCGGCGAGTCCTTCGGAGCCGTGCCCGAGGTGATCTGGTCGGCCGCGTCGTACACGGCCGTGGACACCGCGCCGTGCGGCGCCGTGACGGTCGTGACGTTGTCGTTGGCGTCGTAGACCGGTGCCGGAGTGGTGATCAGCTCGCCCGCGGCCCGGTCCTTGGGCACCGTGGAGGCCAGCGGACGCCCGAAGGTGTCGTACGCCTGCGTGGTCTTCGTCCCCAGCGCGTCGGTGACCTCGGTGACCTGTCCGCGTACGTCGTAGACGTAGGACGTCGACTCGCCCAGCGCGTCGGTGATGGTGGCCGGGTAACCGGTGACGCCGAAGTCGCTGTTGACGGTCGGGTTGCCGTTGGCGTCGGTCGCCTTGGTCAGCTGGCCGTAGGCGTCGTAGTCGTACGACGTGGTGTAGTCACCCGCCGTCGCGGTGGCGACGCCCTTCGGGTCGGTGACCGTCTTCAGGTTGCCGTACGTGTCGTAGCCGAACTGCCACTTACGGCCCTCGGGGGACGTCTTGGTGAAGAGGTCGGCCGAGAAGCCGTCCAGACGCGTCTGGTAGCTGTAGCGGGAGGAGTTCGCCGGGTAGGTACCGGGCGCGCACTCGGCGGCCGTGGGCACGCCGGCCTTGTTGTTCTCGGCGTCACGTGTCCAGAGCGGGTAGCCCGTCCTCTGGTCGTAGCAGTACGCGGTCTTCGCTCCGTTGGCCTCCTCCATGTACGTGACGTTGTTGTCGGCGTCCCACGACATCTTCGTGGTCTGCGACTTGGCGTTGACCGTCTGGACCGGGCGGCCGAAGTCGTCCGTCACGTAGTCCGTGGCACGGGACTCGGCGTCGGTGACCTCGGTGTCGGTGAACTTGGTGTTCGCCGCGTTCACCGCGTAGGCGAAGTCCGTGGGACCGCCCAGACGGTCGGTGATCCGCTGCGTCCACCAGTGGTACTTCGGGTCGTCGCCCTCCTTCGGGAAGTAGTACCCGAGGGAGGTGGCGTTGCCGCGCGGGTCGGTCGCCTTGACCAGCTTGACGTTCTTGTTCCCCTGCGTGGCGTCGTAGGTGAACGTGAAGTCCTTGGGCTGGCTGGAGCCGGCACCGTCGGTGATCTGACCGAGCAGGCCCTTGGTGGTGTAGTAGAAGGTGATCTTCCGGCCGGAGATGTCCGTCATGGACTTCACGTGGTCGTAGATCTTGGAGTTGGTCAGGTTGGTGCCGCTGACCTTCGCGCCCGAGTCGTTGATGTACTCGTAGGACGCGTCACCCTTCTTGTAGTAGTCGACGGTGAGCGACTGACGGCCGGCCGGGTCCGTGATGTACAGCAGGAACTTGGTCGGCTTGTTGTTGGACTTGCGCTCCTCGTACGTGAACGTCTGGGTGTTGCCGTTCTTGTCGACCGTCGACGTCATGTAGCCGTCGCAGCCGAAGAGGAAGCGGGTGCCGTCGGGACGGGTCAGCGTCCAGGCGTCCGGGACGGGGTCCTTGGAGGGCTTGCAGTCCAGACCCGCCTTCATGGTGACCTTGTAGTGGACGCCCGCCGGGGCCTTCCAGGTGCCGTCGCCCTGCTTGCGGAAGACGTGCGTCGTGCCGTCGCCGTCCGGGAGACGGATCTCCGTCGGGTTCGGGTTGGGGTGGAAGTCCAGTGCCGCGCCAAGCCGGATCGGCCCCGCGGCCTGCATCGACCAGCCGTGGCCTGCGACGGTGTCGGAGGTGTCCTGGGAGTTGTACGCGAACCGGACGAAGGTGCTGAGCCCCCGGCCCGGGTTGCTGAAGGCGTTGTACTGCCAGACGCTGTTGCCGGAGGCCAGGTTGTTCATCAGCGTCGAGCCGGCGCCGGTGTTCTTGCCGGTGTAGCTGTAGAACTTCTCCAGGCCGAGGCTGTTGGAGGTCGGGTCCTCGACCGCCACGTTCTGCTTCAGCGACGGAATACCGCCCGTCCCGGCCGACAGCCAGGTGCCGTCGGCGATCTTGCGGACGTCCCAGCCGAGCACGTACTCGTTGCGCTTGTTGCCCGAATCCGAGTTGATCGGGGTGGCGACCTGCGCCTGGATCGTGGCCGACTTGCCCGGCAGCAGCGCCGGGATCGGGGTCTCCAGCTGGTTGCCGCCGGTGGTGGCGTCCGTGCCGTCGGGGAGCTTCCAGGTGTAGGACAGTTCCCGCTCACCCGCGGCCCACGCCGTCGACGTGGTGTTGGTGACCGTGAACTCCACCGTGTAGGTGGTGTTCGGGGTCATCCGGGACGGGGTGGTGGGCGCGTAGTACGTGTCCTCCGTGGTGGAGTCGACGTAGATCACGCGCAGCAGCGGGCGGAGCTGCGGGTCGGGCGCGGCGGAGGACAGGAAGATGGAGCGTTCCTGCGGGCCGGCCGTCGTCTCGTCCTTCAGCTTGATCAGGGTGCCCTTGTTGCTGGTGGGCGTCTTGACCCAGCCCTGGGTGAGGGACGTGGCGTCCCACCAGTGGCGGCCGAGGTCGGTGTTGAAGGCCGGCACGTAGTCGGAGACGACCGAGGAGTGGTCGCCGCCCGCCGTGGTCCACGCGGTGGTGGAGTTGGCGTTGTTCCAGGTGGCCTGGGTCTCCGTGAAGTCCCGGGTCAGTCCGTGCAGGTTGTACTGAGCCTTGGTCGTGGTGGTGCGCTCGGTGAGCGTGGACCACAGGAAGACCCGGCTCTCGAGCACCGTCGCGGTGGTCGGGATCGTGGTGGTGGGCCACTTGATCACCGAGCGGGTCTTGCCGTAGGTGCCGGAGTTGTTGCCCACCGTCAGCCAGTCCTGGCCGACGGTGCCCTGCTCGACGGTGTTCAGGTTCGTCGTCGGCTTCAGCGACGACAGCGTGGTGTCGGTGACACCGGCGCCGGCCTGGATGAGCCGCATGGTGCGGCCGGCCTTCGGGACGCCGACCACGCGGGTCGGGGAGCCCAGCACCTGACCGTCGGCCGTCTTGACCGCGATCTGGTAGTAGTACGACTTGCCGATCTCCGCGCTGCTGGAGTCCGGGGTCGGGACCGCGGTGGTGTCCGTGTAGGTGGTCGCCGTCTTGGCGACCGGCGCGACCAGGGTCGCGGCCGACGGGGTGAACACCTGCTGGGTGGAGCGGTGGAGCTGGTACTCGGCGATGTCGAGACCGGCGTCACCGGTGGTGTTCTTGTACGCCGCCCAGGACAGCTCGGGGCCGGTGCCGTGCACGACGGTCGGCGAGTTCAGCGAGGTGCCGACCTTGCCGAAGGTGACCGTCAGGCGCGGAATGGTGGACGTCTCGCCGCCGTAGTCGTAGTCCCCGGCCTCGTACTGCGGACCGCCGAGCGGCGCGGTCGAGGTCTCGTCGACGGCCTTGACGACAAAGCCGTGGTTGGCGGCAGTGCCGGAGACCCACTTCTGGACGGTGTCGCCGACCCGGAAGTTGTGCCACTCGTTGTACTCGCCGACGTCCTTGCGGATCTGCGCCGGATTCACCAGCCGGACGCCGTCCGCGATCGTCCGCTTCGTCGAGTCACCGGTGTCGCCGAGAACGATCTTGCCGGTGTTGCCCTTGGCGAAGTCGATCTGCGACGAGCCCAGCTGACGCCAACCGGTGGTGCCGGTGGCCTGGTTGACCGTGAAGTTCGCGGCCGGCTCGGCCGAGGTCACCGTGTACGGGGCGGCCGTCGCGCCGTCCGTCTGCACCGGGGTGTGGACCTCGACCCGGTAGTCCGCGGCCTCGGGGACCATCGGCTGCCATGTGTACGACTCACCGGTCGCGGTGTTCTTGTTGTACGCGTAGTCGCCGGCGTTGCCCGTACCGGTCACCCGCGGCCACTCGCCGACCGCGGCCGTGCCCGTGTCACCGTCGTCCATCACGACCGTGGTCGCGGACTGCTCACCCGCCAGCGCGCTGGTGTTGTTCCACGTCGCCGTGGCCTCGTCCCAGGCGCCGGTCGCCCGGCGGACCTCCACGTCCACGTTCGTCGAACCGGAGGTGTGGACCTGGTCGAAGTACATCGACAGCTCAGCCGTGTCGATCTTCGAACCGGCCGGGATCTCGTCCAGCGGGAACTTGATCAGCGAACGGGCGATGCCCGTGCTGCTCGTCTTGCCTGCCGACAGGTCCCATGTGCTGTTGAAGTTCGCCGTCGGCTGGTCCGAGCGGACCATCACGTCCTGCGACGTCGTCGGCGACGGCGCGATCGTGATCGTCGGGTCGATCACCACCGGATACTGCCGCTCCGGCGCCGCCAGCCACGTGGCGTCCGGCGTGACGGTCAGCCGCCACTGCTTGCCGTCGCGGCTGAGCTTCTGGGACACCTTCGCGCTGTAGGCCTTGCCGTACGGCGAGGCCTTGTCCGCCTTGGCGTCCGTCATGAACGCCGGCGGGATCACCAGCGCCGGGTTCGCCGGGTCCTCACCGAACAGCGCGATCGAACCGTCGCCCCGCTCCTTCGGCTCCAACTCGCCCGCGTCCAGCGTGAAGACGTACTTCACCGGGGCCTTCGGCTCCTCGGCGAGGGTGATGTTCTCCTTCACCCGGCCCGCGCCCACCTGGTACGACACGTCCGCGCCGGCGGCCAGGCCCTTGTAGGTGACCGTGTCGCCCTTCGCGGAAGGCGCCACACCCTTGGTCGCGCCCTGGAGGCCGAGGGTGACCGCCTGGCCGTCCGCCGTCTCGAAGCGCAGCAGCTTCGAGGCATCGGAACCGAACCAGCTGCGGCCGGTGTTGGACGTGTTGGCGAAGTCGAAGCCCTTGTCCTTCGTCGCCCTGACCGTCGTGTCGATCGGCTTCCACGACGAGCCCGCACGGTACGAGACGGGCGACGCCGAAAGCTCCGCCTCCACCCGCCCGTCCGACATCTGCCAGAACCGGGCCTGCGGCGTACGCCGGTCGGTCAGTTCCTTGACGCGTTGCGCCGGGGGAAGTTTCTCGCCCTTCGGCAGCTTCTGGCGGCTCGGTATCTCGAGCTTTCCGCCGACCGGAGGCTCCGCCTCCTTACGGTCCTCGTCGTCGGAGAACCAGCCCGCAATGGTGTCGACAACGCCTTTTCCGTCGTCTTTTTCGGGCTCGGACGGCGGGGCCGCATAGGCGACCTGCGGCAGTAGCGTGCCCGCCACCGCCGCGACCACCAGACAGGAGAGATATCTCCTGTACGGAACTTTCACGTCATTACCTTTCGGCGTCGGCGGCCGACTCCGCCGAACGCGAAATGGGCACGCCGAACGAGCCGGAGCGCAGGTTTGCGCCCGACTGGAGCATTGCTGTGCCACCTCATCGCGAGCAGTCGAAAGCCCAGCTCACGGGCGCGGCAGCGGATTATGAACCACTGGAGTGACGCCCCGTCAACCCCCCGGACATTAGGGGCAATCGAGCCCCGGAAGCCCGGCCCGTTCGCCCCTTTCGTCCGGTCGCTCGCGCCGCACGTTCCGCGTGGTGTATAACCGCCCGGTTCGACTCATGCCGACTCACCGAAAGCCGGGCACACTCATGTCATCGAAGGAATCCACGGAAAGCGCGGAGCCGGAATCCGCGGAGCCGGAAACCGAGGTGACCGGCGAGGCCGAGGAGACCAGGGAGGCCGGGGACGCGGAAACAGCTGACGCCGAGTCGGCGGACACGGAATCGGCGGACACGGAATCCGACTCCGAGCCGGCGGACACGGAATCCGACTCCGAGCCGGCGGACACGGAAACGGCAGGCGCCGAGCCGGGCGACGGGAGCAAGGAAAAGAGCACGGGAGCCCGCGCGGGTGTCGCCATCGCCGCCGCCCTGCTGCTCGCCTGCGGCGGTCTCGTCGGCTACGGCGTCCTCGACACCGAGGAGAAGCCGAAGCCGCGCGCCGTACCGACGGCCGAGGTGACGTACGAGGTCACGGGCGAGGGCACCGTCGACATCTCGTATCTCGCCCGAAGCGAGGCGGGCACCGCCACGGTCGTGCAGGGCGCCACGCTGCCCTGGAGGAAGACCGTGCAGGTACCCGTCGGCAAGGCCCCGATCGTCGCGATAGTCCTCGACGGGAAGGGCGGCCAGGCCGCCTGCACCCTGGCCATCCACGGCACCCACGTACAACGCTCCACCGCCATGGGTCAGTTCGGGCGAGCCACCTGCACGGGCGAGCTGCCCGCCGCAGGCCAGTGATCAGTTGTGATGAGGGATGGGCATGAGTCCGAGAACGGTCCGCGGCCGACGGGCGAGCAGGACACCGAAGGCGCGACGCACGGTATGGCTGGTGACGGGAGCCGTCGTCCTGGGAGGAACCGGTGTGACGGCAGTGGCCGCCACGGTCGGCTCAGAAGGCGGCGATGACCGCACCCGCCCCGCGCGGGCCCATGTGCTGGCGCTCGAGGGCAAGGACGCGAAGAAGCGCGAACTCCCGCGTACGGAGACGCAATTGTTCTCGCTCGTCGGCGTCTCCTGGGAGGACAGCGCCGACGACTTCGAGGGCACGGCGCAGATACGCACCCGCAGCGCGGACGGCGGCACCTGGACCGACTGGCGCGATCTCGACTTCGACATCCGGGCCCCGGAGTGGGAGGAGGGCGACGCCGCGGGCGTCCGCGGCGCCTCGGAGCCTCTGTGGGTGGGACCGTCGGACGCCGTCGAGGCCCGTGTGGTGGCCGGCGGCAAGGAGACCGCGGTGCCTGGGGCCCTGCGGCTCGACATGATCGACCCCGGCGTGGCGGCCGAGGACGCGACCGCGCGTGTGAAGCCGAGCCGGGGCGTGGTGAAGCCGCAGCGCACCACGGCGCGCAAGCCCGAACCGTCGCAGACGGCCCAGCCCTCCACCTCGGCTCCCCCGGTCACCGCCGCGCCGAGCACTCCGGCGACGAGCCCGACGGACGGTTCCGGCGGTGGGATCTCGCCGTCACCGACCGACGCGCCGACGGCACCGAGCACGCGGCCCGAGTCCAGCGCCCCGACCGTGCCGGAGCCGAGCTCGGAACCGACCAGCACGGAACCCAGCACGGAGCCGACCGAATCGACGCCGCCGGAACCGTCCGCCGAGCCGTCGACCGCTCCCTCGCCCAGCGTGGACCCGGCCGAGCCGACCACCACCGCCGAGCCCTCCGCGCCTGCGTCCGGTTCACCCGAACCCTCGCCGACGCCGTCGGACCCGAGCAGCGCCCCCGCGCCGAGCGAGAGCGCGACTCCCACGGCTCCGGCCGTTCCGCCGATCGTCAGCCGGGCCGACTGGGGCGCCGACGAGTCGCTCGTCGAGGACCCGCCCACGTACCTGAGCAAGGTGGACGCTGTCTTCGTCCACCACACCGCCGGGACGAACGACTACGACTGCGCCGAGTCGCCCGCCATCATCCGCGGCATCCTCACGTACCACGTGAAGACGAACGGGTGGAACGACATCGGCTACAACTTCTTCGTCGACAAGTGCGGGACGGTCTTCGAGGGCCGTGCGGGCGGTGTGGAGAAACCCGTCCAGGGCGCCCACACCTACGGTTTCAACGGCTACTCGTCCGGCATCTCGGTCCTCGGCGACTACGAGAACGGCGGTACGCCGACGGCCGCGGCCAAGCAGGCCGTCGCCGATGTCGCCGCGTGGAAGCTCGGCCTGTACGGCGTCGACCCGGAGGCCAGGGTGACGCTCATGGCTGCGGGCGACACCGGAGTCTGGAAGAAGGGCCAGGCGGCGAACCTGTACACGGTCTCCGGCCACCGCGACGGCTACGCCACGCTCTGCCCGGGCGCGACGCTCTACTCGGCACTGCCGGAGATCCGCCGGACGGCGGGCGCCTCGGTGTACACACCCTGATCCCGCCCGTGCCCGGTCGCTTCCCGTACTGAGGTCGGGAAGCGGCCGCCGGGCGTGCTCGTGTCACGCGTCGCACCGGCCGTGGCGCGTGTGCGCCCGTGACGTCTCGGACCGCCGTCGTGGCGCTCGTTCACATGTCGGGCCGCCGTGGCGCGCGGGTCGGGCCGCCGTGGCGTTTGCGCGGCCCGTGCCACGCGTCGAGCCCGCCGTCGTGCGTGTCAGCCCGTCACGCGGGCCCGGCGTGAGACCGCGGCGCGCAGCACGCGACGTCCCTCGGTCGACACCTCGAGTGCGTGCCGCAGGCCGTTGCCGCCGGGGGGCTCCGCGAGGATCTCCAATATCTGGGCCTGGCGCCGCAACTCCCCCGCGACCAGCGGTCCGACACCCTCGGTGCCCGTCCCGCCCTCGCGGCAGCGCTCCAGGGTCTCGGCCGCGCAGTCGCCCACGTCGAAACGGCGGTGCACCTCGAGCGCGGCGACGGAGCACCCGTCGGCCCACTCGCGCAAGGGCATGATGTCCCAGTCGGAAGGAGCGGCGCCGAGCATCCGGCGTACCAGGGCCGCGTCCCCGTCCTCGAGGGCCGTGCCCTCCATGGCCTGCCGGGCCGCTGCCAGCTGCCCGGACCACTCCTCCTCGCCGCCGGCCAGCCCCGCCCAGAGCGGGCGCAGCGTGTCGTCCTCCGCCGCGAGCAGCGGCATGCAGCGGTCGAGGCACGCGAGCCCGCTCGCTGCCAGCCCACGCTCATCCGCGTGTGCGATGAGTTCCGTCAGGCTCTTGGAGGTCATACGGACGCCTTCCGTCGCGGACGAAGTACTTGCTCTTGTACCGGTTCCTACTGCGTCGGATGGCTCGATTACGTCACTCCGTGGCCGGAACGTTACCGTCGGCTCCCGGCCTCGGCCGGCGTCGCACCCACTTTGCCCAGCGCCCTGGCATGCTGCATGTGCGTCAGGCGGCGGACGAACAGGGCCGCGAGGACGGCGGCGACGATGTCGACGACACCCGCGACGACCAGGGCGTCGGCGGCGGAGACGATCTCCTGGGTCGTCTCGGCCTTGTCGTAGAGCCGGTCCGCGTACCGCGTCACCAGCCATGACGCCACGAACGCGATCCACCACACGTTCACCAGGGTGCCGTGCTCATGGTCGTCCCCCGCGTACGGGTCGGTGCGGCTCGCGGTCCACGTCTCGGCGGCGACACGGCGCGGGATCCAGAGAAAGGCGACAGGGATGAACCAGCCGCCGATGGCCCAGCCCCGGCTCTTCGTGAAGCGGTCGAGGGCGAAGAGTTCCGCGTTCGACCGGACGCGGTGGAACCAGATGATGAAGACCACCACGGTGGCCGCGAAGGCCGCGAACTGCGCGAAGGATGTGACCACCATCAGCAGGTCGGCGAGGTCGGCGTCCTCGGTGGAGTAGGCGAGGAAGTCACCGCTCTCCATGATCGTCATCAGTCGGCGGAGATTGAGTGCGGCCGTGATCGCGGCGATGTCGGTGACGGCCACGACAAGGAGCAGGATCGCCGCGGCACGGCCGAGCCCCACCGGCGAGCGAAGTGGCCGGCTCAGTGCGGACGGTGGTGCGGGTGCGGCAACCACGGGGCTCAGGTTCGGCGTCAGCGGCGATGACGGCACTGACGGTGCATCAGCGGACGTCTTCGACGTGGACGCCACGGACGCCGCATCGGTGGACGGCGCCGCGGCAGTCGCGCGGCAGTCGTCGCAGAGCGACTCCCCGGCGCTCGCGGGTCTTTCCTGGCATCGGGAACACGGCATGGCGGACAACCCCCGGGCAGAGACAGCAATCGGCACCGCCCCCAGGGGCCCGACATGGAAACGCGGCCGTACGCACGGCGGCCGCCCGCGGAACATACGCCCACGTGACGGCCACCGTCCAGCGAGTTGCGGCAGGTCAGGAAGTGCCTGTGATCTTCTCCGCCAGCTGCTCGAACGACTGCCAGCTGCGCGACGGCTGCCGCGGGTCCCACAGTTTCTGCGCCGTCGCCTGGAGCGGGCGCTGGATGCCCGCCGCTACCTGTTCCTGGGTCTGGGAGTTCGCCAGGTCGCACCAGATGGCGAAGCGGCCGCCGAGGATCTGGTCCGAGTACTTCTGCGGCACCGCCGTCGTGCCGCGCAGCACCAACGGGGTCCACTGCTCGTAGATGCGGCGGCCCGTCGGGTAGGTGAACTGGTTGGGCTCGCCGAGCACGTAGTAGAGGAACTCGTCGTTGAGGTTCACCACCGGCCGGCCCTCGGCCAGGTACTCCTCCGGCGGGCGGGCGCCGATCTCCTTGCCGGTCCAGTACTCGACCTCGATGCCCTTGTCGGCGTTGACCACCCCGCCGCTGAAGAACCCGTCGTTCCACGCTTTGGGTGTCTTCTTCGCGTCACGGACGACCGCGGCGCGGTCGTTCAGCCAGCCCTCCGCCAGATCCTGGATCGTGGCGTTGGCGCCGTACTTCTCGCGGGCGGCCTGGGCGAGCTGCGGATAGGAGGCCGACGGGTTGCTCACCGTGAGGGCCTGGTACTCGTCGGCCCCGATGTGGAACCACTTGCCGGGGAAGAGCGCCGCGTACTCGCGCAGCAGGTCGTCGACGATGCGCGCCGAGTCGGGCTTGGAGATGTCGATGGCGCCCTGACGCGGCACGCCCTGGGTGTTGCGCAGCTGGAGCTGGGGGTACGCCCGCATGACCGCGCCCAGGTGTCCGGGCGAGTCGATCTCGCCGACGACCGTGATGTGCAGGCGGTCGGCGAGCGCCAGGATCCGGCGGACCTCGTCCTTGGTGAGGTGCGGGTCGGAGACGATCTCCGGATGCGAGTCCGACTCGATGCGGAAGGCCTGGTCGTCGGAGAAGTGCAGGCCGAGCTGGTTGAGCTTGAGGTCGGCCATCTCACGGAGCCGGTCCTCTATCCACCCTGCCGTGAAGTACTTGCGCGCGATGTCGAGGTTCAGTCCCCGCTGGGGACGGTCCGGCCGGTCCCGTACAACGCCTTCCGGCATCGACCCGCCCGAGCGCACGGACTGCTTCAGCGTGCGGGTTCCGTAGAAGACGCCCGCCTCGTCGGGGCCGGTGATCTTCACCCGGCCGCCACTGGTGGTGAGGGTGTACGACTCGGCGGCGCCGTCCCCGGCAAGTGCCAGCTCCACGTCGCCCGCGCGGGCGGCGACGGCTCCGCGATAGGTGAGCTTGAGTTCCTGGGCGAGCAGCCGGCCCTCGTCCGAGAGCGCTTCACTGCCCTTGGCCACGACGACCCCGCTGTCGGCCGTACGGCTCCAGCCCGGGCCACGGGCGGCCTGGTGGCTTTGTACGGAGGGGATGGTGGCGGGCGCCTCGGAGAGTGGGTAGCTGCGTGTCGGAGTCGGTGCAGCGGCGGCCTCGGTCGGTGCCACCTGGGCCGGCGGGGCGCTGCCGGGCTCGCCGGGCCCTTTGTCGGAGCAGCCCGCGAGCGTCATCGAGAAGACGGCGACCGAGGCGGTCATCGCACCGGTGAGGCGCGCCTTTCGAGAGAGCCACATGGTCCTGATACCTCCGATAAGCGGTGAAACTTGGTAGAAGCGCCCCCTTCTTTTGTCCATTACGTAAGATCAAACTCTCCCGTCCGGGTGAAAATCGTGCATCCGTCGGACAGCCCTGCGTGCACATCGCTAGCTTTACGACACACCCTTATCTCCCTTCCCTGCCGTCCCGCTGTCCCGTTCGAGGAGCCTCCGCTGTCCAGCGATCCCACCACCGGCCTCCCGAAGCGACCGCCGACACTCCACCACACGCGGAGCGCTTCTGCTCCAGCGCCCATACCGTTCCAGCGTCGCGCGGAGTCGGGGCTCGAGCATTTCAACAGCGCCCCGGCCGAAACCGCGGAAGCGATCATCCTCGCCTGCTGCGGCAGCCGCGGCTGGGCCCGGCGCGTGGTCGCACACCGCCCCTACCCCGATATCGAGGCCCTCCTCGCGGGCTGCGACGAGGCCGGATACGACCTCCCGCCCGGCGAGGTGCACGAGGCCCTGGCCGGCGAATCGTCCACCGGACTGCCCCCGAACGCCCCGCAGGCGGCGCACACCGCCCTCGCCGCCGCGCACGCGGCCTACGAGAGCCGATTCGGACACGCGTTCGTGATCAGCCTCGACGGACACCGGCCCGACGAGTATCTCGACCAGGTGCTGGCCGGCATCCGGAGCAGGCTGTCCCACGAACCGGACGAGGAGCGGGCCGTCTCCGCCGAGGAACTGCGCGCCCTCGCACGCTCCCGGCTGGCCCATGCAGTGGCCAACCATCCGGAGACCGACATCGCGAGGGCCGGCACGTAGTTGCCGCCTCCACCCCGTCCCGCCGGACCGGACGGGCGCGGCTTAGCCCGTCCGAGGCTGTTTGATTGCCTGTTTGATCACACCGGCGGACCCCGGGCGAACGAACCGACAACACGTCGCTACGATGGCCAGGGCCGGTGGACCGTACCCGGCCGGGCCAGACCGACACCCACAAGCCGGCAGGCCCCAATCCCCGCTCCCGGAGGGTTCTTCCGTGCCGGCTGGAACGCTGTACCGCGGCCGGGAAGGAATGTGGTCCTGGGTGGCTCATCGAGTCACCGGCGTCCTCATCTTCTTCTTCCTGTTCGTACACGTGCTGGACACCGCTCTCGTCCGCGTCTCCCCCGAGGCGTACGACGAGGTTGTGGCCACCTACAAGACGCCGATCGTCGCGCTGCTCGAATACGGCCTGGTGGCCGCGATTCTCTTTCACGCGCTCAACGGCCTCCGCGTCATCGCCGTGGACTTCTGGTCCAAGGGCCCGCGCTACCAGAAGCAGATGTTCATGGGCGTCATGGCCATCTGGTTCGTGCTGATGGTGGGCGCCCTTTACCCCGTGCTCGGCCACGCCGTCCGCGAAGTCTTCGGGAGCTGAGGCCAGAAATGTCCGCTGACACCACTTCCGCGATCGGTCCCGTCGAGGGCGCCCACGTCTACGACGTGAACAATCCCGCCCCGTACATCGAGGCCCCGCGCAAGCGCACCAAGAAGACCCCGCGCTCCACCCGGGGCAACTTCGAGATGGCCGCATGGCTGTTCATGCGCCTGTCCGGCGTGGTTCTCGTCGTCCTGGTCATCGGTCACCTGCTGATTCAGCTGGTGCTCGACGGCGGCGTCTCCAAGATCGGCTTCGCCTTCGTGGCCGGCCGCTGGGCGTCCCCGTTCTGGCAGACCTGGGACCTGCTGATGCTGTGGCTTGCCATGCTGCACGGCGCCAACGGCCTCCGCACCGTCATCAACGACTACGCGGAGCGTCCGAACACGCGCCTGTGGCTCAAGGGCCTGCTGTACACCGCCACGGTGTTCACCATCCTTCTGGGCACGCTGGTGATCTTCACCTTCGACCCGAACATCCGCTAGGCACGGGGCTGAGGAATTCACCCATGAAGATCCACAAGTACGACACCGTCATCGTCGGCGCCGGCGGCGCCGGCATGCGCGCGGCCATCGAGGCGACGAAGCGCAGCCGCACCGCCGTGCTGACGAAGCTCTACCCCACCCGCTCCCACACGGGCGCCGCGCAGGGCGGCATGGCCGCCGCGCTCGCCAACGTGGAGGAGGACAACTGGGAGTGGCACACCTTCGACACGGTCAAGGGCGGTGACTACCTGGTCGACCAGGACGCCGCCGAGATCCTGGCGAAGGAGGCCATCGACGCCGTCCTCGACCTGGAGAAGATGGGCCTGCCGTTCAACCGGACCCCGGACGGCACCATCGACCAGCGCCGCTTCGGCGGCCACTCCCGCAACCACGGCGAGGCCCCGGTCCGCCGGTCCTGCTACGCCGCGGACCGCACCGGCCACATGATCCTCCAGACGCTGTACCAGAACTGCGTCAAGGAGGGCGTGGAGTTCTTCAACGAGTTCTACGTCCTGGACCAGTTGATCACCGAGGTCGACGGCGTCAAGAAGTCCGCCGGTGTGGTCGCGTACGAGCTGGCCACCGGTGAGATCCACATCTTCCAGGCCAAGGCCGTGATCTACGCCTCCGGCGGCACGGGCAAGTTCTTCAAGGTGACCTCCAACGCGCACACCCTGACCGGTGACGGCCAGGCCGCCTGCTACCGCCGTGGTCTGCCGCTGGAGGACATGGAGTTCTTCCAGTTCCACCCGACGGGCATCTGGCGCATGGGCATCCTGCTGACGGAGGGCGCCCGCGGTGAGGGCGGCATCCTCCGCAACAAGGACGGCGAGCGCTTCATGGAGAAGTACGCGCCGGTCATGAAGGACCTCGCGTCCCGCGACGTCGTCTCGCGCTCCATCTACACGGAGATCCGCGAGGGCCGCGGCTGCGGTCCCGAGGGCGACCACGTCTACCTGGACCTCACCCACCTTCCGCCGGAGCAGCTCGACGCCAAGCTCCCGGACATCACCGAGTTCGCGCGGACCTACCTCGGCATCGAGCCCTACACGGACCCGATCCCGATCCAGCCCACCGCGCACTACGCCATGGGCGGCATCCCGACCAACGTCGAGGGTGAGGTCCTGCGCGACAACACCACCGTCGTGCCGGGCCTGTACGCCGCCGGTGAGGTCGCCTGCGTGTCGGTGCACGGCGCCAACCGCCTCGGCACCAACTCGCTGCTCGACATCAACGTCTTCGGCAAGCGCGCCGGTATCGCCGCCGCCGAGTACTCGGCGAAGTCCGACTACGTCGAGCTGCCGGAGAACCCCGCGGCGTTCGTCGCCGAGCAGGTCGAGCGGCTGCGCAACTCCACCGGTTCCGAGCGGGTCTCCGTGCTCCGCAAGGAGCTGCAGGAGACGATGGACGCCAACGTGATGGTGTTCCGCACCGAGCAGACGATCAAGACCGCGGTCGAGAAGATCGCCGAGCTGCGCGAGCGCTACCTCAACGTGTCCATCCAGGACAAGGGCAAGCGGTTCAACACGGACCTGCTGGAGGCCATCGAGCTGGGCAACCTGCTCGACCTGGCCGAGGTCATGGCCGTCTCCGCACTGGCCCGCAAGGAGTCCCGCGGCGGTCACTACCGCGAGGACTTCCCGAACCGCGACGACGTCAACTTCATGCGCCACACCATGGCGTACCGCGAGGTCGGCGACGACGGCTCCGAGACCGTCCGTCTCGACTACAAGCCGGTCGTCCAGACCCGCTACCAGCCGATGGAGCGTAAGTACTGATGGCTACCCCGACCCTGGAGAAGCGGGAGGCCGGCTTCGCCGACTCCCCGTACATCACCGCCACCTTCCGGATCCGCCGCTACAACCCCGAGGTGTCGGAGCACGCGGTCTGGGAGGACTTCCAGATCGAGATCGATCCCAAGGAGCGTGTCCTCGACGCCCTCCACAAGATCAAGTGGGATGTCGACGGCTCGCTCACCTTCCGCCGCTCCTGCGCGCACGGCATCTGCGGCTCCGACGCGATGCGGATCAACGGCAAGAACAGGCTCGCCTGCAAGACGCTGATCAAGGACATCAACCCGGAGAAGCCCATCACGGTCGAGGCCATAAAGGGCCTGACGGTCCTCAAGGACCTCGTGGTCGACATGGAGCCGTTCTTCCAGGCCTACCGCGACGTGATGCCGTTCCTCGTCACCAAGGGCAACGAGCCGACGCGCGAGCGTCTGCAGTCCGCCGAGGACCGCGAGCGCTTCGACGACACCACCAAGTGCATCCTGTGCGCCGCGTGCACCTCCTCGTGCCCGGTGTTCTGGAACGACGGCCAGTACTTCGGCCCGGCGGCGATCGTCAACGCGCACCGCTTCATCTTCGACTCGCGTGACGAGGCCGGAGAGCAGCGACTGGAGATCCTCAACGACAAGGACGGCGTGTGGCGTTGCCGCACCACGTTCAACTGTACGGACGCCTGCCCGCGCGGTATCGAGGTCACCAAGGCGATCCAGGAAGTGAAGCGTGCGCTGATCACGCGCCGCTTCTGACGGCTCGCCACATCACGGCTCGTCATATCATCGAGGCTCGCTTCCCCCAGGGAGGCGGGCCTCTTTGTATCCGTACGGGTACGGACGCAGACTTCACCCACCGGGGCCATACCTGGCAGGATCAGGGAACGTCTGACCGGACGCAGTGGGAAAGCGGGGACGAGATCATGAGCACGCCCAATCCGTACAGGGACGGGGAGCCCGAGTACCAGTGGGGCCCCACCCAGCCACCGGGCAGCACGCCCGCCTACGGCTACCCCAACCCCGCGCCGGGATACGGCTATCCACAGGACCCCGCTCCGGGCTACGCCCAGACCCAGCCCGCCGGTGTCCCGGTGCCGTACACCGGCCCTCCCGCGCCGACGGGCGGCGCGCCGCTGGTGTCCATCGGCGACATCACGGTGATGGGCGATTCGATCGTCACCCCGGGCGGCACGCTGCCACTGAAGGGCGCCGTCTGGAACGCGACGGACATGTCGCGCACCGAGGAGAAGATCCCGACGCACGCGATCGTGCTGGCGATCGTCTTCTTCATCTTCTGTCTGCTGGGTCTGCTCTTCCTGCTGATGAAGGAGAAGACGACCACGGGATTCATCCAGGTCACGGTGACCAGCGGCGGCAAGCACCACTCGACGATGATCCCGGCTCAGGGTCCCCAGTCGTTCCAGATGGTGATGGGTCAGATCAACTACGCACGGTCGCTCAGCAGCATGTAGGCGCTTCGGGGTCGGCAGGGCCGCGGGCCTGCCGACCCCGTCGACGCTCCGCCGCTCGGCCGTCCGCCTTCGGACCGAGCAGCAGGACGCCACACCGACAATCAGGTGCGGCGGGGCTCCTCCAGCGGGGAGACCGGCCGTTCGAAGAACGTCTCCAGGGACACCGTCGCCTGCGTCCCGCTGACGCCCTCGATGGCGTAGAGACGCCTCAGCACGTCCTGGAGCTGCTCGGTGGTGGAGGTGCGCACCTTCACGAGCACGGACGCGCTGCCCGCGATGATGTGGGCCTCCTGGATCTCCGGAATCGCGGCGAACGCCTCGGCCGAATCGCCCATCCAGGCAGAGGACTCGACCATGACGAAGGCCAGCACACCGCGGCCCAGCGCGGCCGGGTCGACGTCCACCGTCGTACGCCGGATGACGCCGCGCTCGCGCAGTTTCCGTACGCGCTCGTGCGCGGCGCCGGCGGACAGGCCCACGGCCTTGCCGAGCGTCGCGTAGGGCGATGCGGCGTCCTGCTGGAGCAGGGCCACGAGTTCACGATCGATGCCATCCATAGTTGCGACCATACTTCATACTGCGATACTCATGGATCACCGAAGCTGATTCGGCACATCCCATGGGGGGCTTGATGATGTCCGGAACTACGCGTACTTCGATCTACGAGATCCTCGACGACCGCTTCCGCACTGGACGCTGCGCCAACGGCGACGAGCGGCTCGAGCGGCTCCACGAGGAGAGCCGCTGGGCCGAGGGGCCCGTCTATCTGCCGGCCTGGCGGCAGCTGATCTGGAGCGACATACCCAACGACCGGATGCTGCGCTGGGACGAGGCGACGGGAACCGTCGGGCTCTTCCGTGCGCCGGCCGGCCACAGCAACGGCAACACCCTCGACCGCGAGGGGCGCCTCATCAGCTGCGAGCAGGGCAACCGCCGGGTCATCAGGACCGAACCGGACGGCACCACGACCGTTCTGGCCGACCGCTTCGACGGCAAGCGCCTCAACAGCCCGAACGACGCGGTCGTGCACTCCGACGGCTCGGTGTGGTTCTCCGACCCGACCTTCGGCATCACGAGCGACTACGAGGGCCACCGCGCGGAGTCCGAGATCGGCGCGTGCAACGTCTACCGCGTCGATCCTGCGAGCGGCGAGGTGCAGCCGGCCGCCGACGGCTTCGGCGGGCCGAACGGCCTGGTGTTCTCCCCCGACGAACGGCAGTTGTACGTCTCCGACACCGTGGCAGGACACATCCGGGTCTTCGACGTGCGCGACGACGGCACTCTGGACGGCGGCACCGTCTTCGCCGAGGCGAAGGACGACGCCCGGTTCGACAACATCCGCTTCGACGACGAGGGCCGGCTGTGGGTCGCGGCCATGCACGGCGGAGTGCACTGCTACGCCCCGGACGGGACCCTCATCGGCCGCATCCTCGTACCGGAGGCCGTCTCCAACCTCGCGTTCGGCGGCCCGAAGAACAACCACATGTTCATCACCGCCACGACGACGCTGTACTCCCTCGTCGTCTCGGTGACCGGCGCGCCGAGGATCCGCCCCGCCTGACCGGCCCGCACGCCCGAGGCCACGACCCGGGTGACGCGGGGCCGACAGGCTCTCGGAGGAGACGCGCTAGGAGGCGCGCGCGGTCGGCCGCGCCGGGTGCTCGGCGAGGAATCCGGTCATCAAGGCCGTGATCTCCCGAGGCCGTTCCAGACTCGGCAGGTGCCCGGCCCAGGGCAGCTCCAGGTGCCGAGCGCCGGGCAGTTCGGCCGGCAGGCCGGCCGCGATCTGCCGAAAGTCCTCCAGGTCGTGTGCGCCCGAAACAACAAAACAGGGCGCCTGGATGCGGGACAGGCCGGGGGGCTCCGGCGCGGAGTCGGCCTCGGCCGCGGGGACTTCGGCCCCGCCGTCCGCGCCGTCCGCTCCTGCTGCATCGTCGGCGGCTTCCTCGGCCGCCTGCTCGGCCGCTTTCTCGGCCGCGAGCTGCACCTCGAACGCGTGCCGCTGCATCCGCCGCACGGCGTCCCGCACCGTCTCGTCGGCCTGGGGCCCGAGCCAGGTGGAGACGTTCAGCTCCACCGCCCCCTCGATGTCGCCGGCTTCGAACAGTTCGTTCTCCCGCTCGGCGAAAGCGACCAGTTGCGGGCCGGGGCGGTGCCCGGGCCGGTCGGGACAGAGCAGCAGCAGTCCCCCGACCCGCTGCGGGCTGCGCGCGGCGGCCTCCAGCGCCACCCGGCCTCCGTACGACGCGCCGATCAGCGTGGCCCGCTCCACGCCGAGGGTGTCCAGGAGTTCGAGGACGTCGTCGGCGTCGTCGTAGGGACCGGTCTCAGGGGGCGTGTCACCGAAGCCCCGGAAGTCGCAGCGCACGACCCGGTGCCCGGCTTCCACCAGCGCCTGCCAGTGGGCGTCCCACATGCGCCGGTCGCAGACGGTCGAGTGGAGCAGGACGACGTCGGGGCCCTGGCCGGTCTGATCGTAAGTGAGTGTCATGGAGCGGACTTTACGGGCCGGGCTCCAGGCTCGCCCCTCCATTTCTCCCGCCCTCCCCCCAACGCTTGAACATGTTCAAAAGGAGGTCTACAGTCACACCTACCAGCTTTTGAACACGTTCAAGGGAGGGTGGGGCATGGACCTCACTGTTGTCACGTACGTCGCCTACCTGCTGATCAGCGTCGGTCTCACCGTCTGGGTCGCTCGCACCCTCACCAAGAACGGCCGGATCTTTCTCGCCGACGTACTCAAGGGGAACGAGAAGCTCGCCGACGCCGTGAACCACCTGCTGGTGGTCGGCTTCTACCTGGTGAACCTCGGATTCGTCGCGCTCTACCTCAAGACCGCCGACGCCGTCACGGAGACACGGGGCCTCTTCGAGGCCCTGTCGGTCAAGATCGGAGTGGTCCTGCTCGTCCTCGGCGTGATGCACCTCGGCAACGTCTACGTGCTCAACAAGATCCGCCGCCGCAGCGTGATGGAGCGGAAGCAGACCCCGCCGGTCCCGCCGCAGGCATGGACCCCTCAGACGGGCCCCGGACCCTGGAGCGCGCCCGCCACCCGCCCCGCCGGAGCGTGAGCGCGATGATCGCCCCCGCACGGCCCGCAGCCCCCGGGACGGTGCGCAAGCTGACCGTCCTGTACGACGCCGAGTGCTCCCTCTGCGTCCATCTCCGGAGCTGGCTGCTGCGGCAGCCCCAGCTCGTACCCCTGGAGCTGGTTCCCGCCGGGTCGGCGGAGGCGCGGAGGCGCTATCCGCATCTCGACCACGGCATGACCCGGCGCGAGATCACCGTCATCGGCGACAAAGGCCAGGTCTACACCGGTCAGGCCGCCTGGATCGTGTGCCTGTGGGCCCTGGCGGAACACCGGCCCAAGGCCCACTGGCTCGCTACCCCGGCCGGCGCCCCCTTCGTCCGCGTCACGTTGCTCGCGGCGGCCAAGTACCGCGAGGCCGTGAAGGGGGCGCCGACCGCGGCTCCCTGCGACGACCGGTGCGCGGTACCCGACTAGGCTCGGTCACCGTGACTGCAGCGAACGACCCGACCGACGCGAAGGCCCCCAAGAGCGAGCAGACCCGCACGCTCATCCTCGAGACCGCGCTCCGGCTCTTCCAGGAGCGCGGCTACGACAAGACGACGATGCGGGCCATCGCCAAGGAGGCCGGTGTCTCGGTAGGGAACGCGTACTACTACTTCGGCTCCAAGGAACATCTCGTCCAGGGCTTCTACGACCGGATCGCCGCCGAGCACCAGGCGGCGGTCCGTCCCGTACTGGACAAGGAGACGGACCTCGAGGCACGGATGGCCGGGGTTCTGAAGGCCTGGCTGGACATCGCCGCGCCGTACCACGAGTTCGCGGCGCAGTTCTTCAAGAACGCGGCCGACCCGGAGAGCCCGCTCAGCCCCTTCTCCCCCGAGTCGGAGCACGCCCGGGAGGCGGCCATCGACGTCCACCGGGAGGTGCTGGCGGGCTCGAAGTCCAAGGTGGCGGAGGAACTCCGGGAGGTTCTCCCCGAGTTGATGTGGCTCTCCCAGATGGGCTTGGTCCTGTACTGGGTCTTCGACCGGTCGGAAGGCAGCGAGCGCAGCAGGCGCCTCGCCGAGCGCGGGGCCCGGCTGACCGCCCGGGGCGTGGCACTCGCCCGCTTCCGGGTACTGCGTCCGCTGGTCCGCGAGGTGCACGAGCTCTTCACGGACTTCCTGCCCGGCATGGCGGAGACCGTGGCCGCCCGCAAGAAGAGCTGACCGGCGGTTCACGACCCCGTCATGAGCCGCCGGACCGTCTTACGCCTGGCGCGACGCCAGTTGCACGAGGGTGATGTCGGACGCCGCCCCGACCCGCACCGGCGGGCCCCACGCGCCCGCGCCCCGGGTCACGTACAACTGGGTGTCGCCGTAGCGTTCCAGGCCGGCGACGGTGGGATTGGCCAGCTCGGCGAGGTGGTTGCCGGGCCAGAGCTGGCCGCCGTGCGTGTGGCCGGACAACTGGAGGTCCACGCCCTGCTCGACGGCGTCGTGGATGACGACGGGCTGATGTGCGAGGAGCACGGCGGCGCGGGTGCGGTCGCGGTCGCCGAGCGCCTTCACGAAGTCCGGCCCGTGGCCTTCGCTCTCGCCCGCCACGTCGTCGACCCCGGCGAGGTCGAAGCCCCCCGCGATCTCGACGCGCTCGTTGCGCAGGGGGCGCAGGCCCAGCTCGCGGACGTGGTCGACCCACTCGTCGGCGCCGGAGAAGTACTCGTGATTGCCGGTGACGAAGAACGAGCCGTGCCGGGAGCGGAGCTGCGCGAGCGGCTCGGCCGCGGAACCGAGGTCCGCGACCGAACCGTCGACGAGGTCGCCGACGACGGCGACGAGGTCCGGCTGGGCGGCGTTGATGGAGTCGACGATGCGCTGCGTATGAGCCCGGCCGAGGATCGGCCCGAGGTGGATGTCGCTGACGACGGCGATCCGGTAACCGTGGGCGGCGCGCGGGAGCTTGGCGAGCGGAACGGTGACGCGCTTGACGCGGGGGCCCCGGAGCACGCCGTAGGTGCCGTACCCGACGGTCCCGAGCGCGGCGGCGGCCGCCGCGCCGCCGACGACTCGCGAGACGAACAGCCGCCGCGACACGCCTGCGGCGGGCCCGCCTCGGGGACGCTCGGGGTTGGCGTCGCCGGGTGTCGGCGAGGGATCGGCCTCGGCCGGGGCGCCCTCGTCACCGGAGGAAGCGGCAGCCATGTCGGGGCCGGCGTCCTCGCGCGCCCCGCTCACGCCCGAGGCACCTCCGGAAGCGACGGAGCCGTGCGCTGCGGCCGGTTCGGAGGCCGGGTGTCCGGCACGGTCTGCGGAGGCTGCCGCGGCCCCGTCAGGGGCGATGTCGACGGCGACTGCGGAACGCACCCCGTGCGCAGCGCCGCCCGCCTCCCGCGAGACGGGGGTCCCATGGGGCCCGGCGTGCTCGCCCGTGCCCCTCACGGCCGACGTGCCGCCCAACGGGGCGGACGCGGCCGGGCCGGTGCCGGACGGGTTCGAGGGCTCGCCGGCCTCGCTCCTGGGTCCGGTGGCAGCCGACGCGCGGCGGTCCAGGACCCTGCGCAGCAGGGGGCTCACCCCCTCGCCGACCAGCAGCGCCAGGACCAGGTAGAGCAGCACCGCCAGCCACAGGTAACCGGGCCATGCCAGCACCCGTTCCAGCCAGAACGGCGCTCCGACCCGGCCCGAAGTGAGGGCCGCGACGGACAGCAGCGGCAGCAGCCAGATCGCGGCCGTGCCGAGCCTGCGGGCCGTACCGCCCCGCGCGGTCGTGTCGCGGACGAGCCTCCGCCACACGTACCAATGGACCCCGGCGAGCAGGGCAACGACCAGAAGAATCACGAGCACGACGACTGCCGCCACGACCTGCCCCTACCTGCGCTCACGGCGCAACGCCCGTACACCACGCAACCCGATGACGCCGATGACCGTCCCCAGAACCAGGGAGGTGACAGCGAGCAGCAGATGGACCCAGAAGTAACCCGTCGGGTCGCCCGCGTCGTCGAAGGCGAGCCCGCTGGCGTCCTTCCACAAGTTCCTGATGAAAGAGACCCAGATGAACCAGCTCCACACCCCGAACGCGAGTAGGAACCAGGAGACGGAACGGCTGAGCTTCATGAACCAAGTATCGCGTCCGTCCTCCGACCGGGTCCTGCGGGGTGGGCTGTCCTGGCGTCAGTCCCGGCGAGCCTTCAATACGATCTCCATATTTTCTACGCGGCCCTGTACGTTCTCGTGCGTGTCTGCTCTGAAAACCACCGCGCGAAGGACGGCGTCGACGGTCCTCGCCGCCGCGTTGCTGCCCGCACTGGCCGCAGGCCCCGCACTCGCGGCCACGCACGACAACAACCCGGACCGGAAGAAGCCGAAACCTCCGGCGCGCATGTCCTCGGTCGGCGGCCTCCAGCTCGCCAAACCGGGCACCCAGGTCAGGCTCGGCCCCGGCGCGCCCGTGCTCCCCAAGGACGTCAGCGGCCGGTCCTGGATCGTCGCGGACGCCGAGAGCGGTGAGGTGCTCGCCTCCCACAACGCACACTGGCGGCTGCCCCCGGCGTCGACCATGAAGATGCTCTTCGCGGACACCCTCCTGCCGAAGCTGCCGAAGACCACCGTCCACAAGGTCGCCCCCGAGGAACTCGCCGACGTCGGCGCGGGCAGCAGCCTCGTCGGACTCAAGGAGAACCACACCTACTCGGTCCACGACCTGTGGCTGGGCGTCTTCCTGCGCTCGGGCAACGACGCCGTCCACGTCCTGTCGGCGATGAACAACGGCATCGACCAGACGGTCAAGGACATGCAGGAGCACGCCGAGGAGCTGCAGGCACTCGACACCACGGTCGTCTCCCCCGACGGCTACGACGCCCCCGGCCAGGTCTCCTCCGCGTACGACCTGATGCTGATCGCCCGCAGCGGCATGCAGAAGAAGGACTTCCGCGAGTACTGCTCGACGGTGAGCGCCGACTTCCCCGGCGAGCAGAAGGAGGGCGAGAAGCGGGGAACGTTCAAGATCGAGAACACCAACCGCCTACTCACCGGCGCGAACGGCATCACCCCCTACAAGGGCATCGCCGGCGTGAAGAACGGCAGCACCACCCAGGCAGGCTCCACCTTCACCGGCGTCGCGGAACGCAACGGCAAGGTGCTGCTGGTCACCGTCATGCACCCCGACTCGGGAGAGAGCCTGGCCGTCTACAAGGAGGCCGGCCGGCTGCTCGACTGGGGCTTCTCCGCGGCCGGCAAGGTGACACCCGTCGGCGAGCTGGTGCCGCCGAGGTCGGCCGAGTCGGCAAACGACACGGAGGCGGTCAAGGACGACGAGGACCGCAAGGCCGACGCCGCGAATCCGGTCGCCGCCTCGCAGACCGGCTCCAGCGGCCTGAGCATCGCGCTGAGCGTCGGCGGCGCCGTGCTGATGGCCCTTGCGACCGCCGTGTTCCTGGTCAAGCGCCGCTGGCCGCTGCCCGACCGGGCGCGTCGCGGACCGGGTCAGTAGCGGCCACGGCGGGCTGATCACCGCCACTGCTCTCCGGCTCGCCGGCACTGCTGCTCGCTTCGCCGTCGCTGTGCTGCGTCGCCGTCCAGGCGGCGCAGAACAGCAGCAGCTTGGCCGTGAAGTTGATCCACAGCAGCAACGCGATCGGGACGCCGAACGCGCCGTACATGCTTCGCGACGCGACGCCGCTGATGTAACCGCCGAGCAGCAGCTTGAGCAGCTCGAACCCGACAGCGCCGATCAGCGCGGCCACCACAAGGCGCCGACGCGGCGGCTGCACCCCTGGCAGCAGGGTCAGCGCGTAGAGCAGGACCAGGAAGTTCGCGACAACACCCACCGCGAGCGCGGCGACCTGCAACAGCACTCCGCCGATCCCGCCGTCCTCGAGGCCCAGCCGGTCGGCGGTCCAGCCGACCGTGGTCGAGCCGAGGGCGGAGGCGGCGAACGACGCCAGGCCGATGCCGCCGAGACCGGCGAGCACGCCCACGTCCTTGACCTTGCGGACCACGGGATTGCCCTCGTCCACGTCGTCGAGCTCCCACACCGCCCGCAGGCATTCGCGCATCGACCCGACCCAGCCGACACCCATGAGCAGCAGCAGCGCACCGGCGACGACCCCGACCGTGCCCGCGTTGGCGACCAGACCGTTGATGTCGAGCTGGTCGGAAATACCCGGGACCTGGTCGGAGAGCTGCTCGTCCAGCTTGGCCAGCGCCTGCTGGTCGAGCGTCGCGGCGACGATCGCCGCGGCAACGGTGATCAGCGGGAAGAGCGCCAGAAAACTGAGGAACGTGATCGCAGCGGCAAGGCGCGTCCAGTGGACCCGGTCGAGCGTCTCGTACGACCGCCACGCATGGGTGCGCATCAGCCGCTGAACGAGGGGGCCGACGACGGGAAGCTTGATCAGCCAGTCCATACGCTACGCCTACCCGCCGTGACCCTCCGCAGGCCGGCGACTTGCCGGGAGATCACCGTCCGCTGCGGAGGGGCGCCTCGCACGGCCCGGGGAGCCAGGAGCAGCCGCGGAAGTTCTCGGGAAGCTCAGAGGGTGGTGGCGTGCTCGTCGACGGGGGTGCCCTGCGGGGGCACGCCGGAGATGCCTCCGAAGGTGTACGTGCTGAGCTTGCGCCACACGGCGTCCGCGCCCTGTTCGTAGAGGGCGAACGACGCACAGGTCCAGGCCGCCGCGTACTCGGAGAGCTCCTCGTACGCGCGGTCCATCGCCTCCTCGGAGATGCCGTGCGCCACCGTGACGTGCGGGTGGTAAGGGAACTGCAGCTCGCGCACCAGCGGCCCGGAGGCGTCCCGCACCCGCTTCTGCAGCCACGTGCAGGCGGCGCCGCCCTCCACGACCTGGACGAAGACGACGGGCGACAGCGGACGGAAGGTGCCGGTGCCGGACAGCCGCATCGGGAACGGCCGGCCGACCGCGGCGACGGCCGTCAGATGCGTCTCCACGGCGGGGAGCAGCGCGGAGTCGACCTCGGTGGGCGGCAGAAGGGTGACGTGGGTCGGAATGCCGTGCGCGGCGGGATCCCCGAAGCCCGCGCGCCGCTCCTGGAGCTGGCTGCCGTAGGGCTCCGGGACCGCGATCGAAACGCCGAGCGTTACGGTCCCCACGTCGTTCTCCTCAGGGTGTCGGTACGGATGGGATCGGTCGGATCGACAAGGGTCTGCAGCCGCCAGTGTGGCGGCTGCACCCTCTTTGTGGCCAGAGTCCTTGGACACAGGTCTTCGGACTCTTCGCGGTTCAGTGCTTCGCGGGGACGAATCCCAACTTGTCGTAAGTGTCCGCCAGGGTCTCCGCGGCCACAGAACGGGCCTTCTCCGCGCCCTTGGCCAGGATCGAGTCCAGCGTCTCTGTGTCGTCCAGGTATTCCTGCGTACGGGCCCTGAACGGTGTGACGAAGTCCACCATCACCTCGGCGAGGTCCGTCTTGAGCGCACCGTAGCCCTTGCCCTCGTACTTCTGCTCCAGATCGGCCACGGTCGTACCCGTGAGGGTGGAGTAGATGGTGAGCAGGTTGCTGACGCCCGGCTTCTCCTGCGCGTCGAAGCGGATCACCGTGTCCGTGTCGGTGACCGCGCTCTTGACCTTCTTCGCGGTGGTCTTCGGCTCGTCGAGCAGGTTGATCAGGCCCTTGGGCGTCGAGGCCGACTTGCTCATCTTGATCGTCGGGTCCTGGAGGTCGTAGATCTTGGCGACCTCCTTCACGATGTACGGGGCCGGGACGGTGAACGTCTTGCCGAAGCGGCCGTTGAAACGCTCCGCGAGGTCGCGGGTGAGCTCGACGTGCTGGCGCTGGTCCTCGCCGACCGGCACGGCGTCCGCCTGGTACAGCAGGATGTCCGCGACCTGCAGGATCGGGTACGTGAAGAGACCGACGGTGGCACGGTCGGCGCCCTGCTTGGCGGACTTGTCCTTGAACTGGGTCATGCGGGAGGCCTCGCCGAAGCCGGTGAGGCAGTTCATGACCCAGCCGAGCTGTGCGTGCTCCGGGACGTGGCTCTGGACGAAGAGCGTGCAGCGCTCGGGGTCGAGGCCGGCCGCGAGCAGCTGGGCCGCGGCGAGTCGGGTGTTCGCACGCAGCTCCGCCGGATCCTGCGGCACGGTGATCGCATGCAGGTCCACGACCATGTAGAACGCGTCGTGGGTTTCTTGCAGCGCCACGTACTGGCGGATGGCACCGAGGTAGTTCCCGAGGTGGAACGAACCGGCGGTGGGCTGGATACCGGAGAGCGCGCGGGGTCGGGATGAGGCCATGTTCCTCATTCTCTCAGGTACGGAACCGATCTCCGGCCGCCGGTGCATCCCTGGCCCTCCGCCCCCTTGGCGGGCCGGTGCCGCGGCCGCCGTCCGGCAACCGCGGCACCCCCGCGCCCCGGTCCCGCGCCGCTGACTGCCGGACGGCCGGAGGCACCGCCCGGCCGTCAGGGTCGTCCGGCGGTCATGGGTCAGGCGGTCAGGCCCGGTGCGGGGTAGGCGGCCATGAGCTCGGCCACCTCGGCCCGGATCGCGGCGAGCGTGTCCTCCTCGCCCTTGCCGGCGGCCGTGATGCCCCGGTCGATCCACTCGGCGACGGCTGCCATGTGCTCCGTGCCGAGGCCGCGGGACGTCAGGGAAGGAGTGCCGATACGGATGCCCGACGGGTCGAACGGCTTCCTCGGGTCGTAGGGGACGGTGTTGTAGTTGACGACGATCCCGGCCCGGTCGAGGGCCTTGGCCGCCACCTTGCCGGGGACGTCCTTGGAGGTGAGGTCCATCAGGATCAGATGGTTGTCGGTGCCTCCGGAGACCAGGTCGAAGCCGCGGGCCAGCAGTTCCTCGGCCAGCGCCTTGGCATTGGCGACGACTTGGGCGGCGTAGTCGCGGAAAGACGGCCGGGAAGCCTCGTGCAGGGCGACCGCGATGGCGGCGGTGGTCTGGTTGTGCGGGCCGCCCTGGAGTCCCGGGAAGACCGCCTTGTCGATCGCCTTGGCGTGCTCCTCGCGGGACATCAGCATCGCGCCGCGCGGGCCGCGCAGGGTCTTGTGGGTGGTGGTGGAGATGACGTCGGCGTGCGGCACGGGCGAGGGGTGGGCGCCGCCCGCGATCAGCCCGGCGATGTGGGCGACATCGGCGACCAGCACGGCGCCGGCCTCCTTGGCGATCTCCGCGAACGCAGCGAAGTCGATGGTGCGCGGCAGCGCGGTGCCGCCGCAGAAGATGACCTTGGGCCGTTCCTCGAGAGCGAGTGCGCGCACCTCGTCGAAGTCGATGAGCCCGGTGTCCTGGCGTACGCCGTACTGGACGCCGCGGAACCACTTGCCGGTGGCGGAGACGCCCCAGCCGTGGGTGAGGTGGCCGCCCATCGGCAGGGCCATGCCCATCACGGTGTCGCCGGGCTCGGCGAAGGCGAGGTACACGGCGAGGTTGGCCGGGGAGCCGGAGTAGGGCTGGACGTTGGCGTGCTCGACGCCGAAGAGCGACTTGGCGCGGGCGACGGCGAGCCGCTCGACCTGGTCGATGTTCTGCTGGCCCTCGTAGTACCGGCGGCCGGCGTAGCCCTCGCTGTACTTGTTCTGCAGGACGGTGCCCGAGGCCTCCAGCACGGCCCGCGAGACGTAGTTCTCGCTGGGGATGAGCCGCAGCGTGTCGGCCTGGAGTTGCTCCTCCGCACCGACGAGAGCGGCGAGCTCCGGGTCGGTCGAGGCCAGTGCGGGGTGGGAGAGGGGAAGGGTCATGGAAGTGGTCCTCCGGGGCGATCCGTGTCGTCGGCCGTGGTCCTCGGGGTGCCTGGGGGCACCTCCCGTGCCGAAGGCCACGGGGGAGGGCGGCACCTCGCGCGTATACCCGCGCACGGCTTCCTCGGGGTCGCTTCCCCGTACGCCAGTCGCCGTGCGTGCCGCCCACAGTAGCGGCCGGGGTGCCGACGCGCCGCGCCGTCCACACTGCGAGCCGCGGGCGGCGCGCGACGATGGAGAGGGGCACGGTCACCCGCGCCCCACACCGGCCAGCCGTCCGTCCGTCCAGATGATCGATCGGAGTGCCCGTGTCGACCACGACATCCGCCTTCGCCTCCGCCGAGGCGCACAGCGCGCACAACTACCATCCGTTGCCGGTTGTCGTCGCCTCGGCGGACGGCGCCTGGATGACCGATGTCGAGGGGCGCCGCTTCCTCGACCTGCTGGCCGGGTATTCGGCCCTCAACTTCGGTCACGGGAACCGCCGGCTGATCGAGGCGGCGAAGGCACAGCTGGAGCGGGTCACACTGACCTCCCGCGCCTTCCATCACGACCGGTTCGGGGATTTCTGCGCCCAGCTGGCGGAGTTGTGCGGCATGGAGATGGTCCTGCCCATGAACACCGGGGCGGAGGCGGTGGAGACGGCCGTGAAGACCGCCCGCAAGTGGGGCTACCGGGTCAAGCGGGTGCCGGACAACATGGCCAAGATCGTGGTGGCGTCCAACAACTTCCACGGCCGGACGACCACGCTGATCAGTTTCTCGACCGACCCGGAGGCCAGGTCGGACTACGGGCCGTACACCCCGGGGTTCGAGATCGTTCCGTACGGGGACCTGACCGCGATGGACGCGGCGGTCACGGAGAACACGGTGGCCGTGCTGCTCGAGCCCATCCAGGGCGAGGCGGGCGTGCTGGTCCCGCCGGCCGGTTATCTCCCCGGCGTCCGCAGGATCACCGCCGAGCGGAACGTGCTGTTCGTCGCGGACGAGATCCAGTCCGGGCTCGGGCGTACGGGCAGGACGTTCGCCTGCGAGCACGAGGGCGTCGTGCCGGACATGTACGTGCTCGGCAAGGCGCTCGGCGGCGGTGTGGTGCCGGTGTCGGCGGTGGTGTCCTCCGCCGAGGTGCTCGGGGTGCACAGGCCGGGTGAGCACGGCTCGACGTTCGGCGGGAATCCGCTGGCCTGTGCGGTGGCCCTGGAGGTGATGGCGATGCTGCGCACCGGGGAGTTCCAGCGGCGCGCCGCCGAACTGGGTGAGCATCTCCACCACGAGCTGGGGCTGTTGACCGACGCCGGTCTGCTGACGGCGGTGCGCGGTCGCGGGCTGTGGGCCGGTGTGGACATCGCGCCGGGCCTGGGGACGGGCAGGGAGCTCTCGGAGAAGCTCATGGACCGGGGGGTGCTGGTGAAGGACACCCACGGAGCCACCATCCGGATCGCCCCGCCGCTGGTGATCGACAAGGAGGATCTGGACTGGGGCCTGGACCAGATCCGGGCCGTGCTGGCCGGCGGCTGACCTGCCGCGCGGGCCCGAGGCCCGAGGGCCTGCGGCGGGCGGCGCCTGCCGTCCGTCACTCCCCCAGAGCCCGGCACAGCGCCTCGAGCGCGCCGTCCCACGCGCTGTCCGGAGGGGTCGCGTAGCCGACGACCAAGGCGTCACGGTCGGCCGGCGCGTCCTCGTGGCGGAAACGGCTGACCGGCTCGACGCCCAACCCCTGCCACGCCGCGGCGCGCAACGCCGACTGCTCGGTGCCGGGCGGCAGTTCGAGGACCGCGTGCAGCCCGGCGGCGATGCCGCTCACCCGGATGCCCGGGGCGTGCTCGGCAAGCTGCTGCACCAGCTCGTCGCGGCGGCGCCGGTAGCGCAGTCGCATCCTGCGGACGTGCCGGTCGTACGCGCCGGACGCGATGAACTCCGCGAGGGTGAGCTGGTCCAGCGCGCTCGACACCCAGTCGACGCCGCCCTTCGCCTCCAGCACCTCGCCGACCATCGCCTGCGGCAGCACCATCCAGGCCAGCCGCAGGCCGGGAGCGAGTGACTTGCTGGCCGTGCCCAGATAGACGACATGCTCCGGTTCGAGGCCCTGGAGTGCGCCGACGGGCTGGCGGTCGTAACGGAACTCCCCGTCGTAGTCGTCCTCGAGGATCACGCCGCCGGTCGTGCGAGCCCAGTCGACCGCCGCGGCCCGCCGGTCGGGGTGGAGCGGGACGCCGATGGGGAACTGGTGGGCCGGCGTCATCAGCACCGCCCCCACGCCGCGCAGCTCGCCCCGGCCCAGCGGAGCCGTGTCCGTGCCCAGTTCGTCGAAGGGCAGCGCCGAGGTGCGCAGTCCGGCGTCGGCCAGCAGGTTCCAGTGCACATCGAGGCCGTACGACTCGACGGCCACGTCCCGTACCCGCCGCTGCCGCAGCACCTTCCCCGTCAGCATCAGTCCGTGCACGAAGCCGGAGCAGATCACGATGCGCTCCGGTGCGGCGTACACACCGCGTGCCCGCGCCAGGTAGTCCGCCAGGACCGTCCGCAGCTCGACGCGTCCGCGCGGGTCGCCGTAGCCGAACGCCTCGTGGGGCGCGGCGCTCAGTGCCCGGCGTGCGGCCTTGAGCCACTCCGTGCGCGGGAAAGAGGCGAGGTCGGGGCTGCCGGGCATCAGGCTGTACGTGGGCCGGCCGCGCGGCGGGCGCGCCCCGACCGTGCCCGCCGCGGGCTCGCGCGGCGCGGACCGCTGGGCCACCCGGGTGCCGGATCCCTGCCGGGCGGTGAGCCAGCCCTCGGCCACGAGCTCGGCGTAGGCGTCGGCGACGGTATTGCGGGCGATCCCGAGATCGGCGGCGAACGAACGGGACGACGGCAGCCGCGTGCCCGGGGCGAGCCGGCCCGTGCGGACGGCCTCCCGCAGCGCGTCCATCAGCCCCTGCCGCAGCCCGGGGCCGTGCAGCTCGAGATGCAGATCGGCTCCGAATGCGCTGGAACTGGCCCACGAATCCGTCATGGAAATGGACCATACTCGTGCGCCATCTGCGCCGTACGGTCTTGACCATGACGACAACCACGACTGGGACGACACCGACGACCGTGACGGCATCGACGACGCCGAACGAGCCCCACGCCGCCGAGCACACCCCGCGCCTCGCCTGGACCGAGTTCGCCCCCGACGTCTACAAGGCCATGGTCAGGCTGGACCAGGCGTCCCGGAAGCACCTCGACCCGGTGCTGCTGGAGCTGGTCAAGATCCGCGCCTCGCAGATCAACCACTGCGCCTTCTGCCTCGACATGCACAGCAAGGACGCCTTGGCGGCGGGCGAGTCGGTCGAGCGGATCGTGCAACTCAGCGCCTGGGAGGAGTCGCGGCACTTCTACACGGAGAAGGAGATCGCGGCGCTCGAGCTGACGGAGGCGGTGACGGTGCTCACCGACGGGTTCGTGCCCGACGAGGTGTTCGCGAAGGCCGCCGAGCACTTCGACGAGACGGAACTGGCCCATCTCGTCTCGGCGATCACCGTCATCAACGCCTGGAACCGCTTCGGTGTGACCGCCCGCCTGGTTCCCGGTCACTACACACCCGGTTCGCTGAAGCACTGAGAACTGAAGCGCGCAGGAACGGAAGCACGCAGGAACGGAAGAGAAGCCACCGACGAAGGGCGAGGACGCGAGATGACTGCAGCAACGGGGACGTTCCGCGCCCTGCACCACGGCCGGGCGGCCCACGATCCGCTCGTGCTGCCGGGGCCGTGGGACGCGGCGAGCGCCCGCGCCTTCGCCGACGCGGGCTTCCCCGCCCTGGCCACGCCGAGCGCGGGTGTCTCGGCCTCGCTCGGCTACGACGACGGCGCGACGCCCGCGGACGAGATGTTCGCGGCCGTGGCCCGTATCGCCCGGGCCGTCGGCGTACCGGTGAGCGCGGACGTGGAGGACGGCTACGGGCTGCCTCCGAAGGAGCTGGTGGCCCGCATCCTCGACACGGGCGCGGTCGGCTGCAACCTCGAGGACACGGACGCCGCGACAGAAACGCTCAAGGACCCGCATCGGCACGCCGACTGGCTGGCGGAGGTCCGGGCGGAGGCGGGTGACGCGCTGTTCGTGAACGCCCGCGTCGACACGTACCTGCGCGGCGGGAGCGACCCGGCGGAAACGATCGCCCGCATCCGGCTGTACGTCGAGGCGGGCGCGGACTGCGTCTACCCCATTCTGGCGCCGCCGGAGCATCTGCCGCTGCTGCGGGCCGCGACGGACGCCCCGATCAACGTCGTCGCTCCCGCGACCGCGCCCCCCGTGGCCGAGCTGGGCCGCATGGGAGCGACCCGGATCACCTTCGGTCCAGGACTCCAGCAGCGGGCACAGGCCCATGTGGCGGATCTTGCACGGGAGTTGTACGGGCGAGGCGGACCGGACAAGCCCTGAGGTTGCTCAGCTCCGTTGAGCGGCGGTCGGCCCTACCCCCGCCGCTCGCGGACCGCCTGCCATCGCCACGAGGCTTGCCGCTCGGCCGACCACGCGGGGCTGCCGGCCACCGGCAAAGCGCTTGACGCTCGGCCAACCACGCGGTGGCCCGCCGGGCGCCGGCCCGGCGCTCGACGCCAAGCCCGCCGCCACAGGGGCTCACGCCCGGCGCGCCGGGCTCCGTCAGGCGCCCGGCGCGGCGGTCCCACGACCGCGCGTCACTTCCCGAGCCACGCCTTCCACGTCGGCTCGTTGGCCTTGACCCACTTCTCGGCCGCCGCCTCGGGGGACATCTTCTCCCCGGCGATCATCTGCGCGACCTCGTTCTGCTGCTCGGTCGTCCACTTGAAGTTCTTCAGGAGCTCGGCGGCGTCCCCGCCGTTCTTCGCGAAGTCGGCGTTGAGGAACTTCTGCAGCGGGGTGTTCGGGTAGGCGCAGGCGACCTTCTTCGGGTCGGCGTCGCAGCCCTCCTTGTACTCCGGGAGCTTGACCTCGACGAGTTCGACCTCGGCGTTCAGCCACTGCGGCGTCCACCAGTAGGTGAGGAAGGGCTTCTTGTCCTTGACGTACTTCTTGATGGCCGTGATCTGCGCCGCCTCGGAACCCGCGTAGTTCGTCTTCAGGTTCAGGTCGAGGTTCTTGATGATCGCGTCGTCGTTGGTGACGTAGTCCGGGGAGCCTTCGAGGATCTCGCCCTTGCCGCCGCTCTCGGCGGTCGCGAACTCCTTGGCGTACTTGTTGAGGTTCTTCCAGTCCGTCACATCGGGGTGCTCGTCGGCGAAGTACTTGGGCACGAACCAGCCGATGTGGCCGGTGACTCCGAGATCGCCGCCCTTGACGACGGTCTTCTTGTCCTCGACGTACCGCTTCTCTTCCTTCGGGTGTCCCCAGTCCTCCATGATCGCGTCGACGTCGCCCTTGGAGAGCGCGTCCCAGGCGAGGACCTCGCCCATCTGCTGGGACTTGACCGTGTAGCCGAGCTCCTTCTCCAGGATGTACTCCGCGACAGCCGTGTTGGCCTGCGCGCCGACCCAGGAGGGAACGGTGAGCTTCACGGTCTTGTCACCGCCTGCCGCGTCCTGGCTCTTGCCGGTGTCCGCGGCGCTGCACGCGCTGAGCGTCAGGACGCCCAAGGCGCCGACGACGGCGGTGGCGGTACGGATGGTTCTGGTGCGGTTTCGCATGATGGTGCTCCTGCTGTTCGTGACGGGGACGTCGGTGGTGGGTCAGGTGGATCCGTGACGCTTGCGGGCAGCCGGCTGGGTGACCCTGTCCAGTACGAGGCCGAGACAGACGATCGCCAGACCGGCGGTCATCCCGAGGCCCATCTCGCCGCGGGACAGGCCCTTGACGACGTCGTAGCCGAGCGCCCCGCCACCGACGAGTGCGCCGACGACGACCACGGCGAGAACAAGCACGACGCCCTGGTTGACGGCGAGCTGGAGAGCCGGCCGGGCGAGCGGCAGCTGGACCTGGAAGAGCTGCTGCCTGGCCGAGGCGCCGAGTGAGCGTGCCGCTTCCATGGCCGCGGGGTCGACCTCGCGCAGGCCCTGTGCGGTGATGCGCACGACGGCGGGCAGCGCGTACACGACGGCGGCGATGATGGCCGAGGCCCTGGTGACTCCGAAGAGCGCCACGACCGGGATGAGGTAGACGAACTGCGGCATCGTCTGCATGGCGTCGAGAACGGGCCTCAGCCAGCGCTCGAGGCGCCCGGCGCGGGCGCACACGACGCCCACGAGCACGCCGACGACCAGCGTGACGACCAGCGCGGCCAGCACCTGCGAGAGCGTGTTCAGGGACTTCGTCCATACTCCGAGCACGCCGATCGCCGACATCGCGAGCGTGGCCGTCAGGGCGGTCGCCCACGTGCCGACGATCCAGGCCAGGGCGGCGACGATCAGCAGGACCGACCACCAGGGCAGCCAGAGAAGGCCGTCCCGCAGCGGGTTGAGGATCCACAGGGTGAACTGCTCCGACCAGACCTCGGTGCCGCCGAGCACCGGGATGCCGGACGAGAGGTGCTCGGTGACCCAGCCCTGCGCCTTGTTCACCGGCGTGGAGATGTTGAACGTCCAGGCCTCGGGCCACGCGCCGCCGATCAGGAACCGGGCCGACACGGCCACGGCGGTGCCCGCCGCGACCAGGCCCCAGCCGGAGCGGCCGTGCAGCAGACCGCTGCCCGGGACGCTGTGGCCGATCCGGTCGCCGGCCGCCGCCGTCGTGCGGTCCAGCCAGATGGCGATCAGCACGATCGGGATGCCGGCGGTGAGCGCCTTGCCGACGTCGACGGTGGAGAGCGCCGAGTAGACCTCTTCACCGAGGCCGCCCGCGCCGACGAGGGCGGCGATGACCACCATCGACAGCGCCATCATGATCGTCTGATTGAGGCCGAGCAGCATCTGCCGGCGGGCGAGCGGCAGCCGGGCGGTCCGCAGGCGCTGCCACGGGCTCGCGCCGAGCGACGCGGACGCCTCGAGCACCGAGGAGTCGGCACCGCGCAGGCCGAGCGCCGTGAGACGGGCCATGGGCGGGGCGGCGTAGATGACGGTGCAGAACAACGCGGCCGGTGTGCCGGTGCCGAAGACCAGCACGAAAGGCAGCAGATACGCGAAGGCCGGCAGGACCTGCATCGTGTCGAGCACCGGTCGCAGCGCGCGGTTGATCCGGTCGGACAGGCCGGCCGCCAGGCCGATCAGCACTCCGAGCAGCGCGGCGGCCGCCACGGCGACGACCATCAGCGCGATGGTCAGCAGCGTGGCGTCCCACATGCCCAGCAGCCCGCACAGCGCGAACGCGCCGAACGCGGTCGCGGCCACCTTCGCCCCGCTGCGGCCGAGTCCGGCGGCGCGCCAGGCGACGAGGACGCCGACGGCGAGCACTCCGAGCCAGCCCATCGAGTGCAGCAGGTCGTACACGCCGCCGACCGCGTCGGTGGCGGTGTTGGACAGGTGCAGCAGGAAGTAGAGGAAGAGCGGGTGGGAGTCGCGGTTGTCGATGACCCACTTGTTGGCGTCGTCGAGCGGTCCCGAGATGTCGACGTGCAGAGCTTCCGGCCAGCTCCCGCTGCCCCACAGGGTGATCCCGGCGGGTACGAGGAGGACCGCGAGCGCGGCGAGCGCCAGCAGCTTGCCCTGCACGGGACTGCGCAGGACGTCGCGGAACGACCGCCTGGTGATGTTCTTCTTCTCCGCGGCGGGCGCGGACACGGCGGCGGTCATCGGCGCCACCGCCCGTCGGCGTTGCGGCGGGGCGTCAGGAGCGGTCTGCGGATCACGCGGCGGCCTCCTTGACGGCCGGGACGCCCGCGACGACGCAGAGCAGGCTCGCGTGGTCCACGACGCCGAGGCAGCGGCCGTCCTGGATCACCCGTGCGCTCTCGCCGGTGCGGGCCACGGCCTCGATCGCCTCGTACACCGTCGCGTCGGGGGCGAGCGCCGGGCCCGCCTCCGATTCGGACGCGTCGGCGGGCCGCATGGCGCTGCGCACCGTCATGACCTGCTCGCGCGGCACGTCGCGTACGAAGTCCCGCACATACTCGTCCGCCGGCTCGCCCACGATTTCCTCGGGCGTGCCCAGCTGGACGATCCTGCCGTCCCGCATCAGCGCGATCCGGTCGCCCAGCTTGAGCGCCTCGTTCAGGTCGTGCGTGATGAAGACCATCGTGCGGCCCTCCTCGCGGTGCAGCCGTACGACCTCCTCCTGCATGTCGCGCCGGATCAGCGGGTCGAGCGCGCTGAACGGCTCGTCGAACAGCAGCACTTCCGGGTCGACGGCCAAGGCGCGGGCCAGCCCGACGCGCTGCTGCTGCCCGCCGGACAGTTGACCCGGGCGGCGTGACTCCATGCCCTCCAGACCGACCTTGGTGACGAACTCGGCGGCGCGCCTGCGCCGTTCCGCGCGGCCGACGCCCTGGATCTCGAGTCCGTAGGCGACGTTGTCGAGGACCGAGCGGTGCGGCAGCAGCCCGAAGTGCTGGAACACCATGGACGCCCGGTGCCGGCGCAGTTCGCGCAGGCGCCCGGCGTCCATCGACAGCACGTCCTCGCCGTCGATGGCGATCGAGCCGGACGTCGGCTCGATGAGCCTCGTCAGGCAGCGCACCAGCGTCGACTTTCCGGACCCGGACAGACCCATGACGACAAAGACCTCGCCCTTGCGGACGTCGAAGGAGACGTCGCGCACGGCGGCGGTGCAACCGGTGCGGCCGCGCAGTTCGGTCGCGTCGAGGGCTTCGAACTCGGGGTTCGAGGGCACCCGGCCGGCCTTCGGGCCGAAGACCTTCCACAGGTCGCGTACGGAGAAGACAGGCGGCGGCGGAGTACTCATCGTGCATTACCTCCCAGCAGGTCCGCGCATTTCTCCCCGACCATCAGCACGCCGATCATCGGGTTGACGGCCGTCATCGTCGGGAAGACGGACGCGTCGGCGATCCGGACGCCGTCGAGGCCCCGGATCTTCAAGTCAGGTGCGACGACGGCGAGTTCGTCGTCGACCGCACCCATCCGGCAGGTGCCGGCAGGGTGGTAGACGGTGTGCGCGACCTTTCGCGCGTACTCGCTGATCTCCTCGTCGGAGGTGACCTCCGGCCCCGGGCAGACCTCGCGCTTCAGCCAGCCGGCGAGCGGTTCGCGCGCCGCGATCTCGCGCGCCAGCTTGATGCCGTCGACGAGGGTGCGGCCGTCGTAGTCGTCCTCGTCCGTGAAGTAGCGGAAGTCCAGCGCCGGCTTCACCTCGGGGTCGGCGCTGGTCAGGTACAGCCGGCCGCGGCTCCGGGGCTTCGGGATGTTCGGGGTCATCGACACACCGTGCGCGGGCCGCTCGTAGCCGAGGCGCTCGGGATTGTCGGTGAAGGGGATCTGGTAGAAGTGGAACATCAGGTCGGGCCCCGCGGACGCGGGGTCCCGCCGTACGAAGAGCCCGGCGTCGCTGTCCATCGCGGAGTTCTCCGGGATGGGCCCGTGGGTCTCCCAGACGATGACCGACTCCGGGTGGTCGAGCAGGTTCTCGCCGACGCCCGGCAGATCGTGGACGACGGGTATACCGAGCTTCTCCAGATCGGCACGCGGTCCGATGCCGGAGTGCATCAGCAGCCGGGGCGTGTCGACGGCACCCGCGCAGACGAGCACCTCGCGGCGGGCGCGTACGACCCGCTCCTCGCCGTCCTTGGCGCGCACGTGCACGCCGGTCGCCCGGGTGCCGTCCAGCTCCAGCCGGAACGCCCAGGTCTCCAGCGCGATGTGGAGGTTCGGCCGGTCCAGGAACGGGTGCAGATAGGCGACCGACGCCGAGGAGCGCTTGTTGTTCTCCGGGTGGTAGGCGAGGTCGAAGAAGCCGACGCCTTCGTGGAAGGGCTGCTGGTTGAAGCCCTCGATCCGCGGCACCTCGAGTGCGGTCTGCGCGGCGTCGACGAAGTCGCGGGCGATGGCGTTCCGGTCGGCCTCGTCGACCGGGACGACGTTGTTGCGCAGCTTCGCGAAGTACGGGTCCATGGCGTCCGCGTCCCAGCCGTCGGCGCCGGCCTCGGCCCACTCGTCCCAGTCGGACGGCAGCGGTTTGAAGGCGATGAGCGTGTTGTGCGACGAGCAGCCGCCCAGCACCCGTGCGCGGCTGTGCCGGATGTGCGAGTTGCCGCGGGGCTGCTCGGTGGTGGGGTAGTCGTAGTCGAGCTCGCCGCCGAGCAGTCCCATCCAGCGGCGCAGGGTCAGTACGTCGTCGCGGCCGACGTCGCTCGGGCCGCCCTCTATGACGGCGACGGTGACGTCGGGGTCCTCGGTGAGGCGGGAGGCGATCACGGAACCGGCGGTGCCGCCTCCGACGACGACATAGTCGTACTCGTGGATGTGGTCGGTCATGGTGCGTTTTCCTCGACTCGGCGACTCAGCCCGCGAACCAGCGCACGGGACGCGGGGCAAGGTTCTGGTAGATGTGCTTGGCCTCGCGGTATTCGGCGAGTCCGGCGGGGCCCAGCTCACGGCCGATGCCCGACTTGCCGAAGCCGCCCCACTCCGCCTGCGGCAGATACGGGTGGAAGTCGTTGATCCAGACGGTGCCGTGCCGCATCCGCCCGGCCATCCGGCGCGCCCGGCCGGCGTCGGCGGTCCATACGGCGCCCGCGAGGCCGTACTCCGTGTCGTTGGCCAGCGCGAGGGCCTCTTCCTCGGTACGGAAGGTCTCGACGGTCAGCACCGGGCCGAAGATCTCCTCGCGGACCACGCGCATCGAGCGGTGGCAGTGATCGAGGACGGTGGGCCGGTAGAAGTAGCCGGGCCCCTCCGGCTTCTCGCCGCCCGCCCGCAGCACCGCGCCTTCACCGAGCGCGGAGGCGACGAAGTCCTCGGTCCTGGCGAGCTGCTGCGCGGAGACCAGCGGGCCGCACTCGACGCCCTTCTCGGAGCCGCGTCCGAGGCGGATCTTCTCGGCCCTGCGCGCCAGCTCGGCGACGAACCTCTCGCGCAGCGATTCCTCGATGATGAGCCGCGATCCGGCGGAGCAGACCTGGCCGCTGTGGATGAAGGCCGCGTTCAGTGCCTGGTCGACGGCGGTGTCGAAGCTCTCCGGCGTGGCGCACGCGTCGGCGAAGACGACGTTCGGGTTCTTGCCGCCGAGTTCGAGGGCGACCTTCTTGACGCTGTCGGCGGCGGCGCGGGCCACCTTCGTACCGCTGACGAGCCCGCCGGTGAAGGACACGAGGTCCACGTCGGGGTGCTCGGCCAGGCGTGCCCCGACCTGGTCGCCGGGGCCGGTGACGACGTTCGCGGCGCCGGGGGGCAACCCGGCCTCCATCAGCAGGTCGATCAGGGCGACCGTGGTCAGCGGCGTGATCTCACTGGGCTTGATCACAAAAGTATTGCCCGCGGCGAGGGCCGGGGCAATCTTCCAACTCGCCTGAAGGAGTGGATAGTTCCACGGTGTGATCAACGCGCAGACGCCGACCGGCTCATGCACGACGACACTGTGGATTTCGTCGGACCCGGCGTCGACGACGCGGCCGCCGCTCTCGTTCGTGACCAGGTCGGCGAAGTAGAGGAACGCGTCGCGAACACAGTCGACGTCGACGCGGCCCTCTTCGAGGGTCTTGCCGGCGTCCTGGCTCTCCAGCGCGCCGAGCTTCTCCCTGTCGCGCTCCAGCAGCGCGGCGACGCGGCGCAGCAGGGCGGCCCGCTCTGCGACCGGGGTACGCGGCCAGGTGCCGTCGTCGAACGCGGCACGTGCGCAGTCGACGGCGTCATCCGTGTCGGCGACGCCGCCCTCGGCCACGACGGCGAAGACACTCCCGTCCACCGGGTCGATGATGTCGCGCGTGGCCCCGGAGACGGCGAACCGCCACTCTCCGCCCACGTGAATGGTCTGCTGTACTGCCGACACGTCCTGTTTGGCCTTTCGTTCCCGTTTTGCACCGCACCGGTCACCCACCCCGGCGATCTGGCTGCCTGCCCGAAAGACCGAAAACCATGCGCAACGGTTAACCGAATGTGTCCACGCTCACTCCGCGGCGACGTCCGGCGTCGGCGTCACACGTCGGCGTCACGCAGAGTGTCGGCAGGGGGACGGGCCGCCCCACCCCGCGCGATCATGCGGTCCGGCGTCGGCCCTAGGCTTTTCTTCATGGCCACGACCTTCAGCGCTCCGTTCCTCCGCCTCACCGAGCAGCACGCCGCCTGGGGCGCCGAACAACTCGAGACGTTCAACGCGTTCCTGCCCATGGGCGAGTGGAGCGCCGACCTCGGTCGGTGCCTGTACCGGCAGGCCGGGCGTGAGCTGCGGATCTCCCTGCTCGGGACGTTCGACGTGAACGACCGGTCGTGGCTGTGGGCCTGGGCCAACCCCGGCTTCCAGGGCTCACCCGTCGCCCGCGCGGCGGAGCGGATCAGGCAGTACGGACAGGCGCACGGGCTGCACGAGTTCACCGACGACCTCGTGCGCCTCGCCGGCCACGAGGATGCGCGGCGGGCGGCGGAGACCCTTGCCTTCACGGCGATGGGCGTGCTTGGCGCGGCGGGCTACATAGGCGTGCAGGCAAGCCCCGACGCCCGTGCGTACATGGTCCCCGACGACCCGCAGGTCCCCCGGGCCGAGCCCGATGCCATCACGCTGCCCCGGGTTCTGCTCACCGGGGCGGGGCTACTGGGCGGCTCGGCCCGACAGGTGGTCGCCGGGTACTTCGCTCACCACGAACTGCCGCAGCGGCAGGCCGAGGACCGTCTGAGCGCCGGACTCCCGAACGGAGGCACGGTCGACGTCCTCTTCGACGACCTCGACCGCATCGCGTCCGTGCACGTCAACTCCAGGGAGCCTGCCGCCGACCGGCCCGGCCCGCCAGGTCCCGCTTAGCCCCCGCGTGCCCGAGCGCCACCCCCGCCAAGACGACGGCGACAAACAGCAGCACCGTGATCGCCGGGTTCACGAAGGCGGGGACGAAGTCGTACGTGTGACCGTCCGACCACCGGCAGACCGAGCTCACCGGGAACAGACTGTCCTGCATGCGCTCCAGGTTCGGCCCGTCCACCGGCGAGGAGTACCCGTACCGCTGCGTCGCGCAGGTGTACCACTCGTTCTCGAGGCGGATGTAGCACAGAAGGCCGTACAGGTAGATCGCCAGCGCGACCGACACGCACACCAGCGAGACGTCCCGAAGAGTCCCCGCAAGGGTCGGTGCGCCGAAACGACCGCGGGCGGCGAACGCCGGGAAGAGGTAGGCGCTCAGCGTGATCAGGACCAGCACGCCCAGGATCACTATCCCGAAGGCGGCCATCCCGTGCTGGCCGGTGTCCGTTGCCAGTTGGACGGCATCGGCGGCGCCCACGGCGTCACGGGCCGTGCTGGTCGCAAGCATGCGCCCCATCATGCGCCATCCGCTCCCGCGCCGCCGCAAGCTCCTCCCAGTGATGCAGCAGCGCCCTGCACACTCGGCCCAGCGGCACATCGAGATCCATGTGATGCCGACCGCGCGCGGCTGCCACGCCGGGCTCGGCGGGCCCGTTCACCCTGGTCGAGCCCCGTGACGCGGACCTGTGCGCCTGCCTCGAAGTACAGGACGTGGGCCGTCTGATCACCGGCCGGCGAACGGTCAGCCAGTTCGCCAGGCGGTATGGAATCCTCCAGAGCCAGGCCCCCCTGACCGACGAGTTCCCCGACAGTCCGGACCGGCTCGCGAAAGCGCTCAACGAGCTCGAAGCAGCCGGATACCTGAGCCGCGTGAAGCACCGCGCCCCGGGCCAGCGCATCGGCACCCGGACCACGTACTACGAGTGCCCCGGCGCCAAGCCGGAGCCACGTGCGCCCCTGCGGCGGGTCAGCCTGGTCAAGCGGGAGCCCGGACGCGCAGCCGGCCACGCCGGCGCTCTGCCCGGCCTTGGTGAGCTGCTGCGCCAGCCCGCCGCCCAGCTCCTCGCCGGACTGCGGACGCTCGACCCGCGCCTGACGCTCTCCGTCCGCGACATCGCCGACCTGGCCCCGGCCGTCGCGCAGTGGCTGGACCGCGACGTACCCGGCCCGCAGGTCGCCCGTACTCTCGCCTCCGCGCTGCCCGCAGGCACCCTGTACCGACCGTCCCGGATCCTCGCGTACCGCCTCGAGAACTGGCTGCCGCCCGAGCTGCCGAAGCAAGCCGCGGCCGTGGGGGTCGTCCCGCTCCAGGAGTGCGAGGGCTGCGCCCGACCGTTCAGATCTGCGGTGCCGGGCCACTGCCGCGACTGCCGTCCGCCCTCTGCGGTAACCGAGGAATGAGGTATTCAATTGTATTCTCAACGAGTGGCTGACACGACGATCAAAATCACCGACGAGGTTCGCGACAGGCTGCGGATACTGGCGGAGGAGCGTGGCACCAGCGTCCGCGGCCTCGTCGAGCGACTGGCCGCCGAGACACCGACGGAGGCCGAGCGCGCGGAACGCTCCGCGCGAGGTCTGGCTTACGTCCGCGCAAACTTGTGCCGCGATCTCAGCGAGGACGACGTACAACGCGCCCAGCTGTGGCGGGCGGACATCGCGGCCGGCCGCATCGGGAGGCGTAGGTGATCATCCTTGATCACACCGCTGTTCTCGCCTTGTGCAGGGGACACCGTTTCCTGTCCGGTCTCGCAGTGGTCGAGGCGCCCGATCCTGCCCAGCGTGCCCATGTGCCCGCGCTCTGCCTGATCTCGGCGAGCCTGGAACTGCCGGGCGTCGCGGCTCACGTAGGCGCCTTGCCCGGCCTGGAGTTCGACCCGCTGGACTTCGCCGCATGCGCCGCCGTCGAGCAGGCCGTGTCCTCCGGCATCGACTGGCGCCACGCCCACGCGGTCCACGCCGCGGTGTCCGGCGCCGTCGACGGCCAGGTGCTCAGCGCGACGCCGGAGGCATACTCCGGGACCGGTGTATGGGTGGTCGACATCGGCAAGCCGTGACGATTCCCGACCGGATCGTCCTCGCGGGCTGACGCCGCGCCACCCTTCACCCCGCCCTGCGCCCTCCGAACGCCGCCAGCGTCCGCTCCAGCACCGGCATCGCCCGCACCACCCGCCTGGAGCGGATCAGCGCGTCCCACGCGGGCTCGAACTTCTTCCAGCCGCCCGCGTACGCGAGATGGCGCAGCCGCTCGTGCGCGCCGGGCTGGGCGGAGGCGCCGCGCCAGATGTTGGACCAGCGGTAGAAGTCGCGGTACGCACGCCAGTAGCCGTCCTCCAGCTCCTTCGGGGTCATGCCCTTGGGGCGGTAGACGACGTGGCGGGTGTCGTAGAGGTCCCAGTCACGGTGCACGATCCGGTCCTCCGCCACCATCTGCTTCCACAGTCCGGTGGACGGATACGGCGTCATGATGTGGAACGTCGCCGTCTCGATGCCCTGCTCGACGGCCCACTCCACCGTGCGGTCGAAGACGTCAGGGCCGTCCTGGTCGAGACCGAAGACGAAGCTGGCATTGACCATGACGCCGGCGTCGTGCAGACGGCGGACCGCCGCGTCGTAGTCCTTGCCGATGTTCTGGTTCTTGCGCCGCTCCGCGAGGTTCGCGTCGTTGACGGTCTCGAAACCCACGAACAGACTGCGCAGGCCCGCGTCGACCGCCCGCTCCAACAGGCCGGGCCGCAGCACGGAGTTGACCGTCCCGGCGGCCTGCCAGAGGCGGCCCATTCCCTTCATCCCGTCGAACAGGGCCTCCGCGAAACGGCGGTTGCCCAGCAGATGGTCGTCGAGGAAGTAGAGATGACGGCCCGGCAGCCGGTCGATCTCACCGAGCGCGTCGTCGACGGTCTGCGTGTAGAAGGACTTGCCGCCCTCGAAGAACGCGTCCTTGTAGCAGAAATCGCAGTGGTGCGGGCAGCCGCGCGAGACGACGATCGAGTTCGGAACCAGGTACAGGTGACGCTTGATCAGGTCGCGGCGGACGGGCGGCAGGCCGACGAGCGTGCGCTGGGCCGTGGAGTCGTAACGCCTCGCGGGAACGCCGTCCCGGAAGTCCTTCAGGAAGAGAGGCCACTGTTCCTCCCCCGGCCCCGTGAAGATCGTGTCGGCGTGCGCGGCGGCCTCTTCCGGCAGTGAGGTGACGTGCAGCCCGCCCATCGCCACGTGCACGCCGCGTGCCCGGAAGTGGTCGGCTATCTCGTAGCCGCGCCGCGCGGAGGTGATGTACGGCTGGAGCACCAACAGGTCGGGGCTGGGCAGCGCCTCGATGTCGATGCGCTCGACGTGCTCGTCGTACAGCGTCACCTCGTCCGTGTCGTCGAGGTATGCCGCGAGGGTCGCGAGACCGAGCGGCGGGAAGAGCGAGTACTTGATGGGGCGGAAGAGCGGACTGGTCGCTTCGGTCAGGGCCGGCAGGATCATCATCACGCGCATGTGAGCCGAGACTCGGAAACACACCGCCCCAGTTCCCGAACGCGTTCAAAACTTTTCCGCTGCGTTCCGGTGGAACGCCGTACGCCCCGGCCGCAGGAGCGACCGGGGCGTACGCACGACGGGGGAAGCGTCAGATCAGGCCGAGCTCACGAACCGCGGCGCGCTCCTCCTCGAGCTCCTGCACGGACGCGTCGATGCGCGCACGCGAGAACTCGTTGATGTCCAGGCCCTGGACGATCTCGTACTTGCCGTCCTTGCAGGTGACGGGGAAGGAGGAGATCAGGCCCTCCGGGACGCCGTAGGAGCCGTCCGACGGGATGCCCATGGAGGTCCAGTCGCCCGCGGCGGTGCCGTTGACCCACGTGTGGACGTGGTCGAGGGCCGCGTTGGCGGCGGAGGCGGCCGAGGACGCACCACGGGCCTCGATGATCGCCGCGCCGCGCTTCGCGACGGTCGGGATGAACGTGTCGGCCAGCCACGCCTCGTCGTTGACGATCTCGGCGGCGTTCTTGCCGGCGATCTCCGCGTGGAAGATGTCCGGGTACTGGGTCGCCGAGTGGTTGCCCCAGATCGTGAGGCGCTTGATGTCGGAGACGGCGGCGCCGGTCTTGGCGGCCAGCTGCGAGATCGCGCGGTTGTGGTCGAGGCGGGTCATCGCGGTGAAGCGCTCGGCCGGTACGTCCGGGGCCGCGGCCTGGGCGATGAGGGCGTTGGTGTTGGCCGGGTTGCCGACGACGAGGACGCGGATGTCGTCCGCGGCGTTGTCGTTGATGGCCTTGCCCTGCGGCTTGAAGATGCCGCCGTTGGCGGAGAGCAGGTCGCCGCGCTCCATGCCCTTGGTGCGCGGGCGGGCGCCGACGAGCAGGGCGACGTTGGCGCCGTCGAAGCCGACGTTCGGGTCGTCGGTGATCTCGATGCCCTTGAGCAGCGGGAAGGCGCAGTCCTCGAGCTCCATGGCGGTGCCCTCGGCGGCCTTGAGTCCCTGTGGGATCTCGAGCAGGCGCAGCTTGACCGGCACATCCGCGCCGAGCAGGTGGCCGGAGGCGATACGGAAGAGCAGCGCGTAGCCGATCTGGCCGGCCGCGCCGGTCACGGTGACGTTGACGGGAGTGCGGGTCATGGCGATCTCCGTAAGACAGCTGGCGGTGGGCAACTCTGCCCCTCGTGCGGGACCTCTCGTCCACGCCCTGCTGAATCTTGACGTGAAGAGATTTCCAGCGGTCAGGCTATCCGACCCGGACGCGCGCAGTCCTCCGACCCCTTGCGGCGCGGCTCACCACGTCGCACCACAAGATCGTCACCGTGTGTCACGCCCCGCGTCACTGCGGGGAGGTGCAGCCCTCCGCACCGGCCTTGAGCGTGGCGCACGCCTTCACGTCGGCCGGATCGGGGGCCGCCGCCATCGGCGTGTACGCGTCCTTGTCCGCGTTGACCAGAGCGCTCTCCCGGGCCTTGCCGCCGACGGCTATCTGCACCGAGTCGCCGACGGCCGCCTGGGTGATACGGGCCCAGGCCGCGCCGCAGACCTCGCTGTGACGGACCTCGACCACCGCCGTGCCGACGGTCGTCGTGGAGACGGTCTTCGCGTACTCGCCGCCGCAGCCCATGCTCTCCGGATCCTGGCCGCCGCAGTCGGCGCCGTTGCACTTCACGCCGGCGGGCAGCTGCGGGCTGCTGGTGGTGGGGGCGGCCGACCGCGTCGGGGCGGCCTGCCTGCCGTCGTCGCCACTGTCGCCGTCGACCAGCAGCCAGACCCCGGCGCCCACGATGAGCACGCTGGCGACTGCGGCGGCGATGAACGGGGCCTTCCTGCGGCGCCTGACGGGGCGATCGGCGGGGGCCGCGGGCGCGCCGGCGCCGTGCGGGGGCCGCCCGGCCTGCTGCGGTACGCGCTGCGGGGCCGTTCCGCCGGCGGGGCCGTTGGGGCCGGGCCCGTACGACGCGCCCGCCATGGGGGGCCACCCCGAGCCGGACGGCCCGCCGCCGGACGCGGGACGAGTGCCGGGCCCGGTCGTGCCGCGCCGGGGCGCAGCGGTGGGCGCGCCCTGGCCGGCGCCACCCCCGAGCGCCTCGCGCGCCTGCGAGATCCGTATCGCTTCCATCGTCATGTCGTGCCGCATCTCGGCCCGGCTCCACGCACGCTCGGCGAGTTCCCACATGGTGGTCACATGAATGGGGCTCGTGCCGGTCACTTCGGCGAGCGCGACGACGGCGCCCTTGGGGGCGAGGAGCCGCCCGTTGAGATAACGCTCCCAGGACGTCTTGCTGTACCCGGTGCGGTCCGAGACGGCCGCGATGCTCAGTCCGCTGCGGTCGACGAGACCTCGCAGCTGCCCCATGAACTCGCGGACCTCCGGGTCCAGCCCCTCGGGCAATTCCCTCCAACGAGGCATTGGTACTTCCCCCTTGTCCCCCGAAGTGCTTTATATACCCCCGCGCTGCCGATGCGCCTCGGGTGCGGCCCCAGTCTCGCATCCGTAGCACGACGATCACACCGTGGCGGAATGGTCACTTCCGTGCCACAGGCCACAGTCGTCCCTTGAACGCATTTGGCGCGTCCATGACTCTTGAAGCACGACGGCGCCCGTCCTCCCTCGGGGGAGAGGACGGGCGCCGTCGGCGTCCGGCGTCACAGCAGGCCGTGGTCGGCCATCTTCTTCTGCAGGTTGGCGTCCAGGGTCTGCAGGAACTGCTCCGTGGTCTGCCACGGCTGGTTGGGGGAAATCAGCAGCGCCAGGTCCCTGGTCATCTGACCGCCCTCGACGGTCTCCACGCACACCCGCTCGAGCGCCTCCGCGAACCCGGTCACCTCGGGGGTGCCGTCCAGTCGGCCGCGGTGGGCGAGGCCGCGGGTCCAGGCGTGGACCAACGCGATCGGGTTGGTCGAGGTGTCCCTGCCCTGCTGGTGCTGGCGGTAGTGCCGGGTGACCGTGCCGTGCGCCGCCTCCGCCTCGACGGTCCTGCCGTCCGGGGACATCAGGACGGAGGTCATCAGGCCGAGCGAGCCGAAACCCTGCGCGACGATGTCCGACTGGACGTCGCCGTCGTAGTTCTTGCACGCCCAGACATAGCCGCCCTCCCACTTGAGTGCGGCGGCCACCATGTCGTCGATCAGACGGTGCTCGTAGGTCAGGCCGGCCCTGTCGAACTCCCCCTTGAACTCGGCGTCGAAGACCTCCTGGAAGATGTCCTTGAACCGGCCGTCGTACTTCTTGAGGATCGTGTTCTTCGTGGACATGTAGACCGGGTAGCCACGGCCGAGCCCGTATCGGAACGAGGCGCGCGCGAAGTCGCGGATCGAGTCGTCGTGGTTGTACATGCCGAGCGCGACGCCGGGGCCGGGGAACCGGTGCACCTCGACCTCGATCGGGTCGGAGCCGTCCTGCGGGGCGAACGACATCGTCAGGGTGCCCGGCCCGGGGACCTTGAAGTCGGTGGCGCGGTACTGGTCGCCGAAGGCGTGGCGGCCGACGACGATCGGCTTCGTCCAGCCCGGCACCAGCCGGGGCACGTTCCACATGATGATCGGCTCACGGAAGATGACGCCGCCGAGGATGTGGCGGATCGTGCCGTTCGGCGAGCGGTACATCGCCTTGAGTTTGAACTCCTCGACCCGCGCCTCGTCGGGGGTGATCGTGGCGCACTTGACGCCAACGCCGTGTTTCGCGATGGCGTTGGCGGCCTCGACGGTCACCTGGTCGCCGGTGGCATCGCGATGCTCGATGCCCAGGTCGAAGTACTTCAACTCGACATCGAGGTACGGCAGGATCAGCTGTTCCTTGATGAACCGCCAGATGATGCGGGCCATCTCGTCACCGTCGAGTTCGACGACGGGGTTGACTACCTTGATCTTGGCCATCGGGTGAACGTCCCTCTCGCGCGTCGACCGGCCCGCCGCCCCCGAGGGGAGGAAACGGGCCATCTCGACATCAAGCTACTCGCGAGAGAGGGCGACACTCCGGATCCCGGCCGCAGGACCGGCCCCGGGACCTCCCGTTCGGACCCAGGGCCCTTCGTTCGGACCTGAAAGAAAGACCCTCGACCCGATGCGGACGAGAGGCCTCAGCGCACCGTGAAATGAACGGCGTCCTCGAGGAACGGCACGTCGAGCCACGGCTTCGGCTGCGCCACCAGGGCGAGCAGAACGATCATCGTGCCCAGCAGCCCGTACGTGATCATGTCCGTGAAACGCGAGCGGACGGCGAGCATGCCGACGGAGGGCGTGACCCGCCGCAGCACGGCTCCGACGATCAGGCCGGCGCCGATCAGGATCGTGCCGACCCGGAAGGCGTCCGCGAAGGCGTCGGTGCCGATGATCAGCAGGCCGATGCCGGTCAGAGTCAGGACAGTGAGCAGCGGCCACTGCCGCGCGGGCGCCGGGGCGTCCCTGGGCGCGGCCCGACCGCCACCCTCGGGCCGCGCGGTGTCACGCGTGACGGTCGGCGGGCGCCTTGAGCCCGCTCTGCGGGCGGCGTCGTCCGAATCCTCGGACGCACCCCCGGGGCCGTCCTGCGGCCCGTCCACCGACGCCTCTTCGCCGGAACCCGCGTCGGGGCCGGGGTCAGTGCCGTTCAGCCACGCCCGGACCTCCTCCTCGGACGGCAGCTCCTCGCCCTCGGAAGGGTCGGAGTCGTCGAGGGCTTCGCCGTCCTTGGGGTTGTCGGACGTGGAGCCGTCGACGGCGTCCGCGGTCCCGGCGCCCTCGGCCGGCTCCGCACCGCTCACGTCCGCCGGACCCTGCCCGCGGTCGTCGCCGGCGGCAGGGCCGGGCGAGGAACCGTTCGAGGAGTCCCTCGAAGGGCCCTTCGAGGGGCCGGAGGCGGAGCCGTCGGGCCCGGCGGCCTGCGGGGCCACGTCGTCGTTCGGGCGCACGTCCATCGGACCGGCCCCCGTCAGACCGCGGACTCGGCGGAAGCCGCGCGCTCGGCCGCCTCGACCACGTTCACCAGCAGCTGCGCCCGCGTCATCGGGCCGACGCCGCCCGGGTTCGGCGCGACCCAGCCGGCCACCTCCGCGACACCGGGGTGGACGTCGCCGACGATCTTGCCGTTCTCGTCGCGGCTGACGCCGACGTCGAGGACGGCCGCGCCCGGCTTGACGTCCTCGGGCTGGATCAGGTGCGGCACGCCGGCCGCCGCGACGATGATGTCGGCCTGCCGGAGGTGGGCGGAGAGGTCGCGCGTACCGGTGTGGCACTGCGTGACCGTCGCGTTCTCGGACTTGCGGGTGAGCACAAGCGGCATCGGCCGCCCGATCGTGATACCCCGCCCGACGACCACCACGTTCGCGCCCTTGATCTCCACTCCATGGTGGCGCAGCAGCTGGACGATGCCGTACGGGGTGCACGGCAGCGGCCCCTCGACGCCGAGCACCAGCTTGCCGAGGCTCATCGGGTGCAGCCCGTCCGCGTCCTTGGCCGGATCCATCAGCTCCAGCACCCGGTTTGCATCGATGCCCTTGGGAAGCGGGAGTTGGACGATGTAGCCGGTGCACTCGGGGTTCTCGTTGAGCTCCCGCACGACCGCCTCGATCTCCTCCTGCGTGGCGGTGTCGGGCAGTTCGCGCTGGATCGAGGCGATGCCGACCTGCGCGCAGTCGCGGTGCTTGCCGTTGACGTACCAGCGACTTCCCGGGTCGTCTCCGACGAGAAGGGTCCCGAGCCCGGGGGTGACACCCCGCCCCTTGAGGGCCGCCACGCGGGCGGTCAGATCGGACTTGATCGCAGCTGCGGTGGCCTTGCCATCGAGAATCTGGGCAGTCATGCGCCCATCCTCGCGGATGAACCCTCCCTCGTTCCAATCCGGCCCACGGGGCGGGCATCGCCTCGGCGGAGCCCCGCAAGCACAACAGGTTGCACTTGCACAACACCTGCGTATACCGACTGGACAAAAAGTCGACGCAGATACGACGATGAACCGCGCAGTGCCGCGGGCAGTGCCGGGGGGCAACTAGAGATCGACAGTCGTGCAGTTCCTCCGCTCCGACCGCGTCGTCCCCGCACTTTCAACGGAGGAAACCCGCCATGAGCTTCGGCGACCCGAACAACCCCTACGGCCAGCAGCAGGGCCAGCAGCCCGGCTACGGCTACCCCCAGGCACCGCCGGTCCAGCAGCCCTACGGCGGCGGTTACCCGGCCGGTCCGACCGAGATGCCCGGCATCACCAAGGCCGCCCGTATCTTCCTCTTCGTCATCGTCGCCTGCCAGCTCGCTGTCGCCGCTCTCTACGGCTACACGATCTCGGAGTTCGACAAGGCCGCGGCCGACCTGAACGGCACCGAGAGCGAAGCCTTCGCCGACCTCGGCAAGGGGGTGCTCGGGTTCCTCCTGGTGCTCTCCCTCGTCTTCGCCGCGCTGGGCCTGGTCCTCGCGCTGAAGTACGCCAACGGCGCCAACGGCGTCCGCGTCTGCTCGATCGTCTACGGCGCCTTCGCCATCATCAGCGGCATCTTCACCATCCCGATCGGCCTGATCACGCTGATCGTGGCGATCCTGCTGATCGTGTTCGCGTCCAAGAGCGCGACCGCAGACTGGTTCAAGCGACCGCGTCACTGACCTCGTGGCGCTCCGAAGGCCGTGACTCCCGACGGGATCACGGCCTTCGGTCTTTCTCGGCCGGTCTCGTGCCGCACCGGCGGAAAGCCGTGCTCTTGGGCCCTCCCTCTCCCTACCCCGGCGCTGACTCCACCTGGGGAGGGGAACGGACGGCCCGCCGGCTTGCGACCGGCGGGCCGTCTTCGCGCGCTCAGTGCTCACGCTCAGTGGAAGAAGTGGCGCGTCCCCGTGAAGTACATCGTCACGCCGGCCTTCTTCGCGGCCTCCACGACCAGCTCGTCGCGGACCGAACCGCCCGGCTGCACCACGGCCTTGACGCCCGCCGCGGTCAGGATCTCCAGCCCGTCCGGGAACGGGAAGAACGCGTCCGACGCGGCGTACGCGCCGCGCGCCCGCTCCTCGCCGGCCCGCTCGACCGCGAGCTTCGCGGAGTCGACGCGGTTGACCTGCCCCATGCCGACACCCACGGAGGCGCCGTCCTTGGCGAGCAGGATCGCGTTGGACTTCACAGCGCGGCAGGCCCGCCATGCGAAGGCCAGCTCGGCGAGCTCCTCGACGGAGAGTGCCTCGCCGGTCGCCAGCGTCCAGTTCGCCGGGTCGTCGCCGTCGGCCTGCAGACGGTCGGTCACCTGGAGAAGCGCGCCGCCGTCGATGGGCTTGATCTCGACCGGGTTCGCGGGGGCGCCCTCGGCGCGCAGCACCCGGATGTTCTTCTTCTTGGCCAGGACCTCGACCGCGCCCTCCTCGTAGCCGGGCGCGACGATCACCTCGGTGAAGATCTCGGCGACCTGCTCGGCCATCGCCACGGACACCGGGCGGTTGACCGCGATCACACCGCCGAACGCGGACAGCGGGTCGCAGGCGTGCGCCCTGCGGTGCGCCTCCGCGACGTCCGCACCCACCGCGATGCCGCACGGGTTGGCGTGCTTGATGATCGCGACGCACGGCTCGGAGTGGTCGTACGCGGCCCGACGCGCGGCGTCGGTGTCCGTGTAGTTGTTGTACGACATCTCCTTGCCGTGCAGCTGCTCGGCCTGCGCCAGGCCGCCGCTGCCGGAGGTGTAGAGCGCGGCGGCCTGGTGCGGGTTCTCGCCGTAGCGCAGCACGTTCTCGCGCTCCCACGTGGCACCGAGGAAGTCCGGGAACTCCGACTCGTCGGCGGGGGCGTAGGACGAGGCGAACCAGGAGGCCACGGCGACGTCGTAGGCGGCGGTGTGCTGGAACGCCTCCGCCGCGAGCCGCTTGCGTGCCGCCAGGTCGAAGCCGCCGTCGTTGACCGCGGACAGGACGTCCGAGTAGCGGGCCGGGCTGGTGACGACCGCGACCGAGGGGTGGTTCTTGGCTGCGGCGCGGACCATGGAGGGCCCGCCGATGTCGATCTGCTCGACGCACTCGTCCGGACCGGCGCCGGAGGCGACCGTCTCCTTGAACGGGTACAGGTTCACGATCACCAGCTGGAAGGGCTCGACGCCGAGCTCGGCGAGCTGGCTGCGGTGATCCTCCAGACGCAGGTCGGCGAGGATGCCGGCGTGCACGCGCGGGTGCAGCGTCTTGACCCGGCCGTCCAGGCACTCCGGGAAGCCGGTCAGCTCCTCGACCTTGGTCACCGGCACACCGGCGGCGGCGATCTTCGAGGCCGTGGAGCCGGTCGAGACGAGTTCGACGCCCGCCTCGTGCAGGCCGCGGGCGAGGTTCTCGAGCCCCGTCTTGTCGTAGACGCTGACCAGCGCGCGACGGATGGGCCGCTTCATGGATTCGGCGGTCACGGGATAATTACCTTTCGTCCCTCAATGCGGTAGCCGTTACGGGCCAGACGCCCCACGACATCGACGAGCAGCCTTCGCTCGACTTCCTTGATGCGCTCATGAAGAGCGTCGCCACCGTCTGCGTAGTCCTCGTCCCGGACCTCGACCACGCCCTGGGCGATGATCGGCCCGGTGTCGACGCCGTCGTCGACGAAGTGGACGGTGCACCCGGTGACCCTGACGCCGTGCGCGAGTGCGTCGCGCACGCCGTGGGCTCCGGGGAAGCTGGGCAGCAGGGCGGGATGTGTGTTCACGAACCGCCCTCCGAAGCGCGCGAGGAACTCCTTCCCCACGATCTTCATGAAACCGGCCGACACGACGAGGTCCGGCTCGTACGCGGCAGTGGCCTCGGCGAGCGCCGCATCCCACTCGTCGCGGGTGGCGAAATCCTTCACCCGGCAGACGAAGGTCGGCACGCCCGCGCGCTCCGCGCGCTCGAGACCGGCGATGCCCGCCCTGTCCGCGCCCACGGCGACGATCTGCGCTCCGAATCCGTCCGGGTCGGCGGCGATCGCGTCGAGAAGGGCCTGAAGATTCGTCCCTGACCCGGAGACCAGGACGACGAGGCGGGCGGCAGCCACAGAGAGACTCTTTTCGCGTTACGGTGCGGCATACGGTGCGACTTTGTGCGGTCGTACGAACGAGTCGCATCCCCGGATACGGGGAACTCTACGAAGGGGTCGACCGTCAGCAACGATACCGGCACACAGAACGGCCCCCACGGGACGGGGGCGTGGCCGGAAGGTAGCGTCTGGGGGCAGAGCCCGCGCCAGACGGGCCCGATCACGGGCATGACGAGGGGAAGACGTTCACCAGATGCCGGACCGACGCCGCCGTACGGACCTCCTGTTGCCGCGGGAGCGCCAGTCCACGGACGACAACAACCCCTTCGCGCCGCCGCCGGAGGGCAGGCCGGACCAGCCGTGGCAGCCACGCCACCCGTCGCAGAGCGACGACTCGTCCTCGAACTCGAAAGACTCCGGCTCACCGGACTCACCGGACTCATCCGACGGGGGCAGCTCCGGCTCGGGCTCCAACCGGGGCAGCCAGTGGAGCAGCCGCCAGCCCGGCCGCTCCTCGGGCGGCTTCGGCGGCCGCCCCGGATCTGACGGGAACGGTGGCTCGGGCGGGCAGTCCGGCGGCCCCGGGGGCATGCGCTGGGACCCGACGGACCCGGCCCAGCGGCGAGCGCGGTACGCCCTGCTGTCGGGCATGTGGGCGTTCTTCTTCGCGGTCTTCGACTTCGCCGAGATCGCTCTGCTGCTGGGCGCGCTCGCGCTGTACTGGAGCATCAGCTCCCTGCGGGCCAAGCCCCAGCGCCGGGTGTCCGCCGACGCCCTGACGACGGGCGGCACCCCGCCGAACGCTCCGCCCCCGCCGCCGCACGCCCCCGCTTCCGCCACCACGTCGGGCGGCAAGCCGCAGATCACCTCGGCCGTGAGCGGACTGGTGATGGCGAGCATCGCCCTGCTGATCGTGGCGGCCTCGTTCACGGCGCAACTGGTCTACCGCGACTACTACACCTGCGTGAACGACGCCCTGACGAAGTCGGGCCAGCTGGCCTGCAACGAGGAACTCCCGAAGCCGCTGCGCGGCATTCTGGGCGTCAAGGAGTAGCACCCCGCATCGCGGAACCACGTGACGCCGCGACGGACTCCGGTCCGTCGCGGCGTCACGTGGTTCCGGGGCTGCCCCCGGCGGCGTCAGGACTTCGCATCCGCCGGGGGCGCCTCGGGCGCCGGGGGCACGTCCGGGTCTGCGGGTGCGTCCGGAGGTGCGGATGCGGCCGGAGGTGCGGATGCGGCCGGAGGCGCGGCCGTGGGGGCGTCCCGGGAAGCGGGGACGGGCCCGTCCGGCCATGCGGGGGCGTTCGCGCGTGCGGACGTCAGGGAGGGGCGGGTACGTCGGCGGGCGACGGCTCGTCCGGTTTCTCAGCGGCCCCTTCCGGCGCGGGCACGTCCGACGCGGCCCCTTCCGGCGCGGGCGCGTCCGGCTGCGCCGGGGCGTCCTCCGGCGTCGGCACCGGCGTCGGCGGCAGGTCCGTCCCGAGGACCACCGAGGGCTCCTTCGGCGAGGACTCCTTCGGTGCGGGCTCCTTCAGCGCTGCCCAGCGGGTCTCGCCGGGCCCGGGTTCGGGCCAGGTGTCCAACGGCCGGAAGTCGTACGGTTCGAACTCGTCCTCCGCGTCGAGGTCCTGGCCCGTCGGCTGCCCGGACTCGTCCACGGTCACTGCCGCAGCCGCCCCGGCCCCCTCCCCCGCCGTGCGGTCGCGCCGCAGCAGTCCGCGCCACCACCCCTGGCCCGACCTCAGCCGCCAAGCCCGCAAGACCAAGGCCAGCGGAACCCCCAGAACGGCCGTCCAGACCAGTGCCGCCGGGCCCGCGAGCCACCACACCGGCCCGAATTCGGCGAGGCGCCCGGTGCCCAGCGGCCCCCCGGAAGCCGCGGCCAGCACGGCCACGACCATCCCGCAGCCGACCGAGCCGAGCAGCGCGGCGAGCGCGGTCCCGCCGGGGCGCCAAGCCGTCTCGCGCTCCCCGTACCGCGGTGCCGCCGTCCCCACCGTGAACCACGCGATCACCGCGGCCGCGGCGACCGGGACCGCCATCGCCGCCCAGTGCAGTGGCGTGCCCGGCCCCTGCGCCGGCACCGCTGCCAGCAGGGGGAAATCGGGCAGCGCGGGCGACCCGGCCAGAGCGAGCGGCGTGGCCGTCGCGCCCGTACCGACGGCGAAGCCGGGGCCGAGCCCGTAAGTCGCGCCCCACACCGCGGCGTTCGGCACGAGAGCCAGCGTCAGCAGCACGAGCGCCGCCTGTCCCGACCACTCCCCCGAGAGCCCCAGGAACGACTCCTGGACCGCCTTCCCGTGCCAGACCGAGGAGACGATCACGAGTACCGCACCGCCGGCGAGCAGCGCCAGCGCCCCGGCGGCGGCGGACCGGAGGGCGACGTGCGCCCGTGTGCGGGCGAGGGCGACCCGCAGCCACTGCGGCACCCACTCGGGGAGCGGGCCGAGCGGCCGGCCGCTCGCGGTCCAGGACCCGAACCCCGCCGCCACGAGCGTCACCAGCGGCAGATGAAGCAGGGCGCTCAGCGGATCCGCGGCGAAGGACCCACCGGCGGCATAGAGCACGACGGGCGCGCCAACCATCACGTAGCCGCTGGTCACCATGGTGGGCGCGCCCCACGCCGAGGGCCTCGGCCTGCCCTCGTCGGGTTCCAGGGCGTCGCGGGCCGCCCGGTGCGCGAGCCACGCGGGCAGGGCGACGAAGAGCAGCGGCACGACCCCCATCGGCGCGGGAACGCCGGACAGCGTGTCCGCCCGTACGAGTTCCGTGCCGTGTGCGAGCAGCCACAGCGCCGCCGCCACGTGCAGCGCGTCGGCGGGGCCGCTGTCCGGGAAGGGTGAGCTGATCCACATCACCATGACGAACACGCTGATCAGGCCGAGCCCGAGCCCTGCCGCCGTCGCGCCGCGCACGAAGGACGCGACCAGCGCGACCGACGTGCCGCCCTGCACGGCGACCTCGGCTTTCGGCATCGGGGGGCTCTGTTCGGTCACTTGGGTCACGCGGCCATGCTGCCAACGACACGCGCTTTATCCACGTAACGGGGCAATGGCCGATGTGTCGCACAAGATACGTTTATGTGTTTTTTCGCCCATTGCAGTGCCGCATGGAGCCCTTCATGAGAGAAAGCACCACACGCTCCACGTCCGGCGCCCCCCTGCCGCCCCCCGCGGAACGGCGCAGGCTCCGGGAGGCCCTGTCCCTGACCGAGGCCGAGGTCGCGACGACGATCGGGGTCACCCGTGCGACGCTCCGGTCCTGGGAGACGGGCCGCGCGAACCCCAGAGGACGCAAGCGCGAGGCGTACGCACGGCTGCTCGCCTCGCTCGACGCCCAGCGCCCGGAACCCGCGCCGCCCCTGGTGCCGCGCCCCAAGCCGTCGGCCACCCCGCACGGGGAACCGCCGCCCCGCCCGCCGGCCGCGGCCCCGGCCCCGCCCGTGACGACCGCGGAGGAGGCCTTCGACGAGCTGTACGCGCGCACGGCTCCCGGTCTCGTACGCCAGACATACCTGCTGACCGGCCGCCGCCTGCTCTCCCAGGAGGCGGTGGAGCGCGCCTTCCACATCGCCTGGGAGCGCTGGCCGGAGGTTGCCGTGGACCGGGATCCGGCCGGCTGGGTGCGGGCCGTCGCGTACGACTGCGCCATGTCCCCGTGGATGCGGCTGCGGGCCGTCCACCGGTACCCCGACGAACCGCCCGAAGAGCCGTCCCGGCGCGGCGTGCTCGAGGCGTTGCAGGAACTCCCCCCTGCGTACCGCCGGACGCTGCTGCTCTACGACGGCCTCGGTCTGGACCTGCCCGAGACCGCCGCGGAGACGGAGGCGAGTACCCCGGCCACCGCCAACCGCCTCCTGCACGCGCGCGAGGCCGTGGCCGAGCGGCTCCCCGAACTGGCCGACGCGGGCGTGCTGCAGAACCGGCTGTGGGAGATCACGAGCAACGAACCCGTCCCCGTCATGACACCGGCGCACGCGGTGCGCGACAGCTGCGAGCGCCGGGCCGGGCTGTGGACGAGGTCGGTCGTGACGGCGACCGCACTCATCGTGGCGGCGACCGCGTTCACGCTCGTCACGGCGCCCCGGCAGTACGATCCCCCGATGTCCCCGGCCCAGCGGGTCGAGGACGTGCCGGGACCGCAGCACGGCCCACCGGTGCTCACGCCCAAGGTCAAGCAGCTGCAGGACAAGCTGCGTGCGAAGACGGCCGGCAGGCCCGAGCATCTCGTACCGCTGCTGCGTTGAGCGCGGTGATCCGCCGCGCGCGGATACGCGTGTGGGCCCGCCCCGGTCACCCGGGAGCGGGCCCACACGCGTACTGCGTCCCTCACGCGTACCGCGCGAGGAACGGTCGGCGAGGATCAGCCGGCGAGAATGGCTCGCGCCAGCTTGGCCGTCTCGGTCGGCGTCTTGCCGACCTTGACGCCTGCGGCCTCGAGGGCCTCCTTCTTCGCCTGGGCGGTGCCGGAGGAGCCGGAGACGATGGCGCCGGCGTGGCCCATGGTCTTGCCCTCGGGCGCGGTGAAGCCCGCGACGTAGCCGACGACCGGCTTGGTGACGTTGGCCTTGATGAAGTCGGCCGCCCGCTCCTCGGCGTCGCCGCCGATCTCGCCGATCATGACGATCAGATCGGTGTCGGGGTCCGCCTCGAACGCCGCGAGGGCGTCGATGTGCGTCGTGCCGATGACCGGGTCGCCACCGATGCCGACGGCGGAGGAGAAGCCGATGTCACGAAGCTCGTACATCATCTGGTAGGTCAGCGTGCCGGACTTCGACACGAGACCGATGCGGCCGGGCTTGGTGATGTCGCCCGGGATGATGCCGGCGTTGGACTGGCCCGGCGTGATGAGGCCGGGGCAGTTCGGGCCGATGATCCGGGTCTTGTTGCCCTTGGACGTGGCGTACGCCCAGAAGGCGGCGGAGTCGTGGACGGCGATGCCCTCGGTGATCACGACGGCGAGCGGGATCTCGGCGTCGATGGCCTCGACCACGGCGGCCTTGGCGAAGGCCGGCGGCACGAAGAGGACGGAGACGTTGGCGCCCGTCTTCTCCATCGCCTCGGCGACGGTGCCGAAGACCGGGACCTCGGTGCCGTCGAAGTCGACGGACGTGCCGGCCTTGCGCGGGTTCACGCCGCCGACGATGTTGGTGCCGTCGCCCAGCATGAGCTTGGTGTGCTTCATGCCCGTGGCACCGGTCATGCCCTGGACGATGACCTTGCTGTCCTTGTTCAGGAAGATAGCCATGGTTCTACGATCCCTCTTCCCTTACTTCGCAGCAGCGGCGAGCTCGGCGGCCTTGTCGGCCGCTCCGTCCATGGTGTCCACACGCTGCACCAGCGGGTGGTTGGCGTCGGAGAGAATCTTGCGACCCAGCTCCGCGTTGTTGCCGTCGAGGCGGACGACCAGCGGCTTGGTGACCTCTTCGCCCTTCTCGGCGAGCAGGGCCAGGGCCTGGACGATGCCGTTGGCGACCTCGTCGCAGGCGGTGATGCCGCCGAAGACGTTGACGAAGACGGACTTGACGTCCTCGTCACCGAGGATGATCTCGAGGCCGTTCGCCATCACCTGGGCGGACGCGCCGCCACCGATGTCGAGGAAGTTGGCGGGCTTCACGCCGCCGTGCGCCTCACCGGCGTAGGCGACGACGTCGAGGGTCGACATGACCAGACCCGCGCCGTTGCCGATGATGCCGACCTCGCCGTCGAGCTTGACGTAGTTGAGGTTCTTGGCCTTGGCGGCAGCCTCGAGCGGGTTGGCTGCGGCCTTGTCCTCGAGGGCCTCGTGCTCCGGCTGACGGAAGTCGGCGTTCTCGTCGAGAGACACCTTGCCGTCGAGCGCGATGACACGCCCGTCGGCGACCTTGGCCAGCGGGTTGACCTCGACGAGGAGCGCATCCTCGGCGATGAAGGTCTTCCACAGGGTCACCAGGATGTCGGCGACCTGGTCGGCGACCTCCGCCGGGAACTTCGCCTGGGCGACGATCTCGGCGGCCTTCTCCTTGGTGACACCCTCGTTGGCGTCGACCGGGACCTTCGCGAGGGCCTCGGGCTTGGTGGCCGCGACCTCCTCGATGTCCATGCCGCCCTCGACCGAGGCCATGGCCAGGAAGGTGCGGTTGGTGCGGTCGAGGAGGTACGAGACGTAGTACTCCTCGGCGATCTCCGGAGCGGTCTCCGCGATCATCACCTTGTTGACCGTGTGGCCCTTGATGTCCATCCCGAGGATGTCCGTCGCGCGGGCGACGGCCTCGTCCGGAGTGGCGGCCAGCTTCACGCCGCCGGCCTTGCCGCGGCCGCCGACCTTCACCTGCGCCTTGACGACCGACTTGCCGCCCAGCCGCTCGGTGGCTTCGCGCGCCGCCTCAGGCGTGTCGATGACTTCACCGGCCAGCACCGGTACACCGTGCTTGGCGAAGAGATCCCTCGCCTGGTACTCGAACAGGTCCACGCGCGTCCGTCCCTTTTCTGATGATCGCGGTTCGTTGTCTGCGTGGGCGTGCCGCGAAGGGCAACGTGACTGCTCTTGTCACTAGGGAGGCACACACGGTGTCCGTGGGCGCGGCATGTCCGCCTGGCAGGTTATCCCCGCCGGACGTGCGCCCCTAAATCGCAGATCACACCTGAGCGGTGATTACGGTCACAGAGCGGGTGCGGTGGGTAGGGGCGCAGGGACGGGCGGGGCGCCCCGGCCCCGTTGGGCGAGACGCCCCACGGGGTCGACGGGACGCCCCTTCTTGGTGCTCGATGCCTGGTCAGCCGCCCTGGCGGCGCCTGACCGGGCCGCTGCTCAGATGCCGTACGGGAGGTAGCTCGGCGTCACGTCGGAGACGACGCCACGCGCACCGGCGACGGCGTTGCCGGCGAGCGGAACGGTGTCACCCGTGACGTTCGTCGCAATACCCTCCGCGAAAGGCCGGACCTCGGACACCACACCGGCGGCGAACGGGTCCACCTCGGACACCACACCGGCGGCGAACGGGTCGACCTCGGACACCACGCCGGCGGCGAACGGGTCGACCTGGCCGGTCACGCCGTAGGCCAGGCCGGTCGCGGCCGAACCGACACCCTGGGCGACCGGCCGGACGTGCGCGACCACGGTGTCGACCACGGGCTGCACCTCGGCGGCCACACCGGCCGCGAACGGGTGGACCTCGCCGACGACACCGCCCGCGAACGGCTGCACCTCGGAGACCACACCACCGGCGAGCGGCTGCACCTGGCCCACCACGTCGCCGGCGAACGGCTGGACCTCGCCGACGACACCGCCCGCGAACGGCTGCACCTGACCGATGACCCCGCCGGCGAACGGCTGCGCCTCGGAGACGACGCCCTGCACGAGAGCACCGGCGTCACCGACGGCCTGAGTCGCGACCGGCTGAACGCCGGCGACGGCGGTGCCGACGACGGGCGGCAGGACGGCCGCGGAGGTCTCGTCCACGATCGGACCGGAAGCGGCGACCGCGGAGTGCGCGCCGGCCTCGACCTGCTCCGGGGCCTGGTGCAGCTCGTGGGCGAAGGCGGACAACGGACCGAAGAGGTAGTCGATGTCGGCGTCGACCGCCGGGGTCTCGACCGCCGGGGCCTGCACGCGCGGCAGCCCGGCCTCGGGGACGGACGGCGCCTCGTACGAGGGGAGCGCGCCCTCGACGTACTGACGGGCCTGGTCCTTGACGTACTGACCGGCCTGGTCCTTGACGTACTCACCGGCCTGCTCCTTGGCCTCGGACGTCACGTCGGACACGGCGTCCCGAGCGCCACCGTAGGGCAGCCGGTTCGCCGGCTCGGCGTCGGCGACGGCCTTGTCGGCGACCGTGTCGGCGTCGGCGAGCGTCTCGACGGCGTCGGACGCCTCTGCCGCCTGGTCCGGCGTGGACAGCGGCAGGGAGGCGGGCAGCTCGTCGGCGGAGGCCGCTGCGGTACCGAGGGCCCACATACCGGTGGCCGTGGCGGCGACGGCTATGGAACGACGGATGTTCTTGTGCATGCTTGGTGGTTCCTTCGAATTCGTTCGGCGGTCCGGAGGGGGTGAGGGCTCCGGAGTGGCGGGCAGACCTGCCCACCCCCGCGTGGCAGGTCCTGAGGCGGGGGGAGGCCTGCCCTAGCCGGGGAATTCGAGAACGTCGCGCGGCCTGTCGCGCGTCGGCGGCTCCGCCGCCGGGCACACGGGACCGGACGCGAAGGCGTCGGGCGATCCGTGTGCGGGCGTCGCCGCCTGCTGGTCGCCCGCACGAGGCGAGTGGGTCTCGCCCGAGTGCGGTACGACGCCGTGAAGGGAGCGGCACGGGTCGAACGGCCCCGGAGCGGGAGCGCGCGCCGGTGCCTGTACGGACTCGAGCCGAGAACCACCGACTCGGGCGTCCTGCTCGCCGTCAGGGTGAGCGCCAGGCCGACCGGCGACGGCACCGGACTGGTCCGGTGCCGCCCGGCCCGTACCGCCGACAACGGATCCAGGGCCGGCGGGTACGGCGCCGTACACGGCGTCCTGCGACGCGGGCTGCGTCACCGTCAGCCCGTCCGGAACGGCGCCGATGCCACCGGTGCCCGGCAGATCTCCCTGTGGAAGCGGGCCGGTGAGGACGCCCAGCAGGGAACCGACGAGCCGCATCGCGCTGTCGGTGACCGGAAGGCTCATCTCGCGGAGCGAGTCCCCGGCCGGTACGGCACGCGCGGCACCGGTCGCCTCGACGAGCCGTACGGAACCGGCGGCGGCGCGCCGCACTTCGCGGACGACCGGCTGCTCGGCGAACTCCTTGGCGGCCGCATCCCACCGATCGGCGGGAGAAGCGGGCGCGGTGGGAGAAGCAGGGTCCGCGGACGAACCTGCCGCCGTGCCCGTCGTGTCCGTCGCGCCCGTCGTGCCGGTCGCGCCCGCCTTGGCACCGGCGGCGACGGTGCTCCGCCCGGTCGTCGGTGACGCGTGGGCGACGCTCTGGGACGGGACTGCGGCACGGACGTTCGTGGTCGCGTCGGCCGGCGATTCGGCCGCATGCGCCGGGGCACCGAGGAGAAGACCGAGCGCCAGCAATCCCCCGACGAAGAGCAGCACGTGCAGCACCCGTGGCCCGGGCGCCGTCCGGCGCAGCGCGCTCAGGACGGCAGCGGGGCGAAGCGCTGCGGCAGCCACAGTGGAGGAGCTCTCTTTCGGTCGGGGCGGGACGATGCTCGCACGAGCCTCCCGGGGCGACGCAAATCCACTGTTACCGATGAGTCACCTTGTCATGGCCTGTGACTGATGGGCCGCCATATCCGGTATGACCATGTCCGGTGCGGTGATGTCCGGTGTGGTCGTGTCCGGTATCGGCAGAGGCCGCTTCTCGATGGCCGCCGCCATGACATCGGGGAAGAGGTCCGGCGTACAGGCGAACGCCGGTGCTCCGAGGGCCGCGAGGGCTGCCGCGTGCTCACGGTCGTATGCCGGGGCACCCTCGTCGGACAGTGCGAGCAGAGTGACGAACTGCACGCCGGACGCCTTCATCGCCGCGACCCGCTTGAGCATCTCGTCGCGAATGCCGCCCTCGTACAGATCGCTGATCAGCACGACAACGGTGTCCGCGGGCCGGCTGATCTGCGACTGGCAGTACGCGAGCGCCCTGTTGATGTCGGTCCCGCCGCCGAGCTGGGTGCCGAAGAGGACGTCCACGGGGTCGTCGAGCTGGTCGGTCAGGTCGACGACCGCCGTGTCGAAGACGACGAGCCGGGTGGCGATGGAGCGCATCGAGGCGAGGACAGCGCCGAACACCGACGCGTAGACGACGGAGGCGGCCATCGAGCCCGACTGGTCGATGCAGAGCACAACCTCCTTCTTCACCGCCTGCGACGCCCGCCCGTATCCGACGAGCCGCTCCGGGACGACGGTGAAGACGCCGTCCTTGCCGGGAACGGGCAGGTAGTTCTTGAGGTTCGCCCGGATCGTGCGGTCCCAGTTGATGTCCCGGTGGCGGGGCCTGCTGATCCTCGCCGAGCGGTCGAGCGCCCCGGTCAGCGTGGAGCGAGTGCGGGTGGCGAGCCTCTTCTCCAGGTCGTCGACCACCTTGCGCACGACGGCACGCGCCGTCTCCTTCGTCGTCTCCGGCATGGCCTTGTTGAGCGAGAGCAAGGTGCCCACGAGGTGGACGTCCGCCTCCACGGCCTCCAGCATCTCGGGCTCCAGCAGCAGCGCGGAGAGCCCGAGCCGCTCCATCGCGTCGCGCTGCATGACCTGCACGACGGAACTGGGGAAGTACGTGCGGATGTCACCCAGCCAGCGGGCGACGGACGGGGCGGACGCACCGAGCCCCGCCGACCTGCCGCCACCGCGGTTTCCCGCGCCGGAGCGGGAGCCGTAGAGCGAGGTGAGCGCACCGTCCATCGCCGCGTCCGCACCGGAGAGCGCGCAGTCGGTGCCGTCGGCACCCGACTCGCCGCCCAGCACCAGCCGCCACCTCCGCAGCCTCTCGTCACTACCGCCCTGCGTCATCGGGCCACCCCCGTCAGGTCGTTGTCGTCGATACCGAGCAGCAGCCGCAGCACGGGAAGGACCGCATCGGCGCGCGCGGTGTCGAGATCCGGCCCGAAGCCGGGCACCGCGGTGTCGGCCGGGGCCGCTCCACCACCCGCACCGGGGCCGCGGCGGACGAGTTCGCCCAGCGTGCGGCGGACACCGGGCTCGTAGGCCGAGAACGTACGGCGCAGCAGTGGCAGCACGTCCGTGAACGCCCCCGCCGGCACACCGGTCAGCCAGGAGTCGACCAGGCCCAGCAGGCGCTCGTCGTGGACCAGCAGCAGTCCACCGCCGGACGCACCGCCGACGAAACCCTCGATCCAGGCGGCCGCGTCCGACGGCTCCGCCCCCGGGGAAAGGGCGAGCGCCATCAGCCGCGCGGCCTCTTCCTCCCCGAGCCATCCTTCGTCCAGCAGCAACCGTGCCGCCCGGCCGCGGATCACACCCGGAACGGAGTCGCGGCCGGCGAGCTTGTGCAGGACGGATCTCCAGCGCTCGGCCACGCCTTCGGGATCCGGCAGCAGCCCAACGGCGCTGTGCACGCCGTCGAGATGACCGCGCATCTCCGCCGCGCCGTCCGCGTCGAGTCCGACGCAGGCGGGTGGCAGGCCGACGCAGATCCGCTCGGCGAGCCCGACGGCGACCTCGGCGAGCGCGGCCGTGTCCGTGGCCCGTACGTCGCCGTACCGCAGCGAACGGGCGAGCGCCGGGAAGGCCTGGGCCAGGTGGCTCACATCGGCGTCGAGGGCGGCACGGTCGGCGAGGGCTCTCATGACGACCGGGAGCGCCTCGGGCAGTTCGGCCAGGAGGCACTGCTCGGCCAGCCCGGTCACCTGCCCCAGCGCCGTCGCGGAGACGGCCTGCGACTGCGCCTTCGCGGTGGCGGCCGAGATCACCGTGGTCCCCCAGACACCGGCCTCCGCGACCTTCACGAACAATTCGGGCTCCCAGCGCAGCCGCCAGCTCTCGCGGAACGTGCCGGTGCTCCCCCGCCCGCCGACGGGCTCGCCCCAGCCGACGGCGAGCAGCCGCAGCCGGTGCAGCAGTCTGCTCTTGGCGGCGTCGGTCTCCTTGCGCAGATCGAGCTCCAGCTCGCGCTCGAGGGCCTCCGGCTTGAGCCGCAGGCTGCGCTGCTGCCGGGTCAGGTCCCGCTGGAGCGGCACCGCGGGCGCCGCGTCGGGCACCTCGCCGAGGACATCCCCGATGACGAGCCGGTCCCGCACCAGGCCGAGCGGCACGTCGGAGCCGTCGCACATCACGGCGCGAATGGCGTCGACGGTCTCGGTCAGCCCGGCCAGCGGCCGTCCGCGCATGGCCGCCAGCGTCTCGGCGAGCCGGACCGCTTCGATGACATGGGCGGACGACACCATCCGGTCCTCGTCCCGGAACAGGCCCGCGACCTTGGTCATCCAGCGCTCGACGGGCCGTTCGGGCGCGCCGAAGAGATGCGCGTACCAGCCTGGCGAGTCGATGCCGGCGCCGTACCCGGAACGGCGGGCCAGCCGTCGGTGGGTCCAGGGCACCCAGGTCATCTCCGTCTTGACTCTCGGCAGTCCCTTCAGGAGCGCCTTGTCCGCGGCGACGGTCGTCCTCGCCTCGAGCGCCGGGACGTGCCACGCACCGCAGACGACGGCGACGCCGTCGCCGAACTCCTTCACGGCGGCGCGCAGTCGGAGCCGCATGTGCGCCTCGCGGACGAGGTCCCGGTCGTGCCCGCCGTGTCCGTACGTCTCCCGGAGTGCGGCCATGGCCTCCCCCAGCGCGAGGAACGGGGCGAACGGATCGGGATCGCCCGCCACCTCGGCGCCGGGGTCGCCCGGCCGGGCCGGACCGCTCCTGGCGGCCGTCGGGCGGCCCGGGACCGCCGACGACGAGCCGTCGGAGGACACCCCGCTCAGGGTCCGCGGCGATGCCGCCGTGCTCGGTGCGGGGTTGCTGCCGCGCAGTTCGACGACGTCCTCCCACCACCGCTCAGGGTCGTCGTATCCGGCGGTCTGCGCGAGCACGCCGATGGGATCGACCCGCACGTCGCGCGCCTCGTCGTCGGCGCCCTCCGGCTCGGGGTCCGTCTCCTCGGTGAGCGCCAGGGAATGAGCCGCGGGAAGGTCGATGAAGCGCACCGCGGCGCCATGGTCCAGCGCCCAGCGGATGGCGACCCACTCGGGGGAGAACTCGGCCAGCGGCCAGAACGCCGCCCTGCCCGGGTCGTCCACCGCATGGGCGAGGAGCGCGACCGGCGGGCGCATCTGCGCGTCGGCGGCCAGCGTCAGCAGGGCGTCGCCCTCCGGCGGCCCCTCGATCAGTACGGCCGCGGGCCGGGCCGCCTCCAGCGCTGCCCGCACCGCCCGTGCCGAGCCCGGCCCGTGGTGGCGGACACCGAGCAGGAGCGGGCTCGTCATGCGCTCACCTCACGGCAGGCGCGGTAGAAGTCCTTCCAGCCCTCCCGCTCACGCACGACCGTCTCCAGGTACTCCTGCCAGACGACGCGGTCCGCCGCCGGATCGCGCACGACCGCGCCGAGAATGCCCGCCGCCACGTCCGCCGGCCGCAGAACGCCGTCACCGAAGTGCGCGGCGAGCGCCAGCCCGTTGGTCACGACGGAGATCGCCTCCGCCGTCGACAGCGTCCCGGACGGCGACTTGATCTTCGTACGGCCGTCGGTGGACACCCCGTCCCGCAGCTCGCGGAAGACCGTGACGACCCGGCGGATCTCCTGCAGGCCCTCCGGCACGGCCGGGAGGTCGAGCGAGCGCCCGAGCTGGTCGACGCGCCGCGACACGATGTCGACCTCTGCCTCCGGCGTCGCCGGCAGCGGCAGCACCACAGTGTTGAAGCGCCGACGCAGCGCGCTGGACAGGTCGTTGACCCCGCGGTCGCGGTCGTTGGCGGTGGCGATGAGGTTGAAGCCGCGGACTGCCTGCACCTCCTGCCCCAACTCCGGTATCGGCAGGGTCTTCTCGGACAGGATCGTGATGAGGGTGTCCTGCACGTCGGCCGGGATGCGGGTCAGCTCCTCGACGCGTGCCGTCATGCCGTCGGACATGGCACGCATGACCGGGCTGGGCACCAGAGCGTCCCTGCTGGGGCCGTGCGCGAGCAGCTGGGCGTAGTTCCAGCCGTAGCGGACGGCCTCCTCCGGCGTGCCGGCGGTGCCTTGCACGAGGAGGGTGGAGTCGCCGCTGACGGCCGCGGCCAGATGCTCGGAGACCCAGGTCTTCGCGGTGCCCGGGACGCCCAGGAGCAGCAGCGCACGGTCGGTGGCGAGCGTGGTGACGGCGACCTCGACGATGCGGCGCGGCCCTACGTACTTCGGCGAGATGACCGTCCCGTCGGAGAGCGTGCCGCCGAGCAGGTAGGTGGCGACAGCCCAGGGAGACATCCGCCAGTTGACGGGCCGCGGCCGGTCGTCGACCGCGGCGAGCGCCGCGAGTTCGTCCGCGAACGCGTCCTCCGCGTGCGGTCGCAGGACTTCGGCTTCTGTGGTCGCGCCGGTTGCGGACACGGTCATGGATCCCCCTCCAGATCGTTCGACCCGATGTGGGATCCACCGTGCACCATGCCACTGACAATCGATCGTGGCGGCGACATGACCGCAGGTCAGAAGCCGAAAGTCGCAGCCGGGAAGGCGAGTCAGCCGCCGATCGGCGACTCGGCGATGCAGCCGCCGGCGGTCACGAGACCTTCGGCCTTCTCCTCCTTGAGCACCTTGCCCTCGTGCGTGATCTTGCAGCTGACGTCGGCCCCCGTGAGGTCCGCGGCGATCGGCATCACCGCCGCGGGCATGATGCCGCGCAGCGTGACCGTCTTCTTCCACGGCAGGGTGGGCTTGTCGACCGTCTCGATCTTCGGGTTCATCGCCTCGCCGCCACCGGCGTGGAACTGGATCGAGTCGACGTTCTTGCCGGTGACCTCGTACGTCACCTCGTACGTCTCGTTGACGGCCTTGTCGACCGTGTCGACCGCCTCGGAGCAGGCGGTGAGGCCGAAGGCCAGACCGGCGGCGAGGCCGGTTGCGGCGACGGCGCGTGCTGTCGTGCGGATGGAACGGTTCATGCCGGATCCCCCATGTCCCGGACGTGATGTGAGCCCAATTTAGCAAAGCGAAGGCAAAGCCACACCGTCTCCGACCGTACGAAACCGCTGGTCAGGTGGATTGTCAGTGGGGGCCCGTAGCGTCGTACACATGCTGCGAACAAACGGGGGAGGGCCCCCGCACGCCCCGGAGACGGGAGTGCGCTGGGCGCCGGAGCAGGTGATGTCACTGGCTCCTGACGAGGCATCACGCAAGGCGGGCAACAAACTGGCCGCCGCGGGTCCGTGGTCGGGCGCGGGCTGCGACAGGTCGGGGGCCCTGTGGGGGCTGTGCAAGGGCAGCGGCAGCAAGCCGTACCAGACCGTCGTCGACACCACCGACCCTGCGTACAAGTGCAGTTGCCCGAGCAGGAAGTTTCCGTGCAAGCACGCGCTGGGGCTGCTGCTGCTCTGGGCCGCGGACGAGCAGACCGTCCAGGAATCCGCCGTCCCCGACTGGGCGGAGGAGTGGCTGGCCGCGCGCAAGCGCCGGAAGGACCAGGAGCAGGGCCGTGCCGGCTCCGGGGCCACCGCGAAGAGCGCCGATCCGGAGGCGGCCAGGAGGCGCGCCGAGCGCCGGGCCGAGCGGATCACCGCCGGCGCGACGGAACTGGAGCAGCGGCTGGCAGATCTGCTGCGCGGGGGCCTCGCGTCGGCGGAGCAAGCCGGCTACGGACCGTGGGAGGAGACCGCGGCCCGCATGATCGACGCGCAGGCCCCCGGTCTCGCCGCCCGTGTCCGCGAGTTGGGGGCGATCCCGGGATCCGGCCCCGGCTGGCCGGTCCGGCTGCTGGAGGAGTGCGCCCTGGTCCATCTGCTCGACTCCGCGTGGCTGGGGCGCGAGCGCCTCCCGGAGCCGTTGGCCGCCACCGTCCGCACGAGGGTCGGGCTCACCTCGCCCGCGGAGGGCCCGACCGTCCGGGACCGATGGATGGTCCTCGCCCAGTACGACACCTGTGACGGCAAGCTCACCACGCGCCGCGTCTGGCTGTACGGACGCGAGTCGCAGCGGGCCGCGCTGCTGCTGTCCTTCGGCGCTGCGGGCCGCTCGCCACAACTGGCCCTGCCCGTGGGGACGATGATGGACGCCGAAGTCACCGCGCACCAAGGCGGTCGGCCGAGGGCGGAGCTGGGCGAGCAGTTCACCCCGCCCGTCGCCGTCGACGCCCCGCCGGCGGGCGGCTCGTGCGACTCGGCCGTCGAGGCATACGGGCAGGCGCTGCGCGACGACCCCTGGCTGGAGTCCTGGCCCGTCACGCTCACCCGCGTCATACCCGTACCGGACGCAGACGGATGGCAGCTCGCCGACGCGGACGGCGGCGGCGCGCTGCCCATCGCCGCCCCGGCGCTCGCCCGTCCCGGACTGTGGAAGCTCGTGTCCCTCGCCGGCGGTCTGCCCGTCACCGTTTTCGGCGAGTTCGGTCACCGGGGCTTCACGCCGTTGACGGCCTGGCCCGAGGACATGTCCGAGACGGTCCCGCTGATCTGAACGTCGGGAGACCCCTATGACCAGCACCACCGCAACAACCACAGCCGGCACCACCGCAACAACCACAGCCGGCGCCTCAAGCACCACAACCGGCGCCGCGAGCACCGCCGGTTCGTCACCGTGGGAAGAGCTCGTCACCTCGGCTCTGCTCGGCACCGACCGCCGCACCCCGCCGGCCGGCACCGTGCCCGCCGGCAAGGACGCTCCCCTCGCGCTGCTCGACGCTGCCGCGCTGCACACAGTGCGGCGCAGGGCAGGCCTGCGGCCGGGGCCCGCGGCGGACGGGGGGACGGAGCCGGCGCCGCTCGACCCTCGCCGCGCACTGCCCGCACCCGCCCGGCGACGGCTCGCCCAGCTGCTGGCCGACCGCGCCGGCCCGTCGGGCACCGGAGGCAGACGCGGCACCGCACCGGACCTCACCGAGCTGCTCCCCCAATGGCTCGCCGCCGCCAACGAACACGGCTACCAGACACCGGCCTCCCTGCTTCCCGCGCTGCTGGACGCGGCGCGGGCACGAACCGACCTGCGGCCCCACGCGCTGGCGTTCGCCGGGCCGCGCGGACTGTGGCTCGCACGGCTCAACCCCGAGTGGAAGTTCGCACTGCGCGGCGGATCGGCGGGCTCCGCACTGCCCGACATGGGCGACCCGGAAGCGGTGAGGAGTCTGTGGGACGAGGGCCTGTTCGCGGAGCGGGTCGCGCTGCTCGCCGGCGTGCGGGCGCATGACGCGAACGCCGCGCTGACGCTGCTCGGCACGACATGGGCCACCGAGCGGGCGGAGGACCGGCTGATGTTCCTCGACTCGCTGCGGGCCGGGCTGTCCCCGGCGGACGAGCCGTTCCTGGAACAGGCTCTGGCCGACCGCAGCCGCAATGTCCGGGCCACGGCAGCGGAGCTGCTGTCGGCACTGCCGCAGTCCGCGCTCGCCGGGCGCATGGCGGAGCGCGCCGCGTCCTGCGTCGCCCTGGACCGCAGCGGCGACGCGGGGGCGGTGATCGCCGTGGAAGCGCCCCACGAATGCGACGCGGACATGCAGCGGGACGGCGTCGTCCCGAACCCGCCGTCGGGGCGGGGCGAGCGGGCGTGGTGGCTGGGCCAGCTGGTGGAAGCCGCACCGCTGTCCGTCTGGTCCGGCCGGCTCGGTGGGCGAACGGCCGACGAGATCGTCGCGCTGCCGGTGTCCGACGACTGGGCGGACGAACTGCACGCCGCGTGGTGCCGGGCGGCGGTGCGCCAAAGTGACGCCGAGTGGTCGCGCGCCCTGCTCGGCGCGCCTGCCGCTCCACCGTCGACAGGGCCGGGCACCACATCATTGGCCGAACGGTCGAAGCTCCTCGCGATCCTGCCGGACGACGAACGGGCGGCCTGGGTGGCCGAGTTCATAGCCGCGCACGGCCTGTCGGAGGCGTTCCAGCTGCTCGGCGTGTGCGCGGTCCCGTGGGCCGAGCCGCTCGGCCGGGCCGTGGTCGACGCCCTCGACATCGCCCGGGACGCGGGCAGTTATCCATGGAGCTTCAGCGGCGTGATGGGCCTCACGGAACGCTGTCTGGCTCCTGACGAGGCGGACAGGCTGGAGGTCCTGACGGCGACACCCGACGAACAGGAGAACGCGTCACCGGGCGCGGGCGGCTACTGGTCGGAGGCATTCCAGCGCCTTGTCTCCACACTGCGCCTCCGCGCCACCATCCGCGCCGAACTCACCCCACCCCCCGCCCCCGCCTGACCTGGGGCGTGGGCCTCCGGGGCGCAGCGCCCCTCAGCTGCCACCCCGGTCAGGGAAAGCGGGCCCCGGCCTCGGGGCGCGGCGCCCCCTCGGGTGCCGCCCCGGTCGCGGAAAGCGGGGCCCGGCCCGGGCCCGGGAAACGCGCGCCTACGCCTCCGCCGTCGCGCGGACGTTCGCGTTCACCCAGTCCACGATCGACGCCGTCGTCGCGCCCGGCGTGAAGATCTCCGCCACGCCCTTCTCCTTCAGCGGCGCGATGTCCGCCTCGGGGATGATCCCGCCGCCGAAGACCTTGATGTCCTCCGCCTCGCGCTCCTTCAGGAGCTGGATGACCTTCGCGAAGAGCGTGTTGTGCGCGCCGGAGAGGATCGAGAGGCCGATCGCGTCGGCGTCCTCCTGGATCGCCGTGTCGACGATCTGCTCGGGCGTCTGGTGGAGTCCGGTGTAGATGACCTCCATACCGGCGTCGCGCAGCGCCCGCGCGATCACCTTGGCGCCACGGTCGTGGCCGTCGAGACCCGGCTTGGCCACCACCACGCGGATCGGACCAGTCACACCCATCACTGCCTCCTACGTCCCCGCGGCCCGTACCGGGGCGCGGAGAGTGAACGAACGTTATCTCCAGCATCCCGCAAGCCGCCGTTTCGCGGTGCACCGGGAGGGGGAAATCACACGTGGGACATTTTCGCTGAGCGTCGTACCGGCTTCAGGCATCGCGCACGCCCTCCGCGCGCGCCCCCGGGCACGGTCGCACGGGGAGCCGCCGCAGGTCCACTACAGGTCGTCGTACCACCGTGCCGACAGCCGCACGGCACGGTGGTACGGCACCGACGGCGCGGAGACTGCCGCGCCGGACTCATCACGCGCGCTTCCCATGAGGGCACGCGGGGCAGAGCCGCCCCCGCCGTGCCGTTCGGGAGGTCGTCGTGAAGGCCCTGCCTCTTTCCCTTACCCTTCCGCGCCTGCACTGCCCGCGACTGCCGGCCGCGCTTCTGCGGGCGACCGCCCTGGAGCTGGCGATCCTCGCCGGGCATCTGCTGCTGTATCCGACCGGCCTCACTCCTGAGCGCCGCCGCCGTGTCCACGCCGTACCCAGCCTGCCGAGGGCCCGGGCCGATGTGCCCACCGTCCTGCTGCACGGCTTCGTCGACAACCGCTCCGTGTTCGTCCTGCTCCGCCGCGCTCTCGCCAGGCAGGGCCCGCACCATGTCGAGTGCCTCAACTACTCGCCCCTCACCTGCGACATTCGCGCGGCCGCGGATCTGCTGGGCCGCCATATAGAGGAGATCTGCGAGCGGACCGGCAGGCCCGGGGTCGACATCGTCGGCCACAGCCTCGGCGGCCTCATCGCCCGCTACTACGTACAGCGCCTCGGGGGCGATCGGCGGGTGCGGACCCTGGTCACCCTCGGCACCCCGCACTCGGGCACAACCGTCGCACCGCTCGCGAGCGCGCACCCGATCGTGCGCCAGATGCGCCCGGGCTCGTCGGTGATCGAGGAGCTGCGTCTTCCCGCGCCCGACTGCCGCACCCGGTTCGTCAGCTTCTGGAGCGATCTGGATCGGATCATGGTGCCGGTCGAGACGGCCCGCATCGACCATCCCGACCTTCTTGCACACAATGTGCAAGTGAGCGGAATTGGCCATCTGGCGCTGCCTGTTCATCCCGCGGTCGCCGACGGCGTCCGGCAGGCGCTCGAGTCGGGCGTGTCGGAGGCCGGTCCCACCGGGGCCGCTTCCGTCGCCTGAGGTGACCGAACGGCACCGATTCATCGAACACTTCTCGAACGTAGGGCCAAAGCTCCGACCGCGGACCGCCGAAACGCGACTGAATGCCCGTTTCCTGATTGCGTAGATCCTGCCGAAGATTGTCGCCGCCGCGTACCGCCGGGTACAGTCGCGCCACTGCTTCCCCCTGGGACCCCCCATGCAAACCGGTGGCCCCAGAGACAGGTCCTGCTGCCGAGGCGAGAGAGAAGTTGGGTGAACGACCAGCACGCCCACGCCGGGTACGGCGGCTACGCCACCGGCAGCTTCGACTCCGACCCGCTCTTCGGCGCCCTTCCGGGCAGTTACGAAGCGGGCCACAGCGGCCAGTACGACTCGTCCCAGTGGGACAGCGGCTCCCACCAGCCCGCCGGCTACGACGCATACGCGACGGCCGAGCAGGCTCAACAGCCGCAGTACGACCAGCAGTACGGCCAGTACGACACGACCGGGCAGTGGGACGCGAGCGCCTGGAACGAAGCGGGCGGAACCGGCCAGTACGAGACGGCCGCCGCCACCTTCGCCTACGACACGACCGGCCAGTGGGCGCCCGGCACCTTCGAGACCGGCGCCTACGACGCCACCGCGTGGAACTCCGCGGCGGCCACGCCGGAGGGCCTGGTACCCCAACAGTTCACTCCGCAGCAGGAGTTCACCCAGCCCGTCGAGCAGCTCACGTACGAGGCATACGGCACGCACGCGACGAACGATCCGTACGCGATAAACGATCTGTACGAGTCGAACGATGCGTACGAGACGGGCAGTACGTACGAGGCGAACCACGCGCACGAGGCGAACGACACGTACGAGACGGGCGATCTCTACGCGGCGAACGAGGCGTACGCGACCGCGTACTCCTTCGAGGCCGAGCCGGACAACGCCGCCCCGACGGACACCGAACCCGGGCACGAGGCCGACCACGAGGCGCAGTCCGCGACCGAGCTCCTCACCGTCGAAAGCGGCGACGAGCCGGAACACGACGCGCCCGCACAGACCATGCCCGCCACCCCCGTCACCCCCCGCCCGGTCCGCCGCAGCGGCGGAAGTCGCGGCCGCCGCCGTACGCCGGCCAAGCGCTCGGCGCTGCTGACCGTCGCCGTGCCCTCCGCCTGTGTCATGGGTGTCGCCGGCGTAGCCGCCGCGTCCGTCAGCGGTCTCGGCAGCGGCAGCGAGACGAAGGACGGCAAGAGCAACGTCACGGCCGCCGACCCGGCTTCCGTCGAGCCGGTCGCCGCCAACAACGCCATGGACACCCAGCTCGCCGCGCTCAGCGCCGACGCCCGTGACTTCGGCGACCGCGCCTCCCGCACGCAGGAACGCCTCGACCTCAAGGCGCGCCAGGCGGCGGAGAAGAAGAAGCGCGAGGAGGAGGCCGCTCGCCGTGAGGCGCTGCGCCCCAAGTTCATGATGCCGGTGAAGCAGGACGGGCTCAGCGCGTACTACGGCCAGTCCGGTGTCAACTGGATGTCCCTGCACAGCGGTATCGACTTCCCCGTCCAGTACGGCACCGAGGTCATGGCCGCGACGGACGGCACCGTCCGCACGCAGTGGAACAGCGCCTACGGCAACATGGCCATCGTGACGGCGGCCGACGGCACCGAGACCTGGTACTGCCACCTCAGCAGCACCAAGATCCGCAGCGGCTCGGTCAAGGCTGGCGACGTCATCGCATACTCGGGCAACTCGGGCAACTCCACCGGCCCGCACCTGCACTTCGAGGTCCGGCCCGGCGGCGGCGCGGCCATCGACCCGCTGCCGTGGCTCCGCAGCCACGGCATAGAGCCGACGTAGGCGGCGTCCGCACCACGTGAACGGCAAGAACCGGGCCCCCGCGGGGGCCCGGTTCTGTCAGAGCTTCTTGAACCGCCGGCGCGCCTCGAAACCGTCAGAGCTTCTCGACCGGCGCGTACCTCAGCAGCAGCCGCTTGGGCTTCTCGTCCCCGAAGTCGATCGTCGCCTGCGCCTCGGAGCCGGAGCCCGTGACCCCCACCACGGTCCCCAGCCCGAACTGGTCGTGGGTGACCCGGTCGCCGACCGCCAGCGAGATCACCGGCTTGTCGCCCGTACGCCGTGTGGCGAAGCCCGATGCGCCGCCGCGCGAGCGGGACGACGACAGGGAGGACGCGATACCCGATGTCGGCCCCGCCGGCGCGGCCATCGGACCGGTCCGCTTCCAGGTCAGATGCTGTCCGGGAATCTCCTCGAGGAAGCGCGACGGCGGGTTGTACGAAGGCTGGCCCCATGCGCTGCGCAACGTCGACCGGGTCAGATAGAGCCGCTCACGGGCGCGGGTGATGCCGACGTACGCCAGGCGCCGCTCCTCCTCCAGCTCCTTCGTCTGCCCCAGCGCCCGCATGTGCGGGAAAACGCCGTCCTCCATGCCGGTCAGGAACACGACGGGGAACTCGAGACCCTTTGCGGTGTGCAGGGTCATCAGCGTGATGACGCCGGTGCCCTCGTCGTCCTCGTCGGGGATCTGGTCGGAGTCGGCGACGAGCGCCACCTTCTCGAGGAACTCGGCGAGCGTCCCCGCGCCTTCTTCCTCATCGCGCTCCTGCTCGAACTCGAGCGCGACCGCCGCCAGTTCCTGGAGGTTCTCGATGCGGGTCTCGTCCTGCGGGTCCGTGGACGCCTGCAGTTCGGCGAGGTAGCCGGTCCGCTCCAGCACGGCTTCCAGTACGACGGCCGGGCCCGCGCCCGAGTCGGCGATCGTGCGCAGCTCCTCCATCAGCACGTTGAACCGCTTGACCGCGTTCGCCGAGCGGGCCGCCATGCCGTACGCCTCGTCGACGCGGCGCAGCGCCTGCGGGAAGGTGATCTTCTCCCGCAGCGCGAGGGCGTCGATCATCGCCTCCGCGCGCTCGCCGATACCGCGCTTGGGCACGTTGAGGATGCGGCGCAGCGGGACGTTGTCCTCGGGGTTGGCGAGGACGCGCAGGTACGCCAGTACGTCGCGGACCTCTTTGCGCTCGTAGAAGCGCACTCCGCCGACGACCTTGTAGGGCAGGCCGACGCGGATGAAGATCTCTTCGAAGACACGCGACTGGGCGTTCGTCCGGTAGAAGACGGCGACGTCGCCGGCCTTCGCCTCTCCTGCGTCCGTGAGCCGGTCGATCTCGTCGGCGACGAACTGCGCCTCGTCGTGCTCGGTGTCCGCGACGTAGCCGGTGATCTGCGCGCCGGCGCCCGCGTTGGTCCACAGGTTCTTGGGGCGGCGGGACTCGTTGCGCTCGATGACGGCGTTGGCGGCGGAGAGGATCGTCTGGGTGGAGCGGTAGTTCTGCTCCAGCAGGATCGTCGTCGCGTCCGGATAGTCCTCCTCGAACTGGAGGATGTTGCGGATGGTCGCGCCACGGAAGGCGTAGATCGACTGGTCGGCGTCGCCGACGACGCACAGCTCGGCCGGGGCCAGGTCCTCGTACCCCTTGCCCACCAGCTCGCGCACGAGCGTGTACTGAGCGTGGTTGGTGTCCTGGTACTCGTCGACGAGGACGTGCCGGAACCGCCGCTGGTAGTGCTCGGCGACATCCGGGAACGCCTGGAGCAGGTGGACGGTGGTCATGATGATGTCATCGAAGTCCAGGGCGTTGGCCTCGCGCAGCCGCGCCTGGTACATCCGGTACGCCTCTGCGAGCGTCTTCTCGAAGCCGTCCTGGGCCTGGTCGGCGAAGGTCTCCTCGTCGATCAGCTCGTTCTTCAGGTTCGAGATCTTGGCGCTGAAGGACTTCGGCGGGAACTTCTTCGGGTCGAGATCCAGATCACGGCAGACCAGCGACATCAGCCGCTTGGAGTCCGCCGCGTCGTAGATCGAGAACGACGACGTGAAGCCCAGCTTCTTCGACTCGCGGCGCAGAATCCGGACGCAGGCGCTGTGGAAGGTCATGACCCACATCGCATTGGCGCGCGGGCCGACCAGGTCCTCGACGCGCTCCTTCATCTCACCGGCGGCCTTGTTGGTGAAGGTGATCGCCAGTATCTGGCCGGGGTGGACATGCCGCGTGCCCAGCAGATGCGCGATGCGGTGGGTGAGGACCCGGGTCTTGCCGGAGCCGGCGCCGGCCACGATGAGCAGCGGTGACCCTGTGTGGACGACGGCCGCACGCTGTTGTTCGTTCAGCCCCTCGAGCAGGGCGGCGGGGTCCACGACAGGGCGCGGGGCGCCGTCGCGGTAGTACCCGTCGCGGGCCGGAGGCACGTCGAACGCGCCCTGGAAGAGATCGTCCGGAAGCTGCTCCGGAGCCGATTCCTCGGGCGGCGGCGGTTGCTCGTCCCCGTCGGGCTGGAGGTCCGCCAGGAAGCTGTCGTCAAAGAGGCTGCTCATCGCTTAACGAGTCTAGGCGGCCGGACCGACAGCCCGTGGCCGCATCGGGGACACGAGCGGGACACGGTACGTGACGGGACGCATCCGCCCTGCCACAGCGGCCCGCCCGACGGCCGCCCGCGGAAAAAGGTCACGAAAATGTATCGGACATATCGAACATCAACCTTCACAGCACACACACGAGTTGGCTAGCGTGCTCGACCAGGCGGCCCGTACCCCTCCTGGCGAACCACGCCGAACGGGCGGCCTGCGCCGAATCCGGGCTCCCGTCAAGGGAGTTCGGAACCGGGGACCCACCATGCACAACCGGGGTGAATCGGACCGCGCACCACTCGGTCCGTAGGGCGTCTTCCGTTCCGCCCGAACCCGACAGCTAACCCGGTAGGCGGTCCACGGAAGAAGGAGATGCCGGCCTTGGCGTCGCATCGCAAGCCCCGCAGCCGAACCGCAAAGCCCTCCCCCGCCGTCGGGTTCACGACGGCAGCCCTCGCCGGTGTGACGCTGCTCTCCACGCAGAGCGCGACCGCCGCACCCTCCGACCCGAAGCCCAGCATCGAAGAGGTGCAGAAGAAGGTCGACGACCTGTATCGGCAGGCGGGCAGCGCCACCCAGGAGTTCAACAAGGCCAAGGAAGCCACGGCGGAGAAGCGCCAAGAGGTGGACCAGCTGCTCGACGACGCGGCCAAGCGCACCGAGAAGCTGAACGAGTCCCGCCGCGCCCTCGGCAACTATGCGGCCGCCCAGTACCGCACCGGCGCCGTCACCCCCACCGCCGCCCTGATGTTCGCGGACAGCCCGCAGGCGTACTTCGACCAGACGCAGCTGATGGACCGCATGACGGACCAGCAGCGCAGGACCGTCACCGAGTACGAGACCGAGCGGGCGGCGGCTGCCAAGCAGCGCGCGGAGGCGACGAAGAGCCTCGAGTCCCTCACGGACTCCCAGGAGTCCCTGCGCACCAGCAAGCAGACCGTGCAGACCAAGCTCGCCGAGGCACGCACGCTGTTGTCGAAGCTGACGGCCGAGGAGAAGGCACGGCTCGCCGCGATCGAGCGGAAGAAGGAGGAGGAGGCGCGCCGCAAGGCCGAGGCGAAGGCAAAGGCCGAGGCGGCGGCACGCGCCGAAGCGGAGGCGGAACGGCAGCGGCAGCGGCAGGAGCGCGAGACCACCCCGGGCGGGGACACCGGCACGGGCGCCGGGACCGGTACCGGCACGGACGACGGCACCTACGCGGCCAAGGCCGACAAGGTCCTCGCGTTCGCCCGCACCCAGATCGGCAAGCCGTACGTCTGGGGCGCGACGGGACCCAGCTCGTACGACTGCTCCGGCCTCACCCAGGCCGCGTGGAAGGCCGCCGGTGTGGACCTGCCGCGCACCACCTGGGACCAGGTGGAGGTGGGCTCCCGCGTGCAGACGGCCGATCTGCTCCCCGGCGATCTGGTCTTCTTCTACGACGACATCAGCCACGTCGGCATATACATCGGCGACGGCAAGATGATCCACGCCCCCAAGCCGGGCGCCAACGTCCGCGAGGAGTCGATCTACTACATGCCCATCTACGGCAGCGTCCGCCCCGCCTGACGCAGGGCGGCCAGCTGTAGGGCCGCTTTAGATCTGTCAGATTCTCAGCGATCTGTCGTCAACTTGTCGTCTGCGACAGGTCGCTGAGAATCACTCCGTAGAGTGGCCCTCGGCCACTCACAGCATCCTTGCCCTCCCCCGATGCATGGGACGCCGCAGCCAATGGGCAGTCTCGGCCGGGATCACCTTCTGTGTCCCTTCGGGTACGTATATCGCCGGTGGCGGTGCCGTACGTATCGGTTCGAGAGCCAACGGCTGAGGCCAGAGCTATGGAGGTCCGCTACCGCCAGGCAGACGGGGTCTTCGCGGAGACCTCGTCGCATCTGCTGGTGAGTGAAGAGGTAGCGGCCGGGCTGCCGGTGCGGGAGTTCCGCTGGTACAAGAGGCGTCGGCACTACTCGGGCTGGTACCACGCGGTGACGCGGCGATCGTCTGGTGCCCTACGAGAGCCGTTTGGAGCTCGCCCGCATCGTGCTGGCGGATTTTGCCCAGGATGTAGCCGAGATTGCCGCTCAGCCGTTCCAGGTATGCGGGGACGACGGAGCCGGCATCCGTCGGCACGTACCGGATCTGCTGCTGACGCATGCGGACGGGCTGGTCACGGTGGCGGACATCAAGGCTCCGTACCGTGTGGACGTACCGGAGGTAGCGGCCCAGTTCGACGGCCTGTGCGGCGGGAGACGCGGCGTCCGCGGCGCCGGCGCCGACGAGGAGTCGGCCGGGCAGTTGTGGCAGCCTGCGTCCGCCAGACAGGCGAAAGCGCCATTCGGTTGGATGCCACCGGCCCCTGACCGGTTGCGGCCGTCCGAGTTTGGCTGATTGCTGAGGGTGTCGACATCAACGGCGCGACCCCCAGGAGACACGCATGAGCTACCAGCAGGACCTGATAATCTGCCGCGAGCTGGGCGAACGCCATGGCGAGAGCCGGGCGCTGAACAGCCTCGGCGTCGCCCTGCAGCAGGTGCAGCGGTTCGACGAGGCCATCGACGCCCACCAGCACGACCTCGTCACCTGCCGCGAGCTGGGCGAGAGCCATGCCGAAGGACGGGCCCTGAACAATCTGGGCATGGCTTTGCAGCAGGTGCGGCGGTTCGACGAGGCCATCGACGCACATCAGCAGGCCGCCGCTCGTTTCGCCGAGCTGGGTGACCATCACCGCGAGGCGCAGGCCCTGAACAATCTGGGTACGGCTTTGCAGCAGGTGCGACGGTTCGACGAGGCCATCGACGCACATCAGCAGGCCGCCACCCGGTTCACCCATCTGGGTGACCAACACCGCGAGGGGCAGGCCCTGAACAATCTGGGTACGGCTTCGCAGCAGGTGCGGCGGTTCGACGAGGCCATCGACGCACATCAGCAGGCCGCCGCCCGGTTCACGGAACTCGGCGACCATGACGGTGAGGGCCGAGCCCTGAACAATCTGGGTACGGCTTTGCAGCAGGTGCGACGGTTCGACGAGGCCATCGACGCACATCAGCAGGCCGCCACCCGGTTCACGGAACTCGGCGACAACGAGGGCGAAGGCCGAGCCCTGAACAATCTGGGTACGGCTTTGCAGCAGGTGCGACGGTTCGACGAGGCCATCGACGCACATCAGCAGGCCGCCGCCCGGTTCACGGAACTCGGCGACAACGAGGGCGAAGGCCGAGCCCTGAACAATCTGGGCATGGCTTTGCAGCAGGTGCGACGGTTCGACGAGGCCATCGACGCACATCAGCAGGCCGCCGCCCGGTTCACGGAACTCGGCGACAACGAGGGCCGGGCCCTGAACAACCTCGGCACCGCCCTCCAGTCCCGGGGGCTGTGGCGGGGACGCAAGGGCAAGGACCAGAGCGATGCCAAGAGTGACGCCAAGGTTCGCGGCGAGCGTCTGGTGCCGCTCGTCGAGGACGTCCCCTCGGCATCCTCGGCCGTATCGGCGTCCGTGGCTACCGATTACCCCTCGTCCCCGGAGCTGCCCGCGAAGACGGAGGTCCTTTCGCTCGTATCCATGGACGAGTCGTCGGCGCAGGAAGACCTCCAGGCCAACAAGCGCTGGGGACGCCGCCGCAAGGTCGTGGACCCGGTGCTCTCCGACGACCGGTAGTGAGGCGGGGCGTGCGCCGTCATCAGCCGCAGACGCCGAAGCCGTACACCGTCTCCGAGCGGTACATCCTGCCCGGCCGCAGTTCCCTACTGGGAGCTGCGGCCGGTTGGGGCGTGAACCTCCTCCAACGCTCGGGCTGCCGTGGACACTCGGCCACCGATCTTGCGGCCCCGCAGTACCCCGGCCGCGGAGGATGGACAGCGCACGCACCGAAGAAGCGGGCCGTAGTCCACATGCCTGGGCTATGGCGAGCGGTCGGACGGCTCGGCCGTCCGGGCATCCGTGTGTCCGCCGCGTCGGCCCGGACCGCCACTCAGGTCGCGTCCGGGCCGCCCCTCAGGCCCGGAGCGGACCGCCCCTCAGGCCCGAGCGGACCGCTGCTCAGGTCCAGAGCGTGGCGATGAAGATGTTGACCACGGTCAGACCGCCGACCGCGCCGAACAGCGCCTTGTCGACCCTCTCCTCGTCCCGCTTCACGTACACCAGGCCGAGGATCACCACCAGGACCGCCAGCTTGATGCCGATCTTGAGGTTGTTCACGGTCTGGTCGTCCGCCTGGTTCAGACCCACCAGCGCCACGCCCGTGATCAGCATGGTCAGCGCGCCGTGCAGCATCGGCGCGTTGAAGCGGGCCGTGCCGTCGCGCATCGCCTTCGTCTGGGTCAGGAACCCGCCCAGCAGGGAGGCGATGCCGATGATGTGCAGTGCCACGAAGACATTGATGAGTACGTCCATGGCCGGACTCTAACCGCCGCCTTACCACTGCCCGTCGGGCAGGTGGGCGGGTTCGGTCGCATCGGTCGGTCGAGTACCGGAATGCGGGCCCGCGTCGCCGACGCGGCGTTCAGGAACCGATCCCGAATCTCCATCTTCGAAAGTTTGAGGACCTTCCGCCCCGCCCCCGTGACCGCCGGGTCTAGCGTCCTGCTCCAGGTGGCCGACTCCCCACCCGCCGTCGTGCAGCCGGACGGCACTCGGCCGCCACCGCCGAGGATCCGGCGGCGGACCGCTCCCCTGTGCGGCCCGCCGCCGGACCCGAAGGGACGGACCCAGCCCCTAGGGGACGGACCCGCAGGAACGGCGGCAGGCCGACGGAAGGACGTGGAAGCCCTCGTGGCAGCGCACCGCAGATCCAGGCAGCATCCGCTCACCGGGCCGGCCGTCCGCACCGCGGCCACCTTCGCGCTTGCCGGAGCGGCGACCACGACCGCGTTCGGCGGCACAGGACATGCCGAGCCCCGTCCCACCGCCGCACAGATCAAGGCACGGGTCGACAGGCTGTACCAGGAGGCGGAGGCCGCGACCGAGAAGTACAACGGCACCAAGGAGCGGGTGGAGAGCGCCCGGAGGTCGCTGGACTCGCTGCGCGACGAGTCGGCCCGCAGGACCGAGCGCCTGAACACCTCCCGCAACGCGCTCGGTTCCATCGCCACCGCCCAGTACCGGGGCGGCGGCCTGGATCCCGCCCTGCAGCTGGCGCTCACCTCGGACCCTGACGAGTACTTGGAACGCGCGGCCCGCGCCGAGCGCGTCGGCGCACGCCACGCGTCGGCGATCGCCGGTGTGCACCGGCAGCTGATGGAGCTCGCACGCCTCAAGGCACAGGCCGGCGAACGGATGGCCACGCTGGAGACACGCCGGGCCGAACTGGCCCGTCACAAGGCCACCGTTCGGGAGAAGCTCGCGGCCGCCGAGCGCCTGCTGGCCGAGCTGACGTCCGAGCAGCGCGCCGCCTACAACGGCGGCGGCCCGGCGGACGCCCCCGCACGCGCCGACCGCTCGAGCACGCCTCGCGGCCCGCTTCAGGCGCCGAGCAGCCGGGCCGCCCAGGCCGTCGCCTACGCCTACGGAGCGCTCGGCAAACCGTACGTATGGGGCGCGACGGGGCCCGGTGCGTTCGACTGCTCGGGCCTCACCCAGGCTGCGTGGCGTTCCGCGGGCGTCTCCCTGCCCCGCACGACCTACACCCAGGTCAACGCGGGCCGACGGGTCCCCCGTTCGCAACTCGCCCCTGGTGACCTGGTGTTCTTCTACTCGGGCGTCTCGCATGTCGGCCTCTACATCGGCGGCGGCCAGATGATCCACGCACCGCGCCCCGGCGCCCCGGTCCGTGTCGCGCCGATCGACCAGATGCCGTTCGCGGGAGCGACCCGCCCCGCGTAGCGGCCCCGGACGCGGTCCGAATTCGGTTGCCCGGGCCCTGGGCGGGTGCCACCATCCCGAGGTCCGTCCCCAAGGCCGACCGGCAGGAGCTGTACGTGGAACTCGACGTCCAGAACTATGTGCGCGCGCTCGCACTCCGCTCACCGAGCCACGTACGCGTCGGCCCCTTCACCGTGCGCTACAACGCCGACTGGCCCATCCCGCCCGTCAATTACGCCGTCCCCGACCCGGGCGCGAGCCCGACAACCGACGACATCAAGGCGCTGATCGAGGTGTTCAGGGAACGGGACCGGCTGCCGCGCCTGGAATTCCTGCCGTCCTGCTCGCCCGATGTCGAACCTGCCCTGCGGGAGGCCGGTTTCACCGTCGAGCGCCGTGCTCCGCTGCTCGCCTGCACGCCCGAGGCGCTCGTGCCGCCGTCCCCGGCGCCGGGCATCACCTTCACCGTGCTGTCCGACGAGGCCGGTTACCGCGCCGCGGCAGGCGTGCAGCATGACGCCTACGGCATGGAAGGCGAGCCGACGGAGGGCCAGATCGGCGGCCTGCGCGGCGTCGCGGAAGGCGGCGGCGTGGCGGCGCTCGGCACGGACGAGACGGACGGCATCCCGGTCGCCGCCGGCAGCTGCTCCATCCCGATCGACGGCCTCAGCGAGCTGACCGGTCTCGGGGTCGCCGCCTCCCACCGGCGCAGGGGCATCGGCGCCGCGCTCTCCGCCTACCTGACGGCGCAGGCCTTCGGCCTCGGGTGCCGCACCGTCTGGTTGGAGCCCGGCGACTCGGACATCGAGCGCATCTACGCCGGCATCGGCTACAGGCGCGCCGGCGACAAGACCGACATGTCCTTGACCCAAGGATCCTGACTGCCCGTCACACCAGGCGGCGGGCCGTCGCCCACCGTGTCAGCTCGTGCCGGTTGGACAGCTGCAACTTCCGCAGCACCGCGGACACATGCGACTCGACGGTCTTCACCGAGATGAACAGCTGCTTGGCGATCTCCTTGTACGCGTATCCGCGCGCGATCAGCCGCAGCACCTCGCGCTCGCGCTGGGTGAGCCGGTCCAGGTCCTCGTCGACCGGCGGCGCGTCGGTCGAGGCGAACGCGTCCAGCACGAAGCCGGCCAGCCGGGGCGAGAACACCGCGTCGCCGTCCTGCACGCGGAAGATCGAGTCGACCAGGTCGGTGCCCGTGATGGTCTTGGTGACATAGCCGCGGGCGCCGCCCCGGATCACGCCGATCACGTCCTCGGCGGCGTCGGAGACCGACAGCGCCAGGAACCGCACCGGGTTCTCCGCCGCCGCCATCAGCGTGGCGCAGCGGCGCAGCACCTCGACCCCGCCCCCGCCGGGCAGATGCACGTCGAGCAGCACGACCTCCGGCCGGGTCGCCGTGATCACGGTGACCGCCTGGTCGACATCCGCGGCCTCGCCGACGACCTCGACACCCGTGCGCTCCGTCTGGCCGATCTCGGCCTGCACGCCCGTGCGGAACATCCGGTGGTCGTCGACGAGCACGACCCGCGCCCGCCGCTCCGAACTCACTCCGGCAGTCTCGGTCATCCGTCCGCCCTCTCCATCTCCAGCTCCACTTCCGTACCCCCTCCGGGCACCGAGCGCAGCCGCGCCGTCCCGCCGTTGCGCTGCATACGGCCGATGATCGATTCTCTGACGCCCATACGGTCCTGCGGGACCGCGTCCGGGTCGAAACCCGGCCCCCGGTCCCGTACGGAGACGAAGACCGTACGGCCCTCGACCTCCGCGTAGACCTGCACCGCCCCGCCCGCGCCACCGTACTTGGCGGCGTTGACCATCGCCTCGCGCGCGGCCTGCATCTGTGCGCCCAGCTTCTCGTCGAGCGGGCAGTCGCCGACGACGACGACCTCCAGCGGGACGCCGTGCTTGTCCTCGACCTCCGCGGCCGCCTTCTTGACCGCCTCCGCGAGGGTGTCCGGCTCCTCGTCCTCGTCCTTGCCGGTGCCCTCCGGCTTGTAGAGCCAGTTTCGCAGCTCGCGCTCCTGCGCGCGGGCGAGCCTGCGCACTTCGCCGGCGTCGTCGGCGTTCCGCTGGATCAGGGTGAGCGTGTGCAGTACGGAGTCATGGACATGGGCGGCGACCTCCGCACGCTCCTGGGCCCGGATGCGCATGGTCCGCTCCTCGGAGAGGTCCTGCGTCATCCGCACCAGCCAGGGGCCGGCGAGCAGGGCGACACCGGCGATGACGGCGACCGCGGCGGTCAGGATGTTCCCCAGCTGGGCAGCCGAGCCGCGCACCACCATGAAGACGGTCAGGCCCATACCGACGAGCGCGACGCCCGCCAGCGCGCGGGCCAGCTGGAGCAGCCGGCGCCGACGGCCGACGTCGGTCCAGCGGGCGCGGCGGGCGTTGTCCGCCTGCCGCCAGACCAGGACCACACCGGCGCCGATGAGCAGCGTCGGCCACACGTAGCGGTTGCTGCCGCGCATGTCGACGTTGCCGACGAAGACCGCGGCACCGAAGAGCAGCGCGACCAGCGCGAAGAGCTGGCCCTTGTCGGGCTTCCGCAGCCGCCGGCGGCCGTCGGGCGTGGTCTCGAACACCGACCCCCGCGATTCGGCGGCCCGGCCGCCGACGCCGAGCGGCACGACGATCCAGAACACCGCGTAGAGCACTGCGCCCAGACCGTCGGCCAGGAACAGTCCGAGGAAGACAAGGCGCACCCAGACGACGGGGAGTCCCAGATGCCCGGCCAGGCCGCGCGCCACACCGCCGAGCATCCGGCCGTCGGCACTGCGGTACAGCCTGCGCAGAGCCGGCTCCTCCGGCAGCGGGGCGCGGGAGGTGCCGGTGGTTCCGGGCGTGGCGACTGGCATGCCCCGATCGTCACACGCGGGGGCCCGGCGCGGAATCAGGGTCGTCCCTTAAACCGACCCTGATACCGAGCCGGGCTCGTGTCAGCAGCGCGCGTCGTCGAGACACCTAGGGCCGGATATCAGGGAACGGCCAGGGTCGGGGCGGGTGCCCTCACGCCGCGCAGCCCGTCACCATGGACACATGACTGAGCCGACCACGCCGTCCGGGGAGCCGCACGCCGACGCGCGGACCCACGCGGGCCCGCGGGCGCCCGCGCCGGGCGGAACGGTGCCCGAGGTGCCGCCGCTTCGCCGCTCGCCCCGGCACAAGGTGGTGGCCGGCGTGTGCGGCGGTCTGGGCCGCTACTGCGACGTGGACCCGGTGATCTTCCGGATCGCCATCGGCGTCCTCTCCGTGACCGGCGGGATCGGCCTGATCTTCTACGGGTTCGCCTGGCTGCTGATCCCGTCGGAGGACGACGACGAGAACGAGTTCCGCCGCCTGCTCTCCGGACGGGTCGACGGCGCCTCGCTGACCGCCGTCCTCCTCGCGCTGATCGGCTGCGGGGTCTTCCTCTCCATGCTGGGCAACGGCGGCACGCTGTTCTTCGCGGCGCTGCTGTCGCTGACTGTCGCCGGTGCCGCCGTGTGGTCCCAGCGCCGCCTGCTGGCGACCACGGAGGGCGCGCCGATGGACACGGCCACGGCGCACGCGGTGGCGGAGGCCCCGCCGGAGACCAAGGCGCCGCCCGCTCCGGAGAGCCCGTCCTGGTGGCGCGACCCGATCGTCAAGGACGGCACCACGGGCCCCGTGCCGACCGGTTATCTGTGGGGTCCGGCCTCAGCGATGGCGGAAGCCGCCGCGCCGACCGTCCACGTGCGGGGGCCGGTGCCGCGGCAGGGCCGGGGTCCGCGGGGCATCGGCGGCCCGGTCTTCCTTCTCGCCCTGCTCGCGGGCGGGCTCGGCACCGCGATCGGCTGGGAGGGGCAGCCGCTGGGTACGGCCCTGCAGATCGGGCTGGTCGCCGCGCTGGCGGTCTTCGGGCTCGGTCTGCTGGTCAGCGCCCTGCTGGGACGCACGGGCTTCGGCACGATCCTGCTCACGCTCGTCACCGCCGGGATGCTGGCGGCTGCCTCCGCGCTGCCGAAGGACATCGGCACGAGCTGGGGCGAGACGGCGTGGCGGCCCGCCGCGGTCACGGCCGTGGAGCCGCTCTACGAACTGGGCACCGGCGTCGGCACGCTGGACCTGTCGGCCGTCGCCGTCCCGGCGGGCACGAGGGTGACGACACGGGCCGAGCTCGGTGCGGGTCAGCTCAAGGTCGTGGTGCCGAAGAACGCTCGGGTGGAGCTCACCGCCGAGGTGGGCATCGGCGACATCCGCCTCCCCGATGACACGGCGGAGGACATCGACGTCGGCCCGAGCCAGGACCGCAGGAGCACGCTGGCACCGGCGGCGGGCGTGAAGCCGGGTGGCACGGTGGAGCTGGATCTGGAAGTCGGCATCGGACAGGTGGAGGTCACCCGTGCAGCGCCATGAGTCGGGGGCCCGCCCGGGCACTGGGACGGGCCGCGGGTTCCGGCACGAATTCCGGCCCGCGCGGCTGATCGCGGGGCTGTGCGTGCTGACCACGGCCCTGCTCTACGGCGGGGACGCCGCGAACGCCTGGCACACCCCGTGGTGGCTGGCGTTCCCGCTCGTCTTCGGCGGGCTGTTCGTGGCCGGCGCGGTGGCCGCTCTGCACTACGGAGTGCGTCGCCGCCGTGCCGCGATCAGCGCGTCGAGGGAGAACACGGAGGCGCCGGCCAGCACCAGCGGCAGCCAGGCCATCAGGTAGGCGAGATCATTGCCGTAGTAGTACGGATCCGTCTGCCAGCTCACGGTCAGCCACAGGCTCAGCGAGATCAGCGCCCCTCCCAGGGCGGCGAGCCTGGCCAGCAGTCCGACGAGGGTGCCGATACCGACCGCCAGTTCGCCGAGGGCGATGGCGTAGCCGAAGCCATCCGGGTTGCTCAGCGCCAGGTCGACGAGGGCGGGCACGGCGGACGAGTCGCGCACGCCGTTCATCAGCTCTCCGACGGAGCCGGTGCCGCTCGCCGACATGAAGGCGCTGTCCGTGAGTTTGTCGATGCCCGCGTAGATGAACGTGACGCCGAGGAAGAGACGTAGCGGCAGCAGCGCGTACCGCTGAGCCTGCTCCTTCCATCCGCGCCGCTCGACGTCGAACGTTTCGTACGTGGATGTCGCCCGCTGCGTGTGTGTCATCGCTGGTCCCGCTTTCAGGTTGACCCGTCAGACGACCATACGTACGGCTTGGCCATGCCGCTCACCAGGTTGGCGACACAGACTGTGACACGCGGGGCACAAGAAGCACAGGAGGTGCGAGCAACCCGGACGGACCGTCAGTCGGTCACCTCGATGAGGCAGCGGTTGCTCTCCACGCCTGCGGCCGTCACCACCTGCACATTGACCTGGCCGGGCTCCACCTCCACCGGGACCGGCACGGTGAGCACCGTGTCGGTCGGGTTGGCGAAGCCGCCGGGGACGGGGATCAGCGGCACGTGCACATGTACTGCCCCGATACGTACGACCATGCGGGCCAGCCGGTCCGGCGCACCGGCGCCGGGCGGGACGAAGCCGGTGCCGCGGATCTCGATGTCGTCGCCGGTGCGGATCGGCCCGTCCAGGTCGCCGGCCTCGCGGGCCCGCACCACGGACATCACGACGGGCCGGCCGCCCTCCGCGTACTTGGCCGCCAGGTACGTCGCCGCTGATACCGCCACCAGCAGCGCGGCACCCCAGGGCAGGTCGGGCAACTGCCCGGGGCTGCGGCCCAGTCGTACCAGCGCGAACGTCACGGCCGCCGCGCTCACCAGCAGGTACTGCACATCGGCGAAGGCGGCGCGGCCGTCGTCGTCGCAGATCAGGTCGCGGGGGCGGGGCCGGTCGGCCCGCACCTTCTGCAGCCGCTGTCCCCGCACGCGTAGGGCGACGACCCGGCGCGCCGTCACGGCTACCGCGCAGGTGAGTGCGACGACGAACAGCAGACCGCCGCCCCGGCCGACGGCCATCCCCTCGAAGAGCCGGTCGCGGTCGGCGGGCGCGGAGGCCCAAGCCTGCTGCAGCGCGAGGACCATGACCGCGCAGCACACGAACAGCACCCAAGCGGCGGCCACGGCGCGGGAGGTGGAGAGCCGGTTGTCCTCGCCGGTCAGCGGGGCGAGCAGGCCGCCTTTCGCCCGATGGGCTTGGGCTGCGCCGGTCAGCAGCACGGCGACGGCCAGTCCCGCCAGGAGGCCGGCCGTACGGGCGCCGGTCCAGCCCGCTCCTATGGCGGTCACGGTCTGACCGAGGACGAGCGCACCGAAGCAGGCCCAGACGGCGGCCAGGGAACGGTGCCGCAGGCTGCGCAGCCGGGCCGTGGCAGCCGCTCGGCCGCGGTCGGAGACGGCACGGGCGGACTGCGTCAGTTCGTCGGACACCCACTGGCGGGAGGCGCCCGGCGAATGGGCGACTGCCGTGGGCAGGCCGTGACCGGAGGCGAACTCGTCCCGCCGACGGATGAATTCGGCCACTGCTCGCCGGTGGCTGTCGCGCGCGTCGTGCACGCACTCGTCGCACCGTCCCGCTTCCTGCACCGCCACGACCGAACGCCACCTCTCCACGCATCGCACCGGACCCATCGCCGTGTGATGCAGGGGAATTGTGCCGTACGCAAACCGCCGCCACCCCGATGGCCGAGGCCAGGGAGGGTGAATCATGACGTCACCGCATTGACGCTCCCCCGTCCTCGCTCACCGCAGCAGCTCCGGCTCCTCCCGGCTGATCTGCCGCCACAGGGGCTGGTAGTTGATCCATGCGGCCAGATCGCCGCCGATCTGGCCGCGCGTGGCCAGCGCCTCCCGATGCCCGATGAGCAGGGGCTTTCCGGCGGCCCGCGCCGCGAGCTGGACCTGGGCGCAACGCTCCATGGAGACGAACCACCAGGCGGCGGCGTCGACCGAATCACCGACCGTCAGCAGACCGTGGCCCAGCAGTACGACGGCTTTGTACGCGCCGAGGGCCTCGGCGATCCGCCGCCCCTCATCCTCGTCGACGGAAACACCCGTGTACGCGTCGATGAGCGCGTGGTCCTCGTAGAAGGCGCACGCCTCCTGAGTGATGGGCTCGATCAGCTCACCGAGCGCCGCGAGCGCCCGCCCGTGCACGGAGTGGGTGTGTGCGACGGCGACCACGTCGGGCCGGGCGAGGTGCACCTGCGCATGGACCGTGAACGCCGCCTGGTTGACGTGGTGGCGCCCGACGACGGCCTGCCCCTTCTTGTTGGCGAGGACCAGATCACCGGCGGACACCTGCGAGAACGGGACCCCGAACGGATTGACCCACAGGCAGTCGGCGAACTCGGGGTCCCGGACGGTGATGTGTCCGGACACCCCGTCCTCGTAGCCGAACCGCCCGAACAGCCGCAGCGCCCCGGCCAGCCGCTCCTTGCGGTACGCCCGCTCCTCGACCACGGTCGCGTGCACGGGCGGCATCGCGAACCGCAGCTGCTCCGCGGGTATGGGCTCGGGTGTCCGGGGCGTCTGCGGCGGTGGCGTCTCGGTCATGGCCGGAAGGTAACGCCGGACCCTTCAACTGACCAGACACACGACGAGGCCGCCGCCCACAAGGTGAGCGGCGGCCTCGGCAGCCGAGGGAGCGGGACCTGCTACTCCCACTCGATGGTGCCCGGGGGCTTGCTCGTCACATCGAGGACCACGCGGTTCACGTCCGCGACCTCGTTGGTGATCCGGGTCGAGATCTTCGCCAGCACGTCGTACGGCATCCGCGTCCAGTCCGCCGTCATCGCGTCCTCCGACGAGACGGGGCGCAGCACGATCGGGTGACCGTAGGTGCGGCCGTCGCCCTGGACGCCGACGCTGCGGACGTCGGCGAGCAGCACCACCGGGCACTGCCAGATGTCGCGGTCGAGACCGGCCACCGTGAGCTCCTCGCGGGCGATCGCGTCCGCCTCGCGCAGCAGGTCGAGGCGCTCGCGCGTGACCTCGCCGACGATGCGGATGCCGAGGCCCGGGCCCGGGAACGGCTGGCGCTGGACGATCTCGTCCGGCAGGCCGAGCTCCTGGCCGACCATGCGGACCTCGTCCTTGAACAGCTTGCGCAGCGGCTCGACGAGCTCGAACTCGAGGTCCTCGGGCAGGCCGCCCACGTTGTGGTGCGACTTGATGTTGGCGGTGCCGGTTCCGCCGCCGGACTCGACGACGTCCGGGTAGAGCGTGCCCTGGACGAGGAACGCGACGTCCTCGCCGTGCTCGGCCTCGGCCACGATCTCGGCCTGAGCCTGCTCGAAGACGCGGATGAACTCGCGCCCGATGATCTTCCGCTTCTCCTCCGGATCGGACACCCCTGCGAGCGCGTCGAGGAAGCGCTCCTGCGCGTCGACGACCTTGAGCTGGACACCCGTGGCGGCGACGAAGTCCTTCTCGACCTGCTCCGTCTCGCCCTGGCGCATCAGACCGTGGTCGACGTACACGCAGGTCAGCTGGGAGCCGATGGCCTTCTGCACGAGGGCCGCGGCGACGGCGGAGTCCACGCCGCCCGACAGACCGCAGATGGCGCGCTTGGTGCCGACCTGCGCGCGGATCGCCTCGACCTGCTCCTCGATGACGTTGCCCGTGGTCCAGTTCGGCTCGATGCCGGCGCCGCGGTAGAGGAAGTGCTCGAGGACCTGCTGGCCGTAGGTGGAGTGCATCACCTCGGGGTGGTGCTGCACGCCGTACAGCTTCTTCTCGTCGTTCTCGAAGGCGGCGACCGGCACGACGTCGGTGGACGCGGTGACCGTGAAGCCCTCGGGAGCGGCGGAGCACGCGTCGCCGTGCGACATCCACACCGGCTGCTCGGCCGGGGTGCCCTCGAAGAGCGTCGAGCTGCTCTTGGAGACATGGAGCGGCGTGCGGCCGTACTCACGGGCTCCAGTGTTGTCGACGGTGCCGCCGAGCGTCGTCGCCATCAGCTGGAAGCCGTAGCACATGCCGAAAACCGGGACCCCGGCCTCGAAGATCGCGCGGTCCAGGCGCGGGGCGCCCTCCGCGTACACCGACGAGGGACCGCCGGAGAGGATGATCGCCTTCGGGTTCTTGGCCAGCATCTCCGCCACCGGCATGGTGGACGGGACGATCTCGCTGTAGACCCGGGCCTCACGGACGCGGCGGGCGATGAGCTGGGCGTACTGCGCACCGAAGTCGACTACGAGTACGACGTCGGGGGCGGCGGAGGGTGCTGCTGGCACTGGGGCGGCCTTCCGGCGGGGAGAAAGGGTCTGCTCTGTCGATTCTACCGGCGCGCCGGTTATCACTTTTCGTCTCACCATCCGAACCGGGATTGGCCCCCTCGACGGGATCCGGTCCATACTTCTCGCATGCACAAGCAGCTGACCTTCGTCTTTACCTATGGCACCGGCCCGTCCGGCTGCCATAGTCGCGCTGCTTGATCTGCTGATCAGCGACTTCCCAGGCGCCCCGGGCCGACAAGGCCCGGGGCGCTCTGTCGTTCTCCGGACCGTGCCGATCCGGGCCCACCGACCGAGAGGCCCATGAGATGAGCATCACCGAGACCGCGCACACCACCGCCGAGAAGACCGGCGCCCGCACCGACGAGGCCGCGAACCTGATCACCGGGGCACGCGAGCGCATCAACACGCTCGACGACCGCATCATCGGCCTGATCCAGGAACGGATGGCCGTCTCCGCCGTCATCCAGGAGGCCCGGATCTCCTCCGGCGGCCGCCGGGTGAACCTGGCGCGCGAGATGGAGGTGCTGAGCCACTACAGGGACGCGCTCGGCAAGCCGGGTACGGCGCTGGCGATGACGATGCTGGAGCTGTGCCGGGGCCGGATCTGAACGGGGCCGGGCCGGGCCGGATCCCGGCCCCGGGCCCGATCGGTGCGGTCCGCGTACCCCTGCGTATCTGCGTTCGGGCGCATCCTCACCCGTACGGCGCGTGACGCACCCGGCGGGCCTTCGTTGGTCCGGTTGTCCGTGCCAGCCAGGGGCGGGCCGTGAAGGGAACCACGCGTGGCTCCGCTGGAGCGTGTGACGTACTGCAGGTACGTCGTGGGACCTCGCCCCAGCGCGCGTGACCGGTCGGCAGGGGACAGCAGCCCGGTCACCCAAAAGCGGTCGGCTCCGGGGACGCCCGGAGCCGACCGCATCGGGCACAGAACGGCCCGGCCGGCCGACAGCCTGCCCAGCACATGCAGCACGAGCAGGCCCCCTCTGCGCACCCACATCGCCGAAGGTCGTAACCACCGGGCGCCCCCTGTGCGCCGGGACCCTCGAGACCTCCCCGACGCGGCGCAACCGCCCGACGCCGCGTCTTCGCACCGCCGCTGCCCTGATGCCGGTGCTGGGCGCAGGGCCCCGCGGACGTGATGCCCGCGGGGCCCACTCTCATTCCTTCCTGCGCGAGGTGTCACTGGGGTGGGGGTGACGCCGCGTGCAGGAAGCCCCTCCGTCCCGGGGAACGTGGTGCGACGGCGCTTCACGGGATGAACTCGTTCCAGCCACGGGGGCGCGGGAGTGGCGCAGATCACACAAAGATCCTCTGAGTTGCGTGCAACCAATCCCCCTGGTCACAGGTCATGCATGCGTAACAACGACCTCACGTGTTCGCAGCCGTTGCGGTGCGGTGGGTCGGAACCCAGCCTTCGTGCCGCGTCCCGCGGTACCCAGACTTCACTGAGGTCTCCATGAAGATTCGCCGCGCCATGGCCGTCGCAGCCGCGACCGCTGTCATCGCCCCTGCCACCTTCCTGGCGGCGCCGGCCGCGTACGCGACGACCCCCACTCCGTCCACCACGGCCTCGGACACCGTGCCCCCGTCGGCTTCGCCCTCGGACACCGTGTCGCCGTCGCCGTCGGCCTCGGACACCACCTCCCCGTCGCCGTCGGCCTCGGACACCACCTCCCCGTCCCCGTCGGCCTCGGACACCACCTCCCCGTCCCCGTCGGCCTCGACGCCCACCGCGGACCCGGAGGACCCGGAGGAGCCGCCGTACTGCGAGGAACTGGACGAGAACTTCGAGGAGAAGGCCCTCGGTCTCGAGATCTCCGGCCTGCCCGGCAAGATCGTCGCCGGCAGCGGCTGGGAGGACTTCAACCTCACCGTCACCAACGAGTCGAAGGCCGACCTGAAGAAGGTCGTCTTCTACGCCGAGGTCGAGAACGACGAGATCGACGAGGACAAGTGGCTCAGCAAGTACGTCGAGCTGCAGTTCCGCATCCCCGGCACCGACACGTGGGAGCGGATCGGCAACGAGGACTGGGCGGGCGCCGAGTTCTGGGGCGTCGAGACCATGAAGCCCGACGACTTCGTGAAGGTCGACCTCCGCATGAACATCGCGAAGGACGCGCCTGCCGCTGACAGCTACTCCTTCGGTTCCGGCGGCTACCTGGCCAACATCGACGGCCAGGACTGCTTCGCCGCGAACGCCGGCGTCTACGCCGACTTCACCGTCCTGAAGCCGGGCACCCCGAACGACAACCCGGGCGAGGCCACGCCGGGCGAGGGCAACCCGGGTGACAAGGGCCCCGACACCAAGCCGCAGGGCGACGTCAAGGAGCTGCCGGTCACCGGCAACCTCGCCGAGACCGGTTCCGACTCGAACCTGCCCGTCATCGGCGCGGTCGGCGGTGTCGCGATCCTCGCCGGCGCCGGCGCCGTTCTCGCGATGAAGCGCCGCCGTGGTGACGCCACCGCGTAACTCCTGACACTCAGGCCCGCGTAACGCCTGACGCTCAGGCCCGCAAAGCCACCAAGGCCGCTGCACTCGGAGGGGGGTGCAGCGGCCTTTGTGCTGGGTACGGCAGGTCACTTCTTCGGCGGGACCACCGGCATCCCGAGGAACGGCAGCTTCAGTGCGCCGAACGCGTCCGCCGGAACCGCCGGTGACTTGGGCGCCACCGGGGCCAGACGTTCGTACGCCGTGCCCTGCGCCGGGCGGGGGTCCTGCTCGCCCTTGTTCGGCCAGAAGGACATGGCCCGTTCGGCCTGGGCGGTGATGGTCAGCGACGGATTGACTCCGAGATTCGCGGAGACCGCGGCGCCGTCCACCACCGAGATGCCGGGGTGGCCGTAGAGCCGGTGGTACGGGTCGATGACACCGTCCGTCTCCGTGGCGCCGATCGGACAACCGCCGAGGAAGTGCGCGGTGAGCGGTGTGCCCATCAGCTCGCCGATGTTGCTGCCCGCGAAGCCGTTGATCTCCTCTGCGAGCAGCGATGCGGCGCGGGTGGCCTCGGGGATCTGGTTGGGGTTCGGGGCTCCGTGGCCCTGCCGGGCGGTGAGCAGGCCCTTGCCGACGCCCTTCGGCTTGCGGTACGTGGTCAGCGAGTTGTCCAGGGACTGCATGACCAGACCGATGATGGTCCGCTCCGACCAGCGCCGGTTCGACAGCGCGCGCATCGCGAGCCACGGGTGCCGCGCCATGTTGCCGAGCCAGCCGACGACGCGGCCCTTCACCCGATAGGGCACCTGGAGGACGGTCATGCCGCCCATCGCGTTCGATCCCCTGCCGTAGCGGACCGGTTCGATGTGGGTGTTCGCGTCCGGGTGGATCGACGAGGTGATCGCGACGCCGCGCGTGAAGTCGACCCGCTCCGCGCCGTGCCGCTTGCGGTACCGCCGGTTGTCGGTCTGGGCGCCGACGAGTGCCTCGGAGTTGGTCCGGGTCAGCTCGCCGAGCCGCGACGAGAGGTGCGGCAGCCGGCCGCCGTCCTTCATCCGGTGCAGCAGCGTCTGGGTGCCGTACGTTCCCGCGGCGACGACAACCCGGCGGGCGGTGAACGTGCGGCCCTTCCCCTTCCGCCTGTTGTCGCTGGGCAGGGTCCGGATCTCGAAGCCGCCCCGCGAGTCCTCGGTGACGGCGACAACGGACGTCATGGGGTGGACGACTGCGCCCGCCTTCTCGGCCAGGTAGAGGTAGTTCTCGTTGAGGGTGTTCTTCGCACCGTGCCGGCAGCCCGTCATGCACTCACCGCACTCGCTGCACGCCTTGCGGGACGGGCCGGCTCCGCCGAAGTAGGGGTCGGCGACCTCCTCGCCCGGCCTGGCCTTCACCGTTCCGTCGGCGTCGTCACCGTCACCGAAGAACACGCCGACCGGCGCCATGTGGAAGCTGTCACCGACGCCCATGGCCTCCGCGGTCGCCTTCAGATGCACGTCGGAAGGCGTCATCGTCGGATTGAGCCGTACGCCGAGCATGCGCCGGGCCTGGTCGTAGTAGGGCTTCAGCTCGTCCTGCCAGTCCGTGATGTCCTTCCACTGCGGGTCGTTGAAGAACGGCGCGGGCGGCACATAGAGGGTGTTGGCGTAGTTGAGCGATCCGCCGCCGACGCCCGCTCCCGCCAGCACCATCACGTTGCCGAGCAGATGGATGCGCTGGATGCCGAACAGGCCGAGGGCAGGTGCCCACAGGTAGTTGCGCAGGTCCCAGGAGTTCTTCGGCAGGGACTCGCGGGTGAAGCGCCGGCCGGCCTCGAGCACGCCGACCCGGTAGCCCTTCTCGGTGAGCCGGAGGGCGGAGACGGAGCCGCCGAAGCCCGAACCCACGACGATCACGTCGTAGTCGTACGAGTCGTCGTCAGCCTCTTCCTGATTTTGGGCAGGGGGTACCTCGGACATGGCTCTCCTCGTGAACTGTTCGGGCGTACGGGCGGGTCGGGGTCAGCGAAGCCGCAGGGCCTTCATCGCCTTGAGACTGACGCTCATGAAGGCCGCGTACTTCTCGTCGTCCATGCCGAACGACGGGGCCAGCGGCAGCAGGCGCTGCTGGGCCACGGTCTGCGCCTCCGTGTACTTGAGGATGCCCTCGGAACCGTGGCGCCGGCTGAGTCCGGAGTCCTTCATGCCGCCCATCGGCGACTGGACGCTGCCGTACGCGGGTGCGTAGCCCTCGTTGATGTTGACCGTCCCGGTGCGCAGCGTGGCGGCGACGGCATGGCCGCGCTTCGCGTCCTTGGTCCAGACGCTGGAGTTGAGGCCGTACGGCGTGGCGTTGGCCTGCACGACGACGTCGTCCTCGTCCGTGAAGCGGTAGATGGAGACGACGGGGCCGAAGGTCTCCTCCGTGCACACCGCCATCGGCGCCTCGACGCCGTCGAGGATGGTCGGCTCGTAGAAGAGCGGCCCGATGTCGGGCCGGGCGACGCCGCCCGCGACCAGCTTGGCGCCCTTGGCGACGGCCTCCTCGACATGCCGGGTGACGGTCTCGAGCTGGCGCTCACCGACGAGGGAGCCCATGTCAGCCCCGTACGCGAGGGAGTTGCCGAGACGCATCGCCTTCGTGCGGGCGGCGAACCGGGCGACGAAGTCGTCGGCGATCGACTCGTGCACGTACAGCCGCTCGATGGAGATGCACAGCTGACCCGCGGAGGAGAAGCACGCCCGTACGGCACCGGCGGCGGCCTTCTCCACGTCGGCGTCGTGCAGCACCAGCATGGCGTTCTTGCCGCCGAGTTCGAGGGAGACGCCGACCAGCCGGGCGGCGGCGCCCTTGGCGACCTCGCGGCCGGTGCGGGTGGAGCCGGTGAAGGAGACGTAGTCGGCGTGCTTGACGACCTCGGGGCCCACGACGGGGCCGTCGCCGATGACGATCTGGAACACCTCGGCGGGCAGACCGGCCTCGATGAGCAGGTCACGTGCCCACAGCGCGGTGAGCGCGGTCTCTGTGTCGGGCTTCATCACCACGGCGTTGCCGGTGACGAAGGCGGGCAGCGCGTCCCCGACGGACAGCTCCAGCGGATAGTTCCAGGGTGCGATCTGCCCGATGACGCCGCGCGGATGGCGCAGCTCGGTCGCCTTGGTGAGCACGGGCACCACACCGGTGTGCCGCTTCGGCTTCAGGTACGCGGGCGCTTTGCGGCCGTAGTGGCGCGCGGCGACGGCGACCGCCTGCACCTCCTCGTGCGCGTGCAGGCGTGCCTTGCCGGTCTCCAGCTGAATCAGGTCGAGGACCTCTGCCTGGCGCTCCAGGATCAGGTCGTGGAACCGCAGCAGGACGGCCGCCCGGGCGCGGACCGGGGTGGCGGCCCACGCCGGCTGGGCGGCGCGTGCGCGTTCGAAGGCGATGGCGACGTCCTGCGGGGTGGACTCGGGGAGCTCGGCCAGCTGCTCGCCGGTGAACGGCGTGTGGTTGGCCGTACGGCCGGAGCCGACGACACCCTTGATCAGCTGGGCGACCACTTCGGGGGTCACCACGTCGGCGGCGGTGCGCGCGCCGGCCGGGGCGGCGGCGGTCGGGTTGGTGCCGAGGGCGGCCGTGGTGGCCTGCGAGTCCGTCATGGGGTGGAGAGTAGGCCCCGATCGGCCGTTTGGATACCCGTCGGTAACGGCTTTTCACCATCCGCACACGACCACGCCAGTGATTGCTGGCACATAAGCCCTGATCAGGGGCTATGGCCGGGCCTCACCGGCTTCGAGCAGCGGGTGAACGGATTCGTCAACGCGCGATGCCCGAATACCGGCGCGGATCCCGACGGCACGGATCAGGCCCCCGGCGGCACGGATCACTGCTGGGCGGGACGCCATCCGCGCAGCATGACATCGAACTGCTCGCGGGTCTTGGTCCAGTCCCCCGCCGGGCCCGACATGTAGAGGGCGTACTCCGTGCCGTCGTCCTCGTAGTACATCTGGTCGATCGCCCGCCGGGGTCCGGGGTGCTCCTTGCTCTCCGTCCAGGTGAACTCCCAGAGCGCCGAGTTCGTCCGGTCCCGGAAGGTGTTGGGATGCAACTGCACGCGGCGGTACTCGGGCAGCCGCTTCTCGAGGCTCTTCTGCATGTCGAGCATGTGCATGTACGGGTTCTCGTGGTCGGGCGCCGGGTCGATGCTGATACGAATGCGGTGGCGGCCGTTGTCGGGCGTGTAGTCGATCTGGTTGCCGTCCATCTGGCGCCGCCAGCCCTTGGGCACCCAGAGACTGAAGCCCTCCGGGTCGACGACGCGCTCCCAGCCCTTCGGGAGCCCCGAGGCGTTGCCCGGCTCGCCGGCCTGCGTGCCGCCCGACTGCGCGCCACCGGTACCTGTCTCCGTGCCGTCGCCGTCGTTCACGTACTGGGTGGCCAGGCCCGCGCCGCCGCCGACCACGGCAGCGAGCAGCACGACGACGAGAGTCTTGCGCAGGCGGCCGGGACGGCGGGGTGCGGCCGCCTGCGCCGTACCGGGCTCCGGCCCGGCGACCGGCCGCGGCGTCCGCTGGGTGGGTACGCGCATTCGCTCCGTGGCGGCCGGCGCACGCCCCTCCATGGCGTCCGTCAGCATCCGCTCCGCCTCGACCGCCGTGGGCCGGGCGGCCGGGTCCTTGCGCAGCAGAGCCATGATCACGGGGCCGAGCCGGCCGGCCCGCCTCGGCGCGGGCGGTTCCTCGTCCACCACTGCCTGCATGGTCGACAGCGGCGACGAGCGCCGGAACGGCGACTCCCCTTCGATCGCGGCGTACAGCGTCGCGCCCAGCGACCACAGATCGGACGCGGGCCCGGGGTCGTGGCCGCGCACGCGCTCCGGCGCGAGGTAGTCGATGGAACCGACGATCTCTCCCGTGCGGGTGATCGTCGCGTCCCCCTCGATGGCCGCGATCCCGAAGTCCGTGATCAGCGCCCGGCCGTCCTTGCCGAGCAGCACATTGGCGGGCTTGATGTCGCGGTGCAGCACGCCCGCGGCATGCGCGGCGCTCAGCGCGCCGAGGATGTGCAGCCCGATCCGGGCGGCCTCGGTCTCGTCGATCCGGCCCGGCTCCTTGGCGGCGTCCGCGAGCGACGGCCCGTCGACGTACTGCATGACGATCCAGGGGCGTGCGTCGTGCTCGAGCACGTCGTGGACGGTGACGACTCCGGGATGGCTGATCCGCGCGGCCGCCCGGGCCTCCTTCTGGGTGCGGGCGTGCAGGACGAGCCGGTCGGCCTCGGAGACGTACAGACCCGCCGTCAACTCCTTGACGGCGACTACTCTGTGCAACACCTCGTCATGGGCACGCCATACCTTGCCCATCCCTCCGCGTCCGATGGTCTCGCCCAACCGGTAACGCCCGGCAAGCAGCAGACCGGCGCCTGTGCTGTGAGTGTGTTCCACGTACCCCGCCCCGTTTCTTGGAATGCCAGGTTACGGAGCGGATGTACGGACACGGAACCTCGGACGCCTCAAGTGACCGCACTGTGATGCGCGTTCCGTGCGCGGCCGCGCACTCAGCGGGTGGCGCGGTAACTGGCCGTGGCCTGCTCGAAGACCTCGGTCACTTTGTCACGCTGCGCTTCCGGCCCGATCACCTGGACGACGTGGTAAGCGCCGTCGACGGCGAGCGCGAGGTTGCGCACATACACATCACGGCCGTTGCTGTCCTGCCAGGTGAACTGCCCCTCGGCCATGGACTGACGGCCGACGTCGATCCGGCGCAGTCCGCTCGCCGTGGCCCACGACGAGTCACGGAAGGGCTGGAGCTCCGGCTCCTTGTCGCGCTGATAGGCCAGCGGATCGTCGCCGTTGGCCTGCACCGTGTCCCGACCCGGCACGATGATGAGAGTGAAGTCGTCTCCCGTGTAGCGGACTTGACCGGCATCGTTGATCGGCCGGCGCTGCCAGGCCTTGTCGACGACAACCTGGAAACCCTCCGGGTCCTTGCGGAGCGCATAGCCCTCCGGCAGGTCGCCGGCCGGGGCGGAGGTCTGCGGCTGCTGGGATCCCGGCGTGCCGCTGGGCGCCGGATCCGGGGCCTGACCGCCGCCGGTACGACCCGGACTCGGTCCCGACTCCGTATGCTGCGCGCCCGCGTTGCCGCCTTCCCGCGCCCCCTGTTGGTCGTCTGCCTTCGGCATGAACAGCACCGCATAGGCGATGGCGGCCACCAGCGCGAGCAGGATCAGCACCAGGAGCGTGCGGCCGAGCGAGCGCGGCTTACGCCTCTCGTCGCCGTACGAGCGCTGCGGCCTGTACGACGTCTCGTACGACTCCTCGTACGAGTGCTCGAACGACTGCCGCGGCGCCTGGCGGGCCGTCCGCCGGTCGGCCTCCCTGGGCGGGGCGACCACGGCTCTGTCCCGCTCCCTGCCCTTGGCCTTCTTGTGGCGGTGCCGCCCGTGAGCCGCGTCCGACACGCCCCCGCGGCGCCGGCGCACGAGTTCGCCCCTGCGGCGCACGATCGGCAGCCGCGAACCGTCGACCACACCGGCCGGCAGCGGCACGACGTCCATACCGGCCTCGGGCTCGGGCGCCGAACGCACGAGGGAACGCAGCCAACCGCGCAGCTCCTCGAAGTCCGGGCGCTCGGTGGGGTCCTGACGCAGAAGCGACTCGACGACGGGGCGCAGCGGGCCGCACTCCTCGGCGAACGCGGGCGGCTCCGCGCACACGAGCTGGACCAGCTCGGCGGCACTCTCCTCCGGATAGGGAGCGTGCCCCTGCACGGCACGGTAGAGCAGCGCGCCCAGAGCCCACAGATCGGTCGCCGGGCCGACGGGCGCGGCCAGTTGCCAGTTCTCGTGGACCGGGCCGGCCTGCTCGGGCGCCCACCGCTCCGTCACGGCGCCGACGACGGTGATCCGCGCCTGGCGTGCGCGCTCGGCGGCCAGCGGTGTGGCCGGGCCCCGGTAGGCGGGGGCTCTGCCGTCCGCGACGACCTCCTCCCAACGGCCGGTCGCCGCGTTGCCGGCCGCCTCCACGGGACGGCGCTGGGCATCGGCGCGCAGGGCGTCGCCGCCGCGGTCCCAACTGCTGCCCGCGGTACCCCCCGTGCGGGCCGGAGGCAGCGCGGGGCGGCGGCCGCCCGAGGGCCCGCTGCCGGTGCCGCCGGGACCGCTGTCGGCGCGGGCGACGGGCAAAGCGGAAGGGGCCGCACGGCCACGGCCGGTCTCCGCCCGGCGCACGCCGTAGGGGTCGTCGCGATACGGGTCGTGGCTGCGGGCACCCGGGAGCGGCGGGCGCGCGACGATGCCACGAGGTCCGGCACCGCCACCGCCACCGACGGGCAGTGAACCGGGGCCTTCGCGACCGGCGAAGGGCGCGTCGTGCCAGGTCCCGGCGAGCCGTGCCCGGCCGTGCCCGCCCTGCGGGCCCTCGCGATCGGTGTGGTCGTCGTACTCGTCGTCCTCGACGGGGCTCTCGCCGTACCGGCGCACCCCGTACCCCTCACCGTCCCGGTCGTCGACGTACCGGCCCCCGGCGTAAGCGTCACCGCCGAACCCGGACCCGCCGTCCCGGTCGTCGGCGTACGCGTCCCCGCCGAACCCAGCGTCGCCGTCCCGACCGCCCGCATACGCGTCACCGCCGCCCCGGCCGCCGCGGCCGAAGTCCTCGGTGTCGTCGGCGAGGCCGTCGAAGCCCAGCGCGCCGAAGTCCGCGTCACCGTCCTCCTCGCGGCCCTCCCCGAGCCCGAGCAGCCCGCCCCGCCTCTCCTCCGGCCGGTGGGCCCACCAGTCGGGATCGAGGCCGCTCTGCACCGGACGGTCGTCGTGCTCGGTGCCGTCGTCGTGCGACCGGTCCTCGTTGACCCGCGCCCCCGCCCGCGCGCCCGCGCGGTAGGCCGCGATCGCCCCGGCGCGCGCGGCGCGCACATCAGGCGCGCCGCCTGCCTGCCGGGGCAGCTCCGGCCGGGAGGGCTGGTCGTCGACGTGAGGCGGCCCCTCAGCGGGGCCGCGGTCGGGGTGGAACGGTTCCGCCTCGGCCCCCGGCTCCGTCTCCGGATCCGGCTCTGGCACGGGCGCGTACCCGCACAGCGCCTCCTCCGCCGCACCCGACGCCAGGCCGGTGAGCACCACCCGCCCGTCCTCGCAGACGAGCACCGTACGCACGGTGATGTTCCGGTGCGTCCAGCCGTGCGCATGCAGGACGCGTAGGGCGGTGAGGACGTCGGAGGCGATCTCGGCCGCCCGGTAGGGGCTGAGTGGCTTCTCCGCGAGGAGCGCCGCGAGCGGCCGGGCCGCGACCCGTTCACTCACTATCCAGAGCGAACCGTCCTCCGCAAAGACGTCGAAGACCTGGTCCAGCCGCGGATGGTCGGGGATCTGCGCGGCCGCCTGCGCCGCCTCGACGGCGCGGCGCACCGCCGGATCGGTGGGCCGCCGTGTCGTGCCGCCTCTGCGGCCCTGGGCCCGATGGGGCACCGCGGCGCCGACGAGGTCGTCGGCATCGAGCACCTCGGCTTCCACGATCTCCGGCAACGGCACCTGCCGCACCAGCACTTCGTGCCCGCTGTAGGTGTCGAAGGCGCGGGTCTCCGCCAGTTCGAACTCGTCGGACGGCGGCAACGGCAGGCGGTAGCGGTCGGCGAGCACCCTTCCCGCATAGTCGTCCACGACGCCTCCCCACAAGCGCGCTGTCCCCCGGCCGGTCCCCGAATGACACGGGAAGCCGTCAAATCCGGTCGCTCAACGGCACCTTGCGGCTCCGTACCGTCCGCGAGTTCTCACGATACGTGTCCTTGGTCAGTCCTTGGGGCTGAACGTGGCGAACGCCGTCTTGCGCAGCGTCTCGCACTCCGCGCTGCGCCACTCGCTCGCCTTGCACGTGATCATGATCGAGTAGCCGCGCTTGGCGTCGACCTTGAAGCCCCTGTTGAGGATACGTACCCGCTGGCCGTTCTCGTTGCGCTCGAACTGCCAGTCGGCGACGGTCGGATAGCCGTTGTACTCGACCGTCTCTATCCCGAGGTGCTTGTAGCCGTTGCTCGTGGCGCTCACCCCGGCGACGGCCGCCGACCACGCCGCCGCCGCGTCGTCCTTGGGTCTGTTGTTGAAGTCGACCTGCACACGCGGGACTCCGCCGTCGACGCTGAACTTCCCGCCCGAGTTCTGGCCCGCCACGCCCGTGAGCTTGAAGTCCTTGGGCATCGCCATGGTGAAGTGCCAGCGGTCGTTGGAGACCATCACGTAGCCGGCCGGAAGGGTGGCCCCACCGGCGTCGTCGCCCTTGGGCTTCCCGGACGGCTGTTCGCCCAGGGTGCCGGTGCTGCCGCCCTGGTCGTCCTTGCCGTCGTCCTTGCCCTGGTCCTTGCCGGGGTCGTCACCGCTGTCCGGGCTCGCGTCGCTGCCGGCGCCGCCGGTGGCCTTGCCCTCGCCACCGCCGGCGGTGGCGCCTGCCGAAGCGGCCTTGTCGCCCTTGCCCTGGTTGCCCGCATCGTCACCGCCACCGAGGGCGAGGACGAGGACGGTGGACAGCACGGCCAGCGCGGCGACGACCGCGATGATGACGAGCGTGCGCCGGGGCACCACGTCGGTGAGCGGCGCCCGCACCGGAGCGGTCCGCCGGGTGGAGCTGTCAGGAGCGGGCGCCGGCTTCGGCTCCGCCTTCGCCGCAGCGGCCGCGTTGCGCACGGAACGCAGCGCGCCGCGCACCCGGTCGGCGGCCGGGTCCTTCTGACGCGCCGGTGCCGCAGGCGGCACGGGTGGCACGGAAGGAAGCCTTATGACCCGGGTCGCCTCCGGCGACGGCTCGGGCTCCGCGGCCGGCTCCGGCGCGTTCACCACCTGCGTGAGCAGGGCACGTGCACCGGCGTCGTCGAGCCGCTGGGCCGGATCCTTGGCGAGCAGGCCGTAGATGACCTCCTCCAGCGGGCCCGCGTTCTTGGGCGGGTCGACCGGCTCGGTCATCACGGCGGTCAGCGTCGCGATCGCCGACCCCTTGTCGTACGGCGGGCAGCCCTCGACGCTCGCGTAGAGCAGGCCGCCGAGGGACCAGAGGTCGGCGGCCGGACCCGGCTTGTTGCCGCGGGCCCGCTCGGGCGAGATGTACGACGGTGCGCCGACGAGCATGCCGGTCGACGTGATCGAGGGGTCGCCCTCGACCTGAGCGATGCCGAAGTCGGTGAGCACGACGCGACCGTCACGGCCGATGAGCACGTTGGACGGCTTCACGTCGCGGTGCAGGATGCCCTCGCGGTGCGCGGAGCGCAGCACGTCGAGGATCGCCAGGCCGACCTCGGCGGCCCGGCGCGGCGTGAGCGTGCCGTCCTCGCGCACCACCTCGGCAAGGGACTTGCCCTCGACGAGCTCCATGACGATCCACGGGCGGTCGTCCTCGTCCACGACGTCGTAGACGGTCACGGCGCTGTTGTTGCGGATACGGGCAATGGCCTTGGCCTCGCGGAGGGTGCGCGTGATGAGTCGGCGCTTCTCGTCCTCGTCGATGCTGTTGGGGAAGCGCAGCTCCTTGACGGCGACTGTGCGGCCGAGCGTCTCGTCGACGGCACGCCACACGGTGCCCATGCCGCCGCGTCCGAGGACGCCGCCGAGCCGGTAGCGCCCGGCGAGCAGCCGCCCTTCGGTGGGTCCCGCGACGCCGCCCTTGCGGGCCGTCGCGCCAAAGGACCCGGAGCCCGCGGCGCTCGATGACTTCGCATCCTCACCGGCCTTCGCACCGGCCCGGTCCACCGATCCGGAGTCCGCCCCGGCTGCCCCGGCCTTGATGCCCTGCTCTGCAGGGCCGGCCGCGCCCTTGTCGTCCGTCGCACCCTTGACGCCTGCAGCACCCGCCGCGCCCTTGGCGTCCCTCGCACCCTTGGCGCCTGCCGCGGGCTTCTCGGCAGGGGCGGCCGCCCCTGCCTCGCCCGCAGCACCGGCGTCACCGCTCTTCACGCCTGCCGCTGCCGGGCCTTCGGCCTCCGCGTCCTCGGCGGAATCCACGCTCCCGGCGGCGTCGGCGGACTTCCGGCCCACGGCTCCGGCCGGCGCCTGGGCGCCCTTGGAGTCGGCCGCGTCCTGCGTCGCGCCGTTGTCCAGCGTCGTGCCGCTGTCCTGCGTCTTCGTGGGGACGCCCGTGGCGTCGTCGGCTTCGGCGTCCACGCCGGCCGCGCTCTTGGTGTCCTTGTCGTCGCCGGCGTGAGCGTCCTCGCCCACGGCCTCGGGGGCCACGTCGGCATCGGCGGACTTCGAGTCCGCCGCGCCCGCGGCAGAGCCCGCACCCTCGCCGGTGAAGCCGGCCCCCCGCTGGGGCTCCCGCGACTGCTCAGCCTCCGACATGCGTCCCCTCTGCGATCCCTGATCTTCGCCCGCGCCTGCCGCTTTCCGCGCGATGCGGTAACCCGCCCTGGCAGAGCGCCCATTGTCTCTCACTCCGGGACCGGTATGGCGCCCGGGTCCACCCAGTGGAGCACCGAGGCACACACCGACGTGGCACCCACCATGCCACTACTCGTCGTGAAGCCCACCCCCGCGCTGGTCGGGGGCGTGTCCACTCCCGTCAACAGCCCCCACTCCAGACCGGCTTGCACCGCATCAGGGTTCGACGCAGCCGGGCCACCGCCCCTGCCGCGAAGGCCAAAGGGCGGGAGCGATCAGAGCGGCACGATCTCAGGGGCCCCCAGCCGCGCCGCGTCCGCGGTCAAGTCGTCCGGCTGCCGCTGCGACTCGCGCTCCGCCTCCACCCGCTTCTCGTAGTGCTCGATCTCCTTCTCGATCTGGGCCTTCTCCCAGCCGAGCACCGGAGCCATCAACTCGGCGCACTCCCGGGCGCTGCGCGTCCCCCGGTCGAATGTCTCGATCGAGATGCGGGTGCGCCGTGTGAGCACGTCGTCGAGGTGACGGGCGCCCTCGTGCGACGCGGCGTAGACGATTTCGGCCCGCAGATAATCGTCCGCGCCGCCGATCGGCTCGCCGAGCGACGGGTCGCCCGCGATGAGGTCGAGCAGTTCTTCGGTCATCGCCCCGTAGCGGTTCAGCAGGTGCTCGACGCGCACCACATGAAGGCCCGTGCGCGCCGCGATCCGTGCCCTGGCGTTCCACAGGGCGCGGTAGCCCTCCGCACCGAGCAGGGGGACGTCCTCCGTGACGCACTCGGCCACCCGCTGGTCGAGGCCGTGCACCGCCGTGTCCACGGCGTCCTTCGCCATCACTCGGTACGTCGTGTACTTCCCGCCGGCCACGACCACGAGCCCCGGCACCGTGTGCGCCACCGTGTGTTCCCGCGACAGCTTGCTCGTCGCGTCCGACTCGCCGGCGAGCAGCGGCCTCAGTCCCGCGTACACACCCTGGACGTCGTCCCGGGTCAGCGGCACGGCGAGCACCGAATTGACGTGCTCCAGCAGGTAGTCGATGTCGGCGCTGGAGGCGGCGGGGTGCGCCTTGTCGAGGTCCCAGCCGGTGTCCGTCGTGCCGACGATCCAGTGCCGGCCCCAGGGAATGACGAACAGCACGGACTTCTCGGTCCGCAGGATCAGCCCGGTCGAGGAGTGGATGCGGTCCTTGGGCACCACAAGGTGGATGCCCTTCGACGCCCGTACATGGAACTGTCCGCGCTCCCCGACGAGCGCCTGGGTGTCGTCCGTCCACACCCCTGTGGCGTTGACGACCTGGCGGGCCCGGACCTCGTACTCACCGCCTGCTTCGACATCGAGCACCCGGACGCCGACGACCCTCTCGCCCTCCCGGAGGAAACCGACCACCCGGGCGCGGCTGGCCACTTGTGCACCGTAGCTCGCGGCCGTCCGCACCAGGGTCGTCACATACCGGGCGTCGTCCATTTGGGCGTCGTAGTACTGCAGGGCGCCGACGAGGGCGTCCTTCTTCAGCGCGGGCGCCACCTGCAGCGCCCGCCGCCGCGAGAGGTGGCGGTGGACGGGCAGCCCGCGCCCGTGGCCGGAGGACACCGACATCGCGTCGTACAGCGCGACGCCCGAGCCCGCGTACAACCGCTCCCAGCCCTTGTGCTTCAGCGGGTAGAGGAACGGCACCGGCTTGACCAGATGCGGGGCCAGCCTCTCCAGCAGCAGTCCGCGCTCCTTGAGGGCTTCTCTGACCAGGCCGAAGTCGAGCATCTCCAGATACCGCAGTCCGCCGTGGATGAGCTTGCTGGACCTGCTCGACGTGCCCGACGCCCAGTCACGCGCCTCGACCAGGCCGGTCGACAGGCCGCGGGTCGCCGCGTCGAGCGCGGTACCCGCTCCGACGACGCCGGCGCCCACCACGAGCACGTCCAATTCACGCTCGGCCATCCCGGCGAGCGCCTCCGCGCGCTCTTCGGGTCCCAGTGTCGCTGTCCTCACCGTTGCCTCCCGTCGCCCCCGTGTGTCCCCTGCGGTCGGTCTCACAACATCGAACTCACCCTGTCGATTCTGTCCGCACTCGCCGACTTCAGCCACTGCCTGTGGATAACACTCGGTCGACCACAAGCCCACAATGCGACATAACGTTCATATTTACGCCTAGTCTGACATTGCGCCTGCCCGCTCCGCCCACAGGGCTTGCGTCCTCTGTCCCCTTCGGCTATGGGAAGGACGGCCACCGCCATGCCCGCAGATCTCGCCGTCATCGGACTCGGACACCTCGGTCTGCCGCTCGCCCAGGCCGCCGTGGCCTCCGGCATCGAAACCATCGGCTACGACCCCGACCCGCGCCAGCTCGCGGAGCCCGCCGCGGGAGTGACACCCGCCGACATCCGGCGCATGCTCTCCGGCGGCTTCCGCACCGTCACCGACCCTGCCGAGCTCGGCCGGGTACGCACGGCGGTCATCTGCGCCCCCACCCCGCCCGGCGCGGACGGCACGCCGGACCTGACCCCGCTCGCCGACGCCGCGCGTGCTCTCGCGTCCCGCCTGCGTCCCCACACCACGGTCCTGCTGGAGTCGGCCGTCGAACCCGGCACCACCGAGGACTTCCTGCGCCCGCTGCTCGAGGAGGGCTCCGGGTTGCGCGCCGGCCGGGACTTCCACCTGGCGTACTCCCCCAGCCGTACCGATCCCGGCCGCCGCACGCACGGGTACGCCAACATCCCCAAGGTCATCGGTGGCCTCACCCCCGCGTGCACGGAATCCGCCGCCGCGTTCTACGCCCGCCTCACCGACAAGGTGGTCCGCGCGCGCGGACTGCGCGAGGCCGAGACCGTCAAGGTCCTGGAGACGAACTTCCGGCACGTCAACATCGCCCTGGTCAACGAGATGTCGGTGCTCTGCCACGACTTGGGCGTCGACCTGTGGGACGTCATCCGCTGCGCGGAGACCAAGCCCTTCGGCTTCCAGGCCTTCCGCCCCGGCCCCGGAGTCGGCGGCCACGGCGTCCCCATGGATCCCGGACACGCCCCCGGCCGCCCCCTGCGCATGGTCGGCCTCGCCCAGGAGATCAACACGCGCATGCCCCAGTACGTGGTCCGGCGCTGCGCCACCCTCCTCAACGAGCACGGCAAGTCGGCCCGGGGCGCCCGCGTGCTGCTCTTGGGCGTCACCTACAAGCCGGACCTCGCCGACCTCCAGGGCTCCCCGGCCACAGAGCTCGCCCGCCGCCTGACGGACCTGGGCGCGTCCGTCAGCTACCACGACCCCTACGTCCCCGACTGGCGCGTGGACCAAGTCCCGGTCCCGCGCGCCGAGTCGCTCTACGAGGCCGCCGCCGCCGCGGACCTGACGGTGCTGGTGCAGCACCACCGCACGTACGACCTCCAGGGCCTGGCGGTCAAGGCCCAACTCCTGCTCGATACAAGGGGAGCGACCCCGGCCGGCGCGGCACACCGCCTCTGAGCCCCTTTCAGGAGGCCGCAGCGGCCTGCGCAACGGTCGCATAACCGAATGTCGCTCCGTCCGACCGGACTGCTAGTCTCCGGGACCGCCGCCCGCACGCTCGTGCGAGGCGCTCGATTCCCAGGGGGACATTCACCATGAGCCAGCCCGTCACGCCGCCGTCCGGCAACCCGTTCGCCGGCGGGGACCAGTACGCGCCTGCCCCGCCGCCCGCGCCGGTGCGCAACAACGTCGGCCTCGGCGTCCTCGCCGCCGTCGTCGCAGCCCTGGTCAGCGCCGGCGTGTACGGCGCCATCGCCGGTTCCATAGAGCGCGAGATCGGCTACGCGGCCATCGGTGTCGGCTTCCTCATCGGCTTCGCCGCAGCAAAGGTCGGCGGCCGGAACCCGGTCCTGCCGGTCATCAGCGCCGTCCTCGGCATCGGCGCCGTGTACCTCGGCCAGCTGGTCGGTATCGCGATGATCCTCAGCGACATGGGCGGCTCGTTCGGTGAGATCTTCTTCCAGCACTTCGGCGACCTGACGGACGTGTGGAAGGAAGCGGCGGACGGTATGACGTACGTCTTCCTCGCCATCGCCGCGGTCACCGCGTTCGCCGGCGCCAAGAAGGCCAACTCCTGACGCGCGCGGCAGAAAGGGAAGGGCCCGGCACCTGGGGTGCTGGGCCCTTCCCTTGCGCGCGGTCCACCCGCGCGCGACGTCGTCAGCGGCTGTGCTGCGAGTCCGCCACCGTCACCTCGACGCGCTGGAACTCCTTGAGCTCGCTGTAGCCCGTCGTCGCCATCGCCCGGCGCAGCGCGCCGAAGAAGTTCATCGAACCGTCGGGGCTGTGCGACGGACCGGTGAGGACCTCCTCGGTGGTGCCGACGATGCCGAGATCCACCAGCTTGCCGCGCGGCACGTCCTCGTGGACGGCCTCCATGCCCCAGTGGTGCCCCTTGCCCGGCGCGTCGGTCGCGCGGGCCAGCGGGGAGCCGATCATCACCGCGTCGGCGCCGCAGGCGATCGCCTTCGGCAGGTCGCCGGACCAGCCGACGCCGCCGTCGGCGATGACGTGGACGTACCGGCCGCCGGACTCGTCCATGTAGTCGCGGCGGGCAGCGGCGACGTCCGCGACGGCGGTCGCCATCGGCACCTGGATGCCCAGCACGTTGCGGGTGGTGTGCGCGGCGCCGCCGCCGAAGCCGACCAGCACGCCCGCGGCGCCGGTGCGCATCAGGTGCAGGGCCGCGGTGTAGGTGGCGCAGCCGCCCACGATGACCGGCACGTCGAGCTCGTAGATGAACTGCTTGAGGTTCAGCGGCTCTGCGGCGCCGGAGACGTGCTCGGCGGAGACGGTCGTGCCGCGGATGACGAAGATGTCGACGCCCGCGTCGACGACGGCCTTCGAGAACTGCGCGGTGCGCTGCGGCGAGAGCGCGGCGGCGGTGACGACACCGGAGTCGCGCACCTCCTTGATGCGCTGCCCGATCAGCTCCTCCTTGATGGGAGCCGCGTAGATCTCCTGGAGCCGGCGGGTGGCGCTCGCCTCCTCCATCTCGGCGATCTCGTCGAGCAGCGGCTGCGGATCCTCGTAGCGGGTCCACAGGCCCTCGAGGTTCAGCACGCCGAGGCCGCCCATCTCGCCGATGCGGATGGCGGTCTGCGGGGAGACCACGGAGTCCATCGGAGCGGCCAGGAACGGCAGCTCGAAGCGGTAGGCGTCGATCTGCCAGGCGATCGAGACCTCCTTCGGGTCCCGCGTACGCCGGCTCGGTACGACGGCGATGTCATCGAACGCGTACGCCCGGCGGCCGCGCTTGCCGCGCCCGATCTCGATCTCAGTCACGATGTGTGGCCTTTCCCTTTACGACTGCGCCCTTGAGAGGCCCTACCAGTATCCCCGACGCACACGTGAGGGGCGGTCCCGGCAACCCCGGGACCGCCCCTGGACGTATGGACTACTTCCTGCTGTAGTTCGGCGCCTCGACCGTCATCTGGATGTCGTGCGGGTGGCTCTCCTTGAGGCCCGCCGAGGTGATGCGCACGAAGCGGCCCTTGCTCTCCATCTCGTCGACGGAGGCCGCCCCGACATAGCCCATGGTCTGGCGCAGGCCGCCGACCAGCTGGTGCAGCACGGCCGAGAGCGGACCGCGGTAGGGCACCTGGCCCTCGATGCCCTCCGGGACGAGCTTGTCGTCGGAGGCCACCTCGGCCTGGAAGTAGCGGTCCTTGGAGTACGAACGGCCCTGGCCGCGGGACTGCATCGCGCCGAGCGAGCCCATACCGCGGTACGACTTGAACTGCTTGCCGTTGATGAAGAGCAGCTCGCCCGGGGACTCCTCGCAACCCGCGAGAAGGCTGCCCAGCATGACCGTGTCGGCCCCGGCGGCGAGCGCCTTGCCGATGTCTCCGGAGTACTGCAGGCCGCCGTCGCCGATCACCGGGACGCCCGCCTCGCGGCATGCCAGCGCCGCCTCGTAGATGGCGGTGACCTGCGGGACGCCGATGCCGGCGACCACGCGGGTGGTGCAGATGGAGCCGGGTCCGACGCCGACCTTGACGCCGTCCACACCCGCGTCGATCAGGGCCTGGGCGCCGTCACGCGTCGCCACGTTGCCGCCGATGACATCGACGCCCACACTCGACTTGATCTTCGCCATCCAGTTGAGGGCGTTGCTGTTGTGCCCGTGCGAGGTGTCGACGATCAGGAAGTCGACGCCCGCACCGGCCAGCGCCTGGGCCCGCTCCAGCGCCTCCGGGCTCGCACCGACGGCGGCACCGACGAGCAGACGGCCCTCGCCGTCCTTCGCCGCGTTCGGGTACTGCTCGGCCTTGACGAAGTCCTTGACGGTGATGAGGCCCTTGAGAATGCCCGCGTCGTCGACCAGCGGAAGCTTCTCGATCTTGTGTCGGCGCAGCAGCTCCATGGCGTCCACGCCGGAGATGCCGACCTTGCCCGTGACCAGCGGCATCGGGGTCATGACCTCGCGCACCTGTCGCGTGCGGACCGACTCGAAGGCCATGTCACGGTTGGTGACGATCCCGAGCAGCTTGCCCGCGGCATCGGTCACCGGCACACCGCTGATGCGGAACTTGGCGCACAGGGCGTCGGCCTCGGCGAGCGTGGCATCGGGGTGGACCGTGATCGGGTCCGTGACCATGCCGGACTCGGACCGCTTGACCAGGTCGACCTGATTGACCTGGTCCTCGATGGACAGATTGCGATGCAGCACGCCCACGCCGCCCTGGCGCGCCATCGCGATCGCCATGCGGGACTCGGTGACCTTGTCCATCGCCGCCGAGAGCAGCGGGATGTTCACCCGTACGTTCCTGGAAACACGGGACGAGGTGTCGACCGCGTTCGGAAGTACTTCCGACGCACCCGGCAACAGCAGCACATCGTCGTAGGTCAGCCCGAGTGTCGCGAATTTCTCGGGCACTCCGTCGACGTTGGTCATGACACCTTCCCCAAATGGCCTTGATCCCTGCGGATGTCCATGCTAACGGCCCGATCGGCCGTCTCATTCCACGATCAAGATCGATGAGTAGCTTTGTACCTTCGCACGATGGTCATACGTACGCGACCGGCACCCGGTTCACTGCTCGGCCAGCGCCCGCAGCCTGCTGAGAGCACGGTGCTGTGCGACGCGCACCGCTCCCGGCGACATCCCCAGCATCTGACCGGTCTCCTCAGCGGTGAGCCCGACGGCGACCCTGAGCACCAGCAGCTCCCGCTGGTTCTCCGGCAGATTGGCGAGCAGTTTCTTGGCCCACTCCGCGTCGTCGCTGAGCAGCGCCCGCTCCTCCGGTCCGAGCGAGTCGTCCGGCCGCTCGGGCATCTCGTCCGACGGCACGGCCGTCGATCCGGGATGGCGCATGGCCGCCCGCTGGAGATCGGCGACCTTGTGGGAGGCGATCGCGAACACGAAGGCCTCGAAGGGCCGTCCGGTGTCCTTGTAGCGCGGCAGCGCCATCAGCACCGCGACGCAGACCTCCTGGGCGAGGTCCTCGACGAAGTGACGCGCGTCGCCCGGTAGCCGGTTCAGCCGCGAGCGGCAGAAACGCAGCGCGAGCGGATGGACGTGCGCCAGCAGGTCGTGCGTCGCCTGCTCGTCGCCGTCGACGGCACGGTGAACAAGCGCACCGATGGCACCCTGGGCGGTCACCGCCTCGTCGTCGCGCATCGGTCCATGGTGCCCTGGCCGCCGGTCACCCGTGGCACCGCGTCCCTTGTTGTGCACCGAAGCGTTATGAGCAGGTGCGCCGGAACTCATCTCCTGCGCCCTCCCCTCCCGCTCGACCGACTTGTCCCCGAGGAACTCCACACCTCAAGGATGCGGCATCGCGCGGGAAACGGATGCCCTCGGGCATCCGTCACCCCCGTGCCGCTTCGTTCTCACCGCCTTCAGCGGACCAGACCCCAGCGGAATCCGAGCGCCACCGCATGAGCCCGGTCCGACGCGCCGAGCTTCTTGAACAGCCGCCTGGCGTGCGTCTTCACCGTGTCCTCGGAGAGGAACAGCTCCCGCCCGATCTCCGCGTTGGACCGGCCGTGGCTCATGCCTTCGAGGACCTGGATCTCACGCGCGGTGAGCGTCGGCGCGGCGCCCATCTCCGCCGAGCGGAGCCTGCGCGGCGCGAGCCGCCAGGTGGGGTCGGCGAGCGCCTGGGTGACGGTCGCCCGCAGCTCGGCGCGCGAGGCGTCCTTGTGCAGATAGCCGCGGGCGCCGGCGGCGACCGCAAGAGCGACGCCGTCGAGGTCCTCGGCGACGGTCAACATGATGATCCGGGCGCCGGGGTCGGCGGAGAGCAGCCGGCGCACGGTCTCGACGCCGCCCAGGCCGGGCATGCGTACGTCCATCAGAATCAGATCCGAACGATCCGCACCCCAGCGGCGGAGGACTTCCTCGCCGTTGGCCGCGGTCGTCACGCGCTCGACACCGGGCACGGTCGCGACCGCGCGGCGGAGCGCCTCTCGGGCAAGCGGGGAGTCGTCGCATACGAGGACGGATGTCATGGCCGCCCTCCGCAGCTGATGCGCGTCACCTTGAGCCTCCAGGCTGGGTACGTTTCTTCACCTGTGCGGTTGAACGCTGTCGGACATGTGCCCGAGAGCTTGTTCTTTCAACCGCCTCCGCCCTCTCAACGACGGTCACTCGAAAGAGTTACGGGTCGGACGGAGCTCTTCAGCACGCTGCGTGAGGGGCTCATCTGGTCTGCGTGATCACCCATCTGGCGGGGCGCAAGGGTGCCACGGGAACGGCGCGAAGGTTTGGCGGATCACAGGCAGAGCGCTCGGGCCCTTCACGAGCACCTTCTGCCCCATTCAGCGGCTTTTCTTCCCTTTTCCCGGTGTCTGTGGCTAGATTCGCAATGAGTCATATTTACATCTACTTACACAGCAGATGTACGGTCGTTGGCACGGAGCGTGGTGCCGGATCCGGCGCTCGTCCGGTCGGCGCCCCGTCTGTTTCCGACCTGGTCCTGTATCCACCCACCACGGTTTCAAGGGGATATGCGCCATGGCAGATTTCTCTCGCCTTCCCGGACCCAACGCCGATCTGTGGGACTGGCAGCTCCTCGCGGCATGCCGTGGGGTCGACAGCTCGCTCTTCTTCCACCCGGAAGGCGAACGAGGGGCGGCACGCAGCGCGCGTGAGAACTCGGCGAAGGAGGTCTGCATGCGGTGCCCGGTACGGGCGGAGTGCGCGGCGCATGCACTGGCCGTGCGAGAGCCCTACGGCGTCTGGGGCGGACTGACGGAGGACGAGCGCGAGGAGCTCATGGGGCGGGCACGTCATCGGCTGATCCCTGCCACCAGCGCGGGTGGCGCGGTGGGGAACTGACCCGCATACCAAGAGTGCTCACGGAAGAAACGTTCCTGCGCTATCCCTGCGCCCTTCTGCCCGGCGGACCCATGATGCGTACCTGCTTCGGCCCCCGGTCCCTTACGGCCGGGGGCCTTTGACGGCCGCGGGCGCCCGCGTCGCCGGAAGGCCGGCCGGTTCCCCGTCAGCGGCGGGCCGGCCGGGCACCCGTCAGCGGGCAGCCGCGCGGGAGAGCTGGGTCAGCGTCGCCGCGACCGCCGGGACGTGCGCCAGGTCGGGAAGCGTGAGCGCGACGATCTCTCGGTGGACGGCCGGCTCCACCGCCACCGCACGAGCCCCCTTGGGCAGCACCGACTCCAGTGCCAGCTCCGGCAGCACGGCCACGCCGAGACCCGCACCGACCAGGCCGACCACTGCCGGGTAGTCGTCGGTCGCGAAGTCGATGCGCGGGCTGAAGCCCGCCTCCTCGCAGACGTCCACGAGTTGCCGGCGGCAGCGCGGGCAGCCCGCGATCCACGACTCCTCCGCCAGGTCGGCGATCGCGACGGCGTCCGACGCCGCGAGTCGATGGCCCTCGGGCACCAGACCCACGAGCCGGTCGGTGAGCAGGGGCCGGACGACCAGGTCGTCCCATTCCGCCTCGGCGCCGGGTGTGCCGTAGCGGAACGCCAGCGCCACGTCGCAGTCGCCCTCACGCAGCATCTCGACCGAGCGCGGCGGCTCGGCGTCGACCAGGGAGACGCGGGTGCCCGGGTGTGCGGCGCGCAGCGCCGCGAGGGCGGTCGGCACCAGCGTGGAACTGCCGCTGGGGAACGACACCAGGCGGACCCGCCCGGCCCTCAGCCCCGCGATGGCCGCAACCTCCTCCTCGGCCGCCGTCAGCCCGGCGAGGATGCCGGACGCGTGCCGTACGAGCGCCTCGCCGGCCTGGGTCAGGCGCATCTCCCGGCCGGTACGGATCAGCAGCGGCGTGCCCGCGGAGCTCTCGAGCGCCTTCATCTGCTGACTGACGGCCGGCTGGGTGCAGCCCAGTTCACGGGCGGCCGCGGAGAACGAGCCGGTGGCGGCGACGGCACGCAGGACGCGGAGGTGGCGGGCTTCGATCACGGCGTCCAGCATAAGGGACACTTGGGGGCGGCTGTGATTATTGGGTGGTCGCTTTGAGGTGCGCTCGGTTAGCGTTCCGGGCATGAAGCTTCTGACCGTGAACGTGGGTCGACCCAAGGCCGTCGAATACACCGATGCGCGGAGCGGCACGACCGGGATCGACAAGCGTCCGGTGGAGGGGCCCGTCCAGGTGGCCGACCCCGGCCCCAAGGGCGAGGGCGGAAGCGGACTGTCCGGTGACGCGGTCTGCGACCTGCGCCACCACGGCGGCACGGACCAAGCCGTGTACGCCTTCGCACGCGAGGATCTCGACGCCTGGGAACGGGAGTTGGGCCGCCCGCTCGCCAACGGCACGTTCGGGGAGAACCTCACGACGAGCGGGGTCGACGTCACCGGCGCGAGGGTCGGTGAGCGCTGGCGCATCGGGGATTCGCTGGTGCTCGAGGTGACCTGCGGCCGCATTCCGTGCCGGGTGTTCGCGGGCTGGCTCGGCGAGAAGGGCTGGGTCCGACGCTTCACGCAGAACGGCGCCTCCGGCGCCTATCTGCGGGTGATCGAACCGGGCGAGATCCGCGCGGGCGACCCGGTGAAGGTCGTGCACCGGCCGGACCACGAGGTCACGGTGGCGATGGCGTTCCGAGCCGAGACGACCGAGCGCGCGCTGCTGCCGCAGGTGCTCGCCGCCGGCGAGGCGCTCCACGCCGAACTGCTGAAGAACGCCCGCGAGTACATCGCCACGTACGGGCCTGCCGAGCCCGAGAGGGCCTGCGAGCCCAAGACGCCATAAGGAAGGCCCCCGAGTCACCGGGGCGGCCGGATCGGGGACGACTGGGGCCGCCCCCGATGGCGCCGGGGACGGCGGCCGATGACGCCGAGGGCATGTCTCGCCACAAGCGCGCCCTCGTCACTCTCGCCGCCCTCGCCGTCACCTTCGCCCTCACTCTCGGCGCGAAGCGCTCTGGCTCTCCTCGGACGCCGAAGCATCCACGGCCGGTGCCGAGTTCATACGGGAACCGGCCGTGCCGCCGCTCGCCGGCTCGAGGGTGGCCGGCGACGGCACGCGCGTCTTCGACCTGACGATGCGGGCAGGCGAGAAGGAGTCCAGAACCGGGCTGAAGAGACGCCCCTTCCCCGCAGATCCCCGCGACGCTCGGCGAACTCGAGCTCCCGGGCGGCTCGGACTCGGCGTGGACGCGATTCTTCGGCCTGCGGATGTCCGGGATCAACGGCAGGCCGATGACCATGGACCGGATCGACGAGACGGTCACCCGCGGCGCGGCGGAGACGTGGACCGTACGCAACCAGGACGGAGTGCCGCACAACTTCCCTGTGCACGAAGAGCAGTTCAGGGTGCTCGCGGTCGACGGCCGCCGCAGGAGCTGCGCGGCGCCAAGGACACCGTCTTCGTGCCCAGCGGCACGACCTCCTCGAGAAGGGGCAGCGGGCGGGGACGGTGCGTACGGCGCCCTCACACGGGGGCATTAACGTGCGCCTATGACAACTGCACTGATCACGGGAGCGACCGCGGGCATCGGCGCCGCCTTCGCACGGCGGCTGGCGGCCGATGGCCACAACCTCGTGCTGGTGGCCCGCGACACCAAGCGGCTGCAGGAACAGGCCACCGAGTTGCACGACCGACACGGCATCGAGGCGGAGGTGCTGACCGCGGATCTGTCCGAGGAGGACGGGATCGCGGCGCTCGAGACACGGCTCGCCGACCGCACACACCCCGTCGACCTGCTGGTCAACAACGCGGGTTTCGGGAACAAGGGACGCTTCCTGGAAGTCTCCATGGCCGACGAGCTGACGATGCTGAAGGTGCACTGCGAGGCGGTGCTGCGGCTGACATCGGCAGCGGCGGAGTCGATGCGCGAGCGCGGCCGGGGCGGCGTGGTCAACGTGGCATCGGTCGCCGCGTTCATGCCGCGTGGCACCTACGGGGCGTCGAAGTCCTGGGTCGTGCAGTTCACCCAGGGCGTGGCCCGTGACCTCGCGGGGTCGGGCGTACGCCTGATGGCGCTGTGCCCCGGTTTCGTCCGGACCGAGTTCCACCAGAGGGCCGGGATGGGTACGGACAACATCCCGGGCTGGATGTGGCTGGACGCCGACAAGCTGGTGGCGTCGGCTCTTGCGGACCTGGCGAAGGGGAAGTCGCTCTCCATCCCCGATCCGCGGTACAAGGCGCTGATGGGCGTGGTGAAGCTGGCGCCGCGCGGTCTGCTGGGGGGCGTCAGTTCGCGAGCAGGGCGCAAATACGGTCCGCAGTAGGCCGACCGCAGGTACCGTCCGCAGCAGGCCGAACGCAAGTACGGTCCGCAGTAGAGGGAGTTCCCGATGCACCAGGCCCCTGACCGTCGCCTCTCGCTGCTGCTCGCGATGGGCCCCGGCGTCGCCGACCGGCTCCTCGCCGACCGGCACCGCGCGCGTCTCGCCGCGCTCTTCCGCACCGACCCGCGGCTGGTCGCCCACGACCTGGCCGCCCCGGCACCGGATGCGGCTGCCGCGCTCGCCGGGGCCGACGTCCTGCTGACCTGCTGGGGCGCTCCGGAGCTCACCGCGGAGGTCCTGGCGTCCGCACCACGGCTGCGCGCCGTGGTCCACGCCGCCGGATCCGTCAAGCACCACATCACGCAGGCCTGCTGGGACCGCGGCATCACCGTGACCTCGGTGGCGGCCGCCAACGCTCTGCCCGTCGCGGAGTTCACCCTTGCCGCCGTGCTCTTCGCGGGCAAACGGGTGCTGCCCACGGCCCGGCGGTACGCGCGTCTGCGCGCGGCTCACGACTGGCACGCGGAGTTCGACGGCGCGGGCAACTACCGCCGTACGGTCGGCGTGATCGGCGCCTCCCGCATCGGCCGGCGCGTGATCGAGCTGCTGCGCCCGTTCGACCTGCGGATCCTGCTCCACGACCCGTATGTGGACGACGCCGAGGCGGCCGTGCTCGGTGTCGAACGCACAGGTCTCGACGACCTCTGCGCCCGCGCCGACATCGTCACCGTGCACGCTCCGCAGGTACCGGCCACCCGCCATATGATCGGCGCCCGGCAGCTGGCCCTGATGGCCGACGGAACGACCCTGATCAACACCTCGCGTGGCTCGCTCGTCGACGAGGACGCCCTGCTCCCGGAGCTGATCGCCGGGCGCCTGGACGCCGTACTGGATGTCACGGAGCCCGAAGTGCCCCCCGCCGGTTCGCCGCTGTACGACCTGCCGAACGTGCTGCTCACCCCGCACATCGCCGGTTCGCTCGGCGGCGAGCTGCACCGGCTGGCCGACCGGGCGCTGGACGAGCTCGAGCGGTTCGCGGCCGGTCTGCCCTTCGCCGATCCCGTGCGGCCGACGGACCTGGAAAAATCGGCCTGATCGAACAAATGCCGCATTTCTCATAAAATGGTGGCGTACCGTCGATCGCCGGGAGGCGCCATGAAATTCGTGCAGATCATCGACTACAAGACCGCGGACTTCGACGGCATGAATGCCGCCATGGACAAGTGGGTCGAGCAGACCAAGGGCAAGCGGACCACCGGCCACGCGGTGACCGGCAGGGACCGTTCCGCGAGCAACCACTACGTGGACATAGTGGAGTTCGACTCGTACGAGGACGCGATGAAGAACTCCCACCTCCCGGAGACCGACAGGATGTTCCAGGAGATGGTGTCCCTCTGCGACGGCATGCCCTCCTTCACCGACCTGGACGTGGTCCGTGAGGAGCAGCTGAACGCGGCGACCGCGCGGCGTTTCTTCCACGAGATAGCCGTCGGAGGAAATCTGGACGCCATCGACGAGGTGTTCGCCGCCGACTACGTCGACCACGACATTGCCAATGAGCAGGAGAGCGAGACCGGCAGCGACGTCATCCGCCGCGACGTCGCCAAGTGGCGCAGCGCCTTCGACTTCACCTTCGAGCTCGACCGCCAAGTGGCGGAGGGCGACGACGTGGTGCTGATGTGGACCTGGATCGGGAAGCACAAGGGGGAGTTCCAGGGCATTCCGGCCACCGGCGAGCAGTGCGTCATGACCGGGACCACCGTCTTCCGCTTCGACAGCGGGAAGATCAAGGAAGGCTGGTGGCAGATGGATCTGATGCGCCTGATGCGACAGCTCGGCGCGATGTGACCACCCCGGTCCCCCGCCGCTGCGGGCGTACACGGGAAAGCCCCCGCCCCCGCGCAGAACGCGGGAACGGGGGCCTTTCGTGACGCGATGCGTCAGTGGCTGTGGCCGTGACCGTGGCCCGCGTCGCCCTCGTCCTCGGCCGGCTTCTCGACGACCAGGGTCTCGGTCGTGAGCAGCAGGGAGGCGATGGACGCGGCGTTCTCCAGCGCGGAGCGCGTCACCTTGACCGGGTCGATGACGCCGGCCTTGACCAGGTCGCCGTATTCGCCGGTCGCGGCGTTGAAGCCCTGACCCGCCTCGAGCTCGGCCACCTTCGCGGTGATGACGTAGCCCTCGAGACCGGCGTTCTCGGCGATCCAGCGCAGCGGCTCGACGGCGGCACGGCGGACGACGGCGACACCGGTGGCCTCGTCGCCCTCCTTGCCCAGGTTGCCCTCGAGCACCTTGACGGCGTGGACGAGCGCGGAGCCGCCACCGGAGACGATGCCCTCCTCGACCGCGGCGCGGGTCGCGGAGATGGCGTCCTCCAGACGGTGCTTCTTCTCCTTCAGCTCCACCTCGGTGGCGGCGCCGACCTTGATCACGCACACGCCGCCGGCCAGCTTCGCGAGGCGCTCCTGGAGCTTCTCGCGGTCCCAGTCGGAGTCGGTGGACTCGATCTCGGCCTTGATCTGGTTGATGCGGCCCGTGACGTCCTCGGAGTTGCCGCCACCGTCGACGATGGTGGTGTCGTCCTTGGTGATCGTCACGCGGCGGGCGGTGCCCAGCACGTCCAGACCGGCCTGGTCGAGCTTGAGGCCGACCTCCTCGGCGATGACCGTGGCACCGGTGAGGGTGGCCATGTCGCCGAGCATCGCCTTGCGGCGGTCGCCGAAGCCGGGGGCCTTGACGGCCACCGCGTTGAAGGTGCCGCGGATCTTGTTCACGACGAGGGTGGAGAGGGCCTCGCCCTCGACGTCCTCGGCGATGATCAGCAGCGGCTTGGAGCCACCCGCCTGGATGACCTTCTCCAGCAGCGGCAGCATGTCCTGGATGGAGGCGATCTTGCCCTGGTGGATCAGGATGTACGGGTCGTCGAGGACGGCCTCCATACGCTCCTGGTCGGTCACCATGTACGGGGACAGGTAGCCCTTGTCGAAGGCCATGCCCTCGGTGAAGTCGAGCTCCAGACCGAAGGTGTTGGACTCCTCGACGGTGATGACACCGTCCTTGCCGACCTTGTCCATCGCCTCGGCGATGAGCTCGCCGACCTGCTGGTCCTGCGCGGAGAGCGCGGCCACGGCGGCGATGTCGGCCTTGTCCTCGATCGGGCGGGCGGTCGCCAGCAGTTCGTCGGAGACGGCCCTGACGGCGGCGTCGATGCCCTTCTTCAGGGCGGCCGGGGAGGCGCCGGCGGCGACGTTGCGCAGGCCCTCGCGGACCAGCGCCTGGGCCAGCACGGTGGCGGTGGTCGTACCGTCACCCGCGATGTCGTTGGTCTTGGTCGCCACCTCCTTCACCAGCTGGGCGCCCAGGTTCTCGTACGGGTCCTCGACCTCGACCTCGCGGGCGATGGTGACACCGTCGTTGGTGATGGTGGGAGCGCCGAACTTCTTGTCGATGACGACGTTGCGGCCGCGGGGGCCGATCGTCACCTTGACCGTGTCGGCAAGCTTGTTGACGCCGCGCTCGAGGGCGCGACGGGCGTCCTCGTCGAACTTCAGGATCTTCGCCATGGGAGCGGTTCAGCCCTCTCGGATTTGTGTTCAAAGAACTGCGCCCCTCGCCGCCCGGCATCAGCGGGGTGGCCAGGGGCGCAGCTCAAGGCAAAACAGGTGAAGCAGGTGCTTACTTCTCGACGATCGCGAGCACGTCGCGAGCCGAGAGGACGAGGTACTCCTCGCCGCTGTACTTCACTTCGGTGCCGCCGTACTTGCTGTACAGCACGATGTCGCCGGTCTTAACGTCGAGCGGCAGGCGCTCGCCGTTCTCGAAGCGGCCCGGGCCCACGGCCAGGACGACGCCCTCCTGGGGCTTCTCCTTGGCAGTGTCCGGAATGACCAGGCCAGAGGCCGTGGTCTGCTCGGCGTCGAGCGGCTGGACCACAATGCGGTCCTCGAGCGGCTTGATGGCAACCTTGGAGCTGGCGGTCGTCACGATCCGACCTCCCCCTTCGGAGATCTCACGGGGTTAACTGATCTGAGGTGGCGACCAGGTCGATCCGTCGTCGCGGGTGCCGGACCTGCCCGTCGCTGTGTTGGCACTCTCACTTGGTGAGTGCCAGAGCCGAGACTATGACTGTGATTAGCACTCGGTCAAGCGGAGTGCCAATGTGGCGGCGTCCGGCTCGGCGGATCCCGACACGAAGAACGCCAGGACGGCGCCCACGGTTCCGCATGCCGGGCGCTCCCGGACCACGCTCAGACATAGTCCTCGAGCTTGGCCACGGCGTAGCCCTTCTTCGTCACCATGTCCACGACCCGCCGGATCATGTCCGGCATACTGCCCTTCCACTCGTTCTTGCCGCGGAAGTGAGTGAGGATGATGTCGCCGGGATGCAGGTCCCTGTCCCACTCGCGCCACTCCATGTGGTCGGGGAAGGCTTCAGCCGCCCACAGCGGCACGGCCTCGATCCCGCACTTCTTGGCGACGCGCAGCGTGTCCCTGTTGTAGTTCCCGTACGGCGGGCGCATCAGCCGGGGCCGCTTCCCGTACCGTTTCTCCAGCTTGTCCTGCTGACCGCAGATCTCACGCTTCTGCGCGGAGTACGAAAGACCGGGCAGGTAACGGTGGTTGAGCGTGTGGTTGTGCAGCGCCACCCCTCGGTCCTGCATCTTCTCGAAGTAGCCGTAGTCGTCGTCGATGACGTAGTCGGTGAGGAAGGCGCTGTAGGGGATTTGCAGGTCGGACATCATGCGCAGCAGTTCGGGGTCCTTCTCCGCGCCGTCGTCGATCGTCAGGAAGACGACCTTCTCCTTCGTCGGCACGGTGGTGAAGACGGGCGGCAGATCGTCCCCGCCCTTCACCTCGAACCCCTTACGGGTGGTGATCTCCGGCTTTTCGGCGGGCGGCTGGGGTGCGGGGAGCGGGGTCCGCTTGAGCTTCCATCTCTTCGCAGCGGCGGCGCGGGCCTTCTGGGCGCGCCTGACCTTCTCGGCGTAGGCGGAGTTCACGCCGGCGGCGCCGCCCTCTTTCGCGCCCTTCTTCCCACCCTCCTTCGCCCGCTCCTTGGCGCCTTCCTTGGCGCCCTCTTTCGCGCCTTCCTTCTGCGCCTGGGGGCCCCGTGCGGCCTCCTGGCCGGCCGGAGACTTCGCCTGGGACGAGGACGGCGACTTGGCCGGAGCGGCGACTTGCGCCCCCTCGGTGGCGCAGCCCGAACCGACCGCGGCGACGATGAGCGCGGCCAGGGCCGCGCGGACCCGATAAGCACTGAGTTTTCCTTTTTGTCTTACTAGCTGCATGCCGCCGCATCCTGTCAGCGCCCGGCCCGCTCAACGGCCCGACACCGCCGCCGTGAGCGCACCATCCCCCAGCTGGCCCACAATGGCCCGGTGAACGACCTCGATCCGCTCGCCGCCTTCTCCGCACTGCGCACCGAGGAGGGCGGAGCGCTGCTGGCCTCGCTGGCCTCCTACGAACCTGCCGACGAACTGGCCGTCGCCACACGACTGCGCCGCGAGCACCCCGCGGAGCTGGTCTCCGCGGCCCTCGGGCAGGCGCGCCTGCGCCAGCGGGCGGTGGCGAAGTTCGGCGAGGAGGACGCCCGCCGGATGTTCTTCACCCCGAACGGCGTCGAACAGTCCACCCGCCGCTCGGTCGCCGCCCACCGGGCCGACCGCTTCGCGGCCCTCGGCGTTCGCAGCGTGGCTGACCTGTGCAGCGGCATCGGCGGCGACGCGCTCGCGCTCGCCCGGGCCGGCATCTCCGTTCTGGCAGTGGACCGCGACCCGCTGACCGCTGAAGTCGCACGTGCGAACGCGGAAGTACTCGGCCTCACCGCCCTGATCGAGGTCCGCTGCGCGGACGTCACGGACATCGACACGTCCGCCTACGACGCGGTGTTCGTGGACCCCGCCCGGCGTGGCGGCCGCGGCCGGATCTTCGACCCGGAGGCGTACTCGCCGCCCCTCTCATGGGCCGTCGGCGCGGCCCGCACCCGCCCCCGCGCCGCGCTCAAGATCGCCCCCGGCATCCCGCACGAGGCGATCCCCGAGGACGCAGAGGCGGAGTGGATCTCGGACGGCGGCGACGTGAAGGAGGCGGTGCTCTGGTTCGGCACGACCCCCTCCACGGTCCGTGCGACCCTCCTCCCGGGCCCGCACACCCTGACCGGCCGCAGCCTTCCCGACCCGCCCGTCCGCAAGGCCGGCCGCTACCTGTACGAGCCGGACGGCGCCGTCATCCGGGCCCACCTCGTGGCGGAGGTCGCGGAGACCGTCTCCGGCGGCCTGCTCGACGAGACGATCGCGTACGTCACCTCGGACGAGCTGCGCCCCACCCCGTATGCGACGGCGTACGAGATCACCGACGAACTCCCCTTCAACATGAAGAAGTTGAAGGCCCTGCTGCGCGAGCGCGAGGTCGGCAACCTGACGGTGAAGAAGCGCGGCAGCGCGGTGGAACCGGAAGAGGTCCGCCGCAAGGTGAAGCCGCACGGCCGAAACGCGGCGACGGTCTTCCTGACGCGGGTGGCGGGCGCCCCGACGATGCTGATCGGCCGGCCCCTGTAATCAACCTCACGAGGGCTCCGGTTCTGCAACCTTCTTGCTGTCGCCGGGGGTTGTTAGAGTCCGAAGGATGTTCGACGACCGCATGGAGGGGGAACCGTGGTCGACAAACCCGATCTCGACGTCTCCGACGACGATCTGACCAGACTCGCCGGCGATCTCGACGCGATGCAGCGCCACTTGGACAACCAGGTACGGCGGATGGACGCCGTCGTCGACGGGATCGAAGCGGGCTGGAAGGGCGAGGCGGCCAAGGGCTACCGGGCCCTCCACCAGGGCGCGGCCGAGGACGCCGTAAGGATCCGGGAGATCCTCGAGGTCCTCGAATCAGCGATGCGGATGAGCCGGGACGGCTTCACCGATCAGGAACTGGACACCCTGCGCCGCATGCGCTCGGCCGAGAACAGAGTCGACGCCGCCCTCGAAGCGGCCAAGCTCTCCGAGGGCACCGCCTCTTTCACGCCGGCCAGCCGAATACTCGACGTCTGACACACACCAGTCCACGGGGGCACCACAGACATGGCCGACGACTACATAGGCGTCAGCTTCAGCACCCTGCGCGAAGCGGCCGGCGAACTCGAAGACATCCTCAAACAGCTCAACCTGCGCCTGGAAGACCTCTACACCCGCACCGAGAAAGTCGTCCTGACCTGGAAGGGCGACGCCCGCGACGCCTTCGTGGAAGAACTCGACCAGTGGGACAAGCAGATGGCGGACCTCCAGGCCGCCCAGGCATGGCTGCACGAGGTGGTCACCACGGGGCACGCCAACTACGCCGAGGCCCACCGCGCGGTGCTGCGAGGCTGGGGAGCCGCCTGATGGGCACGCCACCGCCTCCGCAGAACGGCACCATCGACGTCAAGCCCTCGGACCTGCATCGCGTCTCCCAAGGCTTCGCGAGTCAGCAGCCGATGTACGACCAGGCCGCCAAGACACTGCTCACGGAGCTGCAGAAGCACCCCGACGCCGGCGGTTACGGGACCGCCGCACAGGCATTCGCCTCTGCCTACGTCAAGGTCGGCAACCGGTTCCTCGAAGTCTGGGCCCGGAGCGTGGTCAGCATCGGCGGTGCCGCCGTCGGGTTCACGACCACGGCCAACAACTATTCCAAGGCCGAAGCAGCGGCCGACCCCACCGGCAAGAAGAAGCCGGTGGTCCAGCCCCCTCCCCAGGTGGTCGACAAGGCTCCCTCCTACGGGAGCGTCCCGAATCTGAAGTGGGGGGACGACGACGGCGGCGACGGCTGGCTGCGCAGCATCCTGGAGTGCATTCCCGAGGTCCTTCGCGATGCCTTCCGCCCCGTCCTCAAACACGCCTTCCGCTGGGGCAAGGTCGCGGACGTCTACCCGTATCCGCATCAGCACTACCTGAACGACCTGGCCAAGGCCTGGCGGGACGTGACCGTCACCCTCTCCATGACCGAGGGCACCCTGACGGGGCAGGTCAGCAGCATCACCCAGCAGACCAACAGCGAGTGGCACGACGCGATGCGTCAGTTCTGCAGTTCGCTGTGGGGTACGACGGCATGGGGCACGTCCACGGCCGGGTACGAGTGGAAGCACGACTCGGGATCGGCGCCCACCTCGAGCCACCCCGTGATGGCCGTGCTCTACGACACGGCCATGAAGGTCTACGACCTGCTGTACGAGTTCGCGGAAGCCGCCGTGGACCTCAACGGCAAGGTATGGGACATCTACATGGAGGCCGTACGGGAGGCCGTCGGCAAGATCGATCTGAGTGACGGCGTCGATGCCGGCGACGTCAAGGAAGGCGCCAAGGCTCTCGGACGTTTCGTCAAGGGCCTGGCGAAGGGTGCCGCCGAACTCAGCATCGAGATAACGCTGAACATCGACACGGCGGCCATCAATCGGGTCGTCGAGGCGTACAACACGCGGGTGAACGGCCTGGTGCCGAGGCTGAACGCCCTGATGGGGCCGCTGGACGAGGCGTTCCGCAGTGCGCCCACCTTCAAGGCGGAGGACGCCCGTGCGCAGGCTTTCGGAGCTCGGGCGCTCAACGAGTTCAAGCCGCAGCACCACTACACGGTTCCCGGGAGTGACCCCGACAACATCTACTACCCGATGGACCTGGCGAACCAAGAAGGCCTCTACGGCAGCCACCCCATCGACAAGCACATCGGTCTGACCGACGACCAGCTCCGAATGCGGCTTCGGGACCAGGCAGGTGCTCCGGCCGCTTCTACCTTCCCGGACCTGACTTCCGCCCAGCGATTCACCCAGGCGGCGCTCCAGAACGACGCGAACGAGAACCGGATCGCGGACTGGATCGACAGCGTGGAGAAGAAGATCCAGAACAACCCGAACTACGATCCGAACAAGTCGGAGATCCAGCCGCCGGTCTACTTGGAATTCCCAGGTCAGTCCACCGGCCGTAGTGTCTCGCGCGACGACTATGCTGCGGACGGCATGAATGCCAGGGCCGAGGACAAGAGCTGGGTCCAGGTGCGTCTGATCTACAAAGAAGGCCTGGAACCGCCCTTCATCGTGCTCACCGCGATGCCGCACAAAGGTCCGTGAGAGAGGTGCACCACATGCAGCCGTCCCCTGTGTCGCTGCTCTCCGACGGCCCGGCATTGCGACTCCTGGGCATTGCCGTGGCAGCACAGGAATCGGACGGGCGACTGGAGTTGGACGAAGAGATCCAACGCTACATCCGCCTCGTCCGCAACGACTGGATCGCCAACTGGAACTGCTCCGTCCACGCCTCGGCCGGAGTGCTGGAGTTCGCCGCGGATTCCGTCGAGCGGGCGGGTGGGCTCGACTCGTTCCCGCCGCAGTTCCGGGAAGTGGCTGCGCGGGCGGCGGGGGACATGGAGCCTGCCGACTATCTGCGTACCCTGGCGGAACTGGTGCGTCTCCTCGACCGCCAAGGGGCCCCGGAGTATTCCGAACTACCAATGGGCGGCGAGGAGTTCCTGCAAACCTTCCCCTATCTTTTCGGCTTCGACGCCATCCTCATGGACGAGGGTGACAAGCCTTTCGCCGACGCCGTCCGGTCGGTGCTGACGAATGAGCATCCGTACTGCTCCATGCGAGCAGCTGCCTATTCGACCGAAGCGCAGCGGGCCCTCGCTCTCTTTCCCGGCCCGGACGCGCTCAGGCCGCGCCTCTCCTGGGCCGACCGCGACCGACTCCGTGAACTCATCGACACCGTCAACGATCACATGCAACGAGAGCACTCATGACCGCAGCCGTCAGCCAGAACCGCGCCGCGAGCTATCCCGACCGGGAGACCGCCCAGTGGGCGACCCAGCACGTCGTCACGGCCAATGAGCAGGTCATCCACCGGTGGCTCGCCCAGTCGACCCGTCGGCGCCTCACCGTCGAGGCCGCCTGGCCGTCCCGGCCCGAGCCCGTCGGGCGCGTCCTGCTCCAGGCGATGATGCTCGCCGGCCGCGAGCCCGTCGACGTGCGCGCAGCCCGGGTGATCCTCAAGCGGGACGAGACGAGCCCGCACGGCTTCACCGTCCACGCCACCTTCCCGATCTACCTCTAGAGGCAGCACCTCGTGTCTTTGAAGCCGCGCGAACACGACCGCAAATACGGCGAGCTGGACCACGTCATCCGCGCCTACCTCGGCCGCACCGCCGACGACGACGAGCCCCTGACCGCCTACCTCCGGCACACCTGGCGCACCCGCCCCTGGGCCATCCCGATCGCCGAGGAACAACTGCGCGCGTACGCCGACAACCCACCCGGCCGCCTCCGGCTACGCCTCGGCGAGTTCTACCCCGTACCCGACGTGGGCCTGCCCGACTCCGAGATCCAGGCCTGGCTGGTCCGCCTCGCCGACCGCCTCAAGAAGAGCGTGGACACCGGTCAGGCACCGCCCCCGGCCACCCCCCGGACACACTGGGAATGGCACGCCCGCTTCCCCGAACTCGCCCAGCTCCTCGGCGGCTGGTACTCCCAGGACATGCCGGACGAGTTCGAGGACCACGACGCCGCACTCGACGACTACCTGGACACCACCGACTCCGGCCTGATCGCCCAGCTCACCGGCGAACTCCACGACCTGCTCACCCTGCCCCTCGACGAATCCGACTACGCAATCGCCGTCGCCGAACTCGGCATGGAAGTCGACCCACCAGCTCCGTACACACCCGGCGCCTGGCTCACGGAACTCGCCGGCCGGCTGCGCACGCGCGGCTGACGCCCGCTGGTCGACAGGAATTCCCCGAAGGGGCGTTGGAACCCTCCGACGGGGCCCGAGCGTGTCAGCGCTGCGCGCCGGCCGGAGGCTCCTCGTCGGCCAGGCCCGTATGTCGGCAGGCGGGGGCGGTGGCGGAAGGGCACGGCTGGGCATGGCGACGAGGCTGCCGGGCGGTGTCGGCCGCACGCGCCAGCAGCAGCTCACGCTCCCTGGCGTTACGCGTCAGGGAGGCGGCCCGTTCGAACTCGGCCCGTGCCTCGTCGGTACGCCCCAGACGGGCCAGCAGGTCGCCGCGTACGCTCGGCAGCAAGTGGTAGTCCTTCAGGGCCGGTTCGTCGGCGAGTGCGTCGACCAGCACCAGGCCCGCCTCCGGGCCCTCGGCCATCGAGACGGCGACCGCGCGGTTCAGCTCCACGACCGGTGACGGGGTCAGGACCGCCAACTGCCCGTACAGCGCGGCGATCATGGCCCAGTCCGTGTCCTCGTACCGCACCGCCCGCGCGTGGGAGGCGGCGATCGCGGCCTGCAGCGCGTACGGGCCGTACGGGCCGCCGCCCACCCGGTTCAGCGCCTCGATGCCGCGCCGGATCAGCAGTCGGCTCCACTTGGCGCGGTTCTGGTCCGCGAGCAGCACGGGCTCGCCGGACGGTCCCGTGCGGGCGGGGATGCGGGACGCCTGGAGTTCGAGGAGGGCGTTCAGGCCGTGCACCTCGGGTTCGTCGGGCATCAGGGCGGCCAGGACCCGGGACAGCCGCAGGGCGTCCTCGCAGAGCGCCGGGCGCACCAGGTCGTCACCCCCGGTGGCCGAGTAGCCCTCGTTGAAGACCAGGTAGATGACTTCGAGCACCGAGCCGAGTCGCGCGGCACGGTCGGCTCCGTACGGGACCTCGAAGGGGACGCCCGCCTTCGCCAGCGACCGTTTCGCGCGAACGATGCGCTGCGCGACGGTCGGCTCCGCGGCCAGGAAGGCGCGGGCGATCTCCTCCCTCGTCAACCCGCCAAGGAGTCTCAGCGTGAGCGCGATGCGGGCGTCGGTGGAGAGCACCGGATGGCAGGCGGTGAAGATCAGCCGCAGCAGGTCGTCGTCGATGTCGTCGGGGTCCGACGGTTCAACCGGCGGCCCGACGTCTTCCAGGGCGCGTCCCACCTCGGCCAGCTTGCGCGCGTACGTCTCCTTGCGGCGTACGAGATCGATCGCACGGTGCTTGGCGGTGGCCATGAGCCAGGCCCCCGGCCTGTCCGGGACGCCCGACTCCGGCCACTGCTCCAGCGCGGCGACCAGAGCGTCCTGCGCGAGCTCCTCGGCGATGCCCACGTCCCGCACGATGCGGGCGACACCGGCGATGATCCGCGCGGACTCGATCCTGAACACCGCTTCGACCGCTGCGGTCGCTCCTGCTGCCGTCACGGCCACCCATCAGAGCAGCCGCGGCAGAACAGGGGCAAGCGCGGCAGGCGCTCAGCCCTCTTCGATCTCGCGGACCTCGCAGGTGATCGTCCACCTCTCCGGGTGGATCTCGAGGAAGCGCTTGGCCCACTCCATGGCCTCGGCCTTGTCCTTGCACTGCGTGATGGAGTAGCCGCCGATGACTTCCTTGGTCTCGGTGAAGGGCCCGTCGGTGTAGGAGATCTTGCCGTCGGACCAGGTCACGCGGGTGCCCTCGGAGGTCGGCCGGAGACCGGCGGTGTCCAGCATGACGCCGGCCTTGGTGATCTCCTCGAGCAGCTTGCCCATCCGCTCGCCGAGCTCCTCGGGGAAGTCGTCCTCGGAGATCTGGTTCTCCTCGATGCGGATCATCGACAGAAAGCGCGGCATGGTGACTCCTCGTCTCGTGAGGACGGGGCCGTTCCCCGCCTCTCACCCATGCGTCGAACGGGGGGCGACCGGATCGACACCCCCGCCGAACTTTTTCGTGGGATTCCTCAGCCGAGCGACTCGAACCGCCAGCGGTGCACCGGGCGGGTGATCAGATCGGCCGCCGGCTCGGGCAGTTCGGGGAGGTCCGCGTCCGTGTTCGGCGCCTCCCACCAGGTGATGACGAGCACCCGGTCCCCCGCCGCCCGGAACGTCTCGCGGCGCAGGGGCTCTCGCGCCAGTTCCCGGGTGCGGGCCCACTCCAGCAGTTCCGCGCCGCGGTCCTGGACCGCGCGGGCCTCCCACATCAGGGCGACGACGCTCATGAGTAGAGGTTCTCCTTGCTGACCTCGTGCACATGGTCGTGCCCGTGGTGGTCATGGCCGTGCGCGCCCGGGACGTGCGTGTCGGTCACCGGCAGCGACGAGTCGGCCGACAGCTCCCAGTCGGAGGCCGGCCGGTTGCGGGCGACCATCTCCGCGCCCAGTGCCGCCACCATCGCGCCGTTGTCGGTACACAGCTTCGGCCGCGGTACGCGCAGTCGGATCCCGGCCCGTTCGCACCGCTCCTCCGCGAGGGCCCGCAGCCGGGAGTTGGCCGCGACACCGCCGCCGATCATCAGGTGGTCGACGCCCTCGTCCTTGCAGGCGCGCACCGCCTTGCGGGTCAGCACGTCGACGACCGCCTCCTGGAAGGACGCCGCCACGTCCCGTACCGGCACCTCCTCGCCGGCGGCGCGCTTGGCCTCGATCCAGCGCGCCACGGCCGTCTTCAGTCCGGAGAACGAGAAGTCGTACGCCGGGTCCTTGGAGCCGCTCAGTCCGCGCGGGAACGCGATCGCCGCCGGGTCGCCCTCCTTCGCCAGCCGGTCGATGACCGGGCCACCGGGGAAGCCGAGGTCGAGGACGCGCGCGATCTTGTCGAAGGCCTCACCGGCCGCGTCGTCGATGGTGGCGCCCATGGGCCGCACGTCGGCGGTGATGTCGGGGGCGAGCAGCAGGGAGGAATGGCCGCCGGAGACCAGCAGCGCCATGGTCGGCTCGGGCAGCGGGCCGTGCTCGAGCTGGTCGACGCAGATGTGGGAGGCGAGGTGGTTGACCCCGTACAGCGGCTTGTTCAGGGCGTACGCGTAGGCCTTCGCCGCCGAGACGCCGACCAGCAGCGCGCCCGCGAGGCCCGGCCCTGCGGTGACCGCGATGCCGTCGAGGTCGCGGGCGCTCACACCCGCCTCCTTCAGCGCGCGCTCGATGGTCGGCACCATCGCCTCCAGATGCGCGCGCGAGGCGATCTCGGGCACCACGCCGCCGAAGCGGGCGTGGGTGTCGACGCTGGAGGCGATCGCGTCGGCGAGCAGGGTCGTACCGCGGACGATGCCGACGCCGGTCTCGTCGCAGGAGGTCTCGATGCCGAGTACGAGCGGTTCGTCAGCCATCAGTTGGTCTCTGTTCCTTGTACGGTCAGTCGCATGACGAGGGCGTCGACGTTGCCCGGCTGGTAGTAGCCGCGGCGGAATCCGATGGGCTCGAAGCCGAAGCGCTCGTACAGCTTCTGGGCCCTGACGTTGTCCACGCGCACCTCGAGGAGCAGCTCGTCACACTCGAAGGCGGTGGCGTGCTGCAGCAGGTCGGTCAGCAGCCGGGAGCCGAGTCCGGTCCCCCACTGGCTGCGGTCGACGGCGATGGTCTGTACGTCGCCGAGTCCGCCGGCCGCCGCCAGCCCCGCGTAGCCGACGATCTTCCCGTCGGACTCCGCGACCACATAGCGGCGGGTGGCCTGTGGGCCCCGGGAGTGCGCGAGTTCCGACCAGAACATGCCCGGAGACCAGGCGTCCTCGGGAAACAGCTCGTGCTCGAGCTCCAGCACCGGCTCCAGGTCCCACCAGCGCATCTCACGCAGGGCGGCGGCGCTCACTTCGGGGTGACCACCTTGTAGTTCTTGGGCACCTGGGCGTCGGGGCGGCGCAGATACAGCGGCTGCGGCGCGAGGAACTCCTCGCCCGCGGCCAGCTTCTCCGCGGCCAGCGCGGCGAGCGCGCCGGCGCTGACGTGCTCGGGGCCGCGGGTGTCGGGGAACGCCTGCGGGTACAGCAACGCACCGGCCCCGACCGCCGGCAGGCCCGCGACCTGCTCGGCGATGGCGTCGGGACGGTCGACGGACGCATCGGTCAGGCGCGTACGGGCGTCCGCGTACCGCGCCCAGTAGACCTCCTTGCGGCGAGCGTCGGTCGCCACGACGAAGGGCTCGTCGAGCCCGGCGGCGTAGGCGAGTCCGTCGAGCGTGCACACGCCGTGGACGGGGACGCCGAGCGCCGACGCGAAGGTCGCGGCGGTGACCAGGCCGACCCTCAGGCCCGTGTACGGCCCGGGGCCCACGCCGACGACGATGCCGGTGACGGCGTCGAGCTTCACACCGGCCTCGGCCAGCACGCGGTCGACGGCGGGCAGCAACAGCTCCCCGTGACGGCGCGCGTCCACGCGGCTGGACTCGGCGACGACGGACGAGCCGTCGTGCAGGGCTGCCGTGACGGCAGGGGTTGCGGTATCCATGGCGAGCAAGAGCACGCAAACAGCCTACGGCTCCGGCGAGGGCGCCATGGCGGCCCCGTCGAACGAAGCGGCGGTGCTACCGTCACCACAAATAGGCTGACCGCCTTTGATCGAGAGCGATCACAGGCAGTCACAGGCAATCGCAGGCGTCCGAGAGGGTGGGCAGGGTGGCACGGAGCAGCTCGGGACTCGTGGCCGGGCTCACGGCGGCGGCGTTGGCCGTCGTCGGTTTCCTCGCCTACCAGGCGTCGGCGAACGTCCCCGAGAACCTCGACCCCGCGAAGCGGCCGAGCGCCGCCCCGTCGGCTGCCGCCCCCGGCGCGACCGCCTCCACCGAGCCGAAGGACCCGCTGGCGGTCCCCGCGGACTCCGGCACCGGTGTACGCGTCGTGTACGCACTCGGTGACCGGCGGGTTTGGCTGGTGAACGCGAACGAGAAGGTGCAGCGCACCTTCGAGGTCATGCCGTCCACGGTCAGTCCGAAGCCGGGCACCTACACGGTGACCTCGCGGTCGGGAAGTGTGTCCGGCTCCGACGGGGTGCCGATCGAGCACGTGGTGCGGTTCGCGACCGTCGACGAGGTGTCCGTCGGCTTCAGCGCGGCGGTGGACGGCACCATGGCCAGCCCGGACCCGACGAAGAGGACGGGCGGCGTGCGGATGAAGCGGGCCGACGGGGACGCGGTGTGGGTGTTCGCGACGGTCGGCTCGAAGGTGGTCGTGGTCCCGTAGGGCACGCCGGTATCGGCGCCCTGGCCGTACGCGTGTCCCACCCGTACGGGTGTCTGCGTACGACCGCTTCCGAACGAACCGGGCCGCTCAGGCCGCGTCGCGGTGCTGTGCGGGCCGTGGCGTCTCACGGGACGCGCGGGGCGCTTGCCGGGGCGGGGTGGACACCGCGCTGGCCGCGGCACAGGACGCCAGCAGCTCCCGCATCGACAAGGCCGTCGGCAGCGGCGCCGCCGCGGCGGGCTCGGACGACTGCTGACTCGAGTGTGCTTCGCGCTCCGATGCCGACATGGACGCCTCCTGGGGCTCCGGGGGCAGGCGAGGTTAGGTAGACCTAACCAGGTCTCGATACCATGTCATCACGCCGAGCGCGACGGACGCAACACTTTCCCGACGTCTTGTCGGAACGTGCGGTGTTTCTCCCCCGTCCCGCCGATCCCGAACCGGGGCGACCGGTCCAGGCGGCGATCGAGGCGCGGGGGCCCGGGGCAGAGCCCCGCGACGCCGCCCAGCACTCCCCAGGCCTACGCTCCCGCCGCCGCCAGGTCCACGTCGGCCCACCGCGCCCCGTACCCCGCGAGGGTCACCGTGCGGCGGTCGTCGTCGGTGTCGCCGACCACGCGGTCGATGACCACGTGCAGACGGTCCTCCGAGAGGTCCTCGACCTTGCCGTCGCCCCACTCCACGACCACCACCGACTCCGGCAGCGATACGTCGAGGTCGAGGTCTTCCATCTCGTCGAGGCCACCGCCCAGCCGGTACGCGTCCACGTGCACCAGTGCCGGACCGCCCGTCAGAGACGGGTGGACGCGGGCGATGACAAACGTCGGGGACGTGACGGCGCCGCGCACGCCGAGGCCCTCCCCGAGGCCGCGGGTCAGCGTGGTCTTGCCGGCGCCGAGCTCACCCGTGGGCATCACCAGGTCGCCGGGACGCAGCAGTTTCGCGAGGCTGCGCCCCAGGTTCTGCATCTCCTCGGGGGAGTCCACCGAGAGACGGACCAGGACGCGGGCGGCGGCGGTCTCAGCCGCCGGGCTGTGCGGTGCTTCCATACCGACCAACGGTAGCGGCTGGCGGCACCGCGCCGGCCCGCACCAGGAGGTCCGCCAGCCGGTCGGTGACGGCCTCCGGGTGCTCGAGCATCACGAGGTGCCCGGCGTCCGGCACGATGACCAGCTCGGCCGCCGGCTCCACCTCCCGCAGCAGATCGGCGATCGCCTCGCTGTGCGCACTCGGCGTCACGAGGTCCTTGTCGCCCGCCAGGACCAGCACCGGCAGCCCCTGGAAGACGGCGAGCGCCTCGGTCTTGTCGTGCTCGGCGAACGCCGGATAGAACTCGGCGACCACGTCGATCGGCGTCGACTCGATCATCCTCTCGGCGAACCGCGCGACCGCCGGGTCCAGGTCCTTCGAGGAGAACGAGTACCGCTTGATCAGCCCCGCGAACAGGTCCGCCGTGGCCCGCCGGCCGCGTTCGACCAGTTCGGCCTGCGATCCCAGCGCACGCAGCACACCGGGCAGGACCCGCCGTATCGCGTTCACACCGGCCACCGGCAACCCGTAGTTGACCTCGCCGAGCTTCCCGGACGACGTGCCGACGAACGCCGCCGCGACCACACGCTCCCGCACCAGCTCCGGGTAGTCGGCGGCAAGCGCCATCATCGTCATGCCGCCCATGGAGTGGCCGACCAGCACGAGCGGCCCGTCGGGGGCCGCCGCGTCGATGACCGCCTTCAGGTCGCGGCCCAGCTGGTCGATGGAGACAGGCGCGCCGCCGGCGGCGGCCGCGGCGCTGCGGCCGGAACGGCCGTGGCTGCGCTGGTCCCAGTGGACGGTCCGCACCAGGCCGCGCAGCGCCGCCCGCTGGAAGTGCCAGGAGTCCTGGCTGAGGCAGTAGCCATGGCTGAAGACGACGGTCACGGGAGCGGGGGCCTTACGCCCGAACAGCCTGCGCCGGCGCGGCGCGGCGACATCCGGCTCGGTCTCGTCCACCTCGTAGTAGAGCGTCGTGCCGTCGTCGGCGAACGCCCTGCCCGGGGTGCCGCGCAGGGCGCCGTACGGCCCTGACGCGTCGAGCGCCAGCCGTGCCTTCTTCCGAATACCGCGGCCGACGGTGAGCCTCTCGAGCGCCACGCCCGCGGCGGCGCCCGCCGCGACCACGCCTATCGCCGCACCGGCGATGCTCGCGCGGCGCCAGTTGCCCGTGGCCTCGGCCACGACCACCGCGGCAGCTTCGGCCACGTCCCCCGTGCTGGTCTCGTTCACCGTGCCGCTCTCCTACTCGTGGAAGCCCTCGGGGCCCTGGTCCTCGTTCACGTCCTCGTTCACATAGACGCGCGGAACCCGGGTTCCGATGCGCGTCACGATCTCGTACGCGATGGTGTCGGCGGCCTGTGCCCAGTCCTCCGCGGTCGGCTCGCCCCGGTCGCCGGGACCGAACAGCACCGCTTCCGTGCCCGCCGGAAGCGTCTGCCCGCCGAGATCCACGACGAACTGGTCCATCGCGACCCGCCCGGCCACCCGCCGCCACTCGCCCGCGACCAGGACGGGCCCTCTGCCCGAGGCGTGACGCGGGATGCCGTCCGCGTATCCGACGGGGATGAGCCCGAGGGTCGTCTCGTCGGCCGTGACGTAGTGATGCCCGTAGCTGACTCCGTGCCCCTCGGGAACGTGCTTGACGAGGGCCACGGACGCGGCGAGCGTCATCACCGGACGCAGCCCGAAGTCGGCGGGGGTGCCCAGCTCGGGGCTGGGCGAGATGCCGTACATCGCGATGCCGGTCCGCACGAGGTCGAAGTGCGCTTCGGGGATGGTGAGCGTCGCCGGGGAGTTGGCCATGTGGCGCACTTCGGGCTCGATGCCCGCCTTCTCGGCGTGGTCGAGCATGTCGTGGAAGACGGCCAGCTGCGCGGCGATCGAGGGGTGCCCGGGCTCGTCGGCGCACGCGAAGTGGGACCACAGGCCGGTGACGTCGACGAGGCCGTCGTCCTCCGCCGCTCGGGCGGCCGCGACCAGCTCGGGCCAGTCGGCGGGCTGGCAGCCGTTGCGGCCGAGTCCGGTGTCGGCCTTGAGCTGGATACGGGCGGGGCGGCCCGCCGCCTTCGCCGCGGCGGTGACTTCCTCGAGAGCCCACAGGCCGCTCACCGCCATGTCGAGGTCCGCCTCGATGCCCTCGCGCCATGGGCCGCCGGGGGTCCACAGCCAGCTCAGGATCCGGCCTTCGACCCCGGCGTCGCGGAGCGTGAGCGCCTCCTGGGGGGTGGCGGTGCCGAGCCAGGTGGCTCCGGCTGCACGGGCCGCGCGGGCGCAGGGCAGCATGCCGTGGCCGTACGCGTCCGACTTCACCACGGCCATCAGCTCGGCGTGCGGCGCGCGGGCGCGCAGGGTCCGCACGTTGGCGCGCAGGGCTGCGAGGTCGATCTCGGCACGGGCGCGCAGTGGTGCGGTTCGGCTGCTCGGTGCTGTGTGACTCATCGCGCCCAGTGTCTCAGAGCCGAACGGCCGGATTCGTACACCGGGCGGTCGTGTGCGTCACGGCGCGGACTGTCGTGGAATGGCGTGGCCCCGCAGGTACCGTCCCCGTTCGCCCCCGGGAGTCACACCGCCCGGACGTCGCGCCACGCGGCCGGGAGCGCCTCCGCCACCTCGAGCGCCGTGATCGGCGCGCCCCGCGCGGCCGCATGACGGGCCGCCAGGCCGTGCAGGTACGCGGCGGCCGAGCCCGCGTCGCGTGCGCCGAGGCCGGTGGCGAGCAGCGAACCGGCCAGGCCGGACAGCACGTCCCCGCTGCCGGCCGTCGCCAGCCACGAGCTGCCCATCGGATTGACCCGGACCGGTGACCGCTCACGGTCGGGCGCGGCGACCAGGGTCGTCGACCCCTTGAGCAGGACCGTGGCGCCGAACCGGGCCGCCAGCTCCCGTACCGAGTCGAGCCGCGCGGCCTCCACCTCCTCGCGCGGAACGCCCAGCAGCGCCGCCGCCTCCCCCGCGTGCGGCGTCAGGAGCGTCGGCGCGGCCCGGCCCCGTACGGCCGCGGCGTCCAGCAGGCGCAGCCCGTCGGCGTCGACCAGTACGGGCACGTCGGACGCGAGCACCTCCCGTACCGCGTCCGCGTTCTCGCCGAGTCCCGGGCCGACGACCCAGGACTGGACCCGGCCCGCCTTCTTCGGGGGGCCCGCGTGCACGAGGCACTCCGGGAAGCGGGCGATCACCGCGTCGGCCGCCGGGCCCACGTACCGCACCGCCCCCGACCCGCCGCGCAGCGCGCCCGCGACCGAGAGGACGGCCGCGCCCGGGTAGCGGGCGGAGCCGGCGACGACGCCGACGACACCCCGCCGGTACTTGTCGCTCTCCGCGGCCGGTACCGGCAACAGCTGGGCGAGGTCCTCGTGTTGGAGGGCCTCCAACTCGGGCACGGAGGGAAGGTGGTCCTCGAGACCGATGGGGACGAGTCGCACTGTGCCCGCGTACTCCTTGGCCGGGTCGACGAGCAGCCCCGGCTTGTACGCCCCGAACGTGACGGTCGCGTCGGCGCGGAGCGCCTCGCCTCGCACTTCGCCCCTGTCCGCCTCGACGCCGCTGGGCAGGTCGACGGCGACGATCACGGCATCGGATCCGCGGGCCGCCCGCGCGACGGGGACGGCCTCCGGTCGCAGGCCGCCGTGGCCGCCGATGCCGGTGATCCCGTCCAGCACCAGGTCTGCGGAGGCGAGCACCTCGAACGGGTCGTCGGCCACGTGCCCACCCGCGCGGAGCAGCGCCGCGAGACCGCCGCGGTGGACACGGTCGCCTCCGAGCAGCACGGCGACGACCCCGGCCCCGCGGCGCGCCAGCCCGGCGCCGGCGTACAGGGCGTCGCCGCCGTTGTCTCCGCTGCCGACAAGCAGTACGACCCGTGCGCCGTACACCCTCCCCAACAGTCCGGCGCAGGCTGCCGCCAGCCCCGCGGCGGCCCGCTGCATGAGCGCACCCTCCGGCAGTCCGGCCATGAGTTGTGCCTCGGCGTGCCTCACGGTCTCCACGCTGTACGCAGTACGCATGCCCCCGAGTCTGCCGCACCCGCCGCCGTACGGCGCGCAGTTGCCGCCGGGGCGGTCCCCCCGCCCCGCCGCTCCGCGCGGAGACGGGCTCAGGCCACTGGGGCCTAGCCCTCCGCGATGACCACCGCCGATGCCACACCCGCGTCATGACTGAGCGACACGTGCCAGGAACGCACACCCAGTTCGGCCGCGCGGGCCGCGACCGTGCCATGCACGCGCAGCACGGGGCGGCCGGAGTCCTCCACGCACACCTCCGCGTCCGTCCACAGCAGCCCGGCCGGTGCGCCGAGCGCCTTCGCGAGCGCCTCCTTCGCGGCGAACCGAGCGGCGAGGGAGGCGTACCCCCGCCGCTCACCGCTCGGGAGCAGCAACTCTCCTTCCAGGAAGAGCCGTCCGGCCATCGCCGGTGTCCGCTTCATCGACGCGGCGAACCGGTCGATCTCGGCCACATCGATCCCCACCCCGATGATCACGCGTTCACTCCACCGTCACGGACTTCGCCAGGTTGCGCGGCTGGTCGACCTCGTTGCCGCGGGCCGTCGCCAGCTCGCAGGCGAAGACCTGGAGCGGCACGGTGGCGACCATCGGCTGGAGCAGCGTCGGTGTCGCCGGAATCCATACGAGATGGTCCGCGTACGGCACGACCGCCTCGTCCCCCTCCTCCGCGATCACGATCGTCCGTGCGCCGCGCGCCCGGATCTCCTGGATGTTGGAGACGATCTTGTCGTGGAGCACCGAGCGGCCCCGCGGGGACGGCACGACGACCACCACCGGCAGGTCCTCCTCGATCAGCGCGATCGGGCCGTGCTTGAGCTCGCCCGCGGCGAATCCCTCCGCGTGCATGTAGGCCAGTTCCTTGAGCTTCAGCGCACCCTCCAGGGCGACCGGATAGCCCACATGACGGCCCAGGAACAGCACCGTGTTCTTGTCGGCCAGGGAGCGTGCCAGCTCCCGCACCGGCTCCATCGTCGCCAGGACCCGGTCGACCTCGCCGGAGATGTGCGCCAGGTCGCGGACGACGGCCCGGATCTCGTCGGCCCACTTGGTGCCGCGGACCTGCGCCAGATACAGCGCGACGAGATAGCAGGCCACAAGCTGGGTCAGGAACGCCTTGGTCGAGGCGACCGCGACCTCCGGACCCGCGTGCGTGTAGAGCACGGCGTCCGACTCGCGCGGGATCGTCGACCCGTTCGTGTTGCAGATGGCCAGCACCTTGGCGCCCTGCTCGCGCGCGTGCCTCAGCGCCATCAAGGTGTCCATGGTCTCGCCGGACTGCGAGATCGCGATCACCAGCGTCCGCTGGTCGAGGATCGGGTCCCGGTAGCGGAACTCGCTCGCCAGCTCCACCTCGCACGGGATACGGGTCCAGTGCTCGATGGCGTACTTGGCGATCATGCCCGAGTGGAAGGCCGTGCCGCAGGCGACGATGACGACCTTGTCCGCCTCGCGCAGCACGGACTGCGGGATGCGCACCTCGTCGAGGCTCAGTGACCCCGACGCGTCGATGCGGCCGAGGAGGGTATCGGCGACAGCCTTGGGCTGTTCGGCGATCTCCTTGAGCATGAAGTAGTCGTAGCCCCCCTTTTCCGCCGCGGAGGCGTCCCAGTCCACGTGGTAGGACCGCACTTCCGCCGGCTCCCCGGCGAAGCCGGTGATCGTCACTCCGTCCCGGCGGAGCTCCACCACCTGGTCCTGTCCGAGCTCGATCGCGGACCGCGTGTGGGCGATGAACGCGGCCACGTCCGACGCCAGGAAGGACTCCCCCGCTCCGACGCCCACCACCAGCGGCGAGTTCCGCCGGGCGCCGACCACCACGTCCGGCTCGTCCGCGTGCACGGCGACCAGCGTGAATGCGCCTTCCAGCTGCCGGCACACCATCCGCATCGACTCCGCGAGGTCGCCGCACGAGGAGAACGACTCCGCGAGCAGATGGGCGACGACCTCGGTGTCGGTCTCCGACTCCAGGTCGTGGCCCCGCTCGGCGAGCTCGGCGCGCAGAACGGCGAAGTTCTCGATGATGCCGTTGTGCACGACGGCGACGCGGCCCGCGTTGTCCAGGTGAGGGTGGGCGTTGGCGTCGGTGGGCCCGCCGTGGGTGGCCCAGCGGGTATGCCCGATGCCGGTGGACCCGCTCGGCAGCGGCCGTTCCACCAGCTCCTTCTCCAGATTGACGAGCTTGCCCGCCTTCTTCGCCGCGGCGAGTCCCCCGTCGGCGAGTACCGCGACTCCGGCCGAGTCGTAGCCGCGGTACTCGAGCCGCTTCAGGCCGGCGACGACCACATCAAGCGCCGACTGTCCGCCGACGTAACCCACGATTCCACACATGTCGGCAGCCTACGGCTCCTGCCGGTGGGGCACCGGTCGACCGAACCAGCCCGCACGCGCGTCGACGACGCCGCCCGGGACGGACCCCGTCGCCTGCGCAGCGGCCGCTCATGCGGACGTCGGACCTGCCGGCTCGCACCCGCCGCCGATGCCCTGCCGGTCTCCCGTCCCCGCCGTGGCACGTCCGGCGGGGTCGGCGAAGTGCCGTCGGACCGATGCGTCCAGAAGGGTCAGCTCGGCGCGGACCGCGTCGTGGTGACTGGCAGGCAGCGTGTCGAGCAGGCCCTCCAGCAGCGCCCGCAGCCGCCGGCAGGCCTGGGTGGAGGTCGCCCCGTACTCACGGATCTCGGTGACGGCAAGCTGGAGGTAGTTCTCCCAGGTCCGGCCGGGTACGATCACGAGCGGCCGGCCCCGCTCCCCGGCCACCACATGGCTGCGGCGCAGTGCGGACCGGCCCACCGCGTGCAGGAACACGTCGATGTGGTTGAGGACCTGAACGGCGGTGGTGGGGTCGTTCACGGCCGGGGAGAGCGCTCTGATGGCAATGTCCACGAGGATGCGCAGCGCGAAGGCGGGGTCCTGGTCGACGGTCCGTTCCGGCCCCAGGGCGATGTACCCCTGCAACTGGCGGGGGTCTGGCGCCGATACGCCGCCGCGTACCTCGATCAGAGGCGTGCCGGGCACCACGAAATCGCCCACCGGCGGGTGAGTACGAGCGTGCAGCGGTGGCGAGCCGCGGCATCCCGCAGACCCGCCACGTGGAACGCCTGGATGGCGCCCCCCCCGTTCGGACCGGATCACGGTCGTCTCGGCACCGGACATGGGCACCGTACCGCCGTCGCCTTCCCGGTCCCCGTGGCGGGCGCTCTCCGCGGCCCACCGGGCCGGCACGCACTGCCCGCGACGGACGACGAGGTCGGCGATCGCCACCGGCCTGAGGTTGTGGGTGAAGCGGTTGAGATGGACGAGCAGGAGCAGCAGGCTCACGGCCACGGCCAGGCCGGCCAGTGTGACGCCCAGGTCGGGGACGGAGTCGGACTCGATGGACCGCAGGAGGGAGAAGGCGAACGCGAACGTTCCGGTGAACGTGGCGAGTACGGCCTTCTGCAACCGGTCCCGGTACCAGAGCCGCATGTACCGGGGGGAGGGTGTCCCGGTCGCCTGCTGAACGACGAGCACGCCGATGGTCACGACGAAGCCGAGCAGGGCGATCATGGATCCCACGATCGAGCTGAGCACGCTGCTCGCCGTCGACGCGGAGTAGCGCCAGTCCGCCGGCAGCCGGCCCGCCCCGTCCACCTGCACGGCGAAATGGGCGAAGACCGTTCCGAAGATAATGCCGCCGAGCGGGACGATCCACAGGCTCGCCTTGATGTATTGCCGCAGCCGGAAGCCTGTCGCCCAGGACATCACGGCTCCCTCCCCTCCGGGCCGGTCGTCGGGGCGCCGAGCAGGACGACGGTGTCCCCCTCGGCGATCGAGGCCGGCGGCGTCGCGGTGACCGGGTCCAGCCGGCCGTCCGCCCGTACGACGAACAGCGGCTCGTCCTCCGGTCCCAGTGGTCCGGACGCGGGCTTCGCCCGGAAACGGGCGCCCTGCGCGTAGCGCTCCGACTGAGTGCGCCGGGTCGTCCCCCGGCCGAACAGGATGTCACCGCCGCCCGCGTAGGGGGCGACGGCACCGTCGTCGTCGGACAGCGGGGCAACGCGGTGGACGGGCCCGTCGACGGTGTCCCGCACCATCATCGAGACGACTGCGTTGAAGTCGTCGTCGGTGAGGAGGAGCACCGCCGTGATCCCTTCGAGCTGCGCCGGGTCGCCGGCCGCCGCCACCAGCTCTCCGGCGGCCAGCTCGATCCCTGCTTCCCGAATCCGCTGCCGCTGCTCCTGCGGCCCTGCCCACATCAGCACCTCGAGCCCTGCGGACCGCAGTGCGCGCCCGAGGTCGACGGCCCAGCCGTCGCCGCCGACCAGCAGGGGGCAGGCACGCGCCGATCGGGCGACGCCCAGCCGGCGGGCCACCGGGACGGCGGTCAGCGAGTAGATCAGGACCGTTCCCACAATGACGAGAAAGGTGATCGGCAGGATCTTGCCGGCCGAGTCGAGCCCCGCGTCGGCCAGCGGGGCGGAGAACGCGGCCGCCGTGGAGGCGGCGACGATTCCGCGGGGCGCCATCCATCCGATGAAGGCACGCTCTCCGGCGCCGAGGCCCGTTCGCGAGGTGGAGAGCCAGGCGGTCAGCGGTCTCACGACGAGGACGAGGACGGCGACCAGGGCCAGGGAGGGAAGGAGTACAGGCGTGACCAAGACCGGGGTGACGGTGGCCGAGATGGAGACGAAGAGAAGCCCGATGATCAGCTGGACGAGCGTCTCGAAGAACTGTCTCCGGGCCGGCAGGTCGAGTCCGGGCAGATTGGCGACCGCCAGCCCCATGACGATCGCGGCGATCAGCCCGGTGTCGTCGAACAACAGGTCGCAGCCCGCCGACACGGCGACCACGACGGCCAGTTGGGCGAGCGTGCCGAGCAGCTCACCAAGGCGGAGGACGCGCAGCGCCAGCCACAGCAGCCCGGTGCCCACCAGGCCGCCCGCGAGGCCGACTGCCGTGCCGGTGAGGAATCCGCCGATGGCGTACACGTCCGGTGGCTCGGACCCGGCGGAGACGAGCGCGTGGAAGGCGAGCGCACCCAGGATTCCGCCGACCGGATCGATCAAGGTCCCTTCTCAGACCAGGACGCGGCGCACCTTGTCCGTCGGCCGGACGTAGTCGAGCAGCGGGCCCACGACCGTGGGCCCGGACACCACGAGGATCACGGCGACCTCGAGCGGAACGCCGAAGAGCACCGGGCCGATCCCGGCCGTGGCACCCGCGGTGAGGACCACGCCGAGCAGCAGCAGTCTCGTGACGATCCGCCGGGTGCTGTCCCTGAGGTGTCTCAGGTCGAGCCCGAGCCCGGCGTCGTAGAGGATCACTGCCACGGACAGCGAGACCATGGGCGAGAAGGCCTGGCCCAGCAGCCGGTTCGGATCGATGTCCTCGGTCAGTGCCCCCGCGGCGAACCCGACCGGCAGCAGCACGATCAGCGCGGGTACGCGCAGTCTGCTCGCCAGGACCTGGGAGCCGACGGCGAGCAGGACGGTCAGTCCGATACCGAGAAAGATCTCGTCGTCGCTCAGAGCGGCTGCCTCCTCGGATTCCGCGCGTTCGCTCAGCCGGCGGCCGGCCGGCCGACGTCCGTCGGGCCGTCACCGCCCGGGCCATCGCCCCGCAGGTCGGCGTCGGTGAGGGCTTCCAGCTCGCCGTGGGTGTCGAGCCAGTACAGGAAGGCGACGGCCGGAGCGATCAGCACCACGGCGACCAGGGTGACCAGCGCCAGCCAGCGCAGTGTCGTCGAATCGCCCGCGCCTTCGGCGACGGTCAGCGACGTGGGAATCAGATAGGGGCGCTGCGCCATCCCCCAGGCGACGACGGCAGCGCCGACCACACCGACGGCGGTGACCCTGGACCAGTTGCCTGCCACGCGCAGGAGCCATCCGCTGGCGGCGGACAGCACGGCGGCCGCGACGACGAAGGCGAGGCCCCATCCGTGGGTGAGCCCGTGCCACACATGGGGTGCGTCGTAACGGGTGACGGCGAGCGTGCCCACGGAGAAGGCGGCGAGGACGGCGAGGCTGACGAGCGCCCGTCGGCGGAAGTACCCGACGAGGTCGGGAGCGCCGAACCGGGCCGCGTCGGCGGACAGGGACACGGCCCCCAGAAACGCCGCCGAGACGATGGCGAGCAGTCCGAAGAGGAGGGACGTCGGATTGGCCCAGGCATCCGAAGATGCCTCGGTGCCCGGTGCGACCCGGCCGGACGCGACCCCGCCGACGGCTGCGCCCAGGAAGAACGGGGTGACCAGGGACGCGACGGCGAACGCGGCGCCGTAGACGCGTCGCCCGGCGAGGCTGCGCGTGGGCTTGCGCAGCGCGAACCCGGCGCCGCGCAGGACCATGCCGACGGCGGCCAGCGCCAGGGGCAGCCACATCGCGGAGAACACCGTCTGGAACAGCGTCGGGAAGCCGGTCCACATGATGACGAAGATGAAGATCAGCCAGACGTTGTTGACCTCCCAGACAGGGGCCATGGCGTGGTCGATCAGCCGACGGGCGCGCGCGCCCCGTTCCGCTCCGCCGGCGGTCAGATCCCAGAAGCCGGCACCGTAGTCGGTTCCGCCGGCGCAGGCGTAGGCGGTCACGGCCAGCAGCAGCACCACGGCGATGAGGTCGGCGGTCACGGGCGCCCGCCGTCCTCTGCCCCGCTGCCCCCGGGCGCCGGCGCGTCTCCGGCCGGCACCCGTGCGCGGGGACCGTACGGGGTGGCGGTCTCGGGCTCCCCGCCCGGGTGGCCGGCCCGGTGCTCGTCGGCGAGCCGCCATCCGGTGCGCATCTTGAGCAGTACGGCGAGGAACGCGCCGAAGACGAGTACGTAGACCACGATCACCAGCCCGAGCATGATCCACAAGCTGGTGGACCGCGTCGACGTCACCGCCTCGGCGACCCGCATGTTCTGGTAGACGATCCAGGGCTGGCGTCCCACCTCGGTCGTGATCCAGCCGCATTCGACGGCGACGACCGAGGCGACGCCCGCGCAGGCCGCGCTACGGAAGAACCAGGGGGAGGCGGGCAGCCGTCGGTGCCTCAACCAGACCCACGCGTACCAGAGGGCGAGCAGAGCCAGCAGCGAGCCGATCAGCACCATGATGTCGAAGGCCCAGTGCGCGATCGTGGCCTGGACGGCCGTGGGCCGGTCGCTCGCCGGTACCGACGTCAGGCCGGTCACCTTCGTGTCGGCCCGGAAACCGGCCAGAATGGAGTCCAGTTGGGGGATCTTCAGGCCGCCCGAGATGCTCCCGTCCTCGTTGAGACGGCCGAAGAGATACTCGGGCACATGGGTGTCGGTCTCCCAGACGATCTCCATCGCGGCGAACTTCACCGGCTGTTCGTGGAAGACGGAGCGGGCGATGGAGTCGCCGAGGACGAACTGCACCGGGGTGAACACGGCAGCAACGGTGAACGGGACCGTGAAGCCGAGCCGGTGGTAGTGGTCTCTGCGCCCCCGCAGCCAGCCGACGGCGTAGACACCGGCCACGACGAATCCCGCGGTCACCAGCATCGCCACCACGAAGTGCCAGTACTGCGGACCGAACATCGGAGTGAAGATCGCCTTCCAGATGTCGACGTCGACAGGGTTGCCCTCGGAGTCGAGCGAGAACCCCCGCGGCGTGTTCATCCAGGAATTGGCGGCCAGGATCCCGAACGCCCCGAGCAGTGCGGCTGCCGGAAGTGGCAGCGCGAGCAGGAAGTGGGTACGGGGCTTCAGCCTGCGCCAGCCGTAGAGGTAGATGGCGATGAGCACGGCCTCCAGGAAGAAGGCCCAGGCCTCGACGCCGAATCCGATGCCGAACACATCGCCCCAACGCCCCATCAGCCCCGGCCACAGCAGTCCGAACTCGAAGGACAGCACGGTGCCGGTGACGACGCCGATGGCGAACTGGACCGCCATGACCGCCGACCAGCGTCTGGCGAGCAGCAGGGCAACCGGGTCGTTCCGGCGCAGCCCGCGCCAGTGCATCACCAGCGTGATGAGCGGCAGTGCGACGCCCATCGGCACCAGGATGATGTGCGAGGCCAGGGTGAACGCCATGAGTTGTCTGGCGGGAAGCAGTTGGGCGGGGACGTCCGCCAGCAGATGGACCGTGGTGTGCATGTGCGCCTTTGCTGCTCGGGTACGTCCTGGGGCGAGGGTCAGCCGCCGGTGGCGAATCCCGGGAAGAGGGTCATCCCGCCGTCCACGAAGAGCGTGGTTCCCACCACGTAGTCCATGAGGTCGGAGGCGAGACCCACGACGGCATGGGCGATGTCCTCGGGATCCCCGATGCGGTCGTAGGGGATCAGCTTCAGCAGGTCGTCGCGCGCCTCGGGCGTCTCCCATGCGCTGCGGTTGATCGGCGTCCTGATGGCTCCGGGGGCCACGGCGTTCACCCGGATTCCCATGGGCGCGAGTTCCTGCGCCAGGGTCTGCATCATCATCATCACGCCGCCCTTGGACGAGGCGTAGTTCACATGACCCGCCCAGGGGATGAGCTGGTGCACCGAGCTCATGCAGATGATCTTCCCGGCCGCGCGTGACACCTCGGGCACCACACCGCGCCGCAGGAATTCCTTGGTCACCTCGCGGGCACACAGGAACTGGCCGGTGAGATTGACGTCCAGCACCTTCTGCCACTGGGCGAGCGTCATGTCCGTGAAGCGGGCGTCGCGTTGCAGGCCCGCGTTGGCCACCAGGATGTCGATCGTCCCGAAGTCCTGGACCATCCGGTCGACCATCGCGGTGACCTGCGCCTCCTGGGACACATCGGCCTCGATCGCCGCGGCCCGCACCCCGAAGCCCTTGATCTCCTCAACGACCTGCTCCGCCGCGTCGCGGTCGGCCACGTAGTTGACGACCACGTCTGCGCCGGCCCGGCCCAGTCCGATCGCCGTCGCCTTGCCGATGCCGGAATTGGCGCCCGTCACGAGCGCTTTCTGACCCTTCAGCAGGTGTGCGGGGATCACTCCCCGCGGGGCACCGGCGGTGGAACTCACGATGGCCTGCCTCCTCGTACCGATATGAGCCGACTCGCCAGACAAGCACCGCCGCACGGCGGAAACGCGTATTCATGCGCCGTCTTGGGCCGTTGGGCAGAGGTTGTTCGCCCGGTCGGCCGATCGGTCAGCTCAGCCGATCGACGATGTGGTCGCCGACCCGCAGGGCGTTGGCCATGGCCGTCAGGGACGGGTTCACCGCGCCGATGCTGGGGAAGAAACTCGTGTCCACCACGTACAGGTTGTCCAGGTCGTGCGCCTTGCAGTGGACGTCCAGGGCCGAACTGCCGGGGTCGTCGCCGAACCGGACCGTGCCCGCCTGGTGCGCAGTGGCCCCGATGGGCATGCCCTTGTGGAGATAGATGCTGTGCGGCAGCAGATGCTGCTCGTGCATGCCCAGGTGCCCGAGCATGCCCTGCAGCTTGTGCCTCAGGCGCTTCAACCCGGCCGTGTTGTTCTTCTCGTCGAGGGAGAGGTGGATCCTTCCCTCTCCGTCCAGCGTGACGCGGCTGTCCGCAAGAGGAAGGTCCTCGCCGCACAGCCAGAAGTCCACGGCGTGATGGGCCAGCACCTCGAACGGCATGTCCGGCATCACCGCACCGGCCCAGCGCGGGGCCTCGCCGTGGATCTGCTCGGCGTCCGACTTGCCAAGCATCTGGATCCCGCCCAGCGGGTAGTCCCAGTCGTCCGCGCCCAGGTACCAGTCGTGCAGCGCGAGGGTTTTCTGGAACTGGGTGTCGTTGGGCTCCTGCGACACCGCCATGAGCGCGAGGTTGTTGTGCCGCATGTAGTGCCGGCCGACCAGGTCGGAGCTGTTGGCCAGCCCCCTGGGATGCCGGTCGTTCGCCGAGGCCAGCAGCAGTGCGGCGGAGTTCACCGCGCCGCACGCCACGACGACGATGTCCGCCTCGTACCGCGCCGGTGTCCCGTCGGCCAGCTGCGCCACGACCGTGCTGACGCTGCGTCCGGTGCCGTTGGTCTCCAGCCGCGTCACCCGGGCACCGGTGATCATCTCGACGCCCGGATGCGCCAACGCGGGCTCGACGCATACCACTTGCGCATCGGACTTGCCACGGACGAGGCAGGGGAAGCCGTCCACCCGGTTGCAGCGGATGCACACGCTGGAATGTGTCGCGCGGCCCTGTTCGTCCTGGCTGAGATTGACCCCGATCGGCAGGTGGAAGGGGTGCAGCCCCTGCTTCTCGAGGTCGTCGCTCAGCTGCTGGATCCGCGGCTCGTGCTCGACCGGCGGATACGCGTACTGCGCGCTCACCGCCCCTTCGCCCGGGTCCTCGCCGTGCCGGCCGTGCACGAGATAGAGGTGCTCGGCCTGCGTGTAGTACGGCTCCAGGTCCTCGTAGCGGATCGGCCAGGCCGGCGAGACGCCGTCGTGATGGCGAATCTCGCCGAAGTCCTCGGGGCGCAGCCGGAAGAGGGCGGCGCCGTAGAACTTGGTGTTGCCGCCGACGTAGTAGTTGACCTCCGGCGGGAAGGCGTCGCCGTGCTTGTCGATCCAGAACTCCGGGGCGCGGTACTTGCCCTTGACGAACACGGCCGTCGAGTCCCAGTTGTCCCGTTCGCGCGGAAGATAGTCACCGCGTTCGAGAATGAGCACCCGTTTCCCGGACGGCGCAATGCGGTGGGCCAGCGTTCCGCCGCCTGCTCCGGTACCGATGACAATCACGTCGTAGTGCGGGGCGTCGCCCACGGCGACCACCGTCCTTGCGTATCGTCCGTACAAGACGTCCCTCTTAAAACGTATCCCTCCTCCCGGCCCCCGGCGACCGGACCGGAGGCGGGAGCGCACATGCGGGCACGGCCGGACAGACGGACGCTGCAAGCAATCCGACCGGCATACGCAAGTTGTCCGGTCCGTCGGCCGTAACAAGCCGAGGGAACGCTCCATGGTCACTCATACGGCATGGGCGGGAAGGCAGCAGATCGCACGGCAGCGGCGCCGCCGAGGGGATGACGTTCGCGGGCGTCCTCATGGTGGTGGGCGGCATCGTGAGCGTCTTCTCGGACATCTCCGCCATCGCCGACGACGACGTGTGCGTCGCCACGCGCAACTGCATCTTCGGGCTCAGCCCGACCGGTTGGGCCGGCTCCACCTGATCCCGGGCGTCGTGCTCGTGCTCGCCGGATTCGCGTTGTTCAGGGGTGCCGTCCAGGTCCGTGCCCTCGGCATCGCGCTTGCCGGTCTCGGCCTGATCGCGAACTTCCTGTGGTTGCCCCACCACCCGTTCCGGGCACTGGCGCTGATCGCGCTCGACGTGTTCGTCATCCGGGCGTTGTGCCTCTCGCCCTGGCCGGGGAGGTTCCGGGCCGTTGTGCCTCTCGCCACGGCCGGGGAGGTTCCGGGCGTTGTGCCTCGCGCCACAGCCGGGGAGGTTCCGGGCGTTGTGCCTCGCGCCACAGCCGGGGAGGTACTGACACCTCGCCAGTCCCGGGCGACCGCTCCGGTCGCGGGATGAGGCGGGAGCGCTTTTCCTGGACGGGCGACGGCTGCTCCGCCGCCCGCGGGCCCCGTCGCACCTGACGAAGGAGCGCTCCATGGCACCCCACGCAGCTTCGGACCGGATCCGTCCGGCACAAATGGCGGTGGCTCGCGCCCGCCTGACGACCGGGAACGGCTGGAGGACCTGCAACGCCGCATCACGGACCTGGAAAGCTCCGGCAACCGCCGCCGGCACAGGGGGCGGTCGGTGCTCTCCGCCGTACTGGTGGTCCTGGCCGCCGTCCTGTCCGTGCTCTCGGTCGTCGCCGTGTGGGCCGACAGCATCGTGGAGGACACCGACCGCTACGTGGAGACGGTCGCGCCGCTCGCCAAAGATCCGGCCGTACAGACCGCGGTGACCAACCGGGCCACGACCGAGATCCTCGACCGGATCGACGTGAAGGCCCTGGTGGCGGACCTCTCGGCCACGGCGAAGCAGGACGGGGTGCCTCCCGCCGCGGCCGAACTGATCGGTGGTCTCAGCGGACCGATCGAGAACGGGCTGAAGGAGCTGATCAGCAGCACCGTCCGGCGTATCGTCTCCGGCCCCGCGTTCCAGACCCTGTGGATCGACGGCAACCGGGCCGCGCACAGGACGCTGAACAAGGCGCTGACAGGAAAGGGCGGGGGCACCGTCTCGTTGGAGAACAACGAGGTCGTCGTCGACCTGGGCCCCGTCGTCGACAGAGCCAAGGACGAACTGGTGAAAGCCGGATTCGCCCCTGCCGCGAATATCCCCGAAGTGCACACCCACTTCGTGGTGTTCGCATCCGAGGACCTCGGCGAGATCAAGACGTACATGCGGATCCTGCAGATCGTCGGCACATGGCTGCCGGTCGTGACCGTTGTGATCGCCGCCGCCGGTGTACTCCCTGGCGGCGCACCGCCGCCGGGCCCTCATCGCGGTCGCGCTGAGCATCGCGTTCGCCATGCTGGTCCTGGGTGTCGGCCGCACCATCTTCCGCAGCATCTATCTCGACCGCCTGCCACCGGGCGTCTCCCAGCCCGCGGCAACCGCCGTCTTCGACACACTCGTCAGATTCCTGCGTGCCTCGGTGCGCGCCCTTGGCGCTGTGGCCCTGGTGACCGCCATCGGCGCCTTCCTCACCGGGCCCTCCAAGACGGCGGGCACGGTGCGACGGGCCTGCGTCACCGGGATCGGGGCCGTGCGCGGGGTCGCCCTGTCGGCCGGGCTGCGGCTGGGCCCGGTGGGGCGGTTCACGCACCGCTACAAGCCGTGGACCGGCGGCGCCATCCTGCTGGTTGCGGTGCTGGTGCTGGTCACCTGGTCCTACCCGACCACGGCGGTGGTGCTCTGGATCGTGGTTGCGTTGCTCGCCGCATTCGCCATCCGTGAGTTCCTGGACGCCGCGGAGGACGGCGCTACCGCCCGCGACGCGGGCGGCGGAACCGGACCGCCCGGAGCCGACAGCATGCTCCGGCCGTCGTGACGGTACGCGCGGACAGCACGGCCGGGCACGGGCCGCGGCGTGCGCGGCCGCTGCCGGCGGTGGCGATCGGCGGGTCGTCCCGGCAGTGGCCGCGGGTACGGCAGCGGCGACGACGTGCGCCCCTGCGGCTGCCCGTCAGCAGCGTGGTCCTCGTGGTCCTGCTACTCGGGAACGCCGACTCGACACCCGTGGTGGTCCGGGCCGCCGTGGTCGCCTTCGCCACGACCGAGCTCCTGCCTACCGGACCGTCGGCCGAGCTGCCACCCCCGCGGAAGCCGGGCAAGCGGGACAGGTCCACGGGCGGGAGCGCGACGGCCTGACACGGGCGCCCCCCGCGACTGGCGGGGACCCGCGCGGGCGCCCGCGGCGCCCGGCGGTCTCACAGGATCGCGAGGGGATTCACCGGCGACCCGGTTGCCGCGGGAAGCCGGAGCGGGGCGATCACGCACAGGAACGACCAGCGGTCCTCCTCCTCGCAGAGGGGCACCAGGTCCTCGAACTGCAGATAGTCCAGCAGGTGCAGGCCCATCGCGTGGACCCCCAGGACATGTACGGGGAAGCCGACGCCCTCGACCGCGCTGGGGGCCGTGTCGTTGTTGCCGTCACCGCCGAGTACGGCCACTCGCCGGTCGGCCAGGAACGTCATGGCGGTGGGATGGAGACCGGCCCTCGCCTGCGCCGCGTTCCACGCCCCGAGGCTGCTGCGGCGACGGCGGTGTCCCACCCGGACGAAGAGCAGGTCCCCCGCGGTGACCTCGATGTGCTGGGCCTTCTCGGCAGCGGCCAGGTCCGCTCCGGTGACGTGGTCGCCCGGCTCCAGCCACGGGACACCACGCAGCCGGGGGATGTCGAGCAGCACCCCTCTGCCGACGATCCCGTTCCGTGCCAGGTCGACGGAGAGGGCGCCCGCTCCGTCGACGGTGAGCGTGTCCGCGGGGACCCCACCGTGCAGGGTGCCGTCGTAGACGACGTGGCACAGAGCGTCGATATGGCTGTCGGCGTCACCGTGCACGTTCATCGCGAATCGGTCCCGCGCGAACCCGAGCCCCCGCGCGGCGACCGCACCGGTCATCCGGTGGGAGCAGGCGTCGGGGTTGTCCGGTCCCGGCACCGCCTCCACGGCCGCGGCGAGCGTCACCGTCCGCCCCGACCTCACCTGCCGGGCAGCCTGCCGGACCGTGTCCGCGGTGATCCTGTCCAACGCTCCGCGGCCGGCCTCCGCCGTCGAACGGACGTCGCGCCGAAGCCGTTCGTACAGCCGCGCGAACGCGGGGCCGTCGAGTGGGGCGCCCCGACCAAACTCTCCCTCGTGTGCCATGTGCCGCGGGTCCTCAGATGAATACGGGCCGCACCGGCGGCACCACATGCCCCGATTGCTGATTGAGGGCGTCGTCGAGGGTGGTGGCGGCCATGATCAGGGACAGGTGGGTGAACGCCTGTGGGAAGTTGCCGAGTTGTTCGCCGCTCGGGCCGATCTCCTCGGCGAACAGGCCGACATGGTTGGCGTACGTGTGCATCTTCTCGAAGGCATACCGCGCCTGAGGGATGCGGTCGGCCCTGGCGAGCGCGTCGACATAGAGGAACGTGCACAGGCTGAACGTGCCCTCGGAGCCGCGCAGGCCGTCGGGGGAGGCCGCGGGGTCGTAGCGGTAGACAAGACTGTCCGAGACGAGCCTGCGGTCCACGGCGTCGAGCGTCTGCAGCCATCCGGGGCTCTTGGGTGCCAGGAACCGGAGGCGCGGGATGAGCAGCAGCGAGGCGTCCAGCACATCGTCGTCGTAGTGCTGGACGAGCGCCTTCTCCTTGGTGCTCCAGGCCCGCTCCATCACCTGCTCCAGGATCGCGTCGCGTGCGGCGGTCCATCGGACGGTGTCGGCGGGCCTGCTGAACTCCGCCGCGAGGCACAGTCCGCGGTCGAAGGCGACCCAGCACATCACGCGGCTGTAGGTGAAGTCCTTGCGGCCGCCCCGGGTTTCCCAGATGCCCTCGTCCGGCCGGTCCCAGTTCTCGGCGAGCCAGTCCAGCGTGGCGGCCAGCCCCTTCCAGCCGTGGTATCCGGTCTGGACCCCCACCTCGCGCCCCTCCGCCATGGCGTAGAGCGCCTCACCGTAGATGTCGAGCTGGACTTGGTCCATCGCGGCGTTCCCGGCCCGTACCGGGGACGAGCCGCGGTAGCCCTCGAGATGGCCAAGGATCTCCTCCGGGATGTCGGGATCCCCGTCGACCCGGTACATGATCTGAAGGCGTTCGCCCGGCAGGTCCGCCCGGTCGCGCATCCGGTCGCCGAGCCAGCGGGTGAACCGGGCGGCTTCCTCGACGAACCCCAGGTCCAGCAGTGCCCGCACCGACAGCGACCCGTCACGCACCCAGGTGTACCGGTAGTCCCAGTTGCGCTCGCCGCCGACCTGCTCGGGCAGCCCCATCGTCGCCGCGGCGACGGGAGCACCCGTGGGCGCGTAGGTCAGCAGCTTCAGCGTGATGGCCGAGCGGTTGACCATGTCGGACCAGCGGCCGTTGTACCGGGAGGTGTGCAGCCAGTCCTGCCAGAACGCACCTACGGCGAACATCCGGTCGGCAAGTCCGTCCACGGTGACGGGAGCCGGCAGTTCACCGTCCCGGTCGCAGACGGTGAACGCGGTCGCCGCCGCCTCGCCCGCCCGCAGTGTCACCTCGCCCCGGACGTCCGTCCCGTCGCTCTGCAGGGGGAAGGTGGCCTGGAGGTAGGCGGTCTGCTCCGGTGCCCGGAAGGCCGCGGCCTCCGGGCGCAGGTCGAGCTCGTGCGTTGCCCGGCCGTAGTCGAACCGCGGTCGGCACTCCAGCCGGAAACGCACCGTACCGCGTACCGACCTCACGACCCGCACCAGTGTGTGCCGGTCGGTCGGTGTGAGTGTGCGGTCCGGCTCCATGCAGTCGATGACCTCGCCGACGCCCTCGGGCGACATGAACCTGGTGACCAGGATTGCCGTGTCCGGGTAGTAGATCTGTCTGCAGGCAGGGTCGGATGCGTCCGGAGCGAGCACGAAGTATCCGCCGCGGTCGTGGTCGAGGAGAGCGGCGAAGACGCTGGGCGAATCGAACCGGGGAGCAGCGAACCAGTCGACGACACCCTGGAACGACACCAGCGCAGCTGTCTGCAGGTCACCGATCAGACCGTGATCGGCGATGAGGGGATAGCGGTCCATGGCGACTCCGACGGGGCCGGGGGTTCGTTCAGGAGTTGAGAAGGCGGCTCTTCTGGGCCTCGAACTCGGCGTCGGAGAGAACCCCTTGCGCCTTGAGGTCGGCCAGGTCCTTCAGCTGGGCGATCCTGCCTTCCATCGAGGACTCCGGCGGAGGGGGCGCGCCGTAGCCCGGCGGCGGCTCGGCGGGGGTCCCCGCACTGTCCTGCTGCGCCCATCGGCCGGCCTGGCGGCGCGACACTCGCTTGGACACCGCGGTGGCAGTGCCGGCGACGACGGCGGTGCGTGCGACTCCACGAAGTAGACCTGGCATGAGATGCGTCCTTGTCGTAGGGGCAGCCCCTGCGGGCCGCCTCAGGCGGCGGACCGGGCCTCGGCCGCGTCGAGGGAAGCCAGGAGGTCCTGGACCGGGATCCGTCCGTTGGCCACCATCCGGGCGCCGCTGCGCCGCAGCGCAGCCGTCAGGGGCCCGGCCCACACGTTCTCGTAGACGATGATGCCCGCGGAGTTCCCCGGTTCGAGGACGGATGCGGCGTCCTGGATGTCCTCCTCGTCCAGCAGTCCCGAAGAGGCACCGTCGAAGACCGCCAGGTCGAGTTCGCCGTCGCCGTCGAAGTCGGCGAGCTCCAGCCCTCTGACCGTCCCGTCCGCGTCCCTGCCGACGAACGTGAGGTCAAGGATCCGGATGATGTGCCGGTCCTCGAGCTCGAGGAGCAGCGGCAGTGCCTCGCCCGTCATCCGGTTTCCGGGAAACTCCAGGACCAGATAGTCGACAGGTCCCATTTCGGCGGATTCATCGACACTCATACCGACTCCTCGCGTGGCTCGGTTTCGGCTGGTGCGCGTGGCTCAGTTCGACGGGGTGGCCGGGAAAACCTCCGCTGTGCGGGCGGCCGGGCCGCCGGATCCACTGCGTCACCGCATTTCATTGCATCATCGCGGGGAACTCCACGCACCTCGGACCGGACCGGCGAGACCGGACGGCTGCGGCCCGTCGCCTCCCAACGGGCGGCCAATTCTGGCGCTCCCCCCGGGCTCGTGTCTCGCTGGGCTCGGGGCGGGCAGCGTCCCCACGCCAGGCAGGTGGGCCCGCCCGGGGGAACACGCCTCGAGCAGCTGGCGTGGATCGCGGGCTGGCTGCTCGTCGTTCTGGTCCAGGGCCCGCTGCACGACGGCTTCGGCGTCGGTCCGTGGCTGGGCATTCCCGTGACGACGATCGCGCTGACAGCAGTCTGGTGGTGGGCCCAGCATCTGCTGATGGCCGGTCGGGTGCGCTGGCTGCCGCTGCTGCCCGGTGCGTTCCTCACCGCGGCGGCGCTGACGGTCCTGTCGGCCACCGCCCGCATCTACATGCCGCACGCGCTCAACCGCAGCATCCAGGAGTACGGTTCGGTCGGCTCGGTCTTCACCATGCCCTCGTGGCTGATCGTGGTCTGCGCCACGATCGCCGTCTGCATCACGATCGGGGCCGTCCTGGCGGAGGAGCCGTGGTCGGCCCGGCGCCTGGGGCCCGGGCCGGGCACGGCCGCCGGCGGCTAGTTCCGTACGCCGCGTGTCGGTTCCCACCGAGCGGACCGGCCCGATCCGAATAAACTCCGCGGCCCGGCAACCCCGCCCTGATCACCCACAACGGTGACTTCCTCCCGGGTGACGGCATTCAGGACCTGATGGCCCGTATGCCGGACGGAAAGCTCTACATCTACCGGGGCGACGGCTACGGCAGCGTCGACGTCTCCAAGCGGGTCGAGGTCCGCATGCCGACGGGCGCTCCCGACACCGCCGCCCTGACACAGATCCTCGCCGCCGGCGACATCACGGGCGACAAACGCCCCGAGGTGTTCGCCACGGCAGGCGATGCCCTCTGGGTGTTCACCGGCTACACCGGCGGCGCTTTCGGCAGCGCGATCCGGCTCTCGGGCAGCGCCTGGACCGCACGCGACGTGGTCGCCGTGGGCGACTACAACAAGGACGGTGCCGCGGATCTGGTCTACCGCTCCTTCACCTCCGGCCGCCTGCTGCTCCGCCACGGCAAGCCGCACGCCGAGACGGTCACGGACCTGCCTTCCATCGGGAGCGCGGCGGCCTCGCTGAAGGGCGTCGACGCGGCACCGGCTGGACCAGCACCAACATCCTGATGATGACGGGAACGCCGGACGTCACCGGTGACGGCATCCCGGACATCTGGGCGCTGGAATCGGCGGGCAAAGTCCGGTTCTACAAGCCGTCGGCGACCGATACGGGCGCTGGCACCACCGTGATCATCGGCGGCTGGGAGGCGAAGAAGGCCTTCGCTGACCTCGCGCCGAACCGCATGACCGCACTCCGAACCGCAAGAAGTGGGCGCGTCCACCACACCCGGTGGGCGCGCCCCGCGCGTTTCCGCGCCCTACCGCATTGCAGCGCCCCGCGGCGACCCGGTCGCACCTTCGCCCGGTACGCCCGCGTCGCCGGCGGACAGAACACCAGCGAGATGCCGGCCGCCCGCACCACGGCCCGGCCACCGGCCCCATGGCTGTGATGCACACCACTGCATCCGCCGTGGAGCTCCCGGCCCCCGCGTGACCGAGCACACCACCCATAACCGAGCCGTACGCACGACAATGACCCTGTGATCACTTCGCCGCCACGAAGCGCCCACCGCCGGGCCGAGCACGCGTCGACGCCGTACGTCGACCTCACCCGCGCGGAGTGGAGCGCCCTGCGCGAGAAAACGCCGCTGCCCCTCACCGCCGAGGAGGTCGAGCGGCTCCGCGGGCTCGGCGACGTCATCGACCTCGACGAGGTGCGGGACGTCTACCTCCCGCTGTCACGCCTCCTCAACCTCTACGTCCAGGCCAGCGCCGGGCTGCGCGGCGCGCTCAACACGTTCCTCGGCGACGCCGGGAACGGGCACGGTGCGCAGCGCGGCACGCCCTTCGTCATAGGGGTCGCCGGATCCGTCGCCGTCGGCAAGTCCACCGTGGCCCGGCTTCTCCAGGCCCTGCTGGCACGCTGGCCCGAGCATCCGCGGGTCGAGCTCGTCACCACCGACGGGTTCCTGCTGCCGATGAAGGAGCTTCAGGCCCGCGGCCTGATGTCCCGCAAGGGCTTCCCCGAGTCGTACGACCGACGGGCACTGACCCGGTTCGTCGCCGACATCAAGGCCGGCAAGGACGAGGTCACCGCGCCCGTCTACTCGCACCTGATCTACGACATCGTTCCGGACGAGCGCCTGACGGTGCGCCGCCCCGACATCCTGATCGTCGAGGGGCTCAACGTCCTGCAGCCCGCGCTGCCCGGCAAGGACGGCCGCACCAGGGTCGGTCTCGCCGATTACTTCGACTTCAGCGTGTACGTCGACGCGCGGGCGGAGGACATCGAGACCTGGTATCTCAACCGTTTCCGCACGCTGCGGGAGACGGCGTTCCAGAACCCGTTCTCGTACTTCAGGAAGTACACCCAGGTCTCCGAGGAGGAGGCGCTCGACTACGCCCGCACCATGTGGCGCACCATCAACAAGCCCAATCTGCTGGAAAATGTGGCGCCGACGCGCGGCCGCGCCACACTGGTGCTGCGCAAGGGCCCTGACCACAAGGTGCAGCGGCTGTCACTGCGCAAACTCTAGGAGCTCCTGCGTGCTGCATCTGCGGCTGATCACCCCGGCCGACCGCACCACGGAAGTGGTCGACCTGCTCGAGAAGACCGTCGGCACGACGCATCTCGCGGTTGTCCCGGGTGCCGCCCGTGACCCCGAGGGCGACCTGGTCATGTGCGACGTGGCGCGTGAGGCGGGCGACGAGCTGCTCGCGGGGCTGCGGGCGCTGGGCATCGACGAGTGCGGTTCGATCGCCGTCGAGAACATCGACCTCTCGCTGTCGGAGCGCGCGGAGAAGGCCGAGAAGGAGGCCCCGGGCGAGGCCGCGGACGCGGTGCTGTGGGAGCAGCTGTCGGACGCGACGCACGAGGAGTCGACACTCAGCGTCACGTTCATCGCGTTCCTGGCGCTGGCGACGATGATCGCCGCCTGCGGTGTGGTGCTGGACAACGCGATCCTGATCGTGGGCGCCATGGCGGTGGGACCGGAGTTCGGGCCGCTGGCCGGCTTCTGCACGGCCGTCGTCCGGCGCGCGCCGCGCCTCGCGCTGCGGTCGTTCGTCGCCCTGATCGCCGGGTTCGCCGCGGCGATGCTGGTGACGGTGGGCTTCAGCTACTTCATGGACGCGGTGCATCTCTTCGAGGAGTCGAGGCTGCAGGCCGAGCGTCCCAACACGAACTTCATCTACCGACCCGACTGGTTCTCGTTCGTCGTCGCGCTCCTGGCCGGCTCGGCCGGGATGCTGTCGCTGACCTCGGCGAAGTCCGGCGCCCTGGTCGGCGTCGCGATCTCCGTCACGACGGTCCCGGCGGCGGCGAACGCGGCCGTCGCCTTCAGCTACGGCTCCTACAAGCAGGCGTGGGGCTCGGCCGAGCAGCTGCTGCTGAACATGCTGGGCATCGTCCTCGCCGGGACACTGACGCTGATCACGCAGAAGTACTTCTGGCATCTGAGCCGGAAGAGGGCCCGTACGTGACCGTACGAGCCCTCCACCCGGCGCTGTCCTTCGACAGGTCTGGCTCCTAGCCGAGCGCGGACTTCACCACGTCGGCCAGTCGGCCCGCCACGCTCCGCGCCTGCTCGATGTCGGCGGCCTCCACCATGACGCGCACCAGGGGCTCGGTGCCCGAGGGGCGCAGCAGGACGCGGCCGGTCGAGCCGAGCTCGCGCTCCGCCTCCGTGACGGCGTGCGCCAGCTCCACGGAGGTCTGCACCCGGGACTTGTCCACGTCGGGAACGTTGACGAGGACCTGCGGCAGGCGCTCCATCACGGCGGCCAGCTCGGCAAGCGAACGGCCCGTCGCGGCGAGACGGGCCGCGAGCATCAGTCCGGTCAGCGTGCCGTCGCCGGTCGTCGCGTGGTCGAGCACGATGACGTGGCCGGACTGCTCGCCGCCGAGGCCGAAGCCGCGGGCCTTCATGGCCTCCAGGACGTACCGGTCGCCGACCGCGGTCTGCACCAGCTCGACGCCCTCGCGCTCCATCGCCAGTTTGAAGCCGAGGTTGGACATGACCGTGGCGACGACCGTGTTGCCGCGCAGCGTCCCGGCCTCGCGCATGGCGAGCGCCAGGACGGCGAGGATCTGGTCGCCGTCGATCTCGTTGCCCTGCGCGTCGACCGCGAGGCAGCGGTCCGCGTCGCCGTCGTGCGCGATGCCGAGGTCGGCGCCGTGCTCGACGACGGCGGCCTTCAGCAAGTCCAGGTGTGTCGACCCGCAGCCGTCGTTGATGTTGAGGCCGTCGGGCTCTGCGCCGATCGTGACGACCTCGGCCCCGGCCCGCGCGAACGCCTCCGGCGACACGCGGGAGGCGGCGCCGTGCGCCTCGTCGAGGACGACCTTCAGGCCGTCGAGCCGGTTCGGTAGTACGGCGATGAGGTGCGCGACGTACTTGTCGAAGCCCTCGTCGTAGTCCGTCACACGGCCGACGCCGGCGCCCGTCGGCCGCTCCCACGGCTCGCCTGTCCGGTGCTGGTCGTAGACCTGCTCGATGCGGTCCTCGAGCTCGTCGGCCAGCTTGTGGCCGCCGCGGGCGAAGAACTTGATGCCGTTGTCCGGCATGGCGTTGTGGCTGGCGGAGAGCATCACGCCGAGGTCGGCGCCGAGCGCGCCGGTCAGGTACGCGACGGCCGGGGTCGGCAGCACGCCGACGCGCAGCACGTCGACGCCCGCGCTCGCCAGGCCCGCCACGACGGCGGCCTCCAGGAACTCTCCGGAAGCGCGGGGGTCGCGGCCGACGACCGCGGTCGGGCGGTGGCCCGCGAACGTACCCGCTTCGGCGAGCACATGCGCCGCCGCGACCGACAGACCGAGCGCGAGCTCAGCCGTCAGATCGGCGTTCGCGACACCGCGTACACCGTCCGTGCCGAAGAGTCGTCCCACAGTTGTCCTCCGAGAATGCTGAATGCTCGAACCGTTCTCGTCCGAGGCAGTCGATAAACGAACGCCCCGGCAGCACGAGTGCCGCCGGGGCGAACGAAAAGCCGTACAGGGATCTGCAGGCAGCCTGCGATTTAGCGCTTGCTGTACTGCGGGGCCTTACGGGCCTTCTTGAGACCGGCCTTCTTGCGCTCGACCGCACGGTCGTCGCGGGAGAGGAAGCCGGCCTTCTTGAGCGCGCCGCGGTTGTTGTCCACGTCCGCCTCGTTCAGCGCACGGGCCACACCGAGGCGCAGGGCGCCGGCCTGGCCGGAGACGCCGCCACCCGAGATGCGGGCGATGACGTCGTAGCGGTTGTCGAGCTCGAGCACCTTGAAGGGCTCGTTGACTTCCTGCTGGTGCACCTTGTTCGGGAAGTAGTCCTCGAGGGTGCGACCGTTGATCTTCCACTTGCCGGTGCCCGGAACGATCCGGACGCGGGCAATGGCGTTCTTGCGACGGCCCAGGCCGGCGGCCGGCTGGGGCTCGCCGAAGCGGGAAGCCATGGACTCGGAGGTGTACTCACCCTCGACCGGGGCGTCCGACTCGAAGGTGGTGACCTCCGCGTAGGTCTCTTCGCCCTCGACGGGGGTCTCAACAGTGGTCTCGGCCACGATTCTCCTCAGATTCTTTTCGTCTTAGGGGGTGGCCGGACTTACTGCGCGACCTGGGTGATCTCGAACGGGACCGGCTGCTGGGCAGCGTGCGGGTGGTTCTCGCCCGCGTAGACCTTCAGCTTCGAGAGCATCTGACGGCCCAGGGTGTTCTTGGGGAGCATGCCCTTGACGGCCTTCTCGATGGCCTTCTCGGGGCTCTTCTCGAGCAGCTCGTCGTAACGGATGGAACGCAGACCACCCGGGTAGCCGGAGTGGCGGTACGCCATCTTCTGGGTCCGCTTGTTGCCGGAGAGGTGCACCTTCTCCGCGTTGATGATGATGACGAAGTCACCAGCGTCAACGTGCGGCGCGTAGATCGGCTTGTGCTTGCCCCGGAGAAGGGTAGCGGCGGTGGTCGCCAGACGGCCCAGGACGATGTCCTGCGCGTCGATGATGTGCCACTGGCGCGTCACATCGCCGGGCTTGGGGCTGTACGTACGCACGGTCGTAGCCTTCGCTTCTTCAGTGAGTGTGGTCCTGACAAGGCCACCCGGACGATCACGACAGCCCTGGCCGCACGCGGGGACGCAACCCGAATGCCTGCCGCTGGTCATCGGCCCGGTGGACCGGCGTAAGGGCCCCTCACGTGAGATAGAGCAAGCCAATACGCATAACGAACCAGCAGAATACCCGCGCTGCACCCGGCGGGTCAAAACCGGGTCCGGCTCGCCCTCCGCGAACCCCTCCGGCAGCGGAACTACCGCGCCCGCTCGACCCTGCGCTCGTCCCACACCGGCGCCGGCGTCTCCCGGACCACGCCGTCCGAACCGAACACCAGATACCGGTCGAAGGAGCGCGCGAACCAGCGGTCGTGCGTCACCGCCAGGACGGTGCCCTCGTACGACTCCAGGCCCTCCTGGAGCGCCTCCGCGGACTCCAGGTCCAGGTTGTCCGTCGGCTCGTCCAGAAGCAGCGCGGTCGTGCCTTCGAGCTCCAGCAGCAGGATCTGGAAGCGCGCCTGCTGGCCGCCCGACAGCTTCTCGAAGGGCTGATCGCCCTGCCGTTCCAGCTCGTACCGGCGCAGGACCGACATCGCCCCGCCCCGGTCCTTTGCGTGCTCCGTCCACAGGATGTCCACCAGGGTGCGGCCCAGCAGCTCCGGGTGGGCGTGGGTCTGGGCGAAATGGCCGGGCACCACGCGGGCGCCGAGCTTCCACTGCCCCGTGTGCGCGACCGTGTCCCCCGCCAGCAGCCGCAGGAAGTGCGACTTCCCGGAGCCGTTCGAGCCGAGGACCGCGACCCGCTCGCCGTAGAAGATCTCCAGGGAGAACGGCTTCATCAGACCGGTGAGCTCGAGATCGGTGCAGGTCAGTGCCCGGACGCCGGTCCGTCCGCCCTTGAGCCGCATCGTGATGTCCTGCTCGCGCGGCGGCTCCGGCGGCGGGCCGGCCTCCTCGAACTTCTTGAAGCGCGTCTGCATCGCCCGGTACCGCGAAGCCATGTCGGGGCTGTTGGCCGCCTGCTGCCGCAGCCGCAGCACCAGGGCCTTCAGCCGGGCGTGCTCCTCGTCCCAGCGCCGCTTCAGTTCCTCGAAGCGGGCGAAACGCTCCCTTCGCGCCTCGTGGAACGTGGCGAAACCGGCTCCGTGCACCCACACGTCCGACCCGGCAGGACCGGGCTCCACGGCCACGATCCGCTCGGCCGCCCGCGCCAGCAGCTCCCGGTCGTGGGAGACGAAGAGAACCGTCTTGCGGGTCTCCTTCAGCCGGTCCTCGAGCCACCTCTTGCCCGGCACGTCCAGGTAGTTGTCGGGCTCGTCGAGCAGCAGCACCTCGTCGGGCCCGCGCAGCAGCGCCTCCAGCACGAGCCGCTTCTGCTCGCCCCCGGACAGCGTCCGCACCTGGCGCCACTGCGCCTTCTCGTACGGCACGCCCAGCGCCGCCATGGTGCACATGTCCCAGACGGTCTCCGCCTCGTACCCGCGCGCCTCCGCCCAGTCGCTCAGCGCCTGCGCGTACCGCATCTGCGCGGCCTCGTCGTCGACGGTCATGATCGCGTGCTCGGCGGCGTCGACCGCGGCCGCCGCCTCCGTGATCCGCGGTTGGGCCACCGAGACGAGCAGGTCCCGGACCGTGCGCTCGTCGCGGACCGAGCCGACGAACTGCCGCATCACTCCGAGCCCTCCGCTCACGGTGACAGAGCCACCGTGCGGCTGGATCTCCCCCGCGATGAGCCGCAGCAGCGTCGTCTTGCCGGCGCCGTTGGCGCCCACCAGGGCCGCGACCGCGCCGTCACCGACCCGGAACGACGCATCCGAGAGGAGCACCCGCCCATCCGGTAGGTAGTACTCCAGATGCGCCGCTTCCACATGTCCCATGGCCCGATTCTGACCGCAGACCCCGGTTTCGCCCAACAGGTTTAGGATGCGCGGCATGAGCTTTGGGCACGGGGGACCTCAGTGGGGTTCCGGCGGACAGAACCAGGACCCGTACAACCAGGGCCAATTCGGGCAGAACCAGTACGGCCAGGGACAGTACGGTCAGCAGTCCTTCGACCCCTTCGACAGCCGGTCCGACAGTGACGCGGGCACGCCGGACTGGGCCGCGCTCGCCGACGCCTCCGCCACCCGTGCGCGCCGCAGGCGTTGGCTCATGATCGGTGGCGGCGCGCTCGCGACCGCGCTCGTCGCCGGCGCCGTCGCGACCGCCATCGTCTCGTCCAACAAGGACAGCGACAACAGCGCCTCCGACAAGAGCTCCAGTCTTCCCGCGCCGCCCGAACTGCCCGCGGACACGACCCAACCGGAACCGTCCTTCTCCTCCGTGGCCCCGCTGCCCCCGCCGAACCCCAAGGAGTTCATCTCCGAACGGAAGAAGGACACGCTGCCACTGAGCGCCGAATCCCTCTTCCCCGGCAAGAAGTTGACGATGGGCGACCGCGTCTACGACAAGGGCGCCACGTCACGCACCGGCAACTGCGGCTCCGTCACCAAGGGCGCCCTCGGCTCCGTTCTCGAGAAGAACGGCTGCGACCAGGTCTTCCGCGCCACCTACAGCAAGGACGGCATCGCGGTCACCATCGGCGTCGCGACCTTCGAGAACGAGGCGAAGGCCAAGAAGGCCGTGGAACAGGCGTCGGGCAGCGTGGTGCCCCTGACGGGCTCCGGGGTTCCCGCATTCTGCAAGGGGGGCCCGGTCTGCCGGTCCACCTTCAATTCGTACGGGCGGTACTTCTACGCCACCATCACCGGCTACACCAAGGCCAAGTCCGTCACCAAGGGCGACACCGCGGCCTACGAGACCGGCGACGACCTGGGCGAGTTCACGTTCCGCCAGATACGGCGACGCGGCGAGGCGCAGGCCTCAGCCGCAGCCGGCGCACCCGCCCAGTAGCGGGACGGAACGAGCCCCCGGCAGCGAACGCCGGTTGCGGGCCTCCAGGTTGCGGGCGGCCAGCAGCTCGTCCGCCGGGTAGCCGACCTCCTCGAGCGTGAGCCCGTGCGGCCGCACGACATGGACGGCCGAGTCCCGCACCCCCGCGGCCAGCACCTTCGCGGGCCACTCCACCGGCCGGTGTCCGTCGCCGACGAACAGCAGCGCGCCGACCAGAGAGCGCACCATGTTGTGGCAGAAGGCGTCGGCCTTCACGGTGGCGGTGATGACCCCGGAGGCGTCCCTCTCCCAGGACAGTTGCTGCAGGGTGCGGATGGTCGTGGCGCCGTCGCGCTTCTTGCAGTAGGCCGCGAAGTCGTGCTCGCCGAGCAGCCCTTGCGCGGCAGCGTTCATCGCCGCCACGTCCAACGGCCAGTCGTGCCACAGGACATGACTGCGCAGCAGGGGGTCGACGCCGCCGGGGTTGTCCGTCACGCGGTACGCGTACCGCCGCCAGATCGCCGAGAACCGCGCGTTGAAGCCCTCCGGCGCCTCTGCCACGCTCCAGATGCGCACATCGCGTGAGAGCCGCCCTGCAAGCCTCTTGAGCAGCTTGTCGCGGTGCTCGGCCCAGACGTCCTCCGGCAGGTCCACGTGCGCCACCTGCCCACGCGCATGCACCCCGGCGTCCGTACGCCCGGCGACCGTCAGCTCGTACGTCCGGGACGAGCGCGTCACCGTGCGCAGCGCGTCCTCGATCTCGCCCTGCACGGTGCGCCGCCCGCCGGCCTGCTTCGCCCAGCCGGAGAAGTCCTTGCCGTCGTACGAAAGATCCAGTCGCACCCGGACGTGCCCGGGCTCCACCTCGTCGCTCACGCGATCCATCCTCTCAAGCAGAACGGGCCCGTACCCCCGAGGGGAATACGGGCCCGTCCGTCAGCCTTCAGAACGCGGTTCAGGCGTCCTTCGACTCGGCCGGAGCCTCGGCAGCCTCGTCGGCCTTGGTGTCCTCGGCCTTGGCCTCCTCGGACTCCTTGACCGCACGCTTGGTGGCGGCCTCGGCCTCGGCGACGGTCGCCTTCTTCGCGATCTCACCCTCGACCAGCTCGATCACAGCCATCGGGGCGTTGTCGCCACGACGGTTGCCGATCTTGGTGATGCGGGTGTAGCCGCCGGGACGCTCCGCGTAACGCGGGGCGATCTCGGTGAAGAGCGTGTGCACGATGCCCTTGTCCGTGATCGTCTGCAGCACCAGGCGACGGTTGTGGATGTCGCCCTTCTTCGCCTTGGTGATCAGGCGCTCGGCGACCGGACGCAGGCGGCGGGCCTTGGCCTCGGTCGTGGTGATGCGGCCGTGCTCGAACAGCGACTTCGCCAGGTTCGCGAGAAGCAACTTCTCGTGAGCGGCGCTGCCACCGAAACGGGCTCCCTTGGTGGGACGCGGCATGGGTTTCTCCTTGTGATCTGCACCGGCCGTATCAGGTACCGGTGTCAGTTACCGGCGGACGGGCGCCCGCCGGAAGTGGGGGCCGGGCCCGAAGGCCCGGCTCGAACTCAGTACTGCTCGGTCTCGACGAACCCGGCGTCCGCGTCGTCGTCGGCGCCGAAGGCGTCGGCGGCGGCGGTCGGGTCGAATCCGGGCGGGCTGTCCTTGAGGGCCAGGCCCATGCCGGCCAGCTTCGCCTTGACCTCGTCGATCGACTTCGCACCGAAGTTGCGGATGTCGAGCAGGTCGGCCTCGGAGCGCGCCACGAGCTCACCCACGGAGTGGATGCCCTCACGCTTGAGGCAGTTGTACGAGCGAACGGTGAGCTCGAGCTCCTCGATCGGCAGCGCCAGGTCGGCGGCAAGGGCGGCGTCCGTGGGGGACGGGCCCATGTCGATGCCCTCGGCGTCGATGTTGAGCTCACGGGCCAGACCGAACAGCTCGACCAGGGTCTTGCCTGCGGACGCCATGGCGTCACGGGGGCGCATGGCCTGCTTGGTCTCGACGTCGACGATCAGCTTGTCGAAGTCGGTGCGCTGCTCGACTCGGGTCGCCTCGACCTTGTAGGTGACCTTGAGGACCGGCGAGTAGATGGAGTCGACCGGGATACGGCCGATCTCCTGGCCCACCTGCTTGTTCTGCACGGCGGAGACGTAACCGCGACCGCGCTCGACGGTCAGCTCCATCTCCAGCTTGCCCTTGCCGTTGAGCGTGGCGAGCACCAGGTCCGGGTTGTGCACCTCGACACCGGCCGGCGGGGCGATGTCAGCAGCGGTGACCAGGCCGGGGCCCTGCTTGCGCAGGTACATCACGACCGGCTCGTCGTGCTCCGAGGAGACGACCAGCTGCTTGATGTTCAGGATGAGGTCGGTGACGTCCTCCTTGACGCCCGGCACGGTGGTGAACTCGTGCAGGACACCGTCGATGCGGATGGACGTGACCGCCGCACCCGGGATCGAGGAGAGGAGCGTACGGCGGAGGGAGTTGCCGAGCGTGTAGCCGAAGCCCGGCTCCAGGGGCTCGATGACGAACCGCGAGCGGTACTCGTCAACAACCTCTTCGGTCAGCGAAGGGCGCTGAGCGATAAGCATGGTGTTGTTTCCTTCAGTCGTGGACGCCCGCTATTTGACGTCCTACAGGTACTGCCTACAGCAAGGGTACGGGCGGCTCGGCACAGAAGCACCGAACCGCCCGAATCCGAACAAGCAGCCGTGCGTCAGACGCGGCGACGCTTGGGCGGACGGCAGCCATTGTGCGGCGTGGGGGTGACGTCCTGGATCGAGCCGACCTCGAGGCCGGTGGCCTGGAGGGAGCGGATCGCGGTCTCACGGCCGGAGCCGGGACCCTTGACGAAGACGTCGACCTTGCGCATGCCGTGCTCCTGCGCGCGGCGGGCGGCCGACTCGGCGGCCATCTGCGCGGCGAAGGGGGTGGACTTGCGCGAGCCCTTGAAGCCGACGTGGCCGGCGGAGGCCCAGGAGATCACGTTGCCGGTCGGGTCCGTGATGGACACGATCGTGTTGTTGAACGTGCTCTTGATGTGCGCGTGGCCGTGAGCGACGTTCTTCTTTTCCTTGCGGCGCACCTTCTTGGCAGCGCCCTGACGACCCTTGGGGGGCATCTATAACTCCTACGGGGAGGTGGTCGGTCCTACAGCGAAGACCGCTGGTAAAGCGTGTCCGCTGAGGACTACTTCTTGCCCGGCTTCTTCTTACCGGCGATGGCGCGACGCGGACCCTTGCGGGTGCGGGCGTTCGTGCTGGTGCGCTGACCGTGGACCGGCAGGCCGCGGCGGTGACGCAGACCCTGGTAGCAGCCGATCTCGACCTTGCGGCGAATGTTGGCCTGGATGTCGCGGCGGAGGTCACCTTCCGTCTGGAAGTTGACATCCACGTACTCGCGGATCTTGACCAGGTCCTCTTCGGCCAGGTCACGAACGCGGACGTTCGGGTCGACACCGGTGGCGGCGAGGGTCTCCTGGGACCGAGTGCGGCCGATGCCGAAAACGTACGTGAGGGCGACCTCGATGCGCTTGTCGCGCGGGAGGTCAACGCCTTCAAGGCGTGCCATTCATGGCTCCTGATGTATGCGGAGGTCTTCCGCAGAGTCGTTCCGTGGCCGCCGACCCTTGATTGAAGAGAGGGTGGTGCGGACCAGGTCCCCGGCCTCCACCGGGGGTGTCGCCGGCCGAAGCCAGGCGGACCCTGCGTATGTACATGTTTTTACGTGCGTCGCGCGAAGAACTGCGAGTGCAGGTGGTCGTGCGTCAGCCCTGGCGCTGCTTGTGGCGCAGGTTGTCGCAGATGACCATGACCCGGCCGTGACGGCGGATCACCTTGCACTTGTCGCAGATCTTCTTGACGCTCGGCTTGACCTTCATGGGATGTGAGGTTCTCCGGGTCAGTGCCGACACCCCGCGAGGGGGGTGCGACAAGATCTACTTGTACCGGTAGACGATCCGGCCACGCGTCAGGTCGTACGGAGAGAGCTCCACCACGACCCGGTCGTCCGGGAGGATACGGATGTAGTGCATCCGCATCTTGCCGGAGATGTGCGCGAGGACCTTGTGACCGTTCTGGAGCTCCACCTTGAACATGGCGTTCGGGAGAGACTCGATCACGGTGCCCTCGATTTCGATGGCACCTTGCTTCTTGGCCACGCTTCGCCTTTCGAATCGGCTACCTTGATCGACTCCCGTCACCGTGTGCGGACACACGGGTACACGAGAGCCGACGCATCAGTCTACGTCAGGGGCATCCAAAAGACGAATCCGCCAAGTCTGCCCATGCGTGAAGATCGTTAAGCCCCGCGGGTCAGGCGAGCGGATCCGGGGCGGCGGTGACGCCCAGCTCCGCCAGCTTCGCCTTGCCTCCGTCGGGGGCGGTCAGCACCAGCGGCCCCTGCTCGGTGAGCGCCACCGAGTGCTCCCAGTGGGAGGACCAGGTGCCGTCCGTCGTGATGACGGTCCAGTCGTCGGAGAGCACCTCGGTCTGCGCCGTGCCGAGGGAGACCATCGGCTCGATCGCCAGGCAGAAACCGGGCACCAACTTCGGCCCCTTGCCGCGCTTGCGCGAGACGTAGTTCAGCAGGTGCGGGTCCATGTGCATCTCGGTACCGATGCCGTGGCCGCCGTAGTCCTCGATGATCCCGTACTTGCCCGTCGCGGGCCGGGGCTGCCGGCGGATGTACGTCTCGATGGCACGGGAGACGTCGACGAGCCGATTGCCGTTCTTCATCGCGGCGATGCCCGCCCACATCGACTCCTCGGTCACCCGGGAGAGCTCCAGGAGCTCCGGCGCGTGGCCGCTGCCCACGAAGGCGGTGTACGCGGCGTCGCCGTGCCAGCCGTCGATGATCGCGCCGCAGTCGATGGAGATGATGTCGCCGTCCTTGAGCACGGTCTTGTCGTCGGGGATGCCGTGGACGACGACCTCGTTGACCGAGGTGCAGATCGTCGCGGGGAAGCCGCCGTACCCGAGGAAGTTCGACTTGGCGCCGTGATCGGCGATCACCTTGCGCGCCACCTCGTCGAGGTCCTTGGTCGTGGCGCCGGGCACCGCGGCCTCGCGGGTCGCCGCGTGGATGGCGGCGACGACCAGTCCCGCCTCGCGCATCTTCGCGATCTGCTCGGGGGTCTTGATCTGCACCATTGCGGCTCGTGCCTTTCTCGACAAGGGTTCGGGGCTTATCAACGATACGGCCGCGGCGTCCGAAGGACACCGCGGCCGTAACTGTCGGACTGTGCGAACAGGTCAGGCCTGTGCGGCCTTGTCGACCTTGAGCGCTTCCATCGCCCGGGCGGTCACGTCGTTGACCTTGCCGAGCGCGGAGATGGTGACCACCAGGCCCTGGGCCCTGTAGTAGTCGATGATCGGCTCGGTCTGCGTGTGGTAGACCTCGAGCCGCTTGCGGACGGTCTCCTCGGAGTCGTCGTCGCGCTGGTACAGCTCGCCGCCGCACTCGTCGCAGACGCCCTCTGCCTTCGGCGGGGAGTACGTCACGTGGAAGACGTGCGCGCTGTTGTTGCGGCAGACGCGACGGCCGGCGATCCGCTTGACCACCTCGTCCTCGGGAACCTCCAGGTCGAGCACGGCGTCCAGCTGGACGCCCTCGCCCTTGAGCATCTCGTCGAGCGCCACGGCCTGGCCCACGTTGCGCGGGAAGCCGTCCAGCAGGAAGCCGTTCACCGCGTCCGGCTGGGACATGCGGTCCTTGGCCATCCCGATGGTCACCTCGTCGGGGACCAGGGTGCCGGCGTCCATGTACGCCTTGGCCTGCTTCCCGAGCTCGGTGCCCTGGGAGATGTTGGCGCGGAAGAGGTCGCCCGTGGAGATGTGCGGGATCGACAGGTTCTTGGCAAGGAACGCGGCCTGCGTTCCCTTCCCGGCACCGGGCGGCCCGACGAGGACGATTCGCATCAGCGGAGGAACCCTTCGTAATTGCGCTGCTGGAGCTGGCTCTCGATTTGCTTCACGGTCTCCAGACCCACACCCACGATGATGAGGATGCTCGTCCCGCCGAACGGGAAGTTCTGGTTCGCGCCTCCGAAGCCTGCCAACGCCATCGTCGGAACAAGAGCAATCAGACCCAGGTACAGCGAGCCCGGCCAAGTGATCCTGTTGAGCACGTAGCTCAGGTACTCGGCAGTAGGTCGACCAGCCCGGATACCCGGGATGAAGCCACCATACTTCTTCATGTTGTCCGCGACTTCCTCGGGGTTGAACGAGATCGCCACATAGAAGAAGGCGAAGAACACGATCAGAAGGAAGTACGTGACGATGTAGTAGGGGTGATCACCCTTGACGAAGTGGGCTTCGATCCAGGTTTTCCAGGCCGACTGCGAGTTCGAGAACTGCGCGACGAGCGCCGGGATGTAGAGCAGCGACGAGGCGAAGATGACAGGAATCACACCCGCCTGGTTCACCTTGAGCGGGATGTAAGTGGACGTACCGCCGTACGACCTCCGCCCGATCATGCGCTTCGCGTACTGCACGGGGATGCGCCGCTGGGCCTGCTCGACGAAGACGACGAGCGCCACCATCACGAAGCCGATCAGGATCACCGTGCCGAACTCGATCCAGCCCTGGGCGAGCTTGCCGCTCTCCTTGATGGCCCACAGGGCACCCGGGAAGCCGGCGGCGATCGAGATGAACATGAGGATCGACATACCGTTGCCGATGCCGCGGTCGGTGATGAGCTCACCGAGCCACATGACGGCGGCGGTACCGGCCGTCATGGTGATGACCATCACGGCGGTGGTGAAGATCGACTGGTCCGGCACGATCTCGTTGCCGACCGGGCAGCTGGCGAACAGCGCGCCGCTCCGGGCGGTGGCGACGAGGCCGGTTCCCTGCAGCACGGCCAGCGCCACCGTCAGGTAACGCGTGTACTGCGTGATCTTCGCCGTGCCGGACTGACCCTCCTTCTTGAGGGCCTCCAGCCGCGGAATGACCACGGTCAGCAGCTGCAGGATGATGCTCGCCGTGATGTACGGCATGATGCCGAGCGCGAAGATGGTGATCTGCAGCAGCGCTCCGCCGCTGAACATGTTCACCAGCCCGAACAGGCTGTTATTGCCCTTCGTGGCCGCATCCACACAGATCTGGACGTTCTGGTAGTTGACTCCGGGAACCGGGATATGCGATCCGAGTCGGTACAGAACGACGATGGCAAGTGTGAAGAGCAGCTTCTTGCGCAGGTCGGGCGTCTTGAACGCCCGGGCGAACGCGGTGAGCACGGTGCCTCCTGCGACCCCCGCGCTACTGCGTCAGAGGTGACGGTATTGAGGATCGACGAATACGTAACAGGCAAATCCGCTCGGCCTGCCAGTAGGCACACCGGGCTGAAGTTAACAACTCACGACACCTTACCGGCGACGGTGCCCGCCTAGGAACGACCAACCGGGGATGCCCCGTTTAGGAGGCATCCCCGGTCGGATGTTCAGGCCATCGAGACGTCTCAGACGAGCTCGGTGACGGTGCCGCCGGCAGCGGCAATCTTCTCCTTGGCGGAGCCGGAGACGGCGTCGACCGTCACCTGCAGCGCCACGGAGATCTCGCCCTGGCCCAGGACCTTGACGAGGCTGTTCTTGCGCACGGCACCCTTGTCGACCAGGTCGGCGACGGTGACCTCGCCACCCTGCGGGTACAGGGCCGCGAGCTTGTCCAGGTTCACGACCTGGTACTCGGTGCGGAACGGGTTCTTGAAGCCCTTGAGCTTCGGGAGACGCATGTGGAGGGGCATCTGCCCACCCTCGAAGCGCTCCGGAACCTGGTAACGGGCCTTGGTGCCCTTGGTACCACGACCGGCCGTCTTACCCTTCGACGCCTCACCACGACCGACACGGGTCTTCGCGGTCTTGGCGCCGGGGGCGGGACGGAGGTTGTGGACCTTCAGCGGCTTCTGCTCCGCCATGTCAGTCGACCTCCTCGACCGTCACGAGGTGGCGGACGGTGTGCACCATTCCGCGGAACTCGGGGCGGTCCTCCTTGACAACCACGTCGTTCAGGCGCTTGAGCCCGAGCGAACGCAGGGTGTCACGGTGGTTCTGCTTGCTGCCGATGTACGACTTCGTCTGCGTGATCTTGAGGCGGGCCATTACGCAGCACCCGCTCCCGCACGCGCACGCAGCAGAGCCGCGGGGGCGACGTCCTCGAGCGGCAGACCACGGCGAGCCGCGATCTCCTCGGGACGCTGCAGACCCTTCAGGGCCTCCACGGTCGCGTGCACGATGTTGATCGCGTTGGACGAGCCGAGCGACTTCGACAGGATGTCGTGCACGCCCGCGCACTCGAGCACCGCACGCACCGGGCCACCGGCGATAACACCGGTACCGGGGGAAGCCGGCTTGAGCAGGACGACGCCTGCAGCCTTCTCGCCCGTGATCGGGTGCGGGATGGTGCCCTGGATACGGGGGACCTTGAAGAAGTGCTTCTTGGCCTCCTCAACACCCTTGGCGATGGCGGCCGGCACCTCCTTGGCCTTGCCGTAGCCGACGCCTACCGTGCCGTCACCGTCGCCCACCACGACCAGCGCGGTGAAGCTGAAACGACGACCACCCTTGACAACCTTGGCGACGCGGTTGATCGCGACAACGCGCTCAACGTACGCGGTCTTCTCGGCGGCAGCTGCGCCACCGTCGCGACCCTTCCGGTCCCGCCGCTCGCCGCCACCGGCACCGCTTCCGCGGCGCTGGGGTCCAGCCATTGGATTTACCTCTCTCTGTTACGTCCGTTAGTCCCGGAACCGGGGCTCAGAACTTCAGCCCGGCTTCGCGGGCGGCGTCAGCCAGAGCGGCAATGCGCCCGGCGTACCTGTTGCCACCACGGTCGAACACGACGGCCTCGACGCCGGCGGCCTTGGCGCGCTCGGCGACCAGGGCACCGACCTGCTTGGCCTGGGCGCTCTTGTCGCCCTCGCCACCGCGGATCGAGGTGTCCAGGGTCGACGCAGAAGCGAGCGTGTGGCCCGCGATGTCGTCGATGACCTGCGCAACGATGTTGCGGTTGGAACGCGTCACGACCAGGCGCGGACGCTCCGGCGTACCGGAGACGTTCTTGCGGACGCGGATGTGGCGGCGCTTGATGGCGGCGCGCTTGTACGCGTCACCCTTGGCGATCTTCACACCGTATGCCATGGCTTACTTACCCGCCTTTCCGACCTTGCGGCGGATGACCTCGCCCGCGTACTTGACGCCCTTGGCCTTGTACGGGTCGGGCTTGCGCAGCTTGCGGATGTTCGCGGCGACCTCGCCGACCTTCTGCTTGTCGATGCCCTCGACCGAGAACTTGGTCGGCGACTCGACCTTGAAGGAGATGCCCTCGGGCGCCTCCACCAGGATCGGGTGGCTGTAGCCGAGCTGGAACTCCAGGTTGGAGCCCTTCGCGGCAACGCGGTAACCGACACCGCTGATCTCGAGCGCCTTGGTGTATCCCAGGGTCACACCGGTGATCATGTTCGCCACCAGCGTGCGGGACAGGCCGTGCAGGGCCTTGTTCTGACGCTCGTCGTTGGGACGGGTGACGTTGAGCACGCCCTCCTCGCCCTTAACAATCTCGATCGGCGCGGCAACGGTGTGCGTGAGGGAGCCCTTGGGACCCTTCACCGCGACCGTACGGCCATCGATGGTGACGTCCACACCGGCGGGAACCTGGATAGGCAGCTTGCCAATACGCGACATTAGCTATTCCTCCGTTCCCGACTACCAGACGTAGGCGAGGACTTCCCCACCTACGCCCTTCTTGCCTGCCTGCTGACCGGTCAGGAGACCGTGCGACGTGGAGATGATCGCCACGCCGAGGCCGCCGAGGACCTTGGGCAGGTTGGTGGACTTCGCGTAGACCCGGAGACCGGGCTTCGAGATCCGCTTGATGCCCGCGATGGAGCGCTCACGGTTCGGACCGAACTTCAGCTCGAGAACGAGGTTCTTGCCGACCTCGGCGTCCTCGACCTTCCAGCCGGTGATGAAGCCCTCCTGCTGGAGGATCTCCGCGATGTGGGACTTGATCTTGCTGTGCGGCATGGTCACGGAGTCGTGGTACGCCGAGTTCGCGTTACGCAGACGCGTGAGCATGTCTGCGATGGGATCAGTCATGGTCATGAATTGGCCTTCGGCCTCTCTCGCCGGGGTTTCCTGTATGCGCCATCCCTCTCCCCACACAGGGGCGGGACGGGTGCGGCGCGGGGACCTACGGCGTAGTAAGTCGTACGGGCGGCAGACGCCCAACCCTCCTAGCCTAAGCCATGGAGAGAAGGGCCCCTGCCAACCCTCTGCTTACCGAGAGACTCCGGTCATCCCAAGTGAGGGATTACCAGGAGCTCTTGGTCACGCCCGGCAGCTCGCCACGGTGAGCCATCTCACGAAGGCACACGCGGCACAGGCCGAACTTGCGGTACACGGAGTGCGGACGGCCGCAGCGCTGGCAGCGGGTGTACGCACGCACACCGAACTTGGGCTTACGAGCAGCCTTGGCAATGAGAGCCTTCTTCGCCATCTCGCTTACGCCTCCTTGAACGGGAAGCCGAGGTGACGCAGAAGGGCACGGCCCTCGTCGTCGTTGGTCGCCGTGGTGACCACGGTGATGTCCATACCCCGGACGCGGTCGATCTTGTCCTGGTCGATCTCGTGGAACATGACCTGCTCCGTGAGACCGAAGGTGTAGTTGCCACGGCCGTCGAACTGCTTGGGGGACAGACCACGGAAGTCGCGGATGCGCGGAAGCGCGAGCGACAGGGTGCGGTCCAGGAACTCCCACATGCGGTCGCCACGAAGCGTGACGTGGGCACCGATCGGCTGGCCCTCACGCAGCTTGAACTGCGCGATGGACTTACGGGCCTTGGTGACGGCCGGCTTCTGGCCGGTGATCGTGGTGAGGTCCTTGATGGCACCGTCGATCAGCTTGGAGTCGCGGGCGGCGTCGCCCACACCCATGTTGACCACGATCTTGACGAGGCCGGGAACCTGCATGACGTTCTCGTAGGAGAACTCCTCACGCAGCTTGCCCGCGATCTCCTCGCGGTACTTCGTCTTGAGACGCGGAGTGGTGGTGGTAGCCATCAGATGTCCTCACCCGTCCGCTTGGCAACGCGGATCTTGTTGCCCTCGTCGTCGAAGCGGTAACCGACGCGCGTGACGACCTTGTTGCCGTCCTTCTCCACGACGAGCTGAACATTGCTCACGTGAACAGGGGCCTCGGTCGTGACGATGCCGCCGGTCTGCGAACCGCGAGCGGTCTGTCCGGCCTTGGTGTGCTTCTTGACCCGGTTGACACCCTCGACCAGGACGCGGTCCTCGCGGGGGAAGGCCGCGATGACCTTGCCCTGCTTGCCCTTGTCCTTGCCGGTGATGACCTGAACCAGGTCGCCCTTCTTGATCTTCATGCTTACAGCACCTCCGGCGCGAGCGAGATGATCTTCATGAACTTCTTCTCGCGCAGCTCACGGCCCACCGGGCCGAAGATACGGGTGCCGCGGGGGTCGCCGTCGTTCTTGAGAATGACAGCGGCGTTCTCGTCGAAGCGGATGTACGAGCCGTCCTGGCGGCGGCGCTCCTTGACGGTGCGAACGATGACCGCCTTGACGACGTCACCCTTCTTCACGTTGCCACCGGGGATCGCATCCTTGACGGTGGCGACGATGACGTCACCGATGCCCGCGTAGCGGCGACCGGAGCCACCGAGAACACGGATGCAAAGGATCTCCTTGGCACCAGTGTTGTCGGCGACACGCAGTCGCGACTCCTGCTGGATCACGTCTATCTCCTGATTGTCTGCCGGTTCCCGGCGGGGGCTCTCCTCCTAGGAGGTGAAGCCCCCACCGAGCCTGGCGGAACGAACTCGAGGGAAACCCCTCAAGTAATTACTTGGCCTTCTCGAGGATCTCGACGATGCGCCAGCGCTTGGTCGCCGACAGCGGACGCGTCTCCATGATGAGGACGCGGTCGCCGATGCCGGCAGCGTTCTGCTCGTCGTGCGCCTTGAGCTTGTTCGTACGGCGGATGACCTTGCCGTACAGCGCGTGCTTCACACGGTCCTCGACGGCGACGACGACGGTCTTGTCCATCTTGTCGCTGACGACGAGACCCTCACGGGTCTTGCGGAATCCGCGCGCTTCCTTGTTCTCAGTCACGTTGCTCTCGCTCATCAGGCGCTCTCCACCGTCTCGATGCCCAGCTCGCGCTCACGCATCAGGGTGTAGATCCGGGCGATGTCCTTGCGGACGGCCTTCAGCCGGCCGTGGTTCTCGAGCTGGCCCGTCGCCGCCTGGAAGCGGAGGTTGAACAGCTCTTCCTTGGCCTCGCGGAGCTTGGCAACAAGCTCCTCGTTGCCCAGCTCGCGCAGCTCGGACGCCTTGGTACCGGCCGACATCACGCTTCACCTGCCTCGCGCTTGACGATCCGGCACTTCATCGGCAGCTTGTGGGCCGCGCGAGTCAGAGCCTCACGTGCGATCTTCTCGTTCGGGTAGGACAGCTCGAACATGACCCGGCCCGGGTGCACGTTCGCGACCCACCACTCCGGGGAACCCTTACCGGAACCCATGCGGGTCTCGGCGGGCTTCTTCGTCAGCGGGCGGTCCGGGTAGATGTTGATCCAGACCTTGCCGCCACGCTTGATGTGGCGGGTCATCGCGATACGAGCCGCCTCGATCTGGCGGTTGGTCACGTACGCCGGAGTCATGGCCTGGATGCCGTACTCGCCGAACGCAACCGTCGTACCACCCTTGGCCATACCGCGGCGCTTGGGGTGGTGCTGCTTGCGGTGCTTGACCCTACGGGGGATCAGCATGTCGGTCAGGCCTCCGTTCCGGTGCTCTCAGCAGCCGGAGCGGCGGCGGGAGCCTCGGCCTTGGGGGCCTCGGCAGCCGGAGCCTGCTGCGGCTTGCGACCGCGACCGCCACGCTCGCCACCACGGCCACCGCGACCGGCCGGGCGGTCAGCGCCACCACGGGCCGGGCGGTTGCCCGCACGGGCAGCAGCGTTCTCGGCGCGGACCTCGGCGATGTTCTTGACGTCGCCCTTGTAGATCCAGACCTTCACGCCGATGCGGCCGAAGGTCGTCTTGGCCTCGAAGAAGCCGTACTCGACGTTCGCGCGCAGCGTGTGCAGCGGCACACGACCCTCGCGGTAGAACTCCGAGCGCGACATCTCCGCACCGCCGAGGCGGCCGCCACACTGGATCTTGATGCCCTTGGCCCCGGCCTTCATCGCCGACTGCATGCTCTTACGCATGGCGCGGCGGAAGGAGACGCGGGAGGACAGCTGCTCGGCAACGGCCTGCGCGACCAGCTGAGCGTCGACCTCGGGGTTCTTGACCTCGAGGATGTTCAGCTGAACCTGCTTGCCCGTGAGCTTCTCGAGGTCGCCGCGGATGCGGTCGGCCTCGGCGCCACGGCGGCCGATGACGATGCCGGGACGCGCGGTGTGGATGTCCACCCGCACGCGGTCACGGGTGCGCTCGATCTCAACCTTCGAGATGCCGGCGCGCTCCATGCCGGACGTCATCATCCGACGGATGGCGACGTCTTCCTTGACGTAGTCCTTGTACAGCTTGTCGGCGTACCAGCGGGACTTGAAGTCCGTGGTGATACCGAGCCGGAACCCGTGCGGGTTTACCTTCTGGCCCATTACCGGGTTCCTTCCTTGCTGCTGACGACCACGGTGATGTGGCTGGTCCGCTTACGGATCCGGTAGGCACGGCCCTGAGCACGCGGACGGAACCGCTTCAGGGTCGGGCCCTCATCGACGTACGCCTCGCTGATGACCAGCGAAGAGGCGTCGGTGTGGTCGTAGTTGTGTGCAGCGTTGGCAATGGCGCTGTCCAGCACCTTGCCAACCGGCACGCTCGCGGCCTGCGGGGCGAAACGCAGGACCGCCTGAGCCTCCGTGGCATCCATGCCACGGATGAGGTCCACCACGCGGCGGGCCTTCATGGGCGTGACGCGGATGTACCGCGCCTGGGCCCTGGCTTCCATGGTTGTCCCTTCGGTGTAAGTCATAGTCGTTCCACCCCGCGTTAGCGGCGCTTCGACTTCCGGTCGTCCTTGACGTGGCCGCGGAAGGTGCGAGTCGGCGAGAACTCGCCGAGCTTGTGGCCGACCATGGACTCGGTGACGAACACCGGGACATGGATCTTGCCGTTGTGCACCGCGATCGTGTGGCCGAGCATGGCCGGGATGATCATCGAGCGACGGGACCAGGTCTTGATGACGTTCTTGGTGCCGGCTTCGTTCTGGGCGTCCACCTTCTTGATCAGGTGGTCGTCGACGAAGGGCCCCTTCTTGAGACTGCGCGGCATCTAAACCCGCTCCTAGCGCTTCTTGTTCGTCTTGCGGCGGCGGACGATGTACTTGTTCGAAGCCTTCTTCGGCGAACGAGTACGACCCTCCTTCTGACCCCACGGGGAGACCGGGTGGCGACCACCGGAGGTCTTGCCCTCACCACCACCGTGCGGGTGGTCAACCGGGTTCATCGCGACACCGCGGACGGTCGGGCGAACGCCCTTCCAGCGCAGACGGCCGGCCTTGCCCCAGTTGATGTTCGACTGCTCGGCGTTGCCGACCTCACCGATGGTGGCGCGGCAGCGGACGTCGACCAGGCGGATTTCGCCGGACGGCATACGCAGGTGGGCCATCTGGCCCTCCTTCGCCAGCAGCTGCACGGAGGCACCCGCGGAACGGGCGAACTTCGCACCGCCGCCGGGCCGCAGCTCAATGGCGTGGATGGTCGTACCGACCGGGATGTTGCGCAGCGCCAGGTTGTTACCGGGCTTGATGTCGGCGGCCGGGCCGTTCTCGACACGGTCGCCCTGGCTCAGGCCACGCGGCGCGATGATGTAGCGCTTCTCGCCGTCTGCGTAGTGCAGGAGCGCGATGCGCGCGGTGCGGTTCGGGTCGTACTCGATGTGAGCGACCTTGGCCGGCACGCCGTCCTTGTCGTGACGACGGAAGTCGATCACGCGGTAGGCGCGCTTGTGGCCACCGCCCTGGTGACGGACGGTCACACGACCGGTGTTGTTACGGCCGCCCTTGCTGTGCAGGGGGCGGACCAGCGACTTCTCCGGCGTGGACCGCGTGATCTCGACAAAGTCGGCGACGCTGGAGCCACGACGGCCCGGGGTCGTCGGCTTGTACTTGCGGATACCCATGTTCTCTCAGTCCTCGGAAGAATTCCGGATCCTGGACGTCTCGACCTCCGTCAGGAGGTCGGGCCGCCGAAGATGTCGATACGGTCGCCCTCGGCAAGGGTCACGATGGCGCGCTTGGTGTTGGCGCGCTTGCCGAAACCGGTGCGGGTGCGCTTGCGCTTGCCCTGGCGGTTGATCGTGTTGACCCCGGTGACCTTGACCGAGAAGACCGCCTCGACGGCCTGCTTGATCTGGGTCTTGTTGGAGCCGGGCGCGACGATGAACGTGTACTTGTTCTCGTCGAGCAGGGCGTAGCTCTTCTCGGAGACAACCGGCTTGACGAGAATGTCGCGCGGGTCCGTGAAGGTCTTGCTGGTTACGGTCGCCTCGGACATCAGGCGTCGCTCCCTTCGGTCTCAGCGGCCTTGGGGCCAGACACGAAGGACTCGAAGGCGGCCTTGGTGAAGACCACGTCGTCGGAGACGAGCACGTCGTACGTGTTCAGCTGGCCCGGCTCCAGGATGTGCACCTGGGGCAGGTTGCGGGCGGAGAGCCACGCGGCCTCGTCGGCGCGGTCGACGACCAGGAGCAGGTTCTTGCGCTCACTGATCTTGCCGAACAGCGTCTTCGCGGCCTTGGTGGAGACCTCGCCCTCGACCACGCCGGAGACGACGTGGATGCGGGAGTGACGGGCCCGGTCGGTGAGGGCACCGCGCAGGGCGGCGGCCTTCATCTTCTTCGGGGTCCGCTGCGAGTAGTCACGCGGCACGGGGCCGTGGACGACGCCACCGCCGGCGAACTGAGGCGCACGGGTCGAACCCTGACGGGCGCGGCCGGTGCCCTTCTGGCGGTAAGGCTTCTTGCCACCACCGCGGACCTCGCCACGCGTCTTGACCTTGTGCGTGCCCTGACGGGCCGCGGCCAGCTGCGCGACGACGACCTGGTGGATCAGCGGGATGCTGACCTTGGCGTCGAAGATCTCGGCCGGGAGCTCAACGGTCCCGGACTTGTCGCCTGCGGGCGACAGAATGTCAATGGTGCTCATAGTCCTCAGGCCCCCTTGGCCGCAGTGCGGACCAGGACCAGGCCGCCGTTCGGACCAGGAACCGCGCCCTTGATCAGGAGCAGGCCCTTCTCCGCGTCAACGGCGTGAACGGTCAGGTTCTGGGTGGTGACCCGCTCGTTGCCCATGCGGCCCGCCATGCGGAGGCCCTTGAACACACGGCCCGGGGTGGCACAGCCACCGATGGAGCCGGGAGAGCGGTGCTTGCGCTGGGTGCCGTGACCGGCGCCGAGGCCCTTGAAGTTGTGACGCTTCATGACACCGGCGAAGCCCTTGCCCTTGCTCTTGCCCGTGACGTCGACCTTGACGCCGGACTCGAACACCTCGGCAGTGATCTCCTGGCCCAGCGTGTACTCGCTGGCGTCAGGCGTGCGGAGCTCCACCAGGTGGCGGCGGGGGGTCACGTCGGCCTTGGCGAAGTGGCCCTTGAGGGGCTTGTTCACCTTGCGAGGGTCGATCTCGCCGAAGGCGATCTGGACCGACTCGTAGCCGTCGATGTCGTTCGTACGGACCTGGGTAACGACACAGGGCCCGGCCTTGACGACGGTCACCGGGACGACACGGTTGTTCTCGTCCCAGACCTGGGTCATGCCGAGCTTCTCGCCCAGGACGCCCTTGATCTGCTTTGCCATCTCTTCCGCGCCTCTCAGAGCTTGATCTCGATGTCAACGCCGGCCGGAAGGTCCAGGCGCATCAGCGAGTCAACGGTCTTGGGCGTCGGGTCGAGGATGTCGATCAGGCGCTTGTGCGTGCGCATCTCGAAGTGCTCGCGCGAGTCCTTGTACTTGTGCGGCGACTTGATGACGCAGTACACGTTCTTCTCAGTGGGCAGCGGCACCGGGCCTGCGACCGACGCACCAGTGCGGGTCACCGTCTCGACGATCTTCTTCGCCGAGGAGTCGATGACCTCGTGGTCGTAGGCCTTGAGCCGGATGCGGATCTTCTGTCCCGCCATGGCTACTCAGTAGTCCTTTGTCTAGTGAAACGCTCTGGTACTCGGTGGGTCTTGCTCTCTTCTCCGACCCACGCGGTCGGGCGTGTCGCAGTCCCTCTACGAAGATCTCCCGAAGGATTTCCCAACCAAGGGGTGCGGGCCCGATGACCGCGGAACGGGGGAAGAGCTCCCGCCGAGTGCCTGGCCGGTACCCCGCTGACACTTCCCGGAAGATTCCCGTACGTCCGACCCGCGTGGGGTCGACGAGTACTGTGGGACTCGCTTCCGGTCCTCCCGGCGGGAGGCGCGCAGCATCGGCACTCAACCGAGCAACCCGGACAGTCTGCCACACGCTCCCGCGCCCTGGCCAATCGAGCCGAAGACATTACCCCGAGGGGGTTGCGTGTCAAACACGGGACGCGGAAGCCTGACCCGCTGACAACCCGGCGGGTTCGGGGCCCAGCCGGACCGCGCCCGCGCGCCAGGTGGCGGAGGCGTCCACTCCGCCGGCCGGCGAAACTGTCTACTCGCGATCCGGACTCGGCTCGGCAGCGCCACCCGACGTCGGTTCGGCTTTGGTGTGGAGGACCTCGCGGGCCTGTTCCGAGGCGCGGGTCATGCTCTCGGAGACGAAGTCGAGAAAGCGGGCGATGTTCTCGAGGCGGGCGGCGGCCGGCGTGTCGGGGCCGAGGATCCCGACACCCTGCCGTGCGGTCTCGATGATCCGGGCGTTGGCCTGGGCACTGGCGATCATCGCCTGGTACCAGATGTCGTCGTCGACGACGTAGCGCTCGCGACGGCGTTCGTCGCGTTCCCGGCGGACGAGGCCCTGGCTCTCGAGGAACGCGATCGCCTTGGAGATGGACGCCGGGCTGACCTGGAGACGCTGGACGAGTTCGGACGCGGTGAGGCTGCCCGCGTCGGTGATGTAGAGGCAGGCCATCACCCGGGACATCATCTTGGGCGTACCCGCCTGCATGAGGACCGTCGAGAACATCTCCTCGTACTCGCGCACGGCCTCGGCGTCGCGCCCGTGGGCCTGCGGGGGCGCCTCCGCCCCTCGGGGCGCGGCCCGGCTGCGCCGGCGGGCGCGCTGTTCGGTGGCGCGGTGGGCGAGGTCCGCCCGGTAGGCGGTGGGGCCACCGTTGCGCATCACCTCGCGCGTGATCGTCGAGGTGGGACGGTCGAGGCCTCTGGCGATCTCCGCGTAGGCGAGGCCGTCGGCCAGTCCCAGCGCGATCTGCTGACGTTCCTGCTGGGTGAGTCTGCCTCCCGGCATCGCGGTCTCCTTCTTGGGGCGTGAGTGCCTCCACCATAGCGTTCACGCCCAATCCATTGCAACGAACGAGCCCAGGGACGTTGCGTTAGCTTCGAAGCCATTGCAACAGTTCTCCGCGCTTGAACTGCACTTATGGCCTGACAACGCAACTACCCTGTTGCCGGACTCGTGAATGCAACGTAGCGTTTCCATCATCAGAAACGGCGGGCCGACGGAGTGCCACGCCGCTGGAGAAGGAGAACGCAATGCAGAAGTTCGACACCCCCGCCCCGGTCTCCGCCGTTCTCGACATCCCCGCGGGACGCATCCGGTTCATCGCCGCCGACCGGGCCGACACCACGGTCGAGATCCTGCCCGCGGACGCCTCGAAGGGCCGCGACGTGAAGGCGGCGGAGCAGATCACGGTCGAGTACCACGAAGGCGTCCTGCGGATCGAGGCTCCACCGGCGAAGAACCGGATCCTCGGCAGCTCCGGATCCACCGAGGTGACCATCCAGCTGCCCGCCGGCTCGCGCGTCGAGGCGAAGGCGGCCGCCGGCGAGCTCCGGGGCGTCGGACGGCTCGGCGACATCGCCTTCGAGGGGGCGCAGGGCTCGGTCAAGCTCGACGAGGCCGCGAGCGCCCGCCTCACCCTCCTCGCCGGCGACGTCTCGGTCGGCCGCCTGGGCGGCCCCGCCGAGATCAGCACCCAGAAGGGCGACATCCGCATCGCCGAGGCCGTGCGCGGCACGGTCGTGCTGCACACCGAGGCCGGCGAGCTGTCGGTCGGCGCCGCCCGCGGGGTCTCCGCCTCCCTGGACGCCGGCACCGCCTACGGCCGGATCCACAACACGCTCAGGAACACCGACGGCGCCGCCGCCGACCTGAACATCCACGCGACCACCGCCTACGGCGACATCGTCGCCCGCAGCCTCTGAGGAGCACCCACCATGACCAACTTGGCCATCGCGGCGAACGGGCTGCGCAAGTCCTACGGCGACAAGGTCGTGCTCGACGGCATCGACCTGGCGGTGCCGGCCGGCACCATCTTCTCCCTGCTCGGCCCGAACGGCGCCGGCAAGACCACCGCCGTCAAGATCCTCTCCACCTTCATCTCCGCCGACGCCGGCGAGTTGCACGTCGGCGGCCACGATCTGGCCGCAGACCCGCAGGCCGTGCGGGCCGCGATCGGCGTCACCGGGCAGTTCTCCGCCGTCGACGGCCTGATCAGCGGCGAGGAGAACATGCTCCTCATGGCGGACCTGCACCACCTGTCCAAGCGCGAGGGACGGCGGGTCGCCGCCGAGCTGCTGGAGCGCTTCGACCTGGTCGAGGCCGCGAAGAAGCCCGCAGCCAGCTACTCCGGCGGCATGAAGCGCCGCCTCGACATCGCCATGACGCTCGTCGGCAACCCGCGGATCATCTTCCTCGACGAGCCGACCACCGGCCTCGACCCGCGAAGCCGCCACAACATGTGGGGGATCATCCGCGAGCTGGTCTCCGGCGGAGTCACCGTCTTCCTCACCACCCAGTATCTGGAGGAGGCCGACGAACTCGCCGACCGCATCGCGGTACTGAGCAACGGCAAGATCGCCGCCGAGGGGAGCGCCGACGAGCTGAAGCGGCTCATCCCGGGCGGGCACGTGCGGCTGCGGTTCTCCGACCCGTCCGCGTACCAGTCCGCCGCCGCCGCCCTCCGCGAGGTCTTCCTGTCCCACAGCGCCTTGCGCAGGGGAGCTGCCCCCGTCGACGAAGCGCTGTCGCTGCAGATCCCCAGCGACGGCAGCCAGCGCGAGCTGCGCTCCATCCTCGACTGGCTGGACTCGGCCGACATCGAGGCGGACGAGCTGACCGTGCACACCCCCGACCTCGACGACGTGTTCTTCGCCCTGACCGCCGGCAATGTGCCGGCTCAGCCCGACCAGCCCAAGGAGACAGTCCGATGAGCTCCCTCTCCCTCGCCGTGCGCGACTCCTCCACGATGCTCCGCCGCAACCTCCTGCACGCCCGGCGCTACCCGTCCCTCACGCTGAACCTGCTCCTCACCCCGGTGATGCTGCTGCTGCTCTTCGTCTACATCTTCGGCGAGGTGATGAGCGCCGGCATGGGCGACGGCGCCGACCGCTCCGAGTACATCGCCTACGTCGTCCCGGGCATCGCGCTGATGACCATCGGCAGCACCGTCATCGGGGCCGCGGTGTCCGTCGCCACCGACATGTCCGAGGGCATCATCGCCCGCTTCCGCACGATGGCGATCCACCGCGGTTCCGTGCTCATCGGGCACGTCGTCGGCAGCGTCCTGCAGTCGATCGCCAGCGTGCTCCTCGTCGGCGCCGTCGCCGTGGCCATCGGCTTCCGGTCCACGGACGCCACGGCCCTGGAGTGGCTGGCGGCGTTCGGGCTGCTCGCGCTCTTCGCCCTGGCGCTCACCTGGATCGCGGTCGGGATGGGCATGGCAAGCCCGAACGCCGAGGCGGCCAGCAACAGCGCCATGCCGCTGATCCTCCTGCCGCTGATCTCCAGCGCGTTCACCCCGATCGACGCGATGCCGGGCTGGTTCCAGCCGATCGCCGAGTACCAGCCGTTCACGCCGGCCATCGAGACCCTGCGCGGCCTGCTGCTCGGCACCGAGATCGGCCACAACGGATGGCTCGCGGTCGCCTGGTCCATCGCCCTGGCCGCGCTCGGCTACCGCTGGTCGACGGCATCGTTCAGGCGCGACCCGAAGTAACCGGCAGGAGCACGCGGGCCACCGCCCACAGCTCGTCCCGCCCGAGGGCGGCGCACTCCGACACCGCGTCGGCGTACGCCGCCCCGTCGGCGTCCTCGGCCATCCGCCTCACTCGCTCCGCGGACATCGCCGGCTGGAACTCCCTGGGTACGCCCAGCCGTTCGGCCGACGCGAGCAATCGCATTGCGGAAGGGGCGCCACCGGCCAGGGACGACAGGGCGAGCCCGTGCAGGACGATGCCGCAACTTCCGCCACGCAGTTGTCACTCCCCACGCGGCAGGCGATCAGCGCGGACCCGCCCCCCTCCCCCTCCCCCTCACCCCGGTACCGACGTCCGCTCCCGGGGCAGCGCCGACAGGGCCAGGCCCAGTGCGAGAACGAGCCCGGCCGGGACGGCCAGCACCACCGCCGGATGGACCGACCGATCCAGCAGCCACGCGCCGAACAAGGCGCCGGAGAACATGGCGAGGATCGACGAGAGCCGCCGCGACTCCTCCCCAGCGCCCGAGCCGACCCGACTGTCGGCCGCCAACGGGTGGAGCACGACGAGCAGCCCGGTCAGGGCTGTGGTGACCACCGTGGTGGAGATGCCCGGCTCCTTCACCCGCAGCGTCGTCACATTGCGCACACCCATGGCACAGGCCACCATGCTGATCGCCGCGAGGTGGCGCCCGTCCACCGGGCCGCCGGAGCGCTCGATGCCGATGCGCCAGACCACGAATGCCGACGCGCTCAGCAGGAGGCCCTCCCCCACCAGGGCGGCGGTGAACCAGCGCCGGCCCCGGCCGTCGATCGCCGACTCCGCCCGCGAGCCACCGACCGCCCCCACCGCGAAACCCGCCAGGGAAGCCGCTGTCGCGGTGATCGAGATGCCGGCGGTCCCGGCGACGGCGAACCCGAGCAGCAGCAGGCTGCCGGTCTGAACGGCCGCGAAGACCGGACCGAGGACGAGGAACGAGACCGCCTCGATCATCCCGGTCGTCACGGTGAGCAGAACCATGACGACCGTCAGCGCCCGCCCCGGTTTGGGTTTCATACCGGGACGGTACGGTCGCCGGACCGCCCCGACAGAACAGCGCCGGACCCGCCTCACCCCTGCGGGTGAATGCTTCCGCGGGAGGAGAGCAGACTGAATCTCGAGCGTTTCCGCGACAGACCCCCAGGCGCGTAAATGCTTCGAAGCACCTCCCCGCCGCCACCTACAGTGACGGCGGCAGCAGCAGACACGGGGGGCGGCCACCATGCGTACGCACTATCCACGGACCCGGCATCTGCCGTGGTCGCCCGGTGCGACCGCGGACGATGTCCGGGTCACCGACCTGGTCGGGCTGCGCGGTCGCGAAGTCGTCGTCACCGAGAAGCTCGACGGCGAGAACACCACCCTGTACCGCGACGGGCTGCACGCCCGTTCGCTCGACTCGGCGCATCATCCGTCGCGGACATGGGTGAAGGCCCTCCAGGGGCGGATCGGGCACCACATCCCCGAGAGCTGGCGGGTATGCGGGGAGAACATGTTCGCCCGGCATTCGATTCGGTACGACGGTCTGGACAGCTACTTCTACGGGTTCTCCGTGTGGGACGAGCTCGGCTGGTGCCTCGACTGGGACCGGACCGTCCAGTTTCTGCGCGACCTCGGGATTCCCGTGCCGCGGGTGCTGTGGCGCGGCGTGTTCGACGAACGGGCGCTGCGGCGACTGACGCTGGACCTCGGTCGGCAGGAGGGGTTCGTCGTACGGACCGTCGACGGCTTCATGGCCCAGGAGTTCGGGCGGCGGGTCGCCAAGTGGGTGCGGGCCGGGCATGTGCGGACCGATACGCACTGGATGCACGCGGCCGTCGTCGAGAACGGGCTCGGGCCGGCGGCGGCGCTGTGGGACGTGCGGTCCGGGGCCGCGGCCGACGTGAAGGCACTCGGCCGGGCCGTCGGTATCGCCGACTGGGACACCGAGGCCCTCGCCGGGCTGGACCTGGGCGGGCGGACCGGCGACGACCGGCTCGCCGGGGTCCTGGCCGCGATGCTGCACCGCCACCGCCGGGCCGCGCTCGCAGCGAAGCTCGCCTCCCCGCTCGGGATGCCGCTCGCGCGGCACGTCGCGGACCTCGTCGGACTGCATCCGGCGCTGCACCGGCCGTACCCGGACGAGAGCAGGCGGGCCGGTCTGGTGCGGCTGTCCCACGCCGTCGACCTCGGTGTGCTGCACGCCGTCGCCCGTGCGACGGCGTACACGCAAGAGGCGCGTGAGCAGGTGGCGTGGTCGTCGCTGCACGCCGAGGACATCGGCGGGCTGGACGACGCCGGGCTGCGGGACGCGTTCGCCGGTCTTGCGCCGGATGCCGCCGACCGCTGCCGCGCCGAAGCACGCGAGGCGTATGCCCAGGGGCGGATCCGCACTGTCGAGGAGGCCGTCGCCGCGACCTGGCGCTGGCGGTCCGGCGACTTCCCGCGTCTGATCCAGATGGTCGGCCCGTCGGGCAGCGGGAAAAGCACTTTCGCCCGCGGGATCGCCGGAGTGGATGCGTACGTCAGTCTCGACGACCTGCGCGAGGCCCGCGGCTCCCGGGCCGACCAGAAGGCCAACGGGGCCATCCTGCGCGCGGGCCTGGACCGGCTCGACGCGGCGCTCGACGCGGGCGGCACCGTGGTGTGGGACGCCACGTCCCTCAACCGGCAGCAGCGCTCGCTGGTGCACACGGTCGCTCAACGCCGCGACGCCCTGGTCACGCATGCCGTCGTCCTCGTCGACGAGGACGAGCTGACCGGGCGCAACGAGCGTCGCGAGCACCCCGTCCCGCCACAGGTGCTCACCACCCAGCTGCACCGCTTCGGCCCGCCGTACCCGGGGGAAGCCCACCGCACCTGGTACATCGGGATGAGCGGAACCGTCGAGGAAGAGGCCTGACCGGTGCGTACGAGCGACGAGATCTACCACCGAGTGCGCTGGGACGCACGGTTCGACCCGGCCCGCTTCGTGATCGGCGTCCTGCAGCGCGGTGCCGCCCCCAAGCGCGTACCGCTGCCCGCGTTCGTGCCCGGCGGCGAGATTCCGTGGCACCGGGTCCTGTTCTTCGAGGCGGACGGCGAGCTCGTATGGGACCGGTCCACCGGCGTGGACCGCATCGACGACACCGACGCCGGGCGGGTACGGGAGGCGCGGCGGCTGCGGGCCCCGTTCTTCACCGCACGGACGCCGCACATCTGGGAGACGGACGGCTGGGTGCCCGCACGGACACCCAAAGGCGCGCGGGGAGGCCTGCGCGTACTGACCTGGAACACGCTCTGGGACCGCTACGACAGCGACCGCATCGACACCGTGCTGCGCCGGCCACTGCTGGTCGACGCCCTCCGCGACGCCGACGCCGACGTCATCGCCCTGCAGGAGGTGGAGCCCGCGCTCCTCACCCTGCTGCTGCGGGCGCCCTGGGTGCGCCGCGAATACACGCTCGGGACGGACCCCGCGGGGCGGGACGTCGACGAGTGCGGGCTGCTGCTGCTCAGCCGGCTGCCGGTTCGGGAGGTCGGCCACCACGTCCTCGGCCCGCACAAGGCCGTGACCGCTCTTGTCGTCGAAACCGGCCGCGGGCCGGTCACAGTCGCCGCGACGCACCTCAGCAGCGACCACTCCGAGGAAGGCGCGGCCCGGCGGGACACCGAACTGGCCCGTATCGCGGAGGGTTTGGCGAGTCTGGACGGGGACGTCGCCCTCGTGGGCGACTTCAACGACGGCGGCGACGGACCGACGACGGCCCTCGGTATGCGGGACGCCTGGAGCGATGTGCACGGAGCCGGGGACCGTACGCCGACGTTCGACCCGGTCACCAATCCCCTGGCCGCCGTCTCGTCGCTGTCGGGGCGGGTGTCGCGGCTGGACCGCGTACTGCTCCGGGCCGACGGCCTGAGGGCGGACTCCGCCGTCCTGCGCGGCCGGACTCCGACACCGCAAGGGCTGTTCATCTCCGACCACTTCGGAGTGGAGGTCGAGCTCGTTCCCGTCGGCGAGGGGCCGGCGGGCGGCGTCCTCGACGTACGGCCCACGGCCCGGACGGCCGTGGCATGGATCCCGCCCGCGGAGCTGTGGCCGCCGCTGCAGAACATCCGCCGCGACCACGACCCGCAGATCCTCCGCTGGCCGCCGCACGTCAACGTGCTCTTCGGCTTCGTCCCCGAGTCCGACTTCGAGGCGGCGGCCCCGCTGCTCGCCGAGGCGGCGACGGCGGTCGCACCGTTCGAGGCCCGGCTCGAAGGCGTGCACAGCTTCGGCCACCGGGAGGACGCGACCGTCTGGCTCGACCCGGCGGCGGCCGGGGAGCAGCCGTGGCAGGAGCTGCGCCGGACCCTTGAGCAGCGGTTCCCGCGTTGCCGGGGCCGCCGGGAGGGCTTCACTCCGCATCTGAGCCTGGGCCGGACGAAGGACCCGCAGCCGTTGACCGCCGAGTGCGCGGGCCGGCTGCCGTCACTGTCCGCCCGTGTGGGCGAGCTGGTCCTCCTGTCCCGCCGCGGCGACGAGCCGATGCGGGTACGGGCGACGGTGGCACTGGGCACGGGCGAGGTGCGGTGGATGCCGGACGAGGCTCCGCCCGTACACCGGGCCGGGGACGCGACCCGTACGGCGCGGCACGTCACGGAGGCGCTGTCCGAAGGGGCCGTCCATGTCGTCGGCTCACGGCGAATGGGCTGCGCTCTGCCGGGCGCCGACCTCGACCTGGTCTCGGCGCTGCCCGGCACACCGGAACTCGCGGATGTACGCGCCCGGTTGACGGCAGCCCTGCCCGAGGCGACGGACGTGCGGGAGGTGGTCGGCGCACGCGCCCCCGGGCTGCGGCTAAACGCCGGCGGGCTGAACGTGGACCTGGCCGTCGTCGCCACCGGGCCGGTCGCCCCGGACGAAGCGGTCGCCTTGCGGGATGAGTTGGGCGAGGACGCGGCCATCGCGCTGAGCGCGGTGAGCGACGCCGACGCGCTGCTCACCGCGGTCGGCGACCGTCGCGCAGCGTTCTCGCGGCTGGCGCGCGACGTCAAGGCGTGGGCGAGGGCCCGGGGCCTGGACTCGGCCCCGTTCGGCGGGCTGCCGGGCCTCGCGTGGTCCGTACTCGCGGCCCGTACCGTCCGGGAGGCCGATGACCCGGCGCCCGACGGACTGCTCCGCCAGTTCTTCGCGACGTGGGCGGCCTGGGACTGGCGCGAGCCGGTCGGCGGCGACGCGCCGCGTCCCGGCCTGCCGGTCACGATCTGGACCCCGACCGAGCCGGTACGCCCCTGCTCCGACCAGGTCACTGCCGGTATGCGCGACCTGATCGGCCAAGAGCTGTTCCGTGCCTGGGAGTTGCTGGAGTCACCCGCCCCCGCCGAACCGTTGCTCGCGCCACCCCCGCTGCACCGCCGCCACACGGCCTGGGCAGTGGTGACCGTCGCCGGCCCGGAGGAGGAGGGCCGGGTCCGCGGCCGGATGCGAGCCCTCCTGTCGGCGCTCCCCGAACCGGGCGTCCACGCCTGGCCCCGCTCCTTCGCGCACTCCCCCACCCGCTACGCCATCGGCCTCGGCCCGACCCCGCCGGACGCGGCCCGGCTCGCGGAACGCGCGGCCCCGTGGCTGCGGGGACTGGCGCGGACGACGGTGACGTACGCACCCGGCGGCGAGGTCCCGACGCTGCGCTGACGCACGGCGGACAAGCGCTGCCGCCCGGGCATAACACCGTGTTATGGCAGAACGCTATTACCCGACTCCGCCGTCCCTTGGCGATCCTGATGGCTCCTGGACACCCCCACGCGTCCCCGCGCGTGTCTTCGGAAATGAGGAGCCTTGCGAATAGCCAGGTTATTCAGGGCACTTGCGGCTGCCCTGCTGGCCGCCCTGACCATCGCGCCCACCGCTACGGCCGCCACGTCCTCGGCGCCCGTGCCCAGCGGCTCGCAGCCGATCATCGGCGGCGGCTATGCGCAGAACGCCCCCTGGGCGGCGCGCCTCTTCTCGAACGGCAGAGAGACCTGTTCGGCGACGATCACCGCGCCGACCTGGGTCCTGACCGAGCACTGCGTGACCGGCGGCGGACTGGCCTTCCGTATCGGCAGCCTCGACCAGCACAGCGGCGGCACCGTCGCGTACGGGACGCAGACCGTCACCCACGGCTCTGACCGGCGCTGGTCCGCCTCGACCACTCCGTGTCCGCGACCTACGCGCGGCTCGGGCAGCCGGGCTCGGTGTACGTCGGCCAGAACGTGCAGGTCTACGGCTGGGGCGCGACCTCCCGGTGCGGCTCCGAGGCCAACTGCCAGTCGCGCTACCTCAAGGTCGCGAACGTGACCGTCACCGGCGGATGCGGTGACGCCTACGGCGGCTCGGCGATCTGTGCCCGCCGTGGCGACGGCATCACCGCCGGCGGCGACTCCGGCGGCCCGATGATGGCGGGCGGCGTCCAGGTCGGCGTCGCCTCCACGAGCGACCGCCAGACCACTACGGCGTACACGAACGTCACGGCGTACCGCTCCTGGATCCGGTCCGTCGCGGGCGTGTGACCCCGCGCCCTGCAAAGTGGCCATCCGGCCCTCGCGTTGCCCCGCCCTCTCTCCCGGGCGGGGCAACTGCGGACTTTCTACTCCGATTCGAATCTTCCGTACGGCTGCAACTGCTCTCCAGAACCGCGCCATTCTCCGGGAGTCGGCTCGAAGGTGATCGGAACCTCGCTGTCCGTCTCGGCGATGAAATGCAGGTCCACCGTGTCCCAGACGAAGGCGTGTATGAAGTCGGCGAATCCTGCGTCAAAATGCCCGAGATCGAGACCTCGGCCGGGGCGGCCGGCGATCTTCCATTGGTCCGGATCTTCTGACGACACAACCCAATAGAGCACATCACCATTGCTCGTACGACCCCAAGGAAGCCAGCCGGACGGTTCAGGGTGAACAGGGAGGAGCACCGGAGTGCCGCTCAACTCACTCAGCGATGCGATCAACACCTGCTCATTGCGGAGGAGGCCACCCAGTTCGACATTAGCGTTCTCGATACCTGGGACCGCCACGAAAAGGTAGTCGTCGAAACAGCCTGGCCCGAACCAGTAGACGTACTCCTTGTAGTCAGCGGGAAGTCGGGTACCCAGCTCCCTCTCCGCTCGTTCCCAGTCCACGGCGTAACGCCGCGGGGCGGACAATCCGGCCGCCTCGGCCAGTTGGTCGATTCGCACAGCACCCCCCTTTAAGGCAGTCCATCCACCGATGGGCTGGACGGCCGGGACCAACGGCGACGCTTTCGGCATCGCACTGCCGCAACCGTAGTGGCCCTGATTCCGCAGCCGTGGTGGGGATCCGCAGTGGCTCCGATTCCGGCGCGGACCCCGCGCGGCGCGCCGAAGGGCAGCCGCCCCCGCGCCGCGAGTCAGATCGAACACATGGCAAACATCCAGGCAACCCCCCGCAGCCGCGCCCCGTCTAGTTGATCGCGGCTATCGGCTCGACCGACCCGGCCGCCACCTGGGGACATCACAGTACGCAGACGGGGGCACCGCCCGGCCGCTGCGGGGGGACCGGACGGAGCACCACACGTGGAAGACAGAGCTGTGTCAGGGCTGCGCGCAAGCAGGTCCCGGCCACGGCGGCGCAGTGTCGTCGCCGCGTTGACCGCCCTGACCGCGTCCGTCTCCGCCGCCGCGCTCACGTCGTGCTCGGTGCCCGCGCCCCGCCGCACCGGTCCGACCGCCGATCCCGCACCCGGCATGCCCATCGCCACCTCGCGGCGTGCGCAGCTGATGCAGATACTGGCGCACCCCGACGACGACCTGTACTTCATGAACCCGGACGCCCAGCAGATGCTGGATTCCGGCGTCCCCCTCGTATGCGTCTACGTCACCGCAGGCGAGCACAACGGTGTCAACCACATCCCCGGGCGGCCGGACGGCCCCGCCGACAAGGGGGCGTACTCCTCCGCCCGCCATCAGGGGCTGCGCCAGGCGTACGCGAGCCTGCTCGGCCTCGACAAGTTCACCGAGTGGCAGAAGGGCGTCGCCACCCTGCGCGGCGACCGGCGGGCCGAGATCAACACGCTCGCCGACGGCAACCGCCGCGTCGAACTGATCTTCCTGAACCTCTCGATGCACGCCCCTCGCCGCTGGACGGCCGTACCCAGCCTCTGGCAGGACCGTGCATCGAGCGTGCCGACCGCGATCACCGACGGCTCCCCCGTCCGGCGGGCCGACAGTTATGGCTACGACGACCTGACGGACGTCCTCGTCGGTCTGATGGAGCGGTACCGGCCCACCGTGATCCACACCCTCGATCCGGACCCGGACATCCAGTACAGCGACGAGGCGACCCGCAAGCGGGACAGCGAGCAGCCCGGCTACTCGGACCACGCCGACCACACCGCCGTCGCCTCGTTCAGCTGGGCGGCGATGGTGCGCTGGGTGGCTGCCGCCACCGAGGACGGCGGCGGCATACCGGCGTTCGTCGCCACCTCCTTCCGCGGCTACTACAACCGCCACTGGCCCAAGAACCTGCCGCCGCGGCTGATCGAGGAGAAGGCCGAGCATCTCGTCCCGTACGGCGGCGACCCCGCCTGGGAGTGCGGCAACAGCGGCGGCTGCGGCGACTACAACGTCGGCGGCCGGCGCCCGTTGACCAACAAGAAGGGCTGGGTGCGCTCGACCCACCACCGCTACCCGGGCGCCCGCCCCGCCGTTGCCACGGAGCCCGACGGCCGGCTCTCCGCGTACGGGGTCCTGGGCCTGCGGGCGGTCCGCTGGCGCGAGACCCTGCCGGGCAGCGGCCGGTGGAGCGAACCGGACGACCTCGGCGGCGGCCCGCTGGCGCCCGCGCTGGGAGCAACCGCCCTCGAGGACGGCCGCGAGCTCCTCTTCGCCCTGCGCTTCTCCGCGATCAGCGGACACGGCGGGAGCAACACCCGGGAGATCGTGCTGCTGGAGCAGCGCTCCGCGGGCGGCGCGTTCCGTGCCTGGCGAGGCCTCGGCAACCCGGAGCACACCGACGACCGGGGCCGGCGCATCGGCGTGCCGGTGGCCGTCACCGCACCCGACGGCCGTGTCCATCTGTTCGTGCGCAACGCGGACAAGGGCGTCAGCACCAGGGTCCGCGGCGCGGACGGCCGCTGGAGCGGCTGGCAGACACTCGACGGCGCCGCCGAGATACAGGACGGCCTGTCCACCGTGGTGGACGGCACCGGGCGGGTCCACGTCTTCGGCGCGGGCCACGACACCGTTCACCACTGGACCCAGGAGGCCCCCGGCCGTCCTCTGCGCCACCGGCCCGCCGGACGGCTGCCGGCCGCGGTCGGCACCCCCGCGGCGCTGGCCGACGCGGAGGGCTCCGTGCAGCTGCTGTACCGCACGGAGCTGCCCTGGAAGCGGGTCTCGAGCCGGGACTCGCGCGGCAGCGCCTCCCCGGAGCTGAGCCGGCTGAGCGCGGGCGGCGAACGGCTGCCCGCCGTCGCCTTCGAGGGGTACGGCCCGGTCGGCGCGGCAGGCGGCCCCGACGGGCTCGCCCTGCTCGGCAGGGACCTGCGCGGACGGATCCAGCTGCGCTTCGAGGGCCGGTTGTTGACGCGCGAGGCGGGGCCGGTGGCGCTCGACACCCCCACGCTGGACCTCACCGCCGCGGGGGTCACGGTCGTCGGCCTGGGACCGGACGCGCACCCGTGGATCTGGTCGCCGCCGACGGGCAGCGCGGCGGGATAAAGCCTCCCTGGGATGCTGCCGGGCTCGCGCGCCCCCGGCCGCAGGGCAGATGCGCGACCCGACCCCCCACCGACGCCACGCATGACGAAGGGCCCCGCACCTGACGGTGCGGGGCCCTTCTTGCAGCTCAGCGAGCTACCAGGTCAAACCACCGAACTACTTGGTGATCTTGGTGACCTGGCCGGCGCCCACGGTCCGGCCACCCTCACGGATGGCGAACTTCAGGCCCTCTTCCATGGCGACCGGCTGAATCAGCTGGACGGACATCTGGGTGTTGTCGCCCGGCATGACCATCTCGGTGCCCTCGGGGAGGGTCACAACACCGGTCACGTCAGTCGTACGGAAGTAGAACTGCGGACGGTAGTTGTTGAAGAACGGCGTGTGCCGGCCACCCTCGTCCTTGGACAGGATGTAGGCCTGGGCCTCGAACTCGGTGTGCGGCGTGACCGAACCGGGCTTGATGATGACCTGGCCGCGCTCGACGTCCTCGCGCTTGATGCCACGGAGGAGCAGACCGACGTTCTCACCGGCCTGGCCCTCGTCGAGCAGCTTGCGGAACATCTCGATGCCGGTGACCGTGGTGGTGGTCTTCTCCTGCTTGATACCGACGATGTCGACGGTCTCGTTGACCTTGAGAACACCACGCTCGATACGGCCGGTGACGACGGTGCCACGACCGGTGATCGTGAAGACGTCCTCGATCGGCATCAGGAACGGCTTGTCGACGTCACGCTCGGGCTGCGGGATCGCCTCGTCGACGGCGGCCATCAGGTTCAGGACCGACTGGCCCCACTCCTTGTCGCCCTCGAGAGCCTTGAGCGCCGAGACCTTGACGACCGGCAGGTCGTCGCCCGGGAACTCGTACTCGGAGAGGAGCTCACGCACCTCGAGCTCGACGAGCTCCAGGATCTCCTCGTCGTCCACCATGTCGGCCTTGTTCAGGGCGACGACAATGTACGGAACGCCGACCTGGCGGGCCAGGAGCACGTGCTCCTTGGTCTGCGGCATCGGGCCGTCGGTGGCCGCGACCACGAGGATGGCGCCGTCCATCTGCGCCGCACCCGTGATCATGTTCTTGATGTAGTCCGCGTGACCGGGGCAGTCGACGTGGGCGTAGTGACGCGACTCGGTCTGGTACTCGACGTGCGCGATGGAGATGGTGATACCGCGCTGGCGCTCCTCAGGAGCCTTGTCGATCTGGTCGAAGGCCGAGGCCTCGTTCAGGTCCGGGTACGCGTCGTGCAGCACCTTGGTAATGGCGGCCGTGAGGGTCGTCTTACCGTGGTCGATGTGACCGATGGTGCCGATGTTGACGTGCGGCTTAGTCCGCTCGAACTTCGCCTTCGCCACTGGGGTCCTCCTGGAGTGGTTCTGAACGCCTTGCTTCATCGGCGCCAGGTGATCTTTGCTGGGATGCCAGCCGCCGGGATCCGGTCCTCGGTTTCGGGGGCGAACCCCGGCGGATGGTGTCAAGCCTAAAGCGTGGGCTCGGAAGAGTTACTCGCCCTTGGCCTTCGCGATGATCTCCTCGGCGACGTTCCGCGGAACCTCGGCGTAGGAGTCGAACTGCATCGAGTAGCTTGCGCGACCCGAGGTCTTGCTGCGGAGGTCTCCGACGTAGCCGAACATCTCCGAGAGGGGCACGAGGCCCTTCACGACGCGAGCGCCGCTGCGCTCCTCCATGGCCTGAATCTGACCACGGCGGGAGTTGATGTCGCCGATGACCTCACCCATGTAGTCCTCGGGCGTGGTGACCTCGACGGACATCATCGGCTCGAGCAGTACGGGCGAAGCCTTGCGCGCGGCCTCCTTGAAGGCCTGCGAACCGGCAATCTTGAAGGCGAGCTCGGAGGAGTCGACCTCGTGGTAGCCACCGTCGAGAAGAATGACGCGAACGCCGGTCATCTCGTAGCCGGCCAGGATGCCGAACTGCATGGCCTCCTGCGCACCCGCGTCCACCGAAGGGATGTACTCCTTGGGGATGCGGCCACCGGTCACCTTGTTCACGAACTCGTACGAGGCGTCGCCGCCCTCGATCGGCTCGATCGCGATCTGCACCTTGGCGAACTGACCGGTACCACCGGTCTGCTTCTTGTGGGTGTAGTCGTGACGCTCGACGGTCTTGCGGATCGTCTCGCGGTAGGCGACCTGCGGCTTGCCGACGTTGGCCTCGACCTTGAACTCGCGGCGCATACGGTCGACGAGCACGTCGAGGTGAAGCTCGCCCATACCACCGATGATGGTCTGGCCGGTCTCCTCGTCCGAGTGAACCTGGAAGGAGGGGTCCTCCTCCGCGAGACGCTGGATGGCGACACCCAGCTTCTCCTGGTCACCCTTGGACTTGGGCTCGATCGCGACCTGAATGACCGGCGCCGGGAAGTCCATGGACTCCAGGATCACCGGGTTCTTCTCGTCGCACAGCGTCTCACCGGTGGTGGTCTGCTTCAGGCCCATGACGGCGACGATGTCGCCGGCGCCCACCGCGTCGATCTCCTCACGCTTGTTCGCGTGCATGCGGTAGATCTTGCCGATGCGCTCCTTCTTGCCCTTGACGGAGTTCAGCACCGAGGTGCCGGCCTCCAGGCGACCCGAGTAGACCCGGATGAAGGTGAGCTTGCCGAGGTGCGGGTCGCTCGCGATCTTAAACGCGAGGGCCGACAGCGGCTCGGACTCGGACGGCTTGCGCGAGACGACCTGCTCCGCGTCCTTCACGTCGTGACCCTCGATGGCCTCGACGTCCAGGGGGGAGGGGAGGTAGCGCACGACCGCGTCGAGCAGGGGCTGGACGCCCTTGTTCTTGAACGCGGTGCCACAGAACACCGGGGTGACCGTGGTGTCGCCGCCCTTGCCGGAGGCAATGGTGATGCGACGGATCGCGGCGTAGAGCTGCTCCTCGGTGGGCTCCTGGCCCTCGAGGAAGAGCTCCATGATCTCTTCGTCGTTCTCGGCGACGGTCTCGACCAGCTTGCCGCGCCACTCCTCGGCGGCCTCGGCGTGGGTGGCCGGGATGTCGACGACGTCGTACATCTCGCCCTTGGTGGCCTCGGCGGACCAGACAAGAGCCTTCATACGAACGAGGTCGACGACGCCCTTGAAGTCGGCCTCGGCACCGATCGGGAGCTGCATGACGATCGGGGTCGCACCGAGGCGGCTCACGATCATGTCGACACAGCGGTGGAACTCCGCACCGGTGCGGTCGAGCTTGTTGACGAAGCAGATGCGCGGCACGCCGTAACGGTCGGCCTGGCGCCACACCGTCTCGGACTGCGGCTCCACACCGGCGACACCGTCGAACACGGTCACGGCGCCGTCGAGGACGCGGAGCGAACGCTCCACCTCGACGGTGAAGTCGACGTGACCCGGGGTGTCGATGATGTTGATGGTGTGGTCGACGTCCTCGAGCGGCCAGTGACAGGTCGTCGCGGCGGACGTGATGGTGATGCCGCGCTCCTGCTCCTGCTCCATCCAGTCCATCGTGGCAGCGCCGTCGTGGACCTCACCGATCTTGTAGCTCACACCGGTGTAGAACAGGATGCGCTCGGTGGTCGTCGTCTTGCCCGCGTCGATGTGGGCCATGATCCCGATGTTGCGGACCTTGGCCAGGTCAAGCGAAGTGGTGGCCATAAGGCTCAATCTTCTCTCGGTCTCGATGTGGGTAGCGACTACCAGCGGTAGTGCGCGAAGGCCTTGTTGGACTCGGCCATCTTGTGCGTGTCCTCACGCTTCTTGACCGAAGCGCCGAGGCCGTTGGAGGCGTCGAGCAGTTCGTTCATGAGGCGCTCGGTCATGGTCTTCTCGCGGCGGGCGCGGGAGTAACCCACGACCCAGCGCAGCGCGAGGGTGGCGGCACGACCGGGCTTGACCTCGATCGGCACCTGGTAGGTGGCACCACCGACACGGCGGGACTTGACCTCGAGAGACGGCTTGACGTTCTCGAGGGCGCGCTTCAGCGTGATGACCGGGTCGGCGCCGGTCTTCTCGCGGAGGCCTTCCATGGCGCCGTAGACGATGCGCTCAGCGGTGGAACGCTTGCCGTTGAGCAGGATCTTGTTGATGAGCGAGGTCACCAGAGGAGAACCGTAAACCGGGTCGATGATGACCGGGCGCTTCGGGGCGGGGCCCTTACGAGGCATTCTTACTTCTCCTTCTTGGCGCCGTAGCGGCTGCGGGCCTGCTTGCGGTTCTTGACACCCTGGGTGTCCAGGGAACCGCGGATGATCTTGTAACGAACACCCGGCAGGTCCTTCACACGGCCACCACGCACGAGCACGATGGAGTGCTCCTGCAGGTTGTGTCCCTCACCCGGGATGTAGGCCGTGACCTCGATGCCGGAGGTCAGACGCACACGCGCGACCTTACGGAGGGCCGAGTTCGGCTTCTTCGGGGTGGTCGTGAACACACGCGTGCAGACGCCGCGGCGCTGAGGAGAACCCTCAAGTGCGGGCGTCTTGTTCTTCTCGACCTTGTCCTGCCGGCCCTTGCGGACCAGCTGCTGGATCGTAGGCACTACTTCTCCGGTTTCTGTGTGCCGTCAGTGAAGCTAACCTGGAACGTCGCCGACCCACGCGGTCGGGTGTGTCGAATACTGCGCACCCCCGCCGCCAGGGCGGAAAGGGCACAGATTGCGGTGGCCGGTCTAGGACTCGCCATGCGGCAGAGGACACGCACACGAGCCCAGGCACACCCCAGGCACAAGGTCTGAGCGTACCTACCGCATGGACTCCGGTCAAAACAAATGCCCACGCACGGCCGCCGTCTGCCCAGCGAGGACGTCCCGAGAGCCCCTTTCGGCCCTCTGCCAGGTGAAGGCGCGGGGCCAGGCGGGCCGTACCGGCACGGCCCGGTGCGGGCTCCACGGGTGGCGGAGGACGAGGTACGGGGTCCCCACCGGCTGCCGGGCCCGCGTCGGCTGCCAGCCGTACCCAGGCACCGCCGTCGTGCCGGAACGGCCTCACCGCACCGGTCCCCTGCCAACGCCGGAAGGGCGGCCACCCACGGGGTGACCGCCCTTCCTCACGCGCTTCTACTGGTTGTACGGACCGTAGTCGTAGTCCTCCAGCGGAACGGCCTGGCCGGAGCCCGTGCCGAACGGCGAGTAGTCGATGTCGTCGTAGCCGACGGCCGAGTACATCGCGGCCTTGGCCTCCTCGGTCGGCTCGACCCGGATGTTGCGGTAGCGGGACAGGCCCGTACCGGCCGGGATGAGCTTACCGATGATGACGTTCTCCTTGAGGCCGATCAGGGAGTCGGACTTGGCGTTGATCGCCGCGTCCGTCAGAACCCTGGTCGTCTCCTGGAAGGACGCCGCCGACAGCCACGACTCGGTCGCCAGCGAGGCCTTGGTGATACCCATCAGCTGCGGACGGCCGGAGGCGGGGTGACCGCCCTCGGTGACCACACGACGGTTCTCGGTCTCGAACTTCGAACGCTCGACCAGCTCGCCCGGCAGCAGCTCCGCGTCGCCGGACTCGATGATCGTCACACGGCGCAGCATCTGCCGGATGATGATCTCGATGTGCTTGTCGTGGATCGACACACCCTGCGAGTTGTAGACCTTCTGGACCTCGCCGACCAGGTGGACCTGGACCGCGCGCTGACCGAGGATCCGCAGCACGTCGTGCGGGTTGGTGGCGCCCACGGTGAGCTTCTGGCCCACCTCGACGTGGTCGCCCTCGCCGACCAGCAGACGGGCACGCTTCGAGATCGGGAACGCCGTCTCGTCGCTGCCGTCGTCCGGGGTGACGACGATCTTCTTGGTCTTCTCGGTCTCCTCGATACGGATGCGGCCGGCCGCCTCCGAGATCGGGGCGACACCCTTGGGCGTACGAGCCTCGAAGAGCTCGACGACACGGGGCAGACCCTGGGTGATGTCGTCACCGGCCACACCACCGGTGTGGAAGGTACGCATCGTCAGCTGCGTACCGGGCTCACCGATGGACTGGGCGGCGATGATGCCGACCGCCTCACCGATGTCGACCAGCTTGCCGGTCGCGAGCGAGCGGCCGTAGCAGTACGCACAGGTGCCGACAGCGGATTCACAGGTCAGGACCGAACGGGTCTTGACCTCCTCGACGCCGGCCGCGACGACCGCGTCGATGAGCACGTCGCCCAGGTCGACGTTGGCAGGCGCGATGACCTTGCCGTCGACGACGACGTCCTCGGCGAGCATGCGGGCGTACACGGAGGTCTCGACGTCCTCCGCCTTGCGCAGCACGCCGTCGGCGCCGCGCTCGGCGATCCGCAGCTTGAGGCCGCGGTCGGTGCCGCAGTCCTCTTCGCGGATGATGACGTCCTGCGAGACGTCCACCAGACGACGGGTGAGGTAACCCGAGTCGGCGGTACGCAGAGCGGTGTCCGCCAGACCCTTACGGGCACCGTGCGTGGAGATGAAGTACTCCAGCACGGACAGACCCTCGCGGAAGGACGCCTTGATCGGACGCGGGATGGTCTCGTTCTTGGCGTTCGACACCAGACCACGCATACCGGCGATCTGACGCATCTGCATCATGTTTCCACGAGCACCCGAGTTGACCATCATGAAGATGGGGTTGGTCTTCGGGAAGTTCGCGTTCATCGCCTCGGCAACCTCGTTGGTCGCCTTGGTCCAGATCGCGATGAGCTCCTGGGTGCGCTCGTCCTTGGTGATCAGACCGCGCTCGTACTGCTTCTGGACCTTCTCGTCCTGCTCCTCGTAGCCCTTGACGATCGCCTTCTTCGCCTCGGGAACGACGACGTCGGAGATGGCCACGGTGACACCGGAACGGGTCGCCCAGTAGAAGCCGGCCGCCTTCAGGTTGTCGAGCGTCGCCGCCACGATGACCTTGGGGTAGCGCTCGGCGAGGTCGTTGACGATCTCGGAGAGCTGCTTCTTGCCCACCGAGTAGTCGACGAACGGGTAGTCCTCGGGCAGCAGCTCGTTGAAGAGCGCGCGGCCCAGGGTCGTGCGCAGACGGAACGAGTCCCCCTGCTGCCACGTGCCCTCGCCGGCCTCGTCCTCGTCCGCCGGCGGCGTCCAGCCGCGCGGCGGGATGGTGCCGACCGGGAAGCGGATGTCGATCTTCGCCTGGAGCGAGAGCTCCCGGGCGTCGAACGCCATGATCGCCTCGGCGGTGGAACCGAAGGACCGGCCCTCGCCGATGACCTTGCGCTCCTCCTCGTCCGTGGTGAGGAAGAAGAGGCCCAGCACCATGTCCTGGGTCGGCATGGTCACCGGACGGCCGTCGGCCGGCTTGAGGATGTTGTTCGAGGACAGCATCAGGATGCGGGCCTCGGCCTGCGCCTCCGCGGACAGCGGCAGGTGCACGGCCATCTGGTCACCGTCGAAGTCCGCGTTGAACGCGGTGCAGACGAGCGGGTGGATCTGGATGGCTTTGCCCTCGACCAGCTGCGGCTCGAAGGCCTGGATGCCGAGGCGGTGCAGGGTGGGCGCACGGTTCAGCAGCACCGGGTGCTCGGCGATGACCTCTTCGAGGACGTCGTACACGACGGTGCGGCCACGCTCGACCATGCGCTTGGCCGACTTGATGTTCTGCGCGTGGTTCAGGTCGACCAGGCGCTTCATCACGAACGGCTTGAAGAGCTCCAGCGCCATGGCCTTGGGCAGACCGCACTGGTGCAGCTTGAGCTGCGGGCCGACGACGATGACGGAACGCGCCGAGTAGTCGACTCGCTTACCGAGCAGGTTCTGACGGAAGCGGCCCTGCTTGCCCTTCAGCATGTCGCTGAGGGACTTCAGCGGACGGTTGCCGGGGCCCGTGACCGGGCGACCACGACGGCCGTTGTCGAAGAGGGCGTCGACCGCCTCCTGGAGCATCCGCTTCTCGTTGTTCACGATGATCTCGGGGGCACCGAGGTCGAGCAGACGCTTCAGACGGTTGTTGCGGTTGATCACACGGCGGTACAGGTCGTTCAGGTCGGAGGTTGCGAAGCGGCCACCGTCGAGCTGCACCATCGGACGCAGGTCCGGCGGGATGACCGGCACGCAGTCGAGCACCATGCCCTTGGGGCTGTTGCTGGTCTGCAGGAACGCGGAGACGACCTTGAGGCGCTTGAGCGCACGGGTCTTCTTCTGGCCCTTGCCGGTACGGATGATCTCGCGGAGACGCTCGGCCTCCTCGTCGAGGTCGAAGGACTCCAGGCGCTTCTGCAGCGCCGCGGCACCCATCGAACCGTCGAAGTACGTGCCGAAGCGGTCACGCAGCTCGCGGTAGAGCAGCTCGTCGCCCTCGAGGTCCTGGACCTTGAGGTTCTTGAAGCGGTTCCACACCTCGTCGAGACGGTCGATCTCGCGCTGGGCACGGTCGCGCAGCTGCTTCATCTCACGCTCGGCGCCTTCGCGCACCTTGCGGCGCACGTCGGCCTTGGCACCCTCGGCCTCGAGCTCGGCCAGGTCCGTCTCGAGCTTCTTGGCGCGGGCCTCGAGGTCGGCGTCGCGGCGGTTCTCGACCTGCTGGCGCTCGACGGAGACGTGGGCCTCCAGCGAGGGCAGGTCACGCGTGCGGCGCTCCTCGTCCACGAACGTGATCATGTACGCGGCGAAGTAGATGACCTTCTCGAGGTCCTTCGGCGCCAGGTCCAGCAGGTAGCCGAGGCGCGACGGAACGCCCTTGAAGTACCAGATGTGGGTGACGGGAGCGGCAAGCTCGATGTGGCCCATCCGCTCACGGCGCACCTTGGCGCGTGTGACCTCGACGCCACAGCGCTCACAGATGATGCCCTTGAAGCGGACGCGCTTGTACTTGCCGCAGTAGCACTCCCAGTCCCGGGTCGGACCGAAGATCTTCTCGCAGAAGAGTCCGTCCTTCTCGGGCTTGAGCGTGCGGTAGTTGATGGTCTCGGGCTTCTTGACCTCGCCGTGGGACCAGGTCCGGATGTCGTCCGCGGTGGCAAGGCCGATCCGCAGCTCGTCGAAGAAGTTGACGTCGAGCACTGTGCGTCAATCCCTCTTTCGGGGTCGTGTCTCAATCAAGTGGTCTGATGGGGGTCCCTCCACGCCCGGGGGCGTAGGGGGAGGGTCCGGGGACGACCGGGGCTCCTTGGCGGGAGCCCCGGCCAGGCCCGTCAGACCTCTTCGACGCTGCTCGGCTCGCGCCGGGACAGGTCGATACCGAGCTCTTCCGCAGCGCGGAAGACGTCCTCGTCCGTGTCGCGCATCTCGATGGACATACCGTCCGACGAGAGCACCTCCACGTTGAGGCAGAGCGACTGCATTTCCTTGATGAGCACCTTGAAGGACTCGGGAATGCCGGGCTCGGGGATGTTCTCGCCCTTGACGATGGCCTCGTAGACCTTCACGCGGCCGGTCACGTCGTCGGACTTGATCGTCAGCAGCTCCTGGAGTGCGTAGGCGGCGCCGTACGCCTCCAGCGCCCACACCTCCATCTCACCGAATCGCTGGCCACCGAACTGGGCCTTACCACCCAGCGGCTGCTGGGTGATCATCGAGTACGGACCGGTCGAACGGGCGTGGAGCTTGTCGTCGACCAGGTGGTGGAGCTTGAGGATGTACATGTACCCGATCGAGATCGGGTCCGGGAACGGCTCGCCGGAGCGGCCGTCGAACAGGTTGGCCTTGCCGGAGGGCTGGACCATCCGGTTGCCGTCGCGGTTCGGGATCGTGGACTCGAAGAGACCGGCGATCTCGTCCTCGCGGGCGCCGTCGAAGACCGGGGTGGCGACGTTCGTGCCGGGCGCGACGTCGTCGGCGCCAATGGCCTGCAGCCGCTGCATCCACTCCTCGCTGCCCTCGACCTTCCAGCCCTGGCTGGCGAGCCAGCCGAGGTGGATCTCGAGAACCTGTCCCGGGTTCATTCGGGACGGGACACCCAGCGGGTTGAGGATGATGTCGACCGGGGTGCCGTCCTCCAGGAACGGCATGTCCTCGATCGGCAGGATCTTCGAGATGACGCCCTTGTTGCCGTGACGGCCGGCGAGCTTGTCACCGTCGGTGATCTTGCGCTTCTGGGCGACGTAGACGCGGACCAGCTGGTTCACGCCCGGAGGAAGCTCGTCGCCCTCCTCACGGTCGAAGACGCGGACGCCGATGACCTTGCCGGTCTCGCCGTGCGGCACCTTCAGCGAGGTGTCACGGACCTCGCGCGCCTTCTCACCGAAGATCGCGCGGAGCAGACGCTCCTCGGGGGTCAGCTCGGTCTCACCCTTGGGCGTGACCTTGCCGACGAGGATGTCGCCGGCGACGACCTCGGCACCGATACGGATGATGCCGCGCTCGTCGAGGTCGGCGAGGACCTCCTCGGAGACGTTCGGGATGTCCCGGGTGATCTCCTCGGGGCCGAGCTTGGTGTCACGGGCGTCGACCTCGTGCTCCTCGATGTGGATCGAGGAGAGGACGTCGTCCTGCACGAGGCGCTGCGACAGGATGATCGCGTCCTCGTAGTTGTGACCCTCCCACGGCATGAACGCCACGAGCAGGTTCTTGCCGAGCGCCATCTCACCGTTCTCGGTGGCGGGGCCGTCGGCGAGGACCTGGCCCTCGATGACGCGGTCGCCCTCGGAGACGACGACCTTCTGGTTGACCGAGGTGCCCTGGTTGGAGCGGGAGAACTTCGCGATGCGGTACGTGGTGTACGTGCCGTCATCGTTCGCGACGGTGACGTAGTCGGCCGAAACCTCCTGGATCACACCGTCCTTCTCGGCCTTGATGACGTCGCCGGCGTCGGTGGCACAGCGGTACTCCATGCCGGTGCCGACGAGCGGGGCCTCCGCCTTGATGAGCGGAACGGCCTGACGCATCATGTTCGCGCCCATGAGGGCACGGTTGGCGTCGTCGTGCTCGAGGAACGGGATCATGGCCGTCGCGACCGACACCATCTGGCGCGGCGAGACGTCCATGTAGTCGACCTCGGTCGGCGGCACGTAGTCGACCTCGCCACCACGGCGGCGGACCAGGACGCGGGCCTCGGTGAACCGGAGCTCGTCGTTCAGGGTCGCGTTCGCCTGGGCGATGACGAAGCGGTCCTCCTCGTCGGCGGTCAGGTAGTCCACCTCGTCGGTGACCTGGCCGTCGGTGACCTTGCGGTACGGCGTCTCGACGAAGCCGAACGCGTTGACCCGGCCGTAGGAGGCGAGCGAGCCGATCAGACCGATGTTCGGGCCTTCAGGGGTCTCGATCGGGCACATGCGGCCGTAGTGCGACGGGTGCACGTCACGGACCTCGAAGCCGGCCCGCTCACGGGACAGACCACCCGGGCCAAGCGCCGACAGACGGCGCTTGTGGGTGAGACCCGACAGCGGGTTGTTCTGGTCCATGAACTGCGACAGCTGGCTGGTGCCGAAGAACTCCTTGATGGAGGCGACGACGGGCCGGATGTTGATCAGGGTCTGCGGCGTGATCGCCTCGACGTCCTGGGTCGTCATGCGCTCACGCACGACGCGCTCCATACGAGCCAGACCCGTGCGGACCTGGTTCTGGATGAGCTCGCCGACGTTGCGCAGACGACGGTTGCCGAAGTGGTCGATGTCGTCGGTCTCGACAACGATCTGCGTGCCGGACTCGCCAACGGTCTCGGTCTCGCCGGCGTGCAGCTTGACCAGGTACTTGATGGTGGCGATGACGTCGTCGGTGGTGAGCACCCCGGCGTCCAGCGGCTCGTCGGCGCCGAGCTTCTTGTTCACCTTGTAGCGGCCGACCTTGGCGAGGTCGTAGCGCTTCGGGTTGAAGTAGAGGTTCTCGAGCAGCGTCTGAGCGGCCTCACGGGTCGGCGGCTCGCCCGGACGGAGCTTGCGGTAGATGTCGAGCAGCGCGTCGTCCTGGCCCTGGGTGTGGTCCTTCTCCAGGGTGGCGCGCATGGACTCGTACTCGCCGAACTCCTCGAGGATCTGCTCGGTGGTCCAACCGAGAGCCTTGAGCAGGACGGTGACGGACTGCTTGCGCTTGCGGTCGATGCGGACACCGACCATGTCGCGCTTGTCGATCTCCATCTCCAGCCAGGCACCCCGGGACGGGATGATCTTGGCGGTGAAGATGTCCTTGTCGGACGTCTTGTCGATCGAGGAGTCGAAGTAGACACCCGGCGAGCGGACGAGCTGCGACACGACGACACGCTCGGTGCCGTTGATGACGAAGGTGCCCTTGTTGGTCATGAGCGGGAAGTCGCCCATGAAGACCGTCTGGGACTTGATCTCGCCGGTCTCGTTGTTGGTGAACTCGGCGGTGACGAAGAGCGGGGCGGCGTACGTGAAGTCGCGCTCCTTGCACTCGTCGATCGAGTTCTTCGGAGGCTCGAAACGGTGGTCGCGGAAGGTCAGCGACATCGACCCGGAGAAGTCCTCGATCGGGGAGATCTCCTCGAAGATCTCTTCCAGACCGGACTTGGTGGGGACGTCCTGTCCGCTTTCGAGAGCCGCCTCGACACGAGCCTTCCATGCGGCATTGCCGAGCAGCCAGTCAAAGCTCTCGGTCTGCAGCGCGAGGAGGTTCGGAACCTCGAGGGGCTCCTTGATCTTTGCAAAGGAGATGCGCAGCGGGGCAGTGCTTGCGCCGTTGTTCGTATTCGCGGTCGAGGCGTTGCGCGAGGCGGCCAAGAGGGGGTCCTTCCGAGGGCTCGGACTCACTACGCGCGTACCGGTCCCATGCTGTGCACGGAGGGAGAAGCCCCAGCTGGGGGGTGTCTACATCCGATGCTCAAACGTGGGGGTGCCCCTGGTGACGGGCAGGAGGCAGCTAACAGGCAGCGCAAAGGGTCAGTGTAGCCACTCGGCACACTGATGTCCAGTGCGGGTTTTCGAGACCCTCGATACCCTCGTTTTTCTCAACTCCGCGAACCCCATGCGCCGTGAGGCGCACATCGATACTGCCCGTTCGGTCGTCGATCCATGCCTCGGAACCTGGATCGTCTCGACGACGCGTCCTGAGAATTGCGCGCTGCGTGCGGTTCGTCAAGGCCCCAGCCCCTGAGCTGCTGCTCCGGGGATCCTCGTCGGCCGCCGTGAGGGGCGCACGGCGAAGATCACCATACTCGCCGCTGCCCGGAGAGCAAGGCAAGCCGGGCGGGGGGCGGGCACGCCGAAGGGCGACCACCCGCTTGGGTGATCGCCCTTCAGTGTGTGCGCGTTACAGCGCGGGAGTCAGCGGACTCCGTGGGGTCACTTGACCTCGACGGAGGCGCCGGCGGCCTTGAGGGACTCGGCAGCCTTCTCCGCGGCCTCCTTGGCGACCTTCTCGAGGACCGGCTTCGGGGTGCCGTCGACGAGGTCCTTGGCCTCCTTCAGACCCAGGGAGGTCAGCTCGCGCACGACCTTGATGACCTGGATCTTCTTCTCGCCGGCGCCGGTGAGGATGACGTCGAACTCGTCCTGCTCCTCAGCAGCCTCGGCGGCGGCGGCCGGACCGGCCGGGCCGGCGACGGCGACGGCCGCAGCGGCGGTGACGTCGAACTTCTCCTCGAAGGCCTTCACGAACTCGGAGAGCTCGATGAGGGTCATCTCCTCGAACTGCGCGAGCAGGTCGTCCTGGGACAGCTTCGCCATGATGGCGTCCTTCCACTAATTCGGCAGGTGCCGGATGTACATGTAGGCGGGCGTACGTTCGGCCCGCTGCGACCGACGCCCTAGTGGGCGGCGATCAATGCGCGAGCCGAATTACTCGGCACCGCCCTGCTCGGCCTGCTTGGCACGAAGCGCCTCCGCGGTGCGGACGAACTTCGAGGGAAGCGCCTGGAAGAGCTGAGCAGTCTGGGTCTGCTTGCCCTTGAAGGCGCCCGCCAGCTTGGCGAGCAGAACCTCGCGGGACTCGAGGTCCGCAAGCTTCTTGATCTCATCGGCGGACAGCGCCTTGCCATCAAGGACACCGCCCTTGATGATCAGGTTCGGGTTGTCCTTGGCGAAGTCACGAAGACCCTTCGCCGACTCCACCGGGTCACCGGTGATGAAGGCAACCGCCGTCGGACCAGTGAACTGGTCGTCGAGCGAGGTGATCCCGGCCTCGTTGGCCGCAATCTTGGTCAGCGTGTTCTTCACCACGGCGTACTGGGCGTTCTCACCGAGCGAACGGCGCAGCTCCTTGAGCTGAGCCACGGTGAGACCCCGGTACTCGGTCAGCACGGCGGCATTCGAGCTGCGGAACTGGTCCGTCAGCTCGGCTACCGCGGCAGCCTTGTCGGGCCTTGCCATGAGCGTCGGCCTCCTTCCGGGTGATGAGGACCGCTCAGAAGGGGCTGAACAAAACGAAACGCCCCGGCGCAGGCGCACGGGGCTGAGCTCGACCGGAATCGCTTCCGGGAACTTGTCCAGAGTCACCTGCGCGGGTCGTCCGCTGCTGAGCGGATCCTTCGGCCACCGGACCCTCGGAAGGAGAGCACGGCAACGACCAGCGGTCTTTGGCTTCCTCGGAAGAGTACGCGACCGTATCGCCGCCAGGCAAATCCGCCCTTACGCCCTCGCGGGCGCCGCCGCCGGCCGGGAAGCGGCGCCGGGCGGATCCGCCTCTCCCGGCTGTCGTAGGGGCCGACGTACGGCTCCTGTGCGCCCCCTCGCGGCCGCTGGGCGCGGTGTGCGGGCCGACGCGCGCGGGCGGTCGCAGCGGAAACAGAAACGGCCCCCGCGGCCTCGGAAGAGGCGCGGGGGCCGTTCTCACAACACGCGGACCGGCAGGCCCTGAGCGTCAGGCTCAGACCGCGGCCGGGTCCTCCTCGACGAGGAGGTTGCGGGTGCGGTTGGAGTCCAGCGGGATGCCGGGGCCCATCGTCGTGGTCAGGGTCGCCTTCTTGATGTAGCGGCCCTTCGCGGCGGACGGCTTCAGACGGAGGATCTCCTCCAGCGCCGCCGCGTAGTTCTCGACCAGCTTCGTCTCGTCGAAGGAGACCTTGCCGATGATGAAGTGCAGGTTCGAGTGCTTGTCGACGCGGAACTCGATCTTGCCACCCTTGATCTCGTTGACGGCCTTGGCGACGTCCATGGTGACGGTGCCGGTCTTCGGGTTCGGCATCAGACCACGCGGACCGAGCACGCGGCCGAGGCGGCCGACCTTGCCCATGAGGTCCGGGGTGGCGACAACCGCGTCGAACTCGTTCAGGCGGTTGCCCTTGGAGATCTCGTCGATCAGTTCGTCGGAGCCGACGATGTCGGCGCCCGCGGCTTCCGCGGCCGCAGCACGGTCACCGGTCGCGAAGACCAGGACCCGGGCGGTCTTACCGGTGCCGTGCGGAAGGTTCACGGTGCCACGGACCATCTGGTCGGCCTTGCGCGGGTCAACGCCCAGACGGAAGGCGACCTCGACAGTGCCGTCGAACTTGGTGGCGGCGGTGTCCTTGGCGAGGCGGACGGCCTCGAGCGGGGCGTAGTTGCGCTCCCGGTCGATCTTTGCGTCCGCAGCGCGGAGAGTCTTGCTGCGCTTCACTTCTGCTCCTGATGTGTTGAGCGTGGAGTCGTGGTGCGGGCCAGCGCCGGCCCTACCACTGGGGGCTTTGGGGCTGTCAGCCCTCGACCGTGATGCCCATGGAACGGGCGGTGCCGGCGATGATCTTCGACGCGGCGTCCAGGTCGTTGGCGTTCAGGTCGGGCAGCTTGACCGTGGCGATCTCGCGGACCTGGGCGCTCGTGAGCTTCGCGACCTTGGTCTTGTGCGGCTCGCCGGAGCCCTTGTCCACACCCGCGGCCTTGAGGATCAGCTTGGCGGCCGGCGGAGTCTTGGTGATGAAGGTGAAGGAACGGTCTTCGTAGACCGTGATCTCCACCGGCACGACCATGCCACGCTGCGACTCGGTCGCGGCGTTGTAGGCCTTGCAGAACTCCATGATGTTGACGCCGTGCTGACCCAGCGCGGGGCCGACCGGCGGAGCCGGGTTGGCCGCGCCGGCCTGGATCTGGAGCTTGATAAGCCCCGTGACCTTCTTCTTCTTGGGAGGCATTGCTCTCTCCGGGTCCTAGTGAGAGTTATCCGCCTGCCACCCGATCATCCGGATGGAGGCATACCGCACAACGATAACGGGTATCCATGCGCGGCCAAAAACCGAGCAGGTCAGACAGCCTGCGAAAGGCGGTCTGACCTGTTCGGAAACCTGGTGCCCAGAAGCTGCTAGTTCTTCTGGATCTGGTCGAAGCTGAGCTCGACCGGGGTCTCGCGGCCGAAGATCTCGACGAGGCCCTTGACCTTCTTCGAGTCGGCGTTGATCTCATTGATCGTGGCCTGCAGCGTGGCGAACGGGCCGTCGGTGACGGTGACGGAGTCGCCGACCTCGAAGTCCAGCACCTGGACCTCGACCTTGCGGGCCGGAGCCGGCTTGCCCTCGGCCTCGGCGGCCTCGCGGGCGGCCTTCTCCTCGGCCTCCGGGGCGAGCATCTTGACGATCTCGTCCAGGGTCAGCGGGTACGGGTCGTAGGCGTTGCCCACGAAGCCGGTGACACCGGGGGTGTTGCGGACGACACCCCAGGACTCGTTCGTCAGGTCCATGCGGACGAGCACGTAGCCGGGCAGCTTGTTCTGCCGGACGTTCTTGCGCTCGCCGTTCTTGATCTGGACGATCTCTTCCTCGGGGACCTCGGCCTGGTAGATGAAGTCCTCGACGTTGAGCGAGACGGCACGCTGCTCGAGGTTCGCCTTCACGCGCTTCTCGTAGCCCGCGTAGGTGTGGATCACGTACCACTCGCCCGGGAGGCCGCGCAGCTCGTCGCGGAGGGCCGCGATCGGGTCGGCCGGGGCCGCGGGGGCCTCTTCGGCCTGCTCCTCGGCGACGTCCTCGTCACCTTCGGCAGCCTCGGCGGCGTCCTCGTCACCTTCGGCGGGCTCGGCGGCGTCCTCGACGTCCGCCTCGTCCTCAACGCTCTCGACGTGCAGGGCCTCTTCCTCGGCCGGCTTGCCCGCCGCGGAGTCGGCAGCCTCGGCCTGGTCCGGCTCCACAGCGTCCGCCGCCTCGACGATGTCGAGCTCGTCCTCGGCGGACTCGAAGCTCTCGCCGGAACGGTCGGCGTCGTTCAGGTTCGGGTCAGACACGGTGGCTGCTTCTTCCTGGATACAGATGGGGTGGAACATGCGAAAGGGGCGCCGAGTACGGCGCCCTCCGCGGATCAGCCGAAGACGTACTTGACTGCTTCCTGGAAGCCATAGTCAATCACGGTCACGAGGCCGATCATGATGACGACGAAGATAATCACCACTGTGGTGTACGTCGTCAGCTGATGACGAGTCGGCCAGACGACCTTGCGCAGTTCGGCGACGATCTGGCGGTAGAAGAGGGCCAAGCGACCCAGCGGGCCCTTCTTGCCGCGCTTGCCGCCCTTGCGGGCCTTCTTCTTCGACTCCGGGCTCTCGTCCTCGGCGTCAGGCATGTCGATGGAGCCTACGGCGTCCGTCACGATCTCTCACCTGATTCCCGGGTCGTGGCCGTGCCGCGCCCGGTGGAGCCGCACGGCGGTGCATAGAAGACTTACATGCGCTGCGCACACAACCTGGCGAAGGTGTGTGTAGCAGGGCCGGAGGGACTTGAACCCCCAACCGCTGGTTTTGGAGACCAGTGCTCTACCAATTGAGCTACGACCCTTTGTGGTTCCCCCAACCTACCGCATCCGTCCGGGTGCACTACGTGCCCGGCTCCGACGTGGCTGGTGAGGGCCAACAGCCAGTGAGTGTACGTGTTCCCAGGCCCGGCGTCGAACACAAAGCCCCGCGGTCCGCTTCCGGCCCGTCGTACCGTCCGCTCCCAGCCGGTCGAGGACGCGGCGGCCGGCCGGAGATGTCCGGTCCGCGAAACCTGTGTGCCGCGTGTCTTCGGCGTCTGGGAGCATGGGCCGCATGAGCGCTGCAACCCCTCCCACCGAGCGCCGGGTCTCCGCGCGCATCGGCGCGATCTCCGAGTCCGCAACCCTCGCCGTCGACGCCAAGGCCAAGGCTCTCAAGGCCGCCGGGCGTCCGGTGATCGGCTTCGGCGCGGGTGAGCCCGACTTCCCGACTCCCGACTACATCGTCGAGGCCGCCGTCGAGGCCTGCCGCAACCCGAAGTTCCACCGCTACACGCCGGCCGGCGGCCTGCCCGAGCTGAAGAAGGCCATCGCTCAGAAGACGTTGCGCGACTCCGGCTACGAGGTCGACCCGGCCCAGATCCTGGTGACCAACGGCGGCAAGCAGGCGATCTACGAGGCGTTCGCCGCGGTCCTGGACCCGGGTGACGAGGTCATCGTCCCGGCGCCGTACTGGACCACCTACCCCGAGTCGATCCGCCTCGCGGGCGGCGTCCCGGTCGAGGTCGTGGCGGACGAGACCACCGGCTACCGCGTCTCCGTCGAGCAGCTCGAGGCGGCGCGTACGGAGAAGACCAAGGTCGTCCTCTTCGTCTCCCCGTCCAACCCCACCGGCGCCGTCTACAGCGAGGCCGACGCCCTGGCGATCGGCGAGTGGGCCGCCGAGCACGGTCTGTGGGTGCTGACCGACGAAATCTACGAACACCTGGTCTACGGCGACGCGAAGTTCACCTCGCTGCCCGCACTCGTCCCGGCGCTGCGCGAGAAGTGCATCGTGGTGAACGGCGTCGCGAAGACGTACGCCATGACGGGCTGGCGCGTGGGGTGGATCATCGGCCCGAAGGACGTTGTGAAGGCGGCGACCAACCTGCAGTCACACGCCACGTCGAACGTCTCCAACGTGGCGCAGGTCGCCGCGCTGGCCGCTGTCTCCGGCGACCTGGCCGCCGTCGCGAAGATGCGTGAGGCCTTCGACCGCCGCCGCCAGACGATCGTGCGCATGCTCAACGAGATCGACGGCGTGCTCTGCCCCACCCCCGAGGGCGCGTTCTACGCGTACCCGTCCGTGAAGGGCCTGCTGGGCAAGGAGATCCGCGGCAAGCGCCCGCAGGACTCCGTGGAGCTCGCGGCCCTGATCCTCGACGAGGTCGAGGTCGCGGTCGTCCCGGGCGAGGCCTTCGGCACCCCGGGCTACCTGCGTCTTTCGTACGCCCTGGGCGACGAGGACCTGGTCGAGGGCGTCTCCAGGATCCAGAAGCTACTGGCCGAGGCCCGCGACTGATCCCCTCCTGCGCGGGACGGGCCTCCGGCTTCGGCCGGGGGCCCGTTTCTGCGTTCGGGCAAGGACCCGATCGGGGAAAGGGGCTGCCCGGGACGGGTTTCGTACGGCAGGATCCCTGAATGCTGCACTCTTCAGACCCCCCGCACGTACGAGACGTCAGCCTGCTGCCGAAAGCCCATCTGCACCTGCACTTCACCGGGTCGATGCGGCCCGCCACCCTCCTGGAACTCGCCGACAAGTACGGCGTGCACCTGCCGGAGGCGCTCACCGGCGGCGAGCCGCCCAAGCTGCGCGCCACGGACGAGCGGGGCTGGTTCCGCTTCCAGCGGCTGTACGACATGGCCCGCTCCTGCCTGCGCGAGCCGGAGGACATCCAGCGGCTGGTGCGCGAGGCGGCGGAAGAGGACATCAAGGACGGCTCGGGCTGGCTCGAGATCCAGGTTGACCCCACCTCGTACGCGCCACGGCTCGGCGGTCTGCTCCCGGCACTGGAGATCATCCTCGACGCCGTGGACAGCGCCTCGCGGGAGACCGGTCTCGGGATGCGGGTGCTCGTCGCCGCGAACCGGATGAAGCACCCGCTGGACGCCCGTACGCTCGCCCGGCTCGCGGTGCGCTACGCGGACCGGGGCATCGTCGGCTTCGGCCTGTCCAACGACGAACGGCGGGGCATGGCCCGCGACTTCGACCGCGCCTTCGCGATCGCCCGCGAGGGCGGACTGCTGGCGGCCCCGCACGGCGGCGAGCTGACCGGCCCCGCGTCCGTACGGGACTGCCTCGACGATCTGCACGCCTCCCGGATCGGCCACGGCGTGCGTGCGGCGGAGGACCCGCGTCTGCTGCGGAAGCTGGCCGAGCGCGGCGTGACGTGCGAGGTCTGTCCGGCGTCGAACGTGGCCCTCGGCGTCTACGAGAAGCCGGAGGACGTACCGCTGCGGACACTCTACGAGGCGGGTGTCCCGATGGCCCTCGGTGCGGACGACCCGCTGCTCTTCGGCTCCCGCCTCGCGGCCCAGTACGAGTTCGCCCGCCGCCACCACGGTTTCGCGGACGCCGATCTCGCCGAACTGGCCCGCCAGTCGGTGCGCGGTTCCGCGGCACCGGAGGACGTCAGGCGAAAGCTGCTCTCGGGCATCGACGACTGGCTGTCGGGACCGGTCGTCCGAGAGGTGACGGACCGGTGAGCCGGCGGCGCCTTTGACGAGGAGCTCGGGCAGGTGCCCCGGGCCCGGGCAGGACCTCGGCGAGGATCTCAGGCCGGGGAGATGCCGCGCAGCAGTGTGCGCGCGAGGGCCGCTGCGAAGTCGTCGAGCTGGGGCGGTCTGCCGTCCGCAGCCATCTCGTAGGCGAATGCCCGCTGTGCGCAGGCGCCGAGCAGCAGGGAGGCGGCGGCCCGGGTGTCGGCGTCGGCGTTGATGCGGCCCGCGTCGCGCTCGGCGCGCAGATAGGCGTCGAGACCCTCGATCGGCTTGTGCGGCCCCACGTCCAACTCGCGCATGGCCGCCTCGTGGCGGCGTTTGAGCTGGGGGTCCGCGTACAGGGACGCGGCCATCGGAAAGGTCTGCTCGTAGAAGAGCGCGGCCTGTCGGGCGATGTCGGTGAGGTTCTGCTCGACGCTCGCGCCGCCGGGGTCGGCGGCCAGTGTGCCCAGCAGTGCGCCGAGCCTCGGCAACCGCTCGCCGAGCACCGTCACGAACAGCTCCTCCTTGCTGGAGAAGTGCTTGTAGAGCGCCGCCTCCGAACAGCCGGCGGCCTTGGCGATCTCCTTGGTGGTCGTGCGCGCCAGGCCCAGGGAGAGCATCAGTTCGCGGGCGGCGTCGAGGATCCGTACGCGGGTCGGCTTCTGTTCCATGCACGCTCCAGAGCGGGCTTGACGGGCGGGTGAGTGCACACTCACTGTAGAGGTGAGTGAACACTTACCCACCTGAGGAGGGTGTGCACGATGAAGCTCACAGTGTTCGGCGCGACCGGCGGGATCGGCCAGGAGATCGTCAAGCAGGGGCTGGCGGCCGGCCACCAGGTCACGGCCGTGGTGCGCGATCCCGCGTGGTTCACGGTGACGGGCCCAGGGCTCGAGGTCTTCCGCTCGGACTTGGCGGACCCGCCGGCGCTCCGCCCGGCCGTAGCCGGACGGGACGCTGTGCTCTCCGGTCTCGGCGCCCGGAAGAAGACCGATGCGGGGATCGCGGCCAGGCTGACGCGTTCGGTGCTGGAGGCGATGGAGGCCGAGGGGGCCCAACGGCTGCTCGTGGTGAGTGCGGGACCGCTCGGACCGGTGCCGGAGCGAGCGCCGCTGCTCGACCGGGCCGTGCTCTCCGTCGTCAACTCCGTGTTCAAGGACATCTACGCGGATCTGCGGGTCATGGAGGACGAGCTGGCCCGCAGCGCCACCGACTGGACCTCCGTACGGCCGCCCAGGCTGCTCGACAGGCCGCTGACCGGCAGCTACCGCACGGTTGTCGGCGGCACCCCGCGCAGTGGCCGGACCATCGGCCGGGCGGACGTGGCGCACGCGATGATCGCGATGATCGACGACCCGGCGACGCTCAAGCAGGGCGTGGGCGTCGCCTATTAGGGGCTGCCCGGCACCGCCCGGCACCGGGGACCGCCCGCATCAGGGCCTGTCCGGGTATCTACAGGCTGACGCCGAGTATCTACAGGCTGACGCCGACCGTCACCGGCTCGTTGACCAGGGTCACTCCGAAGGCGTCCCGCACTCCCGCAACCACCTCGCGGGCCAGCGCGAGCAGGTCCTCCGTGGTGGCCTCGCCCCTGTTCGTCAGAGCCAGGGTGTGCTTGGTCGAAATGCGGGCCGGGCCGGAGCCGTACCCCTTGGTGAAGCCTGCCTTGTCGATCAGCCACGCGGCCGACGTCTTCGTAAGGCCGTCGCCGGACGGGTAGGCGGGCGGGGCGATGCCGTCGCCGAGCCGGTCGCGTACGCGGACGAGGAAGGCCTCGTACTCGGCGGCCGTGAGGATCGGGTTGGTGAAGAAGGACCCGGCCGACCAGGTGTCGTGGTCCTTGGGATCGAGCACCATGCCCTTGCCGGCGCGCAGCCCGAGCACCGTCTCGCGAGCGGTGGCGGCCGGGACGCGGTCGCCCACCTCGACGCCGAGGACGCGCGCGGTCTCCGCGTACTTCACCGGCGCGGACAACCCGCCCGCGTCCTCCAGCAGGAAACGGACACGCAGCACGACATAGCGGTCGGGGTCCTGCTTGAAGCGGCTGTGGCGGTAGGAGAAGCCGCATTCGGCGTTCGCGAGGGTGACCGTTTCGCCGCCGTGGCGGTCGTAGGCGATCACCTCGGTGATCGTCGAGGAGACCTCCTGGCCGTACGCGCCGACGTTCTGGATCGGGGTCGCGCCCGCGGAGCCGGGGATGCCGGCCAGGCACTCGATGCCCGCGAGGCCCGCCTCGACGGTCCGGGCGACGGCGTCGGTCCAGGTCTCCCCCGCGCCCAGCTCCAACCGGGTCCCGTCGAGCTCGAAGCCGCGGGTCGCGATGCGCAGTGCGGTGCCCTCGAAGCCCTTGTCGCCGATGACCAGGTTGCTGCCGCCGCCGATGATCAGCAGCGGCGTACCGGCCTCGTCCGCCTCGCGCACGGCGGCGATCACCTCGTCGTCGGTGGTGGCCGTGACGAGGCGTGTCGCGGGACCGCCGAGCCGGAAGGTGGTCAGGGGGGCGAGGGGGGCGTCGTGAAGTTCCTGCACGGGGACAAGAGTACGGTCCGCGCCCCCGCCGCTCGGGCGGGGCCGCGGACCGAGGTACCGGCCGGGCTCGGACAGCGAGGTACCGGCCGGCTCGGATCGCTGAGGACGGCCGACTCGGACCGCGACCGGTGCGCGTTCGCCGTCGACGGCGGCGGACCCGGGGGTGTCGGCCGCCGTGGACAGCGGTAAGGGGACAGCGGTAAGGGGCACCCCGCCCTTGGCGGAGCACCCCTTGCAACGTCCGTCCGCCGCGCCCGTCAGACGAGCTGCACCACCGCGCGGGACATGCCCAGAACCTTCTGGCCGTCGCTCATCGCGACGAGGTCCACGCGCACTCGGTTGTCGTCCAGCTTCACCGCGACCTTGCCGCTGACCTCGATCAGCGCACCCTTGTCGTCGTTCGGCACGACGACCGGCTTGGTGAACCGCACCCCGTACTCGACGACCGCGCCCGGGTCGCCGACCCAGTCGGTCACCACGCGGATCGCCTCCGCCATGGTGAACATGCCATGCGCGATCACGTCCGGCAGCCCGACCTCCGTGGCGAACTTCTCGTTCCAGTGGATCGGGTTGAAGTCGCCGGAGGCACCCGCGTACTGCACCAGCGTGCCGCGCGTCACGGGGAAGCTCTGGGCCGGCAGCTCGGTTCCGACCTCGACGTCCGCATAAGAGATCTTCGCTGCCATCACGCCTCCTCGGCGGCGCGCGCCACCAGCTTCGTCCACGCCGTCACGACCAGTTCACCGGTCTCGTCGTGGACCTCACCGCGGATGTCCATGATGTCGTTGCCCGCAAGGGACTTGACGGCCTCGATCGTCGACGTGACCGAGAGCCTGTCCCCCGCTCGCATCGGCCGCGCATACGCGAACTTCTGGTCGCCATGCACCACACGGCTGTAGTCCAGCCCCAACTGAGGGTCCTGGATGACCTGCTCGGCAGCCTTGAAAGTGATCGTGAAAGCGAAAGTCGGCGGAGCGATCACATCGGCGTGCCCGAGGGCGCGCGCAGCCTCACGGTCGGTGTAAGCGGGATTCGCGTCACCCACCGCCTCTGCGAACTCGCGGATCTTTTCCCGGCCCACCTCGTAGGGCGCGGTGGGCGGATAGGTCCGCCCCACGAAGGACTGGTCGAGCGCCATGGACTGGCTCCCTTCTGATATTGACCACAACGGAATGACGGCACGACAAACGACACGAGGCCGCCCCCAGTGGGGGCGGCCTCGTATACGAGCCTGATTCAGCGCGTTTCGCGGTGCGCCGTGTGCGAGTTGCAGCGCGGGCAGTGCTTCTTCATCTCAAGACGGTCCGGGTTGTTACGCCGGTTCTTCTTGGTGATGTAGTTCCGCTCCTTGCACTCCACGCAGGCCAGCGTGATCTTCGGGCGGACGTCGGTGGCAGCCACGTGAGTGCTCCTTGGACGGATAGGACGGATGAACGCATAAAAGAGTAGCCGATCGGAGGACCGACCCCACAATCGGCTACTGTGTGTAGCGGTGACCGGACTTGAACCGGTGACACAGCGATTATGAGCCGCTTGCTCTACCGACTGAGCTACACCGCTGCGATGCTGGATCTCCTCACCCGAAGGTGAGGATCACCGAACACCAGAGCCCCAATACGGAATCGAACCGTAGACCTTCTCCTTACCATGGAGACGCTCTGCCGACTGAGCTATTGGGGCGAGCGATGAAGACATTACACGGTCGGCCGCCGTTCGCCCAAATCCGTTTCCACGCGCCCCGTCGGCCGCCTTCCGGCCCGCTCCCGTCCCACGCACCGGCCTTCGCCGCGGCCCTCGCCGGCCGCCCGCTGCCGTCCGCTTCCGCCCGGCGGACGGACGTGCGCCGCCGGGCCGCCACCCGGGCGCCGGGCTGGTGCGGCACGCCGTTCTCGACGGCACCCCGCGCGTGACGCGTACCGTTCCCGGTGGCGCCCCGCGCAGGACCCACAGCGTTTCGACGGCACCACGCCCGCCCCGCACGCCACTTGTGACCACACCGGTACGACTATTGCGCTCCTCCTCGAAGCTCATCGCGTGCGCCCCTACGCTCGACTCACGCTGTGTGATCCTTTCCGGCTCCCACGCCGCGGCTCCCACACCCGCCCGGGCGCCGCTCGCCGTCCGAGCCCGACCGCCCCACCCAGGAGCGCGATGCCCGACAGCCAGCCGCAGCCCCCCGACGGCGCCACCGGCGACTCTGCCGCGCTGCTGCTCTGCGGCGCCCGGCTCACGGACGGCCGCACCGTCGACGTCCGGCTCAGCGGCGGCCGCATCGAGGCGGTCGGCACCGCGGGAAGCCTCCCGCCGCACTCCTCCCGCCTGGATCTGACCGGGTTCCTGCTGCTGCCCGCCCCCGCCGAACCCCACTTCCACGGCGACACAGCTCTCAGCGCGGAGACCCCCGGGCCCGTCTCCTACGACACGGAGGACGTCCAGCGGCGCGCCACCGAGGCAGCGCTGCTGCAGCTGGGACACGGGGCGACGGCGCTGCGCTCGCACGTGCGGATCGGGGACGTACAGGGCCTCGACTCCCTGGAGGCGGTGTTGCAGGCGCGGCGTTCCCTGCGTGGCCTGGCCGATCTGACCGCCGTGGCGGTGCCCCGGCTGCTGACAGGCCTCGCGGGGGCCGACGGCCTGTCGGCCCTGCGGGACGCGATGAAGATGGGCGCCGGCGTGGTGGGCGGCTGCCCGGACGCCGACCCCGACCCGACCGGTTATGTCGAGGCGGTCCTCGAGATCGCCGCCGAACACGGCTGCCCCGTCGACCTGCACACCCACGGCGACGACCCCGCACGGCTGGCGCGCCTGGCCGCGATGGCCGGCGGGCTGCGGCCGGGCGTGACGATCGGGCCGTGCGCCGGGCTCGCCCGCCTGCCGCGCGACATCGCCTCCAGAACCGCCGACCAGCTCGCGGCAGCCGGCGTCACCGTCGTCTCACTGCCCCAAGGCGGCTGCGCGGGCGTCGATCAGCGCGGCAACGCGCCGGTGCGGCTGCTGCGCTCGGCGGGCGTGCGGGTCGCGGCGGGCAGCGGTGCGCTGCGGGACGTGTGCAACCCGGTGGGCCGGGGGGATCCGCTGGAGGCCGCGTACCTGCTGTCGTCGCAGGCGGGAATACGGCCTTCCGACGCCTACGGATGCGTGGCCGGCACGGCCCGCGAGGTGATGGGGCTGCCCGAGGTGCGGGTCGAGGCCGGTTTCCCGGCCGAGCTGCTCGCGGTGCGCGGCGAACGGATCTCGGGCGTGCTGTCGCTCGCGTACAGCCGGATCGTCATCCACCGCGGGCGGGTGGTGGCCCGCACGAGCGCGGTGCGCGAGTACTGCGACTCGGCAGCCGAGGTCGCCTTCGAACTGCCGCGCCAGGGGCGCCCCGACCCCGGGCCCGGATCCGGCCCGGGGGCGGGCGCGGGACCCGGTCCTGGCTCCGGGCCCGGCTCCGGCGCCTGATTCCCTTGAGCGCCGTCCCCGGTTCGGACGTACCGTCGTAGGCATGCGCATTGTCATCGCTGGAGGACACGGTCAGATCGCTCTCCGTCTCGAACGGTTGCTCTCGGCGGGCGGGCACGAGGTCGCGGGCCTCATCCGAAATCCGGACCAGGGCAACGACCTGCGGGACGCGGGCGCCGAACCGGTGCTGCTGGACCTGGAATCGGCGTCGGTGGAAGAGGTCGCCGCCGTACTGCAGGGCGCGGACGCCGCGGTCTTCGCCGCGGGCGCGGGGCCGGGCAGCGGCGTCGGCCGCAAGGACACGGTGGACCGCGGCGCAGCGGTGCTCTTCGCCGACGCGGCCGAACGGGCGGGCGTACGGCGGTACATCGTCGTCTCGTCGATGGGCGCCGACGCCGAGCACGAGGGCGACGAAGTGTTCGACGCTTACCTGCGGGCGAAGGGCGCCGCGGACGACTACGTACGGTCCCGTCCCGGCCTCGAGTGGACGATCCTGCGCCCCGGCGTGCTGACCAACGACGCGGGCAACGGCCTTGTACGGCTGGAGGCCTCGACGGGACGCGGCCCGGTGCCGCGCGACGATGTGGCGGCGGTGCTCGCGGAGATGGTGGAAACCCCGGCGACGGCGGGGCTGACGCTGGAGCTCGTCAGCGGTTCGACGCCGGTCACCGTCGCGGTGAAGGACATCGCGGGGAACTGACGCCTCCTCCCCCGCCCCCGTTCCGCCCTCCGCTGTCTTCTCTCGTCCGATGAATTCCTTTCGTCCGTGGAGTCATTGAGGTCATGAGCAATCACACACAGGACGTCCGGCCGGTGATCGAGGAGCGCGAGGAGCAGCTCTACGCGTACATCCGCGGGTCCGTGCGGATGGACGCCTTCGCGCTGATCGCCGACCGGCTGCCCGAGCTGGTCAACTGGCTGACAGGCAAGGGTGCGGAGTTCGCGGGCGCACCCTTCTTCCGGTTCAACGCGTTGGACATGCAAGGGGAGTCGGTGGTCGAGGCGGGCATACCGGTCGCCTCGACCCCGGAGCCGGAGGGAGACATCGGGGTGGCCGTACTCCCCGCCGGCCGCTACGCGACGGTCACCCACGTCGGCCATCCCGACCAGCTTTTCGCGGTCGTCACCGCGATGCGCGAGTGGGCGGCGCGGGAGGGCCTGGAGTGGGACATGACGATGGTCGACGGGGTGGAGCACTGGGGCTGCCGGACCGAGTCGTACCTGACCGATCCCCGGGTGGAGCCTGACATGTCGAAATGGGAGATTCAGCTGGCGTTCCGGTTGGCGGACTGAGTCGCGGCCAGTCCAGGGGTGTGCCCGGAGTGCGGCCTGTTTCGTCCACGCTCCCGTGACCTGCGTCGTTCACGCTCCCGTGACGACTGCGCCCTGGCACATCGGGCACCGGTCGGGCCCGCCTCGGCGCATGCCTCGACCTGGTGACGGTAGACGGCGACGACAAGATCCGACCGGGGCGGGAAGTGACGGTAGATCGTCCCCGTCCCGACGCCGGCTCTGGCCGCGATCTCACGGATCGGCGCATCGACGCCGGAGGTGACGAACACGTCGGCGGCCGCGGCAAGCAGCGCCTGCGCTACGCAAGGGCAGCCGGCGCCGCCTCTGCTGACTGCGAGCGGGCGCAGCGTCCTGGCCACACTTACACAGAACGGCCCCTGATCGGCGTTTCCGCAGATCAGGGGCCGTATCTATCGCGTGGCGGCGCCAGGATTCGAACCTGGGTAGGCTAAGCCGACGGATTTACAGTCCGCTCCCATTGGCCACTCGGGCACACCGCCATGGGATGTCGCGCGGGAGGCAACCGCTGTGGGGCGGCGCTCCGTGGCAACGACGTAAACGATACCTGATGCGTGGGGGTGCTTCGCCACCGGATTGATCAGCGCCCTGGGCGGGCACGGGTGGCTAGGCTTGCCCGAGCGGTCCGGCTCGCGGGCCGCGCCTCCACGCACCCGATACAAGGAGCCACAGGACATGGCCGACTCCAGTTTCGACATCGTCTCGAAGGTCGAGCGGCAGGAGGTCGACAACGCCCTCAACCAGGCGGCGAAGGAGATCTCGCAGCGCTACGACTTCAAGAACGTCGGTGCCTCGATCGCCTGGTCCGGCGAGAAGATCCTGATGGAGGCGAACTCCGAGGACCGCGTCAACGCGATCCTGGACGTCTTCCAGACCAAGCTCGTGAAGCGCGGAATCTCGCTGAAGGCGCTGGACGCCGGCGAGCCGCAGCTCTCCGGCAAGGAGTACAAGATCTTCGCGTCCATCGAGGAGGGCATCTCTCAGGAGAACGCCAAGAAGGTCGCGAAGGTCATCCGTGACGAGGGCCCCAAGGGCGTCAAGGCGCAGGTCCAGGGCGACGAGCTGCGGGTCAGCTCGAAGAGCCGGGACGACCTGCAGGCCGTGCAGGCGCTGCTCAAGGGCCAGGACTTCGACTTCGCGCTCCAGTTCGTGAACTACCGCTGACGTCGGCGGGCGCGCCGGGGCACCCGGGGGCGGAGCGGCTTGGGCGCTCCGCCCCCGCCCTGTGCCCGCCGATGCGGGGTCGCATCGGGCACCGCCGGGCGTGGTGTCCGATTTCCGCCAGCTTCACGAGCGCCGCAGACGCAGACTCGTAGGAGCGGGACGGACGGAACCTCCCGCGAGAGGCAACATCCGCAAGGAGGGACGCACGCCATGACCAGGCTGTACGACACCGTCGCCAGTCCGCTGGGCGAGCTGCTGCTGGTCGGCCGGGCCTCGGCCACGGCGAAGGGCGGCACAGCACTGGCTTCGCTTTCGCTGCCGGGGCAGAAGGGCGGCGCCGTCATCGAGGACAGCTGGCGGCGCGATCCGGAGGCCTTCCAGGAGATCAACCGTCAGCTGTCGTCGTACTTTGCCGGCCGGCTGACCCGATTCGACATCGAGTACGTCGATGCCGGGACCGACTTCCAGCGCCGCGTCTGGCAGGCGCTGGAGAACATCCCTTACGGAGCGACGACCACGTACAAGGAGATCGCCGACCGGGTCGGCACCTCCGCGGTGGGCGTCCGGGCGGTGGGGACGGCGATCGGGCGCAATCCGCTGCTCGTCGTGCGTCCCTGTCACCGGGTGATCGGCGCGGACGGCGCGCTGCGCGGATACGCGGGCGGTCTTGAGTCCAAGGCGCGGCTTCTTGGGCTCGAGGGCGCGCCGGCACTGTGAGCGGAACAGCCTCATGAGCGGTGCGCTGTTCCCGCGCGAACGAGCCGTCGTCTCGCCCGGCGCCGTCCATGTGCCCGACTGGCTGCCGGTGGAGCGTCAGCGGGAGCTGGTGGTCGCCTGCCGTGACTGGGCCCGCGGGCCGGTACCGATCCGGCACACGGTCCTGCCGGGCGGCGGCGTGATGTCGGTACGCACCGTATGCGTGGGCTGGCACTGGCAGCCGTACCGGTACTCCCGCACGGCGGACGATGTGAACGGCGCCCGGGTGGCCGGATTCCCGGACTGGTTGGTGCAGTTGGGCCGCGAGGCGCTGGTCGAGGCGTACGGCGACCATCATGGGTACACACCGGACACGGCACTGATCAACTTCTACGACGGTGCGGCACGGATGGGGATGCACCAGGACAAGGAGGAGCGGTCCAGCGCGCCTGTGGTCTCGTTGAGCATCGGCGACTCGTGCGTGTTCCGGTTCGGGAACACCGAGACACGGGGCCGCCCCTATACGGACGTGGAGCTGGCGTCCGGTGACCTGTTCGTCTTCGGTGGCGTCTCACGTTTCGCGTACCACGGCGTGCCGAAGGTGCTGTCCGGTACGGCCGACCCGGCGACGGGCATGAGCAGCGGGCGGCTGAACATCACCCTGCGGGAGACCGGACTTCCGCGCTGATCCGACCCGTCGGCGCGGCTGCCCTCAGCGCGAGCGTGAGTGGCCGAAGAATATGCGGTAAGCGATCAGCAGGACGAGCGAGCCGCCGATGGCCGCGATCCACGTAGGTCCGTCGTAGAACTGGTTGGCGATCTCCCGGTCCAGGAACCGGGCGGACATCCATCCGCCGAGGAAGGCCCCGGCGACGCCGATGACCGTGGTGCCGATCAGCCCGCCCGGGTCCCGGCCCGGGAGCAGGACCTTGGCTATGACCCCGGCGATCAGCCCGAGAATGATCCAGCTGATGATGCTCATGCCGTGAACCTGCCTTTCTTACGGTGTCGTTGTCGAGGACGCGAGCCGCCCTGTGTGCGGTTGCGCTGCCATTGTGGTGCGACGCATGACACGTGAACTGCGGCGATCGTGGCGGCGCGCCGTCGCGGCGGCGCTGGACCAGGTGCCGCACCGCGGGGAGGTCGCAGGGGCGCCGTCGTCGCGGTGGTGGCGGCAACGGTGGACCTGCGCGGGGCGATCGGCTTCTCGTCGTTCGTAGCGCTCGTCTACTGCACAATCGCCAACGCCTGGGCTTGGACACTGAGTTCCAGCCGAGGCGGTGATACACACGTTCGCGTGACGGGGTCTCCCACCTGCCGTCACGGAGCGCGTCGGGCCGGATGCCGACCGAACGGGGAGCCGCGCTCAGCGCGTTGCGAACGGCTGCTCAGTCGGGACGATTTCCCTGCCCAGCGGCATCAGGGAGACGGGGATCAGCTTGAAGTTGGCGATGCCGAAGGGGATGCCGATGATCGTGATGCACAGCGCGAGGCCGGTCACGATATGGCCGAGCGCGAGCCACCAGCCGGCCAGGATCACCCACAGGACGTTGCCCACAAGTGAGGGCGCGCCGGAGTCGCGGCGGTCCACTGTCGTGTAGCCGAAGGGCCAGAGGGCGTAGACGCCGATCCGGAATGCCGCCAGGCCGAACGGGATGCCGATGACGGTGATGCAGAGAATCACTCCCGCCAGCAGGTACCCCAGAAACAGCCAGAAGCCGCTCAGGACCAGCCATATGACGTTCAGGATTGTCTTCACGGGCGACGACCTGCCATCTGCTCGAGTCGGGTGATTCGTTCCGCCATCGGCGGGTGGGTCGAGAACAGTTTGGAGATCCCGCGGCCGGGGCCGAAGGGGTTGGCGATCATCATGTGGCTCGCGGTTTCGAGCCGCGGCTCCGGCGGCAGGGGCAGTTGCTTCGTGCCGGCGTCGAGCTTGCGCAGGGCGCTGGCCAGAGCCAGTGGGTCGCCGGTGAGCTGGGAGCCGGACGCGTCCGCCTCGAACTCCCGGGAGCGGCTGACCGCCAGCTGGATCACGGAAGCTGCCAGGGGGCCGAGCAACATGATCAGGAGCATGCCGATCAGGCCGGGGCCTTCGTCGTCGTCGGAGCGGCCGATGGGGATCAGCCAGGCGAAGTTGACCAGGAACATCACCACGGATGCGAGCGCTCCGGCGACCGAGGAGATCAGGATGTCGCGGTTGTAGACATGGCTCAGCTCATGGCCGATCACACCGCGCAGCTCGCGCTCGTCGAGGATGCGCAGGATTCCTTCGGTGCAGCACACCGCCGCATTGCGCGGGTTGCGGCCCGTCGCGAACGCATTGGGGGCCTGGGTCGGGGAGATGTAGAGACGCGGCATGGGCTGTCGGGCCGCTGTGGAGAGCTCGCGGACCATGCGGTAGAGCGCAGGGGCCTCGAACTCGCTCACGGGGCGGGCGCGCATGGCCCGCAACGCCAGCTTGTCGCTGTTCCAGTAGGCGTACGCATTGGTGCCGAGCGCCACGACGAGCGCGACGAGCAGCCCTGTCCGGCCGAAGAAGCTGCCGATGACGAGGATGAGTGCGGACAGTCCCCCGAGGAGTACGGCGGTCTTCAGCCCGTTGTGCCGGCGGTGCACGGTACGCCCTCCAAGTGGTGCGGCAGGGGACCCTTTACGTGGTGGTGCTCCACTCTCCAGTGGACCCTTCTGTACTGGTCAACGCCAGGCGAAGGACACTGGTTCCCTTGCACGCCACGGCCCCGGCATGGGCCGTTCGGGTGGGGCGTCAGAACAGGCTGGTGGCGGCGAAGCGCAGGACCAGCTGGGGGTATCCGGAGAGCACGACACCGGCGGCCGCCGCCAGGGCCACGGCGACAGTGACCGAGGCGGGGGTGCGCCTCCTGGTGGGTTCCGCCGCCGTTTCCGCCGCCTCGGGGGCGCGGAACAGGACCGCCGTCCACTGCAAGTAGTAGTACAGGGCGATCACCACGTTGACGCCCATGACGACGGCCAGCCAGCCGAGGCCGGCGTCGACGGCCGCGGAGAAGACGGTCACCTTGGCGAAGAGGCCCACGATGCCCGGCGGGAGTCCCGCCAGGCAGAGCAGGAAGAAGCCCATGGCGAGGGCCGTGAGCGGGCGTGTGGCGTACAGGCCCCGGTAGTCGGAGATCCGGTTCAGCGGCCGGGTGCGGGCCACGAGGGCGGCCACCGCGAAGGCGCCCAGGTTCACCACGGCGTACATCAAGGCGTACGCGACCGTCGCACCGATCTGGACATCGCTGGAGTAGGCAGCGGCGGCGATCGGGACCAGCAGGTAGCCGGCCTGCGCCACGGAGGACCAGGCCAGGAGGCGGACCGCGCTCCACGCGCGTGTCGCCGACTGGCGCAGGGCCGCGACATTGCCGGCGGTCATCGTCAGGGCGGCGAGGACGGCGAGGGCGGGGCCCCAGATGTCGGCGTATCCGGGGAAGGCGATGACGGTCACCAGGATGAGCCCGGTGAAGCCGACGGCCTTGCCCACGACGGACAGGTAGCCCGCGATGGGCAGCGGCGCTCCCACGTAGGTGTCGGGCACCCAGAAGTGGAAGGGCACCGCGGCCGTCTTGAAGGCGAAGCCGACAAGAGTCAGCGCGACACCCGCCTTGGCGAGCGTGTCCAGCTGGCCGGGCACGTCCTCGAGACCCGCGGCGACCTGGGTGAGGTGCATGGTTCCGGTCGTGGCGTACACGAAACTGACGCCCAGCAGCGTCACGGCCGTCGCGGCGACGGATGACAGGAAGAACTTCAGCGCGGCTTCGCTGGAGAGCCGGTCGCCCCGCCTGAGACCGACCAGCGCGAACGCCGGAAGCGAGGCGACCTCCAGCGCGACCACCAGGGTGGCGAGGTCGCGTGAGGCGGGCAGCAGCGCCGCTCCCGCCGCGGAGGAGAGCAGCAGGAACCAGAACTCTCCTGCCGGGAGCTTCCTCCGCGTCTCGGTGAGGGAGAGCAGTGCAGTCAACAGTGCGCCGCCGAACACCAGGAACTGGATCACCAGGGTGAAGTGGTCGGCGGTGTAGCTGCAGGCCGCTGCGTTGTCGGTCAGGCAGAAGGTGGAACGGTCGCCCTTGCGGAGCGGCACGAGCGCGAGCAGCGAGGCGACAAGACCGGTGACGGCGGCGACGCCCAGCAGCGGCTTGCGCCGTTGGTCGATGAAGAGATCGGCGACCAGGACGATCAGGGCGACGACCGCCGTGATCGTGGGCGGCGCGACGGCGGCCCAGTCGACGGACTGGACGAGGCTGGTGACGCTGTCTGCTGCCACGGTCACGACTTGCCTCCTGCGAGGAGCTTCTGCACGGCCGGGTCGGTGAGGCCGAGGAGGGCCGCGGGCCACAGGCCGGCGAGGACGGTGAGGGCGACGAGCGGCGTCCAGGCGGCGAACTCGTACCCCCGGACATCGGAGAGCGGCTCGGCCTCGGCCCGGTCCGCCGGCGGCCTCGCTCCCATGCACACACGCCGCACGACGACGAGCAGGTACGCGGCCGTGAGCAGGGTGCCGAAGGCGCCGACCGCCATGAAGGTGAGGAACGCGGGGCGGCTGAGGCCGTCGGCAGGATCGAACGCCCCGAACAGGGTGAGCATCTCGCCCCAGAAGCCCGCGAGTCCCGGCAGCCCCAGCGACGCGACCGCGGCGAAGGCGAGCAGACCGCCGAGGCGGGGTGCGCGGCCGTACAGCGCGGCGCCCGTCGCACCGGCGAGGGCATCGAGGTCGGCAGTGCCATAGCGGTCCTTGACCGCGCCGACGAGGAAGAACAGCAGTCCGGTGATGAGGCCGTGGGCGATGTTGGCGAAGAGGGCACCGTTCACGCCGGTGGGCGTCATCGTCGCGATGCCGAGCAGCACGAAGCCCATGTGGCCGACGGACGAGTACGCGATGAGCCGCTTCAGGTCGCCGCCCGCGCCGCTCCTCGCGAGGGCGAGGCAGGCGAGGGAGCCGTAGATGATGCCGACGACGGCGAACGCGGCGAGGTACGGCGCGAAAGCGCGCATGCCGTCGGGCGCGATCGGCAGCACGATACGGACGAAACCGTACGTTCCCATTTTCAGCAGGACGCCCGCGAGGAGGACGGAGCCAACCGTCGGAGCGGCGGTGTGGGCGTCGGGCAGCCAGGTGTGCAACGGCCACATCGGCGTCTTCACCGCGAGGCCGAGACCGATCGCCAGAACGGCGATGACCTGCACGGATGCTGTGAGTCCCCGACCGTTGTCAGTGGCGAGTGCCACCATGTCGAATGTGCCGGCCTTCAGCCCGATGAGCAGGAGGCCGAGCAGCATGACGACCGAGCCGAGCAGTGTGTAGAGGATGAACTTCCAGGCGGCAGGCTGCCTCGCCTCTCCGCCCCAGCGGGCGATGAGGAAGTACATCGGGATGAGCACGATCTCGAAGGCCAGGAAGAACAGCAGCAGGTCGAGGACGGCGAAGGTCGCCAGAGTGCCGGACTCCAGGACGAGAAGCAGGGCGACGAACGCCTTCGGGGACGGGCCCGCAGGCATTTTGAAGTAGCTGTAGAGCGCGCAGAGGAAGGTCAGCAGCGCCGAAAGAACCAGAAGGGGGAGCGAGATGCCGTCGACGCCGAGGTGGATCCGCACATCGAGTGCCGGGATCCAGCTGATGTCCGTCGTGGCCTGCATCTTCGACGGTTGGTCGTGGTCGAAGCCGAGCGCCAGGACCACGGCCGCGACCAGGACCGCGCCCGTGACGGTCACGCCGTGCCGTAGAACCGCCTGGTCCGGACCGCTGCCGCGCAACCCGGGCGGGGCGGGCAGCAGGGCGGCGGCGGCTCCGACGAGCGGGCCGACGACGATGAACGCGAGAAGGAACTGCATCACGGACGCGCTGATATCGATCACGGCTCACGATCCGGCGTTGACGTTGGAAAGGACGACGGCGGCGATCGCCAGGACGACGGAGCCGGCGAGCAGCGCGCTCAGGTAGGTCTGCACGTTGCCGGTCTGCGCGCGGCGGACCGCCGCGCCGAGCCAGCGCGTGCCCGTGCCGGAGCCACGTACATAGGTGTCGACGACCTCACGGTCCAGGAAGCTGACCAACTGGGCGGCCGCCCGGACGGGACGGACGAACATCGCGGTGTAGAGCGCGTCGACGTGGAAGCCCGCGGCGGCGTGCCGGTGGAGTGGGCCGAGCAGCAGCCGGGCCGGGTCGGCCGGATCGGGGGCCGCGGCGATGTCGCCGTAGGCGGGCTTGTGGGTGGCGATTGCCTCTGCCTCGGAAACGGCAGGTTCGGCGTCCGGGTGCGCCGCGACCGCGCCGATTGGGGGAGGGGCGGTGACCGCGGTGGAGTGCCGCCAGGCTGCGTAGGTGATCAGCCCACCGACGAGGGCGACACCGGTGCCGAGGACGGCGGTGGTGAGGGTCGGGGCGAGTTCGTGGCCGTCGAACCAGCGGGGCAGACCGCCGGCGGTCAGCCCGAAGGCGAGCGACGGGACGGCGAGCACCCACAGCACGCTGGTCATCGCGATGGGCTGCCGGCCGTGGTCGGGGGCCTCGGTGCCGCGTCCCCGGAAGGCGAGCAGCCACAGCCGGATCGCGTATGCGGCGGTGAGAAGGGCGGTCACCAGAGCGGCGACGAGCACGAACCAGCCGGCGGCGGTGGGCGCGACGACCGAGTCGCCGAGAGCGGTGTGCTCGGCGGCCACGAGGACGGCTTCCTTGGAGAAGAAGCCGGCGAAGGGCGGGATCGCGGCGAGGGCGAGAAGCGCGACGGTCATCGTCCAGTACGCGTCGGGGACGCGCTTGGCGAGTCCGCTCATACGCGACATGGCGGCGAGCGAGTTGGTGCCGGCGGCGTGGATGATCACGCCGGCGGCGAGGAAGAGCAGCGCTTTGAACGCACCGTGGGACAGGAGGTGGAAGACAGCGGCGCCTCGGTCTCCGACGGCCAGGGCACCCGACATGTAGCCGAGCTGGCCGATGGTCGAGTAGGCGAGGACCCGCTTGATGTCGTCCTGGGCGAGCGCGGCGAGCGCCGAGCCGACCATCGTCACGGCAGCCATCACGGCAAGCACGGTCATGGCGGCCGCGGAGGCCGCGAAGAGAGGAAGGAGCCGGGCCACGAAGTAGATACCGGCCGCGACCATCGTCGCGGCGTGGATCAGCGCGGAGACGGGGGTGGGGCCCGCCATCGCGTCGGGCAGCCAGGTGTGCAGCGGGAACTGCGCCGACTTGCCCGCCACGCCCGCGAGGAGCAGCAGGGCGATGAGAGTGGGGTGCTCGACGGCGCCGGCGGCGACGGCCCCGAGGATCCCGGTGATCCGGAAGGTGCCTGCGTCGGCCGCGAGCGCGAACAGACCGATCAGGAAGGGGACATCGCCGAGCTTGGTGACCAGGAACGCCTTGAGGGAGGCGGCGCGTGCCTCGGGCGTCTCCCAGTAGTGGCCGACGAGGAAGTACGAGCAGATGCCCATGATCTCCCAGCCGACCAGCAGCACCATCAGGTCGCCGGAGTAGACGACGAGCAGCATCGCGGAGGTGAACAGCGAGACGAGAGCGGCGTACGAGGGGTAGCGCGGGTCGTCGCGCAGGTAGCCCGTCGAGTAGATCTGCACGCACGAGGCGACGACACCGACCAGGACGGCCGCGAGGACGGCGAAACCGTCGAGGTACAGGGCGAGGTCGATCGGGATCGAGCCGGTGGGCGTGAGCTGCGTCGAGGCGGCGATCGCCTTGCCGCCGTCCTGGCGCACGGCGACGAGGACGGCGAGCACGGCCGCGGCGAGCGTCGGCAGCACGGCCAGCGGACGCACGAAGCCCGGTGCGCTGCGACCGAGCAGCAGTCCGGCGACGGCACCCAGGAAAGGAAGGAGGGGTACGAGGACGGCGAGGGTCGTGGTGGTCACGCGGTGGCCTCGGCCTTCTCCTCGCGGTCTGGGGGTGTCTCGCCGGCATCACCGTGGCCGGCGCCGGGGCCTTCGGGACCGTCCGCCGTTTCCGCGGTGTCGCGGAGACGGTCGACGTCCGAACTGCCGCGGTTGCGGTACACCATGAGCACGATCGCCAGGCCGATACCGATCTCCGCCGCGGCGATGGCGATGGTGAACAGAGTGAGAGCCTGGCCGGCGTGCAGGGTGTCGCGCAGCCACACGTCGAAGGCCACGAGGTTGAGGTTGACCGCGTTGAGCATCAGCTCGACGGACATCAGGACGAGGATCGCGTTGCGGCGGGCGAGCACCCCGTACAGGCCGACGCTGAAGAGGAGCACGGCCAGCACGGCTGGATAGGCGAGGTGCATCAGCTGTTCCCCTCTCGGGCCGTTCGGTCCGCACCGCCGGTGGGGGGCGTGGCGGCCGGCTCTGCGTCCCTGCGGGACAGGACGATCGCGCCGACGAGTGCGGCGAGCAGCAGTACGGAGAGCGCCTCGAACGGCAGCACCCAGTGCCGGAAGAGGATCTCACCGGACACCTTGGTGGACCCCTGGACCGGCCCGTCGAGGTCGATCCAGGTAGTGCGGAAGGCGTCGACGACGACCCAGACCAGGGACGCCGCGGCGGCGAGCGCCACAGCGAGAGCGACCACTCGGTTGCCGGAGTCGGCATCGGGTGAGCGGCCGATGGGTGCCTTGGTGAGCATCAGCCCGAAAAGAAGGAGGACAACCACCGAACCGACGTAGATCAGGACCTGCACCCACGCGATGAACTCGGCGGTGAGCAGGAGGTACTCCACGGCGAGGCCACCGAGCGCCACGACCAGCCACAGGGCGGCGTGCACCAGTTGCCTGGTCGTGACGGTGATGACCGCCGCGCCGAGCGTGGCGATGCCCACGAGCAGGAAGGCGATCTCGACCCCCGTGGGGGACAGGAACCCGTGCGTCGCGGCGGCGGCGAGCGTCATGCCGGACCTCCCTGACCCGAGGCCGGGCCGTCTTCGTCCCCGGTGGGGCGTTCGCCGGGCGGCGGCGTGTCCTCCCGGGCCTCCGGGACGGACGGGGCCGCGTGGCCCGGCGTGCCCTGCTGGGCGGACGGGGCCGTCGGAGGCGTGGCGTCCGCTTGCGCAGCTGCCAGCTTCTCCGCCGCCTTGCGGGCCGCGGCGATCTCCTTCGGCTCCTCCGCGCCGGGGTCCAGCGCGGGCGGTGCCGGAACGGTCCACATCCACTCGCGGAGCTTGTCGCGCTCGTGGGTGAGTTCGCGGATGTCCGTCTCCGCGTACTCGAACTCGGGCGACCAGAACAGCGCGTCGAAAGGACACACCTCGATGCAGATACCGCAGTACATGCAGAGGGAGAAGTCGATGGCGAACCGGTCGAGGACGTTACGGCTGCGCTCCCTGCCGCCAGGGGCGGCGGCCGGGACCGTCTCCTTGTGGGAGTCGATGTAGATGCACCAGTCGGGGCACTCGCGGGCGCAGAGCATGCAGACCGTGCAGTTCTCCTCGAACAGCCCGATCACGCCGCGCGTGCGGGGCGGGAGTTGGGGCTGGACGTCGGGGTACTGCGCGGTGACGGTCTTCTTGGTCATCGTCCGCAGGGTGACGGCCAGGCCCTTGGCGAGACCGGATCCGGGGATCGGGGACACGACTAGATCACCACCTTGACGATGCCGGTGAGGGCGATCTGGGCGAGGGCGAGTGGGACGAGGACGGTCCAGGCGAGCTTCTGCAGCTGGTCCTCGCGCATCCGGGGGTAGGTCACGCGCAGCCAGATGACGATGAAGGCGAGCACGGCGGTCTTGAGGAGGGTCCACACCCAGCCGAGACCGTCCGCGCCGAACGGACCGTGCCAACCGCCGAGGAAGAGGACGGTGGTCAGACCGCACAGCACGACGATTCCGGCGTACTCGGCGAGCAGGAAGAGCGCGAAGCGCAGGCCGGTGTACTCGGTGTACGCGCCGAAGATGATCTCGGAGTCCGCGACCGGCATGTCGAAGGGAGGGCGCTGCAGCTCGGCGAGGCCGGCGACGAAGAACACGATGGCACCCACGATCTGCCAGGGCAGCCACCACCACTCGAAGGCATTCAGGATGCCCGGCAGGGAGACCGTGCCGGCCGCCATCGCGACGGAGGCGGCGGTCAGCAGCATCGGCAGCTCGTAGGCGAGCAACTGGGCCGCCGTGCGCAGACCGCCCAGCAGGGAGAACTTGTTGGCCGAGGCCCAGCCCGCCATGAGCGAGCCGAGCACACCGACGCCCATGACGGCCAGGACGAAGAAGATGCCGGCGTCGACGACCTGACCGACCGCGCCCTCGTCCGGTCCGATCGGGATCGCGACGAGTACGAGGAGGTAGGGCAGGAGCGCGACGGCGGGAGCGAGTTGGAAGACGCGGCGGTCGGCGTCGGCCGGGACCACATCCTCCTTCTGCGCGAACTTCACACCGTCCGCGACGAGCTGGGCCCATCCGTGGAACCCGCCGGCGTACATGGGGCCGAGACGGCCCTGCATGTGGGCCATCACCTTGTGCTCGGTCTGCCCGATGACAAGGGGGAGAACGAGGAACACGGCGAAAACGACGATGAGCCGGAGGGCGACGTCCAGTGCGTCGTTCACGCGGGCTCGCCTCCGGCAGGTCGGTTCGGCTCGCCCTCGGGCCCATCGGTGGACCCGGTCGCGGGCCGGGGGGTCTCGGTTTCTGGGGAGTCGCCCTCGGGGGCGGCGGGTTCCTCTGCCGCGGCGGGGACAGCGGGTTCCTCTGCCGCGGTGGGCTCAGTGGCTTCGGCCGCCGTCTCGGGGGCAGGGGGTTGCTCGGGCGCCTTCGGGGCACGGGGCTGCTCGGGTGCCTTGGGGGCACGGGTTTCGTCCGCCGGCTCAGGGCCGGCGGCTTCGTCGGCCGCCTCGGGCGCAGTGGCGTCGTCGGCCGCCGCAGGGCCGGCGGGTGCCGGCGGTTCCGCTGCGCCTGCGTCGGGGGGCGTCGCTGCGGAGTCCGAGTCGTCGAACGCCGGCCGGGCGTGGTGCCAGGGCGCGTCGGCGCTGCGGGAGCGTGACGGCGTGGCCGGGGTCGGGGTCGAATCCGTGGCCCCGGCCTCCGAACCGGAGGGCTGCGACGCCTTGGACGCCTCGCTGGACGGCGGCGTGGCGGCCGCGTCCGGCGCCGGGGACGCCTGGGACGCCTCGGGCTTCTCCGGCGTTTGCGACGGAGTCGTTGCTTCCGCGTTCTTCGTCTGCGAGGGAGTCGGCGTCTCGGGCGTTCCGGCCGGCTCGGCCGGCGTCGTGTCCCGCGGGCTGCGCAGGCTCGCCGACCCCTCGCCCGCGCTCTGCGCGCGGCGCGGAGCGGCCGGGGCCTGCGGCTCCCCAGCGGCTGCCCCACTCTGCGACGCCGAGCCCTCACTCGCGCTGCGGGAGCGGCGTGGAGCGGCGGGAGCCGCCCCACCCTGCGACGCCGAGCCCTCGCTCGCGCTCCGCGTGCGACGCGGCGGGCGTTCGCCCGCCGCTGCCGCGGCTCCGGCGGCGCGGGGTGTGCGGGCGGGGCGGGCGGGGGCGGGCGGGAGCTGGCCCTTGAGGGGGCCCCACTCGTTCGGGTCCGGGACACCCGGCGGCAGCATCTGGCGGCGCTTCGGCCCGCCGTGCCCCGACTCACCCGGTTCCTTCGCGCCCGGCCACGCCTTGGCGACCCGGGCGGCCAGCACGAAGTCCTTGCGCAGCGGGTGGCCTTCGAAGCCGTCCGGCAGCAGCAGCGGTGCCTGGTGGGGGTGGCCGGTGAAGTCGACACCGAACATCTCGTGGGTCTCGCGCTCGTGCCAGCTCGCGCCCGCGTAGATCTCGACCGCGGTCGGCAGCGACGGAGCCGTGTGCGGAACGGTCGTGCGCACCAGCAGCCGCCGCACGGCGCGGCCCTCCAGCGAGACGACGTGCGCGCAGACGCGGAAGCCGGTACCGGGCTCGTCGACTGCGCTGAGCCAGTCGAAATAGGTGCAGCCCAGCTTGTCGCGTGCGATCTCCAGGGCCGCGATCCAGGAGCCGGCGGGGACGTCGACCGTGAGCAGGTCGTAGGCCCGCTCGGCCGTCGCCTCCTCGCCGAAGATCTCGGTGACGGCGTCGGGAAGCCGGTCGTACTGGTTCACCGCGTCGCCCCCTCGGCGTCGCCGGGCGTCGGAGGCGGCGTGACCAGCCCGCTTGTCAGGGCCGTGGCGGAGGGGCGGACGCCGGCGTTCTTCCCACCGTGTCCGTAGCGCTCCCCGAGCGACTCTCGAGCGATCTTCTCCTGGAGCTTCAGGATTCCCTGCAGCAGCGCCTCCGGGCGGGGAGGGCAGCCGGGTACGTAGACGTCGACGGGGATGATCTGGTCGACGCCCTTGGTGACGGAGTACGAGTCCCAGTACGGGCCACCGCAGTTGGAACAGGCGCCGAAGGAGATGACGTACTTGGGCTCGGGCATCTGCTCGTACAGACGCTTCACCGCCGGCGCCATCTTGTCCGTCACCGTGCCGGACACGATCATCAGGTCCGCCTGGCGCGGTCCCGGTGCGAAGGGGATCACCCCGAGCCGGATGAAGTCGTGGCGTGCCATCGAGGCCGCGATGAACTCGATGGCGCAGCAGGCCAGTCCGAAGTTGAAGACCCAGAGGCTGTAGCGGCGGCCCCAGTTGAGGACCACCTTCATCGGTTCGGGCGCCAGCCGCGCGAGTGCTCCCAGTCGCCGCGGCTCCGGAAGCAGCTCCGGAGCAGGAGCCGGGGCCGTGTTCGGCTCGGTGGGCGGGGTCGGGGTCACGTCCATGTCAGGACCCCCTTCTTCCATGCGTAGAGCAGTCCCACGGCCAGGAAACCGAGGAAGATGAACATCTCCACGAGAGTTGTCGCGCCGTATCCGTCGGCGGCGAAGACCGTCGCCCACGGGAAGAGGAAGATCGAGTCGATCGCGAAGATCACGTACAGGAAGGCGTAGACGTAATAACGGACCTGGGTGTGCGCCCAGCCCTCGCCGACCGGGTCGACTCCGCACTCGTACGTGAGCATTTTCTCGGGCGTCGGGACGACGGGCCGCAACAGCCGGCCGGCGGTGAAGGCAACGGCGACGAACAGCACGCCGATCAGCGCGAGCAGCCCGACGACTGAGTAGCTCTCGAAGTAGTCCGCCGCGAGGACGACTACGGTCGGTTCCGGCACGTCCGCCCCTCGCTCCCTGTCGATCGGTACGCACGGGAGTCTAGGCCCTGCTAAAGAGAGGGTAAGCAGTTGTGTCACGCATCGGTCGACCCCGGGTGGGGTTATCCCTACTTCGCCCCCACCCATGTACCCCATGGCGTGCGACGGCCCCGCCCGGCAGGCTGGCCTCCATGACCGCGAGCATCACCGCCCCCGACAACGACCGGCCGCCCTCTGCGCGCTTCGTCTTCGACCGCCATACGCGGAAAGAGATCGCGCATCTGCTCGGCAACCTCCCGGCCGCTCTGCTCGCGTTCGTCTATGCGACGGTCACGGTCAGCGTCGGCGCCGGGCTCTCCGTGACGGTGATCGGCCTGCCCCTGCTGGCACTCGGGCTCGCGGGTGCACGCATGCTCGGACGGGCGGAGCGGGCACGGGCCCGTGCGCTGCTCGGCGTACGGGTCGACGAGCCGAGCCCGTTGTTCGGGCCTTCGCGCGGCAGGGGCCTGATCACCTGGGTGTGGTCCCACCTGAAGGATCCGGTGGCCTGGCGCACCGTGCTGTACTCGGTGATCCGGCTGCCCTGGGGCGTCTTCACCTTCACCGTCATGGTGGTGAGCCTGTTCGTGCTCTGGCCCGTACTGCCCTTCATCGCGCGGGGGCTGTCCAACGCCGACCGCGCGATGGTGCGGGGGCTGCTGTCGCCCTCCGACGATCTGGAACGGCGCATCGCCGAGCTGGAGTCCGACCGTGGCGTGGTCGTCGACACGGCCTCCGCGGACCTGCGCCGTATCGAACGCGACCTGCACGACGGCGCCCAGGCCCGGCTGGTGGCCCTGGCCATGGGGCTGGGCCTCGCCAAGGAGAAGCTCCTGGAGGACCCGGACGCAGCGGCGACCATGGTGGACGAGGCGCACGGCGAGGTGAAGCTCGCGCTCAAGGAACTGCGTGACCTGGCCCGTGGGATCCACCCCGCCGTACTGACCGACCGCGGCCTGGACGCCGCGCTCTCCTCCGTCGCGTCGCGCTGTACTGCTCCGGTGACGGTCACCGTCGACATGGACACGCGACCCGCCGCGGCAATCGAAGGCATCGCCTACTTCACCGTCTCCGAGCTGCTGCAGAACGTCAGCAAGCACGCTCGCGCCACGCACGCCTCCGTTGACGTGTGGCGGTCGGCCGACCGGCTCATGCTCCAGGTCGTGGACGACGGCAGGGGCGGGGCCCGGCTGGACGGAGGCACGGGCATGGCCGGGCTGGCGGAGCGTTTGGGCGCGGTGGACGGAGTCTTCGCCCTGGACTCGCCCGTCGGCGGGCCGACGACGGTCACGGCGGAGCTGCCGTGGCGGGAACGCGAGGAGCTCCGGGCCCGCGCCTGAACGCGCCGTGGCTCGTCCTTCCCGCCCCCGCCATGAACGCGTCCGGCGCCCCGGCGATCCGCCGCCCCGCCTGCCCGACCCGGCCGCGCCCCCGCCGCCCCGCCACGAACGCGACCCCGGCAGGCCGCCCCGCCACCCCGCCGCCCCCGCCATGAACGCGATCCCGACGCCGGGCGCCACCCAGCCCCCGCGGCGTGGTGGGGAAAACCCCCCGCCCAAGACGGCTACCGGCCGCATGGTGCACGTCGCCCCGTCACAGCAGGCTTGAGGACATGACAGCGCGCCCCCCAGAACGCCGCCCCGCAGAACGGACGACTTCGATGGCCAGCACGGATTACGGATACGGTCCCCCGGTACCCCGGGAACACTTCTTCCCTCCCGTACTGCGCGCTCCCTTCGAGGGCCGGGCCTGGCGCGAGTTCGGGTATCTGGTGCTCAGCCTGCCCCTCGCCACCGCGGTCTTCACGTTCGCGGTCACCATGACCTCGTTGGGCGCCGGACTGCTCGTCACGTTCCTGGGGATCCCCGTATTCGCGGCCGGCCTTGCCGGCCTGCGCGGTTTCGGCGCCCTGGAGCGGGCACGAGCTCGGGCGCTGCTCGGGCTGGACGTTGCCGCGCCGGAGCCGGTGCGGAGCACTCTGGGCCCCAATAACAAAGGCGTCGCGGCCTGGATGGGCGGCATCCTCAAGAGCGGGGCGTCCTGGCGTCACCTTCTCTACGCGCTCATCCACTTCCCGTGGGCCGTCTTCGGCTTCTGCGTCGCCGTGACCCTGTGGGTGACCGGCTGGGCGCTGCTGCTGTACCCGCTGTGGCAGTGGGCGTTCCCGATGTGGGGCGGCGTGGACGGTCTGCAGCTGTACGGGGACGGGACGCACAACTTCTACCTCGACACCCCCCTCGAGATCGCCGCCACCAGCGCCGTCGGCCTCGTGCTCACGATCGCCACCCCGTGGATCATGCGTGCTCTGACCAGCGTCGACCGCCTGTTCGTGGCCGGGCTGCTCGGGCCGTCCCGCCTCGCGACCCGTGTCGTGGAGCTGGAGTCGGACCGTGGCGTCGTCGTGGACACGGCGGCCGCCGACCTGCGCCGTATCGAACGCGACCTGCACGACGGCGCGCAGGCCCGGCTCGTCGCCCTCGCCATGGATCTCGGGCTCGCGAAGGAGAAGCTGGCGCAGGACCCGGAGGCCGCCGCACGGATGGTGGACGAGGCGCACGGCGAGGTGAAGGTCGCCCTGCAGGAGCTCCGGGACCTGGCCCGCGGAATCCACCCCGCCGTACTGACCGACCGCGGCCTGGACGCCGCACTCTCCTCCGTAGCGTCACGCTGCGCCGTGCCCGTGACGGTCGAGGTCGACCTGGACCGGCGGCCGGCGCCCGCCATAGAGGGCATCGCCTACTTCACGGTCTCCGAGCTGCTGCAGAACGTCAGCAAGCACGCTCGCGCCACCCGCGCCTCCGTTGACGTGTGGCGGTCGGCCGACCGGCTGATGCTCCAGGTCGTGGACGACGGCAGGGGCGGGGCCGACACGGCGGCCGGCAGCGGGCTGGCCGGTCTCGCGGAACGGCTGAGCGCGGTGGACGGCGTCCTGGCCGTGGACTCCCCTGCCGGAGGCCCGACGACGGTGACGGCGGAACTCCCCTGGCGCGGCTGAACCGCACGGCCGTGCCTGAACCGCACGCCGTGTCGCACGGCCGACACGGGCGAACACCGGACCGGCCGCACCGGCCGGCTGCCCCTCGTGGCAACCCGCCGAACCCGCAGCAACCAGGGCAACCCCCACCCCCGTTTCTGCGTCCCCCGGCGCGGTGACCGGGAAAACCGCGGCCCGGCCCCGAGCCTGTCCTGATCCTGGAATGCTGGTGGGCTCAAGGCTCGGGAAGCACATCTACAGGGGGGCTACAGGGTTGTGGAGGACAGAGTGCGGGTGGTCATCGCCGAGGATTCCGTACTGCTTCGGGAGGGCCTGACCCGGCTGCTGACCGACCGGGGACACGATGTGGTCGCCGGAGTGGGTGACGCGCAGGCCCTGCTCAAGACGGTCGACGCCCTTGCGGCGCAGGACGCGCTGCCGGACGTCGTGGTCGCGGACGTACGGATGCCACCCACGCACACCGACGAGGGCGTGCGGGCCGCTGTGCAGCTGCGGCGGGAGCATCCCGGCGTCGGCGTGCTGGTCCTGTCGCAGTACGTGGAGGAGCAGTACGCCACGGAACTGCTCGCCGGCAGCACCCGGGGCGTGGGCTATCTGCTCAAGGACCGGGTGGCCGAGGTGCGCGAGTTCGTGGACGCCGTGGTGCGGGTCGCCCAGGGCGGTACCGCGCTCGACCCCGAGGTGGTGGCGCAGCTGCTGGGCCGGAGCCGTAAGCAGGACGTGCTCGTCGGCCTCACGCCCCGCGAGCGGGAGGTGCTCGGGCTGATGGCCGAGGGCCGCACGAACTCGGCGATCGCCAAGCAGCTCGTGGTGAGCGACGGGGCCGTGGAGAAGCATGTAAGCAACATCTTCCTGAAGCTGGGACTGTCCCCCAGCGAGGGCGACCATCGTCGCGTGCTCGCGGTGCTGACTTATTTGAATTCGTGACCACCCACCTACACGTCCTGATGTCCCGAGTCACCCGAATGCCACGAAATGACCGACCGGATCCACTCGGTGGCGGAGTGGATACGGGGGCTCCACCGACACACCGTCGGCCGTCGAGTGGCGCATTAGCCCCAGGCCCAAAGAATGAACCGGGAACGTCTTCCCGGAAGTCCGGGTTACACAGAAGGCAGGACAAGACAGACGTCGCGGCGTCTCGGCAGGACGTCCGACATGTGAGCGGTCCGGGGAAGGCCACCCTTACCGTCGTAGGGTTGCCAATGGGCCGGCCGGTGGGCCGGTCGGGCCCGAGGAACCGCCTCGAGGGAGGTCCAGTTCAGTGACCAGCCAGGTCAGTAGCCCGGCCGAGCAGGCCGATGAGGTCAACGGGTCCGATGAGGCCCTCGTCGGAGAGCAGCGCAGGCGCGCCGGCGACAAGGAGATCCGCCGTCTGGACCGGGTGATCATCCGTTTCGCGGGTGACTCCGGGGACGGCATGCAGCTCACCGGTGACCGGTTCACCGCGGAGACGGCATCCTTCGGCAACGACCTCTCCACCCTTCCGAACTTTCCGGCCGAGATCCGGGCGCCTGCCGGGACGCTGCCGGGTGTCTCGAGTTTCCAGCTGCACTTCGCCGACCACGACATCCTGACCCCCGGCGACGCACCGAACGTGCTGGTCGCGATGAACCCCGCCGCGCTGAAGGCGAACATCGGCGATGTGCCGCGCGGCGGCGAGATCATCGTCAACACGGACGAGTTCGCGAAGCGGGCCATGGCGAAGGTCGGATACGAGACCTCCCCACTCGAGGACGGGTCGCTGTCCGCCTACCAGGTGCACCCGGTGCCGCTGACGACGCTGACGATCGAGGCGCTGAAGGACTTCGGGCTGTCCCGCAAGGAGGCGGAGCGCAGCAAGAACATGTTCGCGCTCGGCCTGCTGAGCTGGATGTACCACCGGCCCACGGAGGCCACGGAGCGCTTCCTGCGACAGAAGTTCGCCAAGAAGCCGACCATCGCCGAGGCGAACATCGCCGCCTTCCGGGCCGGCTGGAACTTCGGCGAGACCACGGAGGACTTCGCGGTCTCCTACGAGGTCGCTCCGGCGAGCACGGCGTTCCCGACGGGCACCTACCGCAACATCTCCGGCAACCTGGCCCTGTCGTACGGCCTGATCACCGCAAGCCGGCAGGCGGATCTGCCGCTCTACCTGGGCTCCTATCCGATCACCCCGGCCTCCGACATCCTGCACGAACTCAGCCGCCACAAGAACTTCGGCGTGCGGACCTTCCAGGCGGAGGACGAGATCGCGGGCATCGGGGCGGCGCTGGGTGCCGCGTTCGGCGGCTCCCTCGCGGTCACCACGACCTCCGGTCCGGGCGTGGCGCTGAAATCGGAGACCATCGGTCTCGCCGTTTCCCTCGAGCTTCCCCTGCTGGTCGTCGACATCCAGCGCGGCGGCCCGTCGACGGGCCTGCCGACGAAGACGGAGCAGGCTGACCTGCTCCAGGCGATGTACGGCCGCAACGGCGAGGCACCGGTGCCGGTCGTGGCGCCGCGCACGCCGGCGGACTGCTTCGACGCGGCCCTGGACGCAGCGCGGATCGCGCTCACGTACCGCACACCCGTGTTCCTGCTCTCCGACGGCTACCTGGCGAACGGTTCGGAGCCGTGGCGGATCCCGGATCTCGACGAGCTGCCCGACCTGCGGGTCCAGTTCGCGACCGGCCCCAACCACGAGCTGTCCGACGGCACCGAGGTGTTCTGGCCCTACAAGCGCGACCCGCAGACCCTGGCCCGCCCCTGGGCCGTGCCGGGCACGCCGGGGCTCGAGCACCGCGTCGGCGGCATCGAGAAGCAGGACGGCACGGGCAACATCTCGTACGACCCGGCGAACCACGACTTCATGGTCCGCACCCGCCAGGCCAAGATCGACGGCATCGAGGTGCCGGACGTCGAGGTCGACGACCCGGACGGCGCCGACACGCTCGTGCTCGGCTGGGGCTCCACGTACGGGCCGATCACCGCCGCGGTGCGTCGTCTGCGTGCGGCCGGCATCGCCATCGCGCAGGCCCATCTGCGCCACCTCAACCCGTTCCCGAAGAACCTCGGCCCGATGCTGAAGCAGTACGACAAGGTCGTCGTGCCCGAGATGAATCTCGGCCAGCTCGCCACCCTGATCCGGGCGAAGTACCTGGTCGACGCACGCTCCTTCAACCAGGTCAACGGCATGCCGTTCAAGGCGGAGCAGCTCGCCACCGCGCTCAAGGAGGCCATCGATGACTGAGGCGCTCAAGCTCGTGCCCAAGGCCGAGGCCAAGCAGTCGATGAAGGACTTCAAGTCCGACCAGGAAGTGCGCTGGTGCCCCGGCTGCGGCGACTACGCGGTCCTCGCCGCGGTGCAGGGCTTCATGCCCGAGCTGGGCCTGGCGAAGGAGAACATCGTCTTCGTCTCCGGCATCGGCTGCAGCTCCCGCTTCCCCTACTACATGAACACCTACGGGATGCACTCCATCCACGGTCGCGCGCCCGCCATCGCTACGGGGCTGGCCTCTTCCCGGCGCGACCTGTCCGTCTGGGTCGTCACAGGTGACGGCGACGCGCTGTCCATCGGCGGCAACCACCTGATCCACGCCCTGCGCCGCAACGTCAACCTGAAGATCCTGCTGTTCAACAACCGGATCTACGGGCTCACCAAGGGCCAGTACAGCCCGACCTCGGAGGTCGGCAAGATCACCAAGTCCACGCCGATGGGCTCGCTCGACGCGCCCTTCAACCCGGTCTCGCTGGCGATCGGCGCGGAGGCGTCGTTCGTCGCCCGCACCGTGGACTCCGACCGGAAGCACCTCACCGAGGTGTTGCGCCAGGCCTCGGAGCACCAGGGCACGGCGCTCGTGGAGATCTACCAGAACTGCAACATCTTCAACGACGGCGCCTTCGAGATCCTGAAGGACAAGGATCAGGCGCAGGAAGCCGTCATCCGTCTCGAGCACGGGCAGCCCATCCGCTTCGGGGCCGACAGGGACAAGGGCGTCGTGCGTGACCCGTCCACGGGCGACCTCGAGGTCGTCGCCGTCACGGCGGAGAACGAGTCGCGGATCCTGGTCCACGACGCGCACTCGACCTCGCCGACCACGGCCTTCGCGCTCTCCCGCCTGGCCGACGCCGACACGCTGCACCACACCCCGATCGGCGTGCTCCGCAGCGTCGAGCGCCCGGTCTACGACGTCCTGATGTCCGACCAGCTCGACACCGCGGTCGAGAGGGATGGCAAGGGCGACCTGGCCACGCTTCTCGCCGGTAACGACACCTGGACGGTCGTCGGCTGACCCACAGCGGGCCCTGACGGGAGGCGGCGAAGGATGCCGCCTCCCGTTTGCGTGCCCCGGCCTGTTCCCGGACTCGTGGCCCACCAAGATCGGTCATGACCGTATGGCGATACGGGCATGACACCCCGGCCCCGCTCGGCGTACCTTCTCACAAGACGTGCGTGGGACAGGAGGGCCAGTGAAGTCGCAGAACGAACAGCGGGCAGGGCTGCTGTACGGGATCGGCGCCTACGGGATGTGGGGGCTGGTCCCCCTTTTCTGGCCGCTGCTCAAACCGTCCGGCGCCGGCGAGATCCTCGCCCACCGGATGGTGTGGTCACTGGCCGTCGTGGGGGTCGCGCTGCTCGCGCTCAGGCAGTGGGGCTGGATCCGCGAACTGCTGCGCAGCCCCCGGAAGCTGGGCCTGATAGCCGTCGCCGCTACGGTGATCACCGTCAACTGGGGCGTCTACATCTGGGCCGTGAACTCGGGCCATGTCGTCGAGGCCTCGCTGGGCTACTTCATCAACCCGCTGGTCACGATCGCCATGGGTGTCCTGCTGCTCAAGGAACGGCTGCGGACGGCCCAATGGGCGGCCGTCGCCATCGGCTTCGCGGCCGTGCTGGTCCTGGCGATCGGCTACGGCAGGCCGCCGTGGATCTCGCTGACGCTCGCGTTCTCGTTCGCGATCTACGGTCTGGTGAAGAAGAAGGTCAACATCGGCGGCCTGGAGTCGCTGGCGGCCGAGACCGCGATCCAGTTCCTGCCGGCCCTCGCCTTCCTGCTCTGGCTCGGCGCCGACGGCACGGCGACCTTCGGAGCGCACGGAGCCGGGCATGCCGCGCTGCTCGCCGCGACGGGCATCGTGACGGCCGCGCCACTGGTCTGCTTCGGGGCGGCGGCGATCCGAGTGCCACTGTCCACTCTGGGGCTGCTGCAGTACCTGGCGCCGGTGTTCCAGTTCGCGCTGGGCATCCTGTACTTCCGTGAGGCGATGCCCGCCGAGCGGTGGGCCGGGTTCGCGCTGGTGTGGCTGGCGCTGTCGTGCCTGACGTGGGACGCGCTGCGCACCGCCCGCCGGAACAAGGCGGAGGCACTGCGGCTCGCCGCCCGGGCCGCAGCCTCGGGCGCGGGGCCGCTGACGACGCCGACATCCGCATCGGTGCCGACAGGGCCGACGGCGACGACAGGACCCGGGACGGTGGCCACAGGCGCCCAGGCTGCCGCTCCCGCCGCCGCGACCGCCGACGGCACGCCGCGCAACGAACCCCAGACGGAGCCCACCGGCTGACCGACGGGCGGGCGAGCACACCTGGCGCCGCACCACGCGCTCGCCACGCCCGACAGGACGCAATTTCCACTCGAACAGCTCAGCCCCGCCTCTGGGCGCAGGCCGCCATTGGGCCAACGGTGTTACCCCGGAAGTCCAGGCCCCGGTCGCACGGACCGCGTCGGCCCAAAGAGTGGAGCGAGTGCGTCATGGCTCAACACCTCGCACTAACGGTCGACTTCGGTCAAGGCTTCAGCGCCGCGTGGACGGCCGTGGCCAGGTTCATCCCGAAGTTCATCGCTTTCGTGGCGATCCTGATCATCGGCTGGTTCGTCGCCAAGCTGATCGCCAAGGCCGCCGATCGCCTGCTGCGCAAGGTGGGCTTCGAGCGGATGGCCGAGCGCAGCGGCATATCGAACACCCTCGGAGGGTCGAAATACGACGCCACCGGGATCATCAGCAAGATTCTCTTCTACGCGGTCATGCTGATCGCGCTCCAGCTGGGCTTCGGTGTCTTCGGCCCCAACCCGATCAGCACGATGATCAACGGGATCGTCTCCTGGATCCCGAAGGCGATCGTCGCCTGCGTCATCGTCGTCGTGGCCATGGCCATCGCGCGCGCGGCCCGCGACATCATCCAGGGAGCACTGGGTCAGACGTCCTACGGCCGTGTCCTCGCCACCGTGGCCTGGGGCTTCATTGTGGCGCTCGGTGTGATCGCCGCCCTCAGCCAGGCCGAGATCGCCACCTCGGTCACCGGCCCGGTGCTCACGGCCGTGCTCGCCGCCATGGCGGGCATCCTGATCGTCGGCGTGGGCGGCGGGCTCATCAATCCGATGCGCGAACGCTGGGAGCGCTGGCTCGCGACCGCCGAGGCGGAATCGGGCCGCGCCAAGGACACCGTCACCGCCTACCAGCGAGGGCGTGCGGACGCGGCAGCGGGCCAGCCCGTCACGGAGCGCCAACCCGGACGCACCGGCGGCAGGACGGGCCGTGCGGGCGGCGGCCGGGACATGGGCCGGGGCCAGGGCATGGGACGCGGACGCGACATGGGCCGCGGCGGAGACACGGGCCGCGGGCGCGACACCGATGAAGGCCCTCCCCTGGGGAACGGCCGGGATCCCATGTGACGTGGCGGCGGGTCACGACGAACCGGCCGGTGCCTGTCACCGGCCGGTTCGGTCCTGTTCAGACCGCGAGCAGATCGTGCTCGCGGATCAGCCAGCAGACCGCCGTCAGCCGCAGCGTCGCGAAGTCGTAGCCGACCGGCTCGGACCAGTCGATCTCCGAGAGCCAGTCGGTGAAGCCGAGGACGTAGTCGGCAAGGTCCTCGCGCCGCAGCGCGTCGATCGCCTCCGGGCGACCGACGTCTCCGGGCCGGCGGGGTGCGGGCACCAGCGGCACGAGAGCGTCCCGCACGGCCGCCGCATGCTGGTCGACGGCCGCGACAAGCCCCGGCTCGAAGGAGAACTCCACGAGCCGGGGCATGTACGTGGCGACCACACCGACCAGCGGGCAGCCGGGCGGCCCGCCGGGGGGCAAAACGTCCATCCCACCACGTTAAGCCGGGAACGGGCAGCTCAGGACGTGACGTTGGTCGCATAACGCCCACGCTGTCGGGCGGGTATGCCCCGCCCCGGTCAGCCCTGTCGCGCCACGGGGACTTCACCGTCCGCCCCTTCGCCGCGCCGTCGCACGAGACCGCCGCGGCCTGCGCCGCGTAGGAGGCCAGGACGCCAGACGGCAGAGGAGGCGGAGGAAACGCAGCGGAGGAGGCGCAGCCGGCGGGCGCCCGCTGAGTCGCCGGCGGACGCCGGCCGGCTCAGTCCAGCCCGAGCGCGGCCTTCAGCTCGGCCGCCACCGCCTGCCAATACGCCCTGCGGCGCTCGCGCTCCCGGGCGTCGGCGAGATGTTCCTGGTGGAAGCGGAGCACGGTGCCCTGCCCCGAACGAGCCGGGGAGACGGCGACCTGCACGACGCTCGCGCCGCAGGTCAGCCGGATCCGGTCGCCGGGCCGGTAACTGCGGATCTCGCCGGTGAGACCGTCGGCGGTCCGGTACGTCTCGCCCTTCGCGGTGGGCAGTCGGACACCGCTCCCGAGTCAGATCGCGACACCCTCGGCGCTCGCGACGAAGTCCCATACCGTCGCGGGCGGCAGGGGCAGGGTCCTGGAGACGCCGATCTCCCAGCCCGCGTCCTTCGTCAGTCCGGTGGTCATGTTTCGTCCCCCTCGAGATGTCGGGCGCGGTGCGCCCGCACCTTGTTGCGGTTGCCGCACCTCTCCATCGCGCACCAGCGGCGGCGGCCCGGGCGTGAGGTGTCGACGAAGAGCAACTGGCAGTCGTGAGAGCAGCATTCGCGGACGCGGTCGGCGTAGGGGCCGGTGAAGAGGTCCACGGCGTCCCGCGCAACGGTCGAGAGCATCTGCCGCGCGGTCGCGCCGGGCACCCACTCCCGTGATCCGTCCACGGTGATGCGGGCCACCAGGGGCGCAGCCGCGGCCGCCGCGTTGACCAAGGACACATCGGCCGGGTCCGCGTCATCGCCGTGCGCCCGGGTGGAGGCCACCCCCCACAGGGCGTCCCGCAGCGCCCGGGCGGCGGTCACGTCCGCCGGGTCGGCCGTCAGCCGCAGACCGGCGGGCAGCCGGCTGTCGGCGACCCAGCGCAGCAGCGCGGCCGGACCGTCCAGGACCTCGTACGCGGCGAGTCTTCCGGGGCCGCCGGTGGTGAGCAGCTCCAGACACAGCGCGCCCGGGTCGAAGCGGAAGGACCCGCCCGACGGCGGATGGAGCAGCATGCCCGGCGTGTCCATTGCAACCCTCGTCACGTAACCACTATAACCGGTTTCCATGACTCTGCACTGGAAGCTCGTGATCGACGCGATCGACCCGCACGCCCAGGCGGACTTCTGGGCGAAAGCGCTCGGATACCTGGTCGAGGACAACAGCCCCTTGATCGAGCAGCTCCTCGCGCACGGCGCGGCGCCGCCCGAGGCGACCGTGGAATCACACGGCCGACGGGCCTGGCGCGATCTGGTCGCGGTCCGGCATCCGGACGACGCCCATGACGAGCGGACCGGCACGGGGCTCGGGCGTCGGCTGCTGTTCCACCGGGTGCCGGAGGTGAAGACGGGAAAGAACCGGCTGCATATCGACTTGCACACGGCTCCCGGCGACATGGAGGCCGAGACCGCGAGGCTGGAGGCGCTGGGGGCGGCGGTGCTGGGCCGGGTGAGGGAGCCGGGCGGCACCTGGGTCGTGATGGCCGACCCCGAGGGAAACGAGTTCTGCGTGCACTAGGAGTGCCCGCCGGGCCTCGCCGTCCACCCGGGGAGGTGGTCCGCGGCCGACCGGCGCGTGCGATCGCAAGGCGCCCAAGGGCCCGAGTAGCGGCGCTACTTGGGCCCTTGGGCAATGCAGGCACGGGGCACCTCGTCCGCAATACGAACGGCCATGACCGATTTCCGCCCTTGACGGTGAGTCAAACTCTCACGAACATCAGCACGCACCACGCACACGCATCCGCACTGCGCACAGCAAGCTCCAGCGCCCCGGGCACCGCCGAACCGGGGCGTCATGCACGTTCCGTCCCTTCCCCATACGGAATCCGGAGCCCCCACATGAGACTCTCCGTTCCCAGACATGCCGCTGCGGTCGCGGCGTTCGCCCTGGCAGGGCTGCTCGCGTCCGGCGCACCCACGGCATCCGCAGCACCGGCGGCGCCGACGGCACCCGTGTCCGCCCTCGCCGCACCCGACCTACCGCTCGCGAACGTCAAGGCACACCTCAGTCAGTTCCAGACGATCGCCACCAGCAACGGCGGCAACCGCGCCCACGGCAGGGCCGGTTACAAAGCCTCCCTCGACTACGTGAAGGCCAAGCTCGACGCGGCCGGATTCACCACGTCCGTCCAGCAGTTCACCTCCAGCGGCGCCACCGGCTACAACCTGATAGCCGACTGGCCCGGCGGCGACGTCAATCAGACGGTGATGGCCGGAGCCCACCTCGACTCCGTCAGCTCCGGTCCCGGCATCAACGACAACGGCTCCGGATCCGCCGCCGTGCTCGAGACCGCGCTCGCCGTCTCGCGCGCACAGCTCCAGCCCGCGAAGCATCTGCGCTTCGGCTGGTGGGGCGCGGAGGAGCTGGGCCTGGTCGGCTCGAAGTACTACGTGAACAGCCTGCCGTCCACGGAGCGTTCGAAGATCTCGGGCTATCTGAACTTCGACATGATCGGCTCGTCGAACCCGGGCTACTTCGTCTACGACGACGACCCGGTGATCGAGCAGACCTTCAAGGACTACTTCGCCGGGATCGGCGTCCCCACCGAGATCGAGACCGAGGGCGACGGCCGCTCCGACCACGCGTCGTTCAAGAACGTCGGCATACCGGTCGGCGGCCTGTTCACCGGGGCGAGCCGCACGAAGTCCAGTGCTCAGGCCCAGATGTGGGGCGGCACGGCCGGCCAGGCCTTCGACCGCTGCTACCACTCCTCGTGCGACACGACCTCGAACATCAACGACACCGCCCTGGACCGCAACAGCGACGCGATCGCCCACGCCGTCTGGACCCTGTCGACGGGCACCACCGTCCCGCCCGGTGACGCGTACGAGACCACCGCCGACGTCACCGTCCCGGACGCCGGCGCCGCCGTCACGTCCACCGTCACCGTCTCCGGCCGCAGCGGAAACGCCCCCGCCGCGCTCAAGGTAGGCGTGGACATCAAGCACACCTGGCGCGGCGACCTGGTGGTCGATCTGCTGGCACCGGACGGCACCGCGTACCGGCTGAAGAACTCGAGCGGCAGCGACTCGGCCGACAACGTCATCACCACCTACACCGTGGACGCGTCCGCCGAGACGGCAAACGGCGCCTGGAAGCTGCGCGTTCAGGACGTGGCGCGTTACGACACGGGTTACATCGACAGTTGGAAGCTGACCTTCTAGCGGTTCACCGCTCCCTCACCGCCGACTGCATGCGTGTACATATACCGCACACGCATGTAGTCAGTGTCGCCCGGCCGGTCACGGCCGGCGCCCGCCCGGTCGGCCGTCCGCCCCGTCGTCAAGGAGCTACGACGGGGCGGAGGCGGGCCCAGCGGGCAGTCGGCCGGCTGTCGCGCGGCCCGGTCACCTGTCGGCGTTCTACTTGTCGGCGTTCGCGGCCTTCACCAGGGCGTCCTTGGTCACGGCTCCGACGTAGACCGTGCCGTCGTCCGTCATCAGGGCGTTGACCAGGCGCGTCTTGAAGACCGTGCCGGAGCCGAACTTCCCCTCGACCTTGTCGCCCAGGGCGTCGAGGAACTGCTGCGCCTCTGGCGGCGCGTCTCCCTCACCGCCCTTGCCGCCGTCGAGGCCCTTGCCGCCCTGCCCCTCGATCTTGGCGATGGAGGTCCAGCCCTCACCGATCACGTTCAGGCCGTCGAAGCCCTCCAAACCCTTGAAGCCCTCGGACTCCTCGGGTGCCTTCCGGTGCGCCTCCTCGTCGGCCTCCGTGACCTTCGCTCCCTTGGGCGGGGCGAAGTCGAACGTCGAGGCCGCCGGCTTCGAGAAGTCGACCTTGGTGAAGCCCGCGTCGATCACGGCCTTGCCGCCGCTGCTCGGGGTGAGCGTGAACTTCAGCGGCACGCCGTTCTCCGCGTCCACCGCGACGGTGATCGAACCGACCGTCGAGCCGCCCTGCTTGGGCTTGACGACCAGCTTGTACGCGTCACGGCCGGCCACCTGGGAGGTGCCGCCGACGGTGATGGAGGTGGTGTCGTCCGCGGCCTTCAGCACCTCGTCCGCCAGGTCCTTGGGCGTGGTGGGCAGGTCCTCGGGGGCCTCGCGGTCCTTGCCGTCCTTGCCGTCGCGCTGTCCGTCGTCCTTGGCGTGGTAGACCTCGTTCGAGGCGCTGTCGTACCCCCATACCTCGTCGCCGTTGTGGATGAGGCTGTATTCGGAGGAGTCCTCGAGGATGGACACCTTCTGCCGGTCGGGGCCGTCGGCCGCTATCCGCAGGGTGTGGGTGCCGGTCGCGAGTCCGCTCAGCTTGGAGTCCGGGGCGGCGGAGGAGCCCTCGCCGTCCCCGCCCTCGCCGCCGCCGAGCGAACCGGCCAGCCCGTCGAGAGCCGGAAGGCCGAGGTCGGTGCTGATCTTCACCGTGCCGGAGAGCTGCTGGGTGTCCGACGCGGCCATCTTCTCGATGAGCTGCTGCGCGCTGATCTTCGGCAGATCCGGGTCACCCGAGGCAGCGAGCGCCGGGACGAGCCCGATGGTCGCAGCCGCCACGCCGGCCACCGCCACCGGGACGATGTAGCGGGCGGCCTTGCGCTGGCCCGCTGCGAGGTCCTTGGCCTCTTCGGTGGTCTGTGCGCTGTCGTTCGGTGCCATGGTGTGCCCTACCTCCGTGGTTGTCAGGGGTGGTGCTCTCCATATGACCAAACGGGCCGCCAAGAAGCGTCAGACCGCGGGTGCAACTTGACGTACCCCTCTGGGATGAGATCCGGGGCCGGCAACTCACCCGCCCCGTAGGGGTCCAGGGCGCGCCGGATCAGCCGGCGCGGTGGACCACTGCGTCGCACAGCTCCGCCAGCGCGGTCTTGGCCGAGCAGTCCGGCAGCGGGGCGAGCATCGCCCGCGCCTCCTGGGCGTACCGCACGGTGTCCCTGCGGGCCTGCTCCAGCGCCGGGTGCTCGCGCAGCCTGCGCAGCGCCTCCGCGTGCCGGGCGTCGTCCGTCAGGTCCCCGTCGAGGAGCGCGACGAGCTCCAGGTCCTCCGGGCGCCCGTGCTCCTGAGCCTGGGCGCGCAGCCGCAGCACCGGCAGGGTCGGAACGCCTTCCCGAAGGTCGGTGCCGGGCGTCTTGCCGGACTCGTGCGAATCGGACGCGATGTCGAGCACGTCGTCGGCGAGCTGGAAGGCCACGCCGAGCCGCTCGCCGTACTGGGTGAGGGTCTCCACGATCCTCTCGTCGGCGCCGGACATCATCGCGCCGAAGCGGACGGAGACGGCGACCAGCGAGCCGGTCTTCCCGGCGAGGACGTCGAGGTAGTGGTCCACCGGGTCGCGGCCGTCGCGCGGTCCCGCGGTCTCCAGGATCTGGCCGGTCACCAGCCGTTCGAACGCCTCCGCCTGGATGCGTACGGCCTCCGGGCCGAGGTCGGCCAGGATGTGCGAGGCGCGCGCGAACAGGAAGTCGCCGGTCAGCACCGCCACGGAATTGCCCCAGTGGACGTTCGCGCTGTCGACGCCGCGGCGCACTTCGGCCTCGTCCATGACGTCGTCGTGGTACAGCGTCGCCAGATGCGTGAGCTCGACGACCACGGCGGAGGGGACGATGCCGGGCGCGTACGGGTCGCCGAACCGGGCCGCCAGCATCACGAGCAGCGGCCGGAAACGCTTGCCGCCCGCGCGCACCAGGTGCTGCGCGGCCTCGGTGATGAACGGGACCTCGCTCTTGGTGGCATCGAGCAGGCCCGCCTCGACAGCCGACAACCCGGTCTGGACATCGGCCTCAAGAGCCTGGTCCCGCACGCTCAGCCCGAACGGCTCGACGACGGTCACGAGGGAGTCTCCTGTCTGCTGACGATCACGCGGATTGTCGATGTGTCGCTGGATTCACTCAAGTCAGCGTATCCGGTCCTCTTTCGATCGCCATGAGCGCCTTCCTGCCGCCGCCGGTATGTTCTCTTCCACCCCTGTTGAACAAAGGTGTGCGCTTTGTCAGGACCGACGACGGCACCTTCGCCGCCTTCGCCGAAGCCCGCAGGACCCCGTCCGCCGAGGCCGCCCGCGGGCTTGACCCGAACGAGAGGCCACCGGTCCGCCGGAAGGTTGCCGCAATGCGCGTCCGTACCGATCTCCCGTACGAGACCGTCCACGAGGACGTCCGTGTCCCGCTCGCGGACGGCACCCGGCTGTACGCCCGGATCTGGCGGCCACTGACCGAGGAACCCGTCCCCGCACTGCTCGAGTACCTTCCGTTCCGGCTCAGTGACCGGACCGCGGCCCTCGACCGACAACGCCACCCCTGGTACGCGGGCCACGGTTACGCCTCCGTGCGGGTCGACGTGCGCGGCCACGGCAACAGCGAGGGCCTCCCGGGCGATGAGTGCGACGACACCGAGCTGTCGGACGGGGTGGAGGTCGTCGGGTGGCTGGCACGGCAGCCGTGGTGCACCGGCCGGGTCGGCATGTTCGGTATCGCCTGGGGCGGATACAACTCGCTGCGGATCGCGGGCCTCGCGCCCGAGCCCCTGAAGGCGGTCGTCACCGTCTGCGCGCCCGTCGACCGGTACGACGGCACGCACTACATGGGCGGATCGGTCCTCGCCGTCGGCATGCCCGCCTGGGCCGCCACCCTGCTCGCCTTCACCGCCCGGCCCCCGGACCCGCGGTACGTGGGCGAGGAGTGGCGGGCGATGTGGCTGCGGCGGCTCGAGTCGGTCGAGCCCCTCCTCCACACCTGGCTCGCCCACCAGCTGCGCGACGACTACTGGAAGCACGGCAGCGTGTGCGAGGACTTCTCGGCGATCGACGCGGCGGTTCTCGCCGTGGGCGGCCGGTACGACCCACACCGGGACGCCGTGCTCCGTCTGGTGGAACATCTGCCGTCCGATCGGGTGCGAGGACTGATCGGTCCGTGGTCGCACCAGTACCCCGACCGCGGGCTGCCTCCGGGGCCGGCGATCGGCTTCCTGCAGGAGACCCTGCGGTGGTGGGACCAGCATCTGAAGGACCGGGACACCGGGGTGATGGACGAGCCGTTGCTGCGGTCGTGGATCACCGCGTCGTACCGCCCCGCGCCCCTCCTCCAGGAGCTGCCGGGGCGCTGGGCCGGTGACCCCGCGTGGCCGTCGCCGTACGTCACGCCGACGCCCTACGCGTTCCGGGGCGAGCCGGTCACCGTCCGCTCCCCGCAGCACACCGGCATGGACTCCGGACCCTTCCTCCCCTCCGGCAACGACGCCGACCTCCCCCCTGACCAGCGGGACGAGGACGCCCGCTCGGCGTGCTTCGAGTTCCCCGTAGTCGGGCCGCGGCCGATCGAGATCCTGGGGCGGCCCCGGGTGACGCTGCGGCTGCGCATGGACGTGCCGTACGGCCAGGCCGTCGCCCGGCTCTGCGACGTGGCGCCGGACGGCTCGTCGACCCTGGTCACGCGCGGGGCCCTCAACCTCTCGGCACGCCACGGCCCGGACCGGGCGGACGCGTGGCCGCCGGGCGCCACTGAGGACATCGCCTTCGAGCTGAACGCCGTCGGACACACCTTTCCTCCCGGCCACCGCATCCGGCTCGCGGTCTCCTCCGCGTACTGGCCCTGGATCTGGCCGCAGGCCGACTCTGCCGGTTTCTCCCTGGACCCGGCCGGTTCCGGCCTCGAGCTCCCCGTACGCGACCCCGGCAAGCACCCGGAGGACGCCGGCATCCGCTTCGAGCCGCCCGAACAGTCCGAGCCGCTCGGCGTCAGTTCCCCGGCGACGCTGGACGAGGAGCGCCCGGAGCGGCTGGTTGTCCGGGATGTCGCCAAGGGCGAGTGGCGGCTGGAGGTCGACCCGCGGCACGAGGGGACGCTCATGCATCCCGACGGCCTGGAGTACACCGAGGAAGGCCGGGAGACCTTCACCGTCCAGGAGGACGACCCGCTGTCGGCGCGGACCCGCTCCGACTGGACTATCCGCCTGCACCGGCCCGAACTGGCCTGGGACGTACGGATCGAGACGCGTTCGGAGCTCGCCTGCGACGCGGCGGACTTCATCACGTCGAACGAGGTGGTGTGCAGGGACGGCGACGAGATCGTCTTCCACCGCACCTGGGAGAAACGCTCTCCCCGGGTGCCGGACCGACCGGGGCGGGCGTGACCGGGACGGAGGGCGCGCGTGACCCGGACCGACCGGGGCGCGTGACCCGGACCGATTGGCGCGCATGCCCCGGACCGACCGGGGCGCGTGTGACCAGACTTGAGGGCACGCGTGTGACCCGGATCGACCAGCGCGTGTGATCCTTTAGGCCCTGCCGTGACCCGGGGCTGCCACGTAACGTGTCGTCCACACCCGTGGAAAGCGAGGCAAGCACCGATGCCCGAGCAGAGCCCGCTCGATCTGGCCGAGGGCGATCCCTTCGGCCCGCACAACCTTCCGTACGGCGTCTTCACCACGGCCGACGAACCGGACCGTCGGCGGCTCGGCGTCCGTATCGGGAACCATGTGCTCGACGCCGGCGCCGCCGCGCACGCACTCGGCTCCCCCTACGCCGGTCTGCTGGCCCAGCCGACTCTCAACCCGCTGCTGGCGGCCGGACGCACGGCATGGCGCGATGTGCGCCGCGCGATCACCGCATGGGTGACGGTGCCGGCGCACCGGCCCGACATAGAGCCGCTGCTGCACCCGCTGGGCGCCGTGACGATGCACCTGCCGTACGAGGTCGCGGACTACGTCGACTTCTACGCGAGCGAGCACCACGCCACCAACGTCGGCCGGATCTTCCGCCCGGACGGCGACGCGCTCACCCCCAACTGGAAGCACCTGCCGATCGGTTACCACGGCCGGGCGGGCACGGTCGTCGTCTCCGGCACCGATGTCGTGCGGCCCTCGGGGCAGCGGAAGACGCCCGCCGACGCCGCCCCCGTCTTCGGGCCCTCGGTCAAGCTCGACATCGAGGCCGAGGTCGGCTTCCTCGTCGGCACGCCCTCCGAACTGGGCCGCGCCGTCGCCCTTTCGGACTTCCGCGACCACGTTTTCGGGCTGTTCCTGCTCAACGACTGGTCGGCGCGTGACATCCAGGCCTGGGAGTACGTGCCGCTCGGCCCGTTCCTCGGCAAGTCCTTCGCCACGTCCGTCGCCGCCTGGGTGACCCCGCTGGAGGCGCTGGACGCGGCCAGGACCGCGCCGCCCGCGCGGGACTTCGACCTGCTGCCCTACCTCGACGACTCCGCGGAGGAGGAGCCGGGCGGCTTCGACGTGCGGATCTCGGTGGCGATCAACGGCCAGGTGATCGCGGATCCGCCGTTCGCCACGATGTACTGGACGGCCGCGCAGCAGCTGGCCCACATGACGGTCAACGGCGCCTCGCTCCGCACGGGCGACCTGTACGGCTCCGGGACCGTCAGCGGCCCCGAGGTGAACCAGCGCGGCTCGCTGCTCGAACTCACCTGGAACGGCCGCGACGCCATCGAACTGCCGGAGGGCAAGCGGACGTTCCTGGAGGACGGCGACGAGGTGATCATGACGGCGTGGGCTCCGGGACCGGACGGTGTACGCGTCGGGCTCGGCGAGGTCACCGGACGGATCGTTCCCGCGCGCTGACGCACGGCGTCCGGGATCTCGTGGCCGCCGCGTCCCGCCACGGTCTCAACGAGATCCCGGACGTCCATGCGGGCACCCCCGACGCCAGTAGCGCCGCGCGCTGACACGACCTCTGACCATGGCGAAGGCCCGGCACCCGGGGTGCGGGCCTTCTCGCTGCCCCTGGCGGCCGGGAGACAGCGTGAGACCGGTGTTCGTACTGTCACCGCGTGGCTATAGGTTGCGGATCTCAACCCTCTGCACCAGGAGCGCCGCGCAGCATGTCCATACCCCCGCCACCGCCCTCCGCGGGACCGTACTCACAGCCGGGCCCGTACGGGCCGGGTCAGCCGGGGCCGTACGGCGCCCCGCAGGGCTGGTACCCGCCGCCGCCACGCAAGATGAGCGCCTTGGCCATCGTCGCGTTCGTCCTCTCGCTCGTCTTCCCGTTTCCTCTGCTGCCGCTGATCCTCGGCATCGTCGCCCTCTCCCAGATCCGCCGGAACGGCGAGAAGGGCAAGGGCTTCGCCGTCGCCGCCATCTCCATCCACGGCGCGACGCTCGCTCTGTGGGCCCTGATCGTCGGCCTGGGGGTGTCCGGTGCTTTCGACGACGGTCCCCCGGCGAAGCGCGACAGCGGTGGCCAGGTGACCAGCCCGGGGTCGGAGCAGGTGCAGGACATCCGCAAGGGTGACTGCTTCAACACCAACGACAAGCTGGAGGAGTACGAGAGCGAGGGCGGCGAAGCCGCGTTCTCGGTGAGCATCGTGCCGTGCGGCGAGCCCCACGAGGCCGAGGCGTACGCGGTCTTCGACCTGGAGGACGGGCCGTATCCCGGCGCGGACGAGGTCGTCTCGATCGCCGAGGAGAAGTGCGCCGGCACGCTGCTCACCGACTACGTGGGCGACAACCCGAAGCTCGCGGAATCGCTGGAGGTGTACTACTACCACCCCCAGTCGTCCGGTTGGGCCTTCGGCGACCGCGAGGTCACCTGTTTCCTGGGCGATGCCTCCGGGTCGAGCACCGGGTCCGTACGCGCCACGGGCTCCGGGTCCTGAACACCGCGAAGGTCCGGCCCCTCCCCCGAGGAGAGGCCGGACCTTCGCGGTGGTGGTGGGCCGTCAGCGCACGAACACGCCCGCCTGGCTCGCCAGATCCAGGAAGTACTGCGGTGCCACGCCGAGGACAAGGGTCACCGCGACGCCGACGCCGATCGTCGTCATCGTCAGCGGCGACGGCACGGCCACCGTCGGGCCCTCCGGCTTCGGCTCGCTGAAGAACATGAGCACGATGACCCGGATGTAGAAGAACGCGGCGATCGCCGAGGAGATCACACCGACCACGACCAGGGGGGCCGCGCCGCCCTCGGCCGCCGCCTTGAAGACCGCGAACTTGCCTGCGAAACCCGAGGTGAGCGGGATACCGGCGAAGGCCAGCAGGAATACCGCGAACACCGCCGCCACCAGCGGCGAACGCCGCCCGAGACCCGCCCACTTGGACAAATGCGTCGCCTCGCCGCCCGCGTCGCGCACCAGCGTGACGACGGCGAACGCGCCGATCGTCACGAACGAGTACGCCAGCAGGTAGAAGAGGACGGACGAGACGCCGTCGGGCGTCGTCGCGATCACACCGGCGAGGATGAAGCCGGCGTGGGCGATGGAGGAGTACGCCAGCAGACGCTTGATGTCGGTCTGTGTGATGGCGACGATCGCACCGCCCAGCATGGTGACGATGGCGACCGCCCACATCACGGGCCGCCAGTCCCACGCGAGGCCCGGCAGCACCACGTACAGCAGCCGCAGCAGCGCGCCGAACGCCGCGACCTTGGTGGCCGCGGCCATGAAGCCGGTCACCGGGGTCGGCGCGCCCTGGTAGACGTCCGGGGTCCACATGTGGAACGGCACCGCGCCGACCTTGAACAGCAGACCCATGATGATCATCGCGCCGCCGATCAGCAGCAGCGCGTCGTTGCCCATGGTGTCGGCCAGCGCCGGGTCGATGGTGCGCACGCTGCCCTCGACGACGTCGGCGATCCGCGCGTACGACACCGAGCCCGCGTAGCCGTAGACGAGGGCGATGCCGAACAGCAGGAAGGCCGAGGAGAACGCGCCGAGCAGGAAGTACTTCACCGCGGCTTCCTGCGACATCAGCCGCTTGCGGCGGGCCACGGCGCACAGGAGGTACAGCGGGAGCGAGAAGACCTCGAGCGCGATGAACAGCGTCAGCAGGTCGTTGGCCGCCGGGAAGACCAGCATTCCGGCGATGGCGAAGAGCGCGAGCGGGAACACCTCCGTGGTGGTGAACCCGGCCTTGACCGCTGCCTTCTCGTGCTCGCTGCCGGGGACGGCGGCAGCCTCCGCGGCGAACGAGTCGATGCGGTTGCCGTGGGCCGCCGGGTCGAGCCGGCGCTCGGCGAAGGTGAAGATCGCCACCAGCGAGGCCAGCAGGATGGTGCCCTGCAGGAACAGCGCGGGTCCGTCGACGGCGATGGCACCCATCGCGGCGATGTGCGCCTTGGTGGTGCCGTATCCGCTCGCGGCGAGCCCGACGACCGCCGCGAAGGCGGCGGCGAGCGCGACGACGGTGAGGAACACCTGGGTGTAGTAGCGGGCCCTGCGCGGGACGAAGGCCTCCACGAGGATGCCCACGACAGCCGCGCCGACGACGATCAACGCCGGCGCCAGCTGGGCATACTCGATGTGGGGCGCGGGGATCTTGCCGAGCGGCTCGACCTCCGCGGCCGTTGTCCACAGGCTGTGGACAGCTGTAGGGCTCATTTGGCTGCCTCCACCTCGGGCCGGGGGTCCTTCTTCTGTACGTCGGACATCGTGTGCTCCACGGCCGGGTTGACGATCTCGGTCAGCGGCTTCGGGAACACGCCGAGGAAGATCAGCAGGGCGATCAGCGGTGCGACCACCGCCAGTTCACGCGCCTTGAGGTCCGGCATCTCCCGCACCTCGAGCTTCACCGGACCGGTCATGGTCCGCTGGTAGAGCACGAGGGTGTAAAGGGCGGCGAGCACGATGCCGAGGGTCGCGACGATGCCCGCCACCGGATACACGGCGAACGTGCCGACGAGGACCAGGAATTCACTGACGAAGGGCGCGAGCCCCGGCAGTGACAGAGTGGCGAGCGAGCCGATCAGGAAGGTGCCCGCAAGCACCGGGGCGACCTTCTGCACACCGCCGTAGTCGGCGATGAGCCGCGAGCCGCGCCGCGAGATCAGGAAGCCCGCCACCAGCATCAGCGCCGCCGTGGACAGCCCGTGGTTGACCATGTAGAGCGTCGCACCGGACTGGCCCTGGCTGGTCATCGCGAAGATACCCAGGATGATGAAGCCGAAGTGCGAGATCGACGCGTACGCGATCAGGCGCTTGATGTCCCGCTGGCCGACCGCCAGCAGCGCCCCGTAGACGATGCTGATCAGCGCCAGCACCAGAATGACCGGCGTGGCCCACTTGGACGCCTCCGGGAAGAGCTGGAGGCAGAAGCGCAGCATCGCGAAGGTGCCGACCTTGTCGACGACCGCCGTGATCAGCACGGCGACCGGTGCGGTCGCCTCGCCCATCGCATTGGGCAGCCAGGTGTGCAGCGGCCACAGCGGCGCCTTCACCGCGAAGGCGAAGAAGAAGCCGAGGAACAGCAGCCGCTCGGTGGTGGTCGCCATCTCCAGCGAGCCGGACGCCCGCGCCTCCGCGATCTCGGAGAGCGAGAAGCTGCCCGCGACCACGTACAGCCCGATGACCGCGGCCAGCATGACCAGGCCGCCGACGAGGTTGTAGAGCAGGAACTTCACGGCCGCGTAGGAGCGCTGGGCCGCTGCGTTCTCGTCGGTTCCCGCGTGGGCGCGGTCGCCGAAGCCGCCGATGAGGAAGTACATCGGGATGAGCATGGCTTCGAACAGGATGTAGAAGAGGAAGACGTCGGTGGCCTCGAAGGAGAGGATCACCATCGCCTCGACCATCAGGATCAGGGCGAAGAAGCCCTGAGTCGGCCGCCACCTCGACGACTTCGTCTCGAGGGGGTCGGCGTCGTGCCAGCCGGCGAGGATCACAAACGGGATCAGCAGCGCGGTCAGCGCGATCAGCGCGACGCCGATGCCGTCCACGCCCAGTTCGTAGCGGACGCCGAAGTCGGCGATCCAGGCGTGGGATTCGGTGAGCTGGTAGCGGTCGCCACCCGGTTCGAACCGTACGAACACGATCGCGGCGAGCACGAGCGTGGCCAGCGAGAAGAGCAGCGCCAGCCATTTGGCGGCTGTGCGGCGCGCGGCAGGCACCGCGGCGGTCGCGATGGCGCCGACCGCGGGCAGCACCGCCGTTGCCGTCAGAATCGGGAAGGCTGTGCTTGCAGAAGACATGTCAGACCGCCCTCATCAGCAGGGTCGCGGCGATCAGGATCGCCGTACCGCCGAACATCGAGACCGCGTAGCTGCGGGCATAGCCGTTCTGCAGCTTGCGCAGCCGGCCGGAGAGCCCGCCGAACGAGGCGGCCGTACCGTTCACCACTCCGTCGACCAGGGAGTGGTCGACGTAGACCAGGGACCGGGTGAGGTGCTCGCCGCCGCGGACCAGGACCACATGGTTGAAGTCGTCCTGGAGAAGATCGCGGCGGGCGGCCCGGGTGAGCAGCGAGCCGCGCGGCGCGATGACCGGGACCGGCCTGCGTCCGTACATCAGGTAGGCGATCACGGCGCCGATCAACAGCACGACCATGGTCGCGGTCGTGATGGCCGGCACGCTGATCACCGGGTGCGGATGCTCGAACTCGGTGACCGGGGCGAGCCAGTTGGCGAACCGGTCGCCGATCGAGAAGAAGGCTCCCGCGAAGACCGACCCGAAGGCGAGCACGATCATGGGGATCGTCATCGACTTGGGCGACTCGTGCGGGTGCGGCATCGCACCGGGGGTCACCTCGACGCCCGGCTCGACACTCGCGGCCTTGTCCGGGTCGGGCGCCGGCTGCCAGCGCTTGTCGCCGAAGAAGGTCAGGATCATCACGCGCGTCATGTAGAAGGCGGTGATGCCCGCGCCGAGCAGCGCCACGCCGCCGAAGATCCAGCCGCGGATTCCGTCGTCGTAGGCGAACGCCGCCTCGATGATCTTGTCCTTGGACCAGAAGCCGGACAGGCCCGGGAAGCCGATGATCGCCAGATAGCCGAGGCCGAAGGTGACGAAGGTGATCGGCATGTACTTCCGCAGACCGCCGTACTTCCTCATGTCGACCTCGTCGTTCATGCCGTGCATGACCGAACCGGCGCCGAGGAAGAGCCCGGCCTTGAAGAAGCCGTGCGTCACCAGGTGCATGATCGCGAAGGCGTATCCGATCGGGCCGAGACCGGCCGCGAGGATCATGTAGCCGATCTGCGACATCGTCGAACCGGCCAGTGCCTTCTTGATGTCGTCCTTCGCGCAACCGACGATCGCACCGAACAGGAGCGTGACCGCGCCGACGACGACCACCGCGAGCTGTGCGTCCGGGGCGGCGTTGAAGATCGCGCCGGAACGGACGATCAGATAGACACCGGCGGTCACCATGGTGGCCGCGTGGATGAGGGCGGAGACCGGGGTCGGGCCCTCCATCGCGTCACCGAGCCAGGACTGCAGCGGTACCTGGGCCGACTTGCCGCACGCGGCGAGCAGCAGCATCAGGCCGATGGCCGTCAGCTTGCCTTCACTGGTGTCCCCCGTGGCCGCCAGCACCGGCCCGAAGGCGAAGGTGCCGAAGGTGGTGAACATCAGCATGATCGCGATCGACAGGCCCATGTCGCCGACGCGGTTGACGAGGAACGCCTTCTTCGCGGCCGTCGCCGCGCTGGGCTTGTGCTGCCAGAAGCCGATGAGCAGGTACGAGGCGAGGCCGACGCCCTCCCACCCGACGTACAGCAGCAGATAGTTGTCCGCGACGACCAGCAGGAGCATCGCGGCGAGGAAGAGATTGAGGTAGCCGAAGAAGCGGCGGCGCCGCTCGTCGTGCTCCATGTAGCCGATCGAGTAGATGTGGATCAGCGTGCCCACACCGGTGATCAGCAGGACGAAGGTCATCGACAGCTGGTCGAGCTGGAAGGCGATGTCCGCCTGGAACCCTTCGACGGGGATCCAGCTGAACAGCTTCTGGTGCAGGGCGCGGTCCTCGGCACCCTTGCCGAGCATGTCCGTGAACAGCACGGCGCCGACGACGAAGGAAGCGGCCGCGAGCAGGGTGCCCAGCCAGTGACCGGTCCGGTCGAGGCGGCGTCCGCCGCACAGCAGGACCGCCGCTCCGAGCAGAGGCGCCGCGACGAGCAGCGCAATCAGGTTCTCCACGATTCTTCCGACCCCTTACAGCTTCATCAGGCTGGCGTCGTCGACCGAGGCCGAGTGGCGGGAACGGAACAGCGACACGATGATCGCGAGCCCGACCACGACCTCGGCGGCGGCGACGACCATCGTGAAGAACGCGATGATCTGGCCGTCGAGATTGCCGTGCATCCGGGAGAACGCGACGAACGCGAGGTTGCAGGCGTTGAGCATCAGCTCGACGCACATGAAGACCACGATCGCGTTCCGCCGGATCAGCACTCCCGCCGCGCCGATGGTGAACAGCAGGGCGGCGAGATAGAGGTAGTTGACCGGATTCACCGCTTGGCCTCCTGTCCGTCCCGGTCGTGCTCGTCCCGGTCCCGTCCGAGGCGCTCCTCGGAGCGCTGTTCCAGGGCCTTGAGGTCGTTCAGCGCCTCGCTGGACACGTCGCGGATCTGACCGCGGTCACGCAGCGTCCGGTTGACGCTGAGCTCGGACGGGGTGCCGTCCGGCAGCAGACCGGCGATGTCCACCGCGTTGTGCCGGGCATAGACACCGGGTGCGGGCAGCGGCGGCAGGTGCTTGCCTTCCCGTACGCGCTGCTCGGAGAGTTCGCGCTGGGTCCGGGCGCGCTCGGTGCGCTCCCGGTGCGTGAGCACCATCGCGCCGACGGTCGCGGTGATCAGCAGGGCGCCGGTGATCTCGAAGGCGAAGACGTACTTCGTGAAGATCAGCGCCGCGAGGCCTTCGACATTCCCCCCGCTCGCCGTGTTGGCGGCGCCGAGGCCGTTGAAGTTCTTCAGCGAGGCGTGGCCGATGCCGGCGATCAGAAGGATGCCGAAGCCCAGACCGCAGGCCGCGGCCAGCCAACGCTGGCCCTTCAACGTCTCCTTGAGCGAGTCGGCCGCCGTGACGCCGACCAGCATGACCACGAAGAGGAACAGCATCATGATCGCGCCGGTGTAGACGATGATCTGGACGACACCGAGGAAGTACGCGCCGTTGGCCAGATAGAACACCGCCAGGACGATCATGGTCCCGGCCAGGCAGAGAGCACTGTGCACGGCCCGCTTCATCAGGATCGTGCCCAGGGCCCCGAGGACGGCGATCGTGCCGAGCACCCAGAACTGGACGGCCTCGCCTGTGGAGGTGACGGTGGCGGCGAGGATGCTCATGCGTCGATCACCTTCTTCGACGCCGGCTCGTCCTCGCCGAAGCTCGACTCGCCCTCTTGCGGCTTCTGGTCCTTGGAGACGTCGGCCTGCTGGACGGTGCCCGGCGCGGCCTCCGTCACCAGGCCCCGGTAGTAGTCCTGCTCGTCCATGCCGGGGTAGATCGCGTGCGGCGAGTCGACCATGCCCTCTTCCAGACCGGCGAGCAGCTGCTCCTTGGTGAAGATGAGGTTGGCCCGGCTGGTGTCGGCCAGCTCGAACTCGTTGGTCATCGTCAGCGCGCGCGTCGGGCACGCCTCGATGCACAGTCCGCAGAAGATGCAGCGGGCGTAGTTGATCTGGTAGACGCGGCCGTACCGCTCGCCCGGGGAGTAGCGCTCCTCGTCGGTGTTGTCCGCGCCCTCCACGTAGATCGCGTCCGCCGGGCAGGCCCAGGCGCACAGCTCGCACCCGACGCACTTCTCGAGCCCGTCCGGATGGCGGTTGAGCTGGTGCCGACCGTGGAAGCGCGGCGCCGTGACCTTCTGCTGCTCCGGATACTGCTCGGTCAGCCGCTTCTTGAACATGGCCTTGAAGGTCACGCCGAAGCCGGCAACCGGATTCAGGAACTTGCTCTCGGATTCCTCAGACACCGTCAGCCTCCTTTCCGTCCCGAGGACCATCACTGTCAGTATTGGGTCCACCAGTGACAATCAGTTCGCGCTCCTGGCGAGACCGCCTGCGCGGCACCGGCGGCAACTCCTGTCCGGGCAGCGGCGGTACGGGGAAACCGCCCGCCATCGGATCGAAGGCGGCGGGCTCCGGCTCGGCGGCCCGAGCGGCCTTCTCCTTCTTGCCCCGGAAGATGTCTGCCACGAAGGAGAGCAGCAGCACCGCGATCACCGCGCCGCCGACGTACAGCACGATCTGCTGGAAGTCGTAGTTCTCGTTCCGCAGCGCGCGCACGGTCGCCACCAGCATCAGCCAGACGACGGAGACCGGGATCAGGACCTTCCAGCCGAGCTTCATCAGCTGGTCGTAGCGCACACGGGGCAGCGTGCCGCGCAGCCAGATGAAGAAGAACAGCAGCAGCTGGACCTTGAGGACGAACCAGAGCATCGGCCACCAGCCGTGGTTCGCGCCCTCCCAGAAGGTGGAGATCGGGTACGGCGCCCGCCAGCCGCCCAGGAAGAGCGTCACGGACACGGCGGAGACGGTGACCATGTTGACGTACTCGGCCAGCATGAACATCGCGAACTTGATGGAGCTGTACTCGGTGTTGAAGCCGCCGACCAGGTCGCCCTCGGACTCCGGCATGTCGAACGGGGCACGGTTGGTCTCGCCGACCATCGTGACCACGTAGATGATGAAGGAGACCGGCAGCAGGATGATGAACCAGCGGTCGGCCTGTGCCTCCACGATCGCCGAGGTCGACATCGAGCCGGAGTACAGGAAGACCGACGCGAACGCCGCGCCCATCGCGATCTCGTACGAGATCATCTGCGCGCAGGAACGCAGTCCGCCGAGGAGCGGGTACGTCGAGCCGGACGACCAGCCGGCGAGCACGATGCCGTAGATGCCGACGGAGGCGACCGCGAGGATGTAGAGCATCGCGATCGGCAGGTCCGTCAGCTGCATCGTGGTGCGGTGGCCGAAGATCGATACCTCGTTGCCGGCCGGACCGAACGGGATGACGGCGATCGCCATGAACGCCGGGATCGCGGCGACGATCGGCGCCAGGACGTAGACGACCTTGTCCGCCCGCTTGACGATGACGTCTTCCTTCAGCATCAGCTTGATGCCGTCGGCGAGCGACTGCAGCATGCCCCAGGGGCCGTGGCGGTTGGGGCCGATGCGCAGCTGCATCCAGGCGACGACCTTGCGCTCCCACACGATGGAGAACAGCACGGTCACCATCAGGAACGCGAAGCAGAACACGGCCTTGATGACAACGAGCCACCACGGGTCGCGTCCGAACATCGACAGGTCCTCGAGCGCGAGGACGCTGCGCTGTGCTTCGGCGACATGAGCCAGGGTGGTCATGTGCGCACCTCCGATGCGGGGGTGGCCGGGGCTGCGCCCGGCAGGCCGGCAAGGGTCAAGGACCCGGTCGGCCGCGCGGCGCCGCGCGTGCGGGCGGCCGCCGGCCTGCGGGTGTCGCGGGCGGTCATGACCGCACCTCCGGTGCTGCCGGAGCCGCCCCGGTCACGGCCGCGATACGGACGAGCTCGCCCGGGCGGGCGCCCGTGTCGGAGGTCACGCCGCCGCCCACGGAATTCGTCGGCAGCCAGACCACCCGGTCGGGCATCTCGCTCACCTGGAGCGGCAGCCGGACGGTTCCGGACGGTCCGGCGATCTCCAGCTCGTCGCCGTCCTTGACGCCCGTCTCCGCCGCGGTGACCGCGGAGAGCCGTGCCACGGCGGCGTGCCGGGTGCCGGCCAGCGCCTCGTCGCCCTGCTGCAGCAGGCCCTGGTCGAGCAGCAGCCGGTGCCCGGCGAGGACCGCCTCGCCGGCGCCGGGCCGGGGCAGTGGCTTCGCGCTCTCCAGCGGCTCGGTGGCCCGGGGTCCGTCCCAGCTGCCGAGCCGTTCCAGCTCCGTACGTACGGACTTGAGGTCCGGAAGGCCGAACGGCACGTCGAGCGTGTCGGCGAGCATGTGCAGCACCCGCGCGTCCGCCGGTGCGAGGCGGCGGGTCATGTGCTCGGGTTTCAGCGCCGCCTCGAACATCCGGGCCCGGCCTTCCCAGTTGAGGAAGGTGCCGGGCTTCTCCGCGACGGCCGCGACCGGGAAGACGACGTCCGCGCGTTCGGTGACCTCGCTCGGCCGCAGCTCGAGCGAGACCAGGAAGCCGACGGCGTCGAGCGCCTCACGCGCCCGCGCCGGGTCCGGCAGGTCGGCGACCTCGACGCCCGCGACGAGCAGCGCGCCCAGTTCACCGGTGGCCGCGGCCTCGATGATCTGGCCGGTGTCGCGGCCGTAGCGGTGCGGGAGTTCGCGTACCCGCCAGACCTCCGCGGTCTCCTCACGGGCCCGCGGGTCGGTGGCCGGCCGGCCACCGGGCAGCAGCGACGGCAGCGCGCCCGCTTCGACTGCGCCGCGCTCACCGGCGCGGCGTGGCATCCACACCAGCTGCGCGCCGGTCGCGGTCGCGGTGCGCACGGCGGCGGTGAGACCACCGGGCACGGCCGCGAGCCGCTCGCCGACCACGATCACCGCACCCTCAGCGCGCAGCGCCTCCGCCGCGGCCGCGCCGTCGCCGTCGAGGCCGGTGCGGGAGGCGAGTGCGTCCAGCCACTCGGTCTCGGTGCCTGGCGCGGCGGGCAGCAGGGTGCCGCCCGCCTTCTCGAGGCCGCGGGTGGTGTGGGTCGTGAGGGAGAAGGTGCGCTGCCCGTGCTTGCGGTGGGCCTTTCGCAGCCGCAGGAAGACGCCCGGGGCCTCCTCCTCCGACTCGAGGCCGACGAGCAGCACCGCGGGAGCCTTCTCCAGCGCGGTGTAGGTGACGCCGGTGCCGGACAGGTCCCTGCCGCGGCCTGCGACCCGGGCCGCCAGGAAGTCGGCTTCCTCCGCGGAGTGCACGCGGGCACGGAAGTCGATGTCGTTGGTGTCGAGGGCGACCCGGGCGAACTTGGCGTACGCGTAGGTGTCCTCGACGGTCAGCCGGCCGCCGGTCAGGACGCCCGTGCGGCCCCTGACCAGCCCGCGGGCCGCGGCCTCCAGCGCCTCCGGCCAGCTCGCCGGCTCGAGCACACCCTGCTCATTGCGGACCAGCGGTGTGGTGAGGCGGTCGCGCTGCTGGGCGTAGCGGAAGCCGAAGCGGCCCTTGTCGCAGATCCACTCCTCGTTGACCTCGGGGTCCTCGGCGGCCAGCCGCCGCATGACCTTGCCGCGGCGGTGGTCGGTGCGGGTGGCGCAGCCGCCCGAGCAGTGCTCGCACACGCTCGGCGAGGAGACCAGGTCGAACGGGCGGGAACGGAAGCGGTACGCGGCCGAAGTGAGCGCGCCGACCGGACAGATCTGGATGGTGTTGCCGGAGAAGTACGACTCGAAGGGATCGCCCTCGCCGGTGCCGACCTGCTGCAGCGCGCCGCGCTCCAGCAGCTCGATCATCGGGTCGCCCGCGACCTGGTTGGAGAACCGGGTGCAGCGCGCGCACAGTACGCAGCGCTCACGGTCGAGCAGCACCTGCGTCGAGATCGGCACCGGCTTTTCGAAGGTGCGCTTCTTCCCCTCGAATCGGGAGTCGGCCTGACCGTGCGAGACGGCCTGGTTCTGCAGTGGGCACTCGCCGCCCTTGTCGCAGACGGGGCAGTCCAGCGGATGGTTGATCAGCAGCAGCTCCATCACGCCCTGCTGCGCCTTCTCGGCGACGGGCGAGGTGAGTTGCGACCTGACGACCATGCCGTCGGTACAGGTGATGGTGCAGGACGCCATCGGCTTGCGCTGGCCCTCGACCTCGACGATGCACTGGCGGCAGGCGCCGGCGGGGTCGAGGAGCGGATGGTCGCAGAAGCGCGGGATCTCGATGCCGAGCTGCTCGGCGGCCCTGATGACCAGCGTCCCCTTGGGGACGGAGATCTCGATGCCGTCGATCGTCAGCGAGACGAGGTCCTCGGGCGGCTGCGCGGCCGCCCCGCTCCCGGAGGGAGCGCCAGTGGTGACCGTCATGCGTTCACCTCCATGTGCTTGTCCGCCCAGGCCGTCGACCTGGCCGGGTCGAAGGGGCAGCCGCCGCCGGTGATGTGCTGCTCGTACTCGTCGCGGAAGTACTTGAGCGAGGAGAAGATCGGCGATGCGGCACCGTCGCCGAGGGCGCAGAAGGACTTGCCGTTGATGTTGTCGGCGATGTCCTTTAGCTTGTCGAGGTCGGACATGAGGCCCTTGCCCGCCTCGATGTCGCGGAGCAACTGGACGAGCCAGTACGTGCCTTCGCGGCACGGTGTGCACTTGCCGCAGGACTCGTGCGCGTAGAACTCGGTCCAGCGGGTGACGGCCCGCACCACGCAGGTGGTCTCGTCGAAGCACTGCAGCGCCTTGGTGCCGAGCATCGACCCGGCGGCGCCCACTCCCTCGTAGTCCAGCGGGACGTCGAGGTGCTCGTCGGTGAACATGGGGGTCGAGGACCCGCCCGGTGTCCAGAACTTCAGCCGGTGGCCCGGCCGCATGCCGCCGCTCATGTCGAGCAGTTGGCGCAGCGTGATGCCGAGCGGCGCCTCGTACTGGCCGGGGCTCGCGACATGGCCGGAGAGCGAGTAGAGCGTGAAGCCCGGGGACTTCTCGCTGCCCATCGACTTGAACCAGTCCTTGCCCTTGTTCAGGATCGCGGGAACGGACGCGATGGACTCGACGTTGTTCACCACAGTGGGGCATGCGTACAGACCGGCGACCGCGGGGAATGGGGGCCTGAGCCGGGGCTGCCCGCGGCGGCCCTCCAGGGAGTCCAGCAGCGCGGTCTCCTCACCGCAGATGTACGCGCCGGCACCCGCGTGCACGGTGACGTCGAGGTCGAGTCCGCTGCCGAGGACGTCCTTGCCGAGGAAGCCCGCTTCGTAGGCTTCGCGTACGGCCTCGTGCAGGCGCCGCAGCACGGGGACGACTTCACCGCGCAGGTAGATGAAGGCGTGGTTGGAGCGGATCGCGTAGCAGGCGATCACGATGCCCTCGATGAGGGAGTGCGGGTTCGCGAAGAGGAGCGGGATGTCCTTGCAGGTCCCGGGCTCCGATTCGTCGGCGTTGACCACGAGGTAGTGGGGCTTGCCGTCGCCCTGCGGGATGAACTGCCACTTCATCCCGGTGGGGAAGCCCGCGCCGCCGCGGCCGCGCAGGCCCGAGTCCTTCACATAGGCGATCAGATCGTCGGGCGACATGGCGAGCGCCTTGCGGAGCCCCTCGTAGCCCTCGTGCCGGCGGTAGGTCGCGAGCGTCCACGACTCCGGTTCGTCCCAGAAGGCGGAGAGTACGGGAGCGAGCAGCTTCTCCGGGCCCGTCCCTCCCCCGGTCTGCTGCCGGGAGCCGCCGCCGTACTCGGTGGACAAGGTCATCACTCCCCCTCCTCGGCCACAGGTCCGGCCGGGTTCTCCGGGTCGGACGCCGAAGTCTTCTGCGGTGCGTCGTGCGAGCTGAGGTGCTCGGAGCCGGGCTGCGGACGGTCCTCGGGAGCCTCGCCGCGCGGGTGGACCACGCGCGCGGGGGCGGCCTCGCCCTTGGCGAGCTTGAGCCCGATCAGCGAGGCGGGGCCGGCACCGCCGGTGGCCTCGACGGCACCGGCGCGCTCGTCGGGGAAGCCGGCCAGGATGCGGGCCGTCTCCTTGTACGAGCACAGCGGCGCGCCGCGGGTGGGAGCGACTTGCTGCCCGGCCCGCAGGTCGTCGACGAGCTGCTTCGCCGACTCGGGCGTCTGGTTGTCGAAGAACTCCCAGTTGACCATCACCACGGGGGCGAAGTCGCAGGCCGCGTTGCACTCGATGTGCTCGAGCGTGACCTTGCCGTCCTCGGTGGTCTCGTTGTTGCCGACGCCGAGGTGCTCCTTGAGCTCCTCGAAGATCGCGTCGCCGCCCATGACCGCGCACAGCGTGTTGGTGCAGACGCCGACCTGGTACTCACCGGAGGGCTTGCGCCGGTACATCGTGTAGAAGGTGGCGACGGCGGTGACCTCGGCCGTGGTCAGGCCCAGCATGTCCGCGCAGAACCGCATGCCCGTACGGGAGACGTAGCCCTCCTGCGACTGCACGAGGTGCAGCAGCGGCAGCAGGGCGGACCGGCTGTCGGGGTAGCGGGCGATGATCTCCTTGGCGTCCGTCTCGAGCCCGGCGCGCACCTCGGCCGGGTAGTCGGGTGCGGGGAGCCGCGGCATCCCCAAGCTGACGTCGGTCATCGGTCGACGCCTCCCATCACGGGGTCGATGGACGCGACGGCGACGATGACGTCGGCGACCTGGCCGCCTTCGCACATCGCCGCCATGGCCTGCAGGTTGGTGAACGACGGGTCGCGGAAGTGGACCCGGAAGGGGCGGGTGCCGCCGTCGGAGACGACATGGACGCCAAGTTCGCCCTTGGGCGACTCGACCGCGGCGTACGCCTGTCCGGCCGGCACCCTGAAGCCCTCGGTGACCAGCTTGAAGTGGTGGATCAGGGCCTCCATGGAGGTGCCCATGATCTTCTTGATGTGGTCCAGGGAGTTGCCGAGACCGTCGGCGCCCAGGGCGAGCTGGGCGGGCCAGGCGATCTTCTTGTCGGCGACCATCACCGGGCCCGGCTCGAGCCGGTCCAGGCACTGCTCGACGATCCGCAGCGACTGGCGCATCTCCTCGAGGCGGACGAGGAACCTGCCGTAGGAGTCGCAGGAGTCGGCGGTCGGGACGTCGAAGTCGTACGTCTCGTAGCCGCAGTACGGGTCGGTCTTGCGCAGGTCGTGGGCGAGGCCCGTCGAGCGCAGGATCGGTCCGGTCGCGCCGAGCGCCATGCAGCCGGTGAGGTCCAGGTAGCCGACGTCCTGCATACGGGCCTTGAAGATCGGGTTGCCGGTGGCGAGCTTGTCGTACTCCGGCAGGTTCTTCTTCATGGTCTTCACGAACTCGCGGAGCTGGTCCATCGCGCCGGGCGGCAGGTCCTGGGCGAGGCCGCCGGGCCTGATGTACGCGTGGTTCATGCGCAGGCCGGTGATCAGCTCGTAGATGTCGAGAATCAGTTCACGATCACGGAATCCGTAGATCATGATGGTCGTGGCGCCGAGCTCCATGCCGCCGGTGGCGATGCACACGAGGTGCGACGAGAGCCGGTTGAGCTCCATCAGCAGGACGCGGATGATCGTCGCCCGGTCCGGGATCTGATCCTCGATGCCGAGCAGCCGCTCCACGCCCATGCAGTACGCCGTCTCGTTGAAGAACGGCGTCAGGTAATCCATGCGCGTGACGAAGGTGGTGCCCTGCGTCCAGGTCCGGTACTCGAGGTTCTTCTCGATGCCCGTGTGGAGGTAGCCGATGCCGCAGCGGGCCTCGGTGACGGTCTCGCCGTCGATCTCGAGGATCAGGCGGAGCACGCCGTGCGTCGAAGGGTGCTGCGGACCCATGTTGACGACGATGCGCTGGTCGTCGGCCTTGGCCGCGGACTGGACGACCTCGTCCCAGTCCCCGCCGGTGACGGTGTAGACGGTGCCCTCGGTGGTCGCTCGGGGCGTTGCGTGGGGTGTGGTCACGAGTACGACCTCCGCTGGTCCGGAGCCGGGATCTGGGCGCCCTTGTACTCGACGGGGATACCGCCGAGCGGATAGTCCTTGCGCTGCGGGAAGCCCTGCCAGTCGTCCGGCATCATGATCCGGGTGAGGGCGGGGTGGCCGTCGAAGACGAGCCCGAAGAAGTCGTAGGTCTCGCGCTCGTGCCAGTCGTTGGTCGGATAGACCGCGACCAGGGACGGGATGTGCGGATCGCGGTCCGGGGCGGGGACCTCGAGCCGGATCAGCCGGCCGTGGGTGAGCGAGCGCAGGTGGTAGACGGCGTGCAGCTCGCGGCCCTTGTCGTGCGGGTAGTGCACCCCGCTGACACCGGTGCACAGCTCGAAGCGCAGTGCCGGGTCGTCGCGGAGGGTCCTGGCGACCTGCGACAGGTGCTCGCGCGCGATGTGGAAGGTCAGTTCTCCGCGGTCGACGACCGTCTTCTCGATGGCGTTCTCCGGGAGGAGCCCCTGCTCCTCCAGCGCGCCCTCGAGCTCGTCGGCGACCTCGTCGAAGTACCCGCCGTAGGGGCGGGACGAGGGGCCCGGCAGGCGTACGGAGCGTACGAGCCCACCGTAACCGGACGTATCCCCTCCGTTGTTGGCACCGAACATGCCGCGCTGGACGCGGATCTCCTCGCCGTGCTCACCGCGCTGGCCGGGGAGATTCTGCTCGGAGAGTTCCTTCTCGGGATTCGGCTGATCCGTCATCGCAGCAGCCCCTTCATCTCGATCGTCGGGAGCGCCTTGAGGGCCGCCTCCTCCGCCTCGCGGGCCGCTTCCTCCGCGTTCACGCCGAGCTTGGAGCTCTGGATCTTCTGATGGAGCTTGAGAATCGCGTCCATCAGCATCTCGGGGCGCGGCGGGCAGCCCGGCAGATAGATGTCGACGGGGACGACATGATCAACGCCCTGCACAATTGCGTAATTGTTGAACATTCCGCCCGATGATGCGCAAACCCCCATCGAAATGACCCACTTGGGGTTGGGCATCTGGTCGTAGACCTGGCGCAGGACGGGCGCCATCTTCTGGCTCACCCGCCCGGCCACGATCATCAGGTCGGCCTGGCGCGGCGAGCCGCGGAAGACCTCCATGCCGAAGCGGGCCAGGTCGTACCGGCCGGCGCCGGTCGTCATCATCTCGATGGCGCAGCAGGCCAGGCCGAAGGTCGCGGGGAAGACGGATGACTTGCGCACCCAGCCCGAGGCCTGTTCGACGGTGGTCAGCAGGAAACCGCTCGGCAGCTTCTCTTCGAGTCCCATGGTGTGCCCCTCAGCCCCTCAGTCCCATTCCAGGCCGCCGCGCCGCCACACATACGCGTAGGCGACGAAGACGGTGAGCACGAAGAGCAGCATCTCCACGAGCCCGAAGATCCCCAGGGCGTCGAAGGTGACGGCCCAGGGATAGAGGAAGACGATCTCGATGTCGAAAATGATGAAGAGCATCGCCGTCAGGTAGTACTTGATCGGGAAGCGACCGCCTCCGGCGGGCGTGGGAGTGGGCTCGATGCCGCACTCGTACGCTTCGAGCTTTGCCCGGTTGTACCGCTTGGGGCCGATAAGCGTGGCCATGACCACGGAGAAGATCGCAAACCCTGCCCCGAGGGCGCCGAGCACAAGGATGGGCGCGTAAGCATTCACCCTCCTCGCTCCTTCCAGTCGTCCTTGACCGTTGGACCGCACCGGGCAACCGCCTCGCCGCCTCGAAGGCCGTGCCCGACCCCCAAGATCACGCTCGAAGATCGTGCACATGTGAGGCAGTTCACAAGCCCGACTGCCCCGCATCCTATGCCTCTCGGTCTGTGATCTGCGACACGGGGTCGGTGATCGAGTTTGTGATCTCCACCACCCGACGAAGGATCATGAAGTCGGATGAGCGGTGATCTTCATACGCGAAGCTCCCGGGCGATCACCAGACGTGACATCTTGAGCCGTTACCGCTGGTCGGGGCGGTTGCGCCCTATCAAGCCATGCCCCATGCGCGCAAATTGGAGATGGACCGCATCGGGTGATATTGGACTCCGGGTCACCCGGCAGAGGGATCGAGCGGATCGCGATGGACGCGTGCGTGCGTTCACGAGCTCCCGACCGGCAGGACGTTGACCATTCTGTGACCTGCGCCACTCGCTCAAGAGTTCAACAAAAGCGGGCTTGGCCAACGACGTAAAGGGGTGGTAAGCCTCCGGCAATTCGGACCTTTTACTGAAAGCCAATGATCACAGCGTTGATCATGGTTGTCCGCTTTGCCCGTTACGGCGTCAATAAGGGGCCATCCAGAGCGGATTCACAGCTTCCGGTCGCAACTGTGGTGCAACACACGTTTCTTGAAGGGAACCGTGAAGCCCTGATAGCGGTTGTACTCATGTCCCACACCGCTCACATACCCAGCCACCGGAAGCCCCGCCGCAGCGCCTCGAAAATGGCGATACGCGCCGGAGTTGCCGGTGGCTTCCTCAGCACCATCGCGGTGGCAGGTGCCGCCGGGCCGGCGAACGCCGAGCCGGTGACCGAGACCATCGAGATGCCCCTCCTCACCGCCGACGCCGGCAACGCGGTCGCGCAGTCCGCCGAGGCCACCCAGCAGGTCGCCCTCGACCTCGAGGCCCAGGCGCAGCTCCGGGCCCAGCAGGACGCCGCCGCGGCCAAGGCCGCGAAGGCCGCCGAGAAGGCCAAGGCCGAGGCGGACCGCGAGGCGGAGGCCAAGGAGAAGGAAGAGGCGAAGAAGCGCGCCGAGGCCGCCGCCAAGGAGCGCGCCTCCCGCGACTCCGAGCGCACCTCGCTCTCCGCCTACAGCTCCACCGGCACCCCCGCGAGCGGTTCGGCCGGTGCCGTCGTCGCCTTCCTCAAGGCCCAGCTGGGCGACGCGTACATCATGGGCGCCACCGGCCCCAACGCCTGGGACTGCTCCAGCCTCGTCCAGGCCGCCTACCGCACCGTCGGCATCGACCTGCCGCGTGTCTCGCAGGACCAGTCCCTGGCCGGTACCCAGGTCGGCACGTCCAACCTGCAGGTCGGCGACATCCTGTACTGGGGCGGCGCCGGCTCCGCGTACCACACGGGTGTCTACATCGGTGACGGCCAGTACCTGGACGCCGCCAACCCCAGCAAGGGCGTGGTCATCCAGGACCTCTCCGGTTACCCGGCGAGCGGCGCCGTGCGCGTCCTCTGACGTCCCCTCAGTGCCTGGAAGGGCCGTCGCTCCCTCGGGGGGAGCGGCGGCCCTTCGCCGTTCCGGTGTGACCTGCCGACGGCTCCCGACACCGCCGCGCCGGCCGCCGAGGCGCTGAGACCGGGCGGACCGTGCCGTACATGGTTAGCATCCGAGAGGGGCAGCCCACGGATGGCACGGAGGCCGTCATGCAGCACACACCCGGATCCCGCCTGTCGACGAACCGTTCCCGGCTGGGCCACAAGGTGAGGTACGCGCTGCGGCACCCCCGTCGCGTACTGCCCTACCTGCGGCGCGCGGGACGGGACGGCTGGCTGCGGCTGCGCCACCGCGGCGGGCACGTCGCCTACTACCGGGCGGTGATGGCGTCGGACACCGCGAAGAGCCCGGAGGCCGCAGTGGGCGGCGGGCCGTCGCACGACCGCTGGCTCGCCATCGGCCGGATGCAGTTCGACTATCTGCGGGAGCACGGCCTGCGGCCGCAGGACCGGATGCTGGAGATCGGCTGCGGCAATCTTCGGGCCGGGTGGCGGTTCATCGACCATCTGGAGCCCGGTCACTACTACGGGATCGACATCTCGCCCGACATCCTCATCGAGGCCAAGAAGACCCTCGTCAGCTACGGCCTCCAGCACAAGCTGCCGTATCTGACCCCCGTGGAGAACCTCACGCTGGACTTCCTGCCCGACGCGTCGTTCACGGTCGTGCACGCGCACAGCGTCTTCTCGCACTCGCCGCTGGAGGTCATCGACGAGTGCCTCGCGAACGTCGGCCGGGTGCTGGCGCCCGGCGGCTTCTTCGATTTCACCTACGACCGCACGGAGACACGCGAGCACCAAGTACTGGGCGAGGACTTCTACTACCGCACGGAGACGCTGACCCGGCTGGCCGCGAAGCACGGTCTCGTGGCCCGCTTCATGGACGACTGGGAGCTGCTGCCGCACGGGCAGTCGAAACTCCGTGTCACCCACCCCGTCTGACCGCGCGGGCCGGCCGAGGCGTCGGCCGGCCCGTCAGGGGCGCGGAGGGCCTTCGTGCAGGATCCGCTGGAACAGGCGGTGGTCGCGCCACGCGCCGTCGATGTGCAGATAGCGCGGCGCCGTGCCGATGAGCTCGAAGCCGCACCGTTCGAGCACCCGCTGCGAGCGGACGTTGTCGGTCAGTGTGCCGGCTTCAACGCGGTGCAGGCCCATCTCCCGGGCGGCGATGCCGCACACCTCCCGTACGGCCGCGGTCGCCAGCCCGCGGCCCTGGTGGTCGGCGTCCGTCCAGTAGCCCAGGTAGGCACTGCAGAACGGGCCCAGGACGATGCCGCTGAGCGTGATCGTTCCCACGACGCGGCCGTCGTCGGCCTCGAGCAGCCAGGGCACCAGGCGGCCGCCCTCGTACTCGCGCAGCCGTTCGCCGAGGCGGTGGGCCTGGCCTTCGACGGTGAAGAAGTCGTCAGGGCGGCGGGGCTCCCACGGCGCGAGATGCTCCCGGTTCGCCACGTACGCCGCGCACAGCGCCCCGGCGTCGCCGGGTGACGCGGTGCGCAGCACCACACCACCGGGGAGCCCGGCGATGAGCCGGTCGGGCTTCACGCCTTCGGTGCCACCTTCGAGAGGCCGTTGATGATGCGGTCCATCGCGTCACCGCCCGACGGGTCGGTCAGGTTGGCCAGCATCTTGAGCGTGAACTTCATCAGCATCGGGTGGGTCAGACCCCGCTGCGTCGCGATCTTCATGACCTTCGGGTTGCCGATCAGCTTCACGAACGCACGGCCCAGTGTGTAGTAGCCGCCGTAGGTGTCCTTGAGGACCTTCGGGTAGCGGTGCAGGGCCAGTTCGCGCTGGGCAGGGGTCTGCCGGGCGTGCGCCTGGACGATGACGTCGGCGGCGATCTGGCCGGACTCCATGGCGTAGGCGATGCCTTCACCGTTGAACGGGTTGACCAGGCCGCCCGCGTCGCCGACGAGCAGCAGGCCCTTGGTGTAGTGCGGCTGGCGGTTGAACGCCATGGGCAGGGCCGCCCCGCGGATCGGGCCGGTCATGTTCTCGTCGGTGTAGCCCCAGTCCTCCGGCATCGACGCGCACCAGGCCTTGAGGACCTCGCGCCAGTCCAGCTCCTTGAAGGAGGCAGAGGTGTTGAGGACGCCGAGGCCGACGTTGGACGTGCCGTCACCCATGCCGAAGATCCAGCCGTAGCCGGGCAGCAGCCGGTCCTCACCCGGACCGCGCCGGTCCCACAGCTCCAGCCACGACTCCAGGTAGTCGTCGTCATGGCGGGGGGAGGTGAAGTACGTACGGACCGCGACGCCCATGGGGCGGTCCTCGCGCCGGTGCAGGCCCATGGCGAGGGAGATACGGGAGGAGTTGCCGTCCGCGGCGACGACGAGGGGGGCGTGGAAGGTGACCGGGGTCTTCTCCTCGCCGAGCTTGGCGTGCACGCCCGTGATCCGGCCGGTGCGGTCGTCGATCACGGGCGCGCCGACGTTGCACCGCTCGTACAGCCGGGCGCCCGCCTTCTGTGCCTGCCGCGCCAACTGCTCGTCGAAGTCGTCGCGCTTGCGCACCAGGCCGTAGTCCGGGAACGAGGCGAGATCCGGCCAGTCGAGCTGGAGCCGCACACCGCCGCCGATGATCCGCAGGCCCTTGTTGCGCAGCCAGCCGGCCTCTTCCGAGATGTCGATCCCCATGGAGACCAGCTGCTTGGTGGCGCGCGGGGTGAGTCCGTCGCCGCAGACCTTCTCGCGCGGGAAGGCGGTCTTCTCCAGCAGCAGTACGTCCAGGCCGGCCTTGGCCAGGTAGTACGCGGTGGTGGAGCCTGCCGGGCCTGCTCCGACGACGATCACATCGGCAGTGTGCTCGGTGAGGGCTTCGGTCACGGCGGCTTCTCCCGAAGATTCGATTCGATGTTGCGCTGCGATATTGCGTACCGAACGGCACAGGACGTGTGCAGTCTATGGTGACGTACCGATCAACCGACCGAAGGGCTCCGTCTATGAGCAGCAGGCCGCTTCCCGTGATACAGCTGCGCGTCCCCACCGACGAGGACGCCCTGGCCTGGCACCGGGTCTTCGACGACCCGGAGGTCATGGAGTTCCACGGCGGCAGGTCGGCCGAACTGTCGGTGTACGAGGAGCTCACCGCGCGGCAGCGCAAGCACGACGCCGAGCACGGTTTCTGCCTCTGGACGATGCTCGACGAGGACGGCGAGGTCATCGGATTCACCGGCGCCCAGCCCTGGCCGCACGAGGGTTTCGGTCCCGTGGGCGAGATCGAGATCGGCTGGCGGCTGGCCCGCTCCGCGTGGGGCAGGGGCTACGCGACCACCGCCGCCCGCACCACGCTGGAGCGGGTACGGGCGGCAGGTGTGGAGCGGGTCGTGGCGATGGTGAACTCGCGCAACGAGCGCTCCATCGCCGTGACTCGGCGGCTCGGCATGGAGCACGCCGAGACCTTCGTCACCGTCTCCCAGCAGGAGGCGTACTGCTTCCGTCTAGAAGTGGGCGCGATCAGCCTGCCTTGAACGTGCTGAGGGCGGTGGAGAACACCTGGTCCTTCGCCGCGTCCCAGTTGTCGGCGCGGCCGGCGGCGAGAATCGCGTACTCGGTGCCGTCGGCCGCGACGAAGGCCTGGTCGATGATGTGGCGCCTGCTGTCGCTCTCGTCGGGCTCGGGGATGTGCGTGAACTCCCAGATCGCCCCCGGCCGTCCCTGGTAGGTGTTCTCTTCCATCCGCACCCGCCGGTAGTCGCTTCTGGAGTTCGCGAGGTGCTTCTTCTCCAAGCCGACGAAGTTCTCGTACGAGCTCCTCGGGGTGTTCTCGACGATCCCGATCTGGAGGTACTCGCCTCCGGTCGGGGCCTCGTAGAAGACCTGGCCGCCGGCCTGCCGGCGCGACCAGCCCTCCATCACCGCGACCGTGAAACCGGCCGGGTCCTGCCGCAGCGCGAAGCCGACCGGGAGCGCGGTGCCGCCGCCCCCGGGGGTGGCCGACGGGCCTGCCGCGCCCTCGGAGGGGCCCGGGGTGGTGGAGGGTGTGGAGGCGGGCGGCGGGGTGGGCGAGGGCGACGAGGACGCCTTCGGGTCGGCGTGCGCGGACCCGCCGGGCCTCTCGACGACCTCGAGCGACGGGGACGCCTGCTCCTCGTTCCTGTCCTTCAGCATCAGCACACCGGCCGTCGCGCCGCCGCCGACGACAAACGCGACGGTGAGGGTGACGGCCCACACGACGGCGCGGCTCTTGCCGCTCCCGTCGGGGGCGGGGGTGTGGGCTTGGGCGGCGGACTCGTTGTACGGGCCGGCGGCCGGCTGCGGCTGCGGCGCGTACGGTCCGGGGGCGTAGAGCGCGGCGCCCCCGTCGACGGCGGTGGGCGTGGCGACGGGCGCGGGTTCCGCCGGGGCGCCTTCCGGCGCGGGGACAGCCCCGACCGACCCCGGACCGGCAGGCGCGCCCGGACCGGCGGGCGAGCCCGAGTCTGCGGGCGAGCCCGAACCTGCGGGTGAGCCGGCCTCGGCAGGCGCGCCCGGACCGGCAGGCGAGCCCGGGGCCGCGGGCGCGTACGGGTGGGGCCCGGCGCTGCCGGTCGGCGGCAGCCCGGGGACGGGCCACGCAGGCGGGGGCGGGGCGAACGCCGCGACGCCCGGCGCAACCGAACCGGCGCCCACCAGGCGCAGCAGCAGCGGCCCGAGCAGCACCGCGCCGCCCAGCCACAGCAGACCGAACAGCAGCATGTCCGGGACGCTCGGGGCGGCGGCGGTGGTGCCGCTGCCCCCGAAGTCACCGAGGCCGCCCGCGAGTTCGAAGGAGGCCCCGCTCAGCCCGGTGAGGAGCAGGACGAGTCCCAGCGCGAAGGCGCCCGTCAGTGCCTGCTCGCGGCGGTCGGCGGAGCGGCGCGCGGCCCACAGGCCGAAGGTCAACGCGCACACGACGCCCAGGGCCAGGGCACCGGTCACCGCGCCGCCGCCCCACTCGTCGGAGATCTCCCCGAGCCCGACGGTGCCGCCCTCCGCGCCGGAGCCGAGCGAGCCGACGCTGCCCCGGAAGTTGTACTCCACCGGTGCGCCCCAACTCAGCCCGAGCACCGCGAATCCGATGTTGGGCAGGATCGGCAGAGCGATCAGCAGCGCCGTGCCGTCGACCTCGTCGGTGTTGGCGTACACGATGAAACCGACGAGGGAGCAGAGGGCAACCACCACGCACAGCGCGCGGACCGCCGTCCCCAGGGCGCGGACCGCCGACAGGGCGGCGGGGTGCTGCGCCAGGCGTCCCGCAAGGGCGTCGCGCTGGAGCACCCCGACGCTGACCGCCAGCGAAAGCGCCAGAGCCCCGAGCGCGGCGAGCACCGGCGAGGAGGAGACCTCCACCCCCAGGATCTCGGGCTGCGCGAACAGACCGAGAACCAGCACCACGCCCGTCACCAGCAGGGAGACGCGTACGGCGGCCTCCAGGCCCTCGCCACGGGCGCGCAGCGTCCGCGCCCCCAGCCAGAGCGCCGCGATCCACAGCGCGGTCACCGTCAGCGGTACGAGCGAGAGCGATGCCGCTCCCTGTGCGAAGTCCTCCATACCGGAGCCGAAACCGGAGCCGTGATCAGAGCCGTAATCGGATCCGTAACCGGAGTCGGAGCCGTAACCGGGCCCGAAGTCCGAGCCGTCGGGGCGGAGTTGCGAGGGACCCGCCGCCGACAGTTCGAAGCCGCCGCCGAAGCCCTGCATCAGCAGGGCGAGCGCGATGCGCAGCCGGTCGCTCCAGCCGACGACGACCTCGTGACTCTGCCCGTACGAGGGGATGGCCAACGCCGTCGCGAGCACGAGCAGCAGTCCGGCGGGCCGGACGGCTGCCTTGGCGGACGACAGCCAGTCGCCCCGCAGGACGCGTCCGAGGAAGGCCCCGACGGGCGAGGGCTGTGCGGGGCCGGGCCCGTAGGCCGGCGGAGGCGGCATCGCAGGAGGAGGCGGCGGCGGCGCCATCGGCGACGCTGCCGGCGCCACCGCAGGAGGAGGCGGCGCCTGCGCCGGTGGCGCTTCCGGCACCACCGGCCCTTCCGGCTGCCGCTCCTTTCCGCATTTCATGCAGAAGCGCGCCTCATCCGGGGATGGGGTGCCGCAGTGCTGGCAGTACGACGCCATGAGGAGACTCCGAAACGGCAGGCAGGGACGGGGAGAGGGCCGTGAACAGACAGGGAGATTGTCGTAGACAACTGACACATCTTCACCACCGGCCGGTTCCCGTCAACTCGCCCTCCCCGCCCGGAAAGTGGCGCGGACGTCAGAACACGGAGAGACCCGTCAGCGTCGTGAAGCGGTCCAGCGCCGCCACGCCCGCCACCGAGTTGCCGCGGGCGTCCAGCCCGGGGCTCCATACGCACAGCGTGCAGCGCCCCGGCACGACCGCCACGATCCCGCCGCCGACTCCGCTCTTGCCGGGCAGACCGACCCGGTAGGCGAAGTTACCGGCCGCGTCGTAGGTGCCGCAGGTGAGCATCACGGCGTTGATCTGCTTGGCCTCGCTGCGGGTCAGCAGCCGGGAGCCGTCGGCGCGCAGCCCGTGCCGGGCCAGGAAGCGAGCCGCCAGCGTGAGATCGGCGCAGCTCATCTCGATCGAGCACTGCCAGAAGTAGTGGTCGAGCAGCGTCGGCACGGGGTTGCCGATGTTGCCGTACGAGGCCATGAAGTGGGCGAGGGCGGCGTTGCGGTCGCCGTGCGCGGACTCCGATTCGGCGACCTCCGGGTCGAAGGCCAGTTCCGGGTTGCCGCTCTCCTGCCGCAGAAACTCCAGCAGTTCACTGCTCGCGTCGCCGGTGAGGGTCTGGAGCCGGTCGGTGACGACGAGCGCGCCCGCGTTGATGAAGGGGTTGCGCGGGATCCCGTTCTCGTACTCCAGCTGCACCAGCGAGTTGAACGGGTTGCCGGAGGGTTCGCGGCCGACGCGTTGCCACACGCTGTCGTCGTCGGCGGCCAGCACCAGCGCGAGGGTGAAGACCTTGGTGATCGACTGTACGGAGAAGGGGTGTTGCCAGTCCCCCACTCCGTAGACGTTGCCGCCGACGTCGGCGACGGCCATGCCGAAACGCCCCGGGTCGACACCGGCGAGAGCCGGGATGTACTCGGCGGGGGTGCCGCTGCCGACCAGCGGGGCGATGTCGTCGGCGATCTGCTCGAGGACCGCCTGGTAGTCGACGGCGATCCCTGCGTGTTCCACGTCGGGCTGCCTACCGCGGCTTGGTACCGCGGTGCAGCGCCACGATGCCGCCCGTCAGGTTGCGCCAGGCGACCTTGGACCAGCCGGCCTGCTGGAGCCGGCCCGCCAGCGCCGGCTGGTCGGGCCAGCCCTGGATCGACTCGGCGAGGTAGACGTACGCGTCGGGGTTGGAGGAGACGGCTCGGGCCACCGGCGGCAGCGCACGCATCAGGTACTCCTCGTACACGGTCCGGAACGGTGCCCAGGTGGGGTGCGAGAACTCGCAGATCACCACGCGGCCGCCGGGCTTGGTCACCCGGTACAGCTCGCGCAGCCCCGCGTCCGTGTCCTGCACGTTGCGCAGGCCGAAGGAGATCGTCACGGCGTCGAAGACGTCGTCGGCGAAGGGCAGCTTCGTCGCGTCGCCCGCGGTGAGCGGCAGCCAGGGGTTGCGCTTCTTGCCCTCGCGCAGCATGCCGAGCGAGAAGTCGCAGGGCACGACGTACGCGCCGGTGGCCGTGAACGGCAGCGAGGAGGTGCCGGTGCCCGCGGCGAGGTCCAGGACCTTCTCCGCCGGGCGGGCGTCCACCGCCTTCGCGACCTCCTTGCGCCACAGCCGGGCCTGGCCGAGCGAGATCACGTCGTTGGTGAGGTCGTACTTCGCCGCCACGTCGTCGAACATCGAGGCGACTTCGTGCGGCTGCTTTTCCAGGGAGGCTCGGGTCACGCAGCCCATTCAAGCAGCATCACCCGCGGAAGCCCGGCGTGCCCTTCCGCATGGCGGCCGTGCCTCTTCGGTCAGCGGGCTCGGTGGACCAGACGGCCGCCGAGGACGGTGGCCACACAGGTCGACGCCCCGCGCCGCACCAGCTCGGCCCGGTCCGGCACGTCGAACACGGCGAACCGGGCGGGACCGCCCGGTGCAGGCCCCGGCAGCAGGACAAGCGGCACCGGCGAGAAGGACGGCGGCCCCGGCAGGACCGCCGGGCGCCGGCCGACGGCGAGCCCGGCCCGGCGCACGGCGTCCAGGGCGGGCCGGCCGCGCAGCTCGCCGGCGATGGCGACCGTTCCGTGCGCCAGCAGCCGTTGGACACCGCGGCGCGCGCTGGCGCCCCGTCGTGCGCTGTCGGCGCGGAAGATGGCCTGCGCGCGCTCCCCCGTGATCGGCTCGGTGCCGAACTCGTCGGCCTCGCGCGGGTCCGGATGGTAGGCGCCTTCGAGCAGCTCAGGCCCGTAGGGGTTGAGCAGTCCGGGGGTGAGGATGCCGGGCCACCGCCGCACCCGCGCCTGCGGGTGCGCGGCGGACAGTTCCTCGTACGGGCCGACGGCGGCGATGTGTGCGCCGTCGACGAGAACGGCGAGTTCGGGCGAGGCCTCGGCCACGTGGATCGTCAGCACGGTCGCGTCAGGTGGTGGGGAGCAGCTTCAGCTCGGGGTGGGCCGTTCCGCCCTCGATCGCGGTGGACGAGAGATGAGAGACGACGCGCTCGTCGACCGGGTCGTTCGCCGGGTCGTCGTGCACGACGATGTGCTCGTACGTCGTCGTGCGCTGGGCGGGGACGCGGCCCGACTTACGGATCAGGTCGATGATCTCCTGGCGGTTGGAGCGGTGCTTGGCGCCGGCCGAGGAGACGACGTTCTCCTCGAGCATGATCGAGCCCAGGTCGTCGGCGCCGTAGTGCAGCGACAGCTGGCCGATCTCCTTGCCCGTGGTCAGCCATGAGCCCTGGATGTGGGCGACGTTGTCGAAGAAGAGCCGGGCGATCGCGATCATCCGCAGGTACTCGAAGATCGTGGCCTGGGTGCGGCCCTTGAGGTGGTTGTTCTCCGGCTGGTACGTGTACGGGATGAAGGCCCGGAATCCACCGGTCCGGTCCTGTACGTCACGGATCATCCGCATGTGCTCGATGCGCTCGGCGTTGGTCTCGCCGGTGCCCATCAGCATGGTGGAGGTCGACTCGACCCCCAGGCCGTGCGCGATCTCCATGATCTCCAGCCAGCGCTCGCCGGATTCCTTGAGCGGGGCGATGGCCTTCCGCGGCCGCTCGGGCAGCAGCTCCGCGCCGGCGCCCGCGAAGGAGTCGAGACCGGCGGCGTGGATCCGCGAGATCGCCTCCTCGACGGACACCTGGGAGATCCGGGCCATGTGCTCCACCTCGGAAGCGCCGAGCGAGTGGATCACCAGCTGCGGGAACGCCTTCTTGATGGCGGCGAAGTGCTCCTCGTAGTACTCGACGCCGTAGTCCGGGTGGTGGCCGCCCTGGAACATGATCTGCGTCCCGCCGAGCTCGACGGTCTCCGCGCAGCGGCGCAGGATGTCGTCGAGGTCGCGGGTCCAGCCCTTCGCCGTGTCCTTCGGCGCCGCGTAGAAGGCGCAGAACTTGCACGCCGTGACACACACGTTGGTGTAGTTGATGTTGCGCTCGATGATGTACGTCGCGATGTGCTCCGTACCGGCGTAACGGCGCTTGCGGGCGGCGTCGGCCGCCGCGCCCAGGGCGTGCAGAGGAGCGGAGCGGTAGAGCTCGAGCGCCTCCTCGGGGGTGATCCGCCCGCCTTCGGCGGCACGGTCCAGGACGGGCTGGAGATCGGCCTTCTCGGTCACCGGGCGTCACCCTTCGGCGGTTTTTCTGTGGAGCTGCGGACCGATCCAGGCTACGCCACGCCTCTGGCCGGCCGGTGGGCACCCGCGCCCTGGCCCCCCGGCCGTGCCGGTCCGTCAGTCGGTCTTCTTCGTCAGCTTCGCCGTCGGGTTGCCCGCCGCGTCCTCGTGCGACTCGTAGAGCAGCGATCCGTCCTCGGTGAGCGTGAAGACCAGCTCGGCCTCGCCCGAGGTGCACTTGCCCTGCGAACCCGGCCGTTCGGGGTCGGTGCGTTCGTCGACGCGCAGTTTCCGTGCCGTGCTGCCTGCGGCGAGCCTGCCGACACCGTGGCATTCGACGGACACGCTCAGCACGGAGATCGAGGTGGTTGTGCGGACGACGTCCTCGCCCGTCCTTCCCTTGGTGAACGCGACCGTCAGCGTGCCGTGCGGCAGCCCGGTCCGTTCGACCGCCGGGCCCGACCAGGTGCCGATGAACGCCGCGGGCACCTCGCCCACCTGCCCGGACGGTGACGCGCTCGGCGACTTCGGCGCCGTCGCGGCGGGAGGCTGCTCGCCCATGCCACCTTCGTCGGAGTCGGAGTCGGAGCCGCCGCCGCGCCACGTGTCGGTCAGGAAACCGCCGCCGACGGTGACGGCGGCGAGCGCGCCCGCCACGGTCAGCGCCACGGTGCAGCTGATCCGCCGACCGGGCCTGCCGCCGCCCGCGGAGAGCGAGATGCCGTTCCCCGACGTCTGCGGCGTGCCGGTCGGCTCACCCTTCGGGGGCGCCCACTGGGCCGGTGCCTCTCCGGTCGTGCCCGGTTCGACCGGCGGTCCGAAGACGCCGACGGCCGGGCTGCTGAACGCGACAGGACCGGACGCACCCGGATCGTCACCCGCGGCCCCGGCAACGCCGGAACCGGGCCCGGCGGCAGGGGGCTCGGGGTCGGGCGGCGAGGACTCCAGATGCAGCAGTTCCACGGCGGCGCGGCTGATCTGCTCCACCAGGGGCCCCGGCAGCCAGCCGGCCCCCGGTGCCGTACCGGCGGCCAGCCGCTCCGCGAACTCGCCGGGGTCCGGCCGCCCGGCCGGGTCCTTGGCCAGGCAGCCGGCCACCAGGTCCCGCAGTTCGCCGTCCAGTGCGCCGAGTTCGGGCTCCTCGTGCACCACCTTGTACAGCAACGCTGCCGAGGAGTCGCCGGGGAACGGGGCCGTGCCGGTCGCCGCGAACGCGAGGACCGCGCCCAGCGAGAAGATGTCGGCCGCGCCGGTGACGCCCTTGCCGAGGATCTGTTCGGGCGACATGTAGCCGGGCGATCCGACGGACACCCCGGTGGACGTGAGCGACGCCGTGCCGTCGGTGGCACGGGCGATGCCGAAGTCGATGAGCCGCGGGCCCTCCAGCGTCAGGAGCACGTTGGACGGCTTCACGTCCCGGTGTACGAGCCCCAGCGCGTGGACCGCGGTGAGCGCCCGCGCGAGCCCGGAGCCGAGCACCCGTACGGCGTGCGGGGGCAACGGCCCGTGCTCCGCGACCGCCTGGGAGAGAGCGGGTCCTGCGACGTAGCCGGTCGCCACCCACGGCACCGGAGCGTCGGGGCCGGCGTCCAGGACCGGCGCGGTCCACTCCCCGCCGACCCGTCGTGCCGCGTCCACCTCGCGGCGGAAGCGGGCTCTGAACTCGTCGTCGAGCGCGAAGTGCGGGTGGACGATCTTGACCGCGACCGTCCGTCCGCCGGCGCTGCGGCCCAGATAGACGCGCCCCATCCCGCCCGACCCGAGCCTGCCCAGCAGCCGGTACGCGCCGATGCTGCGTGGCTCGCCCGGATCCAGCGGCTGCATCTGCACTCCCCCGTTCGGCCTTCTGCGCCAGTCCGTCCCTCAGACTAGGGGCTGACGAGCGGGGGCCGGTCAGGCGCCGAGGAGTTCGACCTTCACATCCGCGGGGAAGCCGGTCGTCGGTCCGGTCCTGCGGGCGAACTCCCGCACGCCGGCGAGCTGGTCGGGCCCGAAGCGGAAGTCGAGCGTCGTGAAGTACCGCTCCAGGAGCTCCGCGTCGAAGGCCTCCCAGCGGGCCGCCTGCTCCGCGACCTTGCCGACCTCCTCCAGGGACACGTCCCGCGAGGCGAGGAAGGCCTCGTGCACCTTGCGCACCACGACGGGCTCGCGGGTCAGGTAGTCCTTGCGCGCCGCCCAGACGGCGAAGACGAACGGCAGCCCTGTCCACTCCTTCCACATCCGGCCGAGGTCGTGGACCTGCAGCCCGAGGCGGGGAGCGTCGTGGAGCGACGCCCGCAGCGCGGCATCACCGATGAGGACGGCCGCTTCGGCCTCCTGCATCATGACTCCGAGATCGGGCGGGCACGTGTAGTAGTCGGGGGCGACCTTGTACTGCTCTGCCAGCAGCAGCTGGGCGAGGCGCACCGAGGTGCGGGAGGTCGAGCCGAGCGCCACCCGGGCACGGTCGAGCTGGTCCAGCGGCAGCTTCGACACGATCACGCAGGACATCACCGGGCCGTCGCAGCCGACGGCCAGGTCGGGGAAGGCGACGAGATCGTCGGCATTGCGCAGGAATTCCACGAGTGTGACGGGCGCGATGTCGAGCTCGCCCCGCACCAGCCGCTCGCTGAGCTTTTCCGGCGTGTCCTTTGTCAGGTCGAGATCGAGGAGAGTGCCGGTCCTGGCAAGGCCCCAGTAAAGGGGGAGACAGTTGAGGAACTGGATGTGACCGACGCGCGGCCGGCTGCGACGGAGGTCGGTTGCTGTGCTTTCTCCAAGGCTGTCCACATCGTGAGGCTAGACCTGCCCGCCGGGCCCACCCCCGCCGGGGGACGGAAATCCTCGGAGCCCCCCGCCCGAGCTGGGCTTCGTCAGCCGAACGGGTGCCGTCAAACGTGCGGGTGACGTGATCTTTCCCTCTACCGCTGCGCAGACGCTGCGTGCTAGGCTCGTCGCAAGTTGCAGTTTGGTTTCCCTTGCAGTACAGAGCCTGCGGAGCATGTAACCCGCAGGCTTTTGTAGTTTTCAGACTTCTTGCAGGTTCTGGAGCAGGGCAACCCTTTGGCCCATGGGAGGGCTTATGGCTACCGGAACCGTCAAGTGGTTCAACGCTGAAAAGGGCTTCGGCTTCATCGCCCAGGACGGCGGCGGCCCGGATGTCTTCGTCCACTACTCCGCGATCAACGCGTCCGGGTTCCGCTCCCTCGAGGAGAACCAGGTCGTGAACTTCGACGTCACCCAGGGCCCGAAGGGCCCGCAGGCGGAGAACGTCACCCCGGCCTAGTCAGCCGAGGGTCGGCGATCGCGCACGACTCAGCAGTACCCAAGGAGCCCCGCCCCGTACGGTTTCGTACGGGGCGGGGCTCCTGCCTTTTTCCGGCTCGACGATCCGCTCGGGGGCAAGCCCCTCGTTGTCCTGGTCGCGCCGGCCGGCGCAGAGGGACTCGATCTCCGCCTCGAAGTCACGGGCGATGGCCGAGCGCTTGTGCTTCAGCGACGGCGTCAGATGGCCGCTCTCCTCCGTGAAGTCCGACGTCAGCCCCGTGAAGCGGCGGATCGACTCGGGCAAAGAGGCCGGCAGCGGGGCCGTCGTCAGCGAGGGGACCAGCGATCCCCGCCCATGAGACCGCCGAGGCCGGTCCACGCGAAGTTCATCAGCAGGCCCGCGGCCTCCTTCGCCGACATGCCACCCGAGTCGTTCGACCACCCGGCGAGCGACTCGGCGGCACCCACGAGGGCCTGCGCGAGCCCTTCGATGTCACGGTCGGCCAGCTGGCCGTTGCGGTGCGAACCCGCCGTCCCCGGCGCGGGCGGCACCCCCTTGCGGGCCGCCGCGCCGATCAGGACGGTCACGAACGCCGCGATCTCCTCCCGCATCTTCGAGACCTCCGCCGCGAACGGCTCACCGTGCGTACGCGCCTGGCGGTGCAGCACGGACCAGCCGTCCGGGTTCTCCTGCGTGTGCCGGAAGAACGCCTCCAGCCCCGCCCACATCTGCTGATCCGCCGTCAGCCGCGGCTGGATCGCTGCCTGCACGGCCTCGGTGAGCCGCTGCGCCTCACGCCTGATGCACGCGGTGAACAGCTCCTCCTTGGAGTTCAGATACAGGTACACCAAGGGCTTGGAGACGCCGGCGAGCTCCGCGATCTCGTCCATCGAGGCCGCGCGGTAGCCGCGCTGCCCGAAGGTCTGCACGGCGGCGTCCATCATCTGCTGCTCACGCACGGCGCGCGGCATGCGTTTGGCCCTCACGCCCTTCACAGCACTCATGTCAATGTTCCTCCCGCCCCACGCCCTTACTCAGCAGTAAGCGTACGACTCTGGCAGATGACTGCGTCATGGCGGCGTTCATGGCCCGCATTAAGGTGCAGTCCGCGGGGCGGGGTCAACCGGGCACGACGGGTCTCGGCCGGATCGGGACGAGGCCGCGCATACCCGGCTGCGGGCAGGCGTCCCGCCGGCCTCGGTGAAGCCCGTGCACTCCGTACGAAGGCCGTGGGCCCCTCCAGTCGAACGGGAGAGGCCCACGGCCTTGCGCACCGGCCGCCGCTGTCGCGGCGGCCCGATTACGCGGAGACGGGCACCGCGACCTTCGGCTCCGCGCCCGCGGGCGCGGACTCGGCGGCCGGGTCGGCGTCGGAGCTGTCGAGCGGCGACGACGTGGCGGCGTTGTACGCGTCGCGGTCGAGGATCTGCTCGCGTGCCGCGACGATGACCGGAACCAGCGCCTGGCCCGCGACGTTCGTGGCAGTGCGGATCATGTCCAGGATCGGGTCGATCGCCATCAGCAGACCCACGCCCTCCAGCGGGAGGCCCAGCGTGGAGAGGGTCAGCGTCAGCATGACGGTCGCGCCGGTCAGGCCGGCCGTCGCGGCAGAGCCCACGACCGAGACGAACGCGATGAGCAAGTAGTCCTGGATGCCGAGCTGGACGTCGAAGATCTGCGCGATGAAGATCGCGGCGAGTGCCGGGTAGATCGCGGCGCAGCCGTCCATCTTGGTGGTCGCGCCGAACGGGACGGCGAACGAGGTGTAGTCCTTCGGCACGCCGAGGCGCTCGGTGACCTTCTGGGTGACCGGCATGGTGCCGACCGAGGAGCGGGAGACGAACGCCAGCTGGATGGCGGGCCAGGCGCCCCTGAAGAACTGGATCGGGTTGACCTTGGCGACGGTCGCCAGCAGCAGCGGGTAGACGCCGAAGAGCACCAGGGCGCAGCCGATGTAGACGTCGGCGGTGAACGTGGCGTACTTGCCGATCAGTTCCCAGCCGTAGTCGGCGATGGCGAAGCCGATGAGGCCGACGGTGCCGATGGGCGCGAGGCGGATGACCCACCACAGGGCCTTCTGGAGCAGTTCGAGCACCGCCTCGCTGAGGGCGAGGATCGGCTTGGCGCGGTCACCGAGCTTGAGGGCGGCGACACCGGCGACGGCGGCCATGAAGACGATCTGGAGCACTTCCAGTTCGGTGAACGGCGTGATGATGTCCGTCGGGACGATGCCGGTGAGGAAGTCGATCCAGGTTCCGGAGCTCTCCGGCTCCTTGCCGTCCTGGGGCGTCAGTCCCGTGCCCGCGCCGGGGTTGGTGAGCAGGCCGAGCGCCAGGCCGATCGCGACCGCGATCAGCGAGGTGATCATGAACCAGAGCAGTGTGCGCGTGGCCAGCCGGGCGGCGTTGTTGACCTTCCGCAGATTGGTGATCGACACCAGGATCGCGAAGAAGACGAGCGGCGCGACGGCCAGCTTCAGCAGCTGGACGAAGATCGAGCCGACCTGGTCCAGAGTGTCCTTCAGCCAGCCGATGTCCTGGCTGCGGGCGAGCCAGCCGAGCAGGACTCCGAGGACCAGACCGGCGACGATCTGGGCCCAGAAGGGAACCTTGGGTATTCGAAAGCCGGAGCCGGGCTGCTGGCCGGCGGCAGGGGCGGACGCGGTGTTCGCGGACACGGACGCACTCCAGTGATGGCGTGTGGGGAAGAACAGGGGACGGGGGTGCGGCGCCCGGGCGCGCGAAGGCGCGGTGCCGCAGTGTGATGCCGGGTTGCGCGGAGGACTACCGGCAACAGACCGCGGACATACAGCGGCACAGATCGACATGCAGGCGCGCCACGAGCGGAATGCTCGCGGCGTCGGAGGGGCGCACTGCTGTCGTCACGCAGACACGTTAACACTTCAACTTATGGAACCTCAAAGCTCCCCTTTGGGCTCCTGATTTCCCCTGTCCGGACTCGGTCCGGAGCGGCGCTGCCGAGCGACGCTGCCGAGCGGCGCTACCGGGTGGCGCCGTCCTCCTGGGTGCGGTTGGCGTCCAGGCGGGCCTTGACCCGGTCCACCTTGGGCGCGATCTGCTCGGACATCGCGTCGCGCTGCTTGCGCAGCAGGACGAAGCTGAGCGGCGCGGACAGCACGAGGGCGAGCAGGACGACCCACACGAAGTTGGAGTCACCGAGGCCCTTGGGCAGGATGCCGACCTGCACGAGCCCGAGGACGGCGACGAAGCAGCCGACGAAGATCGTCAGTCGCAGTGCGGTGTACCGGATCACGGCACTCGTCCTTGCAGCGGACACGGCGGGCCTTCTTCCTTCATGCGGCTAGGTGCCCGTCCAGTGAAGCATGCCGCCCAAACCGGTCAGCCGAGGGGCAGCAGCATGATGATGTCGTCGCGGTCGTCGCCCTCCGCGACCCTGATCGCGCCGGGCACCCGTCCGACTTCCTTGTATCCGCAGGCGGCGTAGAAGCGGTCGGCGCCCGTGCCGCCGCGGCAGGTGAGCCGTATCGCCTCGATGCCGTCGAGGCCGCGGGCTGCTTCGGCCGCGGCGGCCATCAGGTCGCGTCCGTAGCCCTTGCCCTGGTGCCTGGGGTGGACCATCACCGTGTAGAGCCAGACCCAGTGCGTCATCAGCCGGTGGGTGTTGTGCGCGAGGAACGCGGTGGCCGCGATCTCTCCGTGCTCGTCCCGGCCGACGAGCAGCCGCATCCGGCCCTCCGCGATGGCCGTGAGGTGCTTGCGCCACTCCGGCCGGATCTCCTCCGCGGTCACGGGCGGGACGAAGCCGACCGCCCCGCCCGCGTTGCTGACGTCCGCCCAGAGGCCGATGACGCCGTCGCGCAGGTCGTTGCCACCGGGCGGGTCGAGTTCGAAGGTGAGGGTCATCAAGGCAGGGTAGAAAACGAAAACCCCGGCTCGGGCCGGGGTTTCGCAATTCGAGACGGGGCGGAGCCCGGCACCTCAGAGGCGCATGGGCTGCGGCGACTCGCGGCGGTCGGCGTCGGGGCCCGGGTACTCGCGGATGATCTCGTAGCGGGTGTTGCGCTCGACGGGGCGGAAGCCGGCGTCGCGGATCAGGTCGAGCAGATCGTCACGGGTCAGCTTGTTCGGCGTGCCGTAGTTGTCCGCGTCGTGCGTGATCTTGTACTCGACGACCGAGCCGTCCATGTCGTCCGCGCCGTGCTGGAGGGCGAGCTGGGCGGTCTGCACGCCGTGCATCACCCAGAAGACCTTGACGTGCGGGACGTTGTCGAAGAGCAGCCGCGAGACGGCGAACGTCTTGAGCGCCTCCGCGCCGGTCGCCATCGTGGTGCGGGCCTGGAGCCTGTTGCGGACCTTGCCGTCCTGCATGTCCACGAAGTCGTGCTGGTAGCGCAGCGGGATGAAGACCTGGAAGCCGCCGGTCTCGTCCTGCAGTTCACGCAGCCGCAGCACGTGGTCGACGCGGTGCCTCGGCTCCTCGATGTGCCCGTACAGCATCGTGGACGGGGTCTTGAGGCCCTTCTCGTGCGCGAGGCGGTGGATGCGCGACCAGTCCTCCCAGTGGGTGCGGTGGTCGACGATGTGCTGCCGAACCTCCCAGTCGAAGATCTCGGCGCCGCCGCCGGTCAGCGACTCCAGGCCTGCCTCGATCAGCTCGTCGAGGATGTCGGACGCCGACATCCCGGAGATCGTCTCGAAGTGGTGGATCTCCGTGGCGGTGAAGGCCTTCAGCGAGACGTCGGGCAACGCCTTCTTGAGCTCCGAGAGGGAGCGCGGGTAGTAGCGCCAGGGGAGGTTGGGGTGGAGCCCGTTGACGATGTGAAGCTCGGTGAGGTTCTCGCCCTCCATCGCCTTGGCGAGGCGGACGGCCTCCTCGATGCGCATGGTGTACGCGTCCTTCTCGCCCGGCTTGCGCTGGAACGAGCAGTAGGCGCACGACGCGGTGCACACGTTCGTCATGTTGAGGTGACGGTTGACGTTGAAGTGGACGACGTCGCCGTTCTTGCGGGTGCGCACCTCGTGCGCGAGGCCGCCGAGCCATGCCAGGTCGTCCGACTCGTAGAGGGCGATGCCGTCCTCACGGGTCAGCCGCTCACCGGCCCGGACCTTCTGCTCGAGCTCCCGCTTGAGTCCTGCGTCCACTGGGGCCGCCTCCCATACGTCTACCAATCGGGCTCCGCCAACGGTATCCCTAGGCTTCTTCCGGCAGGTCGCCGACCCGGTTCTCCCACTTCGTGGAGAGCACGATGGTGGTACGGGTACGGGACACACCGCGCGTCCCCGACAGCCTGCGGATCGTCTTCTCCAGGCCGTCCACGTCGCTCGCACGCACCTTGAGCATGTAGGAGTCGTCGCCCGCGATGAACCAGCAGTCCTCGATCTCCGCCAGGTCCTTGAGCCTGCGCGCCACGTCCTCGTGGTCGGCGGCGTCGGACAGGGAGATGCCGATCAGAGCGGTGACGCCGAGCCCGAGGGAGGCGGCGTCGACGGTGGCGCGGTAGCCGGTGATGACTCCGGCCGCCTCGAGACGGTTGATGCGGTCCGTCACGGAGGGGCCGGAGAGCCCCACGAGCCGGCCGAGCTCGGCATACGAAGCCCTGCCGTTCTCGCGCAGGGCCTGGATGAGCTGCCTATCCACGGCGTCCATAGACTCAAGCCTTCCATTATTCAGCGATACCGCGAGTTTACGTGTAGAATCTAAGGCATGCAGGGAGGACACCCTGCGATTTACTCAAACGATCACAGCTGATCCCACAGGATCACGATCCATACAGGAGTTGACACTCACCGTGTACACGATCGAGATGGCCTACGCCCACATGCGACAGCTGCAGGAGCTGGCCAACCGCTCGCGTGCCCACCAGCCTTCTGCCGCCCGCAAGGTCGACCGGACCCGCGCGCCGCGCACCGGCAAGAAGCGCTAATCGCCTCCGGAGCCACCACCCAGCTCCCCCTCCCAACGGCGGTACAGCCGATGCGGCACCCCTGCCGCATCGAGCACCCGCCCCGCGACGAAGTCCACCAGATCCTGGATGTGCGTCGCCCCCGCGTAGAACGCCGGAGAGGCGGGCAGCACCACGGCGCCCGCCTCGTCCAGCGTCACCAGGTGCTTCAGCGTCTGCCCGTTCAGCGGCGTCTCCCGTACGGCGACCACCAGAGCGCGCCGCTCCTTGAGCGTCACGCTCGCCGCACGCTGCAGCAGATCCTTCGAGAGCCCGAGCGCCACCCCCGCCACACAGGCGGTGGACGCCGGCACGATCAGCATCCCTTTGACCGGGTACGACCCCGACGACGGCCCGGCGGCGAGATCGCCGGCCGCCCAGTGCCGCACGTCCGTCACGTCGACGTCGAAGTTGTCCGGCTTCCCGTCGGCTCCCCGGGACAGCCACTGCCGCAGATCGTCCTGCCAGTGCGCGTCCCTGAAGGCGATGCCGGTCTCGTCGAGCAGTGTCAGCCGCGAGGCCCTGCTGACCACCAGGTCCACGCTCTCGCCGGCGGCCAACAGCCCGCGCAGCACGGCGGCCGCGTACGGCGTACCGGAAGCGCCGGACACCCCCACCACCCAGGGCCGACGACTGTTCACTTGCTTCTGCTCCACACCGTTGAGCCTATCCGGCGGCGTTGACGCGGAACTGGGTAAGGTGCCTCGGACGTTTCCGGGGGGAGGCGCACAGACACCCAGGGGGCCGCGATGGCGAAGACGGCCGGCGCAGAGTGGACAACATCCGAGCGGGCGAGAGCCGCGGCCAAGATCGCCGTGTGCTGGGTCGCCCTGCTGTGGGCTCTCGAAGCGGGCGACGTGGCGACGGGCCATGCCCTCGACGCCTACGGCATCGTGGCACGGGAGCCGGCCGAGCTCGCCGACGTCGTCCCGTCGGCCTTCATGCACTTCGGCTTCGCCCATGTCGCGGCCAACAGCGTCCCGCTGCTGATCTTCGGTTTCCTCGCCGCGCTGGGCGGCATCCGCAGGTTCCTCGCCGTGTCACTGATGATCATCCTGGTGGACGGCCTCGGTGTCTGGCTGGTCTCCCCGTCGGACGTCAACACGGCGGGCGCCTCCGGCCTGGTCTTCGGCCTCTTCGGCTATCTCGTCGTGCGCGGCTTCGTCGACCGCAGCCTGCTGGACGTGGGCGTGGGCCTTCTCATCGGCGCGGTCTGGGGCAGCTCGATCCTGGTCGGCATATCCCCGGCCAACACCGGCGTGAGCTGGCAGGGCCACCTCTTCGGGCTGCTGGCGGGCATCGCGGCCGCCTTCGTCTTCCGCCGCCGCACCCCTGCCGGCTCGGGGCCGAGCCGGCAGGCCCTCGGCTAGACGGTCAGGCCCCGCACGACGAGGTCGGCCAGCGCACAGACGAAGAGCGAGATCCCGATGAAGCCGTTCGTCGTGAAGAACGCCCTGTTCAGTCGGGACAGATCGTGCGGGCGCACGATCGTGTGCTCGTAGAGGAACGCCGCCGCCACGATCACGAGCCCGATCCAGAACAGCACCCCCGCGTCCGTCGCCAGCGCGTACCAGACCAGCAGACCGGTCGTCACGACGTGCGACGCCCGGGCCCCGTGGAGCGCCGCCGGGATGCCGAAGCGGGCCGGGACCGACATGACGCCGTGGGCGCGGTCGGCCTGGACGTCCTGGCACGCGAAGATCAGGTCGAAGCCGCCGATCCACACGCCGACCGCCAGCCCAAGGATCACCGCGTCCCACGACCACGCCCCGGTGACCGCGATCCACGCGCCGACCGGACCCATGGCCTGGGCGAGGCCGAGGATGGCATGCGGGAAGTCGGTGAACCGCTTCCCGTACGGATAGACCACCATCGGCACGACCGCGACCGGCGCAAGCGCCAGACACAGCGGATTGAGCAGCGCCGCCGCGCCGAGGAAGACGACGAGTGCGACGAGCGCGCCCGTCCACGCGGAGCGCACGGACACCGCGCCGGTGACCAGCTCCCGCCCCGCGGTGCGCGGATTGCGGGCGTCGATCTCGCGGTCGATGATCCGATTGCAGGCCATCGCGAAGGTCCGCAGCCCCACCATCGCGACGGTGACGAGCAGCAGCTCGACCCAGTGGACGGTCCTGTCCAGCTGGAACATCGCGGTGAGCGCGGCGATGTAGGCAAAGGGCAGCGCGAAGACCGAGTGCTCGATCATCACCAGCCGCAGGAAGGCCTTCACCTTCCCCGTCGGCTGCGGGGCGGGGTCCGAACCCACGACCTCGTCGGCGGTCGTCATCATGCGAGGCTCCCGAGGAACGCGTCGAGGTCGGCCAGCAGCCCGGCGACGGGCAGCGGCCCCGTCTCCACGGTCGACAGGGACCCGTCGTCCTCGGGCGCGGTGACGTGCGCCGTGAAGGCGTACGCGTCCGCGCCGGCGGGGCGGGCGTCCAGCCGCAGCACGGAGCCGCCGTCGACCGTGAACGGCCCGGACGCGGCGGCGAGCTCCACGCGCAGCCGCTCCGCGAAGCCGGCGGGCTCCACGTCGCGCACACCGGGCAGCTCAAAACCGTCGCCTTCGCCGTCGTGCTCGAAGAGGACCGTCCAGGTGTCGCCGGGGCCCGCGAACTCCTCGGGCGCGACGCCCGCCTGCTCGGCGGCCAGCCGGACATCCGGGTCGGCAGGGTCGAGCCGGGGGCGCACGAGGGCGACGTAGTCGGTGTCGGTGCCGATGAAGAGGGCCGGGCCGCCCACGGCGATGGGGCTCACAGTCCGTACTCCTTCCAGCGGCGGTCGACCAGCGCCGCCGTGTCCGGGTCCGACTCGACCATGTCCGGCCAGCCGCCGTCCCGGGTGTACCCCTCCTCGGGGAGTTTCCGCGTTGCGTCGATGCCCGCCTTGCCGCCCCAGAACTGCTGGTAGGAGGCGTGGTCGAGATGGTCGACCGGTCCTTCGACGACGGTGAGGTCCCGCGCGTAGTCGGTGTTGCCCAGTGCGCGCCAGGAGACCTCGTGCAGGTCGTGGACGTCGCAGTCGGCGTCGACGACCACGATCAGCTTGGTCAGCGACATCATGTGCGCGCCCCAGATGGCGTGCATCACCTTCTGCGCGTGCTTCGGGTACTTCTTGTCGATCGAGACGATCGCGCAGTTGTGGAAGCCGCCCGACTCGGGCAGGTGGTAGTCCACGATGTCCGGGACGATGATCTTGAGCAGCGGGAGGAAGAACCTCTCCGTCGCCCGCCCCAGCGGACCGTCCTCGGTCGGCGGCCGGCCCACCACGATCGACTGCAGCAGCGGCCGCTTGCGCATCGTGACGCAGTCGATGGTCAGCGCCGGGAACGGCTCCTGCGGCGTGTAGAAGCCGGTGTGATCGCCGAAGGGGCCCTCCGGCAGCATCTCCCCCGGCTCCAGCCAGCCCTCCAGCACGACCTCCGCGTTCGCGGGGACCTGGAGCGGGACGGTCTTGCACTCGACCATCTCGATCCGCTTGCCGGCGACGAACCCCGCGAAGAGATACTCGTCGATGTCGCCGGGCAGCGGCGCCGTCGAGGCGTACGTCACGGCCGGCGGGCAGCCGAAGGCGATCGCGACCGGCAGCCGCTCACCGCGTCCGGCGGCCACCTGGTAGTGGTTGCGGCTGTCCTTGTGAATCTGCCAGTGCATGCCGATGGTGCGCTTGTCGTGGCGCTGCAGCCGGTAAAGGCCGAGGTTGCGCACGCCCGACTCGGGGTCCTTGGTGTGTGTGAGCCCCAGGTTGAAGAACGAGCCGCCGTCCTCGGGCCAGGTGAACAGGGCGGGCAGGGCGTCCAGGTCGACGTCGTCGCCGGTGAGGACGACCTCCTGCACCGGCGCGTCCTTCACCTTCTTCGGCGGCACGTGAACCATCGTGCCGAGCTTGCCGAACGCCTCGCGGACACCGACGAAGCCGTGCGGCAGCTCCGGCTTGAGCAGCCCGCCGATCTTGTCGCTGATCTCAGCGTAGGACTTGAGGCCCAGCGACTTGAGCAGCCTGCGGTCGGTGCCGAAGACGTTCATCGCGAGCGGCATCGCGGAACCGCGTACGTTCTCGAAGAGCAGCGCCGGACCGCCGGCCTTGTTCACCCGGTCGACGATCTCCCCGACCTCGAGATACGGGTCGACTTCGGCCTTGATGCGCTTGAGGTCGCCCTCGCGCTCCAGCGCCCGGAGCAGGGAGCGAAGATCGTCGTAAGCCATGCGGTCCAGTATCCGGTACGCACTACGCTGGAGCTGTCACGGGGGCCCGCTCAGCGCGGCCCCGAGTTCTTCCCGCAGGGGGTCGGCCATGCTTCGGGTGCTGATGTTTCTGGTGCCGCTGGCGCTCAGCGTGTACGCCTTCATCGACTGCCTCTCCACGGACGAGCAGCACATCAAGTACATCCCCAAGCCGCTCTGGGCGATCCTCGTGCTGCTCTTCCCGCTGGTGGGCTCGATCTCGTGGCTGATCGCGGGCAAGGACCGGACGGCATCCACTTCGCCCGCCGGCCGCGGCTGGGTGGCGCCCGACGACAACCCCGACTTCCTCAAGTCGCTGCGTGACGAGAAACGGGACAAGGAGCAGGGCACGGGGCCGGACAGCGACCCCGTGGACGGCGACGACCCCGACAGGCCGAAGTCCTGACGTGGAGATCCGGCTCCTGGTCACTTTCGAGAAAGTCGCGTCGGTCCTCAGCTTCACACAGGCGGCGGCCGAGTTGACGTACGCGCAGTCCAGCGTCACCAGCCAGATCCGTTCGCTGGAGAGCTCGCTGGGAACCGAGCTGTTCGACCGGCTCGGCAACCGAATCCGGCTGACGGAGGCAGGCGAGCGGCTGCTGCCGTACGCCCGCCGGATCATGGAGCTCTCCGACGAGGCGCGCACCGCGGTCGCCGGAGCCGAGGAACCGGCAGGGACGATCAACATCGGCACCATGGAATCGCTCACCTCCTACCGGCTGCCGGAGCTGCTCGAGCTGTTCCACCACCGCTATCCGAAGGTGAAGCTGTCGCTGCGTCCCACGCTCGGCGACGAGACCCGGCAGGCTCTGCGCCAGGGCGTCTTCGACATCGGCTTTCTGATGGAGCGGGAGACCCGGCACGCGGGCCTGGAGAGTGAGGTGCTCGCCGTGGAGCCGCTGGTGCTGGTGGCCGCGCCCGGTCATCCGCTGGCCGGGGCGAGTGAGCTGGCGACCGCCGATCTGGAGGACACCCGGCTGGTGGGCACGGAACCGGGCTGCCCGTACCGCGACCTGTTCGAGGGTGAACTGCGCGCCCGGACCGGGACGCCCCCGCCGTTCATGGAGTTCGGGACGATCGAGGCGACCAAGCGCGGCGTCGCCGGCGGACTCGGGGTCGCGCTGCTGCCCCGGATGACGGTCCGTGAGGAGCTCGTGTCCGGGGCGCTCGTCGCACTGTCGTGGGAGCCGCCGTTCCGGCTGCGCACGCAAGTGGCGTGGCGGGAGGGGAAGCGGCTGCCGCGGCATGTGCGGTTGTTCATCGACGAGACGGTGCGGCTGGTACGGGAGCAGGAGTCGTAGCGGAGCCTCGGACCACCGGGCGCGGCTGCTGCTTCGTCCGGTTGATCCGCAGCGAGGCGAGCACGATCAGCGGGACGCCCAGCGCCTGGACGACACCGATGTGGTGTCCGTACACGGCCCAGTCGGCGACCATCGCGACGGCCGGATAGACGAAGGCCAGCACGGCGATCTTCGCGGTGGCGAGCTTCTGGTACGCCGAGTACATCAGCACGTACATCAGGCAGGTGTGGATCAGTCCGAGCCCGGCCAGCCACGCCCAGCCCGCGCCGAGGCCGCTCGCCGCGGCGAAGTCCGCGAAGGGCAGCAGCAGCGGGATGCCGACCAGTACCTGGACCAGCGCGACCAGATGCGGCTTCACCCCGGTGATCCGCTTGGTGATCACGGTCGAGATCGCGTAGAACAACGCGGCCAGCAGCGCGAAGCCGAGGCCCGTGAGCGGGCCGGGGTCCGAGGGGCTCACACCGGAGACGAGGACAAGACCGGCGAAGGCGACGCCGAGCCAGCCGAAGGTCGCCGCCGTCAGCCGTTCCCCGAACAGCAGCGCTCCCAGCAGCACCACGTAGAACGGCTGGGTGTGGTAGACGACGGTCGCCAGCGAGATGGACGACTCCTCGTACGCCTCGAACAGGAACACCCAGTTGAAGACGATGAACACGCCACCGAGCGCGGCGAGCGCCAGCTTCCTCGCCGTGAAGTTGTGGTCGGTGAAGAATCCGCGCACCAGGCAGTAGGCGCCGAGGGCGAGCGCGCCGAACAGGCAGCGGAAGAAGACGACGTTGAACGGGGAGGCTCCCGACTCGACGACGAAGATGCCGAGGGTGCCGGAGAGAACCATGGCGACGGTGAGTTCGACGGTGCCACGCCTGGTGGAGTCCGTAGTGGCCTGCGCGGTCTGAGATGTCATGTCTGTGAAGCTACGAGCGGGAGGCGGGGGCGGTCCACGAGCCAGTGGGGCGTCCTGCCGATGGGCCCATCGGCGGATCCGATGGGCGCCGCAGCGGAGAGGGAACACATGACGCACGGCGAGTACGACGCGTGGCTGGAGACGGCCGCGGCACAGGCGCGTGCCGGCCTCGCGGAGGGCGGCATCCCCGTGGGAGCCGCGCTGTACGGCGCGGACGGCACGCTGCTGGGCCGGGGCCGCAACCGCCGCGTCCAGGACGGCGATCCGTCGGTGCACGCGGAGACGGCCGCCTTCCGGGCGGCCGGACGGCAGCGCTCCTACCGGGGCACGACGATGGTGACGACGCTCTCCCCGTGCTGGTACTGCAGTGGCCTGGTGCGGCAGTTCGGCATCTCGCGGGTGGTGATCGGCGAGGCGGAGACCTTCCACGGCGGCCACGACTGGCTGGCCGAGCACGGTGTCGAGATCGTGCTGCTGAACGACGCCGCGTGCACGGCGATGATGCGCGACTTCGTCGCGGCCAGGCCCGGCCTGTGGCACGAGGACATCGGCGCCTGAGCGGAGCTGTCTCGGCTACGCCGCGGCGTAGGCGTCCCGCAGCTGCTGCCAGCGCGTCGGGGTCCAGATCTCCCAGTCGGTCATGGGCCGCCCCTCCAGGGCGTCCACGAGCAGCTCGAAGTGGTTGTGCCAGCCGGCCAGGCAGTCCAGGAGCACCTCGTCGTCGCACCGGAGTTCGTTGGTGAAGCGGAGCACGGTGCCGTTGTCGCCGTGCGGCTCGAGGTGGAAGCGGATCCGCCCGTGGACGGAGACCGTGTACTCGGCGACGCGCTCCGCGTCCCATGCGGTGACATGGCCTTCGGCGACCGTGTGGCGGCCCTCGGCGTCCGCGTTGAGCCAGCGCAGCGTGACCGCGCCGCCGACTCTCGGTTCGAGAACGTCGGCGGCGCAGAGCCAGGTCGGCAGGCCCTCGGGCGTGGCGACGGCGGCCCACAGCCGGATCACCGGATGCGGCAGATACAGCTCGAACCGCAACAGGTGAGTGCCGTCGTCCCGGGATTCGACGGTGCCCTTGGGGATCACGTCATGCATGCATCCAGCGTCACCCTTCGGTGGCGCGGGCGCTACCTCACTCGACGCCCGCGTACGAGTGCAGGCTGTTCACGAAGATGTTCACGCCGTAGTAGTTGAACAGCCAGCAGGCGAAGGCGATCAGCGCCAGGTAGGCCGCCTTGCGGCCCTTCCAGCCCGCGGTCGCGCGGGCGTGCAGGTACGCCGCGTAGGCGACCCAGGTGATGAACGACCAGACCTCCTTGGCGTCCCAGCCCCAGTAGCGGCCCCACGCGTCGCCGGCCCAGATCGCCCCCGCGATGATCGTGAACGTCCACAGCGGGAACACGGCCGCGTTGACGCGGTACGCGAACTTGTCGAGCGAGGCGGAGGCGGGCAGCCGTTCCAGGACCGAGGTGGCGAACCGGCCGGGCTTGCCGCCGTTGGCCAGCTTGTTCTCGTAGGAGTCACGGAACAGGTAGAGCACGGTGCCGACGGCACCGAGGTAGAAGACCGCGCCGCAGAAGATGGCGGTGGAGACGTGGATCCACAGCCAGTACGAGTCCAGCGCGGGGACGAGCTGGTCGCTCTCGGTGTAGAGCCAGGTCACCGCGATACCGAGGTCGAGCAGCACGGTGGTGACCAGCGGCAGACCGGCCCAGCGGACGTTCTTCTTCGCGATCAGGAGCGCCAGGTACACACCCACGACGACGGTCGAGAAGGTCGTGGAGAACTCGTACATGTTGCCCCACGGCGCGCGCTGCACCGACAGGGCTCGGGTGGTGACTCCGGCCGCCTCCAGCAGGAAGGCGAGCGCCGTCAGCGAGACCGCGATCCGGCCGTACAGGTCACCCTGCTCGGTGCCGCCGTGCGCGCCGGGGCCGTCAGGGACGTCACGGGCGCCGTTCGCGGCGCGGGTGACGACCTTCGGCCGCTCCAGGACGGCGGTGCCGCCCGCCTGCTTGACCTGGATCTTCGGGCCCTCGGCCGCGGCGTCCTGCGCGGGGGCGGTCAGAGCGGCGGCCGTACGGGCCACCTTGCTGCGGCTGCCGAGCGTCCACTCGGCGATGTGCGCGAAGAAGGCCAGCGTGTAGACGGCCATCGACGAATAGATCAGGTAGTTGCTGATCTCCGCCAGGTTCGCGTTGGTTGCGGCGGCGAGAGTCACTCCTTGGCCCCTTCGGCAGGAACTTCTACGGGTTCAGACGCGGTCGGCGCCTGTGTGTGGAGGGTCAGGGCGAGTCCGGCCAGCTCCTCGGGGAGCTTCGCCGACTCGGCTCGGCCGAGACCGGCCATCTCGACGACGGTCACGCCGTCCTCACCGCGCACCGCCCGCACCCAGACGCGCCGGCGCTGAATGAACAGCGAGCCGACCAGACCGGTGATGGCCGCGATCGCGCCGGCCAGCGCCCAGCCGTTGCCGGGCTGCTGCGAGATCTGGAAGCTCGCCCACTCCCTGACGTCCTTCTCGAAGGTGATGGAGCCTGCGCCGTCGGGCAGCTTCATGGTCTCGCCGGGCCGCAGACGCTGCTTCAGGATCTCGCCGTCGGGGCCCTTGAACTGCGTCATCTTGCTCGTGTCGAGCTGGTACACGTTCTGCGGCAGACCGGCGTCGACGCCAAGGCTGCCGTGGTAGCCCGTGAGCGCGAGCACCGGGTACTCGAGCCCCGGGAACTGGGAGAACATGTCGCCGTGGCCCGCGCCCGCGAACGTCGGGACGAAGAAGGCCTGGAAGCCGAGCTGGCTCTTCTTGCCGGTCTTGTCCCGGTAGCCGTCCATCACCTTGATCGCACCGGTCGAGGTGACGTTGGAGTCGATCGGCAGCAGCGGCACCGGCTCGCTGCTGACCACATCGCCCTTGCCGTCGCGGACGGTGACGACGGGGGCGTAGCCGTGCGACAGCAGGTAGACCTTGGTGCCGTCGATCTCGAGCGGCTTGTTGACCTCGATGACCGACTCGCGCTCCGGTCCGTCGCCCTTCGACCAGGTCACGGCCGCCTCGTAGGTGCGGGGGGTGCCGCGCTGCGGGCCGCTCTTCGCGTATGTGCCGGTGAAACCGTCCAGGTTGAAGCTGAACGGCGCGAGCTCGTCGACGCTGAACAGCGACCCGGACTTGAAGTCGTCGTACTGGGTGAGCGTGTTGGAGAAGCCGTCGCCTTCGACGATCAGCTTGCCGCCCTCGGACTTGAACAGCGTGCCGGCGGCGAACGCCACCAGCATCACGATCAGCGACACATGGAAGATCAGATTGCCCGCCTCACGCAGGTAGCCCTTCTCCGCGGCGACCGCGTCGCCTGCCGCGTGGGCGCGGAAACGGCGCTTCTTCAGCATCGCGAGGGCTGCCTCACGCACCTGCTCGGGCTCGCTCTCCGTGCGCCAGGTGGTGTAGGCGGGAAGGCGGGTGAGCCGCTTCGGCGCGGCCGGCGGCCGGCTGCGCAGCTGGCCGACGAACTGCCAGCTGCGCGGCACGATGCAGCCGATGAGCGAGACGAACAGCAGGATGTAGATCGCGGAGAACCACACCGAGCTGTAGACGTCGAAGAACTGCAGCTTCTCGTAGACCGGTGTCAGGACGTCGTGCTTCTCCTTGAACGCCTGCACCTTGAGCTCGTCCACGCTGTTCTGCGGGATCAGCGAGCCCGGGATGGCGCCCAGCGACAGCAGGAACAGCAGGATCAGCGCGACCCGCATCGAGGTGAGCTGCCGCCAGAACCAGCGCAGCCACCCGAAGACCGACAGCGTCGGGCCCCCGATCGCCTGGTCCGCCGGGTTCTCCGTGGGGGCGGTGGACAGCTGCGCCCCGGCCTCGCCGAGGTCGCGCTCTTCGGTCTTGCTCATGAACTCAGATCCCCACCGTGAAGCCGTCGGACCATCCCTGCATCTCCTGCACCAGGGTGTCCCATGCACCTGTGAGCAGCAGCAGACCGGTCGCGATCATCATGATTCCGCCGATCCGCATCACCCACGTGTAATGCCGTTTGATCCAGCCGAAGGCTCCGAGTGCCTTGCGGAAGGCGACCGCGGCGACGATGAACGGCAGGCCGAGCCCCAGGCAGTACGCGACCATCAGTATGGCCCCGCGGCCCGCGCTCGCCTGGTCCAGGGCGAGCATGTTGACCGAGGTGAGAGTCGGGCCGAAGCAGGGCGTCCAGCCCACGCCGAACAGCGCGCCCAGCAGCGGGGCGCCGACCAGTCCCGTCGTCGGCCGCTTGTGGAAGCGGAACTCGCGCTGGGTGAGCCAGGGCATCAGGCCCATGAAGAAGATCCCGAGCAGGATCATCAGCACGCCGAGGATCTTGGAGAGGATCTCCCGGTGGCCCACCAGGGTGGTGCCGAAGTAGCCGAAGAGAGCGCCGCCGGAGACGAAGACGACGGTGAAGCCGAGGACGAAGAGGGAGGCGCCGGTGACCATCCGGCCGCGCCGGGCCTCTGCCAGGTCGGTGCCGCTGATGCCGGTCACATAGGAGAGGTAGCCGGGGACCAGCGGCAGGACACACGGCGAGAAGAAGGAGACGAGTCCGCCGAGCACGGCGATGGGCAGCGCGAGCAGCAGCGCGCCCCCGAGCACCGTGTCGTTCATTTCGGACCCTGCGGCCAGAACCTCCACAGGATCACTTCTCCGCGATCAGCGGGTCGATCATCTTGCGGAGTCCCTTGTCGTCGAGCGCCTTGAGCGAGCGCGCGGCGATCTTGCCGTCGCGGTCGAGAACGATCGTGGTGGGAATGGCCTGCGGGTTCAAAGTGCCCTTGGGGAAGCCGTTCACGATCAGTTTCCCGATCGGGTCGTACAGACTCGGGTACTCGACGCCGTAGTCCTTCTCGAAGTTGATCGCCTTCTGCTTCTTGGGATCACGTGTATTGATCCCCACGAACGCGACGCCCTGTGCCTCGGTCTCCTTCGCCACCTTCGCGAAATAGCGCGCTTCCGCACGGCACGGCCCGCACCATGATCCCCATACGTTCAGTACGACGACCTTGCCCTTGAGGCCGGCGACGTCGAGCCGCTCGCCGTCCAGGGTTTCGCCCGCGAGCTTCGCGGGCGCTTGGCGCTCGCCCTTGGGGACGGTGGAGATGCCACCGGTGTTGGTGACGAAGTTGGTGTCGCCGCCGCCACCGGACTTTCCACCGTCGCCGCAGGCGGACAGGGTGAGCGCACCTGCGGCGACCAGGGCGGTCAGCAGGGCGGCGCGGGGGGCACGGCTATGGCTCATGTGAAAAGTTTCGCATGGCGCCCGCGCAGATCTTCCGCACCCCCCTGCGTGCCCGATTGGGCCCGTTGTCAAGCGGCCTTAAAGAATGCGTTCCAACCACCGGCCGGCGCTTGGCCGACTTCGAGGGTACGCAGCTTGGCGAGCACCCGGGGGTCCTGCACATCGAGCCAGTCGCAGAACTGACGGAAGGACACCAGCCGTACGTCCTTCTTGCCGGCCATCCTCTTGAGCGCTTCCTCCACGGCGTCCATGTAGATGCCGCCGTTCCACTGCTCGAAGTGGTTGCCTATGAAGAAGGGCGCGCGATTGGACTCGTAAGCCCTGTTGAAACCCGCGAGATAGGCGTCCGTCGCCTGCTTCTTCCAGCCCGGATAGCGCGAAGGCATCCCGTTGGTCGAATTCTTCGACTGGTTGGCGAGCATGTTGTAGTCCATGGAGAGCACTTCGAAGGAGTGGCCGGGGAACGGCACTGCCTGAAGCGGCAGATCCCAGATGCCCTGCTTCTTGTCGGGCCACATCTGGCGCCCGCCCGGCGAGCTCGCGTCGTAGCGCCAGCCCAGCCGCTTGGCCGCCGGCAGCAGTTTCTCCTGGCCGAGCAGACAGGGAGTGCGGGCGCCGACGAGTTCCCTGCGGTAGTCGAAGGGCAGCGGATCGATGTCGTGCCAGCCACTGTTCGTACGCCATTCGGTGACGAACTTCACAGCCTGGTCGATCTCGTTCTCCCAGTCCGCGGTGCTCCAGTTGCCGACGGATCCAGAACCGCCGCAGAAATGGCCGTTGAAGTGGGTGCCTATCTCATGGCCGTCGAGCCATGCCTGGCGTATGTACTTCAACGTGTCCTTGACGTGGCCGTCGGTCAGGTAGCCGATGTCGGACGCGCCGATTTTGTTGTTGGGCGGCCGGTAGAGCGACTTCTTCGACTCCGGCAGCAGATAGACCCCGGAGAGGAAGAAGGTCATCCCCGCCCCGTGATTCCTGGCGAGTTCGAGGAAGCGCGGGAAGAGGCCGTTGCCGACTTCACCCGCCCCGTCCCAGGAGAAGACCACGAATTGCGGAGGCGTCTGGCCGGGTTCGAGCGGGACGGGCCGCGCCGGCTGGTGCGGCTGCTTTCCCGTATCGACGGTCGAGCCGTCACCGATCGGGCGGCCGGGGGTCTTGGAAGGGGAGGGCTTGCCGCCGCCCTGGCCCGGGTCGCCACCCTTCACGGAGTCGTTATGTCCGTTTCTTCCCGAGCTGTTGGAGCCGCAGCCCGCCACCCCCACTGCCGCTGCGGCTCCAAGTCCCGCCCCGAGCAGACCCCTTCGGCTGATGTCCCGCATATCGTCCCCATTCCGCGCCCTCTTGGTCCGGAGAGCCGTTGTTCAACCGGCCCAACAAACCGGCACAGGGTGAGATGCGCTGCGGAACACGAGGGTTCCGGGGACTTCTGCCTATTTTTCTTGAACGCCGGTGATCGTCCGCCGGACGATCAACGATCGGCTATGCGCCGAATGCCTTGCTCTTGCCCTTCACGGGCCTTGCGCCCGCCAGAAGATGCGGCGGAACGAGATCCCGGGCCGGCTCCGTGTAACCCACGGAGACAATCCTGTCGCCCTGGAATGTGAACGTGGTCAGCGAGGCGAGCGTGCACTGCCGGCGGCGCGGGTCGTGCCACAGCCGGCGCTTCTCCGCAAAACTGCGCACGGTCCAGATCGGCAGCTGATGGCTGACACAGACCGCCTCGTGTCCGCGGGCCGCGTCCCGAGCCGCCTCCAGCGCCGCCATCATCCGTACGACCTGCTCCACGTACGGCTCGCCCCACGACGGGCGGAACGGGTTGGTCAGATGCTTCCAGTTGGCCGGCTTGCGCAGCGCGCCGTCGCCGACGCCGAACGCCTTGCCCTCGAAGACGTTGCCCGCCTCGATCAGCCGCTCGTCCGTGTCGAGGGTCAGGCCGTGCACCTTGGCGATGGGCACGGCGGTCTCCTGCGCACGCTCCAGCGGGGACGCGACGACGTGCGTGATGTCCCGGCCCGAGAGATGCTCGGCGACCCGGTCGGCCATCTGCCGGCCGAGCTCGGAGAGGTGATAGCCGCTGCGGCGGCCGTACAGGACACCGTCCGGGTTGTGCACCTCGCCGTGGCGCATCAGGTGCACGACGGTGATCTCGCCGGCGTCGCGCTCGACGTCGGCGTTCTGCTCGGCGGCCCGCTCCACGGCTTCGTCCAGGGCACTGCGCTCGGCGCTCATGCGGTGGCCTCGGCAGCGGCACGGGCGGCGGCCGGCAGCGCGGCGGCGATCCGCTCCACGGCGCGCTCGTCGTGCGCCGTGGAGACGAACCACGACTCGAACGCCGACGGCGGCAGGTAGACGCCCTGGGACAGCATCGAGTGGAAGAACGCGTTGAAGCGGAACGCCTCCTGCTTCTTCGCGTCCTCGTAGTCCCGGACCTCGGTCGCCGTGAAGAAGACCGAGAACATGTTGCTCGCCGTCTGCAGGCGGTGCACGACGCCCTCCTTGGAGAGCGCCTCCGTCACCAGCGCCTGGATCTGGCTCGAGACCGCGTTCACCTTCTCGTACGCGGCGTCGTCGAGGAGCCGCAGCTGCGCGAGGCCCGCTGCGGTGGCGACGGGGTTCCCGGACAGCGTGCCCGCCTGGTAGACGGGACCGGCCGGCGCGAGGTGCGCCATGACGTCCCTGCGGCCGCCGAACGCCGCCGCCGGGAAGCCGCCGCCCATCACCTTGCCGAAGGTCATCAGGTCGGGCGCGACACCGTCGACGCCGTACCAGCCCGCCTTCGAGGTACGGAAACCGGTCATCACCTCGTCGGAGATGTACAGCGCGCCGTTCTGGGCGCAGGCGGCCTTGAGGCCCTCGTTGAAACCGGGCCGCGGCGGGACGACACCCATGTTTCCGGGCGACGCCTCGGTGATCACACAGGCGATCTGGCCGGCGTTGGCGTGGAACGCGGCGTGCACCGCCTCGAGGTCGTTGTAGGGCAGCACGATCGTGTCCCCGGCCTGGGCGCCCGTGACACCGGGCGTGTCGGGAAGACCGAACGTGGCCACACCCGACCCGGCCGCGGCCAGCAGCGCGTCCACGTGGCCGTGGTAGCAGCCGGCGAACTTGATGACCTTCGGCCGGCCGGTGAAGCCGCGGGCCAGCCGGATCGCGGACATCGTCGCTTCCGTACCGCTGGAAACCAGCCGAACCTGCTCGACAGGCTCGACACGGGACACGATCTCCTCGGCGAGGGCGACCTCCCCCTCGCCGGGCGTGCCGAACGAGGTGCCGCGCGCGACGGCCGCGTGCACCGCCTCCAGCACGGCCGGGTGGGAGTGCCCGAGGATCATCGGTCCCCACGAGCACACGAGGTCGACATACTCGCGCCCGTCGGCGTCGGTGAGGTACGGACCGGTACCGGACACCATGAACCGGGGCGTACCACCCACGGCGCGGAATGCACGGACGGGAGAGTTCACGCCGCCGGGCGTCACGAGGGACGCGCGGTCGAAAAGCGTCTGCGAAACTGGGGCGTCATAGGGAAAGCTCACGGAATCCATGGTCTCAGAGGCTCCGACGTATCTGCGGACAGGTGTTTCACCGGACGTTCGTGGGGGAGGTCACTGTCACGATGATCGGGTTGCGCGGCGGGGGCTGCGAGTGGTCGGGTGGAGATATGCATCGCGGTGGCGGACTGGGCGAGGGGACCGACGACCTGGGTCCTGAGCCGGCTCGGCGTGGAAAGCACCGGCGAGGCGAAGCGGATGAGCCCGCGGGAGGCAGGAGCGGCCGAGTGGGGGTGACCTACAAGTATTTCGGCGCGCCCGACGGAGCCACTGCCGCGCGGGTGCCGATCTCCATGCGCCCCGAGGAGCTCGGGGGCGACGAGCTCGGCATGGGCGGGATGTTCACGAAGATCAAGCCGGAGACCATAGCCGCGATGGTGCTCACCGGCATCCAGGGCATGCCGCTGAACAAGGTTCCGCCGCTGGAGCTCGTAGTGCTGCACCCGGACTACGCGGTGGTGAAGCTGCCGATGACCGTGGTCGACCCGCTGCGGGGCATCGGCGAGGAGTCGGTGGGCGCGGCGGCCTTCATATGGTCGACGGTCCCGGACCGCGGGGGGCCTCGGGACGCGTTCAACGTGTACCAACTGCTCCACGAATGGCAGGATTTCAGCCACCGTCTGCACGAGGCGGGGCACCAGCCTTACTGCCTGGTCTGGCCCTGACCGATCCGCTGTGACCAGCGGATCTCCGGCAGCCCCGGCGCCGGTGACGTTCAGACCCCCGGCGCTCAACCACGGGCGCTCACACCACCGGCGGGCGGCCCAGACGCGCCATGAGCCAGACCGTGCTCCACCGCATCGGCCGCCGCTCACCGCACGGCGTACGGACACCCTCCGCGAACCCGCCGAACCAGGCACGCAGCCCCGGCGCCGACCGGGTGCGGGCCAGCGTGAGGGCCGTCCAGGCGCCGAGGTAGACCGGCACAAGGACCGCCGGCAGGTTCCGCTTCGCCAGCCAGACGCGGTTGCGAGCCGTCATCCGGTAGTAGACGCCGTGCCGGGTCGGTGGCGTGCGGGGATGCTGGAGCACCAGCTCCGGCGAGTAGAGGATCTTCCAGCCGTCGTCGAGGGCCCGCCATGCGAGGTCCGTCTCCTCGTGCGTGAAGAAGAAGTCCTCCGGCCAGCCGCCCACCCGCTCCAGCATCTGCATCGACAGGGCGTGCCCGCCGCCGAGGAACGTCGTCACCTGACCTCCGCGCATGGGGTCCGTCCTGCCGATACGAGGCACATGCCGGCGCTGCGTGAAGCCGGTCTCGTCGGCGATGCGGAAGCTGACGATGCCGAGCGCGGGATCGGCGTCGTACATGTCGGCAATGCGGCTGAACACGTCGGACGCGATGAGCAGTCCGTCGTCGTCCAGGTCGACGAGGACGTCGACGTCCCCGAACTCCCGCAGTCGATCCATGGCGACGTTGCGCCCACCGGAGACGCCCAGGTTCTCGGCGAGTTCGATTCCCGTCACACCGGGCGGCAGTTCGGGCAGGGCCGCGCCGTTGGAGACGACGACCACGCGCGTCGCGGGATGGTCCTGTGCGGCGACGGAGTCGAGCAGCGCCCGCAGTTCGGTGGGGCGTGTGCCCATCGTCAGTACCGCCACACCCATACGCGCTCGGGTCACGTCCGCATCTCCATCTGCCAGTCGCCGTCGGTGAACGGCGAGCTTAACCAGATGTGTCGTGACGATGTACGGAGGCGAGCCCGGGGGTGCCGCCACGGCGGGCGCGATGGCGGGCCGCCGGCCGCGACCCCGCGTGGCAGCGGCCGTAGCGGAACCGCCGTAGCGCGCGGAGGCGAGCGGCGGCCCGGCCGACGAAGTCGACTGGGCCCGCCTCGCCGCTGAGCTGCGGTACAGCGACCAGGCGCACCTCGTACGGGACTTCACGGCAACGGTGGGCGTGCCTCCGGCGGCGTACGCGAGGACGGACCGGTAGCAGCCCCTGCCGGTCGAACGGCACCCGCGTCCGGTGTCCGCTGTCGGACCCGCGCCCTACAGTGCGGAACATGGACGGCACAGCATCGGCGGTACGGATCGAGCCCTGGTCGGAGAGCGACCTCGACCTGTTGCGCGCGGCGAACGCGCCGGAGCTGATGGACCACCTCGGAGGCCCGGAGACGGAAGACCAGCTACTCACCCGCCACCGGCGGTACGTCGACCTGAGCTCCGACCGCACCGGGCGTGGGCGGATGTTCCGGATCCTCCTCGACACCGGCGAACCGGGCGGCGGCCGGCCCGCGGGCACGGTCGGCTTCTGGGAGCAGACCTGGGAGGACGAGCAGGTGTACGAGACGGGATGGAGCGTCCTGCCGGGCTTCCAGGGCCGTGGGATCGCGACGGCGGGAACGCTGGCGGTGGTCGAGGCGGCGAGGGCCGAGCGCAGGCACCGCTTCCTGCACGCTTTCCCTTCCGTCTCCAACGGCCCGTCGAACGCGGTGTGCAGGAAAGCCGGTTTCTCGCTCGTCGGCGAGTGCGACTTCGAGTACCCGCCGGGCAATCTGCTGCGCTCCAACGACTGGTGCATCGACCTGGGCCCAATCGAGGGCTGAGCGCCCGGTGGCGGCTGAGCGGGCGCTGCCCGCCGGTGGGCGGTGGGACAGGCGGCCCGGCCGCGCGGAAGGTCCTGGCAGAGCCGCTGCGTCCGATGACATGCTGACGCTGTGAACGGACCGGAGATCACCATCGACGTCGCCCCCGAGCTGCGACTCTTCGTCCCGTCGGACTACCGGCAGGGGCGTACGTCCCTGGCCACCGACGGCTCGTCGACACTCGGCCATGTCGTGGAGTCGCTGGGCGTGCCGCTCACCGAGGCGGGCCGACTGCTCGTCGACGGCCGTCAGGTCCCGGTCTCACACATCCCGGTCGGCGGAGAGCACGTCGAGGTGTGCGGCGTCGACCGCCCGCAGCAGGTTCCCGGCGCCCCGCTCCGTTTCCTCCTCGACGTCCACCTCGGCACGCTCGCCCGGCGGCTGCGCCTGCTCGGCGTCGACGCGGCGTACGAGAACGAGGACATCGGCGACCCGGCGCTCGCCACCCTCTCCGCGGAGGAGCAGCGGGTCATGCTCTCCCGCGACCGCGGACTGCTGCGGCGCCGCGAGCTCTGGGCCGGCGCGTACATCTACAGCGACCGTCCCGACGACCAACTGCGCGACGTGCTGGAGCGGTTCGCCCCCACGCTCGCGCCCTGGACCCGGTGCACCGCCTGCAACGGCCCGCTGAAAGAGGCGGACAAGGACTCCGTCCAGGAGCAACTGCAGCAGGGCACGCAGCGCTCGTACGACATCTTCGCGCAGTGCACGGCCTGCGGCCGCGTCTACTGGCGCGGCGCCCACCACGCCCGCCTCGAGGCCATCGTCAAGGACGCCCTGCGCACCACCGGCGCGTAGGGCTTACGCCGGTCCGGCGACTGCCGCCTCACGGTCAGGGCGCGGACACCCCGACCGGCCGCCGCCGGACCGGAGTCGTCCGACCCGGAGCCGTCCGACCCGGAGCCATCCGACCCGGAGCCATCCGGGCCGGGGCCCTCCGGGCTGCGACCGTTCCCACCGCGGCCGCTCCCGGCTGCCGCTCCCCACCGGACCGCTCAGGGCTTCTCGCCGGTCACGGTGACCGGCCCCACCCGTCCGGCCGGCGCCGCCGCCGCCGCGTCAGAAGACGTACGGGTCCCCGGTGGCCGGCGCCAGCACCCGGTGCTCGTTGTTGTACGGGTTGCGGTCGCTCGCGCCGCCGTTCCAGGCGGTGCCGATCCGCACGACGACCTCGTGCGGGCCGCCCACCGTCCACAGCTCCAGGCGAAGGCTCCGGCCCGGCCCGGCCGCACGCAGCGGCCCCGTCGCGCAGAGCAGTTCGCGCTCCCCCGCCCGCAGACAGCCGGGCGGCAGGTGCGGCACACTGGCCGACGGCACCGACAGGGACAGCCGTACGGTCGCGTCCGGCAGGTTCGAGGGGCCGTGGTTCCGGGACGTCACGGCGATCTCGATCCGGTCCCCGCCGACCAGGACATGACCGTGATGGGCCACGTCGGACTCGGGCGCGATCATTCCCCCGTCAACGCCCGCACTCGCCGCCCCCGAGCCGACCACCAGCCACACCGCCGCAGCCGCGACCGGCAGCGCCTTACGCATCGCACTCATAGCCAGAAGATACCTACCGCCCGGATTTGCGCGTGATTGTCTTCCCCTCCGGCGCGCCCCCCGAACTATTCTGATCACCCGTAGATCAACATCGATCACACGCGCGAGGAGCCAGTACATGACCACCGCCGGGAACCCTGTCGCCGTCGTCACCGGAGCCAGCAGCGGCATCGGCGCAGCCACCGGACGCCAACTGGCCGCCGCCGGCTTTCACGTCGTCCTCACCGCCCGCCGCAAGGACCGCATCGAGGCGCTCGCGGCCGAGCTCACCTCCTCCGGCCACCAGGCCACGGCATACGCCCTCGATGTCACCGACCGCCCGGCCGTCGACTCGTTCGCCGCGAGCCTCGACCGCTGCGACGTCCTCGTGAACAACGCCGGCGGCGCCCTCGGCGCCGACCCTGTCGCCACCGCCGACCCCGCCGACTGGCGCCGAATGTTCGAGGTCAACGTCATCGGCACGCTCAACCTCACGCAGGCACTGCTCCCCGCCCTCACCGCCGGCGGAGACGGCACCGTCGTGGTCCTCTCCTCCACCGCCGGGCTCACCACCTACGAAGGCGGCGGCGGTTACGTGGCCGCCAAACACGGCGAACACGTTCTCGCGGAAACCCTCCGTCTGGAGATCGTCGGCACCCCGGTCCGGGTGATCGAGGTCGCCCCCGGCATGGTCAAGACCGAGGAGTTCGCCGCCACCCGCTTCCGCGGCGACACGGACAAGGCCGCCAAGGTCTACGCAGGCGTAGCGGAACCGCTCACCGCCGACGACGTGGCCGACACCATCACTTGGGCCGTCACCCGCCCGTCGCACGTGAACATCGACCTCCTCGTGGTCCGCCCCCGCGCCCAGGCATCCAACTCGAAGGTGCACCGGGAGCTGTGATGACCGACGCCCTCACGATCACCCGACTCGTGCCGGCCGACCTGCCCGCCGCCGCGCCCGGCCTCGCCGCGCTCCTCCTCGACGCCGTGGACGACAACGCGTCCGTCGGCTTCACCGCGTCCCTCACCGCCGAACAGGCCGCAGCCTGGTGGGCGTCGCTCGACTCCGACCTGCACGAAGGCCGCGTCGCGCTGTGGGCGGCCCACGACCGCGACCGGCTCATAGGCACCGTCCAGCTCAGATCCGAGACGTCACCCAACGGCCGACACCGCGCGGAGATCGCCAAGCTCCTGGTCCACCGCGTCGCCCGCGGCCGTGGTGTCGCCCACCGGCTCCTCGCCACGGCCGAGCAGTTCGCCCACGTCTCGGGCCGCACCCTGCTCATGCTGGACACCCAGACCGGCAGCGCCGCCGAGCACCTCTACCGGAGGGCAGGCTGGACCCCTCTCGGCACGGTCCCCGACTACGCCGCAGACCCCTCGGGCACGCTGCGTCCGACGACGTTCTTCCACAAGTCCCTGGCCGGGCGGTAGGCGGTCTGGGGTCAGGGGTCGGTCGGAAAGCCGATAGACGGGGCCAACTCCGCTGTTAGCGTTGCCGCTTGAGCGAGGGGCGGAAACAGCGATGGCATCGAACGCGTTCCACATCGGCGGGGACCTGACCGTACGACGGCTCGGCTTCGGAGCCATGAGATTGCCGACGGAGCCGGGCCCTGCCCGTGAAGCGTCCCTCGCGGTCGCCCGGCGGGCAGTGGAACTGGGCGTCACGCTGATCGACACCGCCCATTTGTACGGCGGAGGTGCGAACGAGGAGCTCCTCGCCGAGGCCCTGTACCCGTATGCGGACGGGTTGCTCATCACCACCAAGATCGGCGTCGCGCGCTCGGGGCCCTCTTCCGAGTGGAGGCTCGACGGGCGCCCGGACGTCCTGCGTCTCCAGGTCGAGCACGCCCTGCGCCGGCTTCGTGTCGAGCGGCTCGAACTGCTCCAACTGCACCGCATCGACCCGGAGGTTCCGCTCGCCGACCAGCTCGGCGCACTGCGGGAGCTGCAGTCGGAGGGCAAGGTCGGGCGCATCGGGCTGTCCGAGGTCACCGTCACCGAACTCGACGAGGCGCGGAAGATCGTCGACGTCGTGAGCGTGCAGAACCGGTACAGCCTGGTCGACCGCGAGCACGAGCCCGTGCTGGCGGCGTGCGAGGCGGCGGACATCGCGTTCCTGCCCTGGCGGCCGGTCGCCGGAGCGGCGTCGGGTGCGACGGCCGAGATCGAGGCGGTGGCGGCCGAACTCGGTGCCAGTCCGGCGCAGGTCTCGCTGGCGTGGCTCCTCGACCACTCCCCGGTCATCCTCCCGATCCCGGGCACCTCCCGTATCGACCATCTCGAGGAGAACGTCGCCGCCGAACGTCTCCGGCTGGCCCCGGCCCAGCGCGACCGCCTCGACCGGCTGCCCCAGCAGCCCTAGCCGCAACGGCGACTCCGGTGCCTCACGGCACTCCACGCCGCATCGGTGGCTTCCCCGGGCCGCCACGCCCGTGAGCAGAACGCCCCGCCCGTACGATGAGCCGGTGACCTTCGCCGCGCCGCCGACGAGCCGCCGCCCTGCCGGGCGCGGCTTCGTACTGTTGGTGTTGGCTGTGCTGGCCGGCGTGCTGGGCATGCACGCGCTGGGTCCCAGCCCGGTTCCGGCGGCGCAGGCCGGTGTCGACCACGCCATGGTCATGGCCTACGCGCAGGGTGTCTCCGTCGAGGCCGGGGATTGCTCGCACACTTCCGGCGGATCGGACCATCTCGATCATGCCGATGGAAACTGCGCCGCGACCGGAGTCGGATCCTCTTACACCCCGCCCGTGCTGAACCATGGGTTCACCGATGCCCCCGCTGCTGTCGAACTGCTCGGTGGCGCGCAGGAGTCGGCTGTGAGTACCCGGGCTCCACCGGACCTGTCCGAGCTGCAACTCCTCCGGATATAGGGCACGGCCTGCACGGCACCTCCTCGCCCCGGTCTTCCCGGGAAGCGGTGCCGATGCTTCGCCACACCCTCTACCCGTACTCACGCATGCCTTGAAAGGGCTGCGTGCAAAGGAGTTGCACCCCATGAAGAGCAAGCGTTCGATGATCCGCCGTGCCACCGCCGTTGCCGCTGCCGGTGCGGCTGCCCTGGTGCTGGCCGCCTGCGGCGGCAGCAGCGACGACAGCTCGACCGGACACGACGGACGACACCCCTCGAAAACCCCGTCGGCCTCCGCATCGGCTGCCCGGGGGCAGCACAACGCGGCCGACGTCACGTTCGCCAAGGGGATGGTCCCCCACCACCGGCAGGCTGTGGAGATGGCGGACCTGGCGCCGACCCGGGCGGAGTCGGCCGAGGTGAAGAAGCTCGCCGAGGAGATCAAGAAGGCTCAGGCCCCGGAGATCAAGACGCTGTCGGGGTGGCTGGCCTCCTGGGGTGAGGAGGTGCCTGCGGAGGGCGCCATGGACCACTCCACGCACGGTGATGCCGGCGGCATGATGACCGCCGAGAAGATGGAGAAGCTGGAGAACTCCTCGGGCAAGGCGTTCGACACCGCCTTCATGGAGATGATGATCAAGCACCACGAGGGTGCGGTCCAGATGGCGAAGACGGAGCAGCAGGACGGTTCCCACCAGCCCGCCACGGTGATGGCCGACGCGATCGTCACCTCCCAGAGCGCCGAGATCACCCGGATGAACAAGCTCCTCGGCAAGCACTGACCCTCACAGAGCCGATACGGGCGGGTGCCGCAGCGGCGCCCGCCCCCTCCGGCATACCGGCCTTCCCCTCCGCCTGGACACCACGTGATCACGCCTTCGGCCGCAGTCGGCTCGCGCGCGTCGCCGGGCCGCGATGTCGTTGACCCGGATGCGTGCCGACGCCCGTCGCATGGGTGGCATCGGGCGCTCAGCCGTGAAGGGACAAGGCATGCACATATCCGGGCCCGTAGCGGGCCGCCGACGCCGTGTCGCTGTCATCGCCGCAGTGATGACCTGCTCGACGGCACTGACGACGGCACCGACCGGCCAGGGCCTCGTCGGCGCCGACGGTACGCCCGCGCCTTCGGTGGCCGCTCGGCAGCTGGACTGGAAGTCCTGCGTGCAAGGCAGTGAGTTCGACTGCGCGACCGCGAAGGTGCCGCTGGACTACAGCAACCCAGGTGGGCGCACCATCGAGCTGGCAGTCGTCAGACGGAAGGCGACCGGCCCCGCCCCGCGCATCGGCACGCTGTTCTTCAACCCGGGCGGTCCCGGCGGGCCCGGGACGGTACAGATGCCGCAGAATTACGAATCCTTCCCCCGCGAGGTGCGGGAGCGGTTCGACATCGTCAGCTGGGATCCCCGCGGGGTCGGCAGCAGCACCGCGGTGACCTGCTTCGCGAGTCCCGAGGAAGCCGCCGAGTGGGGTGCGACCAAAGCGGTCGGCTTCCCGGTGGGCGGAAAGGAGCGGACGGCCTTCATCGGCGCGTACAAGGATCTGGTCCGGCGCTGTGAGCAGCGTGACCCAGAGCTCCTGCGCCATGTGTCGACCGCGGACACCGCTCGCGACCTCGACCGGCTCCGTCAGGCGGTGGGCGAGCCGCAACTCACCTACCAGGGGATCTCCTACGGCACGATCCTGGGCGCCACCTACGCCAACCTGTTCCCGGACAAGGTCCGCGCCATGGTCCTGGACAGCAACATCGACCCGCAGGCCTGGACGAACCACGCGTCCGACGCCGATCCGCGGCTCACGACCCCCCTGCGCATGGGCTCGGACCGCGCCGCGGCAGCAACGCTGCAGCAGTTCCTCACCCTGTGCGGGTCCGCGACCACCGCCCGCTGCGCGTTCTCCGCCGGCAGCCCGAAGGCGACCAAGGACAAGTTCGACCAGCTGATGCAGCGGCTCCGGACGCAGCCCGTGGGCGATTGGACGTACGCCGGCACGGTCGCCGACGTCGTGAGCAGCCTCTACGTCGTCCACCCCGGGTGGGCGGAGCTCGCCGGCAGGCTGCAGACCCTGTGGCAGGGCCGCGTGGCGGAGCCGTCCCCGTTCCCGCCCGAGCCTGCGGTCCCGAATCCGAAACCGTACCTGGGCGAGGAACAGGGCGCCGCGGTGCTCTGCGGCGACAGCCCCAATCCGCGTGACCCGGGTGTCTACCACGCCATGGAGGAGGCGAGCGCCGCCGCCGCGGGCGACGCCGGACGCTTCTGGACCTGGTCCGCCATGGGGTGCGCCAATTGGCCGGTCACCGCGGACCGTTACCGCGGCCCGTGGAACAAGCCGACGGCCCGCCCCGTCCTGGTGGTCGGCACCGTCTACGACCCCTCCACTCCCTACTCGAACGCACAGGCCATGGCCAAGGAACTGGCCGACGCCCGCCTGCTCACCCACCACGGGTACGGGCACACGGCGCAGATCAACCCCAGCAGCTGTGTCCGGGCCCACGAGAGCCGCTACTTCATCGAAGGCACTCTTCCGCCGGCCGGAACGACGTGCCGACCGGATTCGCTGCCCTTCTCCGCGCCCAAGCCGAGCGGCGGCGTCGCCACCGGCGGCGGCGGGACGGCCGGCTGACACGCCGAACGAACAGCAACAGGCCCCGGACCGCAGTCGGTCCGGGGCTCTGTCGATCACGCGCGGCGCTGGACGTCAGCCCTTCACACAGATGACCTGCTTCAGCTTCGCGACGACCTCGACCAGGTCCCGCTGCTGGTCGATGACCTTCTCGATCGGCTTGTACGCACCCGGGATCTCGTCCACGACGCCGGAGTCCTTACGGCACTCCACGCCCCGCGTCTGCTCCTCGAGGTCCCGCGTCGAGAAGCGCCGCTTCGCCGCGTTGCGGCTCATCCTGCGGCCGGCGCCGTGCGACGCCGAGTTGAAGGACGCCTCGTTCCCGAGACCCTTCACGATGTACGAGCCGGTGCCCATCGAGCCCGGGATGATCCCGTAGTCGCCGCTGCCGGCGCGGATCGCGCCCTTGCGGGTGACCAGCAGGTCCATGCCTTCGTACCGCTCCTCCGCCACGTAGTTGTGGTGGCAGGAGATGACCGGCTCGAAGGTCACCTTGGCATTGCGGAACTCCCTGCGGACCACTTCCTGGAAGAGGCCCATCATCACCGCGCGGTTGTACTTCGCGTACTCCTGGGCCCAGAACAGATCGTTGCGGTACGCCGCCATCTGCGGGGTTTCGGCAATGAAGACGGCGAGGTCCCGGTCGACCAGGCCCTGGTTGTGCGGCAGGGTCTGCGCCACCCCGATGTGGTGGTCCGCCAGCTCCTTGCCGATGTTCCGCGATCCGGAGTGCAGCATGAGCCACACCGAGTCGGACGTGTCGATGCAGAACTCGACGAAGTGGTTGCCCGCGCCCAGCGTCCCCATCTGCTTGGTCGCCCGCTCACGGCGGAACTTGACCGCGTCCGCGATGCCGTCGAACCGGCCCCAGAAGTCGTCCCAGCCGCCGGTCGGGAGGCCGAAGACCCTCCCGGGGTCCACCATCTCGTCGTGCATCCCGCGTCCCACCGGGATCGCCTGCTCGATCTTGGAGCGGAGCCGCGAAAGATCACCCGGCAGGTCGTTCGCGGTCAGCGACGTCTTCACGGCCGACATGCCGCAGCCGATGTCCACACCGACCGCGGCCGGGCAGACCGCCCCGTGCATCGCGATCACCGAGCCGACCGTCGCGCCCTTGCCGTAGTGGACGTCGGGCATCACGGCGAGGCCCTTGATCCACGGCAGGGTGGCGACGTTCCGCAGCTGCTGCATCGCGACGTCCTCGACCGATGCGGGATCGGTCCACATACGGATCGGGACCTTCGCGCCCGGCATCTCTACATACGACATAGTTTCTCAATTCCCCCGAAAAGGCTTGAAACGCAAAATCCGGACCGAATGGCAGCGAAAGACCCAGCCGACCGGCGGTTACGGCAGCGTGTGCGATAGACATTGTGTCCACCGGCCTCCGGCGGGCGGCAACCAGTTTTCGCCGTGACAGCGACGCGGAGCACCGACAGCGAACCAGACGGAAGACAGACAGAAGGGAGCCTGGACGTGCAACGAAAGGCCTACGTGCCCGGCATGGCGGCGCTCCTTGCGTCGCTCGTCACCGGCTGCACCGCCGGCGACGGCACCGAAGGCTCCGGCATCGAGTCCAAGGCGGGCGCGGCCCAGGCCTCAGCGGCGCCCCCCGGCAAGTACCGCACGCTCCTCGAGCCCTGCGCAGCCGTCGAGACCTCCACCCTGAAGGACCTGCTGCCGGGCGTCGTGACGCTTCCCGAGGAGCAGCAGCAGAAGGTGCTGCGCGGCACCGCGGCCGTCACGTACGACACGGACAGGCGGGTCGCCTGCAGCTGGAAGGGCGACGCCCCGGACGCGTCGCACCAGCTGAGGGTCGACTTCGAGCGCGTCGTCTCCTACGACCCGGCCGTCAGCGACGACGACCGTGCGCAGGAAGTCTTCCTGAAGAAGCAGGGCGACACCTCCGTCCCGATCGCCACCGCGTCCCCCGAGACCGGGCAGGAGGAGGACGCGGACGCCTCCCCGTCTACCGGGCAGAGCCCGTCCGGCGCAGGCACGGGTCAGCCCGGCGGCGAGGCCGGCGGCGAGAGCGACAGCGCACCGAAGCCCGGCGCCTCGACGGACACCGCGGCCGATGCCGACACCTCGTCCACGCCCGCGACGCCGCCCGGGTCACCGTCCGGCAGCCCCTCCGGGGAGGGCCTCGAGCCGCGGGTGCTGAGCGAGCTCGGCGACGCCGCGTTCCTCGACGATGTGCTCGGCCGGGCCGGTTCCACGGCTCAGCGGCGCACGGTGAGCGTGGTGTTCCGCACATCGAACGTGATCGTCACCGTCGTCTACGGCGAGCAGCCGGCCCTGTCGACGGAGGTCCCCGACAGCAAGGAACTGCAGGAAAAGGCGCAGAGCCTGGCCCGGAACCTGGCGGAGCAGTTCGACGAGTGAGCGGGCCCGCCGCCCGCTTCCGGCCGTTCGCGCCTTCCACGGTCCGGCCCAACGAAGCGCCGTGTCCGCGTACGGTGGCCTGGCCGGACGCTCCGGCGGGCCGGACGACCGCCCGGCGGCACGACGGCAAGAGCGACATACCGAACGACCGAACGACCCACTGAAGGAACCATGCCCCGTTCAGCCACGCGACTCACCCGCATACTCGCCTGCGCCGCCGTCCCGGTGATGCTCGTCGTCGCCGGCTGCTCGTCGGACTCCGACAGCGCGTCCAAGGACGCCGGTTCGTCCGCCTCCGCCACCCCCGAGGCGAAGAAGTCCCCGGCCGTCGCCCCCGCCAAGTTCGCCAAGCTGCCGGACCCCTGCGACTCGATCACGAAGAAGACGATCGAGGACCTGGTACCGGGCGCCAAGTCCAAGAACGGCACGACCGGCAAGTCGTCGGACATCGCACGGCGCGGCAGCTGCTCCTGGAACGGCCTGGACGACAACGGCGTGAAGGGCTCGCAGTACCGCTGGCTCGATGTCTCGTTCCTCCGTTACGAGTCCGACGCCACCCTCGGCCTGAGCGCCGAGCAGCGCGCCGCGGAGTCGTACGAGAAGGAGATCGAGAAGGCCAAGGGCACGGAGGGCGCCAAGAGCGTGAAGTCCGCGCCCGTGTCCGGCATCGGCAACGAGGCGACGACGGTCAACTACACGCTCCGCAAGACCGACGAGGACTTCGTGTACGCCACGGTCGTGACGCGCACCGAGAACGGTGTGATCACCCTCACCTACAACGGCACCGGTTACGCGGGCGCGAAGAACCCGTCGTCCTCCGACCTGACGAAGGACGCCCAGAAGGCGGCGAAGGAAGCCGTGGCCGCTGTCGCCACCGCCAACAAGTAGGCACGGGCGCAAGCAGACCCGAGCGCAAGCAGGCGCGGGTACAAGCAGGCCCGGGCGGCCGCGTGCCGGGGGCGGTCGGCCCCGAAAGCGGCCGCGTGCCGGGTACAAGTGCATAACGCCGGGAGGCCGGAGGGGCGGACTCCGGTGGCATGTGCCAGGCTGTGCCCGCCCGTTCAGGCATTTGCTTCGGGCTCCGGTTCAGGATTTGGGGAGGGGTCGCGGGTGGCCGCGATGCAGCTGACACGCACACACCGAATACTCATCGGGGTCGTGGTCGCGGGCGCTTTGGTCATTGCCGCAATCGGCTTCGCGGGCTCGTACGCCGCCGTGCGCGAGCTGGCGGAGCAGAAGGGCTTTGGCGACTTCTCCCTCGTCTTCCCCATCGGCATCGACGCGGGCATCTGTGTGCTGCTCGCGCTCGACCTGCTGCTGACGTGGATGCGCATACCGTTCCCGCTGCTGCGTCAGACGGCCTGGCTGCTGACGTTCGCGACGATCGCCTTCAACGGCGCGGCGGCTTGGCCGGACCCGCTCGGCGTGGGCATGCACGCGGTGATCCCCATCCTGTTCGTGGTCGCCGTCGAGGCGGCCCGACACGCCGTGGGCCGGATCGCGGACATCACGGCCGACAAGCACATGGAGGGCGTGCGGCTCACCCGTTGGCTGCTCTCCCCCATTCCCACGTTCAAGTTGTGGCGGCGGATGAAGCTGTGGGAGCTGCGCAGCTACGAGCAGGTGATCAAGCTCGAGCAGGACCGGCTGATCTATCAGGCCCGTCTGCAGGCGCGTTTCGGCAGGGCGTGGCGGCGCAAGGCCCCGGTCGAGGCGCTGATGCCGCTGCGGCTGGCCAAGTACGGTGTGCCGCTCTCGGAGACCGCCCCGGCGGGCCTGGCGGCCGCGGGTGTCGACCCGGTGCTGCTGCCGCCCGCGCCGGTGGCGCAGTCCGCGGCGCAGCCGGAACTGCCCCGTGCCACCGAGCTGCCGCGGCAACGCGAGGACGACCGGACCGCGGCCGGCCCGGGTCGGCAGCCGCGTCGGTCGGAAGGACCGTCGGAGGGCCCGGCGGGTCCGGCGGAGGAGGCGTTCGAGGGTCCGGGCTCCCATGAGAGCCCGTGGTTCGCGGCCCCGCAGGTCCCGCAGGAGGCGTACGAGAGCGCGTACAACCCGACGTACGTCGAGGGTTTCGAGCCCCATCCGGTGCCGGTCCCTGCGGGTCCCGGCCGGACGCGCCCGCTCGGCTCCGGCCCCGGGGTCCCCCAGCCGCAGTTCTACGAGCCGGAGCCGGCCGCGCCCTACGGCGACTCCTTGGCGGACGAGTCCGCCGACGCGTACCGGAGCGGCCCGCAGCCGGACGCCCGGTCCCAGCAGGACGCCGGGCCCGACTCCGTCGCCGAGGACACCGCCGGGGACGCCGAGTTCGCGGAGGCGGCCTACCCGGCCTTCCTGGAGTACGTGAACGAGTACCAGGATTACCCGAGCGCCGAGCACCTCGACATACTGCTCGCCGATCGCCACGGGGTACGGCACCCGCGCAGCACCGCCTTGCTCAAGCGTCTGCTGCCCGGGTTCCAGAAGCGCCTGCAGGCCGAGCTCGAAGACGAACACATCGCCTGATGGGGGCCGAGGGGCGCGGACGCAGGAACCTTCAGGCGCGCTTCTTGGCCGTCTCGCCGTACACGGCGAGGGCCAGGCCCGCGACAGCGAGCACCGCGTAACCCGCCGTCGGGACCTCCCACCACTTCCTGAGCAGACCCCACGGCCCGTCCCCGAACGTCCGGCCCGCCACTCCGAGTACGCCCTGGATGCCGACGACCCAGCCGATGATTGCCACGATTTCCCTCATGGCTCCACGGTCTCCCGGCGCCGCGCCCGTTTCGTCGTGCGCACGACCGAACCCCGGGTAGGCCGAAGGATGCAGAAACGCAGGTGGAGGGCCTCACCCCGACGGGGTGAGGCCCTCCACCTGCGAGGGTCGGCCGTCAGACGGCGAGCAGCTTGCGCACCCGGTCCGCGCCGACCGCCAGCAGCAGCGTGGGCAGGCGCGGGCCCGTCTCCCGGCTGACCAGCAGGCGGTAGAGCAGAGCGAAGAACGACCGCTGGGCGATCTTCAGTTCGGGGGTCGGCTTGGCGTCCGGCTCCAGGCCCGCCATCACCTTGGGCACGCCGTAGACGAGCGTCGTCAGACCGTCCAGCGACCAGTGCGTGTCCAGTCCTTCGAGCAGCAGCCGCAGCGATTCACGGGCCTGGTCGTCGAGAGAGGCGAGCAGCTCGGTGTCTGGCTCGGAGCGGACGACGGTCCGGGCGTCGGCCGGGACCTGGGTGGTGATCCAGTTCTCAGCGCAGTCCAGCCGCGGGCGGGCCTCGTCCAGCGAGGTCAGCGGGTTCGCGGGGTCGAGGTCGCTGAGGATGCGGATCGTCTGCTCGTCGTGGCCGGCGGTGATGTCGACGACCGAGGCGAGCGTGCGGTACGGCAGCGGGCGCGGTGTGCGGGGCAGCTCACCGGCCGCGGTGCGGACGGCGCGGGAGTACGCGGCGGCGTCGGCAGGAAGGGCGGTGCCGTCCTCGACCTTGGCGGCGAGCTTGTCCCACTCGTCGTAGAGCCGCTGGATCTCCTGGTCGAAGGCGATCTTGAAGGACTGATTGGGCTTGCGGCGCGCGTACAGCCAGCGGAGCAGCGGCGCCTCCATGATCTTCAGCGCGTCGGCCGGAGTGGGCACGCCGCCGCGCGAGGACGACATCTTGGCCATGCCGCTGATGCCGACGAAGGCGTACATCGGACCGATGGGCTGAACGCCGTTGAAGATCTCGCGCACGATCTGGCCGCCGACGACGAACGACGAGCCCGGGGAGGAGTGGTCGACGCCGCTGGGCTCGAAGATCACGCCTTCGTAGGCCCAGCGCATCGGCCAGTCGACCTTCCAGACCAGCTTGCCGCGGTTGAACTCGCTCAGCCGGACGGTCTCGTTGAAGCCGCAGGCCGTGCAGACGTAGGCCAGCTCGGTGGTCTCGTCGTCGTACGAGGTGACGGTGGTGAGGTCCTTCTCGCACCGGCCGCAGTACGGCTTGTACGGGTAGTAGCCGCCCGCGCCGCCGCCGTCGTCCTCCGCGGCCGCGCCGGAGCCCTCCGCAGCCTCGAGCTCGGCCGCGTCGACCGGCTTCTGCGACTGCTTCGCGGGCGCCTTCTTGGTGCGGTACTGGTCGAGGATCGCGTCGATGTCGCCGCGGTGCTTCATCGCGTGCAGGATCTGCTCGCGGTAGGCCCCGGCCGTGTACTGCTCGGTCTGGCTGATGCCGTCGTACTCGACGCCCAGCACGTCCAGGGCCGCGGTCATCGCGGCCTTGAAGTGCTCGGCCCAGTTCGGGTACGCGGAGCCGGTGGGCGCGGGGACCGAGGTGAGCGGCTTGCCGATGTGCTCGGCCCACGACTCGTCGATGCCCTCGATACCGGCCGGCACCTTGCGGTAGCGGTCGTAGTCGTCCCAGGAGATCAGGTGGCGGACCTCGTGCCCGCGCCTGCGCACCTCGTCGGCGACCAGGTGCGGGGTCATGACCTCGCGGAGGTTGCCCAGGTGGATGGGGCCGGAGGGGGAGAGTCCGGAGGCGACGACGACCGGTTTGCCAGGCGCACGTCGCTCCGACTCGGCGATGACCTCGTCCGCGAAACGGGAGACCCAGTCGGTCTCGGTGCTGCTCTGAGCCACGGTCGGCACGTCCTTCTTCCTCGAATGCTGGGTTGAGCTCCCGGCCATTCTCCCAGACGGAGGACCTTCCTTTGGGCCTGCCGGGCCGGGGCCATTCTTGCGGGAAACGGCTTGCCCCTCCATGGGATACTTGACAACCGCAACAGCCCCCTGACAGGAACGGAAGCTCATGGCCTCGGTCCCTTCCCTCGCTTCGACCGTGCAGCAGCGCCTCGCGGACGCCCTCTCGGCAGCTCTGCCGGAGGCCGGGTCCGTCGACCCCTTGCTGCGACGAAGCGACCGGGCCGACTTCCAGGCCAACGGCATCCTGGCGCTCGCGAAGAAGCTCAAGGGCAATCCGCGTGAACTGGCGACCAAGGTCGTCGACGCCATCGGCGCCGACGACGTCGTCAAGGACATCGAGGTCTCGGGCCCCGGCTTCCTGAACATCTCGATCAGCGACAAAGCGATCATCGAGACGCTGGGCGACCGCGCGGCGGACGACCGCCTCGGCGTGCCGTACGCCGAGAACCCGGGCACCACGGTGATCGACTACGCCCAGCCGAACGTGGCCAAGGAGATGCACGTCGGTCATCTGCGGTCCGCGGTGATCGGTGACGCGATGGTGCAGATCCTGGAGTTCGCGGGCGAGAAGGTGGTCCGGCGCCACCACATCGGCGACTGGGGCACTCAGTTCGGCATGCTCATCCAGTATCTGATCGAGCACCCGCACGAGTTGGACCACAAGGACGGAGTCTCCGGCGAGGAGGCGATGTCCAACCTCAACCGGCTCTACAAGGCCGCCCGTGCCCTCTTCGACTCCGACGAGGAGTTCAAGGCCCGCTCGCGCGACCGGGTGGTGGCGCTCCAGTCGGGCGACGAGGAGACCCTCGCGCTGTGGCAGAAGTTCGTGGACGAGTCGAAGATCTACTTCTACTCGGTCTTCGACAAGCTCGACATGGAGATCCGCGACCCCGACGTCGTCGGCGAGTCCGGCTACAACGACATGCTCGACGAGACCTGCCGCATCCTCGAGGAGTCCGGTGTCGCCGTGCGCTCCGAGGGCGCGCTGTGCGTGTTCTTCGACGATGTGAAGGGCCCGGACGGCAACCCGGTCCCGCTGATCGTCAAGAAGTCCAACGGCGGCTACGGCTACGCGGCCACTGACCTGTCCGCCATCCGCGACCGCGTGCAGAATCTCAACGCGAACACGCTGGTGTACGTGGTGGACGCCCGTCAGTCGCTGCACTTCAAGATGGTCTTCGAGACCGCCCGCCGGGCCGGCTGGCTGGGCGACAAGGTCAAGGCCGTACAGCTCGCGTTCGGCACGGTTCTCGGCAAGGACGGCAAGCCGTTCAAGACCCGTGAGGGCGAGACGGTGCGTCTGGTGGACCTCCTCGACGAGGCGATCGACCGGGCGACGGCCGTCGTCGCCGAGAAGAGGGAGAAGGTCGGCCTGACCGACCAGGAGGTCGCGGAGAACGGCCGGTACGTGGGCATCGGCGCGGTCAAGTACGCCGACCTGTCGACGTCCGCGGTGCGCGACTACAAGTTCGACCTGGACCAGATGGTGTCGCTCAACGGCGACACGTCGGTCTACCTCCAGTACGCGTACGCCCGTATCCAGTCGATCAAGCGGAACGCGGGCGAGCGGCGCCCTGCCGCGCACGCCGAACTGTCGCTCGCTCCGGCGGAGCGGGCGCTCGGTCTGCACCTGGACCAGTTCGGCGAGGTGCTGGCCGAGGTGGCGTCCTCGTACGAGCCTCACAAGCTGGCCGCGTACCTGTACCAGCTGGCCTCGCACCTGACCACGTTCTACGACCAGTGCCACGTGCTCAGCGAGGACAACCCGGCGGAGGTCGTGGAGAACCGCCTCTTCCTGGTCGACCTCACCGGGCGCACGCTGCACCAGGGAATGGCGCTGCTGGGCATCCGGACGCCCGAGCGCCTCTGATCAACATGATGCGGCACACTGGCCGGACGGGTCAGCGAGCGACCCACTCGCTCTTGTCCGGCCAGTAGTCGTACATGGGGCGGCCTTCGGCCGCACTGATACGGAACGGCCTGCCGTCGTCGTCGACGCGGACGGTTCCGTGCCGGTCGCCGCTGCTCCAGGCGACCTCCAGGTACCAACTGACGTCGTGGGCCTCGGTGTGCACGTCGAAGTTGAGGACCTGCGGATCGTTGGACGCCACCTTGTACGGGAAGTCCTTGGCCGGCACGGTCAGGTCACCGTCCGTGCCGGCGACGGGCTCGGCGACGGGCCGTCCGGCGTCGAGGTCGACGTCGAAGGTCTGCGGGGTGACACCGCTGCCGCACCCCTCGCCCATCGAGTACGCATCCCAGGCGAGCGGTGCATTGCGCGCCACCGTCCGTACGTGCACGGCGTTGATGACGACCGAGTCCTGTGTCCTGCCGGTCGCGGTCAGCTGCAGCTGCATATGTCCCGCGTCGACGCCACCGAACGGGCGTGCCCAGCGCCGGTGGTCCTGCGGGGCGGGCGGCGGCGGCACACCGTCCGGCTTCCGGTCCAGCAGGTAGTACTGGCCGCACGGCGAGGCCCAGTTGTACGAACTGATCCCCACCCGCAGTGGTACGCCGCCGGTTTTGGCGGGGGCCTTGCCCTGCTCGGTTTCTTCCGCCGACGGGCTCCAGCCGCGGGACGCGCTCGTGGAGGGGCTGCCGCTCGGGGAGGGGCTCGCCGACGCGGGGACGGAGACGGAGGCGGAGCGAGACGGTGCGCCGACCCCGGCCGGCGGCGCGGCGCCGGCAGGCCCCTTGCCCTTCGCCTCCGAACCGCCGGAATCGTCCGCGCCGTTCGCGAGGACCGCCACGGGAACGGCGACGGCGATGACGGCGGCCGCGGCCAGGACCACGAGGACGCTCTTGCGACGGAGGAGGGTCGCGGGGGCGACGGGCGCAGCGCCCGGCGAGCCGTCGGCGACGGTCAGGGGCTCGGGTTCTGCGGGGCCGGCTTCCGGGGTGCGACCCGCCGGGGCCCCGACGGTCTCGGGAACCGCCTCCGGGCCCACCGCCCCGACGCTCTCGGGAACAGCCTCCAGGCCCACCCCCCCGACGGTCTCCGGTACCACCGGCGGGGCCGCCTCCGCCCCGGCGCGACCACGTCTGCGGGCCTCGTCCGCGAGGATCCACCGCCGGTGCAGAGCCACCAGCTCCTCGCTCTGGCCACCGCACAGCCGCGCCAGCCGTTCAACGGGAGCGAAGTCGGCCGGAACGGCATCGCCGTTGCAGTAGCGGTGCAGCGTCGAGGTGCTGACGTGCAGCTTGCCGGCCAGCACTCCGTAACTGAGACCGGAGCGGTCCTTCAACCGCCGCAGCAGGGCTGCGAGTGCCTCGGCCTCAGGTGTCGTCGCCACCGTTCTTCTCCCCCACGTCGCCCCACTGCCGCGTCCCGGAACGGCGTTCCAGGGATGGGCCTGCCGCCCAGGTCAGATTACGCGCAGGCGTTCCGGTGTCCCCAATGGTCCATGGGGCGTTGCGGCGGAATTCGGCCCCCGCCCAAGCTGTGGTCACGCCGCAAGGCAACGACAGAGAACGACCTACCAACGGGGAGATCCACCACCATGCGCACCAAGCTGATCCGCTCCACGGCCGTCGCCGCCACCGCCCTGATCGCGGCCCTGTCGCTCACCGCCTGTCAGAACGACGACGGCGCTCGGGACGAGGGCGCGGCACCGTCGGCAGGCGCCTCGTCGACGCAGAAGCCGACCACGGGCACGACGGACCCGGCGAAGTCGACGAGCCCGTCGGCCGACAAGCCCGGCAACGGAGCGAGCAACGGAGCGGGCAACGCCGACGGCGGAAAGGGCGGCTCGAACGGCGATGGAGGCGGCAAGGCGACCGGAGGCAGCCAGGCCGGCGGCTCGGACGATTCCGGCCCCGTCATGACCGCCTGCGGCGACGACGTGAAGGTCACCTACAGCGCCGTTCGTCGCCCCATCAACCACGCACTGCTCACCATGACCAACACCGGCTCCAAGCCGTGCAACGCGTATCACGCGCCGCTGCTGCGTTTCGACGAGGCGCAGGCAGCGACCGCGATCAATGCCGGCAGCAAGCCGCAGGCCGTCGTCACCATCGCCCCCGGCGAGTCCGCCTACGCGTCGATCATGCTGGCCTCGGCCGACGGCAGCGGAACGGACGGCCGCACGGCGGCGAAGCTCGCAGTGAGCTTCGCGCCGCGCAGCGGCTCCGGCTCGACGGGCGCCGTCCCGGCCATGATCAAGCTGCCGGCCGGTACGTACACCGACACCACCACGACCGTCACCTACTGGCAGAACTCGATGGACGACGCCCTCATGCACTGACCGCGGGCATCGTCACCGGCCGGTCACCGGAGCTCGTGCGAAGGCCTCCCTGCCGCTTCGTCGATCTCCGTGTGAGCCTTCTGCAGCAGCTGGGAGGCGAGGTCCATCAGGGCCCGTGCGCCCGCGATCTCCTCGCCGACCAGCAGCTGCGGCTCGTCGGACCGGTGGCGATTCGCGTTTCCGTGACCGCGGTATTCCGTGCCGTCGCCGAGCCTCACCATGGCGGCCGCCCTCGTGCGGTCGCCTTCTTCCTTGAACTCCATCTCTATGTGCCATCCGACCAGTGTCTGCATGACGGATCACCTCCAGCGGTACCCCTTCAAGGGTGCGCCGCGCGGTCGCTGATCGCGAGCTGTCACCACCAGGCCCTTCCGGACTTACCCGGAAGTCACATTGGTCTATACCTTGACTCGATCACGTCAAGCGCGCTTGAGTGGGGCGCACAGCCCCCCACCGCGGCCTGGCCCGGGCAGCAACTGCTGTGCCGGGTAAGGCCGTTGCGCTCAGAAGGAGTGATCGAGTGCTGAGAACCCGCCTCATGGCGCTACTGGTCGCCGTCCTCGTCGCGACCGGTCTCGCCGCAGTCCTGATGCCCTCCGCATCCGCCGCGTCCGCCGCATCCGTGTGCGACACCGCGCCGAACTGGCAGCAGGGCGCCTGGTACACGACTGGCAACGTTGTCAGATACAACGGCGCGTACTACATAGCCGAGCACGACAACCCGGGATACGACCCGACGATCAGCACCTGGTACTGGAACCCATACACCTGCGGCGGCGGCGGCAACCCGTCACCGTCCGGCTTCGTGGTCAGCGAGTCACAGTTCAACCAGATGTTCCCGAACCGGAATTCCTTCTACACCTACAGCGGCCTGACCGCGGCCCTCAGCGCCTACCCGGGGTTCGCCAACACCGGCAGCGACACGGTGAAGAAGCAGGAGGCCGCGGCCTTCCTGGCGAACGTCAGCCATGAGACCGGCGGACTGGTCCACGTCGTGGAGCAGAACCAGGCCAACTACCCGCACTACTGCGACTGGAGCCAGCCCTACGGCTGCCCCGCGGGCCAGGCGGCGTACTACGGTCGCGGGCCGATCCAGCTCAGCTGGAACTTCAACTACAAGGCCGCGGGTGACGCGCTCGGCATCGACCTGCTGAACAACCCGTGGCGTGTCCAGAACGAGGCGGCCGTCGCCTGGAAGACAGGCCTCTGGTACTGGAACACCCAGAGCGGCCCCGGCACGATGACCGGGCACAACGCCATGGTCAACCAGGCCGGCTTCGGTCACACCATCCGCTCGATCAACGGCTCGCTGGAGTGCGACGGGAAGAACCCGGCGCAGGTCCAGAGCAGGGTCAGCAAGTACCAGCAGTTCGCCCAGATCCTGGGCGTGCCGACCGGCGGAAACCTCTACTGCTGAGGACGGACCGCCACTGAACGGGCCGCGGACCGGGGAGACATCGTCCCCCGGCCGCGGCCGCACCATGTTCACGCCATCTCGCCGCGCACGGCCTGTTTCAGGCCACCTCGCCGCGCACGGCCCGTTTCAGGCCACCTCGCCCCGCACGGCCGGGTTCACGCCGCCCCACAGGCAACCCGCGGAACCCTCATCCCGTCCTCCGAGGTCGAGAGGCGCCCGGGGGAACGGGCGCGCGAACACGGGGACGAGGAGGGAACGTTGATACGTGCCCGGAAGATGTGGGCCACCGCCGTAGCGGTGCTCACGGTCGTGGGTGTGTCGCCCGCGGTGGCACAGGCTCGGCAGGCACCCGACGTCCGGCCCGCCGCAGCGGCGAAGGACAACAACGCCGATCTGCCGCCCGGCTGGCGAATATCCGAGAACGACGGTGAGAGCGCGCTGGAGTGGCGCTCACCGCGCCCGGTGCCCGCGGGCGATGCCCGCGTGGAGTTCCACGCCGACGGCAAACTGGTCGGCGCGCCCGAGCCGGACAAGGACGGCCGGACCTTCCGCCTCCCCCTCGAGGAGGCCCGGACAAGCAACCTGACCGACCTTCAGGTGCTCGCTGCCGGCCGCCGCCTCGACCCGGCCCCCGCTTCCGGCGCCCGGGACCGACGGTCCGCACCGCCCGCCGCGCAGCCGCCCGCCCGGCTCCCGGCAGGCTCCGTCGACCCGGGCAAGCCGGGCTCGTACACCACGACCACGAGCGAGTACGCGCTCGACCCGGTCCGGCTGCCCGGCTTCTCCGCCCCGGTCGAGATGCGCGGCGTGGTGGTCGCCCCGAAGGGCGCCACCGGCAAACGCCCGGTGGCGCTGTTCCTGCACGGCCGGCATGCCACCTGCTACGTCCCCGGCAGGGACGGCGACGTGACGATCGACTGGCCCTGCGCCGAGGGCGCGGAGCCGATCCCGAGCCACCGCGGCTATCTGCGCGACCAGAAGCTCCTGGCTTCCCAGGGCTATGTGACCGTGTCCATCTCCGCGAACGGCGTCAATGGCCAGGACGGCGTCGCCGACGACGGCGGCGCGCAGGCCCGTTCGTCGCTGGTGCGGACGCACCTGGCCCGCTGGGCCGACTGGGCCGCCGCGCCGGCCACGGCGCCGGACGCCGTGCGCGACACGCCGAAGGCCGACCTGTCCCGCGTCCTGCTCGTCGGCCACTCGCGCGGCGGAGAAGGCGTCAACCGCGCAGCCATGGACAGCCTCTACCCGCCTCCGGCCGACCAGGACGGCTACCGCGGCGCGGTGCGCTGGCACATCCGCGGGACCGTGCTCATCGGCCCGACGATCTTCGGCCAGAACCCGGTATCGGACGTGCCGTCGCTGACGATCCTGCCGGGCTGCGACGGCGACGTCTCCGACCTCCAGGGCCAGGTGTACGCCGACGGCACCCGTGGCGTCAGCCAGGGCAAGGCCCTGCACAGCGCGGTCTACATGGTCGGCGCCAACCACAACTACTTCAACAGCGAGTGGACGCCGGGCCAGGCCCAGGCGCCCGCCGACGACGACTTCTGGCACGACCCCGAGCAGCCGGACCCAGTGTGCTCCCCCGGAACCGCCACCCGGTTGACCGCCGACCAGCAGCACCGCGCGGGCGCCACCTACATCGCCGCCGCCGCGCGGCTGTTCGTCGCCGGCGACGACAAGGTCCGCGAGCTCCTCGACGGCTCCGGCCGCCGTGCCCCGTCCGCCGACCCCGCGCGGGTGCTGACCCACGCGGTGGGCGCCAACCGGCGCGCCGGGTTCCTGCCGGACGGCCCCGTGAAGGTGACCGGCGGACGGCTGTGCTCCGCGATCGATCCCGACCCGCGCACCACCTGCATGAACGCGGAGGCGGGCGGCTCCTCGCCGCACTTCGCGCAGTGGCAGCCGGAACGCGAGGCGGGCCGCCGCGCCGTGGCGATGCGCTGGTCCGCGCCGGGCTCGGCAGCAGTGCGAGTGCGTCCGGAAAAGTCTCTCTCCGTCGAAGGGGCCCAGAGCCTCGCGCTGCGTGTTTTCGTACCGCCGAACACCACCCGGACGCAGTTGGACGTGGCCGTCACCGACGCCTCCGGCAAGCGGGCGAAGCTCGGCGGCGTCCGGGTGGACGGGCTGCCGGGCAGCGACCGCACCGCCTCGTACTGGGCGCGCGAAGTGCGCGTACCGCTCGCCGCCGCCACCCGCGCCGGTCTCGACCTGCGCCGGATCGCCTCGCTGGAGCTGACCCCGCGCACCCGCTCGGGGCAGGCGTGGCTGATGGACGCCTGGGCCTGGAGCCCCGGCACCCCCGCCGTGCAGGAAGCACCGCTCACCCGTGTCGACCTCGGCCGTCTGAAGGTCAAGGAGGGCGACTCGGGCACCCGCACCTACCAGGTACCCGTGCACGTCTCCGGCAAGGGCAGCGGCACGGTCCGGCTGTACGTCCTCGACCCGGTCACCGGCCAGGCGAAGGACCGGCTGGTGACGGTGAAGCCCGGCGGCAGCGCCGTCGACGTGCCGGTGACCGTGAAGGGCAACAAGCGGTACTCCTGGGACGTGTCCCACGACGTGCTCGTGAAGGCGGTCCGCGGGACCGTCGTCGGCGCCCACGCGGGCGGCGTCACCGCCGAGAACGACGACCCGATGCCCGAGGTCACCGTGAAGCCGGTCGCCGACAGGGTGACGGAAGGGCAGCCGCTGAAGTGGCGGGTCGCGCTGTCCGCGCCGGCCGACGTGGAGATGACCAGGACACTGAAGATCGTGCCCGCCGGCGGCCGTCCCGAGCTGTCCACCAAGGACGTCGAACGGCAGTGGCTGCTCGACATGATCGGCGAGGTGCCCGGCGGCGAAGTCCCGCTGTCCGAGCTGGAGTACGCCTCCCTCTGGGTGTCCGTACCGGTCGGCGAAACCACCGCGGAGGTGACCGTGCCCACGGTGCGGGACCGGGTGGCCGAGCCCGCGGAACACGTGGGCCTGCAGTCCACCGACGACGAGGGCGAGCCGCAGGGCCCGGTCCTCACGGGCACCGTGCGCGACGCGACGTAGGGCGCCCGTTCAGGGCCGCGCGAACTCGCACCACACCACCTTGCCGGGTTCGCGCGGCCCGACCCCCCACCTGTCGGCCAACGCGTCCACCAGCAGCAGTCCGCGCCCCGACTCACCGGCCGGGGCGCGGACGCAGGGTCGGCCGTCACCGCTGTCGTGCACCTCGACACGCAGTGTCCCGTCCTCCGACAGCAGCAGCCGCAGCAGATACCCGCGGCCGGGCGGCACACCGTGCACCAGCGCGTTCGTCGCGAGCTCGCTCACGCAGAGCGTGATGTCGTCCGCCCGCGCGCCCCATCCCCACGCGTTGAGCGCCTCGCGGGCGAACTCCCTGGCCGCGCCGACGGATCGGCGCTCGCGACGGCAGAACACCTCGCGCAGTTCCTCGTGTTGCATCGTCCTGTCCACGGGGACGAGATTCGCGCTGCGGGCGGCGACGACAGCACTCCGCCGACCCGTACGTTTCATTTGTACGGGTCGCCCAGGCGTAACGTACGGGCGGGTCCGGGGAGTTGGTGAGGTATGCACCCCAGGAGACGCCACCGGAAGAACGCGTCGGCGACGCGGCTGGTCGGCCGCCAGCTCGCCCGCTTCCGCGAGGCCGCGGGCCTCACACAACGCGAACTCGCGACGGAGTTCAACCTCGCCGAGGAGACCGTCGCCTCCATGGAACAGGGCCGCCGCCCGCTGAAGCCGGACCTGGCGGAACGCTTCGACGAGCGCCTCGACACCAAGGGCGCACTGTCGGTGGCGGTGGAGCACCTGCCGGAGGTGGACCTGATCCCGGCGTGGGCGGAGGAGTACATGGACCTGGAGCGGGAGGCGCTGACCTTGTGCTTCTACGCCAACCAGGCCCTGCCCGGCCTCCTCCAGACGGAGGAGTACGCCAAAGCTGTGTTCCGCAGCCGGGTTCCAGCCTTCAGCGAAGGGGAGGTCGAAGCGCAGGCGGCAGCGCGCTTGGGTCGCCAGGCGATACTGCGGCGCGACCCTCCGCCCAACCTCAGCTTCATCATCTGGGAGGCCGTGCTCAGAGACCACCTTGGCGGAGCAGCCACCTACCGAGAGCAGTTGGACCATCTGCGCACGTGTTCCGGACTGACCGGCATCGCGCTCCAGATCATGCCGCTCGGCAGAGAGTCACATGCGGCACTTGACGGGCCGTTCGTCCTCCTGGAAACGCCCGATCACCAACAGCTCGCGTACAGCGAAACCCAACGCGGCAGTCAGTTGGTGTCCGACCAGGACGAGGTGTCCATCCTCTCCCAGAAGTATGCGATGCTGCGAACTCAGGCCCTCAACGCGGAGGATTCAAGGGCCCTGTTGAACCGGCTGCTGGGAGAGTAATGAGCACCGCACTGAAGTGGTTCAAGTCGAGCTACAGCGGCAGCGAGGGCGGAGAGTGCCTCGAAGTGGCGTACCACTGGCACAAGTCCACCCACAGCGGCGACGAAGGCGGGCAGTGCGTCGAGGTCGCCACCCACCCCGCCGCCGTCCACGTCCGCGACTCCAAGAACCCCACCGGCCCGGTGCTCACGCTCGCACCGGGCGCCTGGCGGGAGTTCGTCAGTGACCTGAGCTGATCCGCTGGGCGACCTCCGTCGCCCAGTAGGTCAGGATCATCTTCGCGCCCGCGCGCTTGATCCCGAGCAGCGTCTCCGCGATCGCCTTGTCGCGGTCGATCCAGCCCTTCTCCGCCGCCGCCTCGACCATCGCGTACTCGCCGCTGATCTGGTACGCCGCGACCGGCACGTTCACCTCGTCCGCGACGCGCGCCAGGATGTCGAGGTAGGGCCCCGCGGGCTTGACCATGACCATGTCGGCGCCCTCTTCGAGGTCGAGCGCCAGCTCGCGCAGGGACTCGCGGACGTTCGCCGGGTCCTGCTGGTAGGTCTTGCGGTCGCCCTTGAGCGACGAGCCGACGGCCTCGCGGAAGGGGCCGTAGAAAGCGGAGGAGTACTTCGCGGTGTACGCGAGGATCGACACGTCCTCCTTGCCGATCGTGTCGAGCGCGTCGCGGATGACACCGATCTGGCCGTCCATCATGCCGCTCGGACCCACCACATGGACGCCCGCGTCGGCCTGGACCTGGGCCATCTCCGCGTAACGTTCCAGCGTGGCGTCGTTGTCCACGCGGCCGTCCGCCGTGAGGACTCCGCAGTGGCCGTGGTCGGTGTACTCGTCCAGGCACAGGTCCGACATGATCACGAGCTCGTCGCCGACCTCTGCCTTGACGTCCCGGATCGCGACCTGGAGGACGCCATCGGGGTCCGTGCCGGCGGTCCCGAGGCCGTCCTTCTTCGCGTCCTCGGGCACCCCGAAGAGCATGATCCCCGCGACCCCGGCCTCGCGCGCCTCGACGGCGGCCTTCCGGAGCGTGTCACGGGTGTGCTGCACGACGCCCGGCATCGCCTGGATCGGAACGGGCTCGCTGATCCCCTCGCGCACGAAGGCGGGCAGGATCAGATCGGCCGGGTGCAGCCGGGTCTCCGCGACCATGCGCCGCATCGCGGGGTTCACTCGCAGACGCCGCGGCCGCGCACCGGGAAAGGATCCGTACACAGTCATGCATGCCACGCTACGCCCGCCGCGGGGGTGCGAATGCCGACAGCCCGTCGGTGCCGGGCTCCTTACGGGCGGGTGGCGGTGACGACCCAGACGGCCGACGCGTAGCGCACGCCCTCCGGTGTCGCGTGCGCCTCGATGTCGACGCGCAGATTCGCGAGGGCCCGGGCCCGCCCGGTCTCGTCGAGGTCATCGGCCATCCAGGCGAGCATCCCGGAGACGAAGGAGTAGGCGCGTTCGGCGTCCCGCCCGAAGGTCATGGGGCGTTCCAGCCCCGTCAGCTCGGGCGTGTCGAACCCGGCGGCGGTGAGCGTGTCCCGTACGACACCGGGATCGGACATGGCGAAGGGGCCAGGCTCGTCCGGCGGCGGCACGGGCAGGTCGCGGCCCGCCGCGAGGGCGGTCGCGAATGACCGGAACCACTCGTTGCGTTCCAGTCCCTGCCACACCAGCAGAGCCACTCGGCCGCCGGGCCGCAGGGCGCGCGCGATGTTGCGGAACGCGGTCACGGGGTCGGCGAAGAACATGACCCCCATGCGGCTGACCGCGATGTCGAAGGACGCCTCGGGGAACGGGTACGTCTGAGCGTCGACCTGCTCGTATCGGACGCTGTCGAGGCCCTCGCGCTCGGCTTCGCGCCGGGCGACGCGCAGCATCGGGCCCGACAGGTCCACGCCGAGGACCGGCCCGCCGACGGTGAGCCGGGCGGCGGCCCGGGAGGTCAGACCGCTGCCGCATCCGATGTCGAGGACCCGCTCACCGCGGTGCAGCGCCGCGGCGTCGAGGAAGGGCCGTTGGTAGGCGCGCAGGGCCCGGTCGAAGTCGTCGGCGTGTGCCGCCCAGTAGGAGCCCTCTTCGCCGTCCCAGGAGCGGGCCTGCTCGGCGTTGGACGGATCGACGTGCAGGGTCCTGGCGGTCATGGCGGTCTCCCACTCGTTCTCACCCGCGTGAGGTTCTGCCTCCGGTGTACGCCTCCCCGTGCGCGGCCGCCAAACGGTGCGGGTGGAGCCCTGCTGTGCGGGGCGGGCGGCGGCAGCAGGCGACCGAGGCGGTCCAGCCGGTCCGTGACCTCATCGGCGGTGCCGTGGGGGGAGGGCGCCGGTGGTGACGCCGTCGGCCTTGGCTGCGTCGGCGAGGGCCTCGGCAGCTGCCTCCGCGGCTTGTGCCGTGTCGTCGGCGGCTTCCTCTGCGGCCTTGTCGTCGGCGGTCTTCTCCCGGGTGGCCGGTGACTGGGGCAGCGCCTCGGCGAAGGCTCGGGAGACGCCCTGGAGCGCGGAGGTGACCTCACTGGGGATCATCCACAAGGTGCTGCCCGGCCCCTGCGCGAGCTGAGGCAGCGCCTGGAGGTACTGGTAGGCGAGCAGTTTGGGGTCGGGATCGTTGCGGTGCACCGCCTGGAACACCTGGTCGATGGCCCGGGACTGGCCCTCGGCCTTGAGGATCTCGGCGGTACGGTTGCCCTCCGCGCGAAGGACGGCGGACTGCTTGTCGCCCTCGGCGGTGAGGATCTGCGCCTGACGCTGCCCTTCGGCACCGAGGATCGCGGCCCTTTTGTCCCGCTCGGCCCGCATCTGCTTCTCCATGGCGTCCTTGATGGACTGCGGGGGGTCGATGGCCTTGATCTCCACCCGGTTGACCCTCAGTCCCCACTTGCCGGTGGCCTCGTCCAGCACGCCACGGAGCTGGCTGTTGATCGTGTCACGCGAGGTGAGGGTCTTCTCCAGGTCCATCGACCCGACCACGTTGCGCAAGGTGGTGACGGTGAGCTGCTCGACCGCCTGGAGGAAGTTCGCGATCTCGTAGGCGGCCGCTCGTGGGTCGGTGACCTGGAAATAGATGACGGTGTCGATCTCGACGACCAGGTTGTCCTCGGTGATGACCGGTTGCGGCTTGAAGGACACGACCTGTTCCCGCAGGTCGATCGCCGGATGGACGCGGTCGATGTAAGGAACGACGACGTTGAGGCCGGGTTGCAGGGTGCGGTGGTAGCGGCCGAGCCGTTCGACGTTGCGCGCTCGCGCCTGGGGCACGATGCGTACCGCCCGCATCACGGTGAAGACGGCGAAGAGCGCGACGATCACGCCCGCGACGAGGAGAGCCGAAGCTTCCATGGTTCACTCCCGGGGATAGACGAGCGCGGTGGCTCCGGTGATCTCGATGACGTCGACGGTCGTTCCAGGAGGGATCACCAGCGTCTCGTCATAGGCGCGGGCCGTCCATTCCTCGCCGCCGATGCGCACCCTGCCACCCATGCCGGTCACCTCGGATACGACATAGGCAGCACTGCCGACCAGAGCGTCCACGCCGAATCGCTCGGCCGGGGACCGGCGCACACGGCGCAACGCGAGAGGGCGCAGGAACAGCAGGCCGGCCGCAGCGACGACGGCGAACACCAGAAGTTGCAGGGACAGCGGGAGTCCGACCGCGGCGGATCCCGCTGTGACCAGCGCGGCACCACCCAGAATTCCGAGCGCAGCAGTGAGGGTGAAGATCTCCGCCACGGCCAACACCGCCGCGATGATCAACCAGATCAGCCATGGCTCCATGAGCAGCCTCCTGACCGGTGCGGGTACGCAGATGGCTGGGCCCTTGCCTCTCGGCTGCCGATACCGGAGGAACAGGCTCCTGCCGAACGGGCTGAACTCCACCGATCCGAGCACCCCGGGCAACCATTTATTACTTTTGCGCCAATTTAACCCATTCTGCGGAAGGGGACACCGGCCATGGAGCGCCGGCGGGCCCGCCTTCGACCTTGCCTACATCACCGCCGGGGCGCCCGGGCGCAATGCCCCCGCCCCGTGCCCGCAGCAGCCGTGCCCGCGGGGCGTGGCTGCTGCGGGCACGGCTCGGCCAAGGGGCGGGGCGGAGCCTCCGGCTACGGAAAAGGGCGGGCAGAGGAAAGAACCTCTACCCGCCCACACCCGTAGGCACCCGGTCGTCGTCAGGTCGTCGTGCGTCTCCGCCGTCCGCCGGGCCGCCGCTCGGACGGCCGCGTCACGTGCTCGCCCGCCTCGACCGCCGCAGCGCGGCGCGCCGCGCCGAACTCGGCGAGGGCCTCGGCCAGGCGGTGCACCGACGGCTCCGGGGACAGCACGTCCACCCGCAGCCCGTGCTCCTCCGCGGTCTTCGCGGTCGCAGGACCGATGCACGCGATCACGGTGACGTTGTGCGGCTTGCCGGCGATGCCGACCAGGTTCCGCACCGTCGACGAGGACGTGAAGAGCACCGCGTCGAAGCCGCCGCCCTTGATCGCCTCGCGCGTGTCCGCCGGCGGCGGCGACGCACGGACCGTCCGGTAGGCGGTCACGTCGTCGACCTCCCACCCGAGGTCGATGAGACCCGCGACCAGCGTCTCGGTCGCGATGTCGGCGCGCGGCAGGAAGACGCGGTCGATCGGGTCGAAGACCGGGTCGTACGGAGGCCAGTCCTCCAGCAGACCGGCCGCGGACTGCTCGCCGCTCGGTACGAGGTCGGGCTTCACACCGAAGTCCACGAGCGCGGCGGCGGTCTGTTCGCCGACCGCCGCGACCTTGATCCCGGCGAAGGCGCGCGCGTCGAGCCCGTACTCCTCGAACTTCTCCCGCACCGCCTTGACCGCGTTGACGGAGGTGAAGGCGATCCACTCGTAGCGGCCGGTCACGAGTCCCTTGACCGCGCGCTCCATCTGCTGCGGTGTCCGCGGCGGTTCGACGGCGATCGTCGGGACCTCGTGCGGCACCGCGCCGTACGAACGAAGCTGGTCGGAGAGCGACGCGGCCTGCTCCTTCGTGCGCGGCACGAGCACCCGCCACCCGAAGAGCGGCTTGGACTCGAACCACGCGAGCTGATCGCGCTGCGCGGCGGCGCTGCGCTCACCGACCACGGCTATGACGGGCTGATGGCCCTCGGGAGACGGCAGCACCTTCGCCTGCTTCAGGGTCTGCGCGATCGTGCCGAGGGTCGCCGTCCACGTCCGCTGCCGCGTCGTCGTACCGGCGACGGTGACGGTCAGTGGGGTGTCCGGCTTGCGGCCTGCGGCGACGAGTTCGCCGGCCGTCGCGGCGACGGTCTCCAAGGTGGTGGTGACGACGACGGTGCCGTCGCTCGCACCCGTCTCGGCCCAGCACCGGTCGGAGGCGGTCCGCGCGTCGATGAAGCGGACGTCCGTGCCGTGCTCGTCACGGAGCGGGACTCCGGCGTACGCGGGCACGCCCACCGCGGTGGCGACACCCGGCACGACCTCGAAGGGAATCCCCTCGGCGGCGCACGCGAGCATCTCCTGACCTGCGTTCGTGTCCAGGCCCGGGTCGCCCGTCACCGCACGGACGACCCGCTTGCCGCCCCGCGCGGCCTCCATGACAAGATTGGCCGCATCCCTGAGGACGGGGATCCCGGCGGAGGTTGACGCGTCGTCAACAACCGTCAGCTCAGGCGTGCTTACGCTCGCCCGCGCATGGCCGCGAACTACGTCGAGCACATGCGGTTCGGCGATCAGCACGTCGGCGCCGGCGAGCGCCTCGACGGCGCGCAGAGTCAGCAGACCGGGATCGCCGGGACCGGCACCCAGGAAGGTGACGTGCCCGTGGGCGGGAAAGGCCGGATGGTTCGAGGCGGTGGGGCTCAAAGTGCTCGCTCCCCCATAAGACCGGCCGCACCCTTGGCAAGCATCTCGTGCGCGAGTTCGCGTCCGAGCGCCACCGCGTCGCCGTGCGACGTGGGTACGGAGCCGGTGGTGGACAGCTGCACCAGCGTCGAGCCGTCGGTCGTGCCGACGACGCCGCGCAGGCGCATTTCGGTGGCATCCTGTCCGTCGCCCAACAGGTCGGCCAGCGCACCCACAGGTGCGGAGCAGCCGGCCTCCAGGGCGGCGAGCAGGGATCGCTCGGCGGTCACGGCGGCCCGGGTGAGCGGGTCGTCGAGCTCGGCGAGCGCGGCTACGAGGTCCGCGTTGTCCGCGGCGCACTCGATGGCCAGTGCCCCCTGGCCGGGGGCCGGCAGGACGAAGTCGACCGACAGGAAGTCGGTCACCTCGTCGGTCCTGCCGATGCGGTTGAGTCCGGCCGCGGCGAGCACGACGGCGTCGAGCTCCCCGTTCCGCACAAATCCGATGCGGGTGTCGACGTTGCCGCGGATCGGCACCGTCTCGATCGTCAGCCCGTGCGTGCGGGCGTACGCGTTCAGCTGCGCCATCCGGCGCGGCGAACCGGTGCCCACGCGCGCGCCGTTCGGCAGCTGCTCGAAGGTCAGGCCGTCGCGCGCGATCAGCACGTCCCGCGGGTCCTCGCGCTTCGGCACGGCCGCGAGCGCCAGTTCGTCGGGCTGCGTGGTCGGCAGGTCCTTCAGTGAGTGAACGGCGAAGTCGACCTCCCCGCGGGCCAGCGCCTCGCGCAGCGCGGCGACGAACACGCCCGTCCCGCCGATCTGCGCGAGATGCTCACGGGAGACGTCCCCGTACGTCGTGATCTCGACGAGCTCGACGGCGCGGCCGGTCGACTGGCGCACCGCCTCAGCCACTTGCCCGGACTGGGCCATGGCCAGCTTGCTGCGCCTGGTCCCGAGCCTCAGTGCCCTCTCGGTCATACTCGCCCTCGGTTCTTGACGTCTGCGTCATTCAGGTCGGCCCGGCTGACGGAGGCGACCGTCTCCGGGTCGAGGTCGAAGAGGGTCCGCAGCGCGTCCGCGTACCCGGCGCCGCCGGGTTCGCCGGCCAGCTGCTTGACCCGCACGGTGGGCGCGTGCAGGAGCTTGTCCACCACGCGGCGCACGGTCTGGGTGATCTCGGCGCGCTGCCGCTCGTCGAGTCCGGTCAGCCGCCCCTCGAGCCGTGCCATCTCGCCCGCGACGACATCGGCGGCCATGGTGCGCAGGGCCACCACAGTCGGCGTGATGTGCGCGGCGCGCTGGGCTGCGCCGAAAGCGGCGACCTCGCCGGAGACGATGGAGCGGACCTGGTCCACGTCGGCGGCCATCGGCGCGTCGGCGGAGGCCTCCGCGAGGGACTCGATGTCGACGAGCCGTACGCCCGGGAGGCGGTGGACCGCGGCGTCGATGTCGCGGGGCATGGCCAGGTCGAGCAGCGCGAGCCGTACCGGCCCGTTGCCGTGCGGCGTGACCGTGCCGGTGATCGCGTTACGGGGCGCGCGGGAGCCGTTGTCGACCCACGCACCGTGCTGCACCAGGGAGTCGTCGAGCCCGACGGGGCACTCGCCTCCGACCGCGCCTTCGGCACGGACGGCGCTCTCGGCGCCTTGGGCAACGTTCGCTCCTGCGGCGTCGCCGGAATCCGGCCGCACGGCGTCACCGGTGGGCCTGGACTCGGCCACGCCCGCGTCCGGGCCACCGGCCCGGTCGACGCCGGGCAGGCCCGCCAGGTCGTCCGCGCCGCCCGGCAGTTCCGCGACGCGGCCGTCGCGGGCCGCCGCGGCGGCCAGGCGAGCGACGACGCTTCCCCCGGGAGCCCGCAGGTCCGTCCGGGCAACGCTGTCGGGGACCACGTGCTGCGCCAGCGCCGCCGCGACCGACTCCGCGGTCAGCACGAGCCCCGTGGCACCGGTGCACGACACGACCACGTCGGCGCGGGTCAGCTCGGCGGACACGTCCGCCATGGGCACGGCCTGCGCGCCGATGCCGGACTCGGACAGCACAGCGGCCAACCGCTCCGCGCGCTCCATGGTCCGGTTGGCGACGACGAGCTCACGCACGCCGAGGCGCGCCAGCGTCGTCGCGGCCAGCGAGGACATCGAACCGGCACCGATGACCAGCGCCCGCTTGTCCGCGGCCCACCGCTCGACCGGCACGCCCGCGGCGAGCTGCTCGAGGCCGAAGGTGACGAGCGACTGCCCGGCCCTGTCGATCCCGGTCTCGCTGTGCGCGCGCTTGCCTACGCGCAGCGCCTGCTGGAAGAGGTCGTTGATCAGCCGCCCGGCGGTGTGCAGTTCCTGCCCGAGCGCCAGTGCGTCCTTGATCTGCCCGAGGATCTGGCCCTCGCCGACGACCATCGAGTCCAGACCGCAGGCCACCGAGAAGAGGTGGTGGACGGCCCGGTCCTCGTAGTGGACGTAGAGATAGGGGGTGAGCTCCTCGAGGCCCACACCGCTGTGCTGGGCGAGCAGGGTCGACAGCTCGGCGACTCCGGCGTGGAACTTGTCGACGTCCGCGTACAGCTCGATGCGGTTGCACGTGGCCAGCACCGCCGCTTCGGTGGCGGGTTCCGCGGCCAGGGTGTCCTGCAGCAGCTTGATCCGCGCGTCCGTGCTGAGCGATGCCCGCTCCAGCACGCTCACGGGGGCGCTGCGGTGGCTCAGCCCGACGACCAGGAGACTCATGCCGGCATCACCGCGGACATGCCACCGTCGGGGCCCTTGCGGCCCGCCGCCTCGGCCTCCTCGCCGGCCTTCCGCTGCTCGTGGAAGGCGAGGATCTGCAGCTCGATCGAGAGGTCGACCTTGCGCACGTCGACGCCGTCGGGAACGGACAGCACCGTCGGGGCGAAGTTCAGGATCGAGGTGACACCGGCGGCGATCAGACGCTCGCACACCTGCTGAGCGGCGCCCGCGGGCGTGGAGATGACGCCGATCGAGACGCCGTTGTCGCTGATGATCTTCTCGAGCTCGTCCGTGTGCTGCACCGGGATGCCCGCGACCGGCTTTCCGGCCATTGCCGGGTCGGCGTCGATCAGCGCGGCGACACGGAAACCGCGGGACGCGAAGCCGCCGTAGTTGGCGAGTGCGGCGCCGAGATTACCGATTCCTACGATCACAACCGGCCAGTCCTGGGTCAGCCCCAGTTCACGGGAGATCTGGTAGACGAGATACTCCACGTCGTAACCGACACCGCGGGTCCCGTACGAGCCGAGGTAGGAGAAGTCCTTGCGCAGCTTCGCGGAGTTGACGCCTGCCGCGGCCGCGAGCTCCTCGGAGGAGACCGTGGGTACGGACCGCTCGGACAGCGCGGTCAGTGCGCGCAGGTAGAGCGGGAGGCGGGCGACGGTGGCCTCGGGGATTCCTCGGCTACGGGTCGCCGGTCGGTGATTTCGGCCAGTTGCCACGGTGCTCCTGGGGGATGAGCGAGGCTGCAGGCGGCCGTGTGTCTCCCGACCGCCCCGTCGACAGCAGGCTATGTCTTTGTGAACGCGTGCACAAAGATGGTGTCCGCTTTGTCCATCCAAAGTGACCGGGGTCACGCAATTCCGCGGCCGAATCACGGAACCGTGAACCCTCGGTGACCGTTCAGGTGCCGAAGAGGGCAAAACGGTACACACTCCTCTCGAATCCGCCCCCCGAGACCGCCTGACTCCGCCCACTGTGCCCTGCCGACGACGCGTCCCGACAGGGCCGGGAGGCGACGGGAGACAGCTCCGCCCCCTACCCGCCCAGCGCGCGACGCAGCCGCCCGGCGTCCACCTTCCAGAACGTGTGCTGCTCGCCGTCGACCAGCACGACGGGAATCTGCTCCCAGTAGGCACGGTGCAGCTCCTCGTCCTGGGTGATGTCCTTCTCCTCCCAGACGGCGCCCGTCTCGGCGCACACCGCCTCGACCACCGCGCGCGCATCGTCGCAGAGATGACACCCGGGCTTTCCGATGAGAGTGACGTGACGTTCACCCGACTTCTTCTTCGCAGTACGCCGCAGCAGTCGACCCATGCGTCCATTCTCGCCCGTCCCTTTAACAGTGCGGTTGCGGAGTGTTCACGCCACGGCATCCCGGCGTGTCGGGAAGTACCGAACAGACTGGCTATGCTCACGACATGGCCGCACTGGGATGGCTCACCCCCCGTAGGCGCTCCGCCACCGCACGCAGCGTGCTCGCGGGCGAAGCAGCAGCCGAGGCAGCACGAAAGTCCTCGCAGACGATCGAGGCACTCGACGCGCTCGACATCACCGCCCCTCCCCTGGAACCTGAGTTCCCGGTCGCGGGCGACGAGCACGCCGCCGCGTTCTTCGACCTCGACAACACGGTCATGCAGGGCGCCGCGATCTTCCACTTCGGACGGGGCCTGTACAAGCGGAAGTTCTTCCAGCGCCGCGAACTGGCCCGGTTCGCCTGGCAGCAGGCGTGGTTCCGGCTCGCGGGGGTCGAGGACCCCGAGCACATGCAGGACGCCCGCGAGAGCGCCCTCTCCATCGTCCAGGGCCACCGCGTCTCCGAACTGATGAGCATCGGCGAGGAGATCTACGACGAGTACATGGCCGACCGCATCTGGCCCGGCACGCGCGCCCTCGCGCAGGCACATCTCGACGCCGGCCAGAAGGTGTGGCTGGTGACCGCCGCCCCGGTCGAGACCGCGACGATCATCGCCCGCCGTCTCGGCCTGACCGGCGCACTCGGCACAGTCGCCGAGTCCGTGGAGGGCGTCTACACGGGCAAGCTCGTGGGCGAGCCGCTGCACGGCCCGGCGAAGGCAGAGGCGGTACGCGCCCTGGCATCCGCCGAGGGCCTGGACCTGTCGCGCTGCGCGGCGTACAGCGACAGCCACAACGACATCCCGATGCTCTCGCTCGTCGGCCACCCGTACGCGATCAACCCCGACACCAAGCTGCGCAAGCACGCCCGCGAACGCGACTGGCGGCTGCGCGACTACCGCACCGGCCGCAAGGCCGCGAAGGTCGGCATCCCGGCCGCCGCCGGCGTGGGCGCCCTGGCCGGCGGCACCGCCGCGGCGGTCGCCCTCCACCGCCGACGCCGCTGACGAGCCGGGAGCACCCAGCCGCACTCGGCACTTCGGGCACTGGGTTCGTCACCCGGTGCTTCGGGCCCTCGCAGGGCCGCCTCGAACATGCGCTCCCGCGCGTGTCGGCGGGCAATCCACTGGTCCTACCCTGCCGGGCCCCCGGCCAGTCCCGTTGTCACGGGCCGGGCACAACGCATCGCCCGATAAGACAGATGACGACGTAATTCGATCAACAATTGCTCACAATGTGCGACTACTTCAGTCGCCTAGACGTAACAGAAGCGTCGGAAACGACGATTTTAGCAACTGGGTGTAGCGCTGCCTGTACGAAGCGTTATTCTCCTCAGACGCATGACGGACCCCAACCAGGTACCACTACGGGTGAACGGTCCCGCACTGCACGTGATGGAAGCTCTGCCTCTGGGAGTCCCGTGTACCCACACGTCGGGGTTGACGCCTCGGGCCTGGCTACGCTGCGCGCAGCGGTCCTCGACCACTTGCGCGGCCTTGTCCCCGCCGCGAACGCCGTCCCCGCATTCGCCACACCACGCCTCGCCGTCAGCGGCCCGGCCGCCCCCTGCTACGCCCTGGCCGACGGTCGCGCCGCGGTGGGCAGGAGGTCGGGTCGCGGCAGCTCAGGAAGCTCGACCACCGCCCGCAGGCCGACCGCCGACAGTGACAGCGCCCGCATGATGGACCTCGTCGAACGCGCGCAGGCGGGCGAGGCCGAGGCCTTCGGCCGGCTCTACGACCAGTACAGCGACACCGTCTACCGCTACATCTACTACCGCGTCGGAGGGAAGGCGACGGCGGAGGATCTCACCAGCGAGACCTTCCTGCGCGCCCTGCGCCGCATCTCGACCTTCACCTGGCAGGGCCGCGACTTCGGCGCCTGGCTGGTGACCATCGCGCGGAACCTGGTCGCCGACCACTTCAAGTCGAGCCGCTTCCGGCTGGAAGTGACCACCGGCGAGATGCTCGACGCCAACGAGGTGGAGCGCAGCCCCGAGGACTCGGTCCTGGAGTCCCTTTCCAATGCCGCGCTCCTCGAAGCCGTCCGCAAACTCAACCCCCAGCAGCAGGAGTGCGTCACCCTCCGCTTCCTGCAGGGCCTGTCCGTCGCGGAGACGGCCAGAGCGATGGGGAAGAACGAGGGCGCCATCAAGACCCTCCAGTACCGGGCGGTCCGCACTCTCGCCCGACTCCTGCCCGACGACGCCCGCTGAATCGTTCCCCACTGCGGCCGCCGTCCACCTCTCCCCCGCTCCCCACGCCCCACACTGCCCCCACAATCGCCCACAGCCCCCGTCCCCAACTCACCCTCGGTGACGCCTTGATGACGCACTGGTCCGATCATCTTTCGCGCGTAACCCAAGTGCCGCGCCGCTCGTTGTGCGGGATGCAGGCTCCCTCTGGATGCGCCATGTCCACTGCCACTCACTCTTTCGTGTGGATGTGCTCAAGGTGTGCAACCTTCCGGAACCCCAAGGGAGTCGATCGTCATGACGAGAGGAGGTGCCGCCAGTGATCGCGAACGTTTCGGCACACCGGCGGGCGAACGCCTTCGCCCAGGCCTTGGAAGACCAGGCGACCGAGCAGCCCGACGAGTCGGTCGAACCGCCCGAGCACGGACGGTTGTTGACCCTGGCCCACGGTCTCGGCGAGCTGCCGAAGCCGGAGATGGACCCCGAGGTCAAAGTGGTGCAGCGTGCACAGCTTGTGGCCGCGATGGAGTCGATGCTGCTGGAAGGCACAGCCGCCGCAGGGGGTGCGTCCACGGGCCCTACGGTGCCCGAGCAGCGGACGTCCGGCCGCGGCGCCCATCGGGGAACCCCGCTCCGGAAGTTGCGACCCCGTTCCCGCTGGTCGAAAGGGCTCGCGGCAGGCGGGCTGACCGTCGGCGTGGCGGCGGGCGCCTTCAGCGGAGTGGCTGCTGCCAGTTCCGACGCCCTCCCCGGTGACTCGCTGTACGGGCTGAAGCGTGGCATGGAGGACTTCAAGCTCGGCCTGGCGGACGACGACTCCGACCGCGGCGAGCTCTACCTCGGCCAGGCGTCGACCCGCCTCAGCGAAGCCCGTCGGCTCATGGAACGGGGCCGCACCGGCAGCCTGGACCACGAGGCCCTGGGCGAGGTCCGTCGCGCGCTCACGGGCATGGGGCACGACGTCACGGAAGGCCATCGACTGCTCAGCGCCGCCTACGAACGCGACGGCTCGCTCGCGCCCATGGCCACGCTCGATTCCTTCTCGCGCTCGCACCGCGACACGTGGAACGGCCTGCGCGACCGGCTGCCCGCCCAGTTGACCGACGTCGGCGACGAGGTCAGTTCCGCCTTCGACGCCATAGACGAAGAGGTCGGCCCGCTCGAGTCGATGCTGCCCCGCGCCCCCGAGAAGAACCGCGGCTCGAAGGGCCCGGGCACGTCGCAGGACTCCGGGCGCACCACGGACCCGGGCAGTGCCACGGCCACCGCGCCGGGCAGTGGCGACAGCCACACCGGCGAGGACAGCAAGCCCAGTCCGTCCGGCTCGTCCTCCGGCTCGGAGGAGGACGGCCTGCTCGGCGGCAACACGGGCGGCCTGTTCGACCCGCCGAAGGACGCGGCGACCCCGTCCCCGTCCGGCAAGGTTTCTGAACCGCCGACGCCGGATGTCACCATCCCGCCGTTGCTGCCGGGCCTCCTGCCCGGTCTCGGCTTCGACGCGGAGGACGACTAGAGCGGCACGGGTGAGGGGTGGGTCCCGAGCGCGGCCCACCCCTCACACCTGTCTCCGCAGCGGGCTTCCGAGCGGCTAGAAGAACACCGACCGGCGCTGCACCAGCAGCTTGTAGAGCGTGTGCTGGATCTGCTCCCTCACCTGGTCCGTGAGGTTGAACATCAGCATCGGGTCCTCCGCTGCCTCCGGCGGATACCCGTCCGTCGGGATCGGCTCCCCGAACTGGATCGTCCACTTCGTCGGCAGCGGCACCGCCCCCAGCGGCCCGAGCCACGGGAACGTCGGCGTGATCGGGAAGTACGGGAAGCCCAGCAGCCGCGCCAGCGTCTTCGCATTGCCGATCATCGGGTAGATCTCCTCGGCCCCGACGATGGAGCACGGCACGATCGGCGCGCCCGCCCGCAGCGCCGTCGAGACAAAGCCGCCGCGCCCGAAACGCTGCAACTTGTAGCGGTCGCCGAACGGCTTGCCGATGCCCTTGAAACCCTCGGGCATCACGCCGACGACCTCGCCGCGCTGCAGAAGCCTCTCCGCGTCCTCCGTGCACGCCAGCGTGTGCCCCGCCTTGCGGGCAAGCTCGTTGACCACGGGCAGCATAAAGACCAGATCCGCGGCGAGCAGCCGCAGATGACGGCCCGCCGGATGGTTGTCGTGGACGCCGACCTGCAGCATCAGACCGTCCAGGGGCAGCGTCCCCGAATGGTTGGCCACCACCAGCGCCCCGCCCTCCGACGGGATGTTCTCGATGCCCTTCACCTCGACGCGGAAGTACTTCTCGTACATCGGCCGCAGCATCGACATCAGGACCTGGTCGGTGAGCTCCGCGTCGTAGCCGAACTCGTCGACCTCGTAGTCGCCGGTGAGCCGGCGGCGCAGGAACGCCAGCCCGCCCGCGATCCTCCGGTCCCAGTCGCCGACGGCAGGACCCGGCACCCCTCGGGGCTCCTCGGCGGCCTCCTGCCCGCCCGGCGCCTCGCCGGAAAGCCCGGCTGCGCCGGCGGCGATCGAGGCGGCCGGGGAGGCGCCGGGAGCGCTCGTACCGCCGTCCCCGTCCTCGCCGCCCTGCCGGCCCGGCAGGGGGCTCACAGCCGTGTCCCGCCCCACCGCCGGGTCGGCCTTCCGGCGCCCACCGGCCGCGGAGCGCCGCCGCACCGGGCGCTGCGCGCCGCCACCGCGCGAACGATCGTCGTCGAAGGGAATGACCTTGGCGTCCGCCATCGTCGGCTGTGCTCCTTATCCGGGCTGTCCGGTGCTGTGCGGGCTTTGCAGGGCCGCCGGCCCGCCGTCCCCCGAGGACAGCGCGCTCGCGACCTGGTCCACTGCCCTGGCGACCACCGAAGGCGGCAGCAGGCCAGGCCCCCGGCTGCGTGCGAAGTCCGAGAAGGTCTCCGCGGTCGTGTACTTCGGGCGGAAGCCCAGGGTCTCGCGCATCTGGACGGTGCTGACCACCCTTCCGTGCGTCAGCAGCCGGATCTGCTCGGGCGAGAAGTCGGTGATGCCGATCGTCCGCAGCGCGGAGCCCACCCAGGTGACCGCAGGCAGCAGCACCGGCATCGTCGGCCGCCCCAGCCGCCGCGAGCACTGGGAGAGCGTCAGCACGCCTTCGCCGGCGATGTTGAAGGTGCCGCTGTTGAGCGTGCCGCGGCGCGGCTCGTGCAACGCCAGCCGCAGCACGTCGATGACGTCGTCCTCGTGGACGAACTGCAGCCGGGGGTCGTAACCGAAGACGGTGGGCATCACCGGCAGGGCGAAGAACTCGGCGAGCGGCGAGTCCGCGCACGGTCCGAGGATGTTCGCGAAACGCAGCACGCACACCGCCACGTCCGGGCGGCGACGGGCGAACCCGCGCACATACCCCTCGACCTCGACCGCGTCCTTGGCGAAACCACCGCTGGGCAACGACTTGGGGGGCGTCGTCTCGGTGAAGACCGCCGGGTCGCGCGGTGCCGAGCCGTACACGCTCGTACTCGACTTGATCACCAGCCGCTTGACGGTCGGCGACTTCTGGCAGGCGCCGAGGAGCTGCATGGTGCCGATGACGTTGGTCTCCTTGACCGACGTACGGCCCCCGGCCCCCAGCGGCGTCCCGGTGACGTCCATGTGCACGACCGTGTCGACGTCGTGCTCGGCGAGGACCCTCGCGATCGCGGGCTGCCGGATGTCGGCGCGTACGAATTCGGCGCCGCCCAGATGGTGCTCGGGACCCACGGCGTCGACCCCGATCACCCGGTCCACTTCGGGATCCCGCTGGATCCGCCGCACAAGGCGGCCGCCGAGTTGCCGGGCCACTCCGGTGACGAGCACGACCTTGCCCAAGATCAGCGCCTTCCCCTAGGTCCTGGCGTCACCGTAGCGCGTCACTGTTGCACTGTGGTGACGCGACGACGGACTTTTGCCACGTCGCGACCCGCATCGCGCCGGAAAGCACCTCGGCCCCTCCACCGGTCGGTGGAGGGGCCGAGACACGTACAGCTGCCGCTTACTTCTTGTTGCGACGCTGAACGCGGGTGCGCTTGAGCAGCTTGCGGTGCTTCTTCTTGGCCATCCGCTTGCGCCGCTTCTTGATAACAGAGCCCACGACTACCCTCGCTCACTTCTCTTCACTCGGTGCGGGGCGTCTGGGCCCACACGACCTACGTCGGCCTAGCCTACCTGCCGCCGAGTGAGGGACGTAATCCGAGGGGAATCGTCCGGCCCCTGTTACGCGGATTCCACCCCCACGAAGGATTCGCGGAGATACTCGTGAACCGCTTGCTCCGGTACCCGGAAGGACCTCCCCACCCGAATCGCCGGCAGATGACCACTGTGCACCAAGCGGTACACCGTCATCTTCGACACCCGCATTACCGAGGCAACTTCCGCCACGGTAAGAAACTTGACCTCGTTGAGAGGCCTCTCGCTGCCAGCAGCCATGACCCACCTGTACCTTCCGCACCCGACGCGCACCGGCTTCCCCTCCGGTGACTCTTCGTCGCTGTGCGCTCACTGCCCAGACTAGGGGCGGGTGATGCGAGTGGGGAAGAGGAGCAGCGCTCAGCCGCCTACTGTGACAGACACGCCCGATTGAGCACATAGCGCGTCAACGGCCGGTAGAAATCGGCCCGTACGGCGTCATCAAGCGGAACCGCGACCGATACCTGACCCTCCACCTCGCCGACGAACAGAGCCGGATCGTCCGTATCGGCCAGTCCGATCGCCTCGATGCCCAGCTGACCTGCCCCGCAGACCCAGCCGTGGTCTCCCACGACAAGATCGGGCAGCGGCCCGCCGACGGCCGCGGCGGCCTGGAGAGCGACCCTGACCGGTAGCGGCGAATGGCTGTGCGTGCCGGCCTCCCGCGCTCCGGCTTCATGCAGCAACGCCACTCCTCGTACGTACTCGAGGCCGTACGTACGTACGCCGAACCGGGTCGTTATGTCGATACATCGCCCCTGCGCGGGTGTGAGTACGGAACAGCCGGCCGCCGACACGGCGTCTGCCAGATCGGCGTAGAACCCGAGCAGACGGTGCGGATGACCGGTCCCGAACAGCACGGACCCGCCTCGCGCGGCCACCGCGCCCAGCCGCTCAGCGAACGCGCCGAGCCTGCACAGGGTCCGCTCCGGGTCGATGACATCCGTCCCCGTCACATCGTCCGGGTCCCCCGAGACCCCGCACTTCTCCGCCATGAGGGCGACGATGTCGCGCACACTCCAGGACCACTGGGGGTCGAGCCCGATCGTGACCCGGGGATCCCTGGCCACAAAGGCCCGGTAGCTCCGCAGACTCGCCTCCCGCGAGGTGGCGACATCCCCGGCCAACCGCGACGCCAGCAGATGGGCCCGCAAAGCTCCGGTGCTCAACACGCTCCCGATGCTGGCCCACCCGGATGATCACCGCGCGAGAACCACGGAAAACCGCCACAGTTGGCGTAACACCTCAGTGGGCCGGCCTGTCTCCGGGCCGGCCTGTCGGAACGTTCCAGCTACGCCAGGAGCCCACGCAGCGGGAACACCGCCCGCCTCGTCGCCAGCACCGCCTGGTCCAGTCGGTCCGCCGGATCGTAGCCCTCTTCCCAGGGCCGCCACCGGACGGGCCACCGTCCGTCGGTCATCCGCGCCGGCGCCAACTGCCGTGCCCTCGCGTAGACCTCGTCCCGCCATGACGACGGGACGACCGACTCGGGGTCCACGGGCTCGTGCGCCGCGATCCCCACCAGATGCGTCCACGAGCGGGGCACGACGTCGACGACCGCGTAACCGCCGCCGCCGAGCGCCACCCACCGGCCGCCCTCGGCATGCTCGTGCGCGAGCGCGTGGCACGCTTCCTGCACCGCGCGCTGGGCGTCCAGCGAGACCGCCAAGTGCGCCAGCGGGTCCTCGAAATGGGTGTCCGCACCGTGCTGTGTGACCAGCACCTGCGGCCGGAAGTCCGCAAGCAGTTCGGGCACCACCGCGTGGAAGGCCCGCAGCCACCCTTCGTCGCCTGTGCCCGCCGGCAGCGCCACGTTCACCGCCGCCCCGTCCGCGCCCGTCTCCTCCGGCCAGCCGGTCTGCGGGAACAGCGTCCGCGGATGCTCGTGCAGCGACACCGTCAGGACCCGCGGATCGTCCCAGAACGCCGCCTGCACACCGTCCCCGTGGTGCACGTCCACGTCGACGTACGCGACGCGCTCCGCGCCGAGCTCCAGCAGCCGCGCGATCGCCAGCGACGCGTCGTTGTAGATGCAGAAACCGGACGCGCAGCCCGGCATCGCGTGATGCAGCCCGCCCGCGAAGTTCACGGCGTGCGCCGCATCACCCCGCCACACGGCCTCCGCCGCGCCGACCGACTGCCCGGCGATCAGCGCCGAGGCCTCGTGCATCCCCGTGAACGCCGGATCGTCGACCGTGCCGAGCCCGTACGACTGGTCCGCCGCCTTCGGGTCGGCGGACGCCGCACGGACGGCCTCGATGTAGTCCTCCCGGTGCACGAGCCGCAGCGTCGACGCCCCTGCGGGCTTCGCGGCGACCACGTCCATCGCCCGGTCGAGCCCGTACGCCCGCACCAGCCCCATGGTCAGCGCGAGCCGCACCGGATCCATCGGATGGCTGTCCCCGAAGTCATACTTCGTTACCGCCTCGTCCCACATCAACAACCCGCGGCCGCTCATACCCGCCACCGTATCGGGCGGCCCCGTCGCCGAACGACCTGGCGTACACCAACGTCACGAGCACGAGCAGCATCGGCACCAGCATCGCCCAGCGGTAGCTCCACGCATCCCCGAGCGCCCCCACAAGGGGCGAGCCGATGAGGAACCCGACGTAGTTGAAAACGTTCAGCCGCGCCACGGCCGCATCGCTCCGGCCCGTGCCGTCACTCTCACCGGCCTCCCTGTCATCGGCGTGGTAGTGACCGGCCTGGCTCTGTTCGGCATGCCGGCCGGCCGCGGCGAACGTCTGCGGCACGAGCACGCACAGCCCGAGGCCCAGCAGCGTGAACCCCAGGATGCCGATCCATGCCCCGGGCGCCACCGCGACCACACCGAAGCCGGCCGCCGCCAGCACCGCCCCGGCACGGACGACCACCACCGCCCCGAAGCGCCGCACCCCCAGGTCGCCCACGGCACGCCCGATGAGCGTCGTCACCATGTAGGCGTTGTACGGGACGGTCGCCAACTCCTCCGAGCTTTTCAGCACGTCCTGGAGGTACTTGGCGCTCCAGTTGGAGACGGTGGAGTCCCCGATGTACGCGAACGTCATCACCAGGCAGAGCGGCAGCAGCACCTTGAACGGCACTCCGCCCGCGGCTGCCCCTTGCACGCTCTCCTCAACGACCTCGGCGCGGCGCGCGTCGACGTACCACCGGCTTCCCATAAGCGCAGCCGGCACGAGCACCAGCACCACCGGCAGGTACGAGACGACAAGCGCCAGGTCCCAGTGGGCACCCGCCCAGGCGAGCGACGCCCCGATGATCCCGCCGAGGCTGTACGCGGCGTGGAAGCCCAGCATGATGCTGCGCCCGTAGGCCCGTTGAAGGCTGACCCCCAACATGTTCATCGACGCGTCCAACGCCCCTACGGACAGTCCGAAGACCCCGAGGGCGCCCGCCACCTGCCAGATCCCCTCCCCTGCCGCAACACCGAGCAGGGAGAGAAACACCACCGGCTGCACCCACCGCAGCACCGTGCTCACCGGAGTCCGACGCACGAGCCGCTCGGTCAGCACGCTCCCCACAGCGGCGAGGATCGGCACTGCCGCGAGGAACAGGGGCAGCAGGGCGTCGGATATCCCGTACCGCTCCTGGACGGCAGGGATACGTGTCACGAGGAGCGCGAACGCCACGCCCTGCGAGAAGAAGCTGAACGCCAGAGAGGCCCGTCCGTGGCGCAACCGCGCATCTGTCATGGCCGCACAGCGTATGCCCGGGTCCTACCGTGCGGTAGGCGGCTCACACGAGCAGTGCGGGCAGCTCTTCCATCGCTCCGAAGTACCCCTTCGCACCGGCGAGTTCCGTCTCCGCCGTCATGGCAGTGAACCCGTACACATCCATCCCGGCCGCCAGGGCCGCCTGCACACCGAGTCGACTGTCCTCTACGACCACGCACCGCCCCGGCGCCACGCCCATCCGCTCGGCGGCATGGAGGAAGAGATCGGGCGCCGGCTTGCCCCTGCCCACGTCCTGCGCGCTGAAGACGATGCCGTCCGTGAACCAGCCGTCCAGCCCTGTCCGGCGGTGCCCCACCCGGATCCGCTCATGACTCCCTGACGAGGCCACGCAGTACGGCACGCCATCGGCCCGGAGCTTCTCCAGTATCTCGGTCACGCCGTCCACGACCGCCAACTCCCGCTCGAACGCGGCAAAGACGCGAGCGTGAAGGACGTCGTCGAAGTCGGCGGGCAGCGCCTCCCCCGTCCTTTCACGCACCAGGTCATGGATGCGGTGGACCGCGGCACCCATGTAGTCGCGCAGGGAGTCCTCGTAGGAGGTGGGGTGCCCCAGCTCGGTCAGATAGCCGGCCAGGATGGTGTTGGACAGGGGTTCGCTGTCGACGAGCACACCGTCGTTGTCGAAGATGACGAGGTCATAGCGCATGCCGTCGACCCTAATCGAACTCATATGGCCGCAAACGCAGAAAAGCCCCGCACCATGACGGTGCGGGGCTTTCCCACAATGATTGTTCGGCGGCGTCCTACTCTCCCACAGGGTCCCCCCTGCAGTACCATCGGCGCTGAAAGGCTTAGCTTCCGGGTTCGGAATGTAACCGGGCGTTTCCCTAACGCAATGACCACCGAAACACTATGAAGATGTCGAACTACAAGCCGGCAAGGCGAGTTCGTTACTTCAGAACTAACACAGTGGACGCGAGCAACTGAGGACAAGCCCTCGGCCTATTAGTACCGGTCAACTCCACCCATTACTGGGCTTCCATATCCGGCCTATCAACCCAGTCGTCTACTGGGAGCCT